>UCFC01000042.1 GCA_900471515.1 Hyphomicrobiales bacterium | reverse complement strand
GTGCGCGACCGCTCCGAAACCGCAATGACGCAGAACCATGTCTATGAGGTCTGCCGCCTCTCGCTCGAGGCACAGACGAAGGCCGCCAGGCTCGGTGCCGGCCCTGCCGCGGGCGGTTGAGTGGAAAGACGATGCTGAAATCGTTCGAGCATATCGGTATGACGGTCAGCAATATGGACCGTGCCATCGCCTTCTATTGCGACTTGCTGGGGCTGAAGCTGCATTTGCGCAAGCAGATGCCGGACGGCATGCAGGTCGCCTTCCTCGACGCGGGCGGCGGCATGCTGGAAGTTTTCGCGCCGCCCGGCGGTGCTTCAAGGGCCGTCGATCTTGCGGAGGGAACGGCCGGCGTCAAGCACATCACCTTCCATTTCGAGAATGTCGAAGAAACCTTCGCCCGGCTGGAAGCGGCAGGCGTCGAAATCAAGGAACGGCCGCGCTTTGCCGTCCATTCCGAGATGCTGAACAGGATCAGCTTCGTGCGCGACCCCGATGGTATCATCGTTGAACTCGCAGAGCGGTCTCAAAACCGGCTTGGCTGACGGCTTCACAGCGCCGGACTGAAAGGAAGAGGGCGCGGCGCGAACCGCGCCCCTTCTGCTTCTATCGGCGTTCGCCCGAAGCCTTCTTCCTGGCTTCGTCATCCATCAACTCATACCACATGGCGTTGAGGACGGCGAAGGCGGCTGCCAGCGGCAGGCCGAGTACCCATGCGAAATACCACATCGTTTCGTCTCCTCAGTAGGCGTGGCTGTTCTTGTCGGTGACGTTCTTCTCATCGACCTTGCCCCACAGAACCTTGTAGACCCAGGCCGTGTAGGCAAAGATGATCGGCAGGAAGATGACCGTGACCACCAGCATGATGAAGAGCGTCTGGTGGCTCGACGACGCATCCCAGACCGTCAGGCTCGATTTCGGATCGAGCGAGGAGGGCAGGATGAACGGGAACATCGACAGGCCGACAGTCGAGATGATGCCCAGGATCGAGAGCTGGCTGAAGAGCAGCGTCACGACCTCGCGCCGCGCCCGCATGGCGATGAAGGCAGCCGCCGCACCCAGGAAGCCGAGGACGGGAGCGGCGATCGTCCAGGGATGGGTGCCGTAATTGTCAAGCCATGCCCCGCCTTCCAGCGACACCGTCTTCAGAAGCGGGTTCGACGGGCCGATCGGGCTGATATCGCTGGTGATGCGATAACCGCTGACGCCGGCCCAGAGCCAGAGGCCGCCGAGCGCGAAGAGCAGGATGACGACAAGCGCTGCGACACTGCCGAAGCGGCGGGCGCGATCGGCAACCGGCCCGGTCGCCTTCAGCACTAGCCAGGCGCTGCCATGCATGATGAGCATGGCGACGGACAGGACGCCGCAGAGAAGGGCGTATGGGTTCAGGAGCGCAAAGAACGAGCCTTCATAGAAGATGCGCATGTCATCGGCGAAGCGGAAGGGAACGCCCTGCAGCACGTTGCCGACGGCAACGCCGAAGATCAGCGACGGCACGAAGCCGCCGACGAAAAGCGCCCAGTCCCAGCCGTTGCGCCAGCGTGCGCTGTCCCGCTTGGAGCGGTACTTGAATCCGACCGGGCGCAGGATGAGCGCAAAGAGGATCGCAAACATCGCCAGATAAAAGCCCGAGAAGGAGACCGCATAGAGCGGCGGCCAGGCGGCGAAAATGGCGCCCCCGCCGAGGATGAGCCAGACCTGGTTGCCTTCCCAGGTCGCGCCTATCGTGTTGATCGCAACCCGGCGCTCCGTATCGGTTTTGGCGACGAAAGGCAGCAGCGTGCCGACGCCGAGGTCGAAACCGTCGGTCGCTGCGAATGCGATCAGGAGCACGCCAAGCAGCACCCACCAGATGATGCGCAGGGTTTCATAGCCGATGAGTTGGTAAAGGATCATGACAGGTCACTCCGCGGCTGGAACGAGGGTTTCGGAGATCAGCTTGGCTTCCGGCTCGTGGTCCGGTTCCGGCCCCTGGCGGATCGCCTTGAGCATCAGGCTCATCTCGATGACGATCAGCGTCGTATAGAGTGCGGCAAAGCCGATGATGGTGAGCAGCACTGCCCAGGCGCCGTGATTGGAGACGGCGACCGCCGTCGGCAGCACGCCTTCGATCACCCAGGGCTGACGGCCGATTTCGGCGACGACCCAGCCGGCCTCGATGGCGATCCAGGGCAGCGGGATGGCGAAGACCGCGATACGCAGCAAGAGCGGATATTTGTCCAGATGCCGGCGGGCCGACAGCCAGAAGAAGGTTGCCGTCAGCACGATGAAGAACATGCCGAGGCCGACCATGATGCGGAACGACCAGAAGAGTGTCGGCACATGCGGGACGGTGTCGCGCGCGGCCTTTGCGATCTGTTCGTCGGTTGCCTGACGCGGGTCGTCGACATAGCGCTTCAGGAGCAGGGCATAACCGAGGTCATGGCCGAGATCCTCGAAGGACGAGCGCACTTCCTGGGCGACCTGGTCCTGGACGGGTGCGGCGCGGATCTGCATCAGCGCGTCATAGGCCTTGATACCGTCGCGGATACGGGTTTCGGCCTGCTGTTCCAGCTTGTCGATGCCCGGGATTTCCGTCGTCAGCGAGCGGGTGCCGATAAGGCCCATGACCCAGGGGATATGCACGGCGAAATGCGTTTCGCGCGCTTGCTGGTCCGGGAAGCCGAAGGCGGTGAAGGCGGCCGGCGCCGGCTCCGTCTTCCACATGGCTTCGATCGCGGCGAGCTTCATCTTCTGGTTTTCGGTTGCGAGATAACCGCTTTCGTCACCGAGCACGACGACCGACAGCGCCGAGGCGAGGCCGAAGGAGGCGGCAACCGTCATCGAGCGCTTGGCAAGCTCAATATGCCGGCCCTTGAGCATGTACCAGGCCGAAACGCCGAGCACGAAGATCGAGGCACAGACGTAGCCGGCCGAGACCGTGTGGACGAATTTCGCCTGGGCGACGGGGTTGAAGACCACGTCGAAGAAACTGACGATTTCCATGCGCATGGTCTGCGGGTTCAGCGCGGAACCGACCGGGTTCTGCATCCAGCCATTGGCGATGAGAATCCAGAGCGCGGAAAAATTCGAACCGAGCGCCACCGCCCAGGTGGCGACGAGATGGCCGACTTTCGACAGCTTGTCCCAGCCGAAGAAGAAAAGGCCGACGAAGGTCGCTTCGAGGAAGAAGGCCATCAGGCCCTCGATCGCCAGCGGCGCGCCGAAAATGTCGCCGACATAATAGCTGTAATAGCTCCAGTTCATGCCGAACTGGAATTCCATGACGATGCCGGTTGCGACGCCGAGCACGAAATTGATGCCGAACAGCGTGCCCCAGAATTTCGTCATCTGCCGCCAGATCTGGCGGCCGGTCATGACATAGGTCGTCTCCATGATGGCAAGCAGCACGGAAAGGCCGAGCGTCAAGGGCACGAACAGGAAGTGATAGAGCGCGGTCAGCGCAAATTGGAAGCGCGATAGCGCAACGATGTCTAGTTCCATTGTCTTTCTCCCACGGTCCCACGCGGTATCAAGAGTTTCCGCATGGCCGGTTGGTCACGCGGGTCAGGCCTGTTCGCTCAATCCGGCCGAAGCCGGTTGAGCGCCTTTTCGAACGCCGCCTCTCCACGGCGCGAAAATTCTGTGATGCGGCCGCCGTCGAGGACGGCGATGCGGTCTGCGAGTGCTGCCTCGCGGCGGATATGCGTGGCGATCACCAGCGTCCGGCCTTCTGCTTTCAGCGCGAGGCGATGCAACACGTCGCGGGCGGTGCGGCCATCCAGGCCTTCGGTCGGCTCGTCCAGCAGCCAGAGCGGGGTGTCGCGCAGGAAAAGACGCGCGAGCGCCAGCCGGCGCGACTGACCGCCGGAAAGCCCCATGCCGCCTTCGCCGAGCGTCGTGTCGAGGCCTGATGGCAGTGCATCGACATCGGCGAGCAGACCGGCGGCGGCAAGCGCATCGCGCAGTTGATCGTCGTCCGCATCGGGGGCGGCAAGCAGCAGGTTACCCCGCAACGTGTCCTGGAAGAGCTCGGTCCGCTGGGTGAGCAAGGTCGCATCGAGTGCCGCCGCGATACCGGCTGCCGGCGGCAATTCACCGGCAAGCAGCGAAAGCAGCGTCGATTTGCCGGCGCCGCTCGAACCGACCACGGCAATATGCTCGCCACGGCGCAGTTCGAGCGTCACGTCCAGCAATGCCGGCCTTGCCGCCCGGTCATGCGCAACGGTGATGTTCCGGAGCGCGAAGGTCAGTTCATGCGCCGGAGCCCCTGGTGCGAAATCGGCTTCAGTGGCGGAAAGTCGTGGTGCGATGCGTTTGGCCGCCAGGATCGTCCTGCCGAATTCCATCGCGCCGCGGCGCAAGGCGGCAAAGGGTTCGGTGGCGGCGAAAGCGACGAGCACGCCGAGCGCGGCAACGGGCGCGGTGATCGCGCCTGCCTGCATCAGCACGGCAACGCTCAGCAGCGCCGCAGCCAGAAGCGCAGCGGAGAGAAGGCCGAAGCCGAAGGTCACGCCGGTCTCGATGCGGTTCAGCCGGTCGTCGGCGTTTGCCGTATAGGCATCGGCGGCAACGATTGCCTGCTGTTGTGCGGCAAGCCGATCTGCCATGAGAAGATCGGTCTGTCCGGCGACGAGATCGATGGTCCGCGACCGGATGGTTTCGATCCCGTAAGCGCGGCGTCGCGCCGGCTTCAAAGCCAGCCGGCCGGCAGCGAGCGGCAGGCCGAGCCCCGCCAGAACAAGGCAGAACCCGAAGAACAGGCCAAACAGCGGATGCATGAGGCCGAGCGTCACGCTGGCGACAAGTGCCGAGCCGATCGCCACGGCTGCCGGCACGAGAATGCGAAGGTAAAGCGAGTCCAGCGCGTCGATGTCCGCGGTCAGCCGGAAGAGCAGCCGGGCAGGCCGGTTGAGAAGCGTACGTGCCGCGCCAGGGGAGGCCCAGCCGCGGAACAGGCGCTCGCGAAGGGCGGCAAGCACGGCGAGCGTCGCGTTGTGGGTCGTCAGTCTTTCGCCATAACGCGCAGCCGTGCGCAGGATGGCAAGAAAACGGATGCCGGCCGATGGCGCAAAGACATCGAAGGTCGCGGCGACAGTTGCCGTAAGGCCTGCAAGGGCAGTTGCGGTGATGAACCAGCCCGACAGGCCGAGCAGGGCGATGCCGGCCGTGACGGTTGCGGCCGATAGCGCTGCGCCAAGCAATAGTTCCCTGCGATGTGTCTGCAGGAACAGGCGCAGGACCGGCTTGATATCCTTGAGGAAGGTGGTCATTCGGCAGCCTCCGGAAGGCTTTCGCCATCAAGGCGGATGGCATGGTGCATGCGGGCGGCCAGCAGCGGGTCGTGGGTGGCGACGATCAGCGTGCGGCCCTGCGCGAGGGCGAGCAGGCTCTCGGTGATCTCGGCAGCCGTATCGGCGTCGAGATGCGCGGTCGGCTCGTCGGCGAGGATGATGCGGATATCGGGATCGCAGGCGGCTCGCGCGATCGCAAGGCGCAAAGTCTCGCCGCCGGAGAGGCCGATGCCGCTCTCGCCAAGCGGCCGGTGCCCGTAGGCCCGTGCGACACGGCCAAGCGTTGCAAGATCGAGTGCGCCCGAGATTTCCGCCGCCGTGATGCCGGGTCGTCCCAGCGCAATATTGCCGGCGACGGTCCCCGCGAAAATATGCGGCTTCTGGCCGATCCAGGCCATCTTGCAGCGACCTGTCGCGCTGCCGCCGATCAGGATGCGGCCCTCATCGCAGGGCGCCAGGCCGGCGATCAGCGACAGCAAGGTCGATTTGCCGGTACCGCTGGCGCC
This sequence comes from Hyphomicrobiales bacterium, assembly GCA_900471515.1. Classification (GTDB taxonomy): domain Bacteria; phylum Pseudomonadota; class Alphaproteobacteria; order Rhizobiales; family Rhizobiaceae; genus Rhizobium. The sequence goes on along the minus strand of UCFC01000042.1, from coordinate 99,248 downwards.
AAGCAGTGCGGCATGTTCGCCGGCGGCAATTTCGAGATTGAAGCCGGAGAGGATGGGCTGATGATCCGGGCTGTAGCGAAAGCAGACGTTTTCCAGGCGGATATCGAAGGGCTTGTTTGCGGTGGAGGCCCCGGCCGTTTCGCGGTCGGGAAGCGTCATGCCGTCGACAGCAAGCCTTTCCAGCGCCTTCAGTGCGGCCTCGCCCGAAGCGCGGTCATGCCAGACGGCGGAGAGTTCACGCAACGGTTCGAAAAAGGCTGGTGCCAGCAGCAGGACGAACAGGCCCCGCGAAAGGTCAAGCCCACCCGACCAGGCGCCAAAGCGGATTTCGCCAAGCAGGCTGAAGCCGACATAGACGGCGGTCATCGCCACGCCAAGGGCTGAAAAGAGCTCGAGCACGGCGGAAGACAGCAAGGCAATCTTGAGCACCGCCATGGTGCGCATGCGGAGCGACTCCGCCTCGCCGCGCAACCGAAGTGCTGTGGCGTCGACCGCATCGAGCGAACGGATCGTTGCAAGGCCGCGCAGCCGGTCGAGCAGGAAGGTGTTGAGGCCGCCTGTCGCGACAAGCTGCCTTTCGCTCGCAGCCTGGGCACGCCAGCCGATCAGTGCCATGAAGACCGGAATGAGTGGCGCGGCGATCAGCAACGCGAGCGCAGCGATCCAGGATATCGGAAAGATGCAGGCGAGGATGACGAGCGGCACGAGGCTCGCCTTCATTCGAGCCGGCTGGAAACGGGAGAGATAGGGCACGATCAGCTCGGCCTGTTCGCCAAGCACGCTGGCAGCTTCACCGGATGCAGGCCGGCCGGCATCGACAGGAGAAAGGCGGGCGAGCAGACGGAGGGCGGTTGCGCGTTTCTGGCTGAGCGCGGCGCGCGCGGCACGAAAGGCAAGGCGGCCGCCAGCCGCATCGAGACAGCTTTTGACGATGCCGAGCAGGAGAATGAAGATCGCCGGCCAGAGAACATCGGCAGGGCCGGCGCCATCGGCCAGCCGCCCGACGGACCATGCGAGCAGACCTGCCTGCGGAATCCAGAGGACCGCCGCAAACGCCTGCAGCATGGCAGCACCGCGCAGGCGGCTTTTTGTGCTGGCCGGCTTGCATGCCTCGTCCCTGTCAGCAGGCGCTTCCGCTTCTTGCCGGTCTCTTGCGTCGAAGAAAGCACTGCCCATGGCGCTAACTCTTGTTCGCAGAATTGGGACGGCGGCGGCCAAGCGAAACGACCCTGTCCTTGGCCTCCAGCAGCTTGGTCACTTTCGCGCCCAGCGAGAGCAGCGTCGCAAGCCTTTCTGTTTCAAGTTGTTTTACGTCTTCATACCAGTGCGTCAGCTGCTCGATGAGCGTGTGCATCTCGCTCATGCGTTGCTGCGCGTGACGCTCGGCCTCGCTTGCCGGGCGCTGCATGAGGATTTCGCGCAGCATCGAAAGCGTGGGATCGACCTCGCGCTTCTTGCGCTCCTCGGCAAGCGTTCTGAGGATCAGCCAGACATCGTCTGGCGTCGTGAAGAAGTCGCGCCGGTCATCCGGCTTGTGCCGCAGAAGCACCAGGTTCCAGGCCTGCAGCTCGCGAAGGCTCATGGAAACGTTCGAGCGCGATATGCCAAGCGCATCGACGATCTCCTCGGCGCAGAGCGGCGAGGGCGATACGAAAAGAAGGGCGTAGATCTGGCCGACCGTGCGGTTGATGCCCCAGCGGGACCCCATTTCGCCGAAATGCAGGACGAAGGACTGAACGAGAGGCGGAAGGTTCATTATCGTTTCCGTTACGTCTGTGATTTCAGAAATTTCTGAAATCACTATACAGACTTTCGCGCTGACGCGGCAATTGCCCGGCTTGACCTGCGTCAATTTGGATAGGTGTTCCGGCAGTCTGTTTCTTCATAAACCGACGCCGCGTGCCTGGAATTGACTTAAGTCAAATCTCGCAAACAAAAACGCCCGGCAGGTCCGTCGGCGTTGCGGTTGCAGGGGCGCGGGTCTCAGATGGGGCCGCTCAGGATGCTGGCGCCGGCACCGGCAGCAAGACCGCCTGGGGCGGTCAGGACTGCGGCAAGCCCAGGCATGCCGCTCTTCAAGACTGCTTTCATTGTGGAATTCCCTCCGCTTTTCCGGTGCCGCCGCCGCCGGTCCGTCGGTCACGGTTAAAAACCGCGCCACCGGGTCAGTCCGGCGAAATTTCACCATCAACGAAAACGGTAGGAATATACAGGAGTTTCAAGCGTTTGCATCATGGGCATATGGCCGGTTGAATGGCGTCTTCACAAGCGCCGTTCAACCGGATTATCAATCGTATTGCGGAGGCGAAAGCTGATGCGTCTCGAGGAGGAGCTCATGACGAATATCGAAAGACCGCTGGCGATCAGCGCGCCGGAACCGCGCACGCTCGATCTGATCTTCAGCGACAAGGCGCGTGCCGAACTCAATGCGAGATACGACATTGTCGAGGCCGATCCTGAAAATATTGCCGGCCTCGGCGACGCTGTTCTCGGCAGGGCGCGCTATATCATCGGTCAGCCGCCGCTTTCGGCGGAAATGCTCGACCGCATGCGGCAACTTCGTGCGATCCTCAATGTGGAGAGCAACCTCCTCAACAACATGCCTTACGAGATCCTCTTCCAGCGCGGCATTCATGTGGTGACGACCGGGCAGGTTTTTGCCGAGCCGGTGGCAGAGATCGGACTGGGCTTCGCACTCAGCCTTGCCCGCGGCATCGTCGATGCCGATGTGGCTTTCCGCGAGGGCCGCGAGCTCTGGGGTGGCGAGGGCAACGCAAGTGCCCGGCTGATAGCGGGTTCCGAGATCGGCATTATCGGTTTCGGTGATCTCGGCAAGGCGCTGCGGCGGGTTCTGTCGGGGTTCCGTGCCAGGATCAGGGTTTTCGATCCCTGGATGCCGCGCTCGATCCTGGAGGAAAGCGGTGTGGAGGCCGCAAGCCTCAACGAGGTCCTGGGACAGAGCGATTTCGTCTTCGTCGTTGCCTCCGTCACCAGCGAGAACAGAGGCTTCCTCGGCGCGGATGCGTTCGCCAGCATGCGCAAGGGGGCGGCCTTCATCCTGCTGAGCCGCGCCGATGTCGTGGATTTCGATGCCCTGATGACCGCCGTCGCGTCAGGCCATATCGTCGCGGCAAGCGATGTCTACCCGCAGGAACCGCTGCCTTCGGACCACCCGGTGCGCAGCCTCAAGGGTTTCATCCGTTCAGCCCATCGCGCCGGCGCGCTCGATGTCGCCTTCAAGAAAATGGGCGACATGGTGCTTGAGGATATGGATCTGATGGACCGCGGCCTGCCGCCGATGCGCTGCAAGCGGGCGGAGCGCGAAACGGTGTCCCGCATGCGCTCCAAACCCGTTTCGGTCAATTAAGCGGCGCGCTGGCCGGTGCCCTGGATGGCGGCAAGCTTCCAGTCGGCGCCGGGCCTGCGCACGAAAGTCCAGATCTCCGTGCTTTCGCTCGGGCGACGGTCGTCGCCGGAGACGAGGCGGCCGCTGCTGCGCTCGACCATCGCGTCGATCGAGGAATAGCGCATTGCAAGCGTTGCGTATTCCTGCCCGTTCTCACGCCAGGCTTCGGCAATATCACCCTGCAGCAGCTTGACGTCGGAAACCTGGTTGCGCACGCCGTTGGTGGCGTTCTCGCCGAGTTCTTCGGCAAGATAGGACATGGCTTCCGGCGTCGTCAGGCGGCGCAGCGCGCCGTAATCTTCCGCGCCGTAGGCGGTCTGAACCTTGGTCAGCAATTCCTCGAACTGGTCGAGGTCGGCCTGGGCAAGGCCGATCTCGTCGCTCGGGCGTGCGTTGCGCTGCTGGCTGCCGGAGCCCGAACCGATTGCCGGAATGTGGAAAGACGAACCGCCACTGGCCGGCGACATGTTGTAGGATTGCGCTCCGCCATAGCTTTGCGCACCCGTCCCGTAGGACGGCTGGCGCCGATTGGCGAAGAAGCGCATGGCGAGCATGACCGCTCCGAAGATCAGCGCGATCTGCAGCAGCATGCCGAGGAAGCCGAAGCCGCCGCCGAAACCGTGGCCGAGCAGCATGCCGAGCAGGCCGCCGGCAATCAGGCCGCCGATCATCGAACGGCCGAAACCGCCGAAGAGGCCGGGACGCTGCTGGGCATAGCCGGGCTGCTGAGTGTTATAGGGCGCCGTTGTCTGCGGGCGCGGCGTCATCGAGCGTTCGATGGGGGTTGCCGGGGCAGGCGCAGTCTGCGTGACCGGAGGCGCGCTGAAGGTGCGCGTGCCGCGGCTTCCGAAACCGCCAAAGCCGCCGGCGCGGCGCGCATCGGCGTCCCCGATCGAAGCAAAGACGGTAGCGCTCGCAAGAACGGCGATTGCCGCGATCCTGGCAAAACGCGAAACAGCACTGGGCATTCTTTCATCTCCTATCATGCGCTGAATGGCATGTTCGCAGATAATATAGGTATTCTTTCTGCCCTGTGAAGTTGTGCGCCGTTACTGGCAGACATCGACCCATTCGGCCCCGGTGATTTCCGCGAGCCTTTCGGTCGGAATGCGCACCGCGGAATTGGTCGAGCCGGCAGCCGGAACGACCTCGTCGAACTGTTTCAGCGACAAGTCGCAATAGATCGGCAGCGGGGCCGGCAGGCCAAAGGGGCAGACCCCGCCGACCGGGTGGCTCGTCACCGCCAGCACCTCCTCGGCATCCAGCATGCGCCCCTTGCCGCCGAAGCTGTCCTTGAATTTCCTGTTATCGAGACGTGCCGTGCCGCTCGCGACGACCAGCATGGTGCGCTCGCCGACACGGAGGCAGATCGTCTTGGCGATCTGCGCAGGCTCCACGCCATGCGCTTCGGCGGCAAGGGCAACGGTGGAGGAACTGCCGGGTGTTTCGATGATGGTGATGTCGGGGGCATTGGCGGCGAAGAAGGCGCGGACGGATTCGAGGCTCATGAGACAGGATACTTCTGAATGGACAACCGATTTGACGCCGCCTGAGGCGGCGGCGCGGAACTCACGCGTTCGCCGCCCAACTTAATATTTAGATCCAAGAAAATTCAATCGCTTAGTTCGCCGGAAAAAACTTCTGGCCGCCGCGGAAGGCGATCTGGATTGCTCCTGGATTCTAACTCATGGATATTGCTTGAAAAATTGAAGACGCAGCGCCTTCGCCCATGGAGGATAGCCAGTGAGCAAGCCAAACTATCGGGATATCGCCCGCCTGGCAGGCGTGGGAACCGCAACCGTCGAGCGGGTCTTGAACGGTCGCGGCGGCGTTCGTCCCGCACTGGCCGAAAAGGTGATCATCGCCGCGCGCAGGCTCGATTATCCGCGCATACTTCCGGATACGCATCGCGGCCTGCTGCGCATCGAAGTATTGATGGTCCGTCCCGAGACGACCTTCTACCAGCGGCTTTCCAAAGCGTTCGAACGGATTGCCGCAACCCTGGATCCGCTGGTCGTCGTCCACCGCAGCTTCACCGAAGAAATGAAGCCGGAGGAGATTGCCCGGCGCATCCTGTCGACGGATTTGCCACGCGCCGGTCTCATTCTTGCCGTGCCCAGCAGTCCAGTGATCCGGGCAGCCGTCGAAAAGGTGATCGCTCGAGGCTTGCCGGTCGTTCACGTCGTCACCCGCGCCTCGGATCGCTCAGGAGAGTTTGTCGGCATCGACAATTATGCGGCCGGGCGCACGGCTGCGCTGTTCATCAGCCGTATGGCGCGCCGGCAAGGGCCTGTCGTTGCGATCTGCCATCCGATCTATCAGGTGCATCGCGACCGTATTCGTGGATTTTCCGATTATTTTCTCGAGCATCCAGGCCCCGCCAGCTTCCAATGGCTGGGTTTCGGCCACGATGAGGAGCATATCAGCGCCGAACTCCTGCTCTCGGCTCTGAAAAACTATCCGGATCTCGCCGGCCTCTACAACGCCGGAGGCGCCAATTCCGCATTGATCGACGTGCTGCGGCGTCATGCCCACGAGCGCGGTATCTTTTTCGTCGGCCACGAATTGACGGACTATACCCGCAAGGCTCTGCAGGACGGCGTCATGGATGTGGTGCTCGACCAGGCGCCGGAAGCACAGGCCAGGCGATCGCTCGATCTTGTCCTGCGCCGCATCGGTCTGACCGATATCGAGCCGGACCGCGCGCCCATTCGCTTCATCACCATCACCAAGGAAGCCGTCTGATCTGATTTGATCAAGAATGGTTTCGGCGCCGCGATGCTCTCCTGCTAGTTTTGAAACATGGAGGAGAGACGGAGCGTGACGCCGGATCGAGCATGCCGACGCTCTCTTTCAAAAGAACTTGTGCGGAGGGGAGGATAACCGCTTCGCCCGGAGGAGAGTGAAATGGACGACCTGAAATTCGGCACGCGCAACAAGCGCGGCGACTGGGCGCCGAACAAGCCTGTCGAAACCGCGCCGCTATTTGCCTTTCCGCCACGGCTGACGGCCGTCCTGAAATGGCTGCCGCATTATTTCTTTCCCTGGAATGCGATTTTTGCCGCATCCGCCGTCGCCTATTGGGCCTGGGTCGTTCCGCCGATGGAGACGATGAGAACCCCAGGTTTCGGCTGGCTTGCCTGGCTCTATGCCGTCAACGCAATCTGCGTCCTGCTCTTCTACGGCGCCTTCGAAGTGCATCTCTACGTGCTGAAGCGGCAGGAGAACCGCTTTAAATATAACGGGAAATTCCCTGCCGAGCAGAAGAACAAGGCCTTCTGGTTCGAAAGCCAGAACATCGACAATATATTGCGTACCTTCCTTTCGGGTGTGACGATCTGGACGGCAATCGAGGCCGGCATGTTGTGGGTCTATGCCAATGGCTATGCGCCGTGGCTGAGCTTTGCCGAACGTCCCTGGATGCTTGCGATCGTCGCGCTGATCGTGCCGCTCATTCACGAATTCCACTTCTTCTGCATTCACCGGCTCATCCACACGCCGTTCCTCTACAGGTGGGTGCATTCCGTCCACCACAACTCGGTCAACCCGTCGCCCTGGTCGTCGCTCTCGATGCATCCGGTCGAACATCTGCTCTATCTCGGAACGGCCTTCTATCACCTGGTCCTGCCGTCCAACCCGATCCTCATGCTCTATCAGCTTCACTATGCAGGCTTTGGCGCCATTCCCGGTCATGTCGGCTTCGACAAGATCGAGGTCGGCGAAGACAGGCTGGTGGATAGCCACGCCTACGCGCATTACCTGCATCACAAATATTTCGAGGTGAACTACGGCGATGCGCTGATCCCGCTCGATAAGTGGTTCGGAACCTGGCACGACGGCTCGCCCGAAGGGGAGGCCCGCATGCAGGCGCGCTACCGCCGCCGCAAGGAAAGGCTTGCGGCCCGCAAGGTCGGCCGGGAGATCAAGGGGGCGGCCGAATGAGCTGGATCACCGCCTGCAAACTCGACGATATCGAACAGGAGGGCGCCATTCGTTTCGACCACGGCAGCCGCACCTATGCCATCTACCGTGGTCCCGACGACAGCGTCTATTGCACCGCCGGCCTCTGTACCCATGAGGCGATCCACCTCGCCGAAGGTCTGGTCATGGATTTCGAAGTGGAATGTCCCAAACATTCCGGCGCCTTCGACTATCGCACCGGCGAAGCCCTCAGACTTCCGGCCTGCGAGAATCTGAAGACCTATCCCGCCGAAGTCATCGACGGGGAAGTCCGCGTGGCTCTCGCCTGAGCCTGCACAAGCTGCGGGCCCTGGTGGCCTCCGGAATGCTTCGGGTGGCCCGGCACCCAATGGGAGGAAATCATGAAGTCATTCTGCGTGGCGGCCATCCTGGCCGCCCTGACGGCGAGTGCTGCCTCGGCCGAAACGATCGGCGTGTCGATGCAGAGCTTCGACAACAATTTCCAGACGCTGCTGCGTGAGGGCCTGAGTGCAAGAGCATCCAAGGCGGGGGGCGTTACGCTGCAGATCGAGGATGCTCAGACCGACGTCTCCAGGCAGCTCAATCAGGTGAATAATTTCATTGCCGCAGGTGTGGATGCCATCATCGTGACTCTTGCCGATACATCGGCCGCACCAGGTATCAGCGAGGCGGCGGAGAAGGCCGGCATTCCGCTCGTCTATCTCAACCTGCAGCCCGACAATATCGACAGATTGCCCGCCAAGCAGGCCTATGTCGGCTCGAAGGAAACCGACTCCGGACGGCTGGGGGCCGAAGCCGCCTGCGAAATCCTGAAGAGGAACGGAAAGGCCGGCGATGCGCAGGCCTATATCCTGATGGGTGATCTTGCGCATCAGGCTTCGCGCGACCGCACCTCTTCCGTCAAGGAAACGCTTGCCGCAGGCGATTGCAAGGGTGTCACGATCGCCGACGAGCAATCGGCCGCCTGGACACGTACCAATGCCATGGACCTGACCACCAACTGGATTACCGCCGGCCGTCCGATCGATGCGATCTTTGCCAACAATGACGAAATGGCGATCGGCGCGATCCAGGCGCTGAAGGCGGCGGGTGTTTCGATGGACAGCGTCGTGGTCGTCGGTATCGACGCAACGCAGGACGGCCTGGCGGCTATGGCGAATGGCGATCTGGATGTCACCGTGTTCCAGAACGCAAGGGGACAGTCCGCAAGCGCACTGGATGCGGCGGTGGCCCTGGTCCGCGGTCATAGTGTCGACAAGCAGGTCATGGTGCCCTTCGAACTCGTGACGCCGGCCAATATGGCAGATTACGCCCACCAGAACTGATCCTCCCCCGGCCGGCGTCTCCTCCTCACGAGCGCCGGCCCCTTTTTCATGGAGAGTTTTATGAGCGGCATTGTCATCATCGGCGCCGGAGAATGCGGTACACGTGCGGCATTCGCCTTGCGGGAGGCCGGATATTCCGGAACGATAATCCTGGTCGGCGCAGAACCGCATCTGCCATACGAACGACCGCCCTTGTCGAAGCCGATGGATGGCGCGGTGCGGATGAAGCCGATCTGTACCGACGATGCGCTGGCCGCTGCCGGCATCGACTATCGCAGGGGAGTGTCGGCCGCGACGCTCGATGTCGCCGCCGCTACCGTCATCTTGAGCGACGGTCGGCCCCTGACCTATGAGAAGCTGTTGCTGGCCACCGGTGCGCGCCCGAGGAAGCTTGCCTGTCCGGGCGCCGAGCGCGCGCTCGACTTTCGCACCCATGCCGATGCCGAGGCAATCTTCGCCAATGTCCGGGCAGGCGTAAGTGCCGCCATTATCGGCGCTGGTCTGATCGGTATGGAACTCGCGTCCGTCCTTCGCGGCAGGGATGTTGCGGTCAGCATCATTGAAGCTGCCCCCAAACCGCTGGGGCGCGCCGTTCCGCCGCGCTTTGCGGAGGGATTGCATGCCAGACACGTCTCAGAAGGCGTGAGCTTCCATCTGGACCGCGGTGTCGTCGCTATCGATGACGGTGGCGTCCTTCTGGCCGACGGCAGCAGGGTCCAGGCACAACTCGTCGTCAGCGCCATTGGTGTCGTGCCCGAGATCTCGCTGGCGCAGCAAGCGGGGCTGGCGACGGGCAATGGTATCCTGACGGATGCCTGTCTTCGCACCAGCGCAGCCGATATCTTCGCGGCAGGCGATTGCGCGGCTGTAAGCCAACCGGGCGGAGGCCATGTCCGCTTTGAAAGCTGGAGGAATGCAAGAGATCAGGCAGCGACTGCTGCGCGGAACATGCTCGGCGCGGCCGAGCCCTTCGCCGCCATTCCCTGGTTCTGGTCCGATCAATATGATCTCGGCCTGCAGGTGGTCGGGCTGCCGCAACCGTTCCATCGCAGTATCGTCCGTTCGTCCGGCGACAAGGAGATCGCGTTCTATCTGGAGGACGGGCGCCTTGTGGCGGCCGCCGGCCTTGGTGTGGGCAGCGCCGCGGCCAAGGATATCAAGCTTGCGGAAATGCTGGTTGCTGCCGGGGTCACTCCCGATCCCGCCGCTCTTGCCGATCCTGACGCAAACCTCAAGATGCTGCTGAAGAGCGTGCGGGCGGCATGATGCAGAAGCTCCTGATATTTCAGTCGCTTTGGGCCATGGAGCGCCGACAGGCCGACGGATATGAGCGCAGCCTCGACGAGAATATCGCGATGATTTCGGAAGCTGGCTTCGATGGCGTCAGCGCTCACTATACGAACCGGGCCGACGTCGTGAGGCTGAACGACGCTCTCCGCGGTACCGGGTTGAAGATCGAAGGCATATGTTTTCCCCGCGGCATCGAAGATCTGCGGCTGCCCCTGGAGCTTGCCGCGGAATTTCCGGTCAGCCATATCGGCCTGCAGCCGGATATCCGTCTGCGCCGCGTCGAGGATTGCCTGCCGATCCTGGATGGCTGGATGCAGCTTGCCGATGATGCCGGCGTACCCGTCTTCATCGAAACCCATCGCGGCAGGATGACGACGGACCTCTTCTTCACCCTGGACCTGCTGGACCGACGGCCGGACCTGCGGCTGCTGGCCGATCTCTCGCATTTTACGGTCGCACGCGAGTTTGCCTGTCCTGCCGATCCCGAAACGGATGCCCTGATCCGTCGCATCCTGCACAATGCCCATGCCTTTCACGGCAGGGTCGCGTCGAGCGAACAGGTGCAAATCGAAATCTCGTTTCCGCACCATCGGCCGTGGGTCGATCTCTTCCTGCAATGGTGGGACTGCGGCATGCGCGACTGGCGCAGTCGCGCGGCTTCGAATGCCGAACTGGTCTTCACCTGCGAACTTGGGCCGCAGCCCTATGCGATCACCGGTCGAGACGGCAACGACACGACCGATCGATGGGCCGAGGCACTATCGCTTCGGCAGATGCTCCGCGATCTCTGGGACGGGATATGACCGTCATGGCAGCCTCGGCTGCAAACCGGCAGGAGTGATCTCATTCTGACATTTGAAATCACCCCTGCCTGGCAAGTTGCAGGCGGCTGGACCTACTCATCGGACAAAGCGAGATCACGGCGCAGCCACGAGGGGAAAGCGTCAATATTGTTCACCGCGCGACGACGTTTCCACCGGGCAACAATGGCTGCGACGAGGATCTGTCGAAAGCTGAAGCGTGAGCAAAGTTCGCTCAAGGATGCCGCCAGGCTCTCGCCGGCGTGTTGATTGTTCATGATCATCTGCGGTCAGGATCCTGAACCGCCCTTCTTTCAAGCTGAGACTGCGCAACGCGACGGCGCGGACGTTACGCGCCCGGACGCTGCGTGCGAAACGGGTGCCATCTTCGGATGGTGAAGCCTGAAAGGTCTCGGATCTAATCGAGAGGAAGGAGCTTCGAAAGCCTATGCCAAAGAGGCGTTGGATGAAGAAATATCTGTCATTGCACGCCTCCATTGTTGGTAAGTTCCGCTGCAATCATTAGCCGATCGGGAAGGGGCGGGCAAGATGCGAGTTCGGATGTCGTGTCTATAACGGACCTGACGACGGCGCTTCGGGGATGTCCCGTTGTGAATTTTACACACGGCCGCACGGACCGTTTTATGCAGCGGACGGTCCACGACCTTCCGGCTGAACAACAGCGAGTTATACCAACAGTCGCCACTCTGTATCTGGATCCTAACTTGCTTTCATTTTGAACGGCTGAAAGGCCTCGGGCCGGTCTCTAAGACCTTCGACAACCGTATCCACAAATGCACGGACCTTCGGCAGAAGCTGTCTGTTGGAGGGCCAGACAAGGGAAAGAGAGCCGAACTTCGCCATGTATGAAGTCAAAACAGGAACCAGGCTGCCATCTTCTATCCGCGGTAGTGCCATGTAGACTGGCAGGTGAACCAATCCCATATCGTCCAAAGCTGCCCTCAGCGCGGCATCCGAATTGTTGATTGTCAGTCCCCGCGGCAACATGGAACGGTCTTGATCGTGCACGAAGGCCCACTGTGCGATCCGGCCGCTGGAAGGATATTTGAAGTGGATGCATGCGTGGCGGGTGAGATCGCTTGGCGTTTCGGGTCGTCCGTAACGGCTAAGGTATCCTGGGCTTCCGCAGATCACAAAATGCTGCTCGCCCAGCGGCCGTGCGATCAGTCCTGAATCAGTCAGCTCGCCGCTGCGTATAACGACATCGATTCCTTCCGTCACCAGATCAACAACGTGATCCTCAAAATCGATATCCAGCTCGATTTCCGGAAATCTCTCCGCAAAAGTCGGAAGGATGGGCATCAACAGATGGTGGCCCACGATGTGCGGGACACTCACACGTAGGCGTCCTCTTGGGCGCCCTCGGCTCTGAACTATTGTGGCCTCGGCGTCATTCAAGTCGTTGATGATGTGCTTACAGCGTTCGTAAAAGAGCGCCCCTTCTTCCGTCAAGCTGACACTGCGCGTCGTACGATTGAATAGGCGTACGCCCAGATGGCTTTCGAGGCGCACTATCGCCTTCGCGACCGCAGACGGCGAGATGCCGAGGAGGCGGGCAGCGATCGCGTAGTTTTGCTGTTCGGCTGCGTAGACGAAAGCGGCAATGCCAGCGAGGCTTTTCATATTCACCTCAATTGAGGAATTTTTGTCCGATAAGAAAAGAAATGCAGCTGAATTGATCGGTATTCAAGAAAAAATATCATGCTCTCAACTTGGCATCGACCAGCCGATGGTCCTGCGAGAACACAACAGCGACACTGGAAACCAAAATGAGCATAGCTGCAGTCGAAACCGGAAAAGCAAGTTCCTGGACCTCCCTTGCGGTGCTTCTGACCGGGTGTTTTCTAACGATCCTCGACCTCTTCATTGTCAACGTCGCGCTGCCTGACATTCAGCGGGAACTGCACGCGTCAAACGCGGAGTTACAGCTCATAATGGTCGCCTATGACGTGTCCTTTGGAGCCATGCTTCTGAATGGTGCGCGCCTGGGGGATATCTTCGGGCGTCGTCGCCTGTTTCTTCTTGGCATGGCGACCTTTGCGCTTGGTTCGCTATTCTGCGCTTTGGCCCCTTCTTCATGGCTGCTTATCGGTTCGCGCGTGATCCAGGGCGTTGGGGCGGCACTCATGATGCCGCAAATTTACACATCGGTCAGGCTCCTTTTCGATGGCGATGCACGTCGGCGAGCGTTCGCGATTATGGGGGTTGTCCAGGGTGTGGCGGGTGCGGCATCTCAGGTCATCGGAGGCTATCTGATAGCAATCAATGTCGGCGATCTCGGTTGGCGCCTCGTCTTCTTGGTAAATCTGCCAGTGGCGCTCTGTGCGCTGGTCTCAGGTCCTTGGATGATCGTTGAAACGAAAGAAGTCCTGTCGAGAAAATTGGACATCGGAGGCGCTGCTCTTGGAGCTTCGGCCCTAACCTTGGTACTGTTCCCGCTAATGGTGGGGCGCGAACACGGCTGGCCCTGGTGGGCCATTGTCGGACCCTTACTATCGCCTCTTTTATTCATCTATTTCATCAGATACGAGATCGGACTGGTTAGAAGAGGCGGCGTCCCGGTCGTTGATATTTCGCTCTTCGGAAGAAATGGATTTACATTAGGGATTATCACGGCGTTTCTCTTTCACTCGACCATCAGCTCTTTCTCGCTCTCGTTGACAGTATTTCTGCAGGTTGGCATCGGGCGAACGGCACTTGAGGCTGGAGCAGTTTTCATTCCCTCGACAGTCGCCTTTTTTATCGGTTCTCTCTTGTCAGAGGCAGTCGCGAAGCGGTCAGGTCATTGGGCTGTGCTTCTTGGCATGCTTATCTACGCAGTCGGCCTACTCTTCTCGATCGCTGTCGGATTTAACGGCGGAAATGCCAATCTCATGTTGAGCATTTCGCTTGTCCTCAACGGGTTGGGTCAAGGCATTGCAATCCCGCTTTTTCTCAATTTGATCCTTTCTACCGTATCGAATAGCGAAGCCGGCATGGCATCTGGGGCTTGCAGCACGATGCAAACGGCAGGGGCTGCCTCTGGAACAGCCGTCGTCGGCATCATCTTCTTCAGTGTCTTGGACAGCATTGGCCTTCAGTTGGGTTCGACTGCCCCGTCTGTAGAACACTACGGGCACGCCTTTGCGGTCGCGACGATCTACAATCTGGTTGCTGTGATCCTCAGCCTCATTCTCTTCGTGTGGCTTCAGATGATGTTGTCTCGTCAGCCTTCCTATTTGAACAGTTGACTGGATTTCGGAACTCCACTCGTGACCGATGGGGGGCATGTGGCACATATTGCTTGGGTTGGGCACGAAGCCAGGTGCTCGGCGGGCATATCGTGTAATTGTAAGAAAATATTCCTGATTTTTACCCGTATCCTCTCGCAATGTTGAGGGCATGTCACGTTAGTGCTCGCGTCATTTCCATCGGCAATTGACCGCGCCGCGAACATCGTCATAATAATTTTGCACACGTGCTCAATTTTGTCATTCGGTCGTTACGTTCGCCCCCTAGAGCGGGACACGCCACGTTTTCGTGGGGCTTTCGAAACGGCCGTCAACACCAGTGATGACCCGTCAAGAGGCCTCACACTGCTCTTCTGGGGAGATGAAGAAAATGACTCTTTTGCCGACACTGAAGTCCCTTACCGTCGCAGCCGCCATCCTGGCTTCGACCTCTGTTTTTGCGCTTGCCAAGGACGTCCACATCAGCGTCTGGGCCGGCGGTACCGGTCCGAACGACGTCTATCGCCTCGATGCCATCGACATCGCTGCCCGTCAGCTCGAGCGCGAAGCGGCGCTGAAGGGCGAAGATCTGAAGATCATCGTTGAAAAGACCCCTTACTCGGGCTGGGACGATTTCAAGCAGGCGCTCACGCTTGCCGCCGAAGCCAAGAAGGCTCCGAACATCGTCGTCAGCGGCCATGAAGATATTGCTCCGTGGTCGCAGGCTGGCCTCATCGTTCCGGTCGAAGATTATGTCGACCTCGACTCCTGGCCGCTCAACGACATCTACGAAAACCTGATGCAGATCGCCTCCTACAGCGGCTCGGTCTACGGCATCCCGCAGGACGCGGAATCCCGCCCGATGCTGTTCTGGAAGCCGCACATGAAGGCGATCGGCTACAGCGATGCTGATCTCGACGCCCTGCCGCAGAGCGTCAAGGACGGCAAGTACACGATGGAGAACCTGCTCGAAGACGCCAAGAAGATGCAGGACAAGGGCCTCGTACAACCCGGCTACGGCTTTTATCCGCGCGCCAGCAACGGCCCGGATTACTGGCAGTTCTACACGTCCTTCGGCGGTGTGATGGAAGAAAACGGCAAGCTCGTTTTCGACAAGGCTGCGATGAAGCGCACCTATCAGTTCTTCGCCGATGCCGTCGCTTCGGGCGTTACCAAGAAGAACCACATCGGCATGCCGGGCGACCAGTGGTGGAAGGAAATCTCCAGCGGCAAGGCCGGCATCTGGGACGCCGGCACCTGGCATTATGCCCGCATGGTCAACCAGGAGGGCCTGAAGGACTTCTTCGGCAACATCGTCTTCACGCTGATCCCGGCCGGGGAAGGCGGCAAGGCCAACACGCTGACGCATCCTCTCGTCTATCTGCTGACGGCCGGCCACAGCGATGAAGATACGCAGGTCGCCGCCCAGCTGATCACGATCGCTTCCGAGCCGCGCATCAATGCGCTGCATGCGGTCAAGTCGGCTCACCTTGGTGTCTCCAAGTCCGAAGCGGCCGTCGATTTCTACGCCGCCGACCGCTGGACGCGCGAAGCCACCGAGCGCCTGCTGCCCTACGCCAATGCGATGCCGAACAATTCCGATTTCGGCACCTATTGGAACATCATGTGGAAGAACCTTGAAGCATCCTGGACCGGCGCCAAGGCGGTCGATGCTGCTGTCAACGATGCCGAGAGCGAGCTGAAGAGCACGCTCGGCGACAAGATCGTCATCCGCTAAGATCGACGCACCCTGCCGGGAGGCGGCCCTTATGCCGCCTCCCGGTCCGTCGTCCAAGAGGGGACTTCCATGAAATCGTCCAGAACGCTCGGGCTGGTGATGATTGCGCCCGCGGCGATCATGATCATCCTGTTCTTCCTTCTGCCGGTCGTTCTGACGGCCGTCTTCTCGATGACGAACATGACGACCGCCACCGGCATTTCCGGCGGCGTCTATCAGGTCGCACCGAATTCGCTGATTACGCTCGAATCCTCCATGCCCGATATTGCCGATCAGCTCGGCGAGCCGCGCTACACGATCGACGAAGACGGCCTGAAAGCCGTCGAGGCTCTCAATCTTTCCTCCGGCATCGTCTCGGAACTGCGCGAAAAGCATCTGAAAGAGGTTTTTCCGTCGCGCCGTGAAATCGAGCGCATGATCAAGGACCTGAAGGACCGTCCCTCGACGCGCGAGGTCAAGCAGATCTCCGACCAGTTCAACCGCTCGGTCGTCAACGCACGCTTCGACAGCAAGGAGCAGCTCTTTTCCGCGCTCGATACGCTTGGCTTCAAGCTCACGCAGGAGCAGAAGGAGGCCGTCGCAACGGCGACCTATACCGGCTGGGTCTGGACATCGGACAATTTCTCGCGCATGGCCTCTTCGCCGGATATGGCCCGCGTTCTCCTCAATACCGTGCTCTATGTCGCGCTGGTGCTGATGATCTTCAATGTCAGTTATGCGTTGCTGCTTGCCATCTGGACACATTACATGCCGGCGGCACCCGCTTCCTTCTTCCGCGGCGTCTGGCTGCTGCCGCGCATCACGCCCGTCGTCATCTACGTGATGCTGTGGAAATGGCTTGCCTGGGACACCGGCTTCATTTCCACGCTGATGGGCAAGTTCGGCTACCCGCCGAAAAACTACCTTCTCGATAACGCCTACAACGCCTGGGTCTTCGTCGTCATGATCAACGGCTTCATCGGTGCCTCGATGGGAATGCTGGTGTTCTCCTCGGCAATGAAGGCCATTCCGAAGAGCCAGTTCTATGCGAGCGAGGTCGATGGCGCGTCGCGCTGGCAGCAGATCCGCTACATCATCCTGCCGCAGATGCGCTGGCCGATCCTTTTCGTCACCTGCTACCAGACGCTTTCGCTGCTTGCCTCCTTCAACGAAACCCTGCTTTCGACCAACGGCGGCCCCGGCAAGGCAACGGAGATCTGGGCGCTCGCCGCCTATCATACGGCGCTCAACAACTACGCCGGCAATCTCGAATATGGGCTGGGTGCCGCCATGGCCCTCGTGCTGGTTGTCATCGGCGTGACACTGTCGCTGATCTATCTGCGCATTTTCAACTACGGCACGCTTGTCTCCAAGCCGCTGATCGAGGACTGACCATGGCCGAAAAAGCGCAACCTTCCGCGAATTTCAGCAGCTGGCCGGTCGTTGCCGCGCTGATGGTCGTCAGCCTGCCGCTGCTTCTGATGTACGCTTACTTCTTCCTCGACACGGTGACGGTGAAGGAAGCCGGCTCACTCATCCCTTCCGGCTTCACCGTCCAGCCATGGCGCTTCCTGTGGCAGACAACGGAAGGCAAGCCGAATATCTGGGTCGTGACGATCAATACCTTGGTCTTTGCCGCCTGCACGACGAGCGTCGTCGTCATCGTCTCGTCGATGGCCGGTTATGTGCTGTCGCGGCTCAACGTGCCGGCGCGCGGCTTTTTCCTGGCCGGCGTCATGGTGCTGCACGCGTTTCCGTCGGTGACGCTGATCATCGCCATCTTCATCGTGCTGCAGATGATCGGCCTCTATAATTCGCTGATCGGCGTGATCCTGGTGAAGGCGGCCATCGACCTGCCGCTCGGCATCTGGCTGATGAAGGGCTTTTACGACACGGTGCCGTGGGAAATCGAGATGGCCGGCGTCGTCGACGGTGCTTCGCGCTTCCGCGTCTGGCGCAGCCTTGTGCTGCCGCAGGTCGGGCCGGGCATCATGGCACTCGCGCTCTTCTCGTTCCTGTCAGGCTGGGGTGAATATATCCTGCCGCAGGTGCTGGCGCCCGGCAATCAGGTGCAGGTGCTCTCGGTCTATCTCGCCGGCTTCCTCAGCGACGACAACAACTATAATTTCAATATGTTCAAGGCGGTCGGCGTGTTCTACGTCATCCCGGTCATGATCGTCTACGCACTCTTCCACAAATATCTCATGAACATCTATGGCGGCGGGAGCAAAGGCTGATGCGCATCCTCCTCGACAATTTTTCGAAGAGCTTCGGTTCCACCAAGGTCATCGAGAACATGAAGCTCGAAGTCGGCAGCGGCGAAATGCTGGCGCTGCTCGGCCCCTCCGGTTGCGGCAAGTCGACGACGCTGTTTGCCATCTGCGGCATCCATCGCCCGACGGGCGGGCGCATTCTCTTCGGCGATCGCGACGTGACCGACCTGCCGAGCCAGATGCGCAATGTCGGCGTCGTCTTCCAGTCCTACGCGCTCTATCCGCACATGACGGTTGCGGAAAACATCGGCTTTCCGCTGAAGGTGAAGGGCGTCGGTGCAACCGAGATCCGCAAGGAGGTCGAGCGTATCTCCGGCCTTGTGCAGATCGGCAACCTGATGGAGCGCCGGCCGGCACAGCTTTCGGGCGGCCAGCAGCAGCGCGTGGCGCTTGCTCGGGCGCTCATCCGCAAGCCGGATGTGCTGCTGCTCGACGAGCCGCTCGCCAATCTCGACGCCAAGCTTCGTCTTGAAATGCGTTCGGAAATCCGCCGCATCCAGCGCGAGACCGGTATCACCGCCGTTCTCGTGACCCACGATCAGGTGGAGGCGATGAGCATGTGCGACCGCATTGCTATCATGAAGGAAGGCGAGATCGTGCAGGTCGCCACGCCGGCGGAAATGTATAACGACCCGCGCACCTCCTTCGTCGCCGGCTTCCTCGGCAATCCGCCGATCACTTTTTTGCGCGGCGTGATGAAGGACGGCGCCTTTGCGATGCCGGAAAGCGAAATCCGCGTGCCGGTCTCGGTCAAGGCTGCGGAAGGCACCAGGCTCACGCTCGGCGTGCGCCCCGAACATTTCAATCCGGCCGGCGATATCACTGTTTGCGGCAAGGTCACGTTCGCCGAAACGCAGGGCCGAGAGAACCTTTACGACGTGCAGCTCGCCGGTGGGTCGCTGCTGCGCTCCATCCAGCCGGTTCGCAACGACATCACCGTCGGCGACGAGGTGAAGTGGGCAATCGACAGCAAGGGTGTGTTCGTCTTCGACGAGGAAGGCCGGAGGCTTTGATCGATGCGTGATTTCTCGTCCTTCTTCGAACGTTACGGCTGGCCTTCCGACAAGGGAAGCCTGCCGTTTTGCATCGGCCATCGCGGCGCCAGCGGCCATGAGCGCGAAAACACGCTGGAGGCCTTCCAGCGCGCGGCCGAACTCGGTGCGGAAATGTGGGAGCTCGATACGCAACTGACCAGAGATGGCGTGGTCGTCGTTTCCCATGACGATCATCTCGAACGCGTCTTTGGCGTCAACAGGCGCATTTCCGAGATGACGGCAGCCGAGCTTGCTGCCCTCGACGGCGTGAACGTTCCCACGTTCGAGGCGGTTGCAGCCCTCGGACGGCGCACCAATACCGGTCTCTACATCGAACTCAAGGCGCCGGGCACCGGGCTTCTGTGCTGGAAGCATCTTGCCGAGAAAAACCAGCGCTTTGCCTGCCTCGGCTCCTTCGATACCGCGCAGGTGCGCGAACTTCGCGAGGCGGGCTGCGACTACCCGCTCTCCGTCCTGATCCGTGTCGGCCACGATCCGCATGCGGCAGGCGACGAGGCCGGCGCCGACATCCTGCACCTTTGCTGGGAGCGGGCCGGCGAACGGCCGCAGGATCTGGTCAGCCGGGAGCTGATGCAGCGGGCCTTTGGCGAAGGGCGTGAGATCGTGTTGTGGCACGAGGAGCGGCCGGCCATTCTTTCCGACATTATGAAGCTTCCGGTGCTCGGCATCTGTACGGACCTGCCCGATCTGATGCGCCCGGCCGCCAGGGACGAGAGACATGGCAGACAGGGATAACAAGGGACCGAGAAAGGTCACGTCCTTCGACGTGGCGCGCGTGGCGGGCGTTTCGCGCGCGGCCGTGTCTCGTGCCTTCACGCCCGATGCCAGCGTCTCGCCGAAGACGCGCGAAAAGGTCTATCAGGCGGCCAAGGAGCTCGGCTACCGGGTGAACTATCTGGCCCGCAGCCTCACCAACAAGCGCTCCGACCTCGTCGGGCTTGTCGCGGCCGGCCTCGATAACCCGTTCCGCACGTTGCAGATCGAGAACCTGGCACGGGTGCTGATTGCCCGCAATTTCCGCCCCATTCTGCTGCCGACCTCGAAGGAGGCGGACACCTCGACCGTCATCGGCCAGCTCCTGCACTATGCCGTCTCCGGCGTCATTGTCACATCGGATGCGCCGCCGACGGAGATCTGCGAGCAGTGTGCTGCCGAAGGTGTGCCGATCGTGCTGATCAACAAGGGCGACGATATTCCCTTTGTCGACCGCATCATTTCCGACGATCGCATGGCGGGTCACCTTGCCGCCACGCATCTGATCGAAAGCGGCGTGACGGCGCCGGCGGTTATGGCAGCGCCCTCCATCTCCTACACGGCAAGGCGGCGCAGCGAGGCCTTCATGGCGGCCTGTCGGCAGTTCGGCCTCGAACCGCGGATGATCGAGGTAAGGGTCAACGACTACCGGAACGGCTATGACGCAGCCGCCGGTCTTGCCACGCTCGACATCGACGGCCTGTTTTGCGCCAACGACTACATGGCTTGCGGCGTGATCGACCGCATCATGAAAGGGCTTGGCCGTGAGGATCAGCCGCCGCTGCGCGTCATCGGCCATGACGATATCCCCCAGGCCAGCTGGGCGGCCTACGACCTTACGACCATCCGCCAGCCTTGCGATTTGCAGGCCGAGCAGACGGTCGATCTGCTGATGACCAGGATGGCCGAACCGGATATGACGGCCCGCGTCGAATTTACCCCCGTGACGCTGATTAGAAGAAGGACTGCCTGATGAATTCCGCATTTGATGCCTCTGCTCTGACCGCGCGGGCGGAGGTCGCAATCGACGTGGCCCGCAAGGTGGGACGCGAGGCCGCGCGCTTCAGGCGTGAAGGAAAGCCGGGAGCGCTGAACGTCGAGAACAAGGGATTGCAGGATTTCGTCACCGTCGCAGACAGGCGGGCGGAGCAGACGATCCGCGAGGGGCTGCTGGCGCGCTTTCCCGAAGATACATTCATGGGTGAGGAAACCGGCGGACAGTCCGGTTCGGCCGGTACCTGGGTCGTCGATCCCATCGACGGCACGACCAACTATATCCGCGGCTTCCGCCATTGGGGCGTTTCCATCGCCTTTGTTGTCGATGGCAAGGTGGAGGTCGGCGTGGTCTATGATGCGGCCAATGATCAGGTCTTTTCCGCAATCCGTGGCCACGGCGCCTTCAAGGAAGGTGAGCCGATCCATGCGGCCCTGACGACCGATCCCGCCAACGCGATCGTCGTCCTCGGCCATTCGCGCAAGACGAGCTTTGACGACTATGCGGCGCTTTCCAAGCGGCTTTATGAGCGCGGTATGGATTATCGCCGCATGGGGGCAGCGGCAGTCGATCTCGTGCGCGTGGCGGAAGGCGTCTCCGACCTCTTTTACGAACGGCATCTCAATGCCTGGGACATGCTTGCCGGGGCGCTGATTGCTTCGGAGGCCGGTGCGAAGGTCGCCATTCCGCCGGTCGACACGCTGCTGGAGGATGGCGGCCCTGTCATAGCCCATTCACCCGGCCTGGCGGAAGAATTCGCCTTCCTCGTCGAGTTCGAAGGCCTGGCGGGCTAATCAGTCCGCCATTCGCCTCAGCCACGCGCGCTCGGTTGCAGGCGCTTCGTCCGTCGTGATCTGATCGGGCTTCAGCGCCATCAGTGCCGAGAAATTCGTCCATTCGGTATCGTTGAAACCGCCATCGGGATCCTTCAGCGTGAAGGTCCAGGCATCGACGCGCTTGCCCTCGCTGTGGCAGAGCGCGATCATATCGAGGCCGGCCTTTGCGGCATCGAGCAGCATCGGCCAGTAAAGGTAGATTGTTTCCGGCTCCGTCGGGCCGCGAAGATCGGCGAGCAATTCCTTTTCGACTGCATTCCAGCCTCCTGCCTTGCAGATATTGCCCAGCTTGTCGCTCGGGTCGATACCGCGGCGCAGATGCGGCAGCTTTTCCTTGACGGCCAGGATCAGCTCCTGACTTCCGGCGCTGACGATGACGGAAGCGGAAATCCGTTGCAGGTGTTCAGCAAGATGGGCGATCCCCTTTTCGCCGATCGCTTCGTAATCGTCCTTCATGTCGAACTGCAGCAACGCGTCCGGATGGGCCGATTGCAGCATGGCGGCCAGATCCTCGCTGGTGAGAAGCGGACGATCGCCGTCCTTCATGCGCAGACCGCGCAGTTCCGCCAGGCTCTTTTGAGCAATGATGCCGTGCCCGGACGTCTCGCCTTCCAGATCCTTGTCATGCAGCACGACGAAGCCGCCATCGGCGCGCACACGCAGGTCGAGTTCCATCGATGCGCCGGCTTTGAAGCCTTCCGCCATCACCTCCGCCGAAAACAGCGGATCGGCCATGCGCCGGCGCAGCCGGTGCCATTTCAGCAAGGTCGTATGGTTCTTGAACATTATCTGAAGTCCGCGCGCATCGCTCATTCCGTCGTCCTCGATCTGTTCGTGTCGATCTCTTCGTGCATCGGAAAGGTTCGATTCTCAAGGGCGAGCGTCGGACTGGCCCTGATCTCCCGCGGCGGCTTTTCCTTGACCGTGCAATGCCTTTTTAGGAGCCGGTCTTCCGGTAGTATCTGAACGCGGCACGCTGGCGCAAATTAGAATAGTAATTTTGTAGACAATATTTCCTGACCCGGAAATCCGTGCGAAGATCGTGGCCCGGTTTTCCAGGAGGTGACGTATGTTTGCGGCATTCAGAACTTTCTTTGCGAAGCTTCTCCGAAGCCGTGACCAGCCGCTGTTCGAAACTGCCGACGGCGCGCCGAAAGAGGATTCCGAAAGCCGTTTGCGTAGCCTGCGCGAGGAGGAATTGTTCTTCTGGCAGCCGGTGCCGAACTCCTGGTACTGAGCAGTCAGCTGCTGTAGATCCTCACGACAGCTTCCGATGCGGCGTCGATATTCGCAGGTAGGCCGGCCCGGCGAAGCGCGGCGCCGTAGGCCGCGACATTTGCGAGCACGCTCTGGAAGTTTGCCCGCGGCCCCGTGTGGTTGAGACGCACAAGGTGAGACGAGCCCGTCCCGACACCGGGCGACAGGTCGATGCCCAGTGCCGCCGCAAAACCGGTTATGGAGCTGGCCTCAATTCCTGACGGCGGGGAAACTGCCGTCACGAGGTTCGATGCGTGTTCGCCCGGCACCCAAAGGCTGGCGCCCAGCGCGGCAAGGCCGGCCCGGCTTGCCGAGGCGGCTCGCTCATGACGGGCGACGATCTGCCCGAGACCCTCCGCCTCGACCCGGTCGAGGGCGGCTTCGAGCGCAAAGAATTCAAGCGGCGCCGGTGTTCCCGGCAGCGCGCCGCCGGCATCCGCCCAGGCCTTCAGGTCGGCCAGCGACAGGATGGAATCATGCGGCGCCTCGTCGTGGAGGATGAGTTCCCAAGCCCGCCGGCTGACCGACAGAGCAGAAATGCCTGCCGGCCCGCCAAGCGCTTTCTGCGGACCGATCACGGCGATGTCGATGCCCAGCGCATCGACATCGAGCGCGTGGCCGCCGACGGAAGCGACGGCATCGACTATCGTCAGGATGCCCCGTGCCGCTGCGAGAGCGACGATCTGAGGCAGTGGATTGAGGATTCCGCTTGCCGATTCCGCGTGGACGAGCGCCAGCACGCTGACCGCAGGGTTGGCATCCAGCGCAACGGCGATTGCCCCGGCCTCGATGGGCCGGCCGGGCTGGGCGACGAGATCAATGACGTCGGCCCCGCCGCGCCGCAGCCATTGCCCGAACCAGCTGCCATAGGGGCTGGTGACGACGTTCAGTGCGGAAAGGCCCGGTCTGGCAAGGCTGGTCGCAACGGCCTCGAGTGCCACCACGGCCTCGGCCTGCACCAGCAGAACGTCGTTATCCGTCTTCAGGATCGCACCGATGCGGCGGGCGAGAGCGGCGTAACGTTCGGCCGGATAGACCGGCGCACCATAGAGGGGGTTCCAGGCGACTTCGGTCATGGGAAGCTCCTTCAGACGGATTCGGTTACAAGACGCGGCACAGCCGCGACGAGCCGGCGCGCCGCATCGGATTGCGGCGCATTGACGACATCTGCCGCCGGCCCTTCCTCGACGATACGGCCGGCATCCATGACCGCGACGCGGTGCGAGATTGCGCGCACGACCGCGAGGTCGTGGGATATGAAGAGATAGGCGAGGCCGCGCTCGCGCTGCAACTCGACCAGCAATTCCAGAATGCGGCCGCGAACGGTCACGTCGAGTGCCGAGACGGCTTCGTCCAGCACCAGCAGTGACGGCCGCGTCGCAATGGCACGGGCAATGGCGACGCGCTGGCGTTGCCCGCCCGACAGCGTACGGACCGGGCGGGAGGCAAAGGCCGGGGGCAGGCCGACGCGCTCCAGCAGGGTGGCAATTTCCGCCGGGCGCCGGCGCTTGTCAGCAATGCCGTGAATCCGCAACGGGTCGTCGAGAACCGAGGCGACCGATGCCAGCGGATTGAAGGCGCCGAGCGGATCCTGAAAGACCATTTGCATACGCGCACGGCTGCGCCGGAGTGCGGCTCCGCGAAGTGCACGCCAATCTTGTCCTGCAAAGCGGATGGAGCCGGAATCGGGTTCCAGCAGGCGCAGAAGCACGCGTGACAACGTCGATTTTCCGCTGCCCGAGGCGCCGACCAATCCCAAGGTTTCACCGGAACCTATCGCCAAGGAGACATTGTCGAGGGCGGCGATCTGCCGGCCGGCGCTGGAGTAGGCCTTTGTAAGCGCATCGACGCTCAGAAGCACGGTCACGGCGCCACCTCCGCAATCAGCGGCGGTGTGGAGAGATCGCGATGGCTGACGATCAGCGCCGCGGTGTAGGCGTCGGCTGGTGAAGACAGCACCGACCGAACGGGACCGGCCTCCAGCAGTTCTCCGGCGCGGAAGACAGCGACACGATCGACGAAGCCGGAGGCGAGCGCGATATCATGGGTAATGAAGAGCAGCGTCATGCCTTCTTCGCGCACCAGCCCGTCGAGAAGTTTGACGATCTCCGCCTGGACCACGACATCGAGCGCGCTGGTTGCCTCATCGGCGATCAGCAGGGCGGGTTTGGCCGCAATCGCCGCCGCGATCGACACGCGCTGCCGCTGGCCGCCCGAGAGCTGGTGCGGGAAGGCGCGCATGGCCTTTGTCGGCTGCGGCAGGCGTACCCGTTCCAGAAGCTCTTCGGCGTGGGCGAGGGCCTGCCGCCAGCTCAGGCCGAGATGCTGTCGAGCGCTCTCGGCGATCTGCTCGCCGATCGTCAGCACCGGATTGAGACTGGTGCCGGGATCCTGAAGAACAAGGCCGAAATCGCGGCCGGGCAGCGGAGCGTGGCCGAGCGCTGGCCAGCTGATGCTGCCCTCGACCCTGGCCCTGTCCGGCAGAAGGCCGGCGAGCGTTCGGCCGAGTGTCGTCTTGCCGGACCCGCTTTCGCCAATGATTGCCAGCCTCTCGCCTTCGATGAGGTCCAGATTGACGGATTTCAGCGCCGCTTCCTGTCCATAGCGGACGGAAAGCCCTCTCACGCTGCAGAAGGGGGCAGCCGTCATGGGCCTTCGCCTCCGTCGAGTGCCCGGGTCAGACCCTCGCTGAAAAGATGAACACCAAGCACTGTGATTGCCAATGCCATCCCCGGCAGCACAGAAAGATAGGCGGCCGAGCGCAGCACGCTTCGGCCCTCCGCGATCATCGATCCCCAGGTGGCGAGGTTGGGATTGCCGAGACCGAGGAAGGAAAGCGCCGCTTCCGTGAGGATCGCGCCGGCAACGATCGTCGCCGACAGCGCCAGGACAGGCGGAAGGGCGTTTGGAAGGATTTCCCTGAAGGCGATCTCGGCCGGATGCATGCCGATCACGCGCGCGGCGGCCACATAATCCCGTTCGCGGATGGACAGCACCTGCGCCCGCGTCAACCGCGCCGGATCGGCCCAGGTCCCGAGCGCGATAGCGAAGACGACAACCGGCGTTGACACGCCGACGGTGCTGACGAAGGCAAGGGCCAGCAGAAAGCCCGGGACGATCTGGAAAGCATCGACGACACGCATCAGTGCTTCGTCGATGATACCGCCGGCAAAGCCGGCGGCCATGCCGACAAGAAGCCCGAGAACCATGGCGGAAAGAGCTGCGGCAATACCGACGACCAGCGAGGTCCGCGCGCCATGGAGCAGGCCGGCAAGCACATCGCGCCCCAGCCTGTCGGTACCGAGCGGCAGGTGCGCATCGGCGAAGGGCGTGAGCATCGCCCGGCCGGCAATCCGCAGGGGGTCTCCTGGCGACAGGACTGGCGCCAGCAGGCCGGCGGCCAGGAGAGCTAGAAGGATGGCAAGCCCGATCGCGCCTTCCGGAGTTTGCAGGAGACGGCGCAGCAGGCTCATACGCGGCTCTCCGACGCGCCGATGCGCGGATCGAGGGCGGCATAAACAAGATCAACGATGAAATTGACGCAGATGACGAGAACGGCGCTGGTGAGGATGATGCCCATCAGGAGCGGCGCATCGCGGCCGTTGACCGCCTCCTGCGCCAGCCTGCCGAAGCCCGGAATGGCGAAGACGCTCTCGATCACCACGCTGCCGCCAAGCATGGCAGCGGACTGCAGGCCGAGCATGGTGACGAGGGGCAAGAGGGCATTGCGCGCCACATGGCGCAGGACGATGCGGCCGCGCGACAAACCCTTCGCCCTGGCAAACAGCACGAAATCGAGTTTCCAGGCCTCCGCCATGCCGGAGCGCATGACGCGCAGGAACAGTGCCAGATAGATGAGGGCGAGCGCTCCGACCGGCAGGGCCAGATGCTGTGCGATATCGAGCGCACGCGAAAAGCCCGTCTTGCCGGAGGCGATGGTCTCGATGCCGGCAATCGGCAGCCAGCGCAGCTTGACGGAAAAGAGGATGCTGAGCACCAGTCCCAGCCAGAAGCTCGGTATGGCGTAGACGATCAGCGAACCGATCGAGAGAAAACGGTCACGAAAGCTGCCGGGCTTCGCGCCCGCCAGAATGCCGAGCGTCGAACCGAGGCCGAAGGAAAGTGCTGTTGCGCTTCCCATCAGGAGCAGCGTGTTCGGCAGCCGTTCGGCAATCAGATCCCGCACCGGGCGGTTGAAAGCCACCGACCAGCCGAGATCGAGCCGGGCAAGCGAGGAAAGATAGAGCCAGAGGCGGGCAAGGACGGATTGGTCGAGGCCGTAACTCTCCCGCAGCGACTTGATGAGTGCGGCATCGCCGCCGCCGATCGACCCGAGATAGGCATCGACCGCATCACCGGAGGCGGACTCCAGCAGGAAGAAACTGAAGATCACCACGATCATCAGCACCGGAATGCTGCTGATGATCCTGCGTCTCAAGAGGATGAGTGCACGTTTCACGCCGGACGAGGCCTCTGAGGGAAATCCGCCTTCGACCCTATCACGATTGCAGCGCGGTATCGCCCCAGTTCGAGACCGCCCAGCGCGGATTGTCGGAGACGTTCAGCACCGTGTCGCGAGCGACCGTGATAAAACCCCATTCGGCAACATTGATCAGCGGCAGTTCGGCCACCACAAGCTGCTGGAACTTGTAGTAGAGGTCGGTACGGGCAGCCGTATCCACCGTCACGGCTGCCTGGGCGATGATCTTGTCGAGTTCCGCGCTGACATAACCGCCCTGGTTGGAGAAGGGCACGCCGTCGGGCGTTCCCGACTGGACGAGGATGGTGGTTGAGATCGCCGGATCGCCACGGAAGACCGGGGGGCCGACGGCGATATCGAAATCATGGTCGGTATAGACGGCCTTCTGATGGGCGGCCGCATCGGCATTGACGATGACGGCATCGATGCCGACCGCAGCCAGCGCCTGGCGCAGATAATCGCCGAACTGGCGCGTTTCGTTGAAATAGGGGGCGGGGCGCAGCTTGAGCTGGAACCGATTGCCGTCGGGTCCCCTCGTGTAGCCGCCCTGGTCCAGCAGGTCGTTTGCCGCCTGCACGTCGAAATTATAGTTCGCGACGTCGGCCGTGTAGAATTCCTTGGAGTTCTTCGGAATCGGGCCGGTTGCTTCGGTCGCGTAGCCGAGGAAGATCGTATCGACGACGAATTTCTTGTCGATCGCATGGGCAATCGCCTGGCGAACCCGCAGATCCGAAAGCTCCTTGCGGCGATGGTTGATCTCGATGACGAGCTGATAGGTCAGCGCCTCATAACCCTTGGAGATCACCTTGATACCGTTGACCTTCGAGATGCGGTCGAGATCGGCAAGAGGCACGGCCGAGAAGGCGGCGAGATGGATTTCCTCGGCTTCGAGCGCGGCTCCGGCCGATTCACGGTCCGGCAGCACGCGGTAGACGATCTCGTTGAGCTTCGGCTCGCCCTTCTGCCAGTAATTTTCGTTGCGCGTCAGCCGGTAATATTCGCCGGGCTTGTACTCCGCGAATTTGAAGGGGCCGGTACCGATGAGCGTATTGTTGGCCGGATTGGTGGCGATATCGGTGCCTTCGAAAACATGCTTTGGAACGACGCTGGTGACGGCCGGCAGCGCATTGCGGATGAGCTGGAACGGCGTAGGCTTCGAGAAGCGGAAGATCGCCGTGTGGTCGTCGGGCGTATCGACAGCCTGCAGATTGGCAAAGACCAGTCGGCCGAGGTTCTGAAGCGGTTTCCACACATTGAGCGCCGAGAAGGCGACGTCGGCCGAGGTGAACGGCTTGCCGTCATGCCAGGTGGCGTTTTCGCGCAGCTTGAAGGTGACGGAGAGCCCGTCCGGCGAACCTTCCCAGGACGTGGCAAGACGTGGTGCCAGACCGTCCGTGCCTTCATAGGAGGCTTCGGCCAGTGGTTCGATGACCTTGCTTGCAATGAAGAAGACGCCGTTCGAGGCGACGATGGCGGGATTGAGGTTCTTCGGTTCGGAATCGGCCGCAACGATCAGGCGCCCGCCGGCCGGCACGTCCTGCGCCGACGCAATGCGCGGCAGCGCCGTCGTTGCGAGCAGCAGCGCCGTGCCCTTCAGCAGGCTGCGCCGAGAGATATCCGCCATGGTCATGCCCTCTCCTGATACCCAGAAAATTCAACGATCTATAATCGAGCTGAAACCGTAATTGTGACAGGAATTAGATTCGAACAGGACGGCCAGGCGAGATATTTTTTGTCACCCAGCCATTATTTTTCAGCGGCCGCCGACGGCGAGCCGCGGCGCTTCGATGCCGAGGTTGCGGTAGGACGCTCCCGGATGCGGGGCGACCAGCCGCGGCCCAGCAGCACCGAGCTTTTCGCGCAGCGTACCCTGCCGGTATTCGGTCTTGTAGACGCCGCGCTTCTGTAGCTCCGGCACGAGCAGATCGACGGTGTCCTCGAAGCTTTCCGGCGTCACCGCGTAGGCAAGGTTGAAACCGTCGACATCGGTATCCTCCACCCATTCCTGCATGAGATCGGCGACGGTCGACGGCGAGCCGACGAAGACCGGGCCGAAGCCGCCGACGCCGACCCAATCGGCCATTTCGCGCACCGTCCATTCCTTGCTGGGATCGATGGTCGTGAAGGTTTCGACGGCCGATTGCACCGCATTCGTATAGCGGTGGCGAAGCACCTCGTCCGGGCCGAACTGGCCGAAATCGATTCCCGTCCAGCCTGATATCAGCGTCAGGGCGCCTTCGAACGAGGCATATTGGCGGTATTCGTTGAATTTGCGCTGCGCTTCGGCATCCGTTTCCCCGAGCACGACGGTCTGCAGGTTGAAGGCGAGAATTTCGCGCGGGTTGCGGCCAAGCCGTTCGGCGGCCTGGCGGACATTGGCGACATAGCGCTTCAACACCGCCTTGGAGGGCGCCGCAACGAAGATGCATTCGGCATGCGCGCCGGCAAAATCCTTGCCGCGGCTGGAAGCGCCGGCCTGATAGAGCACGGGCGTGCGCTGCGGCGAGGGCTCGCTCAGGTGAATGCCGGGAACGGTGAAATACTTGCCGGAATGGTTGATCGGATGGACCTTTTCCGGATGCGTGAAGATACCGGTTTCGCGGTCGCGCACGACGGCATCGTCCTCCCAGCTTCCTTCCCAGAGCTTGTAGCAGACCTCGAGATATTCGTCGGCGAGATCATAGCGGTCGTCGTGGTTGGTTTGCGCGGCCTGGCCGATATTGAGTGCGCCGCTGTTCAGATAGGAGGTGACGATGTTCCAGCCAACACGACCCCTGGTCAGATGATCGAGCGTCGAGATGCGCCTTGCGAACGTATAGGGGTGCTCGAAGGAGAGCGAGGCCGTCAGCCCGAAACCGAGATGTTCGGTCTCATAGGCCATGGTCGGGATGAGCTGCAGCGGATCGTTGACCGGCACCTGCGCCGAATGGCGGAGTGCTGCCTCGACATTGCCGTTCAGCACGTCATAGACCCCGAGCACGTCGGCGATGAAGAGACCGTCGAACTTACCACGCTCCAGCGTCTTGGCGAGATGCACCCAGTAATCGAGATCCTTGTAGGTCCAGGACTTGTCGCGCGGATGGCGCCAGAGGCCCGGCGACTGGTGTCCGACGCAATTCATGTCGAAGGCGTTGAGCCTGATTTCACGGGTCATGTCATTCTTCCTGCGTTGTCGGCGAGGCGCGGTTCAAGCGCCGACGGTTTTCCTGTTGATGAAGCTGAAGGCGAGAACGGCGAAGATGAGCGTGCCAGTGCCGACCTGCTGCCAGTAGAAATTGAGGCCTGTCAGCAAGAGGCCGTTGGCGACGATGCTGAGCAGCAGGACGCCAAGAACGGTGCCGAGGATATTGGGTCGGCCGAGCGGCGACAGCGTCGTGCCGATGAAGGTGGCGCCGATGGCGTTGAGCAGGAACGCATTGCCGGAAGAGGGGATGTAGACGGTCACAGTCGCCGTCAGAATCAGGCCGGCAACGGCGGCAATCAGTCCGGCGAGAATGAAGGTGGCGGCAACAGGGGCGCCGAGGCCGATGCCGGAATAGCGCACGACGCTCGGCTGGATGCCGATCGAGATCACCATGCGGCCGAAACGGGTCCAGGTGAGCACGGCGGCGGCACCCGCAATGACGATGGCGGCGATCCCCAGAGGCACGGGGACATTGGCGATCGTGCCGTGGCCGAGGAACCGGAAGGCTTCCGGCACACCCGAGGGCGGCAGGTAGACCGGATTGCCGCCATTGGTCAGCAATTGCTGGACGCTGCGGCCGATAAACAAAGTGCCGAGCGTTGCGAGGAAGGGTGCGACGCCGATCACGGACACGAGAACGGCGTTAAACGCGCCGACCAGCGCGCCGGCTGCAAGGCCGGCAAGCAGTGCCAGCGGCACCGGCTGTCCGGCCAGAACGAGCGAGACGAAGGCAAAGCTTGCAAAATCGACAGCGGTGCCGACCGACAAATCGATGCCGCCCGCAGAGACTGCGAAAGTCATCGCAATCGAGACGATGGCAAGCAGCGTGAAATTGTTGACGAGAATGCTCTGCAGATTGCCCGGCGTCAGAAAGGTCGGCGTCAGGATCGAGAAGACGGAGAAGACCACGACGAGGGCCACGATCAGTCCAAAACGTGCGAAGCCGGTAAGCGAGCGTCCGGCTGAAATCGAGGCGGACATGTCAGATCTCCCGCTTGCGCAATAATGTCGTGGCCGACACGACGATCAGGATGAGAAGTCCCTGCACACCGCTGACGAGCGTGCTCGGCAGGTTCAGGAGCTGGAAGCCGTTGGTGAGGAAGCCGACGAATAGTGCCGATATCAGCGTTCCCGGAACGGTCGGCACCAGCCGGCGTGAAAAGACCGAGCCGAGCAGCGCGATGACGACGACCGGCAGCAGCGCCTCGCCCGAACCGGTCGTACTGCCGCTGAGATAGGAGACCGAGAGAATGCCGGCAAAACCGCCGCAGAGCCCGCTGGCAATGAAGGCGCCGGCAAGCAGCCGCTTGAGCGGCAGGCCGGCGGCGCGTGCCGCGTCCGGAAACTCGCCGACGGCATAGAGCCGGAGCCCGACCGGCGTATGCTGCACGATAGCTGTCGCAATCGCGGTAAAGCCGATCAGCACATAGGCGAGAACGGGAATGCCGAAACCGTCGGAGGCCGAAACCGCGGTGAGGAAATCGGTGGAAGCGGGCACGACTGTATTCTGCGTCAGGACAAGTTCGAGCCCTGCAACGACATTCATGACCGCAAGCGTTGCAAGCAGCGGCACGATGCCCGCGAGCACGACGGCGACAGCGTTCACCGCCCCGATCGTTAGCCCCGTCAGCAAGGTGGCTGCCGCCGCTGTCCCGTCGCCGTAACCGAGCTGGATCAGCGTCGCATAGACTGCGGCACTCAGGCCCATATTGGCTGCCAGCGACAGGTCGATGCCACCGGTAACGACATTCGAGCCGCCGGCAATCAGCACCACCGTCAGGCCGATCGCCAATAC
This sequence comes from Hyphomicrobiales bacterium, assembly GCA_900471515.1. GTDB lineage: Bacteria > Pseudomonadota > Alphaproteobacteria > Rhizobiales > Rhizobiaceae > Rhizobium. The sequence goes on along the minus strand of UCFC01000042.1, from coordinate 66,911 downwards.
GCCGGAGATGGCGGACTGGCCGAGAACGTTGCCGATATTGCCGACCGAGAGGAAATAGGGCGCCGTCAGGGAGAACACGACAAGGATGGCGGCAAAGGCCAGCAGCGAGCCGAAGCGGAGCACGGCAACCGCCGCCGCGCCCTTCGATTGCGATGCCGATTCCAAGGGAGCGGCGGGAAGAGGCGCGAAATGAACGTCAGCCGACATGGCGCAATCCTTCCGAAGCGCCTGTTGAGATCGACAGGACTTCATCCGTTGTGGTTTTCGAGGAATCGAGCTCGCGGATCAGCCGGCCGCGGAAGAACACGAGAATCCTGTCGGTAATGCCGACAAGTTCCGGCAGGTCGGAGGAGAGGACGATGACGCCGGCCCCGCGCGCGGCCAGTTCGCCGATCAGCGCATAGATCTCGACTTTCGAGCCGATATCGACACCGACGGTCGGCTCGTCCAGCAGATAGATTTCCGACTGGCGGCCCAGCCATTTGGCAATCGCCACCTTCTGCTGATTGCCGCCGGAGAGCGTGCGGACCAGCGCATCGCGTCCGGCCGTCTTGATCTGCAGCCGCTTGATCAGATCTTCGGTATCGGCACGTTCGCGCTTGCGATCGAGGAAGCCGAAACGGCTGTAGCGGGCAAGGCTCGGAAGGGTGACGTTCTCGGTCACGCTGAGATCGAGGCCGACGCCATGTCCGCGCCGGTCTTCGGGAACGAGGGCAAGCCGGCGATCGACGGCCCTTGCCGGGCTGCGCGGCTGTGCTGCCTGTCCTTCGATTTCGATCTCACCGCTTGCGGCCTGTTCCAGACCGAACAGCGCACGGATCAGGTCCTTGGCACCTGAGCCGAGGAGGCCGGTGATGCCGAGCACCTCGCCGCGGTGCAGGCTGAAACTGACATCGTCAAACCGGTTGGGTGCTGACAGCCGCCGGACGTTCAGGATCGCTTCGCCGCGGTCGACCTGACGCTTGGGAAACATCTCGGCGATGTCACGCTCGATCATCAGGCTGGCGATCGCCTTGGCCGAGGTTTCGGCAATCGGCAACGACGCGACATCCCGACCGTTGCGCAGCACGGTGACGTGATCGCACAGTTCCTCGATCTCGTTGAGATAGTGCGAGATGTAGATGATAGTCACGCCCTCGTCGCGCAGCCGGCGGATCAGGCGGAAGAGGATGTCAGCCTCGCGCCGCACGAGGGCAGCGGTCGGCTCGTCGAAGACGAGAACTTTCGGCTGGTGCAGCAAGGCGCGCGTGATCTGGACGATCTGCCTTTCGGCGGTCGATAGCTCACCGATGAGCGCGTTCTTTGGCAGATTGACCCCGAAGTAGTTGGTCAGCAGCTCGCCGGCGCGTTTCTGCATCGCCCGGCGGTCCAGGAAGGGTGTTCCCGCAAGCCGCGTCTCGCGACCGAGAAACAGGGCTTCGCCAACCGTGAATGTCGGAACCAGGAGCCTGTCCTGATGGATGAAATGGATGCCGAGCTCTTCGTTGAGGTGCGGTGTCAGCCGGTCATAGGCCTTGCCTTCGATTTCAATCGTACCCTCGCCTGCGACATGCAGCCCGGCAAGCAGTTTGATCAGCGTCGACTTGCCGGCGCCGTTCTGTCCGACGAGTCCGTGCACGGTGCCGCGGCGTATGGCAAGCGATGCGCCGGCGAGCGCCTGGGCGCCGCCGAAGCGCTTGACGATGCGCTCGAAGCGAATGACGACATCGCCATTGTCGGTCGCCTGCGTTGGTATGGGTGCAGTCATGATGCCGCTTTCCGGGGATATGCGGACCCTGCGGCACCAGCCGCAAGGCCCGCCTTGGTATCAGCCGATGCCGAGCTTCTTGATGATCTCGGAGACGTTTTCCTTGTTGGCGAGCAGCGCCGGCACGTAGGTCTCGCGTGGCAGCGTCTGGCCGGCGAGCAGCCTGGCGACGTTGCGGACCGCGACACGGCCGATCTCCGCCGGCTGCTGGGCGGCATCGGCGCCTGCCGGCGAGTTCTTGTCGGCGACAAGCTGAAGAACCTCCGGGCTGCCGTCGACGCCATAGGTGCGGATCTCGTTGCGGCCGGCGGCGGCGATCGCCTGCGTTGCGCCGAGCTGCGGAATATCCCAGGCGGACCAGACGGCCTTGATCGAGCCCTTGTCCGGATATTTGTTGAGGATCGCGGTGATCTGCGTGAAGGCGTCCTGCACCGTGTTCGGAATGACGTCACGCAGTTCCGGCTGGATGATTTTCACCTTCGGGAAATACTTGACGACGTTGACGAGCTGGTCGTAGCGGATGGCGCAGGGCGTGACGCCATAGAAGCCGTTGAAGACGACGATATTGCCTTCGCCGCCGATATCGGAAACGAGCTGCAGGGCGAGATCCTTGCCGATGCCCCAATTGTCCGATGTCGTATTGTTGATCGAGTTGGTCGAGCCGACATCGACGGTCAGAACCGGAATGCCGGCGTCGCGAGCCTTCTTCAGCCAGGGATCGATGACGCTGAGCGTGCCGAGGATCTGGACGAGCGCATCCGGCTTCTGGGCAACGAGCGTCTGAAGCTGGGCGATCAGCTTGCCGTCGTTGCGGCCGGCATCGACGGCGATCGGCTCGCCGCCGAGCCGCTTCACCTCTTCGATCTGGGCGTTATAGACCTGCAGATCGAAATAGTGGTCCGTGCCGGTGGCGCTGATGGCGATGCGCTTGCCCTTCAGCGAAAGCCCCTCGTCTTCGGCTCTTGCAGGTGCGGTCAGCATGCTTGCACCCGCGAAGGTCGCACCGGCAACAGCCGCAAGTTTCAAGATTTCACGGCGTCCGAAGCCGCCTTCAAGTCCGTCATTCATGGTGATACCCTCTCGATTTGATAATCTATAAACTATATAGATTTAAGGCGCATAAGAGGTACGTTTTTCCAAAAGCACGCGGTCGCAGGAAATTTTCAGAAGCCAAATCGCGCCGTCAGCGATCGCTGTTGCGGCCGAGCCCATAAGTCAGCGCCAGCGCTCCAACGAGCACTGCGCCCTTGACGAAGTCCTGCGTGTAATAGGGAGCGTTCAGCATCGTCAGGCCGTTCAGCAGCACGCCGACGAAGACAGCGCCGGCGACAGTGCCGAGCACGTTGGGGCGGCGCAGGTTGAGAACGGCAAAACCGATCAGGGCGGCGGCAACCGAGTCCATCAGCAGCGAGCCGCCGGAGGAGACGTCGCCGCGCCCGACGCGGGCGGCGATCACGATTCCGCCAAGGGCGGCGAGCGTTCCGGAGATGACATAGGCGAGCGCCTTCAGCCGCGTCGTGGACGCGCCGGCAAGCCGTGTCGCCACCTCATTGCCGCCGGTAGCAAAGAGCAGCCGGCCGATGCGGGTGCGCTCGGTCAGCACAAAAAGGGCAAGCGCGACGACCGCCATCAACATGACGGAAACGGGCAGGGTGGCAAACAGGCTGTAACGGCCGATGAGCAGGAAGGCCGGGTCATAGGCGCCGGTCGCCTTGGACCCGTCGGGCAGGACAAGGCCCGCTGAGATCGACCGCCCGGCTGTCGGAATGAGCTGCAGGCCCGACAGCAGGAACATCATGGCGAGTGTCGCCAGGAGATCCGGCACACGCAGGCGCACGATAAGCACGGCGTTGACGAGACCGACCGCGGCGCCGAAGGCAAGCACCAGCGGCACGGTCGCGAAAACATCGAGATGCCAGACGATCATCGCATAGCTCGCGGCCATGACGCTGGAGGCCGCCACCGCACCGATCGAGAGATCGAAGCCGCCGACGGCAAGCGTCACTGTCACCCCGGCGCCGAGGATCGCCACAACGGACACGGCCTGCAGGATGCTCATCAGGTTGCCGATATTGATGAAGGCCGGCTGGGCGATGGTAAAGCCGATCATCATCAGTCCAAGCAGGATGAACACCGCGCCGGCGCGCAGAAAACTGCCGAGTGCTGGAATACGGGTACCCTGGCTACGGCGCTGCGGGGTGGAGCCTGCCTTTGGCCGAGCCTCCTCGTCGATTGTCGTCATGCGGAAAATTCCTGTCGGGGTAAGGCGGCGGCGGTTTCGATCACGTCAGGCAGCAAGCTGTGATGGTCGATCGTCAGGATGCGGTCGGCGACCTCATAGGCCTCTTCGGGATCGGATGTGGCGATCAGCGTCGCGCGGTCGGTGCGCGCCCGGATCGCCTGGATGATGTCGTGGCGGGCGCCGACATCGACGCCCTGGAATGGCTCGTCGAGCAGCAGCAGCCGACTTGGCTCCGCCTCCCACCGCGCGATCACCGTTTTCTGCTGGTTGCCGCCCGACAATGTCCAGATGGAGGCGGACGGACCGGCGGCCTTGATGCCGAGCCGGGATATCGCCTGTTCCGCCTCGCGTCGCTCGCGGCCGCCGAAAAGCAGACCGGTCGGATACCATTTGGCAAGATGCGGCAGGCTGATGGTGGCGGCGAGCGAATTGCCCGGCCATGCGGCCGGCATCAGCGAGGAGCGATGGCGATCTTCTGCGGCCATGGCGACGCCCGCGGCAATTGCCGCAGCCGGCGATCTCGGCCTGTGCGGTTTGCCATCGAGCCGCATCGTGCCTGCGGCAAGATCGCGAACGCCGAAGATTGCCGATAGCAGGCCGCTTTTGCCGGCGCCGAGTACGCCGGTGACGGCAACAACTTCGCCCTCGTGCAGTGTCAGATCGAAGGGCGCGCTCGACTGCAGAAGACGAATGCCGCGCATTTCGAAAACAGCCGAACCCGTCGTCCCGCGCGCGTCCGGTCGTGCCGCTTCGAGCCTGCGACCGATCATCGTCTGGATGGCGCTGGAAAAATCGATCGGCCGGTTGAAGCTGCCGACGATGCGGCCGCCGCGCATGACGAGCGCCCGATCGGCGATCGCTTCCAGGTCGGCGGTCCGGTGGGAAATATAGAGGATCGCAAGGCCCTGCGCCTTGAGGCCGAGCAGGATGTCGAACAGGCGGCGGCTCTCGTCTGCCGAAAGGCTTGCGGTCGGTTCGTCGAGAATCAGCAGCTCGGCCCTGTTGGCAAGCGCCCGGGCGATGGCGACGAGCTGCCGGTCGGCAGCGGTCAGATCGCCGAAATCCGCGTCAAGCGGCAGCGAAAAGCCGGCAGCTGCGAGCATGGCCTGCGCGTCGCGCCGCACGCTCGCCCGGGAGAGAAAGAAGGGCGTGCTGCCCTCGGCGAAGCGATGCAGTAGCAAGGTGTCGGCAACCGTCAGCCCCGCCGCCCCGACAAGGTCGGTGGACTGGTGCACGGTGACGACGCCGGCCTTTGCCGCCTCGGATGGCGTTTTGGGGGAGAAGGGCTGGCCGTTCAGGCTGATCGTGCCGCCATCAGCCGCAAGCACGCCCGAGACTATCTTCACCAGGGTCGATTTGCCGGCACCGTTGGCGCCCATCAGCGCGACGATCTCACCTCTCTCGATAGAGAAATGGGCGCCCGAAAGCGCATGCGTAGACCCGAAACTGCGGGTAACATTATCAACATGAAGGAGCGGCATCGGGCATATCCGGGTCGGCTTTCGAGCGGCAATATTGACCCGACGAATGCCCGAACTGCGAGGCAAGCCTTTGCCGCGGTCGCATGGCGATGGGAACAAAGAATCTCCTGAATCCGCAAAAATCGGATCATTAAATCTACTAAAAACATAGAGTTTATATCTAATAACTTCATGCGTCGCGGGGAGCTGCCAACCTGTCAGACGACGCTCCCGATTGACTGGAGGATCGCGACGATGAAATCCCTCGCACGCCTGGCGCTCTCTGCAGCCGCTATTTCTTTCACCCTCTATCAGACCTCCCTCGCGGGCGGCCTCAGCGGCGCTCCGGCCCCCTTCGACAAGGGCGGCGTCAAGGTGGCGCTGATCAGCTATATCTCGGCGGGCGACTTCTTCCAGGCCTATCAGGCTGGTGCGGAAGCACAGGCCAAGGCACTGGACATCGATCTGCGTGTCTTCCCCGGCCGACAAGATGCTGCCGAGCAGCGTGAGCAGATCCTGCAGGCGATCAATCTCGGCGTCGCCGGCATCGTCGTCGATCACGGCCTGCCGGAATCGCTCGGCGATGTCGTCCAGCAGGCGCTGGACAAGGGCATCAAGGTCGTCGCCTTCGACGTCAACCTCAACAATCCCAAGGTGCCGCAGGTGGAGCAGAGCGACCATGAACTTGCTCAGCTCGGTCTCGAACAGGTGGTGAAGGACAACGGCAAGAGCTTCAAGGCCGGTTATGTCTATGTCGCCGGCTTCGCGCCGCTCGACCGCCGCAACGAGGTCTGGGAGAAGTTCAAGTCGGAGAATTCCGGCGTCGTTGAAAAGGCTCGCTTCGGCAATGTCAGCGACACGACGGCAACTTCGACGGCCGATCAGGCCAAGGCTGCCCTGACCGCCAATCCCGATATCAGCGTCGTCTTCGCGCCCTATGACGAGTTTGCCCGCGGCGTAAAGCTTGCCGCCAACGATCTCGGGATTGCCGGCAAGCTGAAGATCTATTCGGCCGACGTCTCGACCGCCGACATTCAGGAGATCACGGAAGAGGGTAGCCCGTGGGTTGCCACCGTCGCCACCAACCCGGCCGTCGTCGGTGCGGTCTCCGTTCGCGCCGCCGCCCTGCAGATCGCCGGGCAGGACATTCCCCATCAGATCACAGTCAAGCCGACGTTGCTCACGCAGGAAAGCCTGCGCGCGGCCGGCGTCAAGACGATCGAGGACCTGGCGCAGAAGATCCCGGCCTTCAGCACAAGCGACGCGGCAACCGCGAGCTGGATTCCGGACAAGCTTTTCTAAGCTGCCTGCCTCGATCTTCCGGCGGGGGTTGTGCGGCCCCCGCCGGCCCCATTTCCAGAAACCGGAGTTTCGACCTATGAGCCAGTCCAATGTCGTCTTCGCGACCAATCGCAGCACGACGCGAAAGGACCTCTTTGCCCGTGCCGAGGATATCGCGGCCGATCTTTCCAGCCGCGCCGCCGAACTCGACCGCGAGGGTCGCCCGCCGCTTGCCGAAATCGTCAAGCTGAAGAATGCCGGCCTGCTGAACGCCCTGCACGATCAGAAGATCGGCGGCGGCGGGCTCGACTGGGTGGACGGCCTGCGGCTCGTGCGCATCCTTGCACGCGGCGAAAGTTCGATCGGTCAGCTGCTCGGCTATCACTTCGTCAACAGCCAGTATGTCTACTGGGCGCTCGAGGAAACCCGCGCCCATACGCTGGGTTCCGAAACCGTTGCGAAAAACCTCTATTGGGGTGCCGCCGTCAATCCGCGTGATCCGGGCCTCGCGCTTACCCGTCGCGGTAACGGCTACGTGCTGAACGGACGCAAGTCCTTCTCCACCGCTGCCCATGTCTCGGACTACATCAACGCCAATGCGAGCCTTGGCGACAAGATCGTCGGCTTCGCCGTCCCGACCAACCGGCCCGGCTATCAGGCAAATGACGATTGGGACAATTTCGGCCAGCGGCTCTCCGACAGCGGCAGTGTCGAATTCCACGATTTCCCTGTCTATGAGGAGGATTTCGTAGGCGCGCCGGCTGCTCCCGATGCCGCCCCGCCGGTGCTTTCCACCTTCAACACGCCACTCATCCAGCTCGTCTTCGTCAATTTCTATCTCGGCAGCGCCGAAGGCGCGCTCCAGGCCGCGATCGATTATGTGCGCACGACGACCCGACCGTGGGTCACGTCCGGCGTCGAGCGGGCTGCAGACGATCCCTATATCCTCGAACGCGTCGGTGAATTCACCGCCGCGTTGAAAGCTTCCGTCGCCCTGGCGGATGCGGCAGCGGCTGCCGTTCAGGCAGGGCTTGCAAAGGGCCATGCCGTCACGGCGCGTGAACGCGGCGAGGCGGCGGCTGAAGCTTACGCGGCCAAGGTGCATGCCACCCACGTTTCGCTCGACATCACCTCCCGCGTCTTCGAACTGACCGGCGCACGCTCCACGGCGGAAAAATACCGCTTCGACCGGTTCTGGCGCAATGTGCGCACCCACACGCTGCACGACCCGGTCTTTTACAAAGCCAAGGAAGTCGGCGAATTCGTGCTGAACGACAAGATCCCCGAAGTCAGCCTCTACAGCTGACACCCTGGAGGATGGACGAAAAGGAACCCCATTTCCGGTGACGGAAATGGGGTTTTCAGTTTGAGGAGAAGGTTCAGAGCGCGCCGTTCTTCGGGGGGATGATGCCGTTCAGATGGTAATTGCCGACAACGTGGTACTTCCAGCGCACGGGATCGTGCAGCGTGTGGGTGCGTGCATTGCGCCAGTGCCGGTCGAGATTGAGCTCGGCCTTGACGGCGGAGGTTCCGGCAAGTTCGAAGAGCGTATTGGTCGCCTCGATGGCGATTTCGGTCGTCAGCACCTTGGCGGCAGCGACAGCAAGCGTGGCTTCGACGACGGTCTTTTCCGTCGTCTCTATCTGGGCCGCATCGACCTTGCGGCCGGCGCGTTCCAGCAGCGCCGTTGCAGCTTCCAGCCGGATGGCGATCTGCCCGATCTTCGAGACCGTCAGCGGATCGTCGGCGGCACGTTCCACGCCGCTGTCCATCCACGGGCGCGATTTGGTTCGCACGAATTCGAGCGTTTCGGCAAACGCTGCCCGCGCGATGCCAAGATCGATGCCGGCATGGACGATCTGGCCGACGGAGCCGATCGTCGTCGGCCGCTCGAAGCCTTTGTGATGGCGGACGACGGAATCGGCGTGGACATAGACATTGTTGAGGATCGTCGTGCCGCTGCCCGTCGTACGCTGGCCGAAGCCGTCCCAGTCATCGATGATCTCGACACCCTCGGTTCCCTTCGGCACGAAGGCCATGACTAGCCGGTCTTCCTCGTCAAGCGCGAAGACCGTGACCCAGTCGGCAAACAGGACGCCCGTCGAGTAATATTTCGTGCCGTTGATGCGGTAGCCGGGACCGTCCCTGACGATGCGGGTATTGTAGTGGCCGACGGTCTTGGTGCCGCGCTCCGAAAGAGCATTGCCGAAACGATCGCCGGCAAGTGCCCGGCCGAAGAAATAGCGCTTCTGCTCCTCGCTGCCGTCGGTGCGCAGAGCCTCCAGAATGTAGAAATGGTTTTGCGGGATCTGGCCGATCGAGCCGTCGGCTTCGGCCAGAATTGCGGTCACTTCAGACAGTACGGCATTCGAGACATCGAGCCCGCCATATTGCGCGGGAACGGCAATTGCCAGCAGGCCGGATTGCGCCAGCGTGTCGAGTTCGGCGAAAGGCAGCCGGCGCTCCGCGTCCCGCGTGGCGGCCGTGGCGGCAAACTGCCTCGCAAGCCTGCGTGCGGTTTCAAGCGCTTCCTCATCGCTGGCAATGCGGGCGGCCACGGGCCGGATCTGGTCTTGTTGCCTGAGCACGGTCGTCATCGATCTCTCCAGTTCTGACCGTGATATGGGTGAAAGAAATCGACGCGGGATGTAAGATTATAAATTCTATAGATGTGATGGAAAATGAAACGTGCTTGCTTATCGAATGCGCGGGCCGGCAGCTAACCTCTGCCCCTATCCATTTCACCGGGAATTGACCGTCCTGCCGATGAAATCGCCGCCGGAAAAAGCCAAGCCAATCTCGAATAGCGGCGTGCGAACGCCTACCTAACCCTATGCATGCGTCATTCCGGCATCAGCGTTCAGCAGAGGGCAGGCGGCCGCTTCGCCCAGATCCATGAGGAAAAACATGACCCGTTCACGGCAGTTGCGCCTCGGCGCCTTCATGCGTCCCGTCAGCCTGCATACCGGCGCATGGCGCTATCCGGGTTCCTATCCGGATGCCAATTTCAACTTCGCGCATCTCAAGTCCTTCGCGCAGAAGCTTGAGGCCGCGAAGTTCGATGCCTTCTTCATGGCCGATCACCTGGCGGTGCTCAATATGCCGGTCGAGGCGCTGAAGCGCAGCCATACCGTAACCTCCTTCGAGCCCTTTACCCTGCTTTCGGCGCTGGCCGCTGTCACCGAGAGGATAGGGCTGGCAGCAACGGCGTCGACGACCTTCGACGAGCCCTATCACGTCGCCCGCCGCTTCGCTTCGCTCGATCACATCAGCAATGGTCGCGCAGCCTGGAACATCGTCACCACATCCAATCCTGACGCCGCCTTGAATTTTGGCCTCGACGAGCATGTGGAACATGGCGAGCGCTACAAGCGGGCGCGGGAATTCTACGATGTCGTCACCGGTCTGTGGGACAGTTTTGCCGATGACGCCTTCATCCGTGATCGCGAGACGGGAATTTATTTCGATCCCGAAAAAATGCACGTGTTGAACCACAAGGGTGAAGAACTGAGCGTGCGCGGGCCGTTGAACATTGCCCGGCCCGTTCAGGGCTGGCCCGTCATCGTGCAGGCCGGCCAGTCGGATCCCGGCCGCCAGCTGGCCGCAGAAACGGCGGAAGTGGTCTTCTGTTCGCCGCGCGATCTCGACGGCGGCAAGGCGCTTTATGCCGATATCAAGGCGCGGATGCAGGCTGTCGGCCGCAACCGCGACCATCTGAAACTGCTTCCCGCCGCTTTCGTGGTCATCGGTGACAGTATCGAGGAGGCGCGCGCCAAGCGCCTCGCGCTCGACAGCCTCGTTCACTATGACAGCGCCATCGCCTCGCTGTCGATCGCGCTCGGTCATGATGCCTCCGGCTTCGATCCGGATGCGCCGCTGCCCAAGGATATTCCCGACACCAATGCCAGCAAGACGGGCCGCGCCCAGGTCATCAAGCTGGCCCAGGAGGAAGGTCTCACCGTCCGCCAACTCGCCCAGCGCTACGGCGGTTATTCCGGCCTTGCCTTTGTCGGCACGCCCGCAAGCATTGCCGACGAGATGGAGCGCTGGCTGGACGAAGAGGGCTCCGACGGTTTCAACGTCGTCTTCCCCTATCTGCCGCAGGGGCTCGACGACGTGACCGCGCGCCTGGTGCCCGAGTTGCAGCGCCGTGGCCTGTTCCGTAGGGAGTACGAGGGCACGACGCTGCGCGAACATCTCGGCCTGCCGCGGCCGGAGAACCGTTTCTTTCGCTAGGGCCTCGCGACGATCAGGCGCAGCGAGCCTTCGAAGAAGGGCTGCGTGCGCAGATGCCCGTAGCGTGCATCCCATGTGCCCTCCTTGAGATCGCGGCCGAGTTCGGCCGCGAACCGCTCGCCGACCGATGGATCGACAAAGCTCCAGGCCGAGTTGGCAAGCCGCGCGCCGGGATCGAGCATAAGTTCGGGCCGGCCGTAATAGGCCTCGCCGAACCCATCGACGCAGGTCAACGGGATCGGCACCGGCAATATTTCGACAGTGCCGCCGAGATGATAGGCAATGGTCTGCATGGCCGGATAGCGGCTCGCCTCGACCGCGATCATCTCGGGCGCATAGTCGAACAGCCACGACCGTTTCAGTTCGTTGGGATCGCAGCTCAGGACCAGCACTGGGCCGCGCGAAACGCGGCGCATTTCCGTGAGGCCGGCCTTGAGATCCGACCATTGATGCACGGTAAAGGTCGCCATGCTCGCATCGAAGGATTGGTCGGCGAACGGCAGTTTTTCTGCGGTCGCATCGATCGCTTCCGGCAGATGCGCCGGTCGCTGCGCACGCATCGAGGCCGAGGGTTCGACAGGCGTGACCTTCCGGTCGATCGGCTCGTAGGAGCCGGCGCCGGCGCCGACATTCAGGACGGTCTCGGCATTACCGAGGGCGGCGCGGATGAACTCGGCGATATGCGGGTCGGGCTGGCGGTATCTGGTGTAGTTCCTGCCGATCACGCCGTAGTTGGCGTCACCTGCACTTCCGTCACTGTGTCTGCTATTCACGGTCAATCTCCATGATTCTTTCAAAAGGCAAAGTTTCTTCATTGCCGGAGCGCGTTGCAGCCCGGCGTTTGTTGTTCCTGAAATGGCATTCGGTAATTCGACGGCTGCAAGAAACACTATGGAACACAGCCTGAAAACCGATATGATCGAACAAAGATTGTTCGGAAAACGCACATGGCTCGCCGTATCCCATCGCTCAATGCTCTTCGCGCTTTCGAGGCGGCCGGCCGTCTCGGCCGCATGACGCTTGCTGCCGATGAGCTCAACGTCACCCATAGCGCCGTCAGCCGCCAGATCCAGCATCTCGAAGATGTACTCGGCGTTCCCCTGTTCGAAGGACCGAAGAACAGGTTGCGTCTGACCGAGGCCGGCACGACGCTGCTGTCCGGCCTGAATGCCGCTTTCGATCAGATCGACACTTCCGTCCGCGCGGTCGCCGATACCGAGGACGGTGCGCTCGACGTGTCCTGCCCCGGAACGTTCACCATGCGCTGGCTCATCCCGCGGCTCTACCGGTTCCAGGCGGAATATCCCGATATCGAGGTGCGCCTGACCGCCTCCTCGCGCCCGGTGGATTTTGCCCGCGACAGTTTCGATGTCGCCATCCGCGTCGGAACCGCGCCCTGGCCAGCCGGGGCGGAGGTCATTCCGCTTTTTCCGGAGCAGACCGGTCCCGTCCTGTCCCCCTCGCTCGCCGAGACGGTCGGCCCGCGTTTCACCGGTGCGGCCCGGCTTCATACCCGCAGCCGTCTGCGCGCCTGGGGCGATTGGCTCGCGCGTTCAGGCGTTGCCGCCGAAGCGGGCGGCCGCGTGGAATATGAGCATTTCTATTTCATGCTGGAGGCAGCCAATGCCGGGCTCGGCGTCTGCGTCGTGCCCTGGCCCTATGTGACGGATGATATCCGCTTTGGCAGACTGGTGGCGCCGCACGGCTTTCTGGAAAGCGGTCATGAATATGTGGCGCTGCGCCGCGCAAGGCGAAACCGCAAATCCTCGCTGTTCTGCGAATGGCTGGAGAAGGAGGCGCGCGCATTCGCCGTCTCGCATCCGGCGCCAGCCGCAGATCATCGGGCGGCCGTTATTTCCGGATGACGCCAACCCGCGCCAGCACCTCGCCGGGGATGCCGTAGCGCTGGATAATATCCTTGTTGTTGCGCAGCCCGCAGATCTCGCGCTGAACGAACAGCCCCCAGACGGCGTCGGATGCTTCGTTGACCAGCGCCTCCCGCTGTTCGGCACTGTGGCGATCGGGGTTCCATGCCTTGAGAGCCGCGAGCGCCGCTTCGACCTTCAGCCCGTTTCGTCCCAGCGAACTCGCGCGCTCCGACATGAGCTCGTATTCGAGCACGTTCACCCCGCCTTCGGCCGAAAAGGACTGCCTGAAGGATTGCGGCGGGCGAAGGCTCATCGCAGGACCCCTTTGCGGCTTACGGCGCCGGGGCGCCGGTGACCTGGAAATAGGCCCAGGCGGCGGCAAAGACGAGGATCACCACGGCGATGATCACGAGCTTTCGGATCATCGGATTGGGGGCTTTCGGTGGAGGCTTCGGCTTGCGAAACTTGATAACGTTGTCGCTCATCGTCTTGCTGTCTGGTTCAATCCTCCGACAGCACTATCGCATATCGGCAGGGTTTGGCACCCGTGTTATGCGCAAATATGCACTTTTCGTTTGAGGCTGCCGGCCGAAAGCCGGCAGCGTCCGGATATCGGAGCGTCAGCGGGCCGCCCAGTTGGCGCCGCGGCGGAAGATCGTCTTCATCTGCGGAACTTCGAATTCCTTGGCGACATGGCCGAGCGAGGAATAGAAGACGCGGCCCTTGCCGTATTTGCGCTTCCAGACGACCGGCATGGTCACGCCGTCGATCCAGTAGGCATGTTCGCCGGTGAAGGTCGTCGTCGCCAGCACCTCGTTCGACGGGTCGACATGCATGTAATATTGCTCGGAATTATAGGGGAAATCGGTGATCCCCTCCATCAGCGGATCGTCCGGGCGGGTGATGTTGACCGTGTAGTTGATGATATTGCCCGGATGGGCAACCCACTGTCCACCGATGATGAACTGGTAATCGGTGGATTCGCGGAAACTGTCGCCGGCGCCGCCGTGATAGCCGGCAATGCCGACGCCGCTTTCGATCGCCGCAGCAAGGTTCTTTACCTCTTCCTTCTCGATCTTCGACATGGTGATGACGGGAACGATCAGGCTCAGGTCGTGGATCGACGGATCGGCGAAGGCCTCCGTGCTGTGTTCCACATAGACCTTGAAACCGTCTTCCTCGAGCATGTCCTTGATGATTGCGGCGCATTGCTCCGGTTCGTGGCCGGCCCAGCCGCCCCAGACGATCAGTGCTTCACGCATGTCTATTCCTCCTGAAAATTACTTGCCGAGCAGTCCGTCGACGAGGGATTGAGAAAGCGGAGCAGGGCGCTCCGTTGTCGTGGTGAGCGTTACCGTGCTGCCGGTGTCGGATGCCTTCTGGAAGGCTTCCATGACTTCGAGCACGTGCAGCGCCAGATCGCCGTTTGCGCGATGCGGCCGGTTCGAGCGGATCGCGTGGGCGAGATCGGCCACGCCGAGCGAACGGTAGTTGCCGTCGGCATAGGGCAGGGTCACGGGCTGGTCCTCGAACTGGCCGCCCTTCTTCAGATATTCGACCGGGCCGGCAAACCGGTTCGGATCCGGCACGATCAGCGTGCCTTCGGTACCGTAGACTTCGAGCGGCACATGCTTGTGGCCGGCGACGTCGAAGCTCATGCCGATCTGCACGACAGCGCCATTGGCGAAAGCCATGACGCCGGCGACATGGGTCGGCACGTGCACGGGGATGCGCTCGCCGTTGCGCGGCTCGCTGGTGATGACGCGCTCGTTGCGCGGCGTAGCGGCAAAACCGGCAACCTTCGCGACCGGGCCGAGCAGGTTGACGAGGTCGGTGATGTAATAGGGACCCATGTCGAGCATCGGGCCGCCGCCGACTTCATAGTAGAAGGCCGGATTGGGATGCCAGCGCTCGTGGCCGGGGCACATGAACGTGGCCGTGCCGCCGACCGGAATGCCGATAACACCCTCGTCGATCAGGGCGCGAGCCGTCTGGTGGCCACCGCCAAGGAACGTGTCGGGGGCCGCGCCGATGCGCAGACCCTTGGCCCTGGCGGCATCCGCCAATTTTTTCCCTTCCGCGAAATTAATCCCGAGCGGCTTTTCCGAATAGGTATGCTTGCCCGCCTCCAGCGCCTGCAGGCCGACGGCGACATGGGCCTTCGGGATGGTCAGGTTGACGATGATCTCCACCTTCGGATCGGCCAGGAGTTCATCGACCGTCCTGGCCTGAAGGTTGAATTCGCCGGCCTTTGCCTCGGCGAGTTCGCGGTTGAGGTCCGCCAGTCCGCGGATATCGAGGATCGGAAATGCCGATGTCATCGCCTTGAGATAGGCGCCCGAAATATTGCCGCATCCAATGATGCCGATACCGACTTTTTCCATCATATCCTCCGATAATTGCAGGTTCCGCGCGTCAGAGCGCCGGCCCTGTGGTGCTCCAGGGCGATTCGTAGAGTTCGTAGAGGGCGACGGCGGCCGCACCCTGTGCCCAGAAGTCGTCGCTCGAATCGTCGAAGACGAGTTCGCTGACGCCTTGCAGGGAAGGGGGAATGGCCAGCGCATAGGCATCCCGCAGGCTGTTGAGGAACGGCTCGCCCAGCGCAAGCGAGGAGCCGACCAGAATGACGCGCGGCGGGGCAAACAGCGTGACGATATTGGCGATCGTCAACCCGACCGCCTCGCCGGCACGCACGGCGGCTGCGATCAGCCGGTCGTCGTCGGCCTGAATCAGCGCCTGCACATGCGTCATGCCGCGACCGAGGCGCACCGCTTCGGCAAAGCGCCCGTCGGCCTGCTGTTCTCCGAGAATGGCGCTCTCGCCAGCCTGGCTGGAAAGCCTGACCACGCCCTGCTGGCCCATGCCGAGAACGAGGTCGCCGAGATTGTGGCTGAGGCCGCCGGCGCCGCGGAAAAGCTGGTTGTCGTGCAACACGCCAAGGCCGAGCGTCTGCTCCAGCGAGATCAGCACCATGTCTTCAAGGTCGCGGGCCTTGCCGAACCAGTGATGGCCGAGCGTGATGGCGTGCGCGTCGCTTTCGATGATTGTCGGCGTCGACAGTCGGGCTGACATTTCTGCGGCAAAATCAATGTTGACTTCGCGGAATATGGGGCTCGAGCGGATGTGGCCCGTGCGGTGCTCGATGACGCCGGGCAATGCCAGGCAGATACTGTCTATGTCGTCAAGCGACAGGCCGATATCGACGACGCAGCGCCGCACGCCATCCTCGATGAGGTCGGCAATCACGGCAATCGGCTGCCGATCGATGCGGATCGGCAGCACGAGCTTGGAGAGCACGTCACCGCGGAAATTGGTGACGACGAAGATCATGCGGCTGGCGGCGATCTTGGCTCCGACCACGCGTGCGGCATCCGGATTGACCTCCAGCATGACGCGCGGCCTGCCGCGCACCGCCTCGTTGCGGATATCCCCCTCGTGAATGGGCAAAATGAGCCCGTCATCGAGCAGCGAAGCGGTGATGGCCGAAACGGTCGTCGTGGACAATTCGGTGCGTTCGCTGATCTGGATACGGGAGATCGGGCCGTTGCGCCGGATCGTATCCAGCACGCTCAAGCGGTTGATGGCACGCATCAATTCAGGATCGGCAGTCTTCATCGTCTCGTGCGGGCACCCAAACCCTGTCATTCGGCCCGACGATTTTTTTCGTGAGGCAAATTAAATCGATCTTGTTGTAGAACTGATTTTCGCAATCGCGCAACAGAAATTTCCATAATTGCATCATTTTGCGCAGCCTCTGCCGCTTTTTCGGGCAGGGTATTGACAGAAAGAGAAAGGCTGCGATTATTTAATCCGGATACAGAAATAAAGCGCCTCGGGAGGAGTGCCAAGTGCTGACCATCAAAACTCATCGCATCAATATGATTTCGGCGATCGCAATCGCTGTCGCCGGCTACTGCGCGTCGACGGTAACGGCTGCCGCCGACACGACCATTCGCTGGCTCCATCTGGAGCAGGTTCCGGGCACCCTCGCGGTGTGGAACCAACTCGCCAAGGACTTCGAGGCGAGCCACCCCGGCGTAAAGGTCGAACTGCAGTTCCTCGAAAACCAGGCCTTCAAGGCCAAGCTTCCGACGCTGCTGCAGTCGAACGAAGCGCCGAGCTTCTTCTATACCTGGGGCGGCGGGGTGCTGAAGGCGCAGGCCGAGACCGGCATGCTGCGGCCGATCGATGCCGCGCTTGACGCCGATGGCGGCGCATGGCGCAACGGCACGAGCGCCGCCACGATCGACGGCATGACCTTTGACGGCAAGGTCTGGGCAGCGCCCTACAAGACCGGCCTCGTCTCCTTCTTCTACAACAAGGAGCTGTTCAAGAAGGCCAATGTCGATGCGTCGCAGATCAAGACCTGGGGCGATTTCCTCAATGCCGTGAAGACGCTGAAGGCAGCCGGCATCGTGCCGATTGCCGGCGGCGGCGGCGACAAGTGGCCGATCCATTTTTACTGGGGCTACCTTGCCATGCGCGAAGCCGGCCATGACGGTTTCGAGAAGGCCAAGGCCGGCGAGGGCGACGGTTTTGCCGGTGAGGCCTTCGTCAGGGCTGGCGAGCATCTTGCCGAACTCGGCAAGCTCGAGCCCTTCCAGAACGGCTATCTCGGCGCCACCTGGAACGACGCGCTTGCCGCCTTCGGCGACGGACGCGCCGCCATGCTGCTCGGCTTCGAGAACACCAACGACACTTCGCGCGCCAGCTCGACCAGCGGCAAGGGCCAGCCGGACGACAATATCGGCCGCTTCCCGTTCCCGGTCGTCGAAGGCGCTCCGGGTCTGGCAACCGATTACCTCGGCCGCCTGAACGGCTGGGTCGTCACCAAGAATGCACCTCCGGAAACCGAAGAATTCCTGAAATTCCTCGGCAATCCGGAAAACCAGAAGCTGCTGGCCCAGAAAACCGGCATCATTCCGGTCGCCAAGGGTGCGGCCGACGGTGTGCAGAACCCGCTTCTGAAGGACAGCGCCGTGGCGCTCGATCAGGAGACCTGGCACCAGAACTTCCTCGATCAGGATCTCGGCCCCAATGTCGGCGGCGTCGTCAACGACATGACGATGGAAATCGTCTCCGGCTCCACGTCGCCGGCCGATGCCGCCCAGCAGATCCAGGACGCCTACTCGCTCGAAGCGAAGTAAGCGACCCGCCGGCGCTCGCATGAGCGCCGGCTCCCTCTCACTCGCGGCGCAGTCGCGAATCCGCCCGAGGAGTCCCAGAGACCGATGAGCGATACTTTCATGTCAGCAAATGTTGCAGGGACGAGCGCCAAAGTGGCTCCGCGCCGGCACAAACGTTCGCTGGCCCACAGCAAATGGCCGGTGCTGATCCTTTTCCTGCCGCCGGCATTGATGCTTTTCACCCTGCTCGTCATCGTGCCGATGGGCGAAGCCGCCTGGTATTCCTTCTATAACTGGAACGGTTACGGCGACCCGACGCAATGGGTCGGCTTCCGCAATTACCAGCTTATCTTCCGCAACGGCGCCTTCACCCAGGCGCTCATCAATAACGGCCTGATCGTCCTGATCTCGCTCTTGGTGCAGATTCCGCTGGCGCTATGGCTGGCGACCATGGTCTCCACCAAGATCAAGGGTGCGCTGTTCTTCCGCCTGATCTTCTTCCTGCCCTATGTTCTCGCCGACGTTGCCGCCGGCATGATCTGGCGCTTCGTCTATGACGGCGATTTCGGCCTCGTGGCCGGAATTTCGCACATGATCGGCATCGAGCCGCCCTTCTGGCTCGCCGATCGCAATGTCGCCATGTATGCCATTCTCGGCGTCATCGTCTGGAAGTATTTCGGCTTTCACATGATGCTCTTCATCGCCGGTCTTCAGGCGATCGACAAGAGCGTGCTGGAAGCCGCCGATATCGACGGGGCGACCGGCTGGCAGAAGTTCCGGCACGTCACATTGCCGCTTCTCGGCTCCACCGTTCGCCTCTCCGTCTTCTTCGGCGTCGTCGGCTCGCTGCAGCTCTTCGACATGATCATGCCGCTCACCGGCGGCGGTCCGTCGAACTCGACGCAGACGATGGTGACCTTCCTCTACAATTTCGGGGTGACCCGCATGCAGGTCGGTTTCGGCAGCGCCGTCGGCGTCGTGCTGTTCGTGATCTGCGTCACGCTCGCCTTCAGCTACAAGCGGATATTCATGCGCAATGACTGATATCTCGACCGCACCCCCCATCGACGCCGCGACGGCCAACAGTTCCGGCCGCAAGGTCCGTACCGGCACGCAGATCTACATGTATGTCTCGCTGCTGATCGTCGCCGGCCTCGTCGTCATCCCGCTGATCAGCACGGCGCTCGGCGGCTTCAAGACGCTCTCGGACCTGCGCGGCAATCCCTTCGGCCTGCCGACGGAATGGCAGTGGAGCAACTATATCGACATCATTGTCAGCCATCGCTACTGGCTGCAGATGGGCAATTCGCTGCTGATCGCCCTGCTCACCGTCTTCCTGACGCTGACGCTCGGCGCCATGGCCGCCTTCTGTTTTGCCCATATCCGCTTCTTCGGCTCCACCTACCTGGTCAACTATTTCCTGATCGGACTGATGTTTCCGGCAGCGACCGCGATCCTGCCGCTCTATATCCGCATCCGCGATCTCGGCCTTCTCAATACCTATTGGGGCGTCGTGCTGCCGCAGGTGGCCTTCGGGCTCGGCATGAGCATCATGCTGTTCCGCAACTATTTCCGGAACCTGCCGTCGGAACTCTTCGACGCGGCGTTCGTCGATGGCTGCGGTTACATGCGATTCTTCTGGCACATCTCGCTGCCGCTCTCGCGCCCGATTGTCGCCACCGTCGGCATCATCTCCTTCGTCGGCAGCTGGAACAGCTATATCGTGCCGCTGATCATGCTGAATTCGGAAAGCCTTTATCCCTGGCCGCTCGGCATCATGGTCTATAGAGGGGAGTTCGCCACCGACTGGCACCTCATCCTCGCCTTCATCACGCTGACCATCCTGCCGACCATCATCGTCTTTTTCCTTGCCCAGAAGCACATCATCGCCGGCCTGACCGCCGGTGCGGTGAAGTCCTGAGCCCGCATTCGGAGGCACGCACATGGCGTCTGTCGAACTGAAGAATATCCGCAAGGCCTACGGATCGCTCGACGTGATCCATAATATCTCGCTTTCGATCGAGGACGGCCAGTTCGTCGCCCTCGTCGGGCCGTCCGGCTGCGGCAAGTCCACCCTTCTGCGCATGATCGCGGGCCTTGAGGAAATCAGCGGCGGCGAAGTGGTCATCGACGATGCCGTCGTCAACGAACTCACCCCGCGCGAGCGCAACATCGCCATGGTCTTCCAGTCCTATGCGCTCTATCCGCATATGACGGTCGCCGAAAACATGGGCTTCAATCTGAAACTGTCCGGTCTTCCCAAGCCGCAGATCGAGCAGCGCGTGGCGGAAGCCGCACGCATGCTCGATCTGACGAAACTCATGGACCGCAAGCCCGCACAGCTTTCCGGCGGTCAGCGCCAGCGCGTTGCCATGGGGCGCGCCATCGTGCGCAACCCGGCCGTCTTCCTGTTCGACGAGCCGCTCTCGAACCTCGATGCCAAGCTGCGCGTGCAGATGCGCTCGGAAATCAAGACGCTGCACCAGAAGGTCAAGACGACCTCGATCTATGTCACGCATGACCAGATCGAGGCGATGACGCTCGCCGACCGCATCGTCGTGCTGAACCAGGGCAATATCGAGCAGGAGGGCACGCCGCTCGAACTCTACAAGAAGCCGGCCAATCTTTTCGTTGCCGCCTTCATCGGCTCACCGGCGATGAACCTGATCGAGGGTGTTGTCGAAGGTGAGGGCGGCGCACCGGCCGCCCGCCTTTCGGACGGCACGGCAATCCGTATCGCGCCTGACCGTAAGGTTCGCGCCGGCCAGGCTGTGACGGTCGGCCTTCGCCCCGAGCATCTGACGCCCGGCGGCAAGGACGGAAACGCGCTTGCCGGCCAGACCCTGCTTGTCGAGCCGACAGGCGCACAGACGCACGTCGTCTTCGATCTGGCGGGTCAGCCGGTCACGGCCGTGGTGGATGGGGATTATGCGGCCCGTTATGGCGCGCGCTTCGAAGCCAATATCGCCAGCGAGCAGGTCCATATTTTCGACCGCGGCACGGGGCTGGCGCTCTGAGCCCAGGAGCTTGCCGCCGCCGTTGTTTGACCCGCGGCATCGTCATCACATGAAATCCGCCGCCAATCACCTGATCGGCGGCGGATTTTTTGTCTGATCTTACTCGGCAGGCTGCGCCACCGGAGCAAGCAGGTCGCTATCCTCGCGCAGATCGCCGGCCATCGCTGCGGCAAAGCGGGTCTGGTCGAGCTCGTTTTCCCAGCGGGCGACGACGATGGTGGCAACGGCGTTGCCGACGAGGTTGGTCAGCGCGCGGCATTCCGACATGAAACGGTCGATGCCGAGAATGAGCGCCATGCCGGCGATCGGAACCGAGGGAACAACCGAGAGTGTGGCCGCAAGCGTGATGAAGCCGGCGCCGGTGATGCCCGCCGCACCCTTGGAGCTTAGCATCGCTACGAGCAGCAGCAGGATCTGGTCGCCGAAGCTCAGATGCGTATCCGTCGCCTGGGCGATGAAGAGCGCTGCCAGCGTCATATAGATGTTGGTGCCGTCGAGATTGAAGGAATAGCCGGTCGGGATGACGAGGCCGACGACCGAGCGTTTGCAGCCGGCGCGTTCCATCTTGTTCATCAGGCCGGGCAGGGCGGCTTCCGATGAGGACGTGCCGAGCACCAGCAGCAGCTCTTCCTTGATGTAGCGGATCAGCGCCAGGATGGAAAAGCCGTTGTAACGGGCGACCGCGCCGAGCACGATCAGCACGAAGAGCAGCGACGTCAGGTAGAAAGTGCCGATCAGGAAGGCGAGGTTGGCGATCGCGCCGATACCGTATTTGCCGATGGTAAAGGCCATGGCGCCGAAGGCGCCGATCGGCGCAAACTTCATCAGGATCGCGACGAGGCGGAAGACCGGAGCAGTCAGAACCTGGAAGAAATCCAGCACCGGCTTGCCGCGTTCGCCGACGGAGCCGAGCGCAATACCGAAGACGACCGAGAAGAACAGAACCTGCAGGATGTCGCCCTTGGCAAAGGCGCCGACAATCGTGTCCGGGATGATGTTCATCAGGAAGCCGACGATCGTCGCGTCATGGGCCTGGGCGGCGTAATTGTTGACGGCCTTCGTATCGAGCGTCGCCGGATCGATATGCATGCCGGCGCCGGGCTGCAGCACGTTCGAAACGACGAGACCGACGACGAGCGCGAGCGTCGAGAAGACGAGAAAATAGCCGAGCGCCTTGCCGACCACGCGGCCGAACTTCTTGAGATCGGCCATGCCGGCAATGCCGGTCGTGACGGTCAGGAAGATGACGGGCGCGATCACCATGCGCACGAGCTTGATGAAAGCGTCTCCAAGCGGCTGCAGCGAAGCGCCGAGAGACGGATAGAAATGGCCGAGCAGGATGCCGGCGGCAATGGCTGCGAGAACCTGCACGTAGAGGTGCCGGTAAAGGGGAGTTTTGCCGCGCTCAGCGGCGGCGTTCATTGCAATATCCATGGTGTCCTCCACTGTGCCGGACGCCAGTGCGGCGGCGGGCAAGTCATGATGGTCAAACAGCCTCCCGACTGATGAGGACTCCGGTTTGCAATGCGCGTGCCAGTTTTTCGGACGGCCTAATGCGTTGATATCTTTGAGTGTATCTGGTCGGGTCGGACGCTTTGGTGCGGTTTTCCGCACAAAGTGATTTGCTGGGCGTGCGAAAATATGCACAATGTCGCCATGCTCCAGAGGACCGCAAACGAACGTCTCCTGACACCTGAACAGCTTGGCCGGCGCTCCCGATCCGTGTGGCTGATCTTTGCCGCGCTTGCCGCCGCACTCATCGCAATCGCCCTTTACGGGGCCGGCATCTATGGCCGCCTGCAGGCAATTGCGGCGCTGGAGGATCAGGGGCAGACCGATGCCAATCTCAAGGTCGCGCTGCTGCGGGCCGTGCTTGAAGGGCCGCGGGCTCTCCCGCTTCTTCTTGCCGATGATCAGCAGGTGCGGGATGCCCTGGCCTCCGGGCAGGGCGAGGCCGTCATGGGGCTTGACCGCAAGCTCCAGAGCCTCGTTGCCGGCACGCGCGCCTCGGTTCTCTACGTTACCGGCAGCAACGGTATCGCGATCGCCTCCAGCAACTGGCAGGAGCCCCTGAGTTTTGTCGGCAAAGATTATTCCTTCCGCGATTATTTCCGCCGCGCCATGGAAACGGGTACGGCGGAGCATTTCGCGCTCGGCAATGTCAGCAACCGGCCGGGTCTTTATATTTCCCGGCGGGTCGGGGATGCCGCGGCTCCGCTTGGTGTCGTGGTCGTCAAGATGGAGTTCGATCAGCTGGAGTCCGACTGGCGCGATGCGGCCCGGCCGGCCTATGTCACCGACGAGCACGGGGTCGTGCTGATCACCAGCCTGCCGTCCTGGCGTTTCATGACCGCCAAACCCCTGCCTCTGGAAAGCATTTCCGCACTCAGAAGCAGCCTGCAATTCGGCGAGGCGCCACTTTCGCCTTTGCCGATCGACGAGCGGCAGGCGCTGAGACCCGGTGCTGCAATCGTCCATGCCGTCATGCCGGGCGGTGGTGAGGGGGAATTCCTGCGATTGCGCACAGAGGTGCCCTCAACCTCATGGCAACTCGAATATCTCGTGCCGACCGAAGCGCCGATCGCCTCATCCGTGCGCGAATGGCGCCTGCTGACATTGGCGGCGCTCATTCCGGTGCTCGCGATCATGACCTTCCTGCTGCGTCGCCGCCAGATCGCCACCATGCGCATCGCCACCGAGCGCGCCGCGCGTGAAGAGCTTGAACGCCGGGTGCTGGAGCGGACTGATGACCTGAGCCGTGCCCGCGACAGGCTTCAGGCGGAGATTTCCGATCACCGCGCGACCGAGGCGCGGCTGCAGGTGGTGCAGCAGGAACTGGTGCAGGCAAACCGCCTGGCGATCCTGGGGCAGGTGGCCGCCGGCGTGGCGCATGAGATCAACCAGCCGGTCGCGACCATCCGCGCCTATGCCGACAATGCCCGAACCTTCCTCAAGCGCCGGCAGCCGCAATCGGCCGACGACAATCTCGATGCGATTGCCGGCCTGACGGAGCGCATCGGTACGATCACCGAAGAGTTGAAGGCCTTTGCCCGCAAGGGCCGTACGGCGGCGGAGCCGGTGGAACTGCGCGCCGTCATCGAGGGCGCTGTCGTACTCTTGCGCAGCCGCTTTGCCGGTCGCCTGGATGCGCTCGATATCCGGCTGCCGCCAGCCGAACTCAAGGTCAGCGGTAATCGCATCCGGCTGGAGCAGGTGCTGATCAACCTTTTCCAGAATGCGCTGGAGGCGCTTGACGGCAGGGAGGGCGCGAAGGTGGAGATCTTCTGCGAGGAGGCGGGCGGCGAGGTTGTCGTAACCGTCGCCGATAACGGGCCAGGCATATCCGAGGAGATCCTTGGTTCGCTGTTTTCGCCCTTCAACACCTCGAAGGAAAAGGGGCTCGGGCTCGGGCTCGTCATCTCCAAGGATATCGTTTCCGATTACGGCGGCCGTATCGAGGTCGAAAGCAATGAGGGCGGCACCCGCTTTACCATCCATCTGCAGAAGGTACAGGCATGAGCGACACGATCCCGGTCTTCCTGATCGACGACGACAAGGATCTCCTGAAGGCGACGAAGCAGACGCTGGAACTGGCCGGCTTTGCCGTTTCGACATTTTCTGCCGCAATGGACGCATTGAAGGTGCTGAGGGCGGATTTTACCGGGGTCGTCGTTTCCGATATCCGCATGCCGCAGGTCGACGGGCTGCAGCTGTTCGACCGCATACGTCGCCTGGACGAAGACCTGCCGGTGATCCTGATGACCGGGCATGGCGATATTCCGATGGCCGTCAAGGCGATCCAGGACGGGGCTTATGATTTCATCACCAAGCCCTTTGCCGCCGACAGGCTGGTTCAGAGCGTCCACCGGGCGGCCGAGAAGCGGCGCCTGGTGCTCGACAATCGCGCGTTGCGCGAGGCCGCCGAGCAGGCACGGGGCGACCTGCCGCTGATCGGCCAGACGCCGGCCATGGAGCGCCTGCGGCGAACGCTCAGGCAGATCGCCGATACGGATGTCGACGTGCTGGTGACCGGCGAGACCGGCAGCGGCAAGGAAGTGGTGGCGAGCCTGCTGCATCGCTGGAGCCGCCGTTCCAAGGGAAACTTCGTGGCGCTGAATTGCGGCGCCTTACCGGAAACGGTGATCGAAAGCGAACTCTTCGGCCATGAGGCGGGAGCTTTCACCGGCGCCCAGAAGAAGCGCATCGGTCGTATCGAACATTCGAGCGGCGGAACGCTTTTCCTCGACGAAATCGAAAGCATGCCGGCCTCCGCCCAGGTGCAGATGCTGCGGGTCCTGGAAATGCGGGAAGTCATGCCGCTTGGCACCAACGAGGTGCGGCCGGTCGATCTGCGGGTCGTTGCCGCCGCCAAGATCGATCTTGGCAATCCGCGCGAACGCGGCGATTTCCGCGAGGATCTCTATTATCGCCTCAATGTCGTGACGATCGGCATTCCGCCGCTGCGCGACCGGCGCGACGACATCCCGCTCCTCTTTGCCCACTTCACCGAACGGGCCGCCAACCGTTTCAAGCGCCCGGTTCCAGCGGCTTCGCCGGAGTTGCACCGCCACCTGAAAAGCCATGACTGGCCGGGCAATGTGCGCGAACTCTCACATTTCGCCGAGCGCTTCGTGCTCGGCCTTGAAGCGACACCGTCCGCGCGGGCGCAGGCCGGGATGGAGAGGGTGGAGGCCGCGCTGCCTTTGCCGGCAAGGGTCGACCGCTACGAGGCCGATATCATCCGGGAGACGCTAACCCGCAACGACGGCGACGTGCGCCGCACGATCGAAACACTCGGCATTCCGCGCAAGACCTTCTACGACAAGCTGCAGCGCCACGGTATCGAGCGGGCCGCTTTCAGCCCCTCGAAGACGGAGAACGAGGCATAGCGACCGTCGCGTTTCCCAAAGTGGCGAGCCGGTATTGCAGAAAGTACTTGTCAGCCGCCGCCGGTGTGCTGCCGTTCTTTGCAGCCGTGGTTTCGGATGTCTGTGAGGATCGCGGTCCTGATGCGCGAGGCGGGACTATCCTCGCGTGATCGCATGAGTTGAGTGACCGGTCTGTTTTCGATCAGGCCTTGCTTTCGCTTGACGTTGCTTGAAGACGCGTCTCAGACACGGACCGCGAGAAATGCTCGCTCCAGCGAATCAGGCAGCCCTTCATTGGCACCAGCACATATTCGCGTCATCGCCGTGAAGGTGCACGGCGTTCCCTTTCATGCCGCGCGCGAATAATACTCCCCGCGCCGCTGCAAAGCTATAGAGACGGTCAACTTTCTAGGAGCAAATTGGCGAGTTACGCGCACTTTTTTGTGTAGCGCGGCTGGAATGCCAGCCATGTCTTATTTCCGTCTAGGAGGACCTTGATCTTTCAAAACATTGGCGCACCATCTTACTTAGCGAAGGCGAAAATCGCTGAGGCAGACCTTTATAGGAGGGCCTATGCTGAACAACTCCCTATTTGATGCGTTCACCCGTAACTACGAGTCTCGCCGCGAGACGGATATGTCTATCGCGGACTATCTGTCCTTATGCAAGAAGGATCCGATGGCCTATGCCAACGCCACCGAGCGGCTGTTGGCGGCGATCGGCGAACCTGAAATCATCGATACAGCCAAGGATTCGCGGCTCGGGCGCGTCTTCATGAACAGGACGATCCGGACCTATCCGGCCTTTACAGGGTTCTTCGGCATGGAAGAGACGATCGAGCGGATCGTGTCCTTCTTCCGGCACGCCGCCCAGGGACTGGAAGAGCGCAAGCAGATCCTCTACCTGCTCGGCCCGGTCGGCGGCGGCAAGTCTTCGCTTGCGGAGCGCCTGAAGCAGCTGATGGAAGTCAATCCCATTTATGTGCTGAAGGCCGGCGACGAGTTGAGCCCGGTCTTTGAAAGCCCCCTCAACCTCTTCGACCCCCTGACCATGGGACCTTTGCTGCTGGAGGAATACGGTATTCCCACCCGTCGCCTCAGCGGCCTGATGAGCCCCTGGTGCCTCAAGCGGCTCGACGAATTCGACGGCGATATCTCGCGTTTTCGCGTAGTGAAGATCCAGCCCTCCCGGCTTCGCCAGATCGCGATCGCCAAGACCGAGCCGGGCGATGAGAACAACCAGGACGTCTCGTCGCTGGTCGGCAAGGTCGATATCCGCAAGCTCGAGCACTATTCGCAGAACGATTCCGATGCCTACAGCTATTCCGGCGGTCTGAACCGCGCCAATCAGGGCGTGCTGGAATTCGTCGAAATGTTCAAGGCGCCGATCAAGATGCTGCACCCGCTGCTGACGGCGACGCAGGAAAACAACTACATGGGCACCGAAAATATCGGTGCGATCCCGTTCTCCGGCATCATCCTTGCCCATTCGAACGAAGCGGAATGGCAGACCTTCAAGGCAAACAAGAACAACGAAGCCTTCATCGATCGCATCTGCGTCATCAAGGTTCCCTATTGCCTGCGGGTTACGGAGGAGCAGAAAATCTACCAGAAACTGATCGAAGGCTCGGAGCTTGCCGATGCGGCCTGCGCGCCGGCGACGCTGGAGATGCTGGCCCGCTTTTCCGTCCTGTCGCGGCTTCGCAAGCACGAGAATTCCAATCTCTTCTCGAAGATGCGCGCCTATGACGGCGAGAGCCTGAAGGAAACCGATCCGCGCGCCAGAAGCGTGCAGGAATATCGCGACGCCGCAGGCGTCGATGAGGGCATGGACGGAATATCGACACGTTTCGCCTTTAAGGTCCTTGCGTCGACGTTCAACCACGACCCAACGGATATCGGCGCCGATCCCGTTCATCTGATGTATGTCCTGGAACAGGCTATTCGCCGCGAGCAGTTTTCCGAGGAGACGGAAAAGCGCTATATGGAGTTCATCAAGGCAGAACTGGCGCCGCGTTATGCGGAATTCATCGGCAACGAAATCCAGAAGGCCTATCTGGAATCCTACTCCGATTACGGCCAGAATCTGTTCGACCGCTATGTCGACTATGCGGACGCCTGGATCGAGGACATCGATTTCAAGGACCCGGATACGGGGCAGTTGCTCGACCGCGAACTTCTGAACCAGGAGCTGACGAAGATCGAAAAACCGGCAGGCATCGCCAATCCCAAGGATTTCCGCAACGAGATCGTGAAGTTCTGCCTCAGGTCGCGCGCGGCCAACGGCGGCAAGAATCCCTCCTGGACCAGCTACGAAAAGATCCGGGAAGTCATCGAGAAGCGGATGTTTTCGCAGGTCGAGGATCTGCTGCCGGTCATATCCTTCGGATCGAAGAAGGATAGCGAGACCGAAAAGAAACACAGTGAGTTCGTCTCGCGCATGGTCGCGCGGGATTATACCGAACGGCAGGTTCGCCGGCTGGTGGAATGGTACATGCGCGTCAAGCAGGCGAGTTAGGTAGGCTGTCCGAGCGAGTACCCATGTAGGAGCAAACATGCACATCATTGACCGGCGGCTCAATCCGCGCGGTAAAAGTTTGGAAAATCGGCAACGGTTTCTACGGCGTGCCAAGGACGCCGTAGAACAAGCGGTTAAACGATCCTTGCAGAACCGCTCCATCCGCGATGTGCTGGATGGCGGCGAGGTTACTCTTCCGATCGGCGGCATGTCCGAACCGGGCCTTCACCGGGGCGGAGGGGGAATTCAGGATCGGATCCTTCCCGGCAACCAGAAATTCGTCGAGGGTGATTTCATCAAGCGCCCGCCGGCATCGGGCGGGGGCCGTTCGTCCGAGGCCGGGGAGGGCGACGGCGAAGACGGCTTCCGCTTCGTTCTGACCCGGGAGGAGTTTCTCAACATCTTCCTCGAAGATCTGGAATTGCCGGACCTCGCCAAGCGCAGGCTGAGCGAGACCGACGAGGTAACGCCGCAAAGAGCCGGTTTTTCCGTCTCCGGCTCCCCTTCCAACATCGCCGTCGGGCGCACGACGCGCCTTGCCATGATGCGGCGCCTGGCGCTTCATCGCCCGAAGCCGGAGGAAATCGAGGCGCTGCAGAAGCAGATCGACGAATGCGATGACGCGGAAGAGCGTCTGGTCCTTGAGGAGAGGTTGCGGACCCTGACCCTCAAGAGCAAGCGTATCCCCTATATCGACCCGCTCGATGTCCGCTACCGGCGCTTTGAAAACACGCCGAAACCGGTCGTCAAGGCGGTGATGTTCTGCCTCATGGACGTTTCCGGCTCGATGAGCGAGCATATGAAGGATCTCGCCAAGCGCTTCTACCTGCTGCTCTACCTCTTCCTGTCGCAGCGTTACGAGAAGGTGGAGATCGTCTTCATCCGGCACACGGAGAAGGCGGAGGAAGTCGATGAGGAGACGTTCTTTTACAGTCCGGCGACGGGCGGCACGCTGGTTTCCAGCGCGCTGGCCGTGATGCGCTCGATCGTTGCAGCGCGCTTCGACCCGACGGAGTGGAACATCTATGCGGCGCAGGCCTCCGATGGCGACAATTCCTATTCCGACGGCGCCCTGACTGGCCAGCTGCTGCAGCAGGAAATCCTGCCGGTCTGCCAGTATTTCGCCTATATCGAAGTCGGTGAGGAGGACGGCGATTCCTCGACGTCGAGATCGCCGCTCTGGACCCTTTATCAGGAGATCCGCTCTACGGCACTGCCGCTCGCCATGCGCAAGGTGTGCCGCAAGAACGAGATCTTCCCGGTTTTCCACGACCTGTTTCAGAAGAAGGCTGCCAAGGCAGGGGCGACGCCATGAGGACCAGCACGCGGCACAAAGAGAAGCTTCTGTTCGAAGGGGCCGACTGGGATTTCCCAACCCTGCAGCGCATTCACGACGCCTGTGAGGACATTGCGCTCGGGGAACTGGGGCTCGATGTCTATCCGAACCAGATCGAGGTCATCACATCGGAGCAGATGCTCGATGCCTATTCCTCGACAGGCATGCCGCTCTTCTATCGCCACTGGTCCTTCGGCAAGCATTTTGCCCATCACGAGGCCTTCTATCGCCGCGGCATGCGCGACCTCGCCTATGAGATCGTCATCAACAGTTCGCCCTGCATCTCCTATCTGATGGAGGAGAATACGGCGACCATGCAGACGCTGGTCATCGCGCATGCTGCCTTCGGCCACAACCACTTCTTCAAGAACAACTATCTGTTCAAGCTCTGGACCGATGCCGAAGGCATTCTCGATTATCTCGATTTCGCCAAGAGCTACATTTCCCGCTGCGAGGAACGCTATGGCGAGGTGGCCGTCGAGCGCACGCTGGATGCCGCCCATGCGCTGATGTCGCACGGCGTACACCGCTATGCCGGCAAGACCCAGGTCGATCTGCGGCAGGAGGAAAGGCGCCAGCAGGAGCGGCGGGCGCATGAGGAAAAGATCTTCAACGATCTCTGGCGCACCGTGCCTGTCGGCCTCAAGCGCAGCAAGTCCGACCAGGAATTCGAGCGCAGGCGCGCGGCACTCGGCCTGCCGCAGGACAATATCCTTTATTTCCTCGAAAAGTCCGCGCCGCGGCTGCATTCCTGGCAACGCGAAATCCTGCGCATCGTCCGCCATGTCGCGCAATATTTCCATCCGCAGCGCCAGACGAAGGTGATGAACGAGGGCACCGCCACCTATGTCCATTACAACATCATGCGGCGGCTGCACGAGCGCGGGCAGATCAGCGACGGCAACTATTTCGAGTTCCTGAAATCGCACACCAATGTCGTGTTCCAGCCGATGTACGACGACCGGCGCTTCTCCGGCTTCAATCCCTACGCGCTCGGTTTTGCCATGATGCAGGACATCGAGCGCATCGTCACCGAGCCGACCGGTGAAGACCGCGAGTGGTTTCCCGAGATTGCCGGGCGCGGCGATCCCATGGCGGTGCTGCGCGATATCTGGGCCAATTATCGCGACGAGAGTTTTGTCAGCCAGTTCCTGAGCCCGAGCCTGATGCGCCGGTGGCGCATGTTCCAGCTTCACGACGATCCTGAGATCGAGGAGGGTATCCTGGTTTCGGCGATCCATGACGAGCGCGGATACAGGCGTATTCGCCGGCAGCTTTCCCGCGACTACGACATCGGCCATACCGACCCGGCAATCGAAATCGTCGATGTCGATCTTGCCGGCGACCGCAGATTGCTGTTGCAGCACCGGGCCAGCAACGACGAGTTCCTGGAAGAGGAGGATTTGAAGCTCGTCCTGCAGCATCTTGCCGATCTGTGGACCTACGACGTGCTTCTGGAGGAGCTCGACAGCAAGGACGCGATCGTCAAGAAACATGTCGCGCATCCGCGCACATTTGCCAGACAGAGCGAATTTGCCTGAATGGACGGGATCTGCCCGTTCAAGCGACACGATTCTTCAAACGTGATTGGACAGGCAGCGTCGTTGGGGTCAACCTTCCTGTTGGGGGCGTGCAGTCTATTTTTCCAAATAGGAGGCCGTCATGGAACAATACGCAGTCGATCAGCTCAAGGCTATAGCCAAGGTCAGCCGTACCACGCCACAACTGTCTCGGGCAGAGCGGTTGAACCGGTGGGCCGAGCTCCTGGAAAGCGATCCTGCGCGTTCGCTCGTTACCCTTCGGGAAACCGAATACCTGCCCCGCGACCAGCGGATATTGATGAGGATCACCGGGTCGCCCATATCGGTAGCCTATGCCGATCCGGTCTTGCGTGCCGCGGGTCTCGAGGGCGATACCTATGGGGATGCGCAGAGCTTCTTCGATCTTAACGATCGGCAGCTGCACGGGCTTGTCTGCTCCTGCCATTTTGGAGCACGGGTCGATGCGGGTGTCGTCGCCCGCCATCTGAGAGCCACCGCCATGCCGGGCATGAAGGGCGTTCTGGCACGCATGCGGCTGATGTTTACGCGATAGGCCGACTGCCGACCCGAAACCGACAATCAGACACCTGGTGGAAGCGGGACCGGGCCGGTGAAGTGCGGCACTTCGTAGCCGCGCTTCACCTGCGGCCGAGCGGCCAACTGCAGATACCAGCGACAGACGTTCGGGAAATCGCCGAGGTCGATCCCGTGACGCTGGAAACGCGAGACCCAGGGCCAGACAGCCATGTCCGCGACGGAATAGCCATCGACAAGATATTCCCGACCATCAAGCCTCCCGTCGAGCGTCTGGTAGAGCCTTACCGTATCCTTGCGGAAAAGCTCTTCGGCAAAGGGCGCGCGGCCGTGGTTGTAGCTCAGGAAATAATGGGCATGGCCGAGTGTCGGTCCGAAGCCGCCCATCTGCCACATCAGCCATTCGATCGTGTGATGGCGGGCGACGCCTTCGCGCGGCAGGAAGCGCCCGACGGCGCCTATCCGTGGCAGCCGGAAGGCTCGCGTCAGGTCGATTACGGCTATTACAGACAGCTCGCCCAGGCCTATGATCATCTCGGCTATACCGGCACGCTCTTTGCGACCGGCGCCCACGATGTCTGGGTGCTGGCAAGCGCGCTGCTCTCCTATACCGAACGGCTGCGGTTCCTCGTTGCAATCCATCCCGGTCTCGTCGCGCCGACGCTGCTTGCAAGATGGCCGCAACCTTCCAGGAGTTTGCGCGCGGGCGCCTGCTGATCAACGTCGTGTCCGGCGATGCCAAGATGCTGGGCGCTTACGGCATGATGCTGCCGCATGACGAGCGCTACGACATGGCGGACGAATATCTGCACCTCTGGCATCGTCTATTCGCCGGCGAGAGCGTCACGTATCAGGGCAAGTATTTCTCCACCGACGGCGCCAAGCTCGCCCTGCCGGTCGGCGAAAGCATCGCTCCGCCGCCGCTCCCTGGTTCGGAGGCTCTTCCGACAGGGCGCTGGATGTCGCGGCAAAACATGTCGATACCTATCTTTCCCGGGGCGAAACGCCGGAGCAGATCAAGGGCAAGGTCGAGGCGGTGAAGGCGCGGGCAGCCCGTTACGAACGCGAGCTCGAATATGGCATTCGCCTCTACGTGATCGTGCGCGATACGGACGAGAAGGCCTGGGAGGCCGCAGCCGATCTCTACGGGCGGATGGACGATGCGGCGATTGCGGCCAACCAGCGTTTCGTCGCCCGCAGTGATTCCGTCGGCCAGCAGCGCATGACAGCCCTGCATGGCGGCCTGAAGCCGGCCAATCTGTGCGATCTCGAAGTCGCGCCCAATCTCTGGGCGGGCATCGGGCTGGTGCGGCCCGGCCCCGGCACGGCAATCGTCGGCTCGCCCGATACGGTCTTGCGCACGCTGGAGGCCTATCAGAAGGCGGGCGTCGAAACCTTTATTCTTTCCGGCATGCCGCTGCTTGAGGAAGCCTATCGTTTCGGCGAAAAGGTTCTGCCGCGTCTCGATGTCAGCAGGGAAGTGTCGAAGGCGCGCAACTACACCTGGTCGACGCTCTTCGATCGCGACCTTTCCACCGTCAAGAGCGCCTGACCTACCGGCAAGAAAGCAAATTCCGTGGCAGCAAGCGAATTCCACCCAGCCGAACAGGAGACGACAGGTGATGGGCTTGCCGCCCGCATCCTTAAGGCGATCGAAACCGTGCTCGGCCTGGGCGCTGCCCTTGTGCTTGCCGTGCTGCTCTTCATGGTGCTGGTCACGGTCTGCATGCGTTATTTCTTCGCGGCCGGCTTCATCGGTGCGGAAGATCTCGGCATCTGGCTGCATGTGCTGCTGATCGCGCTCGGCGCGCCGCTGAGCTTCAACAGCGCCCTTGCCATGCGTCTCGACGTCTTCGTCAAGATGATGCCGGAACGCCTGCATCCGGCAACGCAGGTGGCGGCCGATGTCTTCACCGTGTTGTCGGGGCTCATTCTCAGCTTCGGCGGCAGTGAGATCATGACCATGCTCGGCGGTGTTTCCCCGACGCTCGGCGTGCCGGAATGGATTCGCTTCGGTTTTCTCGGCGCCGGCGGCGCGCTGATCCTCATCGTTCTCCTGCTGCAGCGCATCGCCGAAGGACAGCTTTGGCCGGTCCTGCTCTCCGTTGCCGTCGGTGCGGCGCTTTATGCCGGCATTCCCCTTGTCTCCATCGAGCTCGACTGGCCGCCCAGCATCGCCCTCGGCCTCATTGCGGCGGTGGGCCTCGTACTTGCCGCCCCGCTGCCGCATGCCTTTCTCGCTGCCGCCTATGTGGTGATTGCCTTCGGCAGCAGCCTGCCGGAACCGGCGATCGTCTCCTCGACCGTCACCGGCATCTCGAAATTCCTGCTGCTCGCCATCCCCTTCTTCCTGCTTGCCGGCGGCCTGCTGACGGCATCGGGTGTTGCCAATCAGCTCGTGCGTTTTGCTGCCGCGATGGTCGGCCATCGCCGTGCGGGTCTTGCCCAGACGACGCTGCTGACCAGCGTGCTGTTCTCCGGCGCCTCCGGTTCTTCGGTTGCCAATGCCGCCTTCGGCGCATCGACCTTCCAGCCGGAACTCGTCCGCCACGGTTATCCGCCAGCCAAGGCCGCGGCGATCATCGCGGCAACCTCCGTGCTCGACAATGTCATACCACCGTCGATCGCGTTCCTGATCCTGGCGACTGCCACCAATCTTTCGGTCGGTTCGCTGTTGGTCGGCGGCTTCTTCGCCGGCGGGCTGATGGCAATCTGCCTTGCCGTTGCGATCCATCTGACGGTCCGCGATCAGGCGCCACTGCCGCGCGCCTCGGCAGCGCAGCGCTGGCAATCGGCCGTCCAGGCGATTCCGGCCTTCGGTCTCGGCGTCATCGTCGTGGTCGGCATCCGCATCGGCATCGTCACGACGACGGAGGCTGCGGCTCTTGCCGCCTTCTACACATTCCTGCTCGGCATCGGGGCGCGGCTGGGCGTTTTCTCGCTCTATGCCGCCTTCCGCCAGGCGGCAGTGGAAGCCGCAGCGATCGGCCTTCTGATCGGCACGGCAGGCCCCTTCGCCTTCCTGCTGGCTGTCGATGATGTCTCCGGTCTGATCTCGCACCTGACGATGGCACTCGGCGGCAGCGCCCTTGCCGTGATCCTGCTGTCGAACATCATTTTGCTGGTCGTCGGCCTCGTGCTCGATATCGGCGCGGCGATCCTGCTCTTCGGCCCGATCCTGCTGCCGGCCGCCGTCTCGGCAGGCATCGATCCCATCCATTTCGGCGTCATCATCGTCGTCAACCTGATGATCCACGGCCTGACGCCGCCGCTTGGCATGTTGATCTTCGTCGTCAGCGGTGTAACCCGCATCCCGGCCTCCGCCCTCTTCAGGGCGGTCGTTCCCTATCTGCTTGCCCTTCTCGTCTCGCTCGCAATCCTCTGCGCCTGGGCGATCATCTTCTAACGGACAGGACCTTCTCCATGGACAATTTCAACCGACGCAATTTCCTGAAAACCGCCGCCTTCGCGGGCGCCGCCCTTGCCGCACCGGCCTTCGTTCGCACGGCTGCCGCCCGCACGACGACGATCACCATTGCCTCGCTGCTTGGTGACGACAAGCCGGAGACCAAGATCTGGGTGAAGATCGGCGAACTGGTCGATGCCAGGCTGCCGGGGCAGTTCAAGTTCAACATCGTCAAGAACGGCGCGCTCGGCGGCGAAAAGGAAGTGGCGGAGGGCGTTCGCCTCGGTTCCATCCAGGCCAGCCTTTCAACCGTCTCGTCGCTCTCAGGCTGGGCGCCGGAACTGCAGATCCTTGATCTGCCTTTCCTGTTCCGCGACGCCGATCATGTGCGCCGTACCGTCAGCGGTGATGTCGGCGCCGATCTGAAGGGCAAGCTGCAGGCGCAGAATTTCGTTGTCGGCGATTTCATCAATTACGGCGCCCGTCATCTGCTGACCAAGGAGCCGGTGACGCGTCCCGAACAGCTCAAGGGCAAGCGCATCCGCGTCATCCAGAGCCCGCTGCATACCAGGCTCTGGGCCGCTTTCGGCACGACGCCGATCGGCATCCCGATTACCGAGACCTACAATTCTCTGGCAACCGGTGTCGCCGACGCCATGGACCTCACCAAATCCGCCTATGCCGGCTTCAAGCTCTATGAGGTCGTACCCTACATGACCGAGACCGGCCACATCTGGGCATCGGGCATCATCTACTATTCCTCGACCTTCTGGGCTGGCCTGAACGACGAGCAGAAGGCCGTCTTCCAGCAAGCCTCCACGGAAGGGGCTGCCTATTTCAATCAGCTGATCGTCGATGACGAGGCGGCGTCGGTCGAAGTCTCGTTGAAGAACGGCGGCAAGTTGCTGAAGCCGGAAGCCTTCGACGAATGGCAGAAGGGCGCCCAGGGGGTCTGGGACGATTTCGCGCCTGTTGTCGGCGGCCTCGACCGCATCAAGGCCGTCCAGTCGGCCTGATGACGCCCGGACTGCAAGGCTGGTCCGTCAGCCAGCCTTGCCCACTCCTTGAGTGGACGCCGATCCGGTCGAATTCACGCCGCTTCCTCTTCCAGTATTTTCACCGGTCGGTCCCACTGGATGAGAACCACGCAGCCGGTATCACTCCAGACCGAATGTTCGGTGCCGGGCGCATTGACGATGTAGCTGCCGCGGCCATAGTCGCCGGCTTCGTCGGACTGGACGCCATCAAGCACGAGGATGGTTTCCAGCCCTTCATGGCGATGGCGGGGAACGCTGGCGCCGGCCTCGTATTTCAGAAGCGCGACACCCGGCTGATCGCCGTCGAAAGGACGAATCCAGTGGATCGTCACCTCGTCGCGGAAGGGGCCGAATTCCAGCGCCTTCCAGCCGCCTGACGTGAGCAGTTCGCGGGTCGTTTCAGGCATGGGCGATGCTCTCCAGGATATCGTCGACATGGGCCGTCCAGCCGACGATCGCGCCTTGCGCGCGGATCATGGCGATGGCGGCGGCCTTGAATTCGGGGAAATAGCTTTCCGTCGCCTCCTCGGCGAGCAGGCATTCGTAACCGCGATCGTTGGCTTCGCGCATGGTCGTCTGCACGCAGACTTCGGTCGTCACGCCGGCGAAGACAAGTTGTCTTATGCCCTTCTCCTGCAGCACGTCGCCAAGTTCGGTGGCATAGAAGGCGCCCTTGCCGGGCTTTTCGATCACCACTTCGCCCTTGAGAGGGGCGAGCTCGGGCAGGATCGCCGTACCGGGCTCGCCCGCGATCAGAATCCGCCCCATCGGCCCTTCGTCGCCGATGCGCAGGGTCGGGTTGCCGCGGTCGCGTTTTGCCGGCGGCAGGTCGGAGAGATCGGGCCTGTGACATTCCATCGTGTGGATGACCGGCAGGCCGGCATTGCGGAAACCCTGGATGAGCCGTTTGACATCCGGCACGATCCTCAAGATGCGGCTGACATCATTGCCGAGGCTGGCGCCGAAGCCGCCGGGCTCGGCGAAATCTCGCTGCATGTCGATGACGATAAGGGCGAGCCGGTCGTGCTTTGCCGGAAAGGCGAAAGGCTGTGCCTTGATCTCGGCCATCAGTGATGCCCCGCCATATGCGCGCCGATGACGCCGATATCGGCAGACCGCGCCGGCGTCTCGTAGACCAGTCTGCCTTCGGAAATGACCATGATGCGGTCGGACATTTCGAGCAGTTCATCGAGGTCTTCCGACAAGAGCAGCACGGCTGTACCGGAATTGCGGGCCTTCATGATGCGGGCGCGGATCTCGGCGACGGCCGAGAAATCGAGACCGAAACAGGGATTGGAGACGATCAGCAGGTCCACCTCGCCGGTCAGTTCGCGGGCAAGCACGGCGCGCTGCACATTGCCGCCCGAAAGGGCCGCGATCGGCGAGGAAGAGGAGGCCGTTTTCACCTTGAAGTCGGAAATCAGCGCCGTGGCGCGCTTCTTCATCTTGCCCTTGTTCAGCCAGATCGCATCCTTGCCGTCGGCCTTCAGGTCGAAAGTGCGGAAAGCGAGATTCTCGCTGACTGTCATGCGCGGCGCGCAAGCGTTCTGAAGCGGCTCCTCGGGGATGAAACGGACATTGTTCTTGCGGGTCTCGGGGCGTGTCGCACCATAGGCCTCGCCATTGACGCTGACCCGGCCGGCATCGGTCGGCCGCTGGCCGGCGAGGATTTCCGTCAGTTCTTTCTGGCCGTTTCCGGATATGCCGGCAATGCCGACGATTTCGCCGGAGCGGACCGTGAGATTGTCGATCTCGATCGTCTTCAGGCCGGTGCGATCCGGCGCCTTCACCTGCTCGACCGTGAGAACGGGCTTGGCGCTCTCGGAAATCGGAACACGGGTATCGAGTTCGGCGAGCTTGACGTCGCCGATCATCATCGCCGCCATGTCGGCGGTCGAAAGCTCGCCGACCTTGCCCGTGCCGACGAGCTTGCCACGCCGCAGAATCGAGACGGCATCGGCGAATTTCGTGACCTCGTGGAATTTGTGGGAGATCATCAGCACGGTCAGTTCGCCGCGTTCGGTCATGCCGCGCACCAGGCCGAGCATTTCATCGGCTTCGGCGGGTGTCAGAACCGAAGTCGGCTCATCCAGCACCAGGAAGGAACGGCCGAGATAGAGCTGCTTGACGATCTCCAATTTCTGTTTCTCGCCGGCGGCAAGCTCGCTGACCGGCCGGTCGAGCGGGATCTTGAAGGGCATGCGCTCCATGAAGGCTGCGAGATCCTTCCGCTCTTTTGCCCAGTTGATGATCGCAGGCACTTCGGCACGGCTGATGACGAGGTTCTCGGCGCCCGTCAGCGAGGGAACCAGCGTGAAATGCTGGTAGACCATGCCGAGCCCATAGGTCGCGGCATCCTTCGGCGAAGCAATTGCCACTTCGCGTCCATCGACGGAAAGCGAGCCCGATGTCGCGTGATAAAAACCCATGATGCATTTGACGAGCGTCGATTTGCCGGCGCCGTTTTCACCGAGCAGCGCATGGAAGCTGCCCGCGGGTATCTTGATCGACACATGGTCGAGGGCCGTGAAGCTGCCGAAGCGCATCGTCATGTCGATCGTGTCGATGCCGACGGCCTTGCCGGCTTGCGGGAGGGGAGTATCGCGGATGGTGCTCATGGCAGCTGACTCACGAGGGTTTGCGAATTGGAGACTGAGCCGAACACGCCCCCCTGCATTTTCATCATCTTGATGGCGGCGAGGTGGTTGCCGTAGTCGGTCGCGCCGCAGCAGTCCTCCAGAAGCAGGCATTCATAGCCGCGGTCGTTCGCTTCGCGCATCGTGGTGGAGACGCAGACGTCGGTGGTGATGCCGGTCAGGATGATGTTCTCGATGCGCTTCTGGTTGAGGATCAGTTCCAGATCGGTGGCACAGAAAGAGCCTTTGCCCGGCTTGTCGATGATCGTCTCGCCCTCGATCGGGTAAAGTTCCGGAATGATGTCCCAGCCCGGTTCTCCGCGCGTGAGGATGCGTCCGCAAGGCCCCGGATCGCCGATGCCGGCGCCGATGCGCTGCGAGCGCCAGCGCTTGTTGGCCGGCAGGTCGGCGAGATCGGGCCGATGGCCCTCGCGGGTGTGGATGATGTGGTAGCCCTTGGCGCGCATCGCGGCCAAGACCTTCTTGATCGGCTCGATCGGTGCCTGGACCAGCGACAGATCGTAACCCATGTGATCGACATAACCGCCCTTGCCGCAGAAATCCGTCTGCATGTCGATGATGATGAGCGCGGTATTGTCGGGCCGCAGGGCACCGTTATAGGGCCAGGCATAGGGATCGGCGTCGATATAGTGTCCTTTGGTTTCGACCATGGCGTCCATCGTCTTTTCTCCTATTCACCCGCGAGTTTGAATGTTTCGCCGTAGCGGCGTGCCGGCTTGTCGAAGCCGCAGGGCGTGCCGTCCGTGACTTTCACCTGATTCTCCCAGGGAAGGCGGTATTTGCCGGCGATCAGATCGTGCATGTAGCTATAGGGCGCATCATCAGCGCCGCCGGAAACGGCGACGTAGCCGCGGTGGCCGAACTGGTAGATGTTGTTTTCGACGCCCCAGCCAAGGCGGGCTTCACGCACGAGATCGGGACGCACTTCGGCGGTGATGATCTCGTTGACGCGGCCCGATGTCCCGTGAGCGATGATCGAGCCGTCGAAATTGCAGATCATGCCTTCGCCCATGCTGTCGAACGTGCCGTCCGAGCCGCACATGCAGACGCTTGCCGTGACCATGAGATTGCAGAAGGCGTTCGACTGATTGGTGAAGCGCCACGCTTCTCGGATCGGAGCGGTATAACCGGCGGTGCGGATCATGATTTCCGCACCCTTATAGGCGCATTCGCGCGCCATCTCCGGGAACATGCCGTCGTGGCAGATGATAAGCGCAAGCTTGGCGCCCTTCGGCCCATCGATGACGGGAATGCCGAAATTGCCGGGCTCCCACGGCTCGACCGGCACCCAGGGATGCATCTTGCGGTAATAGAGCCTCAGCTCGCCCTTGTCGTCGATGACGATACCGGAATTGTAGGGCATGCCCTCCGGGTTAAGCTCCATGATCGAGAAGCAGCCCCAGATCGCGTTGTCCCTGCAGGCCTTCTTGAAGGCTGCGACCTCCGGCCCGTCGAGCGTGCACATGATCTCGGGATTGATATCCATCGACAGGCCATGCAGGGCATATTCCGGGAAGACGACCAGATCCATGCCCGGCTGATTGCGCCGTGCCTTGCCGACGAGATCCACAATGACCTGCGTCTGGCGGGCAAGGTCTTCTCTCGTGACGGTGACGGGAAGCTGGAGCTGGACGAGGCCGATGCCGACGCCGTGTTCCGATTTGTTCAATCCGCCGAGGCCGTTCATCGCTTGGCTCCTTTCATGCTTATTTGGTCAGGGAAAGCGCGCCGGGCGCTCCGGCGAGCGAACGGGTGGGCGAGGAGGTCGCGATCATGATGACCAGCGTCAGCACGTAAGGGGCGGCGTAGAAGAGGTAGTAGCCCTGTGTGACGCCGACGGATTGCAGCGCCGGGCCAAGTGCACCGGCGCCGCCGAAGAGCAGGGCGGCGAGGAAACAGCCGATCGGGTTCCAGCGGGCGAAGATCACGAGCGCCACGGCCATCAGCCCCTGGCCGGAGGAAATGCCCTCGTTCCACGAGCCCGGATAATAGAGCGACAGATAGGCGCCGCCGATGGCCGCCAGCGAACCGCCGATGGCGGTTGCCAGCAGTCGCACGCGATCCGGATTGATGCCCATGGCGCGCGCAGCATCGGTGCTGTCGCCGACGACGCGCAGGATGAGGCCCACGCGGGTATTCCTGAAGGCCCACCAGAGAACGAAGGCGAGGGCAGCACCCAGCAGGAAGAGCACGTTGATGTTCAGCGCTGCCTGGATCTGCGGCATGTTCGACCAGAAACCGAGGGGGATGGCCGGCAGATGCGGCGCTGCCGGCTGGATGAAGGGTTTGCCGAGGAAGAAGGCAAGGCCGAGCCCGAACTGCATCATGGCGATGCCGATCGCGATATCGTTGACCTTCGGCCATTTGCAGATCCAGCCGTGGACGAGGCCGAAGACCGCGCCCGTTGCCATGGCCGCGAGCACACCGAGCCAGGGCGAATTGGTCATCACGGCGACGGCATAGGCCGTCATCGCGCCGAAGACCAGTGTCCCTTCAAGCCCGAGATTGATGCGGCCGGAGCGCTCGGTAATCGTCTCGCCGAGGCTGACGAAGATGAAGGGTGTGGAGACGCGGATGGCGCCTGCGAGTATGGCAAGGGGCACGCCCCATATGCCGATGCCGGTCTCTTCCATCAGAGGCTCCTTTTCCAGAGGTCGGGATTGAAGATCTTGAAGCGGCCGTAGAAGGTCTCGCAGAAGAGGATGACGATGAAGAGCGTGCCCTGCAGCACGAGCACGGTGGCATCCGGCAGACCCATGCGGCGCTGGATAAGGCCGCCAGAAGCATCGATGCCGCCGAGCAGGATCGCGACCGGGATGATCGCCAGCGGATTGTGCCGGGCAAGGAAGGCGACGAGGATGCCGGTATAGCCGTAACCGGCGGCAAGCGAGGCATTGGCGCTGCCTTGCACGGCCGCGACCTCGATCATGCCGGCGAGGCCCGCAAAACTTCCGGCGATTGCGGTGAAGCCGGCAATCAGCTTGCCGACCGGCAGGCCCTGGATCTGGGCGGCGCGTATGTTGCCGCCGGCGATGCGCGCGGCGAATCCGTAACTCGTCACCTCGATCAGGATCCAGGAGAGGATGCAGGCGACGATGCCGATGACGAGACCCCAGTGCACGTCCATGCCGGGAATGTTGCCGAGCATATAGTCTGTCGGCAGCGGCTTGGTCGAAGGCTTGTTGAGACTGGCGGGGTCGCGCAGCGGTCCTTCGACAAACTGGTTCATCAGCGCGATCGCGATATAGGAGAGCAGCAGCGAGGAGATCGTCTCGTTGACGCCGCGATAGTGGCGCAGGAAACCGGCAAGGCCGATCCAGATGCCGCCGACCGCCATCGCCGCGACAGCCATGAGAATAAGGGTCGGGAGAACGGGTGCCGTGCCGGCAAGCGGCATGGCCATCGCCGCGGCGGCAACGCCGCCCAGCACGACCGCTCCTTCACCGCCGATGATGACGAGGCCGAGGCGGGCGGGCAGGGCGACGCAGAGTGCCGTCAGGAGAAGGGGTGCGGCACGACTTAAACTGTTCTGCACCGAAAACCAGCTGCCGAAGCCGCCGGTATACATAAGCTGGAAAAGCATCGCCGGCGACTTGCCGATCGCCAGGATGAAGAGGGAGAAGAGCCCAAGACCGATCAGGATGGCCGCAAGGCCGATCACCACAGGTTCGGCATGTCGCGCGATCCATTCGAGGATGGGGCGCAGCGATGCAGGTTGTTCGGAAGCGACTGATATTGCGGGATCATTGGCCTGAACAGTCATGGCGCTTCTCCCTCTGCGGTTTACGCCGTGGACCCGACGACGCCCTCGACGAGATAATTCATGCTTTCGAGCTCGATCGCGTCTTCGGCGTAGCTCTTGTCGGCAGTCACGACCGTATTGCCCTTGTTATCCTTGAGCGGTCCCTTGAAGACGGAGAAGCCGCCCTTCATCATCTCGGCATGGGTCGCCTCGAAGGCTTTGCGGCCTGCCTCGGAGACACCGGGGCCAAGGGCGCTCATCTTGACGAACCCGTCCTTCAGGCCGCCGCGCACAAAATTGCCGAGTTTCTCGCCGGCCTGCGCCTTCTTGACGAAATCGCTATAGACATTGCCCCAGGCCCATTCGGCGCCGGTGAGATATTTTTCAGGCGCAAGCGGGCTCTGATTGGCGTGGTAGCCGCAGACGAAGGCGCCGCGGCCGGCGGCGGTTTCCACGACGACCTTCGGGCTGTCGACATGGCAGGTGATGACGTCGGCGCCCTGATCAACCAGCGCGTTCGTGGCTTCGGCCTCCTTGACGGCGAGCGACCATTCGCCGGTGAAAATCACCTGGCAGGTAATGGTCGGATCGACCGAGCGCGCGCCGAGCAGGAAGGCGTTGATGTTCTGCAGAACCTGCGGGATCGGCTTGGCGGCCACGAAGCCGAGCTTCTTGCTCTTCGTTGCATGGCCGGCGGCAATACCGTTCAGATACTGGCCCTGGAAAATATAACCGAAATAGGAGCCGGTATTGGCCGGGTTCTTGCCTTCCTGCCAGAGGCCGCCGCAATGGCGGAACTGGATATCCGGATATTTGGCGGCCAT
Source organism: Hyphomicrobiales bacterium (assembly GCA_900471515.1). Taxonomy (GTDB): domain Bacteria; phylum Pseudomonadota; class Alphaproteobacteria; order Rhizobiales; family Rhizobiaceae; genus Rhizobium. Next base: position 23,472 of record UCFC01000042.1, on the reverse strand, counting down.
GGCCAGCATATGCGGATCAAAGTAACCGAAGGATGTCGGGAAAAGCAGGGTCGCGCCATCGAGGTTGATCATCGATTCCATCGTCTTCTGGACATCGACCGTCTCCGGCACATTCTCTTCCTCGACGACGGTGATGCCCGGCAACGCCTTGACGACGGCAGCGCCCTCGGCGTGCGACTGGTTGTAACCGTAGTCATCCTTGGGACCGACATAGATGAAGCCGACAGTCAGGGCAGTTTGCGCAAACGCGGGCGCGGAGAGAAGGCCGGGGGCGGCGCCGACCAGCGCGGTGGCGGCAGATGCCTGGAGAAAATGGCGGCGGTTCATGGAAAGGAGTTTGGTCATCGGAATGCTCCCCTTGCGGCGGTTTTGCCGGTTCAATTGGTTACGAAAAAGTGTATGCAATGGCCGTGCCAAATTTTATTGCGTTGAATTTATTGGATATATTCTGATGGCTTCGGGGCGCGACAAAAAGTGTATGCAATTTTTAGCCATGCAAGATCAAAAACTATGCAGGGTCTATAAAATCAGCTGATTTCCACGCCAGATGTCTTTGTCTTCTGTGTCGTGGTAAGTAATTTCTATTTTTATGTAATTGAAACAGCTGTTTACCGCGATGTTTGACTTTGCGACGCGAACGATGCATGTGTATGCATTCAAAATTCACGGACAGAATCACTCCTTGAAGCAGGTCAGGCGCAGAGAGATTGTCAGGGCAGGAACGACCGTCGAGCAGATGGTGCGGGCGATTGCCGATATGATCGTGACCGGGCAGATGTTGCCGGGCGACAGGCTTGACGAGATCTCTCTGGCGGCCCGTTTCGACGTGTCGCGCACGCCGGTGCGCGAGGCGCTTCGCGAACTCGGCGCAATGGGGCTGGTCGACCGGGAGCCCAACCGCAGCGCCGTCGTCACCACCGTAACCGAGACCTATCTGCACTCGATGTTCGAGGCGATGGCGGAGCTCGAAGGTGTTTGCGCGCGTCTGTCCGCCGAGCGGATGACGGTTGACGAACGGCGTGTCCTGGAAATCGAACATCGTGCTTCCGCGCGCCTCGTGCATCAGGGTGCGGAAGAGGACTACGCCATTCACAACACCGAGTTCCACACGCGGCTTTATCGCGGTGCGCATAACGAGCATATCTATGAGCTGGTGACGCAGAGCCGGGCTCGGCTGGCGCCGTTCCGCCGGGCGCAGTTCCGTCTGCCGGGGCGGCTTGCGAAATCCTATGACGAGCACGACATGATCGTTACTGCGATCATGCGTGCAGATGGTGCAGCCGCCGCAAAGGCTGCCTATTCGCATGTGGAAATTGTCAGCGATGCCAGCGTTGTCTTTGCCTCGGCAAGAGAGAAGTAGCTGCCACGGACATATTGGCTGCACAAGGCGACAATCATGCGCTGCAACGCTTGGAATTGGCGGCGAGTCGGACCCTGGCGGCCAAAATCCCGATTGCGGGATTTCGCCTGAATTGACAACATCCGGGCCGGGTCACAAGCCGGGCTATGACCGGCAATTGAAGGGGCAGCGACAGTGTCGATCTGGATTGGGCGAATTCTGTCAGCGGTGGTCGTTGTCCTGCTTCTTGCCGATGCGGCCACAAACCTCTTTGCGCCTGACTTCATAAGGGCGGAAATGGACGCAACCGGTTTTCCCGTCAATCTCGCCCCGGCGCTCGGCATTATCATTGCGATCTGCGCGATCCTCTATGCCGTTCCGAAGACGGCCTTTCTCGGCGCCATATTGGTAACGGGTTTCCTCGGCGGCGCTATCTGCACGCATTTCCGCCTGGGCGAGTTCTTTACGCCGCCCCAGATCATCTGCCTGCTTCTCGGCATTGCCGGATGGGGCGGCCTCTATCTGCGCGACCCGAGATTGCGCCAGTTGATGCCGTTGAACATGGTCTGAGCGCCTGGTGATCTCGTCCCGGGTGTGAAAGCGGCTGCCATCGTGGCCGCTCTTGTCTGGGATAGGCACAGGCAAGCGCTACGGCCGCCAGGGCGACCATAGCGCGTGCCTGCTGCGATCTATTCAGAAGAAAACCGGCGGCCGAGTTCTTCAAACCCTCAGCCACCGGCAAGACCCCGTCTGTCCGACAATCCAATCTCGTCAGGTAAAAAGCTCGCCCTCGGATGAGGGCGAGCCAAAACCATCTACAGGAGTGGAATTCTGTATCGATGGGTGAGGCCGATCCGGCAGGGAACCGGATCGACCTCTTTCTTCTGAATTGGAGGTCACCAAACCAGAAGCTCGTGATGAAAAACCCCGAGATGCGATCCCGGGGCTTTCAATATTCAGCTTAGAACGAGCGCTGCAGACGGAAGTAACCCGTCGTGGAGTCGTCGCCATCTTCCGGATCCAGGTACTGGACGGAAGCCTTGGCGTAGAAGTTGTCGACGATCTGGTAGTCAACCGTCAGACCAGCCTTCCAGGCATCGCCGGTACCCTCGAAGTCGTTGGGAACGGTGTCGAACGCGCTGGCGCCGCCGATGTAGTTGCCGTAGTACTGAACGCCGGGGGTGATCTTCAGCTTGTCCGTTGCCTTGATGGCGTATTCGGCAGCAACTGCCCATTCAGCCGTCGAGTAGTAGGAGTTCGGGCCGCTGGAGTAGACAACTGCGAGGCCGAGCGTGCCCGGGCCGAGTTCAGCCGTACCCATAGCGCGGATAGCGCCGTCTTCGTTGTCGAAGTCCCAGCCGCCGGTGATCTGGTAGCTGAAGGCGCCAGCCGTGCCGCCGATGCCGAAGGCAACGCCGACGTTGTTCGGGCCGTCGTCCGGGATCAGGTCGCCGTCGGCATCGAACGTATCGCCCTGGTAAACACCGTCTTCCAGTTCGTCGACGCTGAGGCCAGCGTAGAAGGAACCGGTTTCGTACTGATAACGGATGGAGTTATGCAGCGTTACGACGGAACCGATGTCGTCCGTTTCGCCGGAGAGACCATCGTCCCACCAGGAGTAGAAGAGACCAGCGCGGAAGCCTGCGACGTCGAGGTAAGCCGAGTCGAGGATCGTTTCCTGGTCCGTTGCGTTGTCGGCATTGGCCTGGAGAACGATTACGCCGGTGAGCGGGCCGTATTCGGTGTCGCTCTTGGCGGTGAACTGAACCTGACCGCGGGTTTTAGCATCCCAGTCGGAGTCGCCACCGGTGCCCGGGCCAACGTCAACCTGGAAACGGATGTAACCTTCGATCTTCAGGCAGGTTTCCGTGCCCGGGATATAGAAGTAGCCGGTACCGTAGGCGTCGCAGACGCGAACGTATTCAACCGGTTCCGGCTCGGCAGCGACGATAGCGTCTGCTGCGAATGCCGGTGCAGCGATGAGGGCAGCTGCAGAACCAAGCAACATCATACGAATGTTCATGGAAAGCCAATCTCCTAAGTTCGAGTGCGTTCCACGAAAGAACGTCCCCTCTGATAAAACCCGATCAATTCGGTAAGACCTAAAATAACCGAAAGGGGGGAGGGCTCAACAATGAATGCTCCCATTTTGTAGAGAATTCTAACTAAACCGTGGTGTGTGTGACAGAAGTACAACAGTCGTCAGACGGGTATTAACAAGTGGTAAAAAAGGAATTGCGAAATATCGCTATATTAGCGTGACTTAGGCGAAATCGGCCGCCCGCGGACAGGCACATGGCCTGCCGCTCAATGTGGAAATATATCGAAGGCCTATCGTCGTGCGGGTATGTATTTACACATCCGGGTGGCAAAGCAGCCGCAAAATGCGGCCCGCAGACAGGGGATAGGCGGCAGGCGCGGCCGACGCTCGACCGTGCTGCGAAGCACTCCAAGTCATGATTCGCGGAGGGCATGAGGGGGGGCTCGCAACTGCGCGGCGGCTCCAGGGACGCTTGTGCCCCTTATCCCAGCCCCGCGCGTCGTGCCTCCGGATCGGGGATCGGAACGGCGGCCATCAGGGCTCTTGTGTACTCCTCTTGCGGATGCTCGAAGATCTGGCGGCGGGTTCCTGTTTCGATGATCCTGCCGCCGCGCATGACCGCGACCTTATGCGACATGCGTTCGACGACCGCCATGTCATGCGAGATGAAGAGATAGGAAAGCCCCATGCTTTCCTGCAGTTCCAGCATCAGGTCGAGCACGCGGGCGCGCACGGATACATCGAGCGCGGCGACACTTTCGTCGGCGACGATCAGCTTCGGTTCGAGTGCCAGGGCACGCGCAATACAGATGCGCTGGCGCTGGCCGCCGGAGAATTCATGCGGATAGCGCGTGGCTGCGTCAGCGGTCAGGCCGACGCGGCGCAGGAGGTCGGCCACCCTGTCCTGCCGCTCGGATCTGCCGGCAATGCCGTGGATGACCAATGGCTCGGCAATCGCCGCGCCGACCGCCATGCGCGGATCGAGCGAGGCATAGGGATCCTGAAAGATCATCTGTGCCGTGCGGCGTATCGGCTGCATCTCGCTGTGGCTGAGGCCGGCGATGTTGCGGCCATCGATGAGCACGTCGCCGGTAAAGGGAATAAGGCCAAGCACGGCCTTGCCGGTCGTCGATTTTCCCGATCCGCTCTCGCCGACGAGACCAAGTGTTTCGCCCGGCAGGATATCGAAGGAGACGTCGCTGACGGCCGCGGCCGGCGCCTTGCCCTTGAAGAGAAAACGCGCAGCGCCGCCATAGGTGACGTTGAGGCCGCGGACATTGAGGACCGGGGTCCGGTCGGGATGAAGTGTTTCGACGCTGCGCGGCGTGATGCGCGGCGGACCGTCCGTGCCGGCAAAGGCGCCAAGGCGCGGTACGGCCGAGAGCAACTGTTGCGTATAGGTCTGACGCGGTGCGCGGAAAATGCTGATGGCAGGACCTTCTTCGACGATGCCGCCATTCTGCATGATGATGACGCGGTCGGCCATTTCGGCGACGACGCCCATGTCATGGGTGATCAGGATGATCGACGTGCCGAATTCCGACTTCAGTTCCCGCATCAGCTTGAGGATCTGTGCCTGCACCGTCACGTCGAGCGCGGTTGTCGGCTCGTCGGCGATCAGGACCTTGGGACGGCAGGAGAGCGCCATGGCGATCATCACGCGCTGGCGCATGCCGCCGGAGAGTTCATGCGGATATTGCTTGAGGCGTTTTGCCGGATCGGTGATCTGCACGGCATCGAGCATCTGCAGCGCGATCGCCTCGGCATTCTCGCTGCCCTGATGCTCGCGGATCGCCTCCGTCAGCTGCGCCCCGATCGACATGACCGGGTTGAGCGATGTCATCGGCTCCTGGAAGACCATGGCGATATCGCCGCCGCGCACGCTGCGCATGGCCCGGTCGGAAAGCTTCAGCAGGTCACGTTCGCCGAGCATGATGCTGCCGGAGGCGACCGTAAGCGAGGCCTTCGGTAACAGGCCCATGATCGACAGCGACGTTACCGACTTGCCGGACCCGGATTCCCCGGCGAGGCAAAGCGTTTCGCCGCTGGCGAGATCAAAGCCGATATCCTTCAGAACCGGTTTGCGTCCGTCAGGTGTTCTCGCATCGACATTGAGATTGCGAACGCTGAGGATAGGCGCGGCGGGCTTGGCTTCCATCACGCGAATACGATCCTCGGGAAGTAGAAGGAGACGACCCAGTTCGGCATGTCGACGATTTCGCTGATGCGCAGATCGCCGCAGACCGAGCAGAGCAGATAGGCATCGACGGCGCTCATGCCGTGCTCGGCCGTCAGCAGATCGATCATGCGCATGACGCTTTCGCGTGCGCCGGTCATCAGGTCGGGACCGATGCCGGTGGTGACTTCGTAGCCGGCACCATCGAGATGGCGGCTGACGGGCTCGGTGGTGGTGAAGCGTGGCGTCTGCAGGCGCGCATCCTTGACGAGTTCGATCGTCGCCTCGACATTCATCTGGCTTTCGATCGCCGTGCCGCAGACCTCGCCGTCACCCTGGGCGGCATGCGTGTCGCCGATGGAGAAGAGCGCGCCCTCGACCTCGATCGGCAGATAGAGCGTGACACCGGCAGTCAGGTCGCGAATATCCATGTTGCCGCCGACGCGGCGCGGCGGCACGACGGAATGCGTGCCCGGCTCGGCCGGGGCAACGCCGATCGTGCCGGCGAAGGGCTTCAGCGGCACGCGGCCGCCGGGACCGTAGAGGGCCGGCGTCATGCTGCTGGCGTCATAGGACCACACATGCAGCGCCGGTTCCTTGAACTGGTCGGCAAGCAGGCCGAAGCCCGGAATGTTGGCGGTCCAGCCGGTGCCCGAGGGGATGAACTTGCGCAGCGTCACCTTCAGCGCGTCACCGGGCTTGGCGCCCTCCACATAGATCGGGCCGGAGACCGGGTTGATCTTGCCGAAATCCAGATTGTTCAGCGTCTCCAGCGTCGCATCGGCGCCGAGCTGACCGCCGGAAGAATCCAGGCATTCGAAATGGATCGTTTCGCCCGGCTTGGCGACGACAGCGGGTGCGAAATCCTTGTTCCAGCCGAAATTATGCTGGGCGCGGTGAATCGTGTGGGTGCAGGCAATGCACATGGGTGTCTCCCTCGATTTTGTGGAGCCTTCCCGACACGGCCGGGAAGGCATTGTCCGCTTGAGGCCTATTGCTTCACGTAGATCGCGTCGTAATTGATGACGCGGGTCGGATCGATGTAGATGTTGTCAGCACCGCCCATGCGCAGCGACTTGGCGACGACGCGGCGCTCGTTGATGACCGGAACCCATGGCGCGTCGGCCATGATGTCGGTGAAGATCTTGCCCCAGGCCGCCGTGCGCTCGGCCGACTTTGCCGGATCGGACATGGAGTCGGCGGCCACCGCACGCTTGTCGAGATCGGCATTGCAGTACCAGGACCAGTTCCAGCCGCCCTGAACGGCGCCGGCGCAGCCGAGGATCGGGCCGTAGAAGTTGGACGGATCCGGGAAGTCGGCGATCCAGGCCATGCCGCCCGACCAGATCATCGGCGCTTCGCCTTCCGTGCCGCCGGCCGAAATTACGTTGGCCTGTGCGAGAGCGCGCACTTCGGCCTTGACGCCGATGGCTGCGAGATCCTGCTGGATCGCCTGGGCGATACGCGGCTGCGGATCGGTATTGGTCGAGTAAAGGACCGTTTCGAAGCCGTCCGGGAAGCCTGCTTCCGCCAGCAGCGCCTTCGCCTTGGCGACGTCGTAGCCGTAGCCGGTGAAGGACTTGTCGTAACCCGGCATCAGTGGCGGCAGCGGCTGGTTGGCGGGCGTTGCGCGGCCGTTCAGGATGCGGGTGATGCGCTCCTTGTTGATCGCCATATTGACGGCCTGGCGCACCTTGACGTTGTCGAAGGGCTTTACCTTGGTGTTCAGCGTGATGTAGCCCGTATGCAGCTGCTCGCCATCGACGATCATCTGTGCGCCGTCGGCGGAGTTCTTGATTTCCAGGAACTTGGCCGGCGGAATGCCGTCGCCGGCAATATCGACCTCACCCTTCTGCAGGCGCAGCAGGGCGACCAGCGGCTCCTGGCCGACTTCGACCTTGAAGCTGTCGAGATAGGGCACGCCCTTGACGAAATAATCCTTGTTGCGCTCGAAAACGAGCTGCTGGCCGATCGTCCAGTCCTTCAGGATGAAGGTGCCGGAACCGACAGGCTTCTTGCCGAAATCGCCGCCGGCGGCTTCGACGGCTTCCTTCGGCACGACCGAGGCGAAGTTGATGGCCAGCACATGCAGGAAGGTCGCGTCGGGACGCGACAGGTGGAAGATGACGGTGCTGTCATCGGGCGTCTCGATGCCCGAAAGCGTCTCGGTCTTGCCGCCGGTCTCATCCTCGAAGCCCTGGATGGCACCGAAGAAACCGGCACCCGGCCCCTGTGTCTTCGGGTTGACGGTGCGTTCGATCGAATATTTCACGTCGGACGCGACGACTTCGCGGCCGTTGGAGAATTTCACGCCCTTGTGCAGCTTGAACGTATAGGTGAGGCCATCGGGCGACACGGTGAAGCTTTCGGCCAGCGACGGCACCGGGTTCGGCGTGCCCGGCGCATAGTCCATCAGGCGTGAATAGAGGCTCTTGATCATCGACCAGTTGACCCAGTCGTAACCGATGGCGGGGTCGAGCGTGGTGATGTCGTCCTTATAGGTGACGACGATGTCGCCACCCTGCTTGGGCGTTTCCTGTGCGGTGGCGGCGAGGGGGGCGAGCGCCACCATCGTTGCCATGGTCGTGTGTCGAAGCCAGCGTTTGAACATTCGGGTTCCCCTTCTTTGGTTGCTGTCAACGTGTACGGATACGTGGATCGATGAGCGGCGCCATCAGATCGGCCAGCAGGTTGCCGAGGACGATGGCGAGTGCCGATGTCAGCGTGACGCCCATGATGATCGGTATGTCGACCTGCTGGATGGCCTGCCATGCAAGCTGGCCGATGCCGGGCCAACCGTAGACGGCCTCGACCACAACCACGCCGCCCATGAACTGGCCGATATCGATGCCGATCATGGCGATGATCGGCAGGATGGCGTTGGGCAGGGCGTGGCGGAAGATGATGCGGCGTGAGGACAGGCCCTTGGCCCGTGCGGTGCGAACATAATCCTGATTGAGCACATCGATCATGGCCGATCGCACCATGCGTGCATACCAGCCGGCGCCAAGCACGCCGAGGGTGGTGGCTGGCAGCACGACATGGGCGAACGTGCCATAGCCGCTCATGGGCAGCCATCCGAGCGTTACGGCAAAGACGTATAGAAGCAGCAGGGCGACGACGAATTGCGGCGCCGAAACCCCGACGAAAGAGGCGGTCATGACAAGCCGGTCGACGAATCCGCCGCGGCGCACGGCGGCAATCGTGCCGAGTGTCAGCCCGAGAGCCACTTCCACCAGAATGCCTGAGAGCATGAGGACCAGCGTTGCCGGCAGACGGGCGGCAATGAGCGTCCAGACCTCGGTCTTCTGCGCATAGGAGCGGCCGAGATTGCCGTGCAGAAGATTGCCCAGATAGGTGCTGAACTGGATGAGCAGCGGCTGATCGAGGCCGAGTTCGTGGCGGATATTGGCAACCGTCTGCGCGGTGGCGCTTCGGCCGGCGATCATGCGCGCCGGGTCTGCCGGGAGTGCATAAAGCAGCACGAAAGTGATGGCGGCGACGCCGAGAAGGATGAGCGCGGCCTGGACCAGCCGGCGGAGGATGAGGAAGATCATCAGCCTCTCCCGCGCTGGGTCGGGTCGAGAATGTCGCGCAGCGCATCTCCGACGAGATTGAAGGACAGCGCCGTCAGAAGAATGATCGCGCCGGGGAAGAAGACCAGCCAGGGCGCAGCCTGGAAATAACTCTGGCTTTCGAAGATGATGTTGCCCCAGGAAGGCTGCGGCGGCTGCACGCCGATGCCGAGGAAGGAGAGGGTCGCCTCGAGCAGCACGGTGGTCGCGATGCCAAGCGTGCCCCAGACGATCGCCGTCGGTACGAGATGCGGCAGGATGTGCAGGAAAAGCACGCGCATGTGGCCGGCACCGAGCGAGCGTTCGGCCATGATGAAATCGCGTTCCACCAGCCCACGCGTCTCCGTATAGACGATGCGGGCGACCTGCACCCAGTTGACGAGCGCAATCACCATGGCAACGATCCAGAGGCTTGGCCGCAGCAGGGCAGCAAGCACGATCGCCAGCAACAGCGCCGGGAAAGCCATCATCAGGTCGGTGAAGCGCATCAGGATATTGCCGACGATGCCGCGCATGTAACCGGCAAGGATGCCGACGAAGAGGCCGATCGCGACCGCGATGCCGTTGGCGACAAGGCCGATCACGAGCGAGGTGCGCGCGCCGAACAGCATGCGCGAGAAGAGGTCGCGGCCAAGCGTATCCGTGCCGAGCAGATAGGGGCCGCCGGGCGGCAGCGGGGCGCCTTCCAGCGACAAGCCGTCGAACATCTGTTCATCGGGGTTGAAGGGCGCGATCCAGGGGGCCGCCACGGCAAGGCCGATGACAACAAGCACGACGATTAGGCCGAAAAGAGCAGCTGGCTGCCTCAGGATGGCTTTCAATGCACGCATTCAACCCGCCTCCGGCAGCGGTTCTATGCCGCCGAGGATGAAGGCGGCGATCTGTTCCATTGGCAGGCGGCGGCGCATGGCGCAGTTGCGCAGGATCGAATAGGCGCGTTCCTCGTCGACCCCATGCGCCTTCATGAGTTTTTCGACTGCCGCATGCACGAGCGGTCGCAGGCGCACGCGCTCCTCAAGATATTGAAGACGCTCAGTGACACCCTTGCGCTCCTGATGGATGGAAACCGCCATGACGAGAGCCGGATAGACGGCGGAGGCGGCGATCGGTTTGGCGATGATCGCGCCGGCACCCTGGCCGAGCGCCCAGGCGATGCGGCCGGGCGCTTCCGAGCCGAGCAGCGCGACGATCGGGCAGGTCGGGGCGGCTCCACTCCAGGGAAGCAGGCCGTCAAAACCCTGGTCGGCATCGACGATCACGAGATCCGGCACGCTCGCGGCCGAAAGCGGCGCCCATTGCAGGGTCGCCGAAAGCCCGAGAAGCCGCAACTGACGGATCAGCCTTTCCGTATTGCCATCCTCGCGGTGCAGGACGACGGCGTGCCAACCGGCGAAATTGGGTGTTTCCTTCATGATACCACCCGTAATTTCGGCGAGACCGCCTTGTTGCGGCCGGTCAGATAGGGATCGGCGGCAAGCGGCGGGCGCGAGGCGATCACGTCGAAACCGTTCCTGACGTTGATGCGGCCAAGATGGAAGGGCAGGGCCGCATGATTTGTTTCACGGTCAATAGTGAGCGCGCCGAAGGGTGTTGCCCAGGTCCGGCCGTACAATTCCCGACGCACGGCGGAGGGCTCGTCGCCATCGGCCGCCACGATTGCATCGACACAGAGGCGCACGGCGGTATAGGCGCTGGCAAAGACGCTGGAGATGCGGCGCTCGGCGCCGAAATGGGCGATGATCCGCTGCTTGAATTCGGCATTCTCGGAGGTGGCGACGCTGTCGAAATAGGAGGCAGCGCAGAGCTGGCCGACCGCCGCCCCCGGCGCGATATCGTCAAGCTCGCATTCCATCAGGTCGCAGCTGACGACCGGGCAGTTCTCAGGCCGGAAGGCCGGGTCGCGATCGGCGAGCCGGCGGATCGCCTCGTGGAAAGCATAGCTCGACGGGCCGATCAGATTGTTGAGGATGAAACTCGGGCGGCGCTGCTCGATATCGGCGACGATACGCTCGACCGCGGTTTCCTCGAGCGGCAGGTAACGTTCGCCGAGCACCTCGCCGCCGGCATTGGTCGTCAGCTCGCGGGCGAGCCGGTTCATTTCCCAGCCCCAGACATAATTGGCGCCGACCAGATAGGGCCGGTTGCCATAGCGCGGGATCAGGTGCTCGAAGAGCGGTAGGAGGTGCTGGTTCGGGCAGCCGCCGACATAGATGACGTTTTCGTTCGCCTCGAAACCCTCATAGGGGCACATATACCAGAGCAGGCCATCATGCTTTTCGATAAGCGGGATAACCTCCTTGCGGGCAGCCGAAGTTATGGTGCCGACGATATGGCGGCAGCCGGCGCGCAGCAGATGGCGCGCGCCTTCGAGATAGGCGGCCAGATCGGCTCGCGGGTCGAAGAAGACGGGTTCGACGGGGCGGCCGCTTTCGGCAGCAAATTCGGCGATCGCGAATTCGGCGCCGTCGCGCGCGTCGCGCCCCATCGAGCCGTAAGGACCCGTGGTCGAGTAAAGAATGCCGATTTTCAACGCATCATTCATCTGCAAGCCAAAAACCAAAAACCCCATGAGGCGTCCCATCCGCGACGGGGGCCATCATGGGGCGAAACTGCCCAGCGACTGTCGAAGTCATGTAAAATGCGGTGCACTATCTGCCTAATCCGCAAGCATGAATAAAATACAGGCACCTCTCTTTTGTCAAGCACGCTTCAGGCGAATAATGGCCGGTCCGGCCAGATCATTTGCCGCGCCCGCCAGCCCTTGAGCTGGTGCGATTTCGCGCTGTGGAGACGTCCCGGGTTTTGGCTCCCGCCGGTGCACGATCCCGTGAAGTTCGGGATTTTCTGGCGCTACAGCGAACTCTTCGCCGTTGACGCTCTCGAATGGTAGCGTTACCATCTATGTTGACAGCGCCGGAGAACGCCCGAAAATTCGCAATGGAGGAGACGCATGGGAGAGCATGTGGAGGAGAAAAGTCTTCACGGGCGCGTTCAATCGATCGACCGCGCCATGATGCTGCTTGAGGCGATGGGAATGGACGAGGATGGCAACCGCCTGGTTGATCTTGCCAGCCGCACGGGCCTGGCACCTTCCACGGTTCACCGCATTCTGACGACGCTGGAGCAGTGGCAATTCATCCAGTACAATCCGAACGACCGCATGTGGCATATCGGCCGGCAGGCCTTTGCCATCGGCTCGGTCTTCACCCGCCAGAGCAATCTTGTCGCCACCGCACTCCCCTATCTCAGACGGCTGCGTGACCAGACGCGCGAAACCGCCAATCTCGGCTTCGTTCAGGACGGCGAGGTCGTTTTCGTCGATCGCGTCGAAAGCCGCGATATTACCCGCACTGTCGCGCGCGTCGGCAGCCGGGTCCCGATGACGGCATCCGCCATGGGCAAGGCCATTCTCGCAACCTATTCGCAGCAGGATCTGGAGGCGGTCTTTTCGCGCGAGGGAAGCCGGCGCTTTACCGCCAATACGTTGAGGGATCAGGCGGCGCTGCGGGCCGATCTCGAAAAAGTCCGGGCGGACGGTTATGCTGTCGATGACGAGGAGCTGGTTCCCGGCCTGCGCTGCGTGGCCTCTGCCGTCTATAATCATCAGGGCGAAGCGATCTGTGCCATATCGCTGTCGAGCCTCGCCTCGCGGATTACACCGCAGCGGATTCCGGTGCTCGGACGCCTGCTGGCCGAGACTTCGGCGCAGTTGACGGCGGCTCTCAGTGGGGAGATGCCGCCGGTCAACGCCATTGCGAGCTGACACAAGACACTGCGCTCGCCTGCACGAACCCGCCGGCTCTGTCAGCCGGCGGTTTTCTTTGGCCGGTCAGGACCAGTCGACGACGATCACTTCATGGTCGAGCACTGCACCGACATCGATGGCGATCTCGCTGCCTTCGTCACGGACCTTGACCGTTTTTCCGGCCACCCTGAGACCCGCATCCGAAGCAGCCTTGCCGGCCGGTTTGCGCAGGCGCAGCGTCACCGGCCCGATTGGTACAAGCTCGTTCTGGCGCCCCGGCACGCGGGAGACCAGCACGCGGTTGTTCAGGTGAACGATCTGCCGTTTATCCTGCTGGTAGAGCGTTGCCGTGATGAGGCCGTGCGTGCCTTCAAGCCGCAGAAGCGAGCGATCGGCAAGCATCCAGCGCACGGCATTGGTGATCAGGCGCGCATGCTCGAACTGGTCGTCCCGGGCATAACAACGGTCGAGATCGGCGACGAACCAGACGAACTTGCCCTTGCCGTTCTCGCGAACGGTAATGGCAGGCACATCCGAATAGGGCTGCCGCATCCACGAGGTTTCCGGTGGATAGATCGGGAAATCCGGAATGAAGGTCGCGAGCACCTTGACATCGTCGTCGACGCTGACGATCGGCAGATAGCCGCCGAAGGGCAGGGTGTCGGTCTCTTCCAGGCCGGCAAGCACCGGATGGCGGCTTCCCTCAGCCTTCGGCGCCGTCCTGTCCGAGGGGCCGTGCACACCGGCACGCAGCTCGGGCGAGAGGCGCAGATAGGTGTGGCGCGCGCTGGTTTCGATATCGGGATTGGCGGCTTCGAAATCGCCATGCGCACCGGTCTTGCGGTGAACGCCGAAAAGCCTGGCAAGGGCGAAATCCGTGCGGCGGTCGCCGTACTCGCTGTAGAGGCTTGCCTCCGATGATGCGATGACCGAGCCGCCCCCTGCGGCGAAGGCTTCGACAGCGGCAACCTGCCCGTCCGACATGGCCGCGAGGTTGGGCAGAACCAGCACGCTGAAGCGCCCCGCCGCCTTGCCGATGTCATCGCCATTGACGGGCAGATAGGTAATGCCGGCACGGTCGAGCGCCCGCGTCGTGCCCCTGTAGGGGTTCATCGTGCGGTCGTTCGCCTTGTCGCGGCCGTGATAATCATGGTTGTTCTGCGACCAGACGACGCCGACATCGGCCTGCGGCTGGCGGTTGATGAGGATATCCTGGTTCGCCTCGTGCCATTTGAAGATCGGCTCGGCGGTCTTGTACTGGCGGCGGTCCTCATGCAGCGAGCCGATATGATGCCACCAGGGCTGGATGCCGCCGGCGAAGCCGGAGGAAGACCAGAGGCGCACTTCGGCGGGCGGCATGCTGGCGAGACGGAAGGCCGGCGAGCCAAGCTGATATTGCGGCGTGCTTTCAGGGATCAGCTTATCCCAGCCGCCGACTTCATGCAGCCGCTTGCCGGTTTCGGTATTGTCCTCGAAGCCGTCGATCAGGTTGCGGCGCTGATGGTCGAGCATGACGATCGGACTGCGGGCAAGGATTTCCTTGAGATCGATGAAACGATTGCCGTTGTTGAGGATATCCCCGCTGATCATGCCCATCCAGCAGCAATCCTTGCCGCCGACTTCGGTCGTCACCTTGTTGTTGAACTCCCAGAGATCCGTGCGGCGCTTGTAGTTCCAACGGATCCAGCGGCGATAGTTCTCGTCGGCCCAGTCGTGGCGGCGGGGCAGGTCGACGCCCGACCAGGCAAAGAATTGCTCGGTGCAGTGGCGGCAGTAGCAGATGTTCTTGCGCGGAATGCCGGCCCAGCTGTTGTCGGCAAAACCGTCCGGCCTGGTGCGCTCGATGATTTCGCGCATGATGCCGGGCAGGTATTCGCTGTAATAGGGCGAGTTGATGCAGGTCACGTATTTGTCGGCCTGCCGGTAGGGCTTGCCGTCAATATCGAGGCAGATCCAGTCCGGATGAGCGCGATAGAAATCCTCGGCGACGCGGTTCGAATCCATACGCGCGATGACCTTCAATCCTTCTTCGCGCGCGGCCTTGACGATCTCGCCGTAAAGATCCCGGTCGCCTAGCGTGACCGCCTTGTGATGCAGTGGAAATTTCGTCGGATAGTAGCTGACGATGCCGCCGGCATTGATGATGACGCCTTGAACGCGCGTCTTGCGCCAGTGCTCCCGCCACCACTGATCGTCGTAGCGAGCCGGGTCGATCTCGACCAGATTGGTCTGTCCCCATCGCAACGCCGTCTTGTACCAAGGCTCCGATCCCATGACTGTTTCCACCCTCGTTTCAGTTGGTTCGCATCGCCAAACTAGATGAAAGCGTCGCTTAGTCGCCGACTTTTCCCGGAAATTCCACGATACGGAAAATCCCGGCAAACTATTCGATGGTCATCCGGAAATGTGTTCAAACAATTGCGCGGCGCCGGCGGGCCGCGGAAGCGCTCGTTGTCGGGCCAAGGGTTCGTGAACAGGCAGTGCCGCAAGGGCCGATCACGGCCGTCTTCCGTGACGGCGTCAAATCCGGGCCGAACGAGATCGCCCGCCTTGTGCCCGATCTGGAAGAGGCCCGCCTTTTTGACAGTGTAAGCAGGGTGCGCATAAACTCACTCCCGTAACGCCAGCGTGCCGCCGCCTCCGCAGAGACATTGGACTTTTTGCCCGGTCGGGCTGGTTTGTGCCTGCGTTGACTCCGATGTTGCTTTTTGGAATTGACATATTCGTTTTGAGTAATGCCTGCGAAACCTTCCAGGGAAGGCGAACGGCGCTGTTCCGAAATGCTGCGAGGGGAGAAAAGATTGCGAAGCCGACGGACCGATGGTCGTCCCACGATTGCCGATGTTGCGCGCCTTGCCGGTGTCGGGGCGATTACGGTGTCGCGGGCGCTGCGCGATCCGAGCCAGGTTTCCGCCGCCCTGCGCGCCAATATCGACAAGGCGGTGAGGGAGCTGAACTATGTGCCCAATCTCAGCGCCCGCGCACTTGCCTCCGTCAGGGCAGATGTCATCGGCGTGCTGGTTCCTTCGCTGACCCAGAATATCTTCTCCGACGTCCTGCGCGGCGTCTATGACGGTGTCGAAGGCACCGAGCTGCAGATCCAGATGGGCAATACCCGCTATCAGCCGGAAGAGGAGGAGCGGCTGATCGCCCAGATGCTGCGACAGAAACCGGCGGGCATGATCGTTTCGGGCACGGAGCAGAACGACCGCTCCCGCGAGTTGCTGGAGAATGCCCGCTGCCCGGTCATCCAGATCATGGACCTGACGGACAAGCCGATCGATACGATCATCGGCTTTTCGCACTATGAGGCCGGCCGGGCGATCACCCGCCACCTGATCGAAGCCGGCTACCGGCATATCGGCTTTTTGAGCGGGTGGCTGAACGGCCGCTCATTTGGCCGCTATACGGGGCTGAAAGATACGCTGACGGAAGCCGGCATCTATAATCCGAGCTACATTTCGCCGATCGACAGGAGCGACCATATTCCGGAAGGTGTCGGCTGGGAAACGCCTCGCTTTGCAACGCCTTCGACGGGCCGCAAGCTGATGGCCGACCTTCTTGACGCCAATCCGGATATGGATGCTGTCTTCTGCAATAACGACGTCATGGCGCTTGGGGCGCTCTTCGAATGCATGGAACGCGGCATCCGGGTGCCGGAAGATTTCGGCATTGCCGGCTTTAACGATTTCGACATCATGGAAGCGGCCTATCCTTCCATTACCAGCGTGCGCAGTCCCCGCTGGGAGTCCGGCTACAATGCCGTCATGGCGCTGCGCCGCCGCCTGAGCGGTGACGACAGCGGAGACCGGATCGTCGATCTGGGCTTCAAGATCCAGAAGCGCGCCAGCACCGACCGCAACGGGGAACTGCGGCGCCGTCTGGCGGGCGGCTGATGCCGGGGGCGCCGATTTCCCGGCTGCGGCATATGTCGCAATTTGAATAAGAGCTTTTCCAAAACGCCATAAATCCACGCCCGAACAAACTTGACGCCTCTATCTGGTAGCGCTACCGTGACCTTGCGTTGCTCGTCGACCCAGAAGACGCCCCAACAATAAAAACACCAGAAATTCAGCGTCAGCCGGGATGCAGCGCCTCGATAAGGGAGGATCTGAGCATGGCGATTACTCGGCGTAGATTTATGGAGAATTCTGCGGCTGCCGTTGTCGGCGCCGGCATTGCGGCGAGCTTCGGCCCCGCCGCTTTTGCGCAAGCCACCGATACATTGAAAATTGCTTTTGCAGCCCGCGGTCTCAGGACTATCGATCCTGCGAAGTCGATCCAGGGCGTCGACAACTGGGCGATCATCCATATTTACGACAAGCTCGTCGACCTGCCGCTCTGGAAGTTCCCGGCGACGATCGACGAACTGGTGCCGCGCCTTGCGACGAGCTGGAGTTCGACGCCGGATTCGAAGTCCTGGACGCTGAAGCTCCGTCAGGGCGTCAAATTCCACAAGGGCTACGGCGAGATGACGTCCGAGGACGTCAAGTTCACCTTCGACCGTATTCGCGATGCCGTCCGCGTTGGCGGCGTGCGTCCGAAATTCACCAATATCAGCGAGGTCGTTGCCGACGATCCTTACACCGTGACCTTCAAGCTGGCGCAGCCGGATCCGCTTTTCCTGCTCGGCGTTCTCAGCGACTACGACGCTTCCGTCATGAGCAAGAAGGCCGTCGAGGAGAAGGGCGAGGAGCCGATCGGCCGCGATCCGATCGGAACCGGCCCCTATGTGCTGGAGACGGTCTATCCCGATCCGTCGCAGGGCGTCATGCTGGTTGCCAATGCCGAGCATTGGGATGTGCAGCCCGCGACGCCGAAGCTGCAATGCCTCTATATCGCCGACACGACGGCGCGCACGCTTGCGCTGCTTTCAGGCGACGTGCATCTGATCGAGGGCGTGCGCGCCCCCGGCTGGGCTGCTTCCATGTCGCAGCGCGATCCGAACCTCATCTTCGATGTCGTCAGCCCCGGCAGCTTCTTCACCATGCAGGTCAATGTGACGAAGAAGCCGTTCGACGACGTGCGTGTGCGCCAGGCACTCTTCTACGCGATCGACCGCGATGAGATCACCACGGCGATCGCGCCGATCAGCAAGCGCACCTACGGGCTCAACCCGCCCTCCTATCCCGGCGGCTTCACCGCGGAGACCATCCCGGAGGACGTTGCCTACAAGTACAATCCGGAAAAGGCCAAGGCTCTGCTTGCCGAGGCCGGATTCCCGGATGGCTTCAGCTTCAAGAACGATACCTCGCAGCGCGAGGATTTTTCGGCCATCATGCTGATGATCCAGGCACAGCTGCGCAAAGTCGGCATCAACATGGACCTGAACATCAAGGACCATACCGCCTTCCATGCCGACCAGAACATCGGCACCAACACGCTGTCGCAGCAGTCGTCCGCGCTGCCGCCGGTGCCCACGCAGGTAATCGTCACCTATCTGTCGAAGGGGGCCGAGGTTCGCTCGGACGGCAATGGCGGGGCGAATATGAGCCATTACGGTGTCGCCATTCCGGGCATCGACGACCTTCTGGGCAAGGCGCTTGCCGAGCCGGATCTCAGCAAGCGCCTGGAAATCGTCAAGGAGATCGAGATCAAGGCCTTGAAGGATGCGGTCATCCTGCCGGTTTCCAACAACGGCTTCATGATCGTGCGCTCCGAAAAGGTGGATCTCGGCTACGATGTGGTCTCCGGCTACGTGAACTGGCCGCTGACCAAGGCGAAGATCAAGGCCTGAGCGGCCCGAACCGCGAATACGTTCCGAAATGTGATCGTGCCCCCGGTCTTAAGGCCGGGGGAGTTGCGCCCCGCGCGCAGACATTGACCCTATTTTCGCGAGGTCAGACATGGCGCAAGCCGATACTATATCCATCAGCCTTCCGTCCGGCCCGCTTTCGAGTGCGATGGAATGGGCGGTTGAAGAACTGCGCAGCCGTTTGAAGCGGCGCGGTATCAGCCTCTCGGACGGGCGCTCGCCACAAGCGGTGTCGATCGTGGTTGGCGAGGTCGGATCGCCGCAGGCGCCGGCGGCGATGGCGCGCAGCGAGGAAGCCTTTGCCCTGACCCGCGACGGCAATACGATCACCGCATGGGCCCATGATGAAAGGGGCATGGTCTATGCGCTGACCGAGCTTGCCGACCGCGTGCGTTATAACAGCGCCGAGGATCTGTTTGAAGGTAAGTTTCCGCTTACAGAAAAGCCGTCGGCCCGCATACGCAGCATGGCGCGGCTGTTCTGCAGCGAGGAAGAGGACAAGGTCTGGTTCTACGACAAGCAGCAATGGCGCGACTATCTCACCATGCTGGCATCGAACCGTTTCAACCGCTTCGCCCTGACGCTTGGCATGGGCTATAACTATCCCTACCACAATCCGTGGATCACCGATGTCTATTTCTACTTCCCCTATCCGTTCCTGCTGAAGCTGCCGGGCTATGATGTCGAGGTTGCCGAGCTCTCCGACGAGGAGCGCGAAACCAATCTGGAGATGCTGAAATTCATCGCTCGCGAGGCGGCGAGGCGCGGGCTGGAATTCCAGCTGGCGCTGTGGACGCAGCGCTATGATTTCGACGACGTACCGCGTGCCAACTACACGGTAACTGGCATAACGCACGACAATCTCGCCCCTTATTGCCGCGATGCGATCACCAGGCTGCTGCGGGAAGTGCCCGAGATCACCGGCCTGACATTCCGCGTTCATGTCGAGGGTGGCATTGCGGAAGGCGAATACGGCTTCTGGAGGCAAGCTTTCGCCGGCGTGGCCGCTGCCGGCCGGCCGGTCGAGATCGACATGCATGGCAAGGGCCTCGACCACACGATGCTGCAGATTGCGCGGGAGTCCGGCATGCCCTTTGCCGCCTCCCCGAAATATCTCGCGGAACATATGGGGCCGCCCTATCACCAGTCCGCCATCCGCAACAAGGAATATCCGCCGGAAGTGGCCCGCAGCGAGCGCGAGCAGCTCAGCGAAGGCTCCCGCAAGTTCCTGCGTTACAGCTATGGCGACCTCTTGACGAAGGACAAGGATTACAAGGTCATCTATCGCATCTGGGCGGGCACGCAGCGCGTGCTGCTGTGGGGCGATCCGGAATTTGCCGCAGGCTACGGCCGCAGCTCCATGTTTGCCGGCTCCGACGGCGTCGAATGGTGCGAGCCGCAGAGCTTCAAGGGCCGCATGGGCACCGGTATTCCCGGTGGTCGCTTCAACTACCAGAAACATGGCCTGCCGACGCGCTACGACTGGCAGAAATACGAATACCAGTATCGCGTCTGGGGACGGCTGCTCTACTGTCCCGACGCGCCGCGCGAAAGCTGGATGCGTTATCTTGAGCATGAATGCGGCGATGCCGCCATCGAGTGCGAGAAGGGGCTCTCCTGGGCAAGCCGCGTGCTGCCGCTGATCACCCTGACGCACGGCCCCTCGGCCTCCAACAACCACTATTGGCCGGAGATCTACACCAATCTGCCGCTGGTCGAAGGTTCCGGGCGCCGCGCCTACGCCTTCGATATGGAAGGGCCGGTCCGTTTCGGAAATGCGCCGACTTTCGATTCGTCGCTCTTTGCCAATGCGCGCGAATATGCCGAGCTTCTGCTCGCCGGAAAATCGTCGCACCGCTACACGCCGCTCGATGTCGCCGACTGGCTGGAGGAGATGGCGGAGGGCTGCGAGGCGGCGCTGAGCAGGGTGAAGACAACCGAAAGCCACGGTTCTGCCGCCGTCCAGCGCATCATGATCGACGTGCAGATCTCGGCCGCCATTGCCCGCTTTTTCGCCGAGCGCTTCCGGGCGGCTTGCTGGGCGGAGCTGTTCATTGCCACCAAGGTTACGACGCTGATCGAACCTGTCATCGATCACGCGAGGCGCTCGGTCATGGCCTGGCAGGTGGCGGCCGATGTCTCTCGCGACATCTATCACGACGACCTGACCTACGGTCCGCAATCCTGGCTGCGCGGCTCCTGGCAGTCCCGCCTGCCGGAGATGACGTCCGAGGTGCTCGATCTGGAGTCGCTGCGCGGCGCCGGCAAGTTTGAAACTGTGCAAGCCGACGAGCAGGTATTGGCCGCCGTGAGGGCGCTCAAGGCCCGTCAGCCGGTCATCGCCAGCCGCTCGGGTGTTTCTGCACCGTCGAAATTCAAAGCCGGCGAGGCCATCACGGTGCGGATTGATGAAACGGTGGACGAGGAACCGGTGCTGCACTATCGTCACGTCAATCAGGCCGAGCGCTGGAATTCGGCGAAGATGACACGGAATGGCAATGGCTTTGCCGCCACCATTCCCGGCGAATACACCGACTCCAAGTTTCACCTGCAGTTTTTCGTCAGCTCGAGGAGGGGCGGACGAAGCGTGCTTTCACCGGGTCTCGAGGACAATCTTTCCAACGAGCCCTACTATACCGCGCTGCAGGACTGAACACGGCAGGACCATCACGGGCGTTCGCCGGTGGGAGCGCCGGCATCGCCAAAGGAGGAGACCGCTCCGGCGGTGACAGGGAGGAGACGGATCAGTGACCCGGTATCTCTTGCTCAGGCTGGCGGACGCCATTCCGACCATCCTGCTCGTTTTGACGCTCGTCTTCATCGCCATGCGCATCCTGCCGGGCGATCCGGCGATTGCGGCTCTCGGCGACAATGCCACGGCCGAACAGCTCCAGCTCTTTCGTGAGCGCATGGGGCTGAATGCTCCCCTCTGGCAGCAATATATCAATTTCGTCATCGGCACGCTCAGCCTCGATTTCGGACGTTCCGCCATGACCGACCAGCCGGTGCTCGGCCTGATCGCCTATAACCTCCCCTATACGATCGAGCTGACGATCGTCGCGATGATCATGGGTATCGTCGTCGGCGTGCCCTTCGGCGTCTGGGCGGCCACGCACCGCAATGGCCTGCCGGATTCGGCCATGCGCGGTTTCTCTCTGCTCGGTTATGCCATTCCCGATTTCTATCTCGGCGCGCTTCTGCTGATTACCTTCGCGCTCAATCTCGGCTGGTTTCCGATCAATGGCGGCGGCACGGGCTTTATCGACCGTATGCATCACGTGTTCCTGCCGGCGCTGACCCTTGCGCTCGTCAAGGCGGCCTTCATCGGCCGCCTGACCCGAACTTCGTTGCTGGAGGTGATGGGCCGCGACTATGTGCGCACGGCCCGCGCCAAGGGTGCGCGTGAGACGCGCGTCATCTATCGCCATGGATTGCGCAATGCACTGTTGCCGCTGACGACCGGGCTTGGCCTCAGCATGCTCGCCACACTTTCCGGCTCTGTTGCGATCGAACTCGTCTTCAATCGCCCCGGTATCGGCAAGCTGCTGATCAGCGCCATTTCCGAGCGCGACTACGGTGTGATCCAGGGCGGCGTCGTCGTTTTCGCGATGTTCGTGGTCCTGATCAATCTGGCGATGGACCTCGTCTACATCGTCGTCGATCCGAGAATCCGGGTGAAGTGATGGCCACGACCGAACAAGCTCCCCAGATCATTGCCGACGATCACCGGTTGGCAGATGCGTTCCGCCATATCCTCTATGGGCGCATATCGACCAGTTTTGCGTTAGTCGTGGTGGTGGTCTTCATATTCGTCGCCGCTTTCGCGCCCTGGCTCGCGCCCTATGATCCGCTCGCCCAGAGCATCCTGGCGATCAACCAGAACCCCTCGGCAGCCCACTGGCTCGGCACCGACCAGTTCGGGCGCGACGTTCTCTCGCGCATGATCTACGGTTCGCGCAACTCGCTCATCTTCGGCTTCATCTCACCGGTTCTAGCGGCGATCTTCGGGACGCTGCTCGGGGTGACGGCCGGGTATTTCGGTGGTATCGCGGACCGCGTCATCTCGCGGCTGATCGACCTGCTGCTTGCCTTTCCGGAACTGCTGCTCGCCATCATCATCGCAGCCGTGCTCGGCGGCGGCTTCTGGAACATCATCGCCGTCATCACTGTCGCTTTCATCCCCGGTTTTGCCCGTGTGGCCCGCGCCTCGACGCTCGCCGTCAAGCAGGAGCCGTACGTGGAGGCGGCAGTCGCCGTCGGCGTGCGCACGCCGACCATCATCTTCCGGCACATCATCCCGAATATCGCGGCCCCCATCGTCGTGCTGATGACGCTTTGGGTCGCTTCAGCCATCCGTCTCGAAGCCTCGCTCAGCTTCCTCGGCATCGGTACCCAGCCGCCGAACCCCAGCTGGGGCAATATCATCCGCGATGGCCTCAACAACCTCTTCGGCTCGCCCTGGCCGATCATCGGCGCCGGCATCGCGATCACGCTTGTCGTCCTCTCCTTCAACCTGATCGGCGATGCGGTGCGCGACGTGCTCGATCCGGAGACGGCGCAATGAAGCAGCCCTTGCTGAGTGTCGAGCATCTGAAGGTGGAATTTGGAACGCCGACGAACCCGATCGTGGTCGTCGATGATGTGAGCTTCGAGATCGAGGCCGGGGGCGCGGTCGGTATCGTCGGCGAATCCGGCTCGGGCAAGTCGATCACGTCGCTGGCGATCATGCGGCTGGTGCCGGAACTCTGTCGGATCTCCGGCGGCAATATCCGTTTCGAGGGGCATGATCTCCTGAAGCTGCCGGCAAGTGCGATGCCCGAAATCCGCGGCCGCGACATCGC
>UCFC01000046.1 GCA_900471515.1 Hyphomicrobiales bacterium | reverse complement strand
TTCTGCGTGGAAACCAACAATGTGGCAATGATGAGTGAGCCGGTCGAGCAGCGCGGTGGTCATCTTGGCATCGCCGAAGACGCTGGCCCATTCGCTGAAGCTCAGGTTGGTCGTGATGATGACGCTGGTCTGCTCGTAGAGTTTGCTCAGCAGATGGAAGAGCATTGCACCGCCTGACGCGCTGAACGGCAAGTATCCGAGTTCATCGAGGATGACGAGATCGGAGTGGACAAGCCGGTTGGCGATCTGGCCAGACCGTCCTTGCGCCTTCTCTTGTTCCAGCGCGTTCACCAACTCAACGGTCGAGAAGAACCGAACCCGCTTGTGGTGATGCTCGATGGCTTGGACGCCGATCGCGGTGGCAATGTGCGTCTTGCCCGTACCGGGGCCGCCGACCAGGACAATGTTGTTGGCGTCGTCGAGGAAGTCGCAGCGATGAAGTTGGCGGACGAGCGCCTCGTTGATCTCGCTGCTGGTAAAATCGAAGCCATTCAGGTCACGATAGGCAGGAAAGCGGGCGGTCTTGAGCTGGTAGGCGGTCGATCGCACCTCCCGTTCGGCCGTTTCCGCTTTCAAAAGCTGCGACAGGATCGGAATGGCGGCCTCGAACGCCGGCGATCCTTGCTCGGTCAGCTCACCGACGGCTTGTGCCATGCCGTGCATCTTCAGTTGCCGCAGCATGATGATGATCGCACCGCTTGCTGGATTATGACGCATGGCGGGTCTCCGTCTTTCTCAGGGCATCATATCGTTCGACGTTAGCCTTGGGCTCGTTGACGAGCGTCAGGGCTTGAGGCGCATCGATGGTCGGCGGCGTGAAGGATTTGCCATCGACAAGACGATGCAGCAGGTTCAACACATGCGTCTTGGTCGGAACGCCGGACTTCAGCGCCATGTCGACCGCCGACAGGACGGCCTGTTCATCGTGCTGCAGAACAAGCGCCAGGATATCGACCATCTCGCGGTCACCGCCCGACTTCTTGAGCAGGTATTGCTGCAAGGTCCGGAACGCGTCCGGCAGTTCGACGAATGGAGCACCATTGCGAAGAGCGCCTGGTTTGCGCTGTACGACAGCCAGATAGTGCCGCCAGTCGTAAATTGTCTGTCCCGGCCGGTCGTGGGACCGATCGATGACGCGACGATGCTCGCAAACGATCTGTCCTTCTGCTGCGACCACGACACGGTCCGGGTAGACCCGTAGGCTCACCGGCCGATTGGCGAAGGACGCTGGGACGCTGTAGCGATTGCGCTCCAGATGCACGAGGCAGGTCGGAGAGACGCGCTTGGTGTATTCGACAAATCCGTCGAACGGCCGGGAAACAGGCATAAGGGCTGGCGCTTCCTCGGCCCAGATGTCGGCAATAGTGCCACGCATCTGCCCATGTGGGGTTTGTGCCCAAAACTCCTTGCAGCGATGTTCTAGCCATTCGTTGAGCGCTTCCAGCGATGGAAAGCGCGGCGTGGGCTGCCATAGACGATGACGCGCGTCCTGCACGTTCTTCTCGACCTGTCCCTTCTCCCAGCCCGAAGCCGGATTGCAGAATTCGGGTTCGAACAGGTAATGGCTGGCCATCGCCTGGAAGCGGACGTTGACGTCACGCTCTTTGCCGCGGCCGACCTTGTCGATCGCGGTGCGCATGTTGTCGTAGATGCCACGGCCGGGGATGCCTCCGAACACGCGGAATGCATGATTATGGGCATCGAACAGCATCTCGTGCGTTTGCAGGAGATAGGCCCGGACGATGAAGGCGCGGCTGTAGCTCAGCTTCGTGTGCGCCACCTGCAGCTTGGTACGCTCATTGCCAATGATGGCCCAGTCCTCCGACCAGTCGAACTGGAAGGCTTCACCGGGGTCGAACGCCAAGGGCACATATGTCCCGCGGCCTGTCGTCTGCAATTCTCTCTGCCGATCATCACGCCATTCCCGAGCAAATGCCGCAACCCGATTGTAGGAGCCCTCGTAGCCAAGGCTCATCAGATCGGCATGCAACTGCTTCATCGTCCGCTTCTGTTTGCGATTCTTCTTGGATTCGGTCTTCAGCCAGGCAGACAGTCGATCAGCAAAAGGATCAAGCTTGCTCGGCCGCTCAGGCACTCTGAATCTCGGTTCCACGCCGTCC
>UCFC01000066.1 GCA_900471515.1 Hyphomicrobiales bacterium | reverse complement strand
AGTCGCTCTGTCCTGCCGGGTCCTTCGGACCCCCCACAAGGGGGGAGATTGGCTGGGGGCGCCGGTTTCCCCAAACAATGACCGTTGCAAACTGCTCGACGTCAGTGAAGTGCGAAGGTCAAGCCACGAGTCGATCTCCCCCCTTGTGGGGGAGATGTCCGGCAGGACAGAGGGGGGTGCCACACGGCACAGCGCCAGCCACAGCTCCTTTTACAGCGCCCGAAGGACGGGGCGAAACCCGTGGCTCGACCCCGGCAGCCCCGCAGGCCAGAGGTGCCCCACGCCACAACGCCGACCCGGTCGTCTCAACGCCGCCGCGATCCCCCCTGCCGGCCGCGCGCTACCCCAGCAGCCCCAGCCGGCGCCCTTCGGCGGCGGCCTGGCCTCTCGATCTGGCGTTCAGCTTTGCCAGGATCGCGGAAATATGGTGGTCCACCGTTTTGGCGGAGACGAAGAGCAGCGCGCCGATTTCGGCGTTCGAGCGGCCCTCGTCGATCAGGCGCAGCACGTCCATTTCGCGGATCGTCAGGCCGGCGGCGTTGGCCTGGGTGGTGGGGCGCGGGCCGCGGGCGGGGAGGCGGCCGCCGCGTTTGCGGATCGTCTCCTTCACATGGGCGATGACGGTCGTGGCGCCGAGCGCTTCCAGCGCGGCGAGCGCGCGGTAGAGCGCGTCGCTGTCGCCGTCGAGCAGGGCAAGGGCGGCATAGTAGGGGGCGCGGCGGCCGGTCCAGATATCGGCGGCCTCCTGCCAGCGGCCGCGGCGCATGGCGGCGACGGCGGCGTCGGCGTTTTCGCCGCCCTGCGCAAGGCCGGCCTCGCCCGTCATATGCGCCCAGAAGCCGAGCATCGAGCCGGCGGCGTCGTCGCGGCAGAGCGCGGCGGCCTGCCGCAGGGCGGCAAGCGCCTGCTCGCGGCCGGCAAGGCCGAGCCAGGCGCGTTCGGCAACGAGCGCCGCATGGGCGGCGAGGCGCGGGAATTCGAACGTGTTCTGAAGGAAGGCCGCCATTTCCTGCATGAGTTCGTCGGCACTGCCGCCGCGCCGCGTCCGCAGCGTTGCCAGCGCCACGAGCGAGGGATAGCGGCAGAGCGCGGGCGAATTGCGGTTGTCGACCACGGCTTCGGCGGCGGCCTCGGCCTCGTCCCAGCGGCCGAGCTCGGTCAGCAGTTCGGCCAGCTCGCCGCGCATATAGTCGCGCCAGGTATCGAGGTCGTGCTCGATGCAATAGGCGATGCCGCGCGCCAGCACCGCTTCGGCGGCATCGGCCGCATGCAGGCGGATTTCCACCCAGGCGCGGTTGGTGAAGGCGCGGGCGGCATGTTCCTGGAAGCCGTGTTCGAGGGCGATTGCCAGCGCCCGGTCGAGCGTCTGGCGGGCGCGCTGCGGCTGGCGCCAGCAGATGGCGGTGCCGACATTGTTGAGCGCGTGGCAGAGCACTTCGGGCCTTGCGACATCCTGCCTCGCCACGAGCGCGATGGCGCGCTCGCCATGGCGCGTCGCGGTTTCGGCGTCGCCCGCCAGCATGGCAAGCTGCGAGAGGTTGGAATAGGCCATTGCCAGTTCGGCATGGGCCGGTTCCGTATGGGCCGGTTCAGAGGGGGCCGGTTCCGCGGGGCCAGGTTCTGCGGGACTGGCCGCCTGTTCCAGGAGGTCCACGGCCTGGCGGCCGAAGGCATCGGCGCCCTTGCGGTCGCCGGCAAGGTAGCTCAGCCGCGACAGCCAGCGCATGTTGTCGCCGACATGCCTGATATCCCCGAGCGCCCGGTAGAGCGCAAGCGCGCTCGTCTGGGCGGCGATGGCGCGTTCCATCTGGCCGGTCAGGTGGCATTCGAAGGCATAACCCTCGTAGAGGCCGGCGCGCTCGGCATCGCAAAGGCTTGCGGCATGGGCGAGCGCCAGCTCGTAATGGCGCATGGCCTGCCGGTGGGCGCCGAGCCTTCCGGCCTCGGCCGCCGCCTTCGGCGCCAGTTCCAGGATCGCGGCCACGTCCTGCGCCTCGTGGGCATGGTGGACCATGCGCGCCATCGAGGCATCGCCGCTGCGGCGGAAATAGGCGAGCGCCTTTGCGTTCATCGCCCGGCGGCCGAGCGGCGGCAGCGATTGCTCGATCGCCTGCCGGGCGATCTCGTGGCGGAAGGCGTAGAGTTCGCCGGCCGGCACGAGAAGGCCGCTGGCCGCGCAGGCCTCCAGCGCCGGCCGCGCCGGCCTGCCGCAGATCGCCTCGATCAGCTCCGGCGCGAAGGCATCGGGCGAGGTGGAGGCGGCCCGCAGCGCCTGCCGCTCCGGCTCGGAAAGCGCATCGGCGCGCGCCAGCACCGCATCGCGGATGGTGGCCGGCAGGCGCCCGCCATCGCCTGCCGGCTGGCGGCCGGCGGCCTCGACAAGCTCGCTGACGAAATAGGCGTTGCCGCCGGTGGCCGAAAAGATCGCCTCGCCGTCGAGGCCGGCGCTCCCGGCAAGTTCCAGCACGGCCGCCTTCGACAGCGGCGGCACGTCGAGCCGCAGCCAGTGGGCCGGCGGGATATCGGCAAACAGCCGCCGCAGCCGCGTCTGGCCGGCCGTATCGTCGTTGCGCGCGGTGACGAGGAGGAGCAGGCAGGCGGAGCGGATGCGTCGGCCGATATAGCGGATCAGGTTCAGCGTGGCGTCGTCGGCCCAGTGAATATCCTCGATGAGGAGCAGCGTCGGCCGGCGCCCGGCGGTCAGAAGGTCGAGCATTTCGGAAAAGAGCGAAATCCAGTTGCGGCCGGAGGCCGGCGCCAGCGCCAGCGCCCAGCGCGCCTCCCGCGCGATGTCGCGCCAGGGGCCGAGCGGCTCGGCCGTGCCGAAATTCTCGCAGGCGCCGGACAGGACCCGCGTATCGGCAGGCACGGCGCGGGCAAAGGCGGCCGCAAGCGAGGACTTGCCGGCGCCGGCTTCCCCTTCGAGAAGGACGAGGCGACCCTGGCCGTCGGCGGCTTCGCGCAGCAACGACTGCAGGTGATCGAGAGTGGGCTCGCGCTCGACTAGTCGCATGGCGGATTATTGCCAGCAACGGGAGCGGGTGGGAATAGGAGGTGCGTGAAAATCGCGGGCCCGGCGCCGATATTCCCGGCCGGCCCTGATTGCGGATTTGACGCGGTATCACAGACAATCTATGGTGTTTGTATTACAAACGGAGAGAAAAACGATGTCGCAGCGTGGATTGTCCGATCCGATTACCATGCGGCTGCCGACGGATGTGCTGGCAGAGATCGAGCAGATCGCCGGAATCTGCAACCGGACGAGAAGCTGGGTGTTCGTGCGGGCCTTGAAATCATATCTGGCGGCGGAGGGCCGCGAGATCATCGAATTGGCCGAGGCCAGACGGGATATCGAAAACGGATTGGGGCAGGACCTTGATGCGGTCATTGACGAAGTCGATGCGATCGTCAAGGGAGCGGCTGCGTGAAGGTCACGCTCTCCCCCAAGGCATCGGAATACGTCAAACGTGAAGCCAGGTATCTCAGATCCGGAAGTCCGAGGGCAGCTCAGCAATTCGCTGATGATCTCAGGCGGCTGAGGCAGGCGCTTACCCGCTTTCCAGAGATGGGCAAGTTTACGGAGGAGTTCCCGCTTCCCGGTATCCTGCGCTTTGTCATGGGGCCGTATCTGGTCGACTATCAAATCATGGAAAACGAGATCCGGGTTTTCGCAATCAGGCACGGCCGCGAACGTCCCCCCGGGAGCGGGATGGATGGCGATTTCGATTATGAAGAGCCCGGCCGCGATCCCCATTCCACGGAGCGTTGAGGTTTTCCCTATCGGCGGCAACGGCCGCCGCGCCGCGTGAAAATCGGGACAGGCGGGGCGCAAAATGGGGAATAGTCCCGATGTGGCGGCCGGCGGCGGGGCGTAGGCTCGTGTTCCGTCAATCAGGCGCAAACAGGAGGCCGCCATGCCGAAATATCTCATCGAACGCAACATTCCCGGCGCATCCAAGCTCACGGCCGAGCAGCTCAGGGAGATTTCCGCCACGTCCAACAAGGTCGTCGCCGGCCTCGACCGGCCGTATAACTGGATCACCAGCTATGTCGCCGGCGACAAGATCTATTGCGTGCACGAGGCCGACAGCGCCGAAACCGTCTACCGCCACGCCCGCGAGGGCGGCTTCCCGGCCGATCTCGTCAGCGAGATCGCCTCGGAAATCGGCCCGAAAACGGCGCGCATGTGAGCCGCCGCGCCCGGCCGCCTGCGAGGGGCAGCGCGCCGGCGCACACCCCGTTCCCTCTCCCGGTCGCCTTCGGGGAGGGGATGGGGCCGCGAGCGCGGCCGGCGATCTTCATGCCGCGAGCGCTGCGACCATCCTGCGCAGCTCGGGCATCATCGGCGGATTGTCGGGCTCGACGATTTCGCGGCCGATATCCATGAGGATGGACTTGATCAGCGTCGTCTTCTTCAACGCGCTCTTCTTGACCAGTTCATCAAACTCCTCGCTCGTGCGGGAGGTGACTTTCATCGAAAGGCGCTTTGCCGGGGCATGCTTCCAGCTTTGCCACTTCGCCTTGTGGATTTCCGCATTGCTGCGCAGCCGCTTCACCAGCGCTTCGTCGTTCACCGACCTGTGCACAAAGTAGGCGATCAGCGATTTTCGAAGGGTCGAGCCGGCGGAAGGATCGATGCGATAGGCCGCAAGGTCCAGCATTTCCAGGAACGGGGCAGCCACAACCACCTCCAGGGACCTGGAGGCAATGTCGCGAGCGGTGCGGATCGCCGGGGTGGATTGCGGCGGAATGGCCACGACGGTCCCGCACTCGTCGCAGGTGGCGGCCATGATTTCCCGGGCCACGGCAAGGCCGCTTTCGAACGGCACGTCGTGGTAGCCGAAAGTCGTCGTAACGACCTTCCGGCACGTTTCGCAGAGCGCCTTGCTCCTGTCTCCCGCATACCAGATTTTCATGCTCGCCTACCTTGACCGATGCACACTGATGAAGATCGTGTCCGGATCAACAAAATAGAATTTTATGTACCATCCGTCCCGCTTGAGGATGTGGACTTCGACGCCCTTGAACGCATGGAAAGGCGGCTGGGTGAAAAAGATTCCAGGCCA
The DNA here is from genome assembly GCA_900471515.1 of Hyphomicrobiales bacterium. Lineage (GTDB taxonomy): Bacteria > Pseudomonadota > Alphaproteobacteria > Rhizobiales > Rhizobiaceae > Rhizobium. Next base: position 8,429 of record UCFC01000066.1, on the reverse strand, counting down.
TGACTTTGGCTATACCGGAATGCGTTTTTAAAACTTTAATGAGAATGATTTCAAGCGCGTCGCGCCAAGGGTGCAGATGTGCGTGATGGAAAATCATGGCAGATGCGCCGCTTGCGGCCTCATCCTCCGGAAAAACCGTCTGCCCGCGACGGGTAGGACCGATCCGCCGGGACTGGTTCCCGGCGGATCGCGCAGCCGCTATTGGGCTGTCACTGTCATCGGGGCGGGTTCTGACAGTGATTCACGGATCTCGTCGATCTTGCCGTCGGCTTCTCCGACGCCGAGGATGGTCCTGGCGCTCGCAAGCGCGGCGGGGCTGAGCTTGCCGGTGCGCGTTGCGGATGCCAGCGCTTCCTCCAGCGCGGCATCGCCGAGCAGCGGGTCGTCGGCCGCCGGCTCCATGCCGTTGTCGATCTCGTATTGGGCATAGGCCATGGCATAGGCGGCGATCGCGCTCATGCGCGGATCGGACGTGTGCATATAGGCCCTGTAGCTGCGGTTGAGGGAGTTCAGGCCGGCAAGTTCGGAGGCCGCATTCTTCGCCTTGGCCCCGGTTGCGGATTTTTTCGCGGAGAGCGATTTCTCCTTCGCCTCGCCGGATTTGCCCTTGCCGGCGCTGCCGGATGTCGAGCCGTCGCGCAGCGACTTGCCGCCCTGGGCGCCGCTGCCCTGGCTGCCGTGGTTTTCGTGGCTGCCGCCATTGCCGCCGCCGTTTCCACCGCCGTTTCCGCCACCGTTACCGCCGCCATTGCCGCCACCATTGCCGCCGCCCTTGGCCATCGCGGCCGTGTCGAAGCCGGCAATTGCCAGCGGGCTTGACGCCAGGGCGATGGAAAGTGCTGCCATCGATGCCAGAGTTGTAATCCGCATCCGTTTTTCCTCCGCAAGAAAAGCTTCCTCGAACGTCGCCGCACCGCCTGCCGGGCAGGGCGGGCCGGGACGAGGCGGATGTTAGGTGCGATTCGCGCCGCCTGCATCGGACCGAGGTCCGGCATGCGTCGGACCATGGTCCTAGAGAGCGGGGCATGGTTAACGGCTTCCGGCCGTTGACGAATTGCGGACGGCATGCCCGGCGCGCAATCGGGAATCGGGTGGCTGCCGCCCGCCGGATCTCCTACCCATGCCCTGTCGCAACAGGAGGTACGGATATGGAACTCGACGGCAAGGTCATCGTCATTTCGGGGGCAAGCAGCGGCATCGGGGCGGCGGCGGCGCGGCTGTTTGCGGCCGAGGGCGCAAGGCTCGTGCTCGGCGCGCGGCGGGCGCAGATGCTCGATGCGCTGACGTCGGAGATCGGCGAGAGCGGCGGCACGGCCGTGTCCCTTGCCGGTGACGTGCGGGAGGAGGCCTATGCGCAGGCGCTGGTCGGCCGGGCGCTCGATGCCTATGGCCGGCTCGACGGCGCCTTCAACAATGCCGGCATCGTCGGTGAGATGGGCGCCCTGGCGCAGATGAGCCTTTCCAACTGGGAGGCGGTGATGTCCACCAACCTGACGAGCGCCTTCTTCGCGCTCAAGGCGCAATTGCCGGTCATGACGGCGCAGGGCGGCGGCTCGATCGTCTTCACCTCGTCCTTCGTGGGTTACAGCAATGGCGGCCTGCCGGGCATGGGGGCCTATGCCGCCTCCAAGGCGGGCCTGATCGGCCTCGTGCAATCGGCCGCCGCCGACCATGCTGCCGACGGTGTGCGGATCAACAGCCTGCTTCCGGGCGGCACGGTCACGCCGGCGGGCGGGCAGGACAATCCCGAATTCCTGCAATACATTTCCGGCCTGCATCCGATGAAGCGCATGGCGGCGGCCGGGGAGATCGCGCAGGCGGCGATGTTCCTGCTGTCGGACCGGGCAAGCTTCATGACCGGCAGCCCGATGATCGCCGATGGCGGCATGTCGGTGCGGCTGCTTTAGCGGCGGGGCGCGAACTTATCGCGCGACGGGGCGTTTCCACCCTGCCGCACATGCTGAGAGGAGGACGGCCATGACCACGATCAAGAGCCACGGATTCAGGACGAGGGCCGAGCTGGACGAGCATCTGGCCGATGCCGAGGATGCCGCCGCCGACGGGTTCGGCGCAGCCCCCGGCGAGGAGGCGTCAGCGGTGAAGGCGCGGGAGGAGCTGACGCTGGCGCGCCGGCAACTCGCCCTTCTCGGCCACCGGGTTTCGGCCCTGCGCGAGGAGGCGGATGCCGTCCTGTCCCGGCGCGGGCGGGCGGACGAGGCCGGCGGGCACGGGCCGCACGGCTTGCTGGCGCTTGCCGGCGCGGTGACGCTGGCGCTGGCGGCGGGCGGCCTGCTGCGCTCGCTCGCGGTTGCGGGCAGGGCGGATGCCGCCCTTCGCTCCGGCCGGCGGTGAGGATGGCGAATGCCGGCATGGTCGGCGAGAGGCGAGGTCGAGCCCGCAGCCCCCTCATCCGACCCTTCGGGCCACCTGACCGGGGTTGAGCCACGGGTCTCAACCCGTCCTTCGGACCCCCAGGGGAGAAGGGGAGTGTGGGGCACTCTTTGCGAGAGAATAAGACGTTCCGATTGGGACAGGACGTTGCGGCGACTCCCCCTTCTCCCCTGGGGGAGAAGGTGCCCGAAGGGCGGATGAGGGGGCTCCCGGCGCCGACCTCTCCATTCCGTCACGCCAAGGCGTCATGGCGATTGCCGGCGCTTCACGCCGCGCCCGATTGCTGACATAGTTGCAGGCAGACAGCCAACGATCGCGGATGTTGCGTCATGACCTCGCAGATACGTGAAAAAAGCAGCTTGCGCGCACCGACCGGTTCCGTCACGGGCCTGTGCTCCGCCTCCGCCACCATGTTTGCGGTGGGAATGGCCTTTCTGGGCTATTGGGGCGTGTATGAACAGGGCAGCTGGCGCGCCGTCGATTATCTTGTGATGGCCATCGCCATCGTCGGATTTGCCTCTCTCGGCTGCGTGCCGTGGATCGTGACCACACCCGTTTCGGAGGAAGAGGCGGACAAGGTTGCCGTTGCCCGGCGGGCGATGGCGCTGGGGACGGCGCTGATCTGGATGGCCGTCTGCATCACCGTATTCGCCTGAGCGGCCCTGCGCGAACCGGGGGCGAGCCGAGGGCGAGCGGGGGGCGGGGCCGGGCGGCCCCGCACGCAGAGCAGGGATGTCACGCCTTGCCCGGGGCGCGTTCGAAGCGGCCGGCAAAAACCAGCGCCATTGCCGCGGCCGTCATGGCGGCGGCAAGCAGGAAGGTCGCGCGCATCCCGGCGGTGATCGCGGCCGCGTCGGCATGGGCGAAATCCTGCGTGCCGACGCCGGCGGCGAAGACGGCGCCCATCAGCGAGGCGCCGGCGATCAGCCCGATATTGCGCGACAGGCCGAGCAGGCCGGAGGCGAGGCCGCGCCGGTCCTTCGCCACGTCGGCAAGGGCGGCGGTGTTGTTGGCCGCCTGGAAGAGCTGGTAGCCGGGGGTGAGCACGGCAATGGCGGCGACATAGCCGGCAACGCCCGCAAACCCCGGCAGGACCGCCAGCAGGAAGGCGCCGGCCGCCAGCAGGGCAAGGCCGAGAGAGAGCACGCGGGCGGCCCCCCATCCATCGACCAGCCGGCCGGAGGGAACGCCGCCGAGGATGGAGATCACCGGGCCGACCGACATGACGAGGCCGACCCAGGCGGGCGTCAGCCCGAGCGCCAGGCCGAGATAGAAGGGGCCGACCACCAGCGTCGTCATCATCACGGCGGCGACCACGATATTGACGAGCAGGTTCGGCAGGAGGCGCCGTTCCAGCACGGCAAACAGGCTCGCCCCGCGCCTTGCCCCTCTGGCGCCGTCAGCCGGCAGCGTGGCGAAGGCGAGCGCCAGCGCCGCAAGGGCAAGCGGCACCTGCACCCAGAAGATGCCGCGCCAGCCGGCAAGCGGGATCAGCGCGCCGCCGAGCGAGGGGCCGAGCGCCGTGCCGAGCGCGGAGACGGTGCCGAGCAGGCCCATGGCGCGGCCGATGCGTGCCTCGCCTGCGGTCTCGCGCATCAGCGCCATCGAGATCGTCATCAGGAAGGCTGCGCCCGCCCCTTGCGCGGCGCGCGCCGCCATCAGCAGCGTCAGGTCCGGGGCGACGGCCGAAAGCAGCGAGGCGGCGGCAAAAAGGGCAAGGCCCGAAAGCTGCATGCGCTTCAGCCCGTAGAGATCGCCGAGCCGGCCGGCCAGCACGACGCAGACCGTGAGTGCGGCGAGATAGGCGACGACGACGCCCTGCACCCTGGCGAAAGGCGCGGAAAAATCCTCTGCCAGCCGGGGCAGGGCGATGTTGGCGATGCTGGTGCCGAGCGAGGCGAGCAGCATGGAAAGCGACAGCGTCAGCGTGGCGCCGCGCCTCCTTCCTGTCCCTGCCGGACTATCTTCCATCTGTTCCATATGAATTTCCTCTTGCTTGAATTGGCTTGCGGGAGCAGGGTACGAATTCAAGCCGACTTGAGGTCAAGCATGAAATTTCTGGATATTGGAGAAGTCTCGGCGCAAAGCGGAATCAAGCCCTCGGCCCTGCGCTATTACGAGGAGATCGGGCTCATCGCCTCCGTCTTCCGCCACGGGCTGCGCCGGCAGTTCTCGCCGGACGTGCTCCTGCAGCTGAAGCTGATTGCGATGGGCAAGACGGCCGGTTTTTCGCTGGAGGAAATTGCGGGCATGTTCGGCACGAACGGCGCCCCGGACCTGCCGCGCGCCGCGCTGCACCGCAAGGCCGACGAGATCGACCGCCAGATCCGCGAACTGAGCGCGCTCAGCGACACGCTGCGCCACGTCGCCGAATGCCCGGCCCCCTCGCATATGGAATGCCCGACCTTCCGCCGGCTGCTCGACGTGGCGGGCAAGCGGGCGGGCGCCGGCAAGGGCGCGCAGGCGGCCAGGCGCGGCGGCGGCGTGTAGCGGCGATCGCCCGCCGCACGGGCGAGGGGGGACGGCGAGGAGGCGGCAAGGCAGGCGCGCAAACGCGCGCCTGGCAAGCCGGGGAGTATCCGCTATCTGTCCAGCCGCCCGGTTGGGGAGACCCGGTCGAGCTGCAGGCCCTGAATGCTCTGCTGGTTCTGCCTGATGATCGATTGCGGAACCGGGGAGGGGCCTTTCTGTTCTGCCGGCCCCGTGGCCGGGCCTTGCCCCGGAACGATCGTTTCCAGTTGCCGGGGCGTTTTCACATCGACGATCACCACCTCGACCGGTTTCTCGTCCAGCCTCTGCGCGAAGGCGAAGTCCACTGTCTTGACGGTTTCCCTGTTGCGGGAAACCGCGCCGATCGCGGTCCATTTGCCATCCTCGAATTCGGACCCGATACCGAGTTTCGTCGTCACCTGCACGCGAACCGAGTAGCTGAACTTGTCGATCCGGCCGTAATTTTCCCCGTGGGAAATTCTTTCTACCCATTCGCTCAGCCTGAAATCCCTGGGCTCGACCCTTATGTTCTTGTAGCTGCCGACCCTTTCGCAGGCTTGCGATTTATCGTCGACGACCGGCACGCTATATTCCACCTTGCCGTTCCGGTAAGCCTCCCGCTCACGTTTTGCGTTGGAGGCGTAGAGAAGCTTGGTAACGCCTGCCGGCGCCAGCCATGTCAGCGGATCGACGTGAGCGTTGTCTGTCTCGGTCGTATTCTGGGTGATGACGTAGGTTGCTCCCCACTTGCTGAAATCCAGCTTTGTTTTCTCTTTCGCCTGCTTGAAGGTCGTCAGGATTTCGCACTGAACGATATCCGCCAGCTGGATAATGCTTTGGGCATCGTCCCCGTCAGGCATGGCGGGCAATGTCGTGCATCCGGACAGAAGCAAGACTGCCGCGCAGTATATGTATCGATGTTTCATTTATTTCCCCCGCGCCCATAAGATGTAATCTGGCGAGCATAACGTGCATTTCTGTCGTTGCTACACGCGCAATGTTGCCGGACGAAATATTGCTGTGGGCAGGATCTTTGACGTGCCGGCCCGCCGCACGGGCGAGGGGGGCTGAAAAAAATTCCGCCGCACTGTCGGATCGGCGAAGGCCGCTTCGTCTTTTCTGTATTGCCGAAGCCCAATCCGAAGGAGGATCGTCATGCCGAGCACAATCAGACTGCACCGCGTCCTGGCAACCACGCCGGACAAGGTCTACCGCGCCTTCCTGGAGGCCGATGCCGTGGCCAAATGGCTGCCGCCGAACGGCTTTGCCTGCACGGTGCACCATCTGGAGCCCGCCGTCGGCGGCACGCACCGGATGTCGTTCCGCAATTTCACGACCGGCCACAGCCATTCCTTCGGCGGCGAGTATCTGGAACTCGTGCCGGGCGAGAGGCTGCGTTACACCGACAGGTTCGACGACGCCAACCTGCCGGGCCAGATGGACGTGACCGTCACCCTGACCAGGGTTTCCGTCGGCACCGAAATCAACATCGTGCAGGCCGGCATTCCCGATCTCATCCCGCCGGAGGCCTGCTATCTCGGCTGGCAGGAATCGCTGCGCAACTTGGCGCGGCTGGTCGAGCCCGATATCCAGCAATGAGCGGCGGGCGGCTCAGGCCACCCGCCCGGCCGCGCCGCTGCCGGCCGCGCCCTGGCCGGCGGCGATGGCCGCTTCGAGCCTGTCGAGGAAGCCGAACAGTTTCTCGTTCATCTCCCGCCAGTCGTTGGCGCGAAGGGTGTGCGGCTGCTGCACGAAGCGGTGGCCGGCAAGGGTTGCGAGTTCGGCCTCGGAGGCGGCGATCAGGAGTTCGGTCACCTCGGGCGTGAATTCCATGTGGCACTGGAAGCCGTAGACGAGCTCGCCATATTCGACGATCTGGCGCGGGCAGCCTTCGCTTGCGGCGATGACGGTTGCCGCAGCCGTCAGGCCCGGCATGTCGTTGTGCCAGTGGCCGACCGCAAGCCTGTCTCCGAAATGGGCGAATTTGGGGTTCTTCCGGCCGGCCTCGGTGAGCGTGATCGGAAACTTGCCGATCTCCTTTTCCGGGCTCCGGCCGTGGGCCGCGCCCAGCGCTTCGCCGATCAGCTGCGATCCGAGGCAGATGCCGACCACGGCCTTGCCGGCGGCGATGCAGCGGGCGATCAGCGCCTGCTCGGCGGCGGCGTCGAAATGCGGGCATTCCTGCGTCGTCGTCGAGGGCGATTGCGGGCCGCCCATGACGACGAGCAGGTCGATGCCCTCGGCGCTTTCAGGCAATCCGTCTCCGGCATGGAGCCGCGAATAACTCGCGCTGTGGCCGCGTAAGGCCACCCAGTCCTCGTAGGCGCCGGGAGCCTCGAAGGCCTCGTGAACGACGAAATGAACCTTCATGCTTCTGTCTCCTTAAAGCGTTTCGGCGCCGGCGGACGCCGGCCAGTAGAATGCGTCGGGCGTCGGGCGCCGGCCGAAGATCGCCTGCCCGACGCGGATGACGGTTGCCCCTTCCTCGATCGCCTGCTCGAAATCGCCGGACATGCCCATGGACAGTTCCTGCAGGGCCGGGTTGCGGGCGGCGGCGGTGTCGCGCAGGCGGCGCAGCAGGGCAAAGCAGGGGCGCACCCTTTCCATGTCGCTGCTGAAAAGCGCGAGCGTCATCAGGCCGCGCGGGCGAAGGCGGGGAAAGCGCTCCAGCGTCTCGACGAAAGGCATCAGCGCTTCCGGGCGAAGGCCGAACTTGCTGTCCTCGCCCGAGGTGTTGACCTGGATATAGACATCCAGGCTGCGGCCCTCGCGTTCGAGCCTGGCGTTCAGCAGGTCGGCCAGGCGCAGGCTGTCGAGCGCGTGGAACTCCCGCGCGAAGCCGCAGAGATGGCGCACCTTGTTGGACTGCAGGTGGCCGACGATGCTCCATTCCATGCCGAGATCGGCAAGGTCGGCGCGCTTGGCCTCGGCCTCCTGAATCCTGTTTTCCCCGCAGTGGCGGATGCCCGCCTGATGGGCAAGGCGCAGGACCGGCGCCGGCACGGTCTTGGTGATCGGCAGCAGCCGGACGGAGGCGCGCTTGCGCCCGGCTCTTTCGCAGGCGCGCGCGATCCTTTCTTCCACTGCCGCCAGATTGGCGCGGAAGGCCGATACCGGATCGGGGCCGAAGCGCTCTTCCTCTGCGGCTGAGAGCGGTCTGTTCTGGTGGTGCATGGTTTGCGGACTTCAAAAATTCGGCGGCGTTGTGGGCACGCCGCTTGGATCGGCGCGAAAATAGGCGCAAACTGGCATGCCGTGAACTGCCAGTTGGAGGCAAAAACAATGGTCCAGTCAGACCCTTCCGCAAAGTCGGCGGCGAAGCGGATCGGCGCGCAGGAGATCTATGCGGCGCTGAAGGAGCAGATTTCCGGCGGCGTGTTCGGCGCGGCCGGAAAGCTTCCGTCTTCCAGGGGGCTGGCGCAGGAACTCGGCGTGTCGCGCACGACGGTCACGGTGGCCTTCGAGCAGCTTCACGCGGAAGGTTTCATCGAGCTGCGGCAGGGCGCGCGGCCGACGGTCGTCAAGGCGGCGGTGGCGGGGGCTGCGGG
>UCFC01000028.1:2500-101558 GCA_900471515.1 Hyphomicrobiales bacterium | reverse complement strand
GGGGAGGGGTTTGGGGCGGGCTCCTTGAACCAGACCCAGGACCGCTCTCAGACAAGATAGAACCGGAGCTTCCATGACATCAGCCGTCCGTTTCCAGAAGGTCTCTCGCCACTTCGGCGCCGTGCGCGCGGTCGACGGCGTCGATCTTGAGATCGCGCCCGGCGAGTTTTTTGCCATGCTCGGCCCCTCCGGCTCCGGCAAAACCACCTGCCTGCGGCTGATCGCCGGCTTCGAACAGCCAACCTCCGGACATATCGAGATTTTCGGCGAAACGGCCGAAGGCGTTCCGCCCTATCGCCGCAACGTCAACACCGTCTTTCAGGATTACGCGCTTTTCCCGCATCTCGATATTGTCGAGAACGTCGCCTACGGGCTGATGGTCAAGGGCGTCGGCAAGGCGGAGCGGATCAAGGAGGCCGAGAAAGCGCTGGAACTGGTGAAGTTGCCGGGCTATGGCAGCCGCCGCCCTGGCCAGCTCTCCGGCGGCCAGCGGCAGCGCGTGGCGCTCGCCCGGGCGCTGGTCAACAAGCCCCGCGTGCTCCTGCTCGACGAACCGCTCGGCGCGCTGGACCTGAAGCTGCGCGAGCAGATGCAGGAAGAGCTGAAAAGCCTGCAGCGCGCCCTCGGCATCACCTTCATCTTCGTCACCCACGATCAGGGCGAAGCGCTCTCGATGGCCGACCGCGTGGCGGTCTTCAACAATGGCGGGATCGTCCAGCACGGCACGCCGCAGGATATCTACCGCTGCCCGAAGACGCGTTTCGTCGCCGATTTCGTCGGTTCGTCCAACGTCATCTCCCCCGATATCATGGCAGCCCTCGGCGGCCAGAAGCGCTGGGCGAGCTTGCGGCCAGAGGCAATCCGTCTGACAGCCGACGGCATCGAAGCCAGGGTCGAAAATGCCAGTTTCCTGGGCGCCGCGACCCGCCTGACCGTCGACATCAGAGGGTCGCGCCTGCATGTCATGCTGCCGGCCGGCAGCGACATCCCCGACATCGGAACGCCCGTCCGGCTTGCCTGGCAGCCTGGCGACGTCCATTACATGGATGACGCGGCATGACAGCACTGGCGATGACCAAACCGGAAAGCTCGATCCTGCCCCGGCGCGGCGGCTTCTCCGGCCGTCTCTCCGACAGTTTCTGGCGACATCCGAAGCTGCTGCTCTTCCTGATGTTGACGCCGCCATTGCTCTGGCTCGGCATCATCTATATCGGTTCGCTGATCGCGCTTCTGCTGCAGAGCTTTTTTTCGATCGACGATTTCTCGGGCCTGGTGAATTACGAATTCACTCTCGATACCTATGCCCAGCTCCTGAACCCGAGCAATTTCGACATCATCGTCAGGACGGTCCTGATGGCGGCGCTCGTCACCGTCGCCTCGGCCATCGTAGCCTTTCCGATCGCCTATTACGCCGCCCGTTACGCGCAGGGAAAATGGAAGGCGCTCTTTTATCTCGGCGTCATGCTGCCGCTCTGGTCGAGCTATCTCGTCAAGATCTATGCCTGGAAGCTGATCCTCGCCAAGGAAGGCATCCTCACCTGGTTCTTCGCAAAGCTCCGCCTCTCCTGGCTGCTAGACGGCGTGCTCGCCCTGCCGGTCGTCGGCGGCAATTCGCTCTCCGTCAGCTATCTCGGCACCTTCATCGTCTTCGTCTATATCTGGCTGCCCTACATGATCCTGCCGACGCAGGCAGCCCTCGAGCGCGTGCCCGGCAACCTGATCGAGGCTTCCGCCGATCTCGGCGCCACGCCGAGCCAGACCTTCCGAACCGTGCTTTTCCCGCTCGCCCTGCCCGGAATCGTCGCCGGATCGATCTTCACCTTCTCGCTGACATTGGGCGACTATATCATCCCGCAGATCATCGGCTCGTCGCGCCTGTTCATCGGGCAAGCCGTCTATACGCAGCAGGGAACGGCCGGCAACGTGCCGCTCGCAGCCGCCTTCTCGGTCGTGCCGATCGTCATCATGGCGATCTATCTCTGGCTTGCCAAACGCATGGGAGCCTTCGATGCACTCTGATCGCGGACAGAAATCGCCGTTCTTCCTGAAGATCGCAGCCGCCGGCGGCCTGCTCTTCCTGCATCTGCCGATCCTGCTGATTTTCGTCTATGCCTTCACGACGGAGGAGAAGAGTTACCAATGGCCGCCGCCGGGCCTGACGCTGCAATGGTTCGCCATCGCCTGGAACCGCCCGGATGTCTGGGCAGCCCTTGGCCTCTCCCTGCAGGTTGCCTGTATCGCAACGGTGATCGCGCTCATCCTCGGCACGCTTTGCGCGGCCGCCATCAGCCAGACGAAATTCTTCGGACGCGAGGCGATCTCGCTGCTCGTCATCCTGCCGATCGCGCTTCCGGGCGTCATCACCGGCATTGCCCTGCGTTCCGCCTTCAGCCTGTTCGACATCCCCTTCTCGGTCTGGACGATCGTGCTCGGCCATGCCACCTTCTGTGTCGTTGTCGTCTACAACAACGCCGTCGCCCGCTTCCGCCGCACCTCGGGCTCGCTGATCGAAGCCTCGATGGATCTCGGCGCCGACGGTTTCCAGACCTTCCGCCATGTCATCCTGCCGAATATCGGCACGGCTCTTCTTGCCGGCGGCATGCTCGCCTTCGCCCTGTCCTTCGACGAAGTCATCGTCACCACATTCACCGGCGGCCAGCAATCCACCCTGCCCATCTGGATGCTCGAAGAGCTGATCCGCCCGCGCCAGCGCCCGGTCACAAATGTGGTCGCCATGGCCGTCGTGCTCGTCACCTTCCTGCCGATCCTGGCAGCCTATTACCTCACGCGCGACGGCGATCAGATCGCCGGTGCCGGCAAATAACCCGGAGCGGACGCGGAGCCCCTCGCATCCACTCGACCAACCACAAGGGAGAACGCCCATGGATACGCAAATGCTGATCGGTTCCCGCTTCGAGACCGGCACGGAAACGGAAGAGCACATCCTGAACCCGAAGACGGGCGAGACGTTGCTGAACCTTGCCGAAGCCTCGCTCGGCCAGATCGATGCCGCCGTCAGCGCCGCCGAAAAGGCCTTCTCCGCCTGGTCGCAGACGACCCCGTCCGAGCGCTCGGCCTATCTCCTGAAAATCGCCGATGCGATCGAAAGGGACGCACAGGGCTTTGCGACGCTTGAGGCGCTGAACTGCGGCAAGCCGATCAATGCGGTGCTGAACGACGAAATCCCCGCCATCGTCGACTGCTACCGCTTCTTTGCCGGCGCCGTGCGCAACCTGCACGGACCGGTCGCCGGAGAATACCTGCCCGGCCACACCTCGATGATCCGTCGTGACCCGATCGGCATCGTCGGCTCGATCGCGCCGTGGAACTACCCGCTGATGATGATGGCCTGGAAGCTGGCGCCGGCCATCGCCGGCGGCAATACCGTCGTCTTCAAGCCCTCCGAACAGACGCCGCTGACGGCCCTGAAGATGGCGAGACTGCTGTCGGAAATCCTTCCCGAGGGCGTCGTCAATGTCATCCTCGGCCGTGGCGAAAGCGTCGGCAACGCATTGATCAACCATCCGAAAATCAGCATGGTGTCGATAACGGGCGATGTCGCGACCGGCAAGAAGGTGCTGCAGGCAGCCGCCAGGACCGTCAAGCGCACCCATCTGGAACTCGGCGGCAAGGCCCCCGTCATCGTCTTCGACGATGCCGATATCGAGGCCGTGGTCGCCGGCATCCGCACCTTCGGCTATTACAATGCCGGCCAGGACTGCACCGCCGCCTGCCGCATCTATGCCGATGCGAAGGTCTACGACAATTTCGTCGCCGACCTGACCTCCGCCGTCTCCAGCATCCGCTTCAACCGGGCCGACGACACGGAGAACGAAATCGGCCCGCTGATTTCCAGGCGCCAGCGCGACCGCGTCGAAAGCTTCGTCACCCGCGCCTCCGAACACAAGCACATGCAGATCACCACCGGCGGCAAGGTCTCGGGCGACAAGGGCTTCTTCTACGCGCCGACGGTCGTGGCCGGCGCCACGCAGGATGATGAGATCGTCCGGCGGGAAGTCTTCGGCCCCGTCGTCTCCGTCACCCGCTTCACCGACGTCGCCGATGCCGTGACCTGGGCAAACGACAGCGATTACGGCCTTGCCTCCTCCGTCTGGACCAAGGATATCGGCCGCGGCATGAAGACGGCCGCCCGCCTGCAATACGGTTGCACCTGGATCAACACGCATTTCATGCTGGTGAACGAGATGCCGCATGGCGGCCTCAAGCAATCGGGCTACGGCAAGGACATGTCTGTCTATGCCCTGGAAGACTATACCGCTGTCCGTCACGTGATGATCAATCACGGATAGTTGAACGCTGACCGCCTGATCTGCCTCAAAAGTCGCTGTCGCCGTCAGTGACTTTTGTCAGCTTGTCATAATACAACTGCAAATACTATTTCTAAACGTTGAATTGCCATTTCACTCTCCATGGCAGCTCGCGATACGTGTGATTCCTTATCGAATAAAAGACAGCAGTCAGGCATTACTTATTCATGGCGACCGGCATTGATATCTCCGAGCTCGAAACGGCGCTGGACGGGTTGCTGGAATCTGCGCTGGTGCCGGGGAGCTGGGAGCGCACGCTGGAGCATATCAGCCGCGCCACCGGTGCCACCGGCACGCATATCATGCCGGTGCGCGGGAAATTCCCTGCCGGCTTCATGACCACGCCCAATCTGCTGGAAGCCTTTCAGGTCTATTTTGCCGAGGAATGGTACAAGCGCGACTTTCGCGAACGCGGCCTGGCCGTTGCGATGGCCAAGGGTGTCATCATCGAACACGACATTGCCGGCGATGAGGAATTCAATCACCACGTCTTCTATACAGAATTCCTGGCCCGCTTCGGTTTCCGCTACTCTGCCATGGTCGGTTTCACCGCCGGCGACACGATGCTGAGCCTCAACCTGCAGCGCCGCATCCAGGACCAGCCTTTCGATCGCGACGACGAGCAGCTGCTCATTAAGATGCAGTCGAAACTGACCGTCGCCGCAGAGATCGTCCGCGCGCTGCACGTCGCCAGGATCGACAGCATGAGCGAGGCTTTCGAGCTTGCCGGCACCGCGGTCGTCTTCTTCGACCGGGCCGGGCACATTACCCGGCTGAACCAGCGGGCGGAAAAGCTGCTCGACGGCAACATCCGGATTGTCGACCGGGAGCTCACGGCTCTCAGCCAGGAAGAGACGGGCTTGCTGCGCCGCCATCTGCAGGCGGTCCTCTCAAAGGAGCCGTTTGCCGATGCGGCCGTCTCAACACCGGTTCTGTTTTCACGCCCCGGAAAGGCGCCGCTGATCATCCGCGCCCAGCGGCTGAACGGAGCGCCGGCCGAGCTTTTCTCGCATTCCGCCGCCGTCGCCATCGTCACTGACCTCTCCGAACGCGCAGCCCCGAGCGGCGATCTGCTGCGCCGGCTCTTTTCGCTCACGCCCCAGGAAACGGCGGTCGCGCGCCTGCTGATGGAAGGCTCGTCGCCCCGCCAGATCGCCGAAATATCCGGCCTCACCTACGAGACGACGCGCGGCTACGTGAAGAAGGTTCTCGCCAAGACCGGCACGCAGCGCCAGTCCCAGCTTATCTCGCTGCTCTCCAGCCTGAAAATCTAGGCCTGATTATAGAGCGCCAGCAGCTCCCAGCCGCCTTCCCATACCATTTCGAGCGCCACGTAGACGATGATGGCAAGGCCGATCCAGCCGATCCATTTGAACCGATTGAGCAGCCTTGCCACGAAATTTGATGCGACACCCATGAGGATGACGGACAGGATGAGGCCGAAGATCAAGGCATTCATGTTCGACTTCGCCGCGCCGGCAACGGCCAGGACATTGTCGAGCGACATGGAAAGATCCGCAAAGATGATCTGGCCGATCGCCTGCCGAAAAAGCTTCGGCTTGTGGGCGTGCTGGCTGGTTTCGTCGCCGGCCTCTTCTTCCTCCGCCTCGCGCAACTCCTTGAACATCGTCCAGCAGATCCACAGAAGCAGCAGGCCTCCGACGAGATTGATGCCTTTGATGACGAGCAGTTGAGCGGCAATGACGGCGAAAACGATGCGGATGACTGCGGCCGCGGCAATGCCGGTGACGATTGCCTTCCCCCGCAGATCGGTGGAAAGGCCGGCGGCGGCCATGCCGATGACGATCACATTATCCCCTGACAGGATAATGTTGATCATGATGACTTCGAGATAGGCGGAAATGACCTGGGGGTCCAGAAAAGCGTGCATGGAGAAGGGCTTTCGTCGATGGGGCAAATCGATGACGATCCCTTGAAACAGATCGAAACGCCTTTGAAAAGCCCTTGCGGGCCACAGCAGTACGCTTTTAAGGAACGCCGTTCCATTTTAAACGATTTGGAACCAAATCGGCCTTGGCGCGTCTTCTTCCAGCAATCACGGAAGGAAGACATCCATGCTGAAATGGGCTCTGATTTTTCTGGTCATTTCGATCGTCGCCGGCTTTTTCGGCTTCTCCGGCATTTCCGCGGCAACCGCAACAATTGCCCGCGTACTCTTCGGCATATTCCTCGTCGTCTTCCTGATCTTCCTTATCCTGGCCCTGATGGCCGGGCAGGCGATCTTCTAGCAGCCGAGCCCTTCTGAACGGCTGCGCTACAGCACGGCCATCAGCCAGGGATGCAGTCCCCTGACCTGCCGTTTCACGAGACCGCCGAGAGATATCGACCCTGCGCCGGCGACCGCCAGGATGAACATGCCACCGGCGATCGCGAGATCCTTCTCGAAATGCAGCAGCTCGTTCTGGTTTGAAAGATCGGTGTGAAACAGAAAGGCGGTTGCCAGGCAGAACAGCCCTAGGGCCACCGCACCGATCCGGCTGAGGAGACCGACGGCAATGGCAAGGCCGGCGCCGATCTGCAGGGCAATCACGCCGAATGTCATCAGCGCAGGCAGGCCGAGCTTTTCGAAGATCGCAAGCGTCGCGGTGATGTCTGCGACGAGCGTAAAACCTTCATGCAGAAAGATCAGGGACAGGAGAAGCCTGCCCGCAAGAAGAATGAGATCGGCCAAAGAGGGCCGGCTTGCTGCATTTTCCATCATATCCTCCACCTTTTTGAAGCGGGCGGCAAACCCGCCTGCAGGCTCCTGCTGTGCCGCCGCAGCACCGGCCGCCTGCCTGGCGCCGCGCCCTGGATTTCGGCCGGCTGTGGAGCTTCGTGCCGTCACTTGCCGTGCTGGCGGCAAGCGGCTTCCTCTTCATCAACGCCCCGTCGCAGACCTTGATCCTACAGGACGAGATCATGGCGAGCCATGTTCGCTCCATGATGGCCGATCACCTGACCGATGTCCTGACCTCGGATCAGCATACGGTCAAACCCTGGTTCAACGGCAAGATCGATTTTTCGCCGCCGGTGAGCGATCTCGCCAAGGATGGCTTCCCGCTGGTCGGCGGACGCGTCGATTATATCGGCGGCCGCACCGTCGCCGCCCTCGTCTACAGACGCCACGGCCATGTCATCAACCTGTTCGTCTGGCCCGCGGCTTCGGCGGGCCAGACCACGACGGAACACGACGGCTACAACATGGTGCAATGGCCGGAGGGCGGATTGACCTTCTGGGCAATTTCGGATGTCGCCGCGGGCGACCTTGCCGATTTCGAGAGCCTCTTCCGCTCCGCGGCCGGGCCTTAAAGCAGGCTCGCCCCGACGTTGATCGCAAGTGCCAGAATGGTCGTGTTGAACAGGAACGAGAGCAGCGCATGCAGCAGGGTAAACTTGCGCATCGTCGTCGAAGTGATCGCGACATCAGCCGTCTGCGCCGCCACGCCGATCGTGAAGGAGAAATAGAGGAAATCCCAATAGGCCGGCTCCTCGATTCCATCGGGGAATTTCAGCCCTTCGCACTTGTCCGCGCTGCCATAGAAATAATGGGCGTAGTGGATGGTGAAAAGCGTGTGCAGGAAAACCCAGGAGATCAGGATGGTCAGGATCGCCGCAGCCGCGCGCCAGAGCGCGATATTGGCCGGCGCATCCTTGATCGAATGAAGTTCGATGCCGATGCCGGCAATGCTGGCAAGGGCTGCGGCAATCGACAGGAAAAGCAGGAAAGTGTCGGAGAAATCGAGATCGGCGGATCGCTTCCGGATGCTTTCGACGGTGGCCCGCAGCATTTTTCGCCAGCTGAGCCCGATGAAGACGATCGCCGAGGCATTCCAGCCGAACAGGATATTGCTGGCGCTGACCTCCCGCGAGGTCAGAAGCAGAAAGACGACAAGACCGCCGAGCGCCGAAAGGATAAAGCTCGCATGCTTATAGGCGAACGAGACCAGCGAATTTCCATCGTCTTCGTCAGCCACCGCTTTTCCTCCGCCTTATGCTCTTGATATCAACATGAAAAAGGCGCGGATGCCAGCGGCACCCGCGCCCTTCGTGAATGTGCGGCCTGCCCTGCCTCAGGCAGCAGCGAGCTGCAGTTCCTTGCGAACCTGGCTGCGCAGCGTACCGAGATCCTTTGCAAATGCGCGAATGCCTTCGGCAAGCTTTTCGGTCGCCATGGCGTCTTCGTTCATCATCCAGCGGAAGGTCTTTTCGTCGACCGCGATCTTCGCAACCGGCTTGACGGTTTCGGGCGACAGCTTGCGCTCGAGCTTGCCTTGGTCGTTCGACAGCTCATCAAGCAGATTCGGAGCGATCGTCAGACGGTCGCAACCGGCCAGCGCTTCGATTTCGCCGGTGTTGCGGAAGGAAGCGCCCATGACGACCGTCTTGATGTCGTTGGCCTTGTAGTAATTGTAGATGTCACGAACGGAGAGCACACCCGGATCTTCCTCGGCGGTGAAATCCTTGCCGGTCGACTTCTTGTACCAGTCGAGAATACGGCCGACGAAAGGCGAAATCAGGAACACGCCGGCATCGGCGCAGGCAATCGCCTGGGCTTTGGAGAAGAGCAGCGTCAGATTGCAGTCGATGCCTTCCTTCTGCAGGATTTCGGCAGCGCGAATGCCTTCCCAGGTGGAAGCGAGCTTGATGAGGATGCGATCCTTCTCGATGCCGCGCTCCTTGTAGGCGGCGATGATGCTGCGCGCCTTCTTCAGCGAGGCTTCGGTATCGAAGGACAGGTCGGCATCGACTTCGGTCGAAACGCGGCCGGGAACGAGCTTTACGAGCGCCGCACCGACGGAAATGGCAAGGCGGTCGGCAACGGCTGCGGCCGCGACATCGGCATCGCCGCCGAGCTTCTTGCCCCAGGCGATTGCTTCCTTCATGTCATCAGCAAACATCTCCGTGCCGAGTGCCTTGAGAACGATGGAAGGGTTGGTCGTGCAATCGACCGGCTTCAGACGAGCGACAGCCTGGATATCGCCGGTGTCGGCGACGACGGTTGTGATCTCGCGGAGTTGGTCAAGCTTGGATGTCATAGTCAAAATCCTTTTTGAACTTGGGCTGCGGACCGGCGCGAGTTCCGCCCGGCAAAGAGGTGATCGAAGGATCGAATGGCTTCATGCTGCAGGCGAAAAGACGCGCTTCCGTTACGGCTGGTTCATAAACGTAAGAGACATTGGCACTGTTCCCAAGGGCTCTGCTCCAGGTGCCGGAGAACGACGAGCGCACTCCAAGCGCTGCCGCCTGCGGCTGATCGGCCGGTCGTGACTTTCCGCATGCCCGCACATTGTCCTCCTCGGACGGACAAGAACGACGTTGTCGACCATGACTATCGCCGCTCCGGCAACGAAAAGTCAAGGACATTTGTGCATTTCAATTGACATAAGTGTCACACCCGGCATTATCGCGGGAACAAAGCCGATGCCACAAGCTTATGCTATCGACAGCAAAGATATAGGGCATGTCGCGCAAAAGTGTGCAGCGGTTTTGCGGTACGACATGCGAAAACAAGAGCCTGGAGCGTGGCGCGCGAATCTGAAGGATCGCGATACGCTTCAGGGCGAAATCGGCGCGGGAGGAGATGTGGTCAAGCTGAAACGCGGCACGCATACGGCCTATTCCGAAGCCTCCTCGCTCCGGCTGCGGGCCGCATGGCTCTATTACAACGAAGGCCTGACCCAGAAGGATGTCGCCGAACAGCTCGGCATCAGCCGCACGACCGTCATCCGCCTGCTCGACGAGGCGATGAAACGCAGCGAAGTGCAGATCTGGATCAACGACTCGATCGGCGACTGCGTCGAGCTTTCGGTCAAGCTGGAGCGCGCCTACGGGCTCGACGAGGCGATCGTCGTGCCGGAACCTGCCAGTTGCGACGCGAATTCACTGGCAAAAAATGTCGGCCTGGCGCTCGGCCAGTTCCTGTCGGAGGCCATTCCCGACGATTATACGATCGGCGTCGGCTGGGGCCGCACCATGACGGCCTCGCTCGCAAGCTTCCGGCCGCCGCGGCGCGACAATTGCAAGATCGTCTCCCTGCTCGGCGGCATCGTCGCCGTCCACCAGACAAACCCGATCGACTATACTTGGCGGCTTGCAAACCAGCTCGGAGCGGAATGTTACATGTTCCTGGCCCCGCTGCTTGTCGACTCGACCGAAACCAAGCGCAACCTCATCGAAAAATGCGGACTGGATACGATCTACCGGCTGGCGGAAAATCTTGATCTGGCAATCGTCAGCTGCGGCGATATCGGCCCGCATTCGACCTCGCTGTCCGAAGGATGGATTTCGAAGGCCGAGCTGCAGCAGCTGATCGACGCCGGCTGCGTCTGCGACACCATGTTCAATTTTCTGGACAAGGACGGCAATTCCGTCGACCACTCGATCAATCAGCGGGTGATGTCGGTGGATCTCGATACGCTGAAGAAGGCGCGGCACATCGTTCTGTCCTCCGGCGGCGCCCATCGCGCCGTCGCGATCCGCGCAACGATCAGGCGCATCGGCTGCAACACGCTGATAACGGACGAGAGCGCGGCAAGGGCCTTGCTGGAACTCGCCGAAGCCGCCTGAACGGCTTCGGTTGTTCCCAACGGTCAGGCATGGGCCGATTCCCAGCCGAGCATTGCACGCTTGCGGGTCAGGCCCCAATGGTAGCCGGTCAGTGCGCCGTCTTTCCCAAGCGCACGATGGCAGGGCACGACGAAGGAAATCGGATTGGCCCCGACGGCCGCACCGACGGCGCGCATGGCGGTCGGCCGGCCGATATCCTTGGCGATGTCGCTATAGGTCACGGCCTTGCCGAACGGAATCTTCAGCAGGCTTTGCCAGACGCTGACCTGAAAATCCGTCCCGATCAGCACAACCCGCAGCGGCTGGTCGGAGGTCCAGCGGCCCGGCTGGAAGATACGCTCGGCATAGGGCGCCGTCGCCTGATGGTCCTCCACGTATTCGGCATTCGGCCAACGGCAGGTCATATCCTCCAGGCAGGCCTTTTCATCGCCGGAATCGCTGAAGGCGAGGCCGGCAAGGCCGCGGTCCGTTACCATGACGAGGGCCGTTCCGAAGGGGCAGACATGGAACCCGTAGCGGATCGTGAGCCCGCCCCCCTTTGCCTTCCATTCGCCGGGTGACATGGCTTCATGCGTCACGAACAGGTCGTGCAGGCGGCTCGGGCCGGAAAGGCCGACCTCGATGGAGGTCTCGAGCAACGGCATCTCTTCCTGGCGCAGCAGCCGCTTGGCGTGGTCGAGCGTCACCGCCTGCAGGAACGCCTTGGGGGACAGGCCGGCCCAACGGGTAAAGGTCTTCTGCAGCTGGGTGGGCGACTGGTGCAGCCTTGTGGCAATCGCCTCCAGCGACGGCTGGTCGCGATATTCCTCGCTGATGAGTTCGATGACCTGACGGACGGTATCGTAGTCCGAGCCCTGAGGGGTGATATCTGTGTCGAGCTTGGCGATCATTCATCGTTTTTCTCCTTTGCCAAGGAGATAATCAAGGGCGGCCGGCCAAACCACCCGTTTCTTGCGTTATTCTCAGATCCGCTGCTTGACCGTTGCCAGCGCGCCCTTGAAGGCCTTGGCGAAGCTCTCGCGGTCGTCGGGATTGAGGAAGGAACCGACATCCGTGCGCTTGCCCTGCCCGAAAATATGCATGGAGAGAATGCCGATTTCCTGATGCCTGCGCACGAGAAAACGCGCCCAGAACGGGTTGAAATGGTGCTCGATCATACGGCCGGATGGAGAGAATTTGCGCACGGAGACATCCGTGCGCGAAACGGTCACTTCTTCCCGCACCCTGCCGGACCGGTAGTTCAGCCAGAAGGCGCCGTAAAGCAGCAGGAAATCCAGGCCGAAAAAGAAACCGATCGGCCAGGCGCCGGTGACGATGAAAAACATGCCGTAGAAAAGGCAGACGGCGCCGGAAACGGCGAGCATCACCTTGAAGCCTCTCCGGCCGAGCGAGCGATAGGGAAAGAGCTCGGCTGCGAAAACAGGCTGATCGTTGTGGCTGTCGGCGTTGCTTTCCGTCATGGCCGGTGAGTATAGATTTTCCATGGCAAATCCGAAACTCAAATCCGTTGTCCAATCGTCGCAAAACTCGAATGTGATCGCCCGCCGCAAGCCGGCGGCGGTCAAATCAGCCTATTCGCTTGCCGAACGCGAAGAGATCTTCCGCCGTTTCTCGGTCCAGCGGCCCGAGCCGCGGGGTGAGCTGGAACACACCAATCCCTTCACCCTCGTCGTGGCGGTGGCGCTTTCTGCGCAGGCGACCGATGCCGGCGTCAACAAGGCGACACGGGCGCTCTTCAAGGTCGCCGATACGCCGCAGAAAATGCTCGATCTCGGCGAGGAGCGATTGCGCGACTACATCAAGACCATTGGTCTCTACCGCAACAAGGCGAAGAACGTCATCGCGCTCTCGCAGATGCTGGTGGACGACTTCGCCGGCAAGGTGCCGCAGACGCGCGAGGAACTGGTGCGCCTGCCGGGCGTCGGCCGCAAGACGGCCAATGTCGTCCTGTCAATGGCCTTCGGCCAGGCCACGATGGCGGTCGACACCCACATCTTCCGTATCGCCAACCGCATCAGGCTCGCACCCGGCAAGACGCCCGACGAGGTGGAAGAGCGGCTGATGAAAGTCGTGCCGAAGCACTACCTCTATCACGCGCATCACTGGCTCATCCTGCATGGCCGCTACACCTGCAAGGCCCGCCGCCCGGAATGCGAACGCTGCGTGATTGCCGATATCTGCAAGTCGCCGGAAAAGAGCAGCGATATTCCGGCACCACTGGTCGAATTACCGCCCCAGGTGATCGGCGAGGCCGTCGAGTAAGGCGGCGAGCGCCTGCTCGTCGTCTCTACGGGAATTGCGTGAAAAGCTAGGCTCGGAATTCGGGATCGCGTGCCGAGATCAGCTTGTGCAGATGCACCATCATGCCTGCGGCAAAGAGCGGCGTGAGCAGGTTGACGATCGGGATCGCCAGGAAAAGCGCGATTACCAACCCGCCAAGAAAGACGGTCGGACCATGCTTGGCGCGAAACAGCCGCGCCTGCGGCGGCGAACGGAAGCGCATGGCCGCGAACTCGAAGAATTCCCGCCCGAGCAGATAGCCGTTCACCAGGAAGAAGGCCACGAGATTGACGCCGGGAATGAAGAGCAGAAGGAGCGCAACAATATTGCCGACGATCACGACGCCGAGGAACTTGATCGAGCTCGCCATGGCGGGGCCGAGCGGCATGGCCTTGCCGGCGGCGTCCTGCGGATAGTCCCGCTTTTCGATCACCTCGGCGACATCGTCGAGAAAGAGGCCGGCAATCAGCGCCGTGACCGGGGAAAGCAGCAGCGCCAGCGCCAGCGCAAGGCCGACACCGGCAGCAATAAGAAAAACGAAGCTGAGCCAGCCGGCCCAGTCGGGCATTTCGGGAAAGAACCCGGCCACCCAGGGAAATACGAAACTGATGAACAGGCCGCGCAGCGCGAACCATAAGCCGATCAGCACCAGCAGCGTCAGCCCCAGAACTTTCCAGAAGGCCGAGCGGGTCTCCGGCGCGAACAGATTGGCAAGCGAAAGTCGAGCGGCGTCGAGGATCATTCTATGGCGTCTCCGTTACGCGGCGTGATGTAGGTAGCCCGCCGTCCTCCGGCAAGTCGGTTGAAAATTACATGCTTGAATAGAAAACTTGTCGAAAATTACATGCTAATATATAGTTCGTGATGTTGGAAATACGTATGGGCCTAAGAAGAGCTTCCGGACAATATTAAAAAACAGGGATTCGGCTCCACAGGAATCCACGGAAGGCCTCTGAGGAAATGGGGGAGGCTGCGACGTGGAAGACTTTGTAGAGAAGCTTAGGCAATACGCGAAGTCCGGCACGCCGGCCGAACGACGCATCGCGAAATATTTCACCGAACATCTGAACGATCTGCCGTTCGAAACCGCCGCATCGGTTGCCGACCGGCTTGATCTTTCGCCGATGACGGTCGGCCGTTTCCTGCGGGCGCTCGGCTACCAGGGCCTGGACAGCGTGAAGGTGGAAATCCGGGAGACGGCAACGACCTCGCCCGTCCAGTTCCAGAGCGCAATGACGGAGCTGCAGACGGACGCGTCGGAGGGCAAGCCGCTTGCCGTTCTCGTGGCCGAGCAGATACAGGCGCTGCACCACATCTATCATCTGACCGCGCAGCCGCATTGGGGCGAGGCCGTCTCGATGATCGGCGCCTCCAAGGAGGTCTTCGTCGCCACCCATGCCAGGCTTGCCGGCCTCTCCAACCATTTCTGTCAGCGACTGACGCTCGCCCGGGACGGCGTGCGCGCGATCGACGGCGCCGGCAGCCGTTTTGCTGAGCTATTCGCCCGCTCACTCGTCGAGGACGCCGTACTCGTCATCATCGATTGCCGGCGCTTCGCCAGGTCGCGGCTGCTTGCGCGCACTGCCCGCCGCTACGGGTACAAGGTGATCCTGATTTCCGCCCAGCATGCGGACTGGCTGCCCGAACAGTCTAACGTCGTCCTGCCTTTGCCGCCGGCCCGCGCGCCCGACGTCGATAACCTGCCGCCGCTGATCGCCTTGCTCGATTGTCTGTCCGAGGCGGTCATTCTGGGCGCCGGCGAGGAGGCGAGCCAGCGCCGGCGGCGCATGGTGGAATTTGCAACGATCCTCGGCGAGACCGCAAACCGCTGAACTATTCCACCGCTTCCAGCTCGGCCCGATGGCGATACATGGCAAGGAAGCGGCGATAGTCGCGGTCGTAAAGCGCCTGCCTGCTCCTGTCGGGAAGCCGCTCGGAGCCGCCGGGATACATCGCTGCGCCCGCCGCCGCCAGATTCTTGTGCAAACCGCAGGCAACCGATGCGGCGATCGCGGTGCCGAGCAGGACCGCCTCGTTCATGTCGGGCACGATGACCTTGCAACCCGTCACATCCGAATAAAGCTCCATGAGAATGGGGTTCTTCACATGGCCGCCGGCCACATGCAGCGTATCCGGCACATAGCCATGATCTCGCATCTTTTCGAGGATGTGACGAATGCCGAGCGCGATCCCGACCGCAGTGCGCCAGTAGAGCGCGCACAGCCCGTCGAAGGACGTATCGAGCGTCAGCCCGCTCACGACGCCGACGGCATGCGGATCGGCCAGCGGCGACCGGTTGCCGTGGAAATCCGGAAGAACGAAGATCCGCGCACCGAGCGCTTCCCCCTGTTGCGCCCTGAGTTCGGCGATACGGGCGACGATCCGCTGATGCTGCGCCGTGCTCGGTTCGCCACCGGCCGCGTGCATGCGCACGATATGGTCGAGCAGCCCGCCGGCCGCGGATTGACCGGCCTCGACGAGCCACGATTGCGGGAAAACCGCCTCGTAATAAGGCCCCCACATTCCCTGGCTCGGCTTTCGCTCGCGGGAAAAGGCGACGATGCAGCTCGATGTCCCCGCAATCAGCGCAAGCTGCTGCTCAAGCCCTGCCGGATCGCCGGCATAACCGCTGAGCGTGCCGAGCGCGCCGGCATAGGCATCGATCATCCCGGCCGAAACGTGGCAATCGGCGGTCAGGCCCAGCGCTTCGGCCGCCTGCGGCGTCAGCCTGTCGATGCTTTCCCCGACGGCCGCCGTCTCCTCCGGCAGGCTGCCGCGCACCAACAGATCCTCAAGACCGACCTGCTGCAGGAAATCCTGCCGCCAGCCCCTCTCCCTGTGCGCGAGATAGTTCCATTTGGCCGTCAGCGTGCAGCGGGATCGGGCAAGCGAGCCGCTTGCCTTCCAGGTCAGGAAGTCGGCAAGGTCGAAGAAATAACCGGCCTTCTCCCAGGTCGCCGGCAGGTTCTTCTTCAGCCACATCAGCTTCGGCATTTCCATTTCTGGCGACATGACATTGCCGGAATGTTCCAGCACCTCATGTTTCGTCGCCGTGCAGAAATCGGCCTCCTTCAGCGCCCGATGATCGAGCCAGACGATCGTATCGAACCGCGTCTCGCCGCCGGTGGAAACGCTGATCTGCCGGCCTTCGGTGTCGCGCACGACGAGAGAACAGGTCGCGTCGAAACCGATCGCCCCCACTGCCGCCGCAGCGATGCCGGACTGGTCCATCGCCGCGCGCACCGCAATGCAGACGGCCGCCCAGATATCTTCGGAATCATGCTCGGCATGGTTTTCGCGCGGCCGGTTCATGACGATCGGATGTTCGGCCTTGGCAAGCAGGCGCCCATGCGTATCGAAGACGCCGGCGCGTGCGCTGCTCGTGCCGACATCCACCGCAACCACATGATCACGCATCAATGCTGAGTCCCGTCCAGCTTTTGTTTGCGGACAAGGTGTATCAATTCCGGCATGGCGTCAAACACGACTTCCGGCGAAAGCCGGTCGAGTTCTTCGCGGTATCCGGCGAAATTGGCGTGCGAACCGCCGGTGAAGGCGAAGACCGTCATGCCCGCCGCTTTTGCCGCCGCAATACCCGCCGGACTGTCCTCGATCACGATGCAATCGCGCGGTTCCACATGCATCTGGTCGGCCGCGTAGAGAAAGAGATCGGGCGCCGGTTTGCCGCGCTTGACCATGCTGGCGCTGAAGATGTTCGGCAGCTTCGGCAGAAGTCCGGTGACGGAAAGCGACAGCCTGATCCGCTCGACCTGGCTGGACGAAGCAACGCAACAGGGAACGCCGAGCGCGTCGATCGTCGCGCCGATGCCCGGCATCGCCTTCAGCTCGGTGCGGAAACGGGCATAGAGATTGGTGCGGATGCCTTCGAGGAATTCCTCGTTGGCATGCACGTTGAACTCCGTCTCCAAAATGTCGATCAGCGTTGCGAGGCTTTTGCCGAGGAAGCGCTCATAGGCCTCGTCTTCGGTGATCGTCACGCCGAGATCGGCCATCGCCCTGACGAGAACGCTGATCGAAATCGGCTCGCTGTCGACAAGTACGCCGTCACAATCGAAAATGACCAGCCGTGGTTCAGCATCAGCCATGGAAGACCCAACCTGAGTTCAGTTCGGACGAGACCGTCCCGCTTTGTCCGCAAGGCCGGAATGGCGGCTGAAACGCCGCCATCGGAATTTCTTACACTGCGAGCTTGCCGTCGAGATAGAGCTGCAAGGTTTCCCTGGTGCCCTTTTCCCACAGGGTTTTCAGCGCATGGGCGAAACGCTTGCGGAAAAGCTCGGATTTCGCCACTTCGCCGAAAATATCGTCGAAGACCAGAAACGCCGCCGGATCGTCCTTGGCCTTCACCGCTGCCGCGTGCAGACGGTCGGCGCTGGCATCGTTGAAGACGATATCCTTGCCGCTGTCGCTCTTGCCGAAGAAGTAGCGGCACCAGAGCGCGGAGACGAGCGCGAGACCGACGACATCCTTGCCCTGGCTGAGATTGTCGAGCGTCGAGGGCAGGATGAATTTCGGCTGACGGTTGGAACCGTCCTGTGCCAGCCGCGGGATCGTGTCGGCGATCTTTGGATTGAGGAAGCGCCGCTCGATCAGCTTGAAATAGTCGGCGAGCGACGTGTTCGGCACCGGCGGCACGATCGGAATGATTTCCTCGTTCTCGAGCTTGGCGAGGAAGGCGCGGATCAGATCGTTCTCCATCGCCTCATGCACGAAATGAATATCCATCAGCGCCGCCGGATAGGCGATCGCCGCATGGCCGCCATTGAGGATGCGGATCTTCATGTGCTCATAGGGCGTGACATCGGGCACGAAGGTGACGCCGACCTTTTCGAGCGCCGGGCGCCCCATCGGGAATTTGTCTTCGAGCACCCACTGCTTGAACTCTTCGCAATAGACCGGCCAATTGTCCTCGATATCGAAATTCTCTTTGAGAAAATCGATCTCGCGCTGGCTGGTCGCCGGCGTGATGCGGTCCACCATGCCGTTCGGGAAGGAGACGTTTGCCTTGATCCAGTCGGCAAAGGCAGGATCGGAAAGCTTCGCCGTGCCGACGACGGCATTCGCGGTCACCACACCATTGTGGGGAATGTTGTCGCAGGACATGACGGTGAAGGGCGCGATGCCCTTCTCCTTGCGCGCCTTGAGGCCGGCAACGATCAGGCCGAAGACCGTCTTCGGCGCAGCCGGATTCTGGCCGTCGGCGGCAATCGCCGGATGCGCCGGGTTGAACTTGCCCGAAGCGTCGATGAAGTAGCCGCCTTCGGTGATCGTCATCGAGACGATGCGGATGGCGGGATCGGCAAGCTTGGCGATGATGACATCAGCATCGCCGACCGGCAGGATATCGATCATCGGCGCCGTGACGCGAGCCGCCGTCCTGTTGTTGTCCTGCTCGACGACGGTCGTCAGGAAATCCTGCGCGGCAAGCTTGTCGCGCATCGCAGCGTCGGACGGCAGCACGCCGGCGCCGATGATGGCCCAGTCATGGTCGCTGCCGGCGTTGAACAGATCGTCGAGATAGATCGCCTGATGGGCGCGATGGAAATTGCCGACGCCGAAGTGCACGATGCCGGCTTTCAGCGACGCCCGGTCGTAAGCCGGAATGGCCGCGGTCTTTGCCGCCTCGGCGAGCGTTGCCAGCGATAGTTTGCACGTCATGTTTCAGTCCTCTTGAAGGTCTTGCGAAAGGGCTTTCGGCCCTTCCGGTAGCGCGGGCCGGACGAGATCGCCCGGTCCGCATGTCTGCCCCCAGCCGGCGGCCGCCTTAGATCGCCAGGCCGCCCTCGTTGAATTTATGGATGCGCGTCTTGTCCGGCGTCAGGTAGACGATGTCGCCTGCCTTGGATGCGAAGTCGCCGTTGCTGCGCGCCGTCACCATGCCGATGCTCTCGACATCGACGTGCAGGAACGTATCCGAGCCGAGATGCTCGGCGACCGTGACCCTGCCCTTCCAGTCGCCGTTCTCGGTCGACAGCAGCACATGTTCCGGACGGATGCCGATCGTGTGCGCATTGAGCTGCGCGGCATTCTGCCCCTTGATGAAATTCATGCGCGGCGAACCGATGAAGCCTGCGACGAAGAGGTTGCGCGGGCTGCGGTAGAGTTCCAGCGGCGAGCCGACCTGCTCGATATTGCCCCTGTTCAGCACGACGATCTTGTCCGCCATGGTCATGGCTTCCACCTGGTCGTGGGTGACGTAGATCATCGTCGTCTTCAGCTGCTGGTGCAGCTCGCTGATCTCGATGCGCATGTTGACGCGCAGCGCCGCATCGAGGTTCGACAGCGGCTCGTCGAACAGGAAGGCCGACGGCTGGCGCACGATCGCGCGGCCGATCGCGACACGCTGGCGCTGGCCGCCCGAAAGCTGGCGCGGCTTGCGGTCGAGATAGTCGCCGAGGTTCAGCACGCGGGCCGCATCATTGACCTTGCGGTCGATCTCCGCCTTGTCCATGCCCGCCATCTTCAGCGGGAAGGCGATGTTGTTGCGCACGCTCATATGCGGATAGAGCGCGTAGGACTGGAACACCATCGCCAGACCGCGCTCGGACGGCGCCTTTTCGGTGGCATCCTTGCCGTCGATGACGATCTTGCCGCCGGAGACATCCTCAAGGCCGGCGATCAGGCGCAAGAGCGTGGACTTGCCGCAGCCGGACGGGCCGACGAAGACGACGAACTCGCCGTCCTTGATATCGAGATCGATCGAAGGGATGACCTTGGCTTCGCCGAAGACCTTCGAAACCTGCTGAAGGGTAATGCTGCCCATGTTTCTCTCCCTGTGATCTTATTTCACCGCGCCGAAGGTCAGGCCGCGGACAAGTTGTTTCTGGCTGAACCAGCCGAGGATGAGGATCGGCGCGATCGCCATGGTCGAAGCGGCCGAAAGCTTGGCGTAGAACAGGCCTTCCGGGCTCGAATAAGAGGCGATGAAGGCTGTCAGCGGCGCCGCCTTGGAGGCCGTCAGGTTCAGCGTCCAGAAGGCTTCGTTCCAGGCGAGGATGATGTTCAAGAGCAGCGTCGAGGCAATGCCGGGCACCGCCATCGGCGTCAGCACGTAGATAATTTCCTTGACGAGCGAGGCGCCGTCCATGCGGGCGGCCTCCAGGATCTCGCCGGGAATTTCCTTGAAATAGGTGTAGAGCATCCACACGATGATCGGCAGGTTGATCAGCGTCAGCACGATGACGAGGCCGGTGCGCGTATCGAGCAGGCCGGAATTGCGGAACATCAGGTAGATCGGGATGAGCGCGCCGACCGGCGGCATCATCTTCGTGGACAGCATCCACATCAGGACGTCCTTGGTCCGCTTGGTCGGCGCAAAGGCCATGGCCCAGGCGGCGGGAATGGCGATGATAAGGCCGATCAGCGTCGAGCCGAAGGAGATCACCACCGAATTCATGAAGTGGCTGAGATAGTCGGACCGGCTCTGCACTTCGGAATAGTTTTCCGTCGTCCAGTGGAAGAACAGGAACTGCGGCGGCGAGGCGATGGCATCGGCTTCCGACTTGAAGCTCGTCAGGAACGTCCACAGGATCGGGAAGAAGATCAGGATGCCGAGCGCCCAGGCGATTGCGGTCATCACGACCTTGCGTTGGGTAGTGACCTTTCTAGCCATCTCAAGCCTCCAGATTCTTGCCGACGAGGCGCACGAGGAAGATCGCAACGATATTGGCAAGCACGACCGCGACGATACCGCCCGCCGATGCGCCGCCGATATCGAACTGCAGCAGAGCCTGCGCATAGACGAGGTAGGTGAGGTTCGTGCTCTGCGTGCCCGGCCCGCCATTGGTGGTGACGAGGATTTCGGCAAAGACCGACAGCAGGAAGATCGTCTGGATGAGGATCACCACGGTGATGGCGCGGGCCATGTGCGGCAGGATGATATAGATGAATTTCGAGATCGCGCCGGCGCCGTCCATTTCGGCGGCTTCCTTCTGCTCTTCGTCAAGCGACTGCAGCGCGGTGAGCAGGATGAGCGTGGCAAACGGCAGCCACTGCCAGGCGACGATCAGGATGACCGAAAACAGCGGCACGGTCGCCAGCCAGTCGATCGGCTGCAGACCGACGGCCTTTGCCATATAGGCGAAGAGGCCGTTGACCGGGTTCATGAACATGTTCTTCCAGACAAGGGCCGCCACCGTCGGCATGACGAAAAAGGGCGCAATGACCAGAATGCGCACGATGCCCTGGCCGTAGATCGGCTGATCGAGCAGGAGCGCGAAGAGAATGCCGCCGACGACGGTGATAAGCAGCACGCCGGCGACCAGCACCAGCGTATTGACGAGCGCGGCGAAGAAGGCCGGGTCGGTGAGGAAATATTCGTAATTCAGGAGACCGACGAAATTCTCCATGCCCGGGCTGAGCAGATTGTAGTTCAGCAGGGAGAAGTAAATCGTCATCGCCAGCGGGACGATCATCCACGCAAAGAGCAGCACCACGGAGGGTGCCATCATCAAGCGGGCTGCGGAGCGGGTGTGTAACGTTGCCATGGCAAATCACCGGTCTGATCTGAAGCGGGAACGGCTGCAGGACGTTTTGAAAAAAGAGGCCGCCGATGCAGTTCGGGCAATCGGCGGCCCAGAGGTGCGGAATGTCAAGCATTCCGTCCATTCTCAGGAGGTTTTACTTGATGTAGCCCGCCTTGGTCATTTCGCGGGTGGTCAGCTGCTGTGCGCTCTGCAGGGCCTGGTCGACCGAGATCTGGCCGGCAAGGGCTGCGGAGAACTGCTGGCCAACGGCCGTGCCGATACCCTGGAATTCCGGGATCGCCACGAACTGGACACCCACATAGGGAACCGGCTTGACGGTCGGCTTGGTCGGGTCGGCGGAGTTGATGCTGTCGAGCGTCATCTTCGCGAACGGAGCAGCCTTCTGATAGTCGGCATTCGCATAGAGCGAGCTGCGCGTGCCGGGAGGTGCGTTCAGCCAGCCTTCCTTCTCGGCGACGAGGTTGGTGTAGTCCTTGCTCGTTGCCCAGGCGATGAACTTCTCGGCGGCTTCAGACTTCTGCGAGCCTGCCGGGATGGCGAGGTTCCAGGCCCAGAGCCAGTTGCCGCGCTTGCCGAGACCCTTGTCCGGAGCCAGCGCGAAGCCGACCTTGTCGGCCACGGTGGATTCCTTCGGGTTGCTGACAAAGGACGCGGCAACCGTTGCGTCGATCCACATGCCGCACTTGCCGGTCTGGAAGAGCGCCAGGTTTTCGTTGAAGCCGTTGGAAGAAGCGCCGGGAGGGCCGGCTTCCTTCATCAGGTTGACGTAGAAGTTCAGCGTGTCCTTCCACTCGGGCTGATCGAACTGCGGCTTCCACTGTTCGTCGAACCAGCGGGCGCCGAAGGAA
This sequence comes from Hyphomicrobiales bacterium, assembly GCA_900471515.1. Classification (GTDB taxonomy): domain Bacteria; phylum Pseudomonadota; class Alphaproteobacteria; order Rhizobiales; family Rhizobiaceae; genus Rhizobium. The sequence continues at coordinate 79,025 of UCFC01000028.1, read as the reverse complement.
TTCGACATAGCCGTCAGGAAGGCCATGTTTTCACCCCAGCCGGCCTTGCCACGCAGGCAGATGCCGTAGATTTCCTTGTCCTTGTTGGTGATCTTCTTCGCGGCATCCGCGATGAAGTCCCAGGTCGGCGCGTCGGGCATCTTCAGGCCGGCAGCGTCGAACAGGTCCTTGCGGTACATGACCATGGAGCTTTCGCCGTAGAACGGAGCTGCATAGAGCTTGCCGTCCTGGCTGATGCCGCTGCGGATGGCCGGCAGCAGATCGTCCACGTCATAGCTGGCGCCGAGATTGTCGAGCGGCAGGAGCCAGCCCTGCTTTGCCCAGATCGGAACTTCGTAGGTGCCGATCGTCAGAACGTCGTACTGGCCGCCCTTGGTCGCGATATCGGTCGTGACCTTCTGGCGCAGAACGTTTTCTTCGAGCGTTACCCATTCAAGGTCGATGCCGGGATTCTTCGCCTTGAAGTCATCCGTCAGCTTCTGCATCCGGATCATGTCGCCGTTGTTGACGGTCGCGATTGTCAGCGTCTCGGCCGAAGCCATGCCGGCAAACGCCATTGCCGAGCAGGCGCCCAGCAGGAGAGTTCTCAATGTCATATCTTCCTCCCAGAAGATGAGTAGTGAGCATTCGCTTTGCTCATGGGCAATTACTCATCAATGGCGAAAATTTGTCAATCGGCAATCGTTGCTGCGATGCCGAAAAGGCACACTATAACATTGATTATAAAGGGAAATATTTTTGCTCAGTTACTGAGCAAAAACTCAGCGGTCTCTTCGTCAGTGATCAAACCGTTCACTTGATGGCCGGTAATGGCGGCCTTGATCGCCCTGAACTTGCGCTTGCCCTTGGCGATGCCGATGACGGTGGACGAATCGCGCGGCGGGATCGGAGCGGATGCGACACGTTCGTTGATCGGGTTGTCGAGCAGCTTTCCCTCGGCATCGAATATCCAGCCGCAGATCTCGCCGGCCGCCCCTGCGCGCATCAGTTCCATCATCTCGTCTTTTTCGAGGAAACCGTCGACGCAGAGCGGGCCGTCGATGCCGAGTTCGCCGATCCCGACAAAGGTTACGTCCGCCTGTGCGCTGATTGCCAGCGTCGAGCGCACCAGTTGCTGTCCGTGCAGGAGTTCCCGCTCCTCCGACGAGGTGACGAGAACCGGCAGCGGCATCGGATAGTGCCGCGCCTTCACGGCGTCCGCCATGCTGAAGATGACGTTGTAATAGGCGGCCGAACCGTCGGGCGCGATATTGCCCGTCAGCGAGACGATGCGGTGGTTCGGACATTCGATCGCCGGCAACTGATCGACGGCCGCCTTCAGCGTTCGCCCGGTGCCGACGGCAAGCACGATCGGATCGGCGCGTTTCAGCCAGCGCTCGATTTCGGAAGCCGCGGCCTCCGCAATTCCGACCGTCGTCGAGGACGAGCCCGGATCGCTCGGAACGATTTCCACATGCCTGAGGCCGAATTTCCTGCGCAGCTGGTTGCCGAGTTCCAGGCAGGCCGCGATCGGATGGTCGAGCCTGACCTTGATCAGCCTCTCGGCCACGGCAAGCGAGACGAGCCGCTGCGCCGACTGACGCGAAATGCCCATGGCGGAGGCGATTTCATCCTGCGTGCGGCCGGCGACATAATAGAGCCAGCCGGCGCGCGCCGCATCGTCCAGCCGTCCGGAAGTCTCCGATCTTTTTACCATCTATCGCCGCCGCTTGATTTCTTGAGTCCATCTGGCGCCAGATCAAAACAAAAATCGGGCAAATGTCGAGGGCGTTGAAAAAGTGAGCAGTCGCTTTCCTATCCAAACCACTGCATGACGATGTAAATGCCCGCCTTGACGAGACCGTAAATCACCCCGGCCGCCACCGTGAGCGAGACGGCGGTCATGGCGAAACCGAGAAGCGAAAACAGCCCGTCCCGTCCGAGGATCGCGAAGGCAAAGAGCGAAATCGCAATCGCCGGCAGGATATTGCCGAGCGGCACCGGCAGCACGAGAACGACCGCCAGCACCAGACAGCACAAACCCGCCAGGTATTCCGCCGGCGGCTCGACGAAAATGCCCAGTCGCGGCTGCAGCATGCGCTCTGCCCAGGCGAGCCAGGGATGGATGCGCCCGACGATCGTCTCGAAATCCTCCCGCCGCATGGAGCGCGCCGCGATCGCCTTCGGCAGCCACGGCTTCAGGCCGAAGGTCAGCTGCGCGGCGAGGAAGATCAGCGGCGCGCCAAGCAGCGAGGACGTGCCGGGCGGTGTCGGAAAAGCGTTCGGCAGCGCGAAGATCAGCATCAGCGCGCCGATCGCCCGGTCGCCCATGGTCTGGAACAGGTCGCCGATCGACACGCGTTCGCGGCTTCGGTCCGCCGCCATCTGCCGCAGAATGGAGGACAGGCGCCGGCCCTTCGGGCGCGGCCTGCGAGCGGTGGTTCTGCGAGTCTCGGTATTTTCGATTGTCATGAATCCGGCGTCGGAAGGTGGATGTCGAAGAGCTTGCCCATGCAATATGCCAATAGCATGACCTTGGCGGATGAAATTATCACCTCATAAAGTGCAGGCTTAGTTCATTTATCGAATAATCCTTGTAATTCCTCGCCAAGAGTGCGAGCAGACGCCAGACACAGACAATTGGCAGACATCAGATGATTATTTCGTTCGATATCGGAGGCTCCGCCATCAAGGGCGGAATTGCACGTTCGGAGACCAACATCGCTCCGCTCGGCCGTCGCCCGACCCCGAAGGACGATTTTCCGGCCTTCGTCGAAACGCTGAAGAGCTTCGTTGCCGAAACCGGCGAACGGCCCTCGCGCATCGCCCTGTCGATTGCCGGCGTCGTCGATCCGGACACGCAGCGCCTCATCGTCGCCAATATCCCCTGCATCCACGACCGCAATCTCGCCGCCGACCTGGAGGCCGAACTCGGCCTGCCCGTGCTGATTGCCAACGATGCCGACTGTTTCGCCATGGCGGAAGCCGAACTCGGTGCCGGCCGCGGCCATCGCATCGTCTTCGGCGCCATTCTCGGCACCGGCGTCGGCGGCGGCGTCGTCTCGGACGGTCGCCTTGTCAATGCTTCGGGCGGCTTTGCCGGCGAATGGGGCCACGGCCCGATCATCGCGTCGCAGGCCGGCACGCCGCCGGTCGCCATCCCCGCCTATGCCTGCGGCTGCGGCCAGAAGGGCTGCGTCGATACCGTCGGCGGCGCCCGCGGCCTGGAACGCCTGCACAAGACGCTGCACGATCTCGACTTCTCCAGCGAGGAGATCATCGCGGACTGGCAGCGCGGCGAGGAAAAGGCCACCCGCACCATCGACGTCTATGTCGATCTCGTCGCCTCGCCTCTCGCCCTCGCCATCAACGTCACCGGCGCGACCATCGTGCCGGTCGGCGGCGGCCTCTCGAATGTGGAACCGCTTCTGGCCGAACTCGATCAGGCAGTGCGCGCCCGCATCCTGCGGAAATTCGACCGTCCCCTGGTCGTGCGCAGCGAATGCCGCATCGAGCCGGGCCTGATCGGCGCCGCGCTTCTGGGCCTGAAGGCCGAGGCTGCGTGAGCCGGGTGCTTAAAGCATCGGCCACATCCGCACGATCGCGGCAAATCGCAGCCAGTCCTTCCTCGACAAAGGTGTCCAGGCCGCTTCCGCGACCGCGGGCAACCTGGGGAAGACCAGCCGGTTGAAATAGGCCCGCGAGACGAAGTTTTCGCCCCAGATGCAGGCCTGGATTCCGCGCATCCGCTCCCGCAGCTCCTCCGGCAGGTCGCCTTCGGCCTCATAGGCATAGGTCTTTTCGGGCGGCGTAAACCCGGCCCAGCTGGCGCCCGGCTCTGCCCAGCCCTCGGCCTGGGCCATGTCGAGATAATAGGCCTGCCCCGGCGTCATGACGATATCATAGCCGTCGGCCGCAAGCTCAGTGCCGATCTCCGGCCTCTCCCAGGCCATCAGCAGCGTGCCGTCGCGATCGACACCCCCACCGTGCGCGACCTCGTTCCAGCCGACAAGTTTCTTGCCGCGCTCGGTCAGCATCGCCTTGATCCGCCGGAGAAAATAGGATTGCAGCTCGGCCGTGCCGGCGAGTTTTTCGCGCTCCATCAGCGCTTTGCAGAGCGGCGAGGCAAGCCAGGAGCCATGCGGCACCTCATCCCCGCCGATATGAACATAGTCGGACGGAAAGAGCCGGAGCATTTCGTCGAACACCTTGCCGAGGAATTCGTAGGTGAATTCGACCGCCGGGTTGAGCGCATTGTTGGCATAGCCCTGCACGGAGCGATAGCCGTCCGGCGCCTCCTGTTCGTCGACGAGCCGCGGCAGGGAGAGAAGGGCTGCGGTGCTGTGGCCCGGTATATCGATCTCCGGCACGACTTCGACACGCAGCACGCCCGCATGGGAAACGATCTCGCGGACATCGTCCTGGCTGTAAAATCCTGAACGGGGCTCCGCGCCGTCGCCGAGCTGCGGCAACAGCACTTCGTCAGGTCCGCGCTTCGCGCCGATCTCTGTCAGCTCGGGATAGGCCTTGATCTCCAGCCGCCAGGCCTCGTCGTCGGTCAGGTGCCAGTGGAAAATATTGAGCTTGTTCCAGGCAAGGATATCGATCAGCCGTTTGACATCTGCAACCGGATAGAACTGCCGGCTGACGTCGAGATGACAGCCGCGCCATTGGTAGCGCGGCTGATCGGCGATGGTGCCGAAGACGGGAAACTGGAAGGTTTCCGGATCGTGGCGCGCGCCATGCAGCATCTGTGCGAGACTGATCAGGCCGTAAAGCAGGCCGGCGGCATCGTCGGTGCCGAGAATGATCTCCTGCGCCGTAAAACGCAGCTCGTAGGCGGCCTCCATGATCGAGGATTCCCCCTTGAAGCGGATCTGCCTGCCTCCCTCGACCGGCTGCAGGGCGAAGGGCGCGTTGTCGGCCGGAAAGAGCCGCTGGTAGAGTGCGAGCACTTTCGCCACCGCCCTGATATTCTTGGCGCTCGAGCCCGCTGCCGGATAAAGGGCGACGGGCGGCACGTCGCCCGGCCGCAACGACAGGTGCAACGGCCAGGGCAGCAGCGAAAACGGCTCGCTCACCTCGCCCTTCGGCAGCAGTTCCGGCGGTTCGCGGCGCTGCGCCCCGTCAAGCATCAGATCGCTGAAGCCGACGGGCACATGCCGGCCGTCTGCGAGCGTGAGATAGGCGGACTTGATGCCGGCCGTGACATGCTTCGGACCATGCGTCAGCCCCTCCACGGTAAACCGCCAGCTGCCGCCCGGTTTGACGACGAGCCCTTCGGGCGGAGAATATTCGTGAAAATTCGCAACGCGCCGCTTGAGCACGGCCCCTTCCGCCACATGCTCGTCCGCCACGCGGGTGAGAGACGTATAGGCAAGCGTAAAGCCGGAGAGCGGTTTGGCGGAAAGATTGAAGAGGGCGAAGCTGAAGCGCCCGAAACTTCCCTCGACCGGGCGCCAGCTCGCTTCCAGATGGTAATCGGCCACAGTCATGTCCTCCCCTCGACGCATATAGGGCGGACTTTACTCCCGGTCAGCGCTACCTGTCTGCCGAGATCACGGACTGAAAAGAAAGGGCGCGGCCTCGGCCGCGCCCCGTTTCTCATTCGGCTGCCAATGCCGGCGGATGATGGAGATCGCCATCCGCCTCTTCCTGGTTGGCATTGGCATGTTCCGCGCCCTTGGACTTCGGCTCACGGCCAAAGAACAGGGCATAACCGGCCGGCAGGACGAGGATGGTCAGCACCGTAGCGACCAGGATGCCGCCCATCATGGCGTAGGCGAGCGGACCCCAGAAGACGCCGCGCGAGATCGGGATCAGCGCCAGCACGGCCGTCAGCGCCGTCAGCATGATCGGCCGGAAGCGGCGCACGGCCGCACCCACGATCGCCTCCTGCCGGTGCATGCCCGCCTTGATATCCTGGTCGATCTGGTCGACGAGGATGATCGAGTTGCGGATGATGATGCCGAGCAGCGCGATGACGCCGAGGATCGCCACGAAGCCGAACGGGGCTCCGCTGATCAAAAGCGCCGAGGCAGCACCGATGATGCCGAGCGGGCCGGTGGCGAAGACCAGCATCGCCTTGCCGAAATGCTGCAGCTGCGCCATCAGCAGGACCATGATGACAACGAGCATGATCGGCGCCTTGGCCGCGATCGAGGCCTGGCTTTCGGTCGAATCCTCGGCGCCGCCCTGGATCTCGATGTTGTAGCCGGCCGGCAGGCTGTCGCGCAGGTCCTTCATGTCGTTGTAGAGCTTGGTTACGACGTCGTTCGACTGGACGCCGTCAGGCAGCGTTGCCCTGACCGAGATCGTCGGCAGGCGGTCGCGCCGCCATTCGACGCCCTGCTCCATGACCGGCACGACCTTGGCAATCTGCGAGACCGGCACGAAGCCGCCGAAATCCGTCGGCACGTAGACCGAGTTGACGGCCGAGAGCAGCGAGCGGTTGGCGTCCGGTTCGCGGGCGACGATCGAGACCGTCTCCTCGCCGTCGCGGAAGTCGTCGAGCGGCGCACCGGACACGGCGGTCTGCAGCATCTGGCGGACGCGCTGCGAGGTGACGCCGAGCGCGCGGGCACGATCCTGGTCGATGACCAGCTTCATGGCCGGCACCGGCTCCAGCCAGTCGTCATGAATGGCGCCGAGCATCGGATCCTTCGTGAAGCGTTCCTTCACCTGATCGGCAATCCTGCGCACTTCCGCACGGTCCGGCCCCATCACGCGCATCTGCACCGGCCAGCCGGTCGGCGGGCCGAGGAAGAGACGGTCGACCTTGCCGCGGATGGACGGGAAGTCTTCCGCCAGGATCGTCCTGAGCTTGGCAATGAGACGTTCGCGCGCCGGCTCGTCGTTTGCCATGATGAGGAGCTGTGCATAGTTCGGGTTGCGCAGCTGCTGGTCGAGCGGCAGGAAGAAGCGCGGCGCGCCCTCGCCGATATAGGTGGCGATGAACTTCTTGTCCTTGTCGTCCATCATCTTGGCTTCCAGAGCCTTCGCCTGGACTTCCACTTCCTTGATGCTGGTCCCCTCCGGCAGCCAGAGATCGACGAGGATTTCCGGACGCGAGGACTGCGGGAAGAAGTTCTGCGGAATGAACTGGAAGCTCCAGAGGCTGGCGGCGAAAGTGCCGAGCGTCAGCGCCAGCACGATGACGCGATGACGCACCGCCCAGCCGACCGTACGGCGCAGACCGCGATAGAAGCGCGTGTCGAACACGTCATGATGTTCGCCCGCATGGTGGCGCTGCTTGAGGATCATGTGGCCGAGCCAGGGCGTGAAATAGACCGCCACGAACCATGACGTGACCAGCGCGATACCGACGACATAGAAGAGCGAGCGCACATATTCGCCGGCGGTCGATTCCGCAAAACCGACGGGAATGAAACCGGCCGTGGTGATCAGCGTGCCCGTCAGCATCGGGAAGGCGGTCGAGGAATAGGCAAAGCTCGCCGCCTCGATCTTGACGAGGCCTTCCTCGAGTTTTCGCTCCATCATTTCCACGACGATCATCGCATCGTCGACGAGCAGGCCGAGCGCGATGATGAGCGCGCCGAGCGAAATGCGCTGCAGGTCGATGCCGAGCTCGTACATGATGGCGAAGGTCGCAGCCAGCACCAGCGGAATGGCAATGGCGATGACGAGGCCCGAACGCCAGCCGATCGACAGGAAGGAGACGACGAGCACGATGGCAAGGGCTTCGCCGAGCGCATGCATGAACTCGCTGACCGCATCGGTCACGACATCGGGCTGGTTGGAGATCTGGTCGACGGAGACGCCGTAGGGCAGCGAATCCTCGAAGCGCTTGTAGGTCGCGTCCACGTCCTTGCCCACATCGGTGACCTTGAAGCCCTTGGCCATGACGACGCCGACCTGCACGCTTTCATGGCCGTTGTAGCGGTACTTGCGCTGATAGGGGTCTTCGAGGCCGGAGGTGACGGTGGCGACATCGCCGAGGCGCGTCACCTGGTTGCCGGAGCGCAGGCGCAATTCCCTGATATCCTCGACCTTGTGCACGTTGCCCTCGACCGAGATGCGCACCGAGCGCAGGCCGGTATCGACATTGCCGGCCGGATCGACGGCATTCTGGCCCTTGATGGCGTTCTGCAGGTCGAGGATCGTCAACCCGCGTTCGGCAAGCGCCTTGGAGGAGACGTCGATATAGATCTTTTCCGGCTGGTCGCCGATGATGACGGCCTTTTCGACGCCCGGCGTCGTCAGCAGCATGTCACGCGCCTGGATCGCGAATTTCTTCAGTTCCGGATAGGAATAGCCGTCGCCGCTGATCGAATGCAGCGTGATGAACGTGTCGCCGAATTCGTCGTTGAAATAGGGGCCGAGCAGGCCCTGCGGCAGGTCGCTGCTGATATCGCCGACCTTCTTGCGCACCTGGTAGAAGGCGTCGGCCACTTCGGCCGAATCCGTATCGCCCTTCACCTGCACGGTGATGATCGTGCTGCCGGCGCGCGTATAGGACTTCACCCAGTCGAGATGCGGGGTTTCCTGCAGCTTGCGCTCGATCTTGTTGGTGACCTGGTCTTCCATGTCCTGAAGCGATGCCCCAGGCCAGAGCGCCTGAACCACCATGACGCGGAAGGTGAAATCCGGGTCTTCCTTCTGGCCCATGCGGGTCAGGCCGAGCACGCCCGTGATGAGGATCAGCCCGAAAAGGAAGCGCGCGATGCTCGGATGGCCGATCGCCCAGCGCGACAGGTTGAAGGGGCGCTTTTCAGTTGTGGTCGTATCCATGGTCCTGTTCCCTCTTCCTGATCCTTCAGCGGACGGCCGCGTCCGTTTCGGCCGAGGCCGATTGCTGGTCGGGAAGCTTGACCTTCAGGTTTTCGCTCATGAATTGCGTGCCGGCGGCCACGACGAGATCGCCGCTGTCGAGACCCTTGGCGACACGAACGCCGTCGCCCGTGAAATCGGCGACCTCGATGCCTTTGGAATGAACCGTCTCGGTGTCGCGATCGACGGTCCAGACGACCTGCTTGCCGTCCTTCTGCGCCAGCGCGCTCAGCGGAATGGAGACATAGGTATCGCTGTTGCTGACAGCGGCTTCGATCGTTGCCGTCATGCCGAGCAGCACGCGCGGATCGTTCGGCAGGCTGACGCGCACCGCAAAGGTGCGGGACTGCTGGTCGGCGCTGCCGGAAACCTCGCGAACCGTGCCGTCGAGCACCAGCTGGTCGTCGGCCCAGAAGCTCGCCTTGACGGTCTTGCCCGGCTTGAACTGGGCGATATCGTTTTCCGGCACGGCGATCTGCACTTCCTTTTCGCCATCGACAGCGACGGTGACGACGGGTGTGCCGGATCCCACGACCTGTCCGACATCGGCATTGATGGTGGTGACGATCCCGTTCTGGTCGGCCTTCAGTTCGGTATAGCTGACCTGGTTCCTGGCCTGATCGAGCGCGGAGACTGCGGCATCGCGGGCCGAGATCGCCTGATCGTGGCTGAGAGACGCCTGCTCGACCTGCGACTTCGGCGCGACATTCTTGTCGAAGAGCTGTTCGGCGCGGCGGTTGGCGATATCGGCTGTTTCAACGGCCTTTTCGGCGGAAGCAAGATTGGCTTCGGCGGTCTTCACGGCGAGTTCGTAGTCAGTCGAGTCCATCCGGGCGAGAACATCGCCCGGCTTCACCCGCTCGCCGATATCGACGAGACGCTCGGTGATCTTGCCGTTGACGCGAAAACCGAGATTCATTTCCGTTCGCGCGCGCACCGAGCCGGAATAGTCGAGCGTGCGGGTATCGCCGGCCTTGGCGACCTCGACCACCTTGACCGGACGGATGACTGGCTTGACCTCCGCCTTTTCTTCCGTGCAGCCGGCGACGCCGAGCCCCACCGCGCTGAGGAGCGCGAGGCTCACGACGGACGGCATGCGGTTGCTGAAGGCCTTGAGCGAAAACATCTTTCGCACTCCTGATTGTTTCGGGTTTTCTCGGGCGGTGTGTGCCGCGCTTATTTTTTCAGTGCCCTGATCGCAAATTCGATCAGCTCTTCGACGGTCGCCCGGTTTGTCTTGGCAAGACATTGGGCCACCATCTGCGGATGGCAGAGATTGATGGTCGCCGCCCCAAAGCAGCGGGAGGCGACATCGGCATCCTGTTCGGCGAATTCACCGGCGGCGATGCCTTCGCGGATGACATCGGCAAGCAACGCGTGGATGTCGTCGATGTGTTTTTCGATAACGTGCCAGTCGCGCTCGATCGCGACGATCACCATTTCATGCACCTTCTGCTGGTCGAGCATGGTGTCGAGCGTCAGCTGGTACTGGCTGCGCACGAACTGGCGCAGCCGGTCCGAAGCGCTGATCTTCTGATGGCAGATATTGGAGGCCAGCTGGTAGCTGGTCGCCAGCATGCGGCCGCAGATCGCCTGGTGAATTTCCACCTTGGAGGCGAAGAAGCGGTAGATATTGGCAGGCGACATGCCGAGCTCGCGCGCAACGTCGGCCACCGTCGTCTTGGAATAGCCGTAGTGGCGAAACAGCCGCTCGGCCGCATCGAGGATGCGGGTGATATTGTCCTGCCGCGTGACGTCCAGCGTGTTTTCCGCGATGTCGTTCATGGTTTCAGGCCTGATATTTTACGACTGACGANNTCGTCAGTCGTAAAATATCATCCTTCACTTGTCAATGATTTTGCGATTCGAACAAAAATGCCGCAGCCCCGGAAGGCTGCGGCATCGAACGGAAACAGGCGTGAAGGATCAGGCGAGCTTGACGTCGAGCGTGATGGGAACGGCCGAAAGCGCCTTGGAAACCGGGCAGCCGGCCTTGGCCATGTTGGCGAGTTCTTCGAACTTGGCCTGATCGGCGCCTGGAACGCTGCCGGTCAGCGACAGGTGGATGGCGGTGATGGCAAAACCGCCCTCGACGCTCTCAAGCGTCACCTTGGCCGATGTTTCCATATGGTCGGCTTTCAGGCCGGCTTCGCCGAGGATCAGCGACAGCGCCATGGTGAAGCAGCCGGCATGGGCAGCACCGATAAGCTCTTCCGGGTTGGTGCCGGGAATGCCTTCGAAGCGGCTTGCAAAGCCGTAGGGATAGTTGTTCAGCGCGCCGCTCTGGGTCGTAATTTGACCCTTGCCGTCCTTGAGACCGCCTGACCACTGAGCCGAACCTGTGCGATTGATCTGCATGCCGTCCTCCTGTTTCGATTGATGTTCGAAGCGCAGAAACGCTCCGCCGCGAAGGACATTCTGCCCTTCCGACCGGCAATATAGTCCTCTATCGGCGGAAGACGACACCAGATTGAAGATAAATCATCATACAAGAGCATTGTTTATGTATGATGATTGATCTAGGATCGTTCGCGAGGAGCCTTCGATGCAGCCCGCAGCAAGACGCGACGAAAAGAGCCCGCCACCGGAGCGCCGGCCGCGCGTCCGCCGTAACGTCACGGCGGCGATTGCCGAAGACATCTGCGCCAACCGCTATGCCGCCGGCACGCTACTGCCGCGCGAAAACGATCTCTGCGACCTCCACGGCGTCAGCCGCACCGTCATCCGCGAATCCCTGAAGGTCCTGGAATCCAAGGGGCTCGTGCGCGGCAGGCCGCGCATCGGCACCACCGTCTGCGACAAGGACGAATGGAACATCCTCGATCAGGACGTGCTGGAATGGATGGGGCCGCATCTCGGCGATTTCGACCTGCTGGCGAGCATCCTTGAGGCCCGCCGCATCATCGAGCCTGCGGCTGCCGAATATGCCGCAAGCCGGGCGAGCGCCCAGGAGATCGCCGACCTGGAAGATGCCTGGCAGCGCATGCGCTCGGCAAGCGACGACGCGGAAGCCTTCACCGAGGCGGACCTGCTTTTCCATACGGTCCTGCTGCGCGCAAGCCATAATCAGGTCTTCCGCCGCCTTTCCGGCGCCATCCATGCGGCGCTGAAATTCGCGCTCCACGCCTCCAACCTCGCCATGCCGGACCACCGGGAAGCGATCGCCCTGCATGGCAAGGTGGTGGAGGCGCTGCGCCTGCGGGATGCGGCGGGCGCGCGCGATTGCGTCAACCAGATTCTCGATCTCGCCAAACGCGACCTCACCGCCGCCGGCCGGACGAAATGACCGAACTCAGAACAATATCGGCGGCTTGAGCGCCGATGGGAACACGAAGCGAAACGAAAGCACGACTGCCATGAAGATCACCAAACTGACCACCTATATCGTCCCGCCGCGCTGGCTGTTTCTGAAGATCGAAACCGACGAGGGCATCGTCGGCTGGGGCGAGCCGGTCGTCGAAGGCCGCGCGCTGACCGTCGAGGCAGCTGTGCACGAACTGGCCGACTACCTCGTCGGCAAGGACCCCTTCCTCATCGAAGACCACTGGACCGTCATGTATCGCGGCGGCTTCTATCGCGGCGGCGCCATCCACATGTCGGCAATCTCGGGCATCGACCAGGCGCTGTGGGACATCAAGGGCAAGGCGCTCGGCCAACCGATCCATTCGCTGCTCGGTGGCCAAGTGCGCGACCGCATCAAGGTCTATTCCTGGATCGGCGGCGACCGCCCCTCCGACGTCGCCCGCAACGCCAAGGAGGTCGTCGCCCGCGGCTTCAAGGCGATCAAGCTCAACGGCTGCGAGGAAATGCAGATCGTCGACAGCAACGAGAAGATCGACAAGGCGGTCGAGACCATCGCCACGATCCGCGAGGCGATCGGCCCGCATATCGGCATCGGCGTCGATTTCCACGGCCGTGTCCACAAACCGATGGCCAAGGTTCTCGCCAAGGAACTCGAGCCCTACAAGCTGATGTTCATCGAGGAGCCGGTTCTTTCCGAACACCGCGAGACGCTGAAGGAAATCGCCAACCATTGCTCGACGCCGATCGCGCTCGGCGAACGCCTCTTTTCCCGCTGGGATTTCAAGACCGTCCTGTCGGACGGCTATGTCGATATCATCCAGCCGGACCTCAGCCACGCCGGCGGCATCACCGAATGCCGCAAGATCGCCGCCATGGCCGAAGCCTATGACGTGGCGCTCGCGCCCCATTGCCCGCTCGGCCCAATCGCGCTTGCCGCCTGCCTGCAGGTCGACGCCGTCTCCTACAATGCCTTCATCCAGGAACAGAGCCTCGGCATCCACTACAACAAGGGCAACGACATTCTCGACTACATCGCCAACAAGGAAGTCTTCCGCTACGCCGACGGTTTCGTCTCCATTCCGCAAGGCCCCGGCCTCGGCGTCGAGGTGGACGAAGCCTATGTCATCGAGCGCGCCAAGGAAGGCCACCGCTGGCGCAACCCGATCTGGCGCCACGAAGACGGCAGCTTCGCCGAGTGGTAGGCAAGAAGGGTCGCGAAAGCGGCCCTTTTTCATGCCGCTGTCGGATGGCAGGCCGCTCATCCGTCATGGTGGAAGCTCAACGGGGAGATTTCACATGGCCAGAGCAGTCGCAATTCTCATCGCCCGCATCATCTTCAGCTTCATCTTCTTCATGGCGGCCGGCTTTAAATTCGCCGATATCGGCGCGACGGCCGCCTATATCGCGTCGGCCGGTTTTCCGGCCGCGACCTTCCTTGCCTGGATCGCCGCTTTCTTCGAGATCGCGCTGGCGCTTGCCTTCATTACCGGCGCCTTCTTCAGCGAGGCCGGCCTGCTCGCCGGCATCTACGTGATCTTCCTGGCCTTCGCCTTTCACGGCCCGTCCCACTGGCAGCAGAACCAGGCCGAATTCGGCTTCTTCGTCGATCACTTTACCTTTCTGGCCGGCCTGCTTTTTGCCGCCGTTCACGGACCGGAAAAATGGTCGCTGCGCCATAGCCTGCTGAGATAGCTTCATCGCCCGGGCACGGGGAACCGGCGGCAGGCAGGGATTGTTGCGTTAAACGCGGTCAATTCAAGCCGCCTGGTACGCCTCCGGCCGACTGAAGTGTCGGCTATGCGCATAGGTTGCAGCGGCTGCATGGGCGTCTCTACGTCTAACGCGGAAAGTGTCAGATTTTTATCTGACAGATATATGAATCTGACATTTTCTAGAGAGGGTGCGAAAACGCCTATGCAGCCTCTGCAACCTATGCAAGCCCGAGCACTGACGAATCCTGTCGCTCAGCCGTTCAGCCGCGCGCTTTCCAGCGTATAGAGCAGCTGTGGGCGCTTGACGCCGCGCAGCGCGTAACGGCCGATACAGGCGAGAAGGTCGCGCTCCGCCTCGGGGATCGCCGCCTCGAAATCCGACGACATCAGCACGTTGAGATCGACCGAGCGGCAGATGGAGGCGATACGGCTGACTTCGTTGACCGCCGGGCCGATGACCGTGAAATCCAGCCGGTCCTGGCTGCCGATATTGCCGTAGAAGACATCGCCGATATGCAGGCCGATATAGACATCCGTCGTCGGCCGCCGGTCCACCTCGCGCGCTGCATTCAGCACCGCAAGCTTCTGCCGCAGAAGGCGCTCGGCCCGCAGCGCCGCGGCACAGCTTTTCGCCGGATCGTCGCCCTTGAAGATGGCGAGCACGCCGTCGCCGATCAGCTTCAGCACGTTGCCGCCGGCCTCATGGATCGCGGTGATCACCACCTCGCTATATTCGTTAAGCAGCGGGATGATCTCTTCCGGCGCGGAATTGTCCGAAATCTTCGTGTAGTTCAGGAGATCGGAAAACCAGAGCGCCGCCGATATCCGCTCGGTCTTGCCGCGCGTAATCTTGCCGTCCATCACCTGATGCGCCGCATCTTCGCCGAGATAGACCTCGGCGATCGTTCGGGCGATGCGGGCGAGCGCCACGCATTTGATCGCAAGCCCCAGCACCGGCACCAGCTTGCGCAGGATGACGAGGTCCTGCTCCGAAAAGCCTTCCGGATGTTTGGTGGAAAAATGCGAGAAGAAGCAGTCCATCTCGCCGATCGTCCCGGCCGGCGCGAAACGGTGCGCCATGGCGACGTAATCGGTATGGCCGAGCGCATGGATCTGCTCCAGCATGATGAAATCGGTCGGATCGCCGAAGCCGATCCTGCGACGCACCTCTCTGGCGCCGGTTGTCCAGAGAAAATAGAAAGCCGAGCGCCGCCAGGTATCCAGCCCCTGCCCTTCGCTCGAAGGGCCATATTCGAATTCGCCCTCGAAGTCCTCCGTATTGTCCCAGCGGAAAGCCCGGCCTTCGTGGACGGGGTGAAGCGTATCCATCAGCGCCATGGCACGATCGAGCCGCAGGCCCGCCTTGCGGCAGGCCTGGCAGAAGCCGATCAGCAACTCGGCCTCGGAGACGCCGTTGAGGCCCTGTTCCGTTACCCAGGCTGCAATTGAACTGACGTCGCTATAGTCCATGCGCGCTCCTCATCACCCGCAAGCTGTAGCGTGAATCTGCCGCGGATGGAAAGACAATCAAGCCGAACACATCATTGCAGGACCGGCATATTGTAGGGCGTGACGATCTCCACGGCCGAAAACGCAGCCGGCGCGGTCCTGCTTGCCGGCATTGTCCGCGCCATGATGGCCCGGAATGCGGAGCGTGCATCGGTTCTCAGGTCGTGATGCAGCACGAAATCGATCCGTCGTTCGGCAAGCAGGGCACGGTTGTCGGCATCGAGATCATGCGCCACGAAAACCGAGACCGGCCGGCGCGCGGCTTCGAAAGCCGCAAGTACCGCACGGTTGCCCCCGCCGACCGAATAGACAGCGTTGACGGCCGGATCGCCGGCAAGGGCCACCGCAACCAGCGTGCCCGTTGCGGCATCGGTGCCGTGCCCCTCGCTGACTTCGACAATGCCGATTGAAGGATAATGCGCGCGGATCACCCGGCGAAAGCCAATCTCCCGTTCCTCCTCGCCCCGGAACCGGCCGCTCGACAGCGTCACCAGCGCCTTGCCGCCGGCCGGGCCGAGCAGCCGGCCGATGAGATAGGCCGCCGTCTCGCCCGCCGCCCGGTTGTCGGCGCCGGCATAGGCGCAGCGTGCCGAAGCCGGCAGGTCGGTCACGAGGGTGACGACCGGAATACCGGCGGCATCGAGCCTCGCCACGGCCGCCACAACCTCTGGCACGTCAGGCGCTTTCAGCACGACGCCATGCGTGCCGCGCAGGCGAATGCGGTCGAGAAGCTGCACCAGTTCCGCCGCCCGCATCACCTCCGCAAAGTGGAAACGGCAGCGAAAGACCGTCGGCAGAAAGGTTGCGACCTCCGCTTCGAATGCGGCTCTTACGGCACTGCTGAAGCGCTCCGGGGTCTCCATGACGACATCGATTGCAAGCTTGCGGCCGGTCACAGCCGCACCCGCCTGCTTCTCAAGCTCGGCGATAGCCGCCTTGACCCGCATCTCCGTCTGCCGGCGCACACCGGGCCGGCCGTTCAGCACCCTGTCGACGGTCGCGGTGCTGAGGCCGGCCTGGAAAGCGATATCCTTGACGAGAAAGGGATGGGCCATGCTGACCGTTCTGATGGATTTTTGATGGATTCTTGATCTATATCAAGATCGCGGGCAGCGTATAGTCCCCTTCATCGGAATGGAGGAGCACCCGATGAAATCAGACAACCAGCAACAACTGCGCGCCGACCGCGTCTGGCTTACCGAAGACGCCTGCGACCTCAGCGATTTCCGCGCGCTCGCCGAAAAAACCACCGCGCTTGCCGACTATCCGACGGCCTCCGCCGTCGAGAGGAATGTGCTGATCTACGACAGCCGCACGGTGCTGCAGGCAGCCTCGACGCCGGCGGGCCGGCGCGCCGTTCTTGCCGAAATCTGCGAAGCCTTCGGCATCGGCCCCGGCGTCGCCGTCTTCAAGCATGCCTATGAGGATACCAGCATCATCGACCGGGCGAGCGCAATCTTCGACGAAATCATCGAGGAACAGCACCGCAGCTTGACCGGTGGCGGCGACCATTTCGCCAAGCCCGGCGCCAACGACCGCATCTGGAACTCGCTGGAAAAGCACTGCCTCGCCGATCCTGAGAATTTCGCCCGCTATTACGGCAACGCCATCGTGGCGCTGGCAAGCGAGGCATGGCTCGGCCCGCATTACCAGATGACGGCGCAGGTCAACCGCGTGAACCCCGGCGGCGCCGCGCAATCGGCCCACCGCGATTATCACCTCGGCTTCCAGTCCTCCAAGGTGATCGAGCAGTTCCCAGCCCATGTCCACCGCCTCTCGCCGGTGCTGACCCTGCAGGGCGCGGTTGCCCATTGCGACATGCCGCTCGAAAGCGGACCGACGCTGTTCCTGCCGCACAGCCAGACCTACGAGCCGGGCTACCTCGCCCTCAAGCGTCAGGAATTCAAGGATTATTTCGAACAGAACCACGTCCAGCTGCCGCTCGAAAAGGGCGATGTCGTCTTCTTCAACCCCGCCCTCTTCCACGCCGCCGGCACCAACCGCTCGAAGGATATCAAGCGCGTGGCGAACCTGCTGCAGGTCTCCTCGGCCTTCGGCCGGGCGATGGAAACCGTCAACCGCGAGCGCATGAGCGCAACACTCTTCCCTGCGCTGAAGGCGCTGAAGGGCAAGCTTTCGGCCGGCGAGATCGCCAATGCCGTCGCTTCCTGCGCGGATGGTTATTCCTTCCCGACCAATCTCGACCGCGATCCGCCGCTTGGCGGCCTGGCGCCGAAAACCCAGGCGCAGCTGATGCACGAGGCGCTGGCGGAAAACTGGAGCGATGAAGCGTTCACGAGAGCGCTCGCCGAACAGGCAGCCAGGAAGCTGAGCTGATACGGCCATCACAATACCATCATCCCGGAGCCCCTTACTGCCAGTAAGGGGCCATTGCCATGTCATCAGGAGGAAAAGACATATGAGCACGGATTACGCCCGCCTCGACGGCAAGATCGCCATCGTCACCGGCGGCACGCAGGGCCTTGGTGCCGCCATCGCCAGCCTCTTTGCGCAGCGCGGCGCAAAGGGGATCGTCATCTGCGGCCGTAACGAAGCCAAGGGCAAGGCAAAGGCCGAGGAGATTTCCTCAAGGACCGGCGCCAAGGTCGTCTATGTCAGGGCCGATCTCGGCAGGGTCGAGGATGCGCAGAATGTCGTCCATGTCTGCGACCGGACCTTCGGCCGCGTCGATGCGCTGGTCAATGCCGCCGCCATCACCGACCGCGGCACGATCCTCGATACCAGCCCCGAACTCTTCGACGCCATGTTCGCCGTCAACGTGCGCGCGCCCTTCTTCCTCATGCAGGAAACGGTCAAGGTCATGCGCCGCGAGAAGATCGAGGGCACGATCGTCAATATCGGCTCCATGTCCGCCAAGGCCGGCCAGCCCTTCATAGCAGCCTATTGCGCCTCCAAGGGCGCCCTGGAAACGCTGACCAAGAACACCGCCTACGCGCTCCTGCGCAACCGCATCCGCGTCAACGGGCTCAACATCGGCTGGATGGCCTCCGAAGGCGAAGACCGCATCCAGAAGGAGTTTCACAAGGCGTCGGACGACTGGCTAGCCAGGGCGGCCGCAAGCCAGCCCTTCGGCCGGCTGGTCGATCCCGAAGAAGTAGCCCGCGCCTGCGCCTACCTCTCGTCTGCCGAATCCGGCCTGATGACCGGCTCCGTCATCTGTTTCGACCAGTCGGTCTGGGGCGCCTATGACGGCTCCCCGCATCCCGTCGCGGCCCTATGAAGCGCCGCGGAGCCCGCGCTTTTTGCAGCCGGGCTCTGGCACGTTTTGCCGTTTGCGGCTACGAAGAGGCAATATCGATCTGGGAGGAATCGGGCATGGCCGGACACGAGCTTTACGACATCAGGGACGAGCGGTTCGGTGCGCTGATCGCCGGCAGCGCAGTGCTGGAGGAGCTTTACACGGGCTGCCGCTGGGCCGAAGGCCCCGTCTGGTTTTCCGACCTGAACTGCCTGATCTGGAGCGACATTCCCAACGAACGCATGATGCGCTGGGTTCCCGATGGAACCGTCTCCGTCTTCCGCTCGCCTTCCAACTACGTCAACGGCAATACCCGCGACCGGCAGGGCCGCCTCGTTTCCTGCGAACATGGCGGCCGCCGCGTGACCCGCACGGAGCCGGACGGCCGCATCACCGTGCTGGCCGACAGCTACAACGGCAAGCGGCTGAATTCTCCCAACGACGTCGTGGTCAAGTCCGACGGCTCGATCTGGTTCACCGATCCGAGCTACGGCATCATGTCGGATTACGAGGGCCACAAGTCTGCGGAAGAGCAGGAAACCCGCAACGTCTACCGCATCGACGCCGCGACCGGCGAGATCGAAGCCATCGTGACCGATTTCATCCAGCCGAATGGCCTCGCCTTTTCACCCGATGAACGGCAGCTCTTCATCGCCGATTCCGGTTCCTCCAATCACGAGGTCCCGCGCCATATCCGCGTCTTCGATGTCGTGGATGGCCGCAGGCTTACAAACAGCCGCTACTTCTGCTCGATCGACAGCGGCGTGCCGGATGGTTTCCGTTTCGACGTCTCCGGAAATCTCTGGACCAGTGCTGCCGACGGCGTGCATTGCTTTGCCCCTGACGGGACGCTGATCGGCAAGATCAAGGTGCCGCAGACCGTCTCCAACGTCACTTTCGGCGGCCCGAAGAAGAACCGCCTCTTCATCACCGCGACGCAATCGCTCTATTCGATCTATACGACGACGAACGGCGCGCAGTACCCGTAATCTCGCGGGCTATGTCTTTGCCGCGGCCCTGAGCCCCTGCTGGAAAACCTGCTTCATCTCGGCAAAACCGTCAAAGCCGAGATGATGCGCGAAACGGATGACGCTGGTCTGCGAGACATTGCAGCGCCCGGCGATCTTCTGGCTGCTTTCGAAAGCGAAGATATCGGGCCGCTCGGCGGCAAGCCGCGCCAGCGTATCCAGCCGCTGCGGCAGGTCGCGGTGGATGGAAACCCAGAATGCCTTGCTGAGAAAAGCATCGCCGTCAGCCTTCATCGATACGGTCTGCATTCTCTCCCCCATCCTTTACCGCCCGCGGAGGCCAGGGCCATCATGGCCCCAGCCCCCACGGGAGGAACTGCTTAAACTTTGGCTTTGTCCGGCCGGCCGTGCAGCGGCTCCTTGCGGTGCCAGTTTTCGAGAATGCGGCCGTCGGTATGCTTCTGCTGCGCCCAGCGGATGCCGTTGGAAATGACCTTGTGCACCATCTTGTCGTGGTAGATCGGATAGGTCTCGTGGCCGGGGCTGAAGAAGAAGATGCGCCCGCGACCCCGCTGGAAGGTGCAGCCGCTGCGGAAAACTTCGCCGCCGGAATACCAGGAGATGAAGACCAGCTCGTCGGGCTGCGGAATGTCGAAGGGCTCGCCATACATTTCCGAGGCATTGACCTCGAAATAGGGCGGCAGGCCCTCGGCGATCGGATGCGAGGGATTGACCACCCAGACGCGCTCCAGATCACCCTCTGGCGTCTCGCGCCAGGCGAGGTTGGCATTGGTGCCCATCAGCCGGCGGAAAAGCTTGGAATGATGGCCGGAATGCAGGACCAGCAGGCCCATACCCTTCAGCACCCGCTGCTGCACGCGGTCGATCAGCCCGTCGCTGACCTCCTCATGCGCCATGTGCCCCCACCAGAGCAGCACGTCGGTATCGTTGAGCACGGAATCCGGCAGGCCTTCATCCGGATCGTCGAGCGTGCCGCGGCGGATCTCGAAATCGGGATGGGCGATACCGGCAGCGATCGCGCCGTCGATACGGTCGGGATAGATATCCTGCACTTCCTTGTGGACCTGCTCGTGGCGTCCTTCGTTCCAGATCGTGACCTTGATTGTCATGTCATTCCTCGATGTTTCAAACTTGAGCCGAACGGATTACCCGGCCGGCGGAATCGAACAGATGGCAGGCGGCGCGCTCGGCCGTCAGCGACACACGGTCGCCGGGGCGGATGGTCATGTCGCCTTCAGCGCGCACGACGATCGGCTGCTGCTGCGAACCGACCGTCAGATACGTCTCGACGCCAAGCCGCTCGACGATGACGACCTCGGCCGAAAAATCGCCCTCGCCCTGCGGCGCAAGCTTCAGATGTTCCGGCCGGATGCCGAGCTTCGCCTCGCCCTGCGGCACGGCGCCATTGGCATCCGAAAGATCGATCGCGAGACCGAGCGGGCTTTCCAGATGCACCTTGCCGGCATCCCGGCGCGTTGCCGTCATCGGCAGCACGTTCATCTTCGGCGAGCCGATGAAGGTCGCGACAAACTCGTTTTCCGGCTGGTGATAGAGTTCCATCGGCGCGCCCTGCTGGGCGACGACACCCTTGTTCAGCACGACGATGCGGTCAGCCATCGTCATCGCCTCGACCTGGTCATGCGTGACATAGACGACCGTCGCCTTCAGCTCGCGATGCAGGCGCTGCAGCTCGGCGCGCATCTGCACGCGCAGCGCCGAATCGAGGTTCGACAGCGGCTCGTCGAACAGGATCAGCGACGGCTTCTTGATGATCGCGCGGCCGATCGCCACGCGCTGGCGCTGGCCGCCGGAAAGGGCGGCCGGCTTGCGGTTGAGATAATCGGTCAGCTGCAGGATCTCGGCGACGCCTTCGACCTGCTTCTTGATCTCGGCTTCCGGCACCTTCTTGAGGCTGAGCGAGAAGCCGATATTCTCCGCGACCGTCATATGCGGATAGAGCGCATAGGACTGGAACACCATGGCGATGCCGCGCTTGTCCGGCGGCACGTCGTTGATGCGCTCTCCGTTCAGCACCAGATCGCCCTCGTCTATGCCTTCGAGGCCGGCAATCATGCGCAGCAGCGTGGACTTGCCGCAGCCGGACGGGCCGACGAAGACGGCGAATTCGCCGTCTTCCACCGTGATGTCGACGCCCTTGATGACTTCCAGCGCGCCGTAGAATTTGCGAACGTTTCTGAGATTGATCATTCGTTTCTCTTTCTTGATCTCAGCCCTTCACACCGCCCGCAAAGGTCTGGACGAGGAAGCGCCGCGCAAAGCCGAAGGCGACGACGGCCGGCAGCAGGTAGATGAAAGCGAGCGCCGTCAGCAGGCCGTAGTCGATCTCGTTGATGCGCAGGAAGGCGCGGAAGAGACCGAGCGGCAGCGTTTGCAGCTCCGGCGACGACAGGAAGATCAGCGGCAGCAGGAAATCGCCCCAGGCCGACATGAAGGCGAAGAGGCCGGCGGCCGCCAGCCCCGGCATGGCGAGCGGGATCAGCACGCGGCGGATGCGCTGCGTCATCGTCGCCCCGTCCATGACGGCCGCCTCCTCATAGTCGCGCGGCAGGCCGTCGAAGAAGGTCTTCATGATCCACAGCGCCAGCGGCAGCTGCATGGTGGCAAGCACCAGCATCAGGCCGAGATAACCGTCGATGAACCCGGTCCAGCGCATGATGTCGCGGGCATAACTGCCGAAGATCGGCCTGAGGATCGCGCCTTCCGCATTGTTGAGCGTCAGCAGGAACTTGTAGAGCGGCACGACAAGCGCCGTCGGCGGCAGCACGCGGATGAGCAGGATCGCATAGAGGAAGGGCAGCTTCCACCAGGCACGCGTGCGTGACAGCGCATAGCCGCCGAGCCCCGCCAGCACCATGACGAGAAGCGTGGCGCCGCCGACCACGAAGAGCGAGTTGAACAGCCACTTCGCCCCGTCCTCCTTGGTGAAGACGCGCACGTAGTTTGCGAGCGTCCATTGCTCCGGCCAGCGCAGGAAGAGCTGCGCATTGCCGTCGAAGGAGGCGAGCAGCACCCAGAAGAAGGGCACGGCGCAGAAGATCGAGATGATCGACAGCGTCGCATAGGCGAGAAGATCGGAGCGGGTCTTGTTGGCGCCTTCGCTCGGGGAAACAACGGCCATATCAGATCTCCACCTTCATGGCCCGCACATAGCCGATGCCGAGGACCAGCGAGATGATGAGCGCGACGACCGCGACCGCAGCACCGTAACCGAGCTGGAAGGCCGTAAACGACTGGTTGTAGATATAGATGCTGACGACCTCCGTCGCCCCGCCCGGCCCGCCGCGCGTCAGCGCATAGACGAGGCCGAAGACGGCGATGGTGGAGACGGCCGAGATCAGCATGTAGAGCAGGATCGTCGGCATCATCAGCGGCAGGGTGATGCGACGGAACATCTGCGAGGGTGTGGCGCCATCCATGCGCGCCGCCTCGTAGACCTCGGAGGGAATGGTGCTCAGGCCCGCCGTCAGCAGGATCATCGCGGTCGCGATGCCGCGCCAGGTATTGACGATGATAATCATCGACAGCGGGAAGGAATTCAGCCAGTCGACGGGATCAATGCCGAAGAGGGCGACGATGCGCGACAGCGTCGCATGTTCGCCGCCGGCCAGCATCGAGATCCACATGAAGCCGGCAACGACTTCGGGAGCGGCATTCGGCAGCAGGATGATCGAGGAGAAGAACTGCCGGAAACGGATCGGCCGGCGCAGCGCCATCGCCGAGATCAGCCCGAGCACGAACTGGCCGATGACGGCAGACCCCATGACGAAGACGAAGGTGACGAACAGCGAGTTCCAGAACTTCGCATCGTTGAAGAGGCGCACATAGTTGCGGATGCCGACGAAACGCGGCCGCAGCGCCGCAGCCCCCGTCAAGGCCTCGTTGGTGAAGCTCAGGTAGACGGAATAGAGGGCTGGATAGATCACAAAGGCCAGAAGCAGGATCAACGACGGCAGCAGAACCAGCAGGAGTTGGCGCTCGGTTCGCTTTTCATGAGAGTTTCGGGCCATTGAAGCTCACAACCTTATCGAATGAATCCGGCTTATCGAATGAAAGCGGAAGACGCGGCGATCATGCCGCGTCCCCGTCCTGGGCGGAAAAAAGAGGTCAGCGGCTCACTTGACCATGTCGTCGCCGAGCGTTTCCTTGACGTAGTCGACAAGGATCTTCTGGGCGCCGGCTGCATCGGTTTCCTTGCGCAGCAGGGCTTCGGTGGCGCGCGCCACGCCTTCGGCAACCGTGCCGAAGCCGGAAGCCTGCTTCAGGAACACGCCGTTTTCAGCAGCGGCATGGATCGGAACGAGTTCCGTCAGCTTCTGGAATTCCGGATCCTTGGCGGCATCCTTGCTGGCCGGAATATTGCCGATGCGAGCAGCATAGGAAACCTGCGTTTCGACCGAGCCGATTTCCATCAGCGCCTTCTTGGCAAGTTCCACATTGGCGGACTTGGAGTTGACGACCCACGGAGCGGCGAGGTTGGCAAGCACGTACTGGCCGCCGCTCTGGCCCGGAACCGTCCAGGTGCCGACGACCTTGGTCACGTCGGGGATCGGGTTCTTGCTCTCACGACCCCAGTCGAAAATGTAGCACCAGGAGCCGCAGGTGGTGGCGGCAAGCTTGCCGGCCGGGAACATTTCGTACTTCGGCACGACCCAGGGCTCCGGTCCGAGCAGCGGCTGCACCGGCATCAGGTCCTTGTCGATCAGCGTCTTGTAGACGTTGAAGACATCCTTCACGCCTTCGCCGTTGAGATCGAGCTTGCCGTCGGCATCGACGAGCTGCGGCGTCTTGGAACCGACGATCAGGTGCTGGAAGCCCTCGTCGAAGGCGCCGCTGCCCCAGGAAACGCCGGCCGGGAAGAGCAGACCGTAGGAGCCGGTCTTCTGCTTGATCTCGGCAGCGCGATCGAGCAGCTCCTGCCAGGTCTTCGGCTGCTCGGTGGAAATGCCGGCTTTTTCGAGAACGTCCTTGCGATAGTAGATTTCCTGGATGCCGAGCATGAAGGGCATCACATAGGTTTCGCCATCCGGGCTGACGGCAAGCTGCTTGGCGACGTCATAGAGGTTGGCGTAGCCGTCCCAGGCCTTGAATTCGGCAGTGACGGGCGCGAGGTAGCCGGCTTCCACCATGTCGGCAACGGCAGCCGTCGTCGGAATGGAGAAGAGGTCGGGCGCATTGCCGGCGCCGAGTTCGGTCAGAAGCTTGGTGAGATAATCCTTGTCCGGCGCCGGATATTCGACGACCTCGACCGTCACGCCATATTTTTTCTCGATCCGCTCGACGGTCGACTTCATCGCGTCGATGCCGGCCTGGCCGTGATTGGCGATACGAATTGTTTCCGCATGAGCCAGCGTCGAAACCGCGCTGAGCAGGATGGCACACAGGCCACCGATAACCGTCTTCTTCAACGGAAGTCCTCCCTTTTTTAGAGCCACGGCGCCCTCCAGCACCGGTGAAGAAAATGTACACGCATTCTGAATGCTGACAAGATGATTTTTCAAGCCGAAGATAACGGCAGTTTATTACATTGATTTTCAACGGTTATTTATAACTTGCACCAGACAATGCGTTTGTGTAATCGTTTGCACAACACTATCAGGGAGGATTTCGATGTCTCAGAAATTGCGCCTCGGCGTCATCGGCGCCGGCTTGAAAGCGGCCGAATACGCCCAGAGCTGGGCGAAGATGCCGGAAATTGAATTCGCAGCACTCGCCGACACGACGGAAACCTCCCGAAAGCGCCTCATCGACGTCTGCACCGCAGCCGGCGCGCCCGAGCCGAAAAGCTTCGAGGACTATCGCGTCATGCTCGAAAAATGCCGCGACGAACTCGATATCGTCTACGTTTCGACCCCGCATGCTTTCCATGCCGAGCAGGCGACGGCCGTGGCCGAAGCCGGCCTCGATCTCTTCCTCGAAAAGCCGATGGTCACGACGGTCGCCGAGGCGCAGACGCTGATCGCCGCACAGAAGAAGAGCGGCGTCACCATCGTCACCGCCTTCCAGGGCGGCCTCTCGCCGCTGGTGCTCGATACCCGCAAGCGCGCGCTGTCGGGCGAATTCGGCGAGCTTATCGCCATTTCCGGCATGATCTGGGAAAGCTGGTCTTCCAACTATGACGGCCATTGGAAGCAGCAGCCGGAAATCTCCGGCGGCGGCTTCATGTTCGATACCGGCGCGCACATGATGAACACGGTCTGCCTGCTAGCCAATTCCGATTTCGACAGCGTTTCCGCCTATATGAACAACCACGGCAAGAAGGTCGATATCGCCACCGCCGTCTCCGCCCGCCTGAAGAACGGCGCGCTCGCGACGCTGACGGCCGCCGGCGAAGGCCCTCCCGGCTGCGCCTCCTACATCACCTTTTTCTATTCCAAGGCGATCGTGCGCATCGACGCCTGGGGCGGCTGGCGTGAAATCAGCGTCGGGCGCACCAGCGAGCCGCGCGAAGAGGCCGAGATTCTCGGCAATCCGATGAAGAATTTCCTCGCCATCCGCGCCGGAACGATGGAAAACTCCGGCTCCGTTGAAATGGGTCTCAGATTCGCTAGGCTCTGGGATGCAATCAAGGAATCGGCGGCAGCCGACGGCACGCCCGTCAGGATTGCCGGATAGGCGCACGAGAATGAGCGGAACGAACAGACGGCGGATCACCTCGAAGGAACTGGCAAAACTCGCCGGCGTCTCCTCGGCAACGATTTCGCGCGCCTTTTCGCCGGATTCCAGGATCGGCAGCGCCACGCGTGACCGCATCCTCGCCGTCGCCCGCGAATATGGCTACCAGCCGAATGCGATTGCGCGCTCGCTGAACAACCAGCGCTCGCGCCTCGTCGCCCTCGTCGTCAACGCCATCGGCAACCCCTGCGAGGCCGAGGAACAGCAGCTCCTCGTCCACCGCCTGCAGGCCCGCCAGCTTCTGCCGATCCTGCTCTGCTGCGCCGATCATTCCGACCGCCTGCAGCTGATGCGGCTCGCCTCCACCTATCAGGTCGATCACGTCGTCATCTTCTCCGACATGGTCTCGATGCAGGACGCGGTCGATATTTTCCATACGACGCGGCCGATCATCGTCTCCTTCGAACCGCTGGAGAACGAGGACGTCTCCAATATCCGCATCGATGGCGCGCTCGGCGCCGGCGAGATCATCGACAAGATCGTCGGCGACGGCAAGAAGCGCTTCGCCTATCTCTCGGGCACGAAGTCGAGCTGGATCGATAAGCTGCGGCGCAAATGGTTTGCCGATGCGCTCGCCCGCCACGGCCTCTCTTTCGAAGCGGAAGCCTTTGGCGACTATTCCTATGATTCCGGCTTCAAGGAGGCCGTCCTGCTGCTGCACCGCTCCAAGGTCGATGCCATCATCTGCGGCAACGACGTGATGGCGATCGGCGCGCGCGATGCTGCCCGCCGCGTGCTCGGGAAGAATACGCCTGAGGATATCGCCATTGTCGGCCAGGACGGCATTGCCATGGCCGCCTGGGATTGCAACGACCTGACGACGCTGAGCCTCGACCACGTAGCCTTCATGGACGCCGTCGTCGAAGTGATCGAACGTCATGAGGCCGGCGACGAAGGCCCGCACAGCATCACGCTTGCCTGCACACCCCGCTGGGGTTCGACCGCCTGAGGGCGGTTCCAGCTATTCGTTTCGAGGAGGACTACCGATGACCACCCTTTCCCGCGCCGCTGCCAGGCGCCGCCTCTCCCCTTTCGCCTGCCGGGGAGAATGAAATGCGTTCCGTCGTTTCCCTGAACGAATCCTGGAGTTTCCACGAGGGCTTCGGCCAGCACCTGACGGAGGCCTTTGACGGCGCAAGCATGGTCCACCTGCCGCATACGGCCGTCGAGCTGCCCTTCAACTATTTCGACGAGAAGCGCTACCAACGCGCCTTCACCTATCAGAAGGTGCTGCGCTGGCTGCCGGAATTCGAAGGCCGTGAAGTCTCCATCCTCTTCGACGGCGCCATGGCCGACAGCGTCGTTTACCTGAACGGCGAAGAGATCGTCGCCCACAAGGACGGCTACACGCCTTTCGAGGCCCGCCTCACCGGCAAGCTCGTCAAAGGCG
Organism: Hyphomicrobiales bacterium; assembly: GCA_900471515.1. Taxonomy (GTDB): domain Bacteria; phylum Pseudomonadota; class Alphaproteobacteria; order Rhizobiales; family Rhizobiaceae; genus Rhizobium. The sequence goes on along the minus strand of UCFC01000028.1, from coordinate 51,401 downwards.
ACAACCTCATCACCGTCAGGATCGACGGCAGCGAGAACCCCGCCATCCCGCCCTTCGGCGGCCGCATCGACTATCTCACCTATGCCGGCATCTATCGCGACGTCTGGCTGAAGGTCACGGACAAGATCTTTATCCGCAACATCAAGATCGAGACGCACGACGTCCTGTCCGATGCCAAATCGGCAACGGTGCGGGTCGATATCGCCAATCCGCAGGGCCTTGCCTATACGGCGACCGTCACCGGATCGCTGCGGGACGCGCATGGCAATATCCTTGCAAGCGCGGCCGGCGAAACGATCGGCACAAACACAACCCTGTCCTTCGGCGGCCTGACCGAGATCGAACTCTGGGACCTGTCGAACCCGGCGCTCTATGAAGTCTCCGTCGAACTGAAGACCGAACATGGCGCCGACAGGACCACCGGCCATTTCGGCTTCCGCACCGCCAAATTCACGCCGGAAGGCTTCCTTCTGAACGGCCATCCCGTAAAGCTGCGCGGCCTCAACCGCCATCAGGCCTATCCCTATGTCGGTTATGCGGCCGGCCGTTCCGCCCAGGAGCGTGACGCCGACATCATGAAGACGGTGCTGAAGTGCAATATCGTGCGCACCTCGCATTATCCGCAGTCGAAATGGTTCCTCGACCAGTGCGACCGCATCGGCCTCCTGGTTTTCGAGGAAATCCCCGGCTGGCAGCATATCGGCGATCTCGACTGGCAGAAGGAATCGATCGAGAATGTGCGCCGCATGATCGAGCGCGACTGGAACCACCCTTCGATCGTCATCTGGGGCGTGCGCATCAACGAATCGCTCGACAGCCACGACTTCTACACCGCCACGAACCGCCTGGCGCACGAACTCGATTCAACCCGCCAGACCGGCGGCGTTCGTTACCTGACCGAAAGCGAACTGCTGGAAGACGTTTATACGATGAACGACTTCATCCTCGGCAACGAGGAGCTGCCGGGCGCCAACCGCCCGCGCACCGCACTTCGCGGCCAGCAGGAAAATACCGGCCTGTCCTACAAGGTCCCCTACATCATCACCGAATTCAACGGCCACATGCATCCGACCAAGATGTATGATGCCGAGCAGCGCCAGGCCGAACATGTGCGCCGCCATCTGGAAGTGCTGAATGCTGCCTATGGCGACCCGGACATTTCAGGCGCCATCGGCTGGTGCATGTTCGACTACAACACCCACAAGGATTTCGGCTCCGGCGACCGTATCTGCTACCACGGCGTCATGGACATGTTCCGCGAGCCGAAATTTGCGGCCTACGTCTATGCCAGCCAGTGCGACCCTTCCGATGAGATCATCATGAAGCCGGTCACGTTCTGGGCACGCGGCGAACGCAGCATCGGCGGCGTCTTGCCGCTGATCATCCTGACCAATTGCGACGAGGTGGAGCTGACTTACGGGACGCTCACCAAGCGTATCGGCCCGGACCGGGAAAACTATCCGCATCTGCCGCACCCGCCCGTCGTGCTCGACCACCGCCATTTCACCCAGGACGAACTCGGCCGCTGGGGTCTGGAATGGATCGACGGCGAATTCACCGGCTTCATCAACGGCAAGCCCGTAGCGAAACTGACGCTCGCCGCCGATCCGCTGCCGACCAGGCTGGACGTCGCGCCCGACCGCACGACGCTGAAGGCCCGCGAACGCGACACGACCCGCGTCGTCCTGCGCGCGCTCGACCAGTGCGGTCAGCGCCTGCCCTTCCTCAATGATGTGGTGACGCTGACCGTCCACGGTCCGGCCAGGATCGTTGGCCCGACGGCCGTGCCCCTGCAGGGCGGAACCGCCGGCTTCTGGCTGGAGGCAACGGGCTTGACGGGCGAAATCACGGTCGAAGCGACATCTGGCCGCTTCGCACCGGTCACGATCTCCGTGGCGTCCGTCTGACGGGCGCCAGTTTCGCTGGCTAAGCGATCCTCAACTGGCTGGCCGGATCGAAGAACACCGCCTTGTCGAGATTGAAGGCAAGGCGGGTGTTCTGGCCGGGCAGGATGCCGGCATCGGCGCCAAGACGCGCCACCACCGACTTACCGCCGAGCTTGGTGACGGCAAACGTATCCGAACCGGCCGGCTCCACGACCTCGATGGCGCAATCGCCGTGCACGACCGACTTGGCCTTGCGGTCGGCGCCGTCGATATCGGTCAGGGCTTCCGGGCGAATGCCGAAGATCACCTGCTTGCCGGCATAGCCGGTCAGACTGTTATTGCCGGCATTGACCGGCAGCTTCAGCGGCTCGCCATTCGGCCGCTCCAGCGACACCTGCAACCCGCCCGCGCCGTTTTCGACGGTGGCGTTGAGCAGGTTCATGGCCGGGGACCCCATGAAATCGGCCACGAAGACATTGGCCGGGCTGTTATAGATCTCGGCCGGCGTGCCGAACTGCTGCAGCACCCCGTCTTTCAGAACGGCGATCTTCGTTGCCAGCGTCATCGCCTCGATCTGATCGTGCGTGACATAGACGATCGTCGTGCCCATGCGCTGATGCAGGCGCTTGATTTCCGTGCGCATGTCCACGCGCAGCTTCGCGTCGAGGTTGGACAGCGGTTCGTCGAACAGGAAGACCTGCGGATTGCGCACCAGCGCGCGGCCCATCGCCACGCGCTGACGCTGACCGCCCGACAGCTGCGACGGTTTGCGATCGAGCAGATGACCGATCTGCAGCATGTCGGAGACCTGCTTGATCGCCTTTTCACGCTCTTCCTTCGGCACGCCACGGATTTCCATGCCGAAGGCGATGTTGCCGGCGACCGTCATGTTCGGATAGAGCGCATAGCTCTGGAACACCATGGCAATATCGCGCTTGGACGGATGCAGATCGTTGATCGCCCGCCCGTCGATGCGGATTTCACCTTCGGTGATCGCCTCGAGCCCGGCAATGGTGTTGAGCAGCGTGGACTTGCCGCAGCCCGACGGGCCGACCAGCACCAGGAAGCCGCCCTTTTCGAGTTCCAGGTCGATCCCCTTGAGAATATCGACGGCGCCGAAGCGCTTCTTGAGACCGGAAATTTCAAGGAAAGCCATGGATCACCCTTTGACGGCGCCCGCCATCAGACCGCGCACGAAGTAGCGGCCGGCGAGGATATAGACGATGAGCGTAGGTACGGCCGCGATCATCGCCGCAGCCATGTTGACATTGTATTCGACCACGCCGGTCGAGGTATTGACGACGTTGTTCAGCGCCACCGTCATCGGCATGGAATCGCCCGTGCCGGCATAGGCCGAAGCGAAAAGGAAGTCGTTCCAGATATTGGTGAACTGGTAGATGACCGTCACCACGATGATCGGCAGCGAGTTCGGCAGCATGATGCGGCGGAAGATCTGGAAGAAGCTGGCGCCATCCACCTGCGCCGCCTTCACCAGTTCCGTCGGGAAAGCCTCGTAGAAATTGCGGAAGAATAGCGTCGTGAAGCCGAGGCCGTAAACGACGTGCACGAAGACGAGGTTCACGGTCGGATTGCCGAAGCCGAAGCTGAAGCCCGTGGCATTCTGCAGCGTCATGCCGAAACGGCCGAGCGCGCCGAGAATGGTCGCCATCGGCAGGAGCACCGACTGGAACGGGATGAAGCAGGCAAAGAGCATCAGCCCGAAGACCAGCGTATGGCCCGGAAAACGCCATTTGGTCAGCACGTAGCCGTTCAGTGCACCCAGGATAGTCGAGATCGCCACTGCCGGTACGACCATCTTGATCGAGTTCCAGAAATAGCCCTTGATGCCGGTGCAGGTGAGGCCGACACAGGCTTCGCCCCAGGCCTTGAACCAGGGGTCGAGCGTCGGCGACTGCGGCAGCGCCAGCATGTTGCCGCCCTGGATCTCGTCCATGGTCTTGAACGAGGTCGTCAGCATCACGAAGAGCGGCATCAGATAGAGAACCGCAAAGATCAGCAGCAGGCCGTAAATGATGACCCGGCCGATCCAGCGGCCGCTATTGCCGCTATGCGCGATCTCGGAGGAGGTAATGCTGCTCATCGCGCCTTCTCCCTCAGTTCGGAATAGAGATAGGGAACGATGATCGCCGAGATGGTCATCAGCATGATGATGGCGCTCGCGGAACCGACAGCCATTTCATTCCGCTTGAACGTATATTCGTACATGAAGTTGGACGGCAGCCAGGCAGAGCCGCCGGGGCCACCCGATGTCAGCGCCACCACGAGGTCGTAGGACTTGATCGCCATATGGGCGAGCACGATGAAGGCCGACAGGAAGATCGGCCGCAGCATCGGAATGACGATGCGCCGGTACATCTGGAAGGGCGAGGCGCCGTCGATCTGCGCCGCCTTCATGATTTCGCCGTCGATACCGCGCAGGCCGGCAAGGAACATCGCCATGACGAAGCCGGAAGCCTGCCAGACACCGGCGATGACGACGGTGTAGATGACGAAATCCTTGTTCTTGATCCAGTCGAAATGGAAGCTCGTCCAGCCGAAATGGTGCAGCGTCTGCTCCAGCCCGAGCCCCGGATCGAGGAACCATTTCCAGGCAACGCCTGTTACGATGAAGGAGAGCGCCATCGGATAGAGGAAGATCGGCCGCAGGATACCTTCCCCGCGGATTTTCTGGTCGAGAAGGATGGCGAGCAGCAGGCCGAGCCCCAGGCAGATGAAGATATAGAGGAAGCCGAAAATCCCCATATTGGTGATCGACGTGTACCACGAGGACGGCGGATCGCTCTCGAACGTCCAGCGCCAGAGCCGCTGATAGGCACGCGAGCCGGTCAGCGCATAGGACGGAAAGGTCTTGGAATTGGTGAAGGAGAGATAGGCCGTCCAGACGATGAAGCCGTAGACGAAGATGACGGTGATGAGGAAACTCGGCGCCAGCACGATCTTCGGCAGCGCATCCTGCAGCCGGCCTCGAATGGACGTGCGGGTGGAAGATTTCGACGTCAGGACCGGATCCGTGGTCGCAACTGTGCTCATGGGATCATCTCCTCCCCGCATGGCAGGGGCTGTGGCTTTCCCGCAGGAAAGGCGGGAAAGCCGTGATCGGTGGGAATGTTAGCGGGCGTCGTCGATGGCCTGGACGAGCTGGGTTACGGCTTCGTCCGAGGTCTTGATCTGACCATGGACGAATTTCGAAACGACGTCCTTATAGGCGTTGGCGATCGCCGGCGGGGCACCATAACCCTGTGCCAGCGAACCGAACAGCGTGCCGCCCTCGTTGGCGGCCTTCAAGTCGGCAATGCCCTTCTTGCCGCAGGCGTCGAAATCCGTATCCGGAACGTCGGTACGGGCCGGGACCGAACCCTTGACGACGTTGAAAGCGGACTGGAAGCTCTTCGACAGCGTTGCCGTGGCGAGCGCGACCTGCGCGGCCTTGCGGTCGTCGGGAACGTTGAACATGCCGAACATGTCGGAATTGTAGATCACGCTGCCGTCGGTGCCGGGGAAGCGGTAGCACAGGAAGTCGGTGTTCGGGGTCTTCTTGGCGGCGACGAATTCGCCCTTCGCCCAGTCACCCATGACCTGCACGAGCGCATCGCCCTTGATGACCATGGCCGTTGCCAGGTTCCAGTCGCGGCCCGAGAAGTTCGGATCGACATACTGAATGATCTTGGCGAGGTTATCGAAGGACTTCTTCATCGTGTCGGACTTCAGCGACTCCTCGTCGAGATCGTTGAAGGCCTTCTTGTAGAACTCCGGACCGCCGGTCGACAGCACGATGGAATCGAACATCGTGGCTTCCTGCCAGTTCTGACCGCCAAGGGCGAGCGGGATGACGCCGGCTGCCTTCGCCTTGTCGAGCAGCGCGATCAGGTCGTCGAAGGTCTTCGGCTGCGTACCGCCGATCTTGTCCATGACGGACTTGTTGATCCACAGCCAGTTGACGGAGTGGACGTTGACCGGTGCTGCGACCCACTTGCCGTCATAGACGGAGAACTTCTGCAGCGCGGCCGGAACGGATTTGTCCCAGCCTTCCTTCTTCGCCGTCTCGGTCAGGTCGCCCATGACGCCGGCCTGGGCATAGTCGAGCACGGTGTAGCCGAGCATCTGCGAAGCGGTCGGATAGGTACCGGCCGCAACCATCGCCTTCAGCGCGGTCATGGCCGCATCGCCGCCGCCGCCGGCGACCGGAACGTCCTTCCAGGCATAGCCTTCCTTGGCAAGATCGCCCTTCAGCACGTTGAGCGCCGCGGCTTCCCCGCCCGACGTCCACCAGTGCAGCATCTGGACTTCCTTGACGTCGGCCGCATGAGCGCTGCCGAAGCCCGCCATCATCACGACAGCAAGGGCTGCCGAGCTCAAAAACTTGCACATGAATATCCTCCCGTTCGTGAATGGGCAGCGAGATCCGCCTCAGCCGCCCCGATGCTGTCCGCCGCAAGGGCGGTCAGGCACCAGACCGCGCCTCCCAGCGCGGTTGACAATTTAAAACGTTATAAACGCAGCCGCGTCAAGTCCTTCCTCGACTCCCGAGAAAAATATGATTAGTCAAATAATTGTTGATTTTATTTGATTTTTTTGGAAGAGCTAAGAAATCGTAAAAATTTAAATCGTTTGCATTGATTGATTGCACGCCGGTTTCATCGTGTTATTGTAGCCGCGATCCAGCACGGAATGTCCTCAGTGACCGAATCGTCCCAACTGCAACGCGGTGAAAATCCGGACGCCGCGCAAAGACGCGGCAAGCCGACTTTGCGCACGATCGCGACCTTGACCGGTCTTGCGGTGACGACGGTTTCGCGCGCCTTGAGCGATGCGCCGCAGATATCGGTCGAGACGCGCGAGCGCGTCCACCGCATTGCCCGCGAGATCGGCTACCTGCCCGACCGCGCCGCCCAGCGCCTCAAGACGGGCCGCACCAATGTCATCAGCATCCTTCTCGATCCGCACCAGGAAGTCGTCGGTTTCGGCACCGCCATCATGTACGGCATCGCCAAGGTGCTGAAAGAAACGTCCTACCACCTCGTCGTTGCCCCGAATTTCCTGTCGACGACCGATCTCGAAGCGGCGGAATATATCGTCCGCAACAATTTCGCCGACGGCCTGATCTTCACGCGCACGGAGCCCTTCGATGCGCGCGTGCGGATGCTGCAGGAGGTGGGCTTCCCTTTCGTTTCCCACGGGCGCACCGAATTTTCGACGCCGCACCCTTATGTCGATTACGACAATTACGCCTTCGCCTATGAAGCCACCCGGCGCCTGATCGCCAAGGGCAGGAAGAAGGTCACGGTCGTCATGCCCCCGAAACGCCTGACCTTCAGCCAGCACATCCTTCACGGCTTCATGACCGCCGTGCGCGAGGCGGGCGTCGCCTACGAAATATCGGAGGCCGTCACGCTCGATTCGCCGGCCAACGAGCTGAGGGATTTTTTCCGCGCGCGCGCCGCCGCCCCTGACGTTCCCGACGGTTTTGTCTGTCCGGGCGAGGTTTCCGCGCTGGCGCTCGTCAGCGCGATGGGCGATGCCGGCCGCGTCCTGGCCGAAGATTACGATATCGTCGCCAAGGAGACCTCCCATCTCCTGACGCACCTTCAGCCGAAGATCGACACGATCTACGAGGATCTGGTCGAGGCCGGCGAACATCTCGGCCGGATGCTTCTTCAGCGCATCGGCAATCCGGCAGCCGAAAACGACAGCCTGCTGCTGCCGCCGCAAATCAACTTTCCGCTCGCCTGAGCGTGCCTTCAAGTGTCCCGGAAGGCGAAGACGTCGACCGGCTCGCCGAGCCCGCGCAACGGGAAGGTGCCGAGATCGTCCATCTCTTCGTCGCAGCTCGCCATCTCGACGAAAGCGCGCGACAGCAGTACGGGCCGCTTGACCTCCTTCGTCAGGCTTTCGAGCCGCGAGGCGATGTTGACCGCCGGGCCGATAACGGTGAAGTCCAGCCGCCGGCGTGATCCGATATTGCCGTACATGACATCGCCGACATGCACGCCGACGCCGTAACGCAGCGGATCGCGGCCCGCGCGCCGCAGCCTCTTGTTCAGCCGCGCCATTGCCGCCTGGCCGCCGCGGATCGCGCTCAGAAGATCGTTGCAGGCCGTCGGCTTTGTCAGCGGAAAGATAGCCAGCAGTCCATCGCCCATGAATTTGAGGATTTCGCCGCCGTTGCGCTCGATCGGATCGGATATGGCATCGAAATAATCGTTGAGCAGTTGAATGACATCGTCGCGCGGCCAGAGATCGGAAATGCTCGTAAAATCGCGCAGGTCGCAGATCATGATCGCCGCCCCCACCGTCATGCCGCTGCCGCGCGTCGTAACGCCGGAAAGAATCTGTTCGCTCGCGTGCGGCCCCACATAGGTCTGCAACATCGTGCGTGCCATGATGTTCTTCAGCCTGATTTCGCTGACGAGCGTCAGGGCCGGCAGCAGGTCGCGCAGGAAATCGATGTGATCGTCGTCAAAGCCGCCGGGCTTGTTGGTGGAGAAGGTGACGATGTGGCGCTTGTCGAACGTATGCTCGACAGGCCAGGCGATATATTCGGTAAACCCGCCGTCCCGCAGCTCCTGATAGAGCGGATAGGTATATTGCTCCCCGTCGCCTTCGAGGTTCATCCGCACCTCGCCCGCGCCGTTGTGGATCTCGTTAACCGGGCTGTTCAGGAACTGCGGCGTCTTTTCCACGCCATAGGCAAAAGTGTTGATCTTTGCCTCCTTCATCCCTTTCGTCCACAGGATGCGGGCACCGATCCATTGCGGGTGATTGGTACGAAAATGCAGGCTCGAGCGCGTCACCGGCACACCGGCCGCCAGGAGCCTCTCGCACATTTCCACCAGGATATTGTCGATGAAGCGCTCGCCGCGTGTCTCGTTGACCAGCCAGTCGAGGATCCGGCGCCGGCGGATCGGCCAGACGCCCTCGGCAGCTTCGCCGGACGCATCCGCCCTTTTGAAAGAAGACTTCATCGAAAACTCCCGCTACGCCACATCAAACCGAAAACAGAATCTCTGCTCGCGCTGAATGTGGGCGATAGCGGGCCGGATGATAAGGGGCTGCGTACGGTTAATCCCTAGAAATCCCAGTCTTCGTCTTCGGTGGCGACAGCCTTGCCGATGACATAGGACGAGCCTGAGCCCGAGAAGAAGTCGTGGTTCTCGTCCGCATTGGGCGACAGCGCCGACAGGATCGCCGGATTGACCTTGCAGGCCTCGGCCGGAAACAGCGCCTCGTAACCAAGGTTCATCAGCGCCTTGTTGGCATTGTAGTGCAGGAACTTCTTGACGTCCTCGCTCAGCCCGACGCCGTCATAGAGCGCTTCCGTATATTTCGCCTCGTTGTCGTAGAGTTCGAGCAGCAGGTCGAAGGCAAAATCCTTGATCTCCTGCCGGCGCTCTTCGGAGAGTTTTTCCAGGCCGCGCTGGAACTTGTAGCCGATATAATAGCCGTGCACGGCCTCGTCGCGGATAATGAGCCGGATCATGTCCGCCGTATTGGTGAGCTTGGCGCGGCTCGACCAGTACATCGGCAGATAGAAGCCGGAATAGAAAAGGAAGCTTTCGAGGAAGACGCTCGCGACCTTCTTCCTGAGCGCATCGCCGGACGCATAATGCTCCATGATCAGCGCCGCCTTGCGTTGCAGGAACTCGTTCTCCTCCGACCAGCGATAGGCATCGTCGACATCTGGCGTCAGGCAGAGCGTCGAGAAGATCGAGGAATAGGAGCGCGCATGCACCGCCTCCATGAAGGAGATGTTGGAGAGCACCGCCTCCTCATGCGGGGTTGCCGCATCGGCCATCAGCTTGACCGCGCCAACGCCGTTCTGGATCGTGTCGAGCAGCGTCAACCCGGTGAAGACGCGGATCGTCAGCTGCTGCTCGGCCGCCGTCAGCGTTGCCCAGGAGGGAATGTCGTTCGACAGCGGCACTTTTTCCGGCAGCCAGAAATTGCCGGTGAGGCGGTTCCAGACTTCGAGATCCTTGTCGTCCTCGATACGGTTCCAGTTGATGGCGCGCACGCGGGAGGCGGGTTTGAAGGCCATGTTCATTAGTCTGTCTTTCCTCGACAAAATCTGTTGGAGTTCGTGGCCCCCTCACCCTGCCCTCTCCCCGCTGGAGGAGGGGGACGCCGTGCAAGCCGCTTGTTTCTTCTGCCCATCGGGAGAAGGTGCCGGCAGGCGAATGAGGGGGCCACGGGCTCGAAACTCTCGGCCCAGAGCCGGAAATCAAATCACAGCGTACAAGACACGCAGCCCTGCACCTCGGTGCCGGACAGCGCCATCTGGCGAAGGCGGACGTAGTAGATCGTCTTGATACCCTTCTTCCAGGCATAGATCTGGGCGCGGTTGATGTCGCGCGTCGTTGCCGTATCGCGGAAGAACAACGTCAGCGACAGGCCCTGGTCGACATGCTGGGTGGCCGCCGCGTAGGTATCGATGATCTTCTCCGGTCCGATCTCGTAGGCGTCCTCGTAATAGTCGAGATTGTCGTTGGTCATGAACGGCGCGGGATAATAGACGCGGCCGATCTTGCCTTCCTTGCGGATCTCGATCTTCGACACGATCGGGTGGATCGAGGAGGTCGAGTGGTTGATGTAGGAGATCGAGCCCGTCGGCGGCACGGCCTGCAGGTTCTGGTTATAGAGCCCGGAGGCCATGACGGCCTTCTTCAGCTCCAGCCAGTCTTCCCGCGTCGGAATATGAATGCCGGCGCCGTCAAACAGCGCCTGCACCTTCTCGGTCGCCGGCTTCCATTCCTGCTCGGTATATTTGTCGAAATAGTCGCCCGAGGCATATTTCGACTTCTCGAAGCCCTTGAAGCTTGAACCACGCTCGAGCGCCAGCCGGTTGGAGGCGCGCAGCGCGTGGTAGGTCACCGTGTAGAAATAGATATTGGTGAAATCGACGCCTTCTTCCGAACCGTAGTGGATGCGCTCGCGAGCGAGATATCCGTGCAGGTTCATCTGTCCCAGGCCGATGGCGTGGCTGTCGTCATTGCCCTTCTCGATCGACGGAACCGAGGAAATATGGCTCATGTCGGAAACGGCCGTCAGCGCCCGGATCGAGGTCTCGATCGTCTTGCCGAAATCGGATGAATCCATCGCCATGGCGATGTTGAGCGAGCCGAGATTGCAGGAAATATCCTTGCCGAGATGCTCGTAGGACAGGTCGTCGTTAAACGTGCTCGCCTCGCTCACCTGCAGGATTTCCGAGCAGAGATTGCTCATGGTTATGCGGCCGTCGATCGGGTTTGCCCGGTTCACCGTGTCTTCGAACATGATGTAGGGATAGCCGCTCTCGAACTGGATCTCGGCGATCACCTGGAAGAATTCGCGCGCCTTGATCTTCTTCTTGGTGATACGGGCATCCGCCACCATCTCGCGATACTTCTCCGTCACCGAGATTTCGGTGAAGGGCACGCCATAGACCCGCTCCACGTCATAGGGCGAGAAGAGGTACATATCCTCGTTGTTCCTGGCGAGCTCGAAGGTGATGTCGGGCACGACGACGCCGAGCGACAGCGTCTTGATGCGGATCTTCTCGTCGGCATTTTCGCGCTTGGTATCGAGGAAGCGCATGATGTCGGGGTGATGCGCGTTGAGATAGACGGCGCCCGCCCCCTGCCGCGCACCGAGCTGGTTGGCATAGGAGAAACTGTCTTCCAGCAGCTTCATGACGGGAATGATGCCGGAGGACTGGTTCTCGATCTGCTTGATCGGCGCACCAGCCTCGCGGATGTTCGTCAAGGACAGCGCCACGCCGCCGCCGCGCTTGGAAAGCTGCAGTGCGGAATTGATGGAGCGGCCGATCGATTCCATATTGTCTTCGACGCGCAGCAGGAAGCACGAGACGAGCTCGCCGCGCTGTTTCTTGCCGGCATTGAGGAAGGTCGGCGTTGCCGGCTGGAAACGGCCGGTGATGATCTCTTCGACCAGATCGCGGGCGAGCTGCTCGTTGCCCCCGGCCAGCGTCAGCGCCACCATGCAGATACGGTCTTCATAACGCTCCAGGTAGCGCTTGCCGTCGAAGGTCTTCAGCGTATAGCTGGTGTAATATTTGAAGGCGCCGAGGAAGGTCGGAAAACGGAACTTCTTGGCATAGGCCTGGTCGAACAGGTCACGCACGAAATTGAAGGAATACTGGTCGAGCACGTCCTGCTCGTAATAGCCTTCGGTTACGAGATAATCGAGCTTCTCCCGAAGATTGTGGAAGAACACCGTGTTCTGGTTCACATGCTGCAGGAAATACTGCTTGGCCGCCATGCGGTCCTTGTCGAGCTGGATCTTTCCCTCATCGTCATAGAGGTTCAGCATCGCGTTCAGCGCGTGGTAGTCCAGCGCTTCGGCCGCCTTCAGCGGCTTTGCGCCCGCATCTCGCGTCAGGCTTGTTCCCGTGTCCAAAATCGTCCCATCCCGTCTTTGACATTGGCGACATCCTCGGCAGTGCCCAGAAGCTCGAACCGGTAGAGATACGGCACCCGGCACTTCTGCGCGATCACGTCGCCGGCAAGCCCGTAGGTCTCGCCGAAATTGCTGTTGCCCGCAGCAATCACGCCGCGGATGTTGGAGCGGTTTTCCGCGTCGTTGAGGAAACGGATCACCTGCTTGGGCACGGCTCCCTTCACGATTCCCGGGGCCCCGTCGCCGCAATAGGTGGGCGAGATCAGCACATAGGGTTCGTGAACGTGGATGTCTTCAGCGCCGAGGGGAATGCGCGCCGCGCGCAGTCCCAGCTTCTCGACGAAACGATGGGTATTCTCGGACCGGCTGGAAAAATAGACGATCAGGCCCATCGCTCTTCTCCGTTCAGGAGAGCGCGCTGATCATGTCGGGACGGAAACCCGCCCAGTGGCTGTCGCCGGCAACGACGACCGGGACCTGCATGTAGCCCATGCCGCGCACGCGATCGAGCGCGTCGGCATCCTCGGAAATATCGATGATCTGATAGTCGACGCCCAGGCGGTCGAGGGCGCGGTAGGTAGCGGTGCACTGTACGCAGGCAGGCTTGCTGTAAACGGTAACGCTCATCATGTTCCTCGTGATGTCAATGGATTCCGGACGCAATACTGGGATCGGGCGCCTTGCGGCGTCCGAGGCAACGCTTGATATGGATCTGGCAAAGTTGGCGTTTTACACGCCGAACACTCTTCCCCGCAGGATCTGCGCAGGCGGCGGTTTTGATGCTCTCGACATGACTTCAACCCCGAAGTGTTCATGCGGACGTTCGGGGGCAGCGCAACGGATGCGGATTTTCTCCGCCTGACATCTACGCGACCTTCCGGACACCCCGCCCGTGGACATCTCGTTCAAGGCAGGTCTCCTGGCTCGCGGGTCGAAGCACCCTGCCCCCAGCCTTCCCAAAGCTTCATGCCTCAGTGACCTGAAATCGGACAGTTGCTCGCCGCTTACAGTTGCGGGGGCAGCTACGGCCTTGTCGCGCCGTCATGGCGAAACGCACCGTATTCCCGTCTTAGCCCTCGACTCTCGCGAATCGAAAGAACCTTGAACACTAGATATAGTACGCGAATCCCGGTTTGCGTCAACGGATGGTTTGTGCATCGCGTTACGGCATGTTTGAAATCGCTGCATTCCTGTGAAAAACGTGGTTAACGGATGCTTAAATAAAGCAGGCTGCGGAGGAGGGCTTGCGGGTGGAAGCCGGCAGATCGCCGGCTTCCGGGAATCACTTGGACGCTCAGGAGTGGGTCGATGCTGCCGCCCCACGCAGCAGCCTTGCGGCAGCGACCATGTTGACGAGCGCCGGGCGAACCTCTTCCCACTTGCGCGTCTTCAATCCGCAATCCGGATTGATCCAGAGCTGCCCGTCCGTCAGACGCCGGCGCGCCAGCGTCAGGAGTTCGGTCATCTCCTCGACTTCGGGAACGCGGGGCGAATGGATGTCGTAGACGCCGGGGCCGATCTCGTTCGGATATTTGTAGCTGCGGAAGGCCTCCAGCAGTTCCATCTTCGACCGTGAGGTCTCGATCGAGATCACGTCGGCATCCATCGCCGCAATCGCATCGATGATCTGGTTGAACTCCGAATAGCACATATGCGTGTGGATCTGCGTTTCGTCCGACACGCCGGATGAGCACAGGCGAAAACTTTCGACAGCCCAGTCGAGATAGGTCTTCCAATCGGCCTTGCGCAGCGGCAGGCCTTCGCGAAGGGCGGCCTCGTCGATCTGGATCATCGCCGCGCCGGCCTGTTCGAGATCGAGCACCTCGTCACGGATCGCGAGCGCGATCTGCCGGCTGACATCGGCACGCGAGAGATCGTCGCGCACGAAGGACCAGTTGAGGATCGTCACCGGCCCGGTCAGCATGCCCTTGACCGGCTTTTGCGTCAGCGATTGCGCATAACGCCACCATTCCACCGTCATCGGTGCGGGGCGGGAGACGTCGCCGAAGATGATGGGCGGGCGGACATAGCGCGAGCCGTAGCTCTGCACCCAGGCATGCTGTGTGAAGGCGAAACCGGAAAGCTGCTCGCCGAAATACTGCACCATGTCGTTACGCTCGAATTCGCCGTGGACGAGCACGTCGAGGCCGATCTCTTCCTGCCAGCGGATCGCCGCTTCGGTCTCCTTTTTCAGGAAGGCATTGTACTCTGTCTCGCTGATCGTGCCCCTGGTGAAGGCCGAGCGGGATTTTCGCACGTCCGACGTCTGCGGGAAGGAGCCGATCGTCGTCGTCGGAAAGAGCGGCAGCCGAAGTTTACGCTCCTGCAGGCCTGTCCGCTCGGCAAAGGCACTGCCGCGTGTCTTCATCGCCGCATCGATCGCGCCGACGCGCTGCCTGACTTTCTGGTCATGCACGCGCGCGGATCGAGCCCTCGAGGCGACGGCCTGCGAGGCGGCCGCAATCGCCCCGGAAGCCTTGCCGGCATTGCCGAGCGCTGCAATTTCGTCCAGTTTCTGGGTCGCGAAGGCGAGCCACGATCTCAGCTCACCATCAAGCCCGGTCTCCAGTTCCAGATCGATCGGCGCATGCAGCAGCGAGCAGGAGGGCGCGATCTGCAGCCGGTCGGCACCGAAATGCCGGACCAGCGGTTCAATCTTCTCCAGGATCGCAGCGAGGTCCGCCCTCCAGATGTTGCGCCCGTCGATGACGCCGAGCGACAACACCAGGCCGTCGGGCGCCTTGAGAAGCGCGTCGATCTGCTGCGGAGCGCGAACGAGATCGACATGCAGCCCCGCGACCGGCAACGCAAGCGCCATCGGCAGATTGTCGCCGATGGCGCCGAAATAGGTGGTGAGCATGATCTTCAGGTTCGGCACCAGTTCGTGCAGTGCCCGGTAGGCATGATCCAGGGCCGCCTGCTCTTCTCCCGAGAGATCCAGCACGAGGCACGGTTCGTCGATCTGTACCCAGTCGGCCCCGGCGGCGCTGAGTTCCGCAAGCACCCTTGCATAGACCGGCAGCAGGCGTTCCAGCAGGCTGATCGGCGCAAAATCTTCCGCGCTTCCCTTGGCGAGTTTCAGGAACGTGACCGGACCGAGAATGACAGGACGTGTATGGATGCCGAGCGTCTTCGCCTCGACGAAGGCATCGAGCGGCCTGTTGGCCGTCAGCGAGAAGGACTGATCGGGACCGAGTTCCGGCACCATATAATGATAGTTCGTATCGAACCATTTCGTCATTTCCAGCGCCGGCACGCCATGCCCCCGATGGTGCTGATGGCCGCAATCGGCATGCGCCTCGTCGCCGGTCGCGCCGCGCGCCAGGGCGAAATAGATGTCGAGCGAAACCGGACCGCCCTTCCAGCCATAGGCAGCAGGAACGGCACCGACCATCACGGCCGTATCGAGCACATGGTCGTAAAGCGAGAAATCGTTGGAAGGGATGATATCGATCCCCTTCTCTTTCTGCAGGCCCCAGTTTTCGGCCCGCAGCCGCTTGGCGACGTCGAGAAGCGCGCCGGCGTCGGATTTGCCGGCCCAATAGCTTTCCAGTGCGAATTTGAGTTCGCGATGTTTTCCGATCCTCGGAAAGCCGAGATTGGCAGTCTTGATGGTCATTTCCTTACCCCGAAGGTTATGGGCAAGGCTCAGGCGCAACGCATCGACGAGGTGCGGCCACAGGCGTGCCGTCTCGCGCAAAGCGGCACACCGGGACACCCCGCCCGTGGACGTTATCTATCGCGGCAGGTCTCCTGGCTTGCGGGTCGTCGACATCGTCCAGTCTTCCCAGGCGTCTTCCCAGTGACGTCGTAGGACGGTGTCTATCCGCTTACAGTTGCGGGGGCAGCTCCGGTCTTGGCGATAGCCGCACCGAATTCCCTCTTAGCTCGGGATCGCCTGATCCCGAGAACCACGATGCGGCAAGCATGCACCCGCCGCATCCGAACGTCAAGATTACATAAAGAAATCTTTATGTCTTTATCTGAAGAAGGCGAAGCGCATTCATTGTCACCAGCACCGTCGCGCCCGTATCGGCGAGGATCGCCGGCCACAGGCCGGTCAGACCGATGATGGTGGTAACGAGGAACACGACTTTCAGCCCGAGCGCGATGCTGATGTTCTGGAAAATATTGCGCATCGTCCGCTTCGAAAGGTCGATCATGCGCGCCACGTCGCCGACACGCCCGTGCAGCACGGCAGCATCTGCCGTTTCCAGCGCCACGTCGGTGCCGCCGCCCATGGCGATGCCGACATCGGCGGATGCAAGTGCCGGCGCATCGTTGATGCCGTCGCCGACCTTTGCGACGAACAGCCCTTCGCGCTTCAGTTCGCCGACGATGCGCTGCTTGTCCTGCGGCAGCAGTTCGCCGCGCCAGTCGATGCCGAGATCGCCGGCAACGGCCGCTGCCGTGCGTTTGTTGTCGCCCGTCAGCATGATGGCGCGCACGCCCGCCGCCTTCAGCGTCGCAAGCCCGCTCTTTGCATCCTCGCGCGGCTCGTCGCGCATGGCAATCAGGCCGGCCGCAGCGCCGCTGACGAGCAGCACCGAAACGCTCTTGCCCGCGCCGTTCAGCGCCTCGACCTGCTCATCCTGCTCTGCGTTCAACGCCCCGCGCTCGCGTGCGGCCGGCGGCGACAGGAGATCGAGCGTCTCGCCGCCCACCTTGCCGGTCACGCCCTTGCCGGGCAACGCTTCCACCTCGAAAGCGGGCGGCACGGGCACGCGATCGGCCTTGGCACGGTTGAGGATCGCTAGCGCAAGCGGATGGCTGGAGCCCTGCTCGAGAACGGCAGCGCGCGAAAGCACCTCCGCCTCCGAACGTCCATAGGCAATGATATCGGTGACCTGCGGCTTGCCTTCGGTCAGCGTGCCCGTCTTGTCGAAGGCAACGGCCGTCACCTTGCCGAGCGATTCCAGGACCGCCCCGCCCTTCATCAGCAGACCGCGGCGCGCTCCCGCCGAAAGCGAGGCAGCAATTGCCGCCGGCGTGGAAATAACCAGCGCACAGGGGCAGCCGATCAAGAGGATCGCCAGCCCCTTGTAGACCCACTCGCCCCAGGCCCCGCCCGTCAGCAGCGGCGGCAGGACGGCGACCAGCGCCGCCACGACCACGACTCCAGGTGTGTAATAGCGGGAGAACCGGTCGATGAAACGCTCCGTCGGCGCCTTGGATTCCTGGGCTTCCTCCACCAGCTTGACGACGCGGGCAATCGTATTGTCCTCGGCAGCGGCCGTCACGCGAACACGCAATGCGGCATCGCCATTGACCGTGCCGGCAAAGACGGTCTCGCCCGCCCCCTTGCGCACCGGCGTGCTTTCGCCCGTCACCGGCGCCTCGTCGATCGCGCTTTCACCGGAGAGAATAGTGCCATCAGCGGAAATCCGATCTCCCGGCCGCACGAGAATGACGGAACCGACCGCCAGCGTCTCGGCCGGCACTTCCTTCACCTCGCCGCCCGTCTCCAGCAGCGCATTCTTCGGCACCAGCGTCGTCAGCGACTGGATGCTGGCACGCGCCTTGCCGGCGGCGACGCCTTCGAGCAGTTCACCGACAAGGAACAGGAACACGACCGTGGCCGCCTCCTCGCCGGCATTGATGATGACCGCGCCGACGGCGGCAATCGTCATCAGCATTTCGATGGAAAAGGGCGTACCGGAAAGCGCCGCCATCACCGCACGGCGCGCGATCGGCACCAGCCCGACCAGCATGGCGACGACGAACGCATAGGAGGCGATCGGGGGCACCAGATGGCCCACGATATAGGCGACAACCAGGGCAAGGCCGGACAGGATCGTCAGCCGGCCTTTCCTGCTCTGCCACCAGGGGCCGGTCGTCGGCCCGTCATGGCCATGCAGGCCTTCGACTTCCCCGGCGCCATGCGAATGCCCGTGGCTCGAATGACCATGACCGGCATGATCGTGACCGTGGCCTTCGTGATCATGGTCGTGATGCCCGTGATCATCATGCTCATGCCCATAGTGATCATGGCTATGCCCGTGACCATGGTCATGATCGTGATGCGCATGGTCATCATCAGTCCTGCTCGCGCGCGCAGGAGCCTTGCCCGCAAGCGGCGCGACCGAATAGCCAAGGCCGGTCACTTTCTTCTCGATCGCCTTGAGATCGCTGCTGCCGTCGTGGCGCACCGTCATCGTGCCCGCCGTCACCGATACGGAGACGTCTTCGACGCCGGGCACACGCCGGACGGCCGTATCGATTTTCGTTGCGCAGGCGGCGCAATCCATGCCGCCAACCCGGTAACGTGCCTGTGCTGCTTCGCTCATGATGTAAATCCTTGCTTGTAGGCAGCATCCTTCCTACATCCTCTAGCGACTAGAGGTGCAAGAGGAAAATCATGAAAAAGATCACCATCGGTGAAGCCGCCCGCCAAAGCGGCGTCAAAGTGCCGACGATCCGCTATTATGAAGGCATCGGCCTATTATCTGCGCCGAGCCGCAGCGAAGGCAACCAGCGCTCCTACGAACCGTCGGACCTCAACCGCCTCGCCTTCATCCGCCATGCCCGCGAACTGGGCTTCGAGATCGAGGCGATCCGCACGCTGCTGCAGCTCCAGGACGATCCGCACCAGTCCTGCGCCTCTGCCGACGCCATCGCCAAGGCGCGTCTCATCGAAGTCGAGCAGCGTATCCGCAGCCTGAACGCCCTGAAAGCGGAACTGGAGCTGATGGTCGAAGGCTGCGGCCATGGCCGCGTCGATCAGTGCCGGGTCATCGAGGTGCTTGCCGACCACGGCAAATGCGCCCATCCGCACCATTGATGACTTGCGCTCGCTGACCGCCCGCGCCAAGAAGGCGCGATGAAACAGAAGACGATCGCGATCATCGGCGGCGGTCCCGCCGGCCTTTCGGCGGCCGAAGTGCTGTCGGCAAACGGCCACGCCGTTTCCGTCTACGACGCGATGCCGACCTTTGCCCGCAAATTCCTGCTTGCCGGCAAATCCGGCCTCAACATCACCCATTCCGAAGATTACGAGCGTTTCGCCACCCGCTTCGGAAAGGCCAATCCCCGGCTGCGCGCCGCCCTCGACGCCTTCACGCCGGCCGATATCCGCGCCTGGGCGGCCGATCTCGGCACCGAAACCTTCGTCGGCTCCTCCGGCCGCGTCTTTCCCAAGGTGATGAAGGCCTCGCCGCTACTGCGCGCCTGGCTCGCCCGGCTGGAATCCCGCGGCGTCAAATTCTGCACCCGCCATCGCTGGGTTGGTTTTGCGCAGGGCGGCCACCTTTTCGAAACGCCCGAAGGCCGCAAGACCATAGCCTGCGATGCGACACTGCTCGCACTCGGCGGCGCGAGCTACCCGCGGCTTGGCTCGGACGCCGGCTGGGTGCCGCTGCTGTCTGAACGCGGCATAGAAGTCGCACCGTTTCAGCCGGCCAATTGCGGCTTCGATGTCGCCTGGAGCGAGCTCTTCCGCGATCGTTTCGCCGGGGAGCCGCTGAAATCGGTGACGGTAACCTCGCGCGCCGGGACCTTTCCCGGCGAATTCGTCATCAGCAGACACGGCATCGAAGGCAGCCTGATCTATGCGCACTCGGCCACTTTGCGCGATGACCTGCTGCGGCATGGCGAGGCAATGCTGACGGTCGATCTTGCTCCCGGTCGCAGCCTTGAACGTCTGTCCCGCGATCTCGCCCGGCACGATGCCAAGACGAGCTTTTCCAACCGCCTGCGCAAAGGCGCCGGGATCGATGGCGTCAAGGCCGCACTTCTCAGGGAGTTGACGCTGGAGTCGGAGCGCCACGATCCGCACAGACTCGCCGCCGCTATCAAGTCCCTGCCGATCCCGCTGCTGCGCCCACGCCCCATCGCCGAGGCCATATCCTCTGCCGGCGGCATCGCCTTCAGCGCAATCGACGAGACCTATATGCTGAAACATCTCCCCGGCATTTTTGCCGCCGGAGAGATGCTGGACTGGGAGGCGCCGACAGGCGGCTATCTGCTGAGCGCCTGTTTCGCCACGGGCCGCGCTGCGGCCAGAGGCATCGAGGACTGGCTCAGCCGAAGGTGAAGGCGAAAGCCTGCACGCCGGGATCGAGGAAGCGGATCTCGAACGTGTGGTCGCCGACCGGCCCCGCTTCGCGCACCAGCTGGTAGAGCCGCTGCCCCGTCACCGTGCCGTTGCCATCGGCGTCGGTATCCACCCCGTGACCGTCGCCCGGCGCCTTGCCGTCAACCGTCACCGTGAAGCGCACCGGCTTGCCGTCCGCGCCGGGTCCGAGAACCAGATGCAGGTCGCGGGCATGGAAGCGATAGTAGATGCTGCCATCGGCGGCATTCAGCGATGCCTGTTCCGGGCCGACGGTCCAGTTGCCGGTCAGGCCCCATTCGTTCAGCTTGGGTGTTGCCGCGACGTAGTCATGCGCCGCATCGTTGATCGTGCCCTTGTCGTCGACAAAGTTTTCCGAACGCTGATAACCGATATAGGTTTCCGGCGATTGCACGTTGGCCGCATCCGAAGCGGCTTCTGCACCCGTGGCCTTCACGTCGACGATATCGCTGGAGACGTTGGTCTTGCCGGCTTCGGCAAGCAATTGCTGGATCACCCGTTCGGACTGGTCGTAATCGCCCTCGCCGAAATGGTGGTGGCGGATCTGCCCCTTCGCATCGATGAAATAATGCGCCGGCCAGTATTCGTTGTCGAAGGCCCGCCAGATCGCATAGTCGTTGTCGACCGCGACGGGATAGGTGATGCCGAGATCGGAAATCGCCTTCTTCACGTTGGCGACGTTCTTCTCGAAGGCGAATTCCGGCGAATGCACGCCGATGACGACGAGGCCCTGATCCTTGTATTTCTCCGCCCAGGCTTTGACATAGGGAATGGCGCGCAGGCAGTTGATGCAGGAATAGGTCCAGAAATCGACGAGCACGACCTTGCCCTTCAGCTGCTCGGCCGTCAGCGGCGCGGAATTCAGCCATTGCACGGCCCCGTCGAGCGGCGGCATCTGGCCTTCGACCGGCAGCTGCTCGGCCACACCCTTCGGCTTCATCGCCATCATCATGCTGTTGCCGCTCATTGCGGCCGGATTGCCGGACATCATCATCTGGTTGCTGGCCGTCATCGCCATCGAGCCGCCACCGCCCGCGGGCATGACGACCGACTTCATGGCGCCGGCATTGTCGGCCGTCTTCTGCTGACGGAACTGATCGACCAGCCCTTGTTCCAGAACATTGGTGCTGGCGAGCGAGGCCTGCGTCAGGAAGCCGGTATCCAGGCCGAGCGCGATCGCCACCACGGCGACGAGCACGGCAACGCCGACACCGCGCCGCAGCCATTCGCCGAGACCGAGCGACCGTTTCATCGCCTGATAGACCTTGCCGCCGATGAGAAGCGCCAAGGCCAGCGAGGTCGCGGCACCGAGCGCATAGGCAAGCAGCAGCAGCGTCGTGCCGACATTGGCCCCCTGCAGCGCCGCCCCCGTCAGGATCAGGCCGAGCACCGGCCCGGCGCAAGGCGCCCAGAGCAGGCCGGTCGCAACCCCGAGCAGCAGCGAGGCGGCTATGGCCGAACCGCCGCCGCGCGTGCTTTGATCGGCCGATTGCGACAGGCGCGCGCCGAGCGAAACGAGCGGCCGCGTCAGATAATCCGACAGCGCCGGAAACAGCAGGACGATGCCGAAGACGGCGAGCAGCACGATGGCGGCGTAGCGGCCATATTCGTTGGCCTGCACAGCCCAGCCGCCGCCGACGGCTGCCAGCGTGGCGACCGCGGAAAATGTCGCCGCCATGCCGAGCAGCATCGGCAACGTGCTGCGCAGGAAGGGCTGGCCGGCGCGCGCAAAGACGAAGGGCAGCACCGGCAGGATGCAGGGGCTGACGATCGTGAGCACCCCGCCGAGATAGGCTAGGACAAAGAGAAGCATCGTAATCGTCCGTCGATCAGGCAGAAGCCGGGTGGAATGTCATGGCAACGCCGTTCATGCAGTAGCGCAGCCCGGTCGGCTTCGGCCCGTCGTTGAAGACATGACCGAGATGCCCGCCGCAGCGCCCGCAATGGACGGCATCGCGCACCATGCCGAAGGACGTGTCGCGCGTCGTGCCGACGACCTTGTCGTTAAGCGGCGCCCAGAAGCTCGGCCAGCCCGTGCCGCTATCGAACTTCGTGGCCGAAGAAAAGACGTCCTGGTCGCAGCCCGCACAGGCGAAATTACCCTTGCGCTCTTCGTGCAGCAGCGGGCTGGTGAAGGGATATTCCGTCCCCTCCTGCCGCAGCACCGAATATTGATCCGCAGTCAGCAGCTTGCGCCACTCTTCGTCGGTATGGGTGACGGCAAAGGTCTCCTCCGCCATCGCGGAACTGCCGAAACCGAGGCGCAGGGCAAAGGCGCCAAGTCCGGCAGTGGTCAGCAGCAATCGTCTGTTCATCATCGCTTTGCTCTCCTGGTCAGCAGCTGCGACAGGTTCATCTTCCCTGGTAGACAACGCCGGCTGGCATTTATTCCCGGCACGGCGATTTTCTTTCGCTGTTGCCTACTGAGGGAACTACGCAGCCGCGATCCGATCTGTTTCACCGCCATCAGCCCAAACACCGAAATGTGAAGTCAGAAACGCCGGCACCCGGCGCCTGCTGGTCGTTATATCTCCCTAGATACGACGCTATTGCGCAAAACCGCACCGGACAAGCGGACAGCCGTTCATATTGTCGCGATCACGAGGGACGAGCCGCCGGGTATAACTGTCTCAGAATTGCGACATCCGCCGTCAGGCAAATTCCATCCATACAATCTGCCGTCAGGCCGGCTCGATTGCAAAGCCGCCGCATTTACATCAGAATATGCGCAAGTTCCGTGGGAGGAGCCTTCATGCACGAACAATCCGCGCATGCGGAGCATGTCTACACGTGCGCGCAGCAAAATTCGGCTGCGGCCAGCTCGCCGATTGTGGCTTCCTGGCGCCGGTGCATGACCATGTATCGGCTTGCGCCGGAGGACAAACGCGCGCCGCTGCGCCTCACGGAACAGGAGTTCCGCCTTGCGCGAGAGCAATCCGAACAATTGATCGCCGAGGCCCGCGACGAACTCGACCGTCTCTTTGCGACTGTCGGCAAGGCTGGCTGCTGCCTGCTTTTGACCGATCGCAACGGCATTGCGCTGGAGCGTCGGGGGGCGGCCGGCAACGACAAGGAATTCCACGACCTCGGCCTCTGGACGGGTTCTGTCTGGACCGAGGCCAGCATCGGCACCAACGGCATCGGCACGGCGCTTGCCGATGAGCGCGCCGTCGCCGTCTTCCGCGACCAGCATTTTTATTGCTCCAACATCAAGCTGAGCTGCACCACGGCGCCGATCCGCGATCACCGCGGCCAGCTCGCCGCCGCCCTCGACATCTCCACCTGCCGCGACGACGTCAACGAGATGACGCTCACCATTCTCTCGCAGGCTGTACGCGACGCGGCGATGCGCATCGAGCTCAACCTGTTCCGCTCCGCTTTTCCCGGTGCCCGTTTCGTCATGGTGCCGGCGGGCGCCAATTCCGCCAACGCATTGCTGGCCGTCGACCGCCATGATCTCGTCCTCGGCGCCACCCGCGCCGCCCGCCTTGCCCTCAAGCTGGACGACAGGCATATCGCCGCCGGCCTTCCGGCCTCCGATGCGCTGCACGAAGGCCGCGTCTCGGGAGAAGAGGAGATGGCCGAAGCGGAGAAGGCAGCCCTTTTAAGGGCGCTGTCGCGCACCCACGGCAATGTCTCGCAGGCGGCCGCATCCCTCGGCATCAGCCGCGCCACGCTGCACAGGAAGATGAAAAAGCTCGACCTGCATTGAGGGTCGGGCAAGCGGTACGATCACAATTTCGTGGCGCTGCCCGAACCTGTCGCAACTCTGCGACACTGTGCACTGCGGTATTGGCCGGACGCCCTGTTCCCCCTGATAAAAGCGACACAGATTCCCCCCACTGGTTCGTTCCGGAACCTGTTCATCAAGGGAGGATGACATGCTTCATCAAAAAATCGTCGAGTCGCCGTTCAAGCTGAAATACGGCAACTATATCGGCGGCGAGTGGCGTGAGCCGATCGGCGGCAAATATTTCGACAACGTCACGCCCGTCACCGGCGGCAAGCTCTGCGAGATCCCGCGCTCCGATGAAAAGGATATCAACGCCGCGCTCGATGCCGCCCATGCCGCCAAGGATAAATGGGGCCGCACCTCCACCACCGAGCGCTCCAACATCCTCATGAAGATCGCCCAGCGCATGGAAGACAAGCTGGAGCTTCTGGCCCAGGCCGAAACCTGGGACAACGGCAAGCCGATCCGCGAAACCATGGCGGCCGACATTCCGCTCGCCATCGACCACTTCCGCTATTTCGCCTCCTGCATCCGTGCCCAGGAAGGCACGATCGGCGAAATCGATCACGACACCGTCGCCTACCACTTCCATGAACCGCTCGGCGTCGTCGGCCAGATCATACCCTGGAACTTCCCGATCCTGATGGCTGCCTGGAAACTGGCACCGGCCCTTGCCGCCGGCAACTGCGTCGTCATCAAGCCGGCCGAACAGACCCCCGCCTCGCTGCTTCTCTGGGCAGAACTCGTCGGTGATCTCCTGCCGCCCGGCGTGCTCAACATCGTCAACGGTTTCGGTCTCGAAGCCGGCAAGCCGCTCGCCTCCAGCCCGCGCATCGCCAAGATTGCGTTTACCGGCGAGACGACGACGGGTCGCCTCATCATGCAATATGCCAGCCAGAACCTCATTCCGGTCACGCTGGAACTCGGCGGCAAGTCGCCCAACATCTTCTTTGCCGATGTGGCTGCCGAAGACGACGATTTCTTCGACAAGGCGCTCGAAGGGTTCGCCATGTTCGCACTGAACCAGGGCGAAGTCTGCACCTGCCCGAGCCGCGCTCTCGTCCAGGAATCGATCTACGACCGTTTCATGGAACGGGCCGTCAAACGCGTCGAAGCCATCAAGCAGGGCAACCCTCTCGATCCGGCAACGATGATCGGCGCACAGGCCTCCACCGAGCAGATGGAAAAGATCCTCGCCTATCTCGATATCGGCAAGCAGGAGGGCGCACAGGTGCTGACCGGCGGCTCGCGCAACGATCTCGGCGGCGAACTGTCTGACGGTTATTACATCAAGCCGACCATCTTCAAGGGCCACAACAAGATGCGTGTGTTCCAGGAGGAAATCTTCGGCCCGGTCGTCTCCGTCACCACCTTCAAGGATGAGAAGGAAGCGCTCGAAATCGCCAACGACACGCTCTACGGCCTCGGCGCCGGTGTCTGGACCCGCGACGGCAACCGCGCCTATCGCTTCGGCCGGGAAATCCAGGCCGGCCGCGTCTGGACCAATTGCTACCATGCCTATCCGGCCCATGCGGCCTTCGGCGGCTACAAGCAGTCCGGCATCGGCCGCGAAACGCACAAGATGATGCTCGACCACTACCAGCAGACCAAGAACATGCTGGTGAGCTACAGCCCGAAGAAGCTCGGCTTCTTCTGAGAAGCCGGCGATCGTGCTACTATCGAGCCTCCTCCCTTCACGGGGAGGAGGCATTGTCTTGGAGGAGGCAATCATGGAACAGATGGTCAATGGCGAGCCGCGCGTGCTCGCAACCGATGCAGCGCTCGACCTCATCAGGGAAATCCAGCGCGATTATCCCAAAATCCTCTTCCATCAGTCCGGCGGCTGCTGCGACGGTTCCTCACCCATGTGTTATCCGACCGACGATTTCATCGTCGGCGATCAGGACGTGAAGCTCGGCGAGATCGGCGGCGTGCCCGTCTATATCAGCGCCAGCCAGTTCGAAGCCTGGAAGCATACCCAGCTCATCATCGATGTCGTACCCGGCCGCGGCGGCATGTTTTCACTCGATAACGGCCGTGAAAAACGGTTCCTCACCCGCTCTCGCATGTTCGGCGGCGGCGAGGCCTGCGCCATTCCCGATGTCAGGACGCGGGAAACGACCTGATCGAGAAGCGCCTGTAGTATTCCCTTAGTACCCGCGGCCCGCGATCCTTTGTTAAAGTCCATCTGTTGGTTTTTACGGGAGGAAGAAATGCCAGCATCCAAGATCCTCATGATCACAGGCGATTTCACGGAAGACTACGAAACCATGGTGCCGTTCCAGACGCTGCTTGCCTGCGGCTACACGGTCCACGCCGTCTGCCCCGGCAAGACTGCCGGCCAGACGGTCGCCACCGCCATCCACGATTTCGAGGGCGACCAGACCTATTCGGAAAAGCGCGGCCATAATTTCGCGCTGAACGCCACCTTCGAAAGCGTGCGCGCGGAAGATTACGATGCGCTCGTCATTCCCGGCGGACGTGCCCCGGAATATCTTCGCCTCAACCCCGATGTCATCAAGGCCGTCAGGCATTTCTTCGATGCCAACAAGCCGGTCGCCGCGATCTGCCATGGCGCACAGCTTCTGGCAGCCGCCGGCGTTCTCAAGGGCCGTACCTGCTCGGCCTATCCTGCCTGCCGCCCGGAAGTCGAGCTTGCCGGCGGCACCTATGCCGATATCGCGATCAGCGACGCGGTCTCCGACGGCAATCTCGTCACCGCGCCGGCCTGGCCGGCCCATCCCTCGTGGCTGCGCCAGTTCATGACGGTACTCGACGCGGCAACGACCCTGGAGACCAACGCCGCCTGAGCGGACTGGCGGGAGGAACGTGATGTGTGAGCTGTTCATCAAGGCCGATGCCAGGCTCTGGGAAAGCACGACCCGGTCGCTGCGCATCGACGGCATGGTCACCAGCGTGCGGCTGGAGAATTTCTTCTGGTCGAAACTGGAGGAAATCGCCGCCCGCGACGGCATGAACGTGGTCCAGCTGATCACCAGGCTGCACCACGAATCGATCGATGCCGGCCACGATCTCGGCAACTTCACCTCGTTCCTGCGCGTCTGCTGCGCCCGCTATCTGGATCTCCAGCTTGCGGGCGATATTCCCGCCGATCTCTCAAGGCCCATTGCCGGCCTTAACGCCCCGGAAATTCTGGGGCGGGAGAAGCGGAAGTACCATTGAATTCGCCCTGAACCCGTGGCGATGATTTTTGGGTAGGCGGATTGCCCCTCTGCATGCGACAATCACGCCTGCCGCCGCCAGACCGCACCGCCCGGTTTGCCGGGGCGATGGGGACAGCGGAGGGCAAAATGCAAGCGATCGTGGTCGTGATGCGGCGGTATTGTGCGGCCGGCGGTGTTCCCAATGACTGACGGTTCTGCATTGCGCACGACGAACATGGCAGGTGCCATCCGCGAGGAATGGTTCCTTGGGGTCAGCGTCGCGACCAGCCTGGCTTTTCTTGCCTTCTCCGAGCAGATTTTCGCGAAAATTTCCGGCCCTTTCTGGTTTGCCGTCATTTTTCTCTGGCTTTTTTCGGTTGTGCTGGGCTCCGCCCTATCGGTCGTTCGCCATGCCGATCATCTGGCCGAGCAGCTGCACGAGCCCTACGGAACCCTCATCCTGACCCTCGCCATCACCTCGATCGAAGTGATGGCGATCTCGGCTGTCATGCTGCATGGGGCAAACAATCCGACGCTCGCCCGCGACACGCTCTTTGCCGTCGTCATGATCATCTTGAACGGCATGGTGGGACTTTCACTGCTCTCGGGCGCATGGCGGCGGCAAGACCAGCAGCATAATCTGCACGGCGCCAATGCCTATCTCGGTGTCATCGTGCCCCTGGCAACGCTCAGCCTCGTCATGCCGACATTTCTCGCCGGTCCGGATGGCCCGCACCCCTCGGCCCCGCGGCAGATGTTTCTCGGCATCGTCTCGATCGGCCTCTACGGCATATTTCTCCTACTGCAGTCCGGCCGCCACCAACGTTACTTCGCCGACGACGGCAATCATCACGAACAGCATGCCGGCACCATGCGGCACCACCGGCCGGTATGGCATCACGCACTGCTGCTGCTTGCCTATATGGGACCCGTCGTCTTCCTGGTCGAAGAACTTGCCCGGCCAATCGACTACGTGATCGAAACCCTGCACGCTCCGGCAGCATTCGGGGGCGTGATCATGGCGGTGCTGGTTGCGACACCCGAAGCGATCAGCGCCGTACGCGCCTCCGTCGCCAACCACCTCCAGCGCGCCATCAACATCTTCCTCGGCTCGGTCCTGTCGACGATCGGCCTGACCGTGCCGGCCATGCTCGCGATCAGCCACCTCTACGGGCACCCCGTCACCCTGGGGCTTCAGGGTCCGGATCTTGTCATGTTCGTGCTGACGCTCGCCGTCAGCATCATCACCTTTTCCAGCGGCCGCACCAACCTCATGCAGGGCGCGGTTCACCTGGTCCTGTTCCTGGCTTACGTGCTGCTCATTACCCAGCAGTGAGCAGGAAGATGCCCCGATTGAGCCCCCGCCCGGGCCAGGCGACCGCCAATCATTTAGGCGTACCTAAATTACATATCGTAACCTATTGCAATTTCGGGTAATCCCGCGACATAGTACCGCATGCCTGAAATATCCGGCGGCTTCTGGGGGCTGCCGTCAAGGCACGCATGAAGACCGGGGCACATAGATCGTCGGGGCAGCAAGAATGCGTGAGGGATTGCATCGGGGCCTGCAGATTTCCGTAATGATCGTCGGCATGGCAGCGCTCGCCGCCTGCGATGGAAGCAGCAACACCTACGTCCCGCCGCCGCCGCCCGCCGTCCGTGTCGCGCAGCCGGTCCAGGAGCCGGTCACCCTCTATTTCGATCTGACCGGCAATACGGCAGCGCTGAACGCAGTCGATATAGAAGCGCGCGTTCAGGGTTATCTCCAGTCGATCGATTACCAGGACGGCATGGCGGTGACGAAGGGAACCAAGCTCTTCGGCATCGAGCGGGACACCTATCAGGCGCAGTTGGATCAGGCGAAGGCGACGCTCGCGTCGCAACAGGCATCCCAGGTCGGCGCCAAACAGGAATACGACCGCCAGCTCAACCTTATGAAGCAGCAGGTTACGACACAGACGGCCGTCGACAGCGCCAAGGCGACGCTCGACGAGGCCAACGCCTCCATCCTCAACGCTCAGGCCAATCTGGAACTCGCGACGATCAACCTCGGCTATACGGAAGTGCTCGCCCCCTTCGACGGCATTGTGACCAACCATCTCGTCGATATCGGCACGCTCGTCGGCGTCTCAGGCCCGACCAAACTTGCGAGCATCGTCCAGACGGACCCGATCTATGCCTATTTCAACGTCAGCGAAACCCAGGTGCTGATGATCAAGGACATGCTCAGAAAACAGGGACGCACGTTCAGGCAGACCGACCTGCCGAGCATCCCCGCCGAGCTTGGCCTGCAATCCGAGGAAGGCTATCCGCACAAGGGGCATCTGGATTACGTCTCGCCGCAACTCGACGCCTCCACCGGCACGCTTCAGGTCCGGGCTCTCTTCGACAACAAGGACAAGGCCCTACTGCCCGGCCTCTTCGTGCGCGTTCGCGTACCGATCGGCCAGAACGAGAAGGCACTGCTCGTCCGCGACGATGCGATCGCCACGAACCAGCTCGGGAGCTATGTGCTCGTTCTCGGAAAGGACGACACGGTCGAGCAGAAGCAGGTCAAGACGGGTCAGCGCGAAGGCGCTCTGCGCGTCATCGAATCCGGCCTCGACCCGGCCGACTGGGTTATCGTTCAGGGTATCCAGCAAGCCATACCCGGCGGCAAGGTCGCGCCGGAGAAAATCGATATGAAGACGCAGCCGGCAGAAGCCGGCGCCGATGCAAAGGCCGCAACGACGACGCAATAAGATCCGCCACCACGCTTCATCTGAAGGTCCAGGGACAACAGCATGATCTCGCGCTTCTTCATCGAACGGCCGGTACTCGCCAACGTTCTGGCGTTGGTCTTCGTCCTCATCGGCGCGGTGGCTCTCTTCCAACTGCCGGTCGCCCAATATCCCAATGTCGTTCCGCCGACCGTGCAGGTGACGACCCGCTTCCCCGGTGCCAGCGCCAAAACGCTTGTCGATACGGTGGCCTTGCCGATCGAGCAGCAGGTCAACGGCGTGCAGGACATGCTTTACATGCAGTCGACGAGCGCAAGCGACGGCACCTATTCGCTGACCGTGACCTTTGCCATCGGAACCGATCCCGATCAGGCGCAGGTGCTGGTGCAGAACCGTGTCGCCATCGCCATGTCGTCGCTTCCGCAATCGGTGCAGGTCCAGGGCGTTTCCACCCAGAAGAAATCGACCGCGATCCTCGGCTTCGTCAGCCTGACGTCTCCCGACAGCCGCTATGACAGCCTGTTCCTCTCCAACTATGCGGTCATCAACCTGCAGAACGAACTGGCCCGTCTGCCGGGCGTCGGCAACGTCACCGTCTTCGGCGCCGGCCAGTATGCGATGCGCATCTGGATGGATCCGAACCTGCTTCAGGCCCGCGGGCTGACGCCGCAGGATGTCGTCAATGTCGTGCAGCAGCAGAGCCAGGAAGTGACGGCCGGCCAGATCGGCATTCCGCCGGTTCCAGCGGGCCAGACCTTCCAATATACGCTCAACATCAACGGCCGGCTGAACGACGCCGTCGACTACGAGAACATCATCGTCAAGGTCGATGGCGCCGATGGCGGCCGGGTGACGCGGATACGCGATATCGGCCGGGTCGAACTGGGTGCGCAGACCTATAGCCAGACCTTCATGCAGAATGGCCGCCCGGCTGCCGGCATCGGTATTTCGCAACTGCCGGAGGCAAACGCCATTGCGGTGGCCCAGGCGGTCGATGCGAAGATGGCGGAACTCGCCAAGGCCTTCCCGCCCGGCCTCGAATATCATCTGCCCTTCGACACGACGAAATTCGTCAAGGCTTCCATCAACGAGGTCTATGTTACGCTGATAGAGGCCGGCGTTCTCGTTCTCATCGTCATCCTGCTGTTCCTGCAGGACTGGCGGGCCATGCTCGTGCCGGCGACGACGGTGCCCGTCACCATCATCGGCGCCTTTGCGGCAATGGCCGCCATGGGCTTTACGGTCAACCTGTCCACCCTGTTTGCGATCGTGCTTGCCATCGGCATCGTCGTCGATGACGCCATCGTCATCGTCGAAGGCGTCGCAAGGCACATCGAGGCGGGTATGCCCGGCCGCCAGGCCGCCGAAAAGGCGATGGACGAACTGCTCGGCCCGGTCATCGGCATTACGCTGGTGCTGATGGCCGTCTTCATTCCGGCGGCCTTCCTGCCGGGGCTGACGGGCCAGCTCTACCGGCAATTCGCGCTCGTCATCGCCGCCACGGCGCTGATCAGCGCCATCAACGCCGTGACGCTGAAACCGACGCAATGCGCGCTCTGGCTGCGCACGCCGGTGCCGCCCGAAAAACGCAATTTCGTCTACCGCGGTTTCAACAGGATCTACGACTGGGGCGAACGCGGATATGTCCGGCTGATCGGCGCGATGACGCGCCACGCCACCATCATGGTCGCATTGGCGTTGGCATTGATGGGTGTTGCCGTCTGGGGCCTCACGCGCGTACCGACCGCCTTCCTGCCGATCGAGGATCAGGGCTACGTGCTGATCGGCGCACAATTGCCCGACGGCGCATCCAAGGAGCGCACCGATGCCGTGATGGCGGACGTCGGCAAGATCGCCCAGGCCACACCCGGCGTCGATCAGGTCCTGACGATCAGCGGCATATCCGTTCTTGATAACAATGCCAGCCTGCAGAATGCCGGTGTTGCCTATGTCGTGCTGAAGGACTGGGACGAGAGGCTGAAGGAAAAGGGTCAGGATCTCCTGTCCATCTACCAGCATCTGAACGGCGCGCTGGAAAGCATACTGGTCGCAAAAACCCTGGTCATCGTACCGCCCCCCATCCAGGGCGTCGGCAATGCCAGCGGCTTTACGATGCAGGTGGAACTCAAGAACGGCGTTTCCGACTATGCGCTGTTGCAGTCCCTGACCGACACGATCGTCAAGAACGGCGAAGCCCAGTCCTCGCTGCAAAGGCTGAGCACGTCGTTCCGTTCGAACGTGCCGCAGCTAGAGGTCGTGGTCGACCGCATCAAGGCCGAGACGCTGGGTGTCACCGTCGGCCAGGTTTTCTCCGCGTTGTCGGGCTATGTCGGATCGAGCTACGTGACACAGTTCAACAAGTTTGGCCGTACGTTCCAGGTCTATGCCCAGGCATCCCCGCAATTCCGCGTCAGCCCCGACGACATCCGCAATCTGGAGGTCAAGGCGGGCGACGGCACGATGGTGCCGCTCGGAACCGTCGTCGATATCAGGCCGATGCAGGGCCCCTCGCTGATCAGCCTCTATAATCTCTACCCGTCCGCAACCATCGTTGGCGGACCTGCCGCCGGCTTCAGCTCCGGCCAGGCGCTCGACGTCATGGAACAGATCGCCGACCAGACCTTGCCGATCGGGACCGGCTATGAATGGACGGCGCTCTCCTATCAGGAAAAGGCGGTCGGCGGACAGATCTACTATATATTCGCGCTCGGCATGCTGCTCGTCTACTTCGTGCTTGCGGGTCAATATGAAAGCTGGATCCTGCCGCTTGCCGTGCTGCTGGCCGTTCCGCTTGCCCTGCTCGGCACGGTCGGCGCGCTGATGGCGGCGGGTGTCGCCAACAATCTCTATACCCAGATCGGTTTGATCCTGCTGATCGCGCTGGCATCGAAAAACGCCATCCTGATCGTCGAATATGCGCGTGAAAAACGCGAGGAAGGCATGGAGATCCTGGCTGCAGCGGTCGAAGCCGCCCGCCTGCGTTTCCGTCCGATCCTCATGACATCCTTCGCCTTCATTCTGGGTGTCCTGCCGCTCGTTCTGGCAACCGGCGCCGGCGCCTCCGCCCGCAAATCGATCGGCATATCGGTCTTCAGCGGCATGATCGCTTCGACCTGCCTTGCCGTGCTGTTCGTCCCGTCCTTCTACGTGGTGCTGCAGCGCCTTGAAGAATTCAGAAAGCGCCGCAGCAAGGCCCCGGCTGTCGCAGAGGCGGAGATGAACGTGCAATAGGGCCGTCCCGGCGGCATTTCCGCAATCCGGGTGAAGCGGAAATGCCCGAGCCTCCGACAGGGCCTACTCTACGATCACCTGCACGTAGACGCCGCCGCTCTTGGCGTAGTAGAGGCCGCCGCAGCGGTAATAATAGCCGCCGTAATAGGGGCCGTAGATGCAGCCGGGAGGCAGAACGGCAATCGTCGTCGCCGTTCGCCGGACGACCCGGCGCGTCGTGCGCCGGGCGACACCGGCATAGGAGAGTGGCGTCAACGGCCGGCCGATCACGGCGCCCGCCGGTGTGGCAAAGCCGATCGACACCGGCAGCGGGCCGTTCGCCTCCAGGCGAAAATCGGCAAAGGCCATCGCACCGGCAAGGCAGAGGGCGAAAAAGAGCTTGCTGCGGGTCATTGCATACCTCCTGTAACGGTCGGTGCCGGAAGCTCATCGATCGATTGCAGTTCGCTCAGGTCCACGGTCTTGGCATTGGCCGGGATCTCGATGTCGTAGGATGTGGCGGCAACCTCCGCGCCACTTTTGAAGTCGCGGATCTCGAGTGTGTATTGCGGTGCCTGGACGACGTGTTTGCTGGTGATCACATAGCGTCGCGGTATCGGCTGCGGACCCGTCTGAATCCAGATCTGCCAGTCGAGTTCCGGTGTGCGGAAAGCCAGGTAGGCGCATTCCACGCCATCCACAAAGGCGCTGGAAATGTGCTTTGCCTCGGTCACGTCGGTCATCAGGATATCGTAGACATGATCGGACAGAAGATCGGCGCCCGGCGCTTCCACGCCGGCGTCGGCGAGCCTGTCGATCAGCTCGTCGAGCGAGCCCTTGCCGGCGATCTTCGCATAGGCATCGAGGTTCTTGCCATGCACGGTCAGCGTCGAACCGTCGAAGCTGACGTCGATATCCGCAAAGCCTCCGGTTCTGGTGACGCGCAGCTTGTCGGGCCGGGTGATATTGGCCGTGCCCGAACTGACGAATTGCAGCTTCTCGAAGTCCGGCGTCACCGCCTCGAGCGAGGATTGGTAGCTGAAGGATATCGTCTTCTGCGCCACCAGAAAATCGGACATGGCCTTGAGAAGCTCTTTTGCGTCATCCGCCCATGCATGCGTCGGCAGCACAAGGCCGGCGGCAACGGCGCAAGAGCGCAGTATTCGTTTCAATCGCGATAAATGAGAAGTCGATGACATGGCAACTGCCTTTCATTTGTGTCGTCATTGAATTCATCGCATGCGGACAGTCGGGGTCGTCTACGGCGCGGCTCTGCAGAACCATCAGGAGAATGCCTGACGGCTCAGGCATTCCCGGCAAAACCGGATAAGAATTGGAAGCGCGCTACAGGCCCGAGGTCAGAACTTTATGGCAGGCCGGCGAAACGCGCTGCAGATTGTCCCGCAGGCATGCGATCACCCGTCCGCCGCCGATCGGCACCATCCGGCAGAAAGCGCGGAAGTCAGGCCCGCAGGTTTCCCGCACGATCATCACCTCCTCGCGCGGAGAAAAGTCGGGCATGGCAGCCGGCCGGGTTGCCGGCGGCGCGGCGGCCGCCGCAGCACCCGCGCCGGCCGCGGGCGCGCCCGCCGCGCCGATGGCTGCGACGGCCTGCTGGCAAGGCGCCGACAGGCGGGCGCTATGCTGTTGCAGGCAGGAAAGCGCTGCAGCACCTCCCGGGGTCACGCCGGAACATTGCACCATGAAGTCGGAGCGGCAGGCCGACTTGACGGCATCGCGCTGCGCCTCGGTCGGCTGGGCCGCCGCCTGAGTGCCAGCCGACGGGGCCGGCGTCGCCGTCTCCGTTGTAGCGGGCGCTGTCTGAGACGGCTCCACGGATGTCGATTTCGGCTTGGCGGTAATCGCCGATACGGCCTTGCGGCAGGCAGGGGAGAGGGTGGCGTCGTGTTGCTGCAGGCAATTCAGCGCCTCCATGCCTCCCGGCTGCACGCCGGAGCATTGCGCCATGAAATCGGACCGGCAGGCCGATCTGACCGCGCTCTTCTGCTCTTCGGTCGGCGCCTGTGCGAAAGCCAATCCGCAGAAAAGACCAGCCGCGCAGAAGACGCCCAGCTGTGACAGGCCGAACGAAAACCAGCGCCCCTTGCGTGTTGCCGATCGAGAAGATGCATATTTTCGCATTGTCCCCTCCCTCGAAAGTTCATCGATCTACGGCATGAAAACAATTGTTCCGGCTGAATGAGACGGCAGGTCTCAAGAGGTCGAAAAACCAGAACGTGCAGACGTTAAAATTCCACGCAAGATTACTTTACCACGTTCGAATATTCGATAGTAGACCCGAATATTCGAAGAAGTGTTAGTTGCCGTTACTGTAGCAATAACCCATAAGTACTATGTTCTTCTGCGCATTAGCAACGCAGCCGGAACCGTCTGCGCTTCGCGCCGGCTCGTTCTGCTTGCCGCAACCGGTGACATTCGGGAAACAATGGCCACGCAGCGCTCTCGCCGCCACGCCCGCGCTATGTCGGGACCGAAAGCCTGCGCAGAATTTCGGTCAGCCGGAAAACCACTTCACGGCTGGCGCGGCTGAGCGGCCGCTGATGGCCGGTGACGAGCGTGACGTGCCGGGTGATGAAGGGATTGCGGATGACGCTGCTTGCAAACATCCCGTGCCGTGTTTCGTCGGCAATCGTATGCGGCGCCTTCACCATGTAGCAGCCGCAATGGGCAGCCATCGCCTTCTGGCCGATGGTGGAATCGACGTCGGCGATGATGTTGAGCGGCACTTTCATCCGCCGTGCGACGGAATCCACCATGATGCGCAAGCCGTTGGTGCGGGCCGGCAAAACGAGATCGAATTCTGAAAGCCGCGCGAAATCGATTTCCGGCGGCAGGTTCCACCCCTCCCGCGGGCCGGCAAGCACAAGCTGGGATTCCAGCAGCAGTGCGTTCCGGCTCCACGGCCCCTCGCGATATTTGCTGTAGGCGCCGATATCGATCGTGCCTTCCGCCAGCCAGCGCTCGATCTGGTCGCTGAAGCCCTCGTAGACCTGCAGGCGGATGCCCGGAAGCTCGGCGCGCAACTCGTTGACGAGGCGGGGAATGGCCGGCTCCACGATCGATGTCGGCAGCCCGATGGAGACGATTCCGCTCGGCAAGCGGCTGAAAGCCTTGAGATCTTCGGCAGCCTGGTCCGCCTCGCGCAGCAGGAAGCGTGCCTTTGTCAGCGCCTCCTCGCCAAGCTCGGATAGCGTAACGCCGCGGCCTGTCCGATAAAATAGCGGCCCGTCCCATTCCGCCTCCAGATCGCTGATCACCCGGCTGACGGTCGGCTGCGCCACCCCTGTCGTGACGGCCGCCTTGCTGAAGCTGCCGAGTTCCGCCGCGCGCACGAATATCCTGAGATCGGCAAGCTCCATCGCCCGTCCTCCCATACGGAAAATGAATATCCGATATAGGTAACATGTAGTGGACGAATGGCAAAGCAGCAGTTTAACCTTCTGTTCATGCACGGAGGAGGCCTGCGCAAAGAGCAGGTTGTGCATTCGGAAGTATTTCACGGGAGGAGAGTGGCAATGTTTGCCAGAACACGCATGTATTTGTCTGTCGGAAGCGGGTTGGCAGCGCTGTTGATATCAAGCGCTGCATGGGCGGAAACGCAGGTCGTCCGCTTTCTTCATAATGAAACCGATCCGCCGAGCATCGAATTCTTCAACAAGGCGATCAAGGAATTCGAGGCTCAGAACCCCGATATCAAGATCGAGATGGAAGCCGTCAGCACCGACGGGCGGCTGCAGAAAGTCCTGGCCTCCATCAACACCAAGACCATGCCGGAAATCTTCAAGATCCTTCCGGAAGAGCGCTTCGAATTTGCGCGCAAGGGGTATCTCGTACCGCTTGACGACATGGTCAGCGAAATCGGCCGTGACGACTACGTGCCCGGCTCCCTCGTACCGGTCGAAGGCAAGATCTTCGACATTCCCTACACGCTCGGCAATTACGGCGTGCTCTGGCAGCGCGACGACCTTCTGAAGGCGAAGGGCATTTCCACCCCCAAGACCTGGGACGACCTGCTTGCCGACGCCAAGGCGCTGACCGGCGACGGCAATTTCGGCTTCATGTTCCCCGCCGGCAAGAACCGCATGACCGGCATCTTTCTGTCGCAGATGATCTGGGGTGCCGGCGGCACCTATTTCGACAAGGATCTGAACGTCACCTTCAACAATCCGGGCACCGTCAAGGCGCTGACCTTCCTGCAGCAGATCGCCAAATTCTCGCCGCAGGGCGTCGGTTCCTATTCCTATGGTGACATGATCAACGTCTATCTGACGGGCAAGATCGGCATCGATATCTACGCGCCGCGCCTCATCGCCAATGCGGCCCTGAACACACCCGATCTCTTCAAGAACACCAGCGCCGGTGATATTCCGTTAGGCCCGAGCGGCGTTCCGGTGAAATTCGTCAACTCCAACAGCTTCGCTCTGTCTTCCGAAGCGGTTGGCGCCAAGAATGTCGATGCGGCCCGCAAGTTCCTGAAGTTCATCGTCACCGGCGACCGGCTCAGGGATTTCTCGCTCACCGTTCACCCGCACCTCATCCCGCCACTCAAGGACGTGCAGGAAGAGGTCATCAAGGCGGGCGCGGCCGCAAGCCTGAGCGGCCGTGAGGATATTTCCCGCATTGCCTTCGACACGTCGAACTCGCTGGATTTCGAATCCGAGGCCGGCGCCCAGTTCAAGGACGGCAAGGTCATCCGCTCCGGCGTGGTCAATCCTTACATCGGCTCGATCGTCGCCCGCGACATCCCGGCCCAGGTCGTCCAGCGCGTCGTCCTTCAGGGTGAGGACCCGGCAAAGGCTGCCGCCTGGGGCCAGGAGCGTATGCAGGCCATCGTCGACGATCTGAAGAAGAAGAAATAGCCCAGCGTAGAAAGTCCGCGTGCCGGACACGCGGACTCCTTTTTTCAGGAGAGTCATATGTCAGAGGAACAACCGGCGGCACCGGTCGTATCGCTACGCGAACGCGTCAAGTCGCCTCCAGCGCAGGCAATGGTGGATTCCTACTTCGGCCCCGCCGTTGCAGCCGGGATCCGGTTCCAGTTCGAGCCGGAAATGCGCATCCATCTCGCCCATGCCGTCATGCTTGCCGAATGCGGCATCGTCAGCCGGGAAGATATTGCCCGCATCCTGGTCGTGCTGGCCGAACTCCAGCAAAGCGGCGTCAAGGCGCTTACCATCGACTACCAGCAGGAAGACCTCTACTCCTATATCGAGCGCTATATCGTCGAAAAGCTCGGCCCCGAGACGGGCGGCCGCCTTCACACCGGCCGCAGCCGCAACGACCTGCACACCACATCCTGGCGACTGGTCCTGCGCTCTCAATTGCTCAATCTGCTCGATGTCGTCGGCAGGCTACGCCGCACCCTGCTTGATCTCGCGGAAAAACATGTCGAGACGGTCATGCCGGGCTATACCCATACCCAGCATGCTCAGCCGATCTCCTTCGGTTATTACCTGCTCGCCGCCGCCGATCTGGTGGAACGCGACTATGGCCGGCTGATCCATGCTCTTGGCTGTTGCGACCGCAGTCCGCTCGGCTCCGGCGCCCTGTCCACCACCGGCTTCCCGATCGACCGCGAGATGACGGCCCGTCTGCTTGGTTTCGCCCGACTGGTGGAAGTCGGCTATGACGGCGTTTCCATCCGTGACGACCTGCAGGAAGCCTCGGCCGCCCTTGCCGTGCTGATGACCGGCGTCTCCCGTCTCGCCACCGATATCCAGAGCTGGAACACGATGGAATTCGGCATGCTGGAACTCGATGATGCCTATTCCAGCGTCTCCAGCATCATGCCGCAGAAGAAGAACCCGCAGGCAATGGAGCACGTCAAGGCCGTCGCCGCCATGGCGGTCGGCAACTTGAACATGGTTCTCGCCGCCTCGAAGAACACGGCCCTGGCCGACGTCAACGACGGCGTTTCCGCCGGCAATGCGCCGGCCATGGACATGCTCGAACGCGCCACGCGCGCAGTGGTCGTCTTCGAAGGCGCAATCCGCACGCTCACCGTCAAGCCGGAGATGATGCTGCATCTTGCCGAAATCGGTTTCGGCACGGCGACCGAGCTTGCCGATATCATCGTTCGCGAAGCCGGAATGTCCTTCCGCATGGCTCACAATATCGTCGGCCGTGTTGTCCGCCAGACCATCGAGGCGCATCATACCGCAATGGACATCACCTCGGCCGATCTCGACGAAGCGTCGCAGGCCCTTTTCGGCCACCCGCTCGGTATTGCCGAGGACGTCGTGAGACGGGCGCTCAATCCTTCCGAGAACCTGAAGAGCCGCATAGTCACGGGCGGTCCTGCTCCGGTGCGCATGGCCGAGATGATCGCCGGAAGGAATGCGACCCTCGAAGCCGACCTGGCAGGCATTGCGGCGATCAGATCCCGCATCGCCGCTGCCGATAAAACCCTTATGGAACAGGCTCGCCGGATCATCGGCGACACCGGTTTGCAGAGCCCTTCCCCCACCGCGAGAGAAAGTCATGGCACGAGTTGAAATCAATCAAGTCAGCAAGATCTTCACAGATCACACGGCTGTTTCCGATGTCAGCCTGACCGTGAACGACGGCGAATTCCTGGTACTTCTCGGCCCCTCCGGCTGTGGCAAAAGCACGCTGCTGCGGATGATCGCCGGCCTGGAACTGCCGACCTATGGAGACATCTTCATCGGCGACCGCAAGGCGACGCGGCTGCAGCCGAAGGACCGCAACATTGCCATGGTCTTCCAGAACTACGCCCTCTACCCGCATCTGACGGTCTATGAAAACATCGCCTTCCCGCTGCGCGTGCGCGGCGCCGACAAGAAGGCGACCGACGAGAAGGTCAGATGGGCAGCCGAGCTCGTCGGCCTCACCCGCATGCTGAAGCGCAAGCCGCGGCAAATGTCCGGAGGCGAGCGCCAGCGCACCGCCTTGGCCCGCTCGCTGGTACGCGATCCCGACGTCTTCCTGCTCGACGAGCCGCTCTCGAACCTCGACGCCAAGCTGCGCCACTCGGCGCGAGAGGAATTGCGCCAGTTCCAGGATCGCGTCGGCGTCACGTCCATCTACGTGACGCATGACCAGGTGGAGGCCATGGGCCTCGGCGACCGTATCGTCGTCATGCAGGCGGGCTCCGTGCGCCAGATCGGCACGCCGGAGGAAATCTACCTCAATCCTGCCGACACGTTCGTCGCCACCTTCATGGGCTCTCCGCCGATGAACCTCGTCGTCACCGGCGAGGTGACACTCGGCTTCCGCCCGGAAAACTTCCTGCCGAAGGCAAGCTTTGCCGAAAACATCCCGGTCACGAACATTGCCCTCAACATCCACCGGGTGGAATATCTCGGCGGCGACCGGCTGCTTTACGGCATGGTCTCGGGCAATCTTCCCGAGACCGCCGTCATCGCCCGCATCCCGTCCAGCGTTCACTACAGCCCGATCCTCAACACCGAAGTGCCTTTCGCCGTCGCCAACAGCGAGCTGCGCCGCTTCGATACGGCAAGCGGCAAGGCGATCGTGGCCGAGCCGATGGGAACGAGGAGGACGGCCAATGGCTGAGCGCAACACAGCTCTCGCCGGCGACCGGCTGCTGGCCTATGCAACGCTCGCTCCGAGCGCCTTCCTTCTCCTGCTGCTCGCCGGGGTGCCGACCATCACCGTGTTCGTGACGGCGACGCAGGATGTCGGCATGGGCGATACCAGCGGCCCTTTCATCGGCCTGGAAAACTTCGTCTGGGTCTTTGCCGAACCCGCCTTTTACACGGCGCTCTGGAACACGTTTGTCTGGGTGTTCGGCAGCGTGGCGCTGGAAATGCTGCTCGGCCTTGGCCTGGCGCTGCTGCTCAACAAGAGCTTCAGGTTCCGCGGTGCCGCCCGCGCCGTCATTCTCGCGCCCTATCTGGTGCCGACGGTCGTGGCGGTTCTGACCTGGCGCTACATGCTGCATGACATCGTCGGCATCATCAATGCCGGCCTGATCGATATTGGCCTCATCAGCCAGCCGCTGCTCTGGCTGAACAGCCAGGGGCTGGCAATGGTCTCCGTCATCATGGTCGGCGTCTGGAAGTTCTTCCCCTTTGCCGTCATTGCCCTTCTCGGCATCCTGCAATCCATCCCGCAGGAACAATACGAGGCGGCCAAGATCGATGGCGCCTC
The DNA here is from genome assembly GCA_900471515.1 of Hyphomicrobiales bacterium. Classification (GTDB taxonomy): domain Bacteria; phylum Pseudomonadota; class Alphaproteobacteria; order Rhizobiales; family Rhizobiaceae; genus Rhizobium. The sequence continues at coordinate 10,050 of UCFC01000028.1, read as the reverse complement.
GGATTTCCAGCAGTTCTGGCGCATCACCCTGCCCTATGTCATGCCGGTCTTCCTGCTGACCGCGTTGTTGCGCACCATCTGGTCCTTCAACAAGTTCGAGATCATCTACCTGATGACGGGCGGCGGTCCGCTGGATGCCACTACGACCCTGCCCATCCTCGTCTATCTCAAGGCTTTTTCGGATTTCGAATTCGGCCGCGCAGCAGCAATCGCGATCGTCACGCTCGCCATCCTCTGCGTCCTGCTTGCCGTCTATTTCGTCTTCATCAAGAGAGCGGAGGCACGCCAATGACCGCCATCGCGCCGACTGTCCCTTCGTCCCTGCCGCGCAACCGCGAGATCGCCGACGTCCACTATCTGGCGTCGAAGATCATGCTCTACCTGCTGGTCTTTGCCGCCGTCAGCGTCGTCGGCTTCCCGCTTTTCTGGATGCTGATCTGCTCCTTCAAGCCGGGCAGCGAACTCTACGCGACCCCGCCGACCTTCCTGCCGAACCAATGGACGCTGCAGAATTATCGGGACCTCTTCATCCAGACGAATTTCCTGAACTATTTCGCCAACAGCCTCATCGTCGCCTTCGGCTCAACCTTCCTGTCGCTCATCGTCGGCGGATTGGGCGCCTATAGCCTCAGCCGTTTCCGCTTCTTCGGCATTGCGGCTTTTTCGAACGCGACGCTCGTCTGCTACATGCTGCCGGAAGTACTGATCGTGCTGCCGCTTTACATCTATGTGGTCAAGCTTGGCATGGCCGATACACTGATCTCGCTGATCATCGCCAACACGGCCTTCACCCTGCCGCTCGCTCTGTGGTTCATGCGCTCCTACTTCAACGCTATTCCCGTGAGCCTGGAAGAAAGCGCCATGATCGACGGCTGCACGCGGCTTGGCGCCATGATGCGCGTGACAGTGCCGCTTGCCCTGCCGGGCATCGTCTCGGTCGGCGTCTTCAGCTTCAACCACGCCTGGAACGAGTTTCTCTTCGCGCTGGTCTTCGTTTCCTCGGAAACGAACAAGACCCTGCCGTTGGGGCTCGCCACCTGGATCGGTCAGGACAACATCTATTCCTGGGGCATGCTGCTCGCGGGCGCTGTGCTCGTCACCATACCGGTCATCCTTTTCTACCTTCTCGTCCAGCGCAAACTGGTGGTCGGCCTCTCGGAAGGCGGCACCAAGGGCGAATAACCTCTTCAGACACCCGGAGGACATTATGAAGATCAAGAACGTGACGGTCATCGCCGTCGAGATCCCGCTCGCCCGCAATTTCGGCGGCAGCAAATACAACGTCACCAAACGTTGCACCATCATCACCCGCATGGAGACCGATAGCGGCCTCATCAGCGAGATCTACAACGGCGACAATCGCGACCATATGCGCGACGTCGTCGAAATCATCGAGAAGGAACTCGTGCCCGTGCTGATCGGCGAGGAGATCTTCGCCGTCGAACGGCTGTGGAAGAAGATGTTCAAGGCTGCCGAGTGGAACCGCGACCGCAAACTGGTTATGGAAGCGATCGCCTGTATGGACAGCGCCATCTGGGATCTGATCGGCAAGGCGACCGGCGTCAATGTCTGCCGGCTGCTTGGCGGCTATCGCCAGGAAATCCCGATCATCTGCATCGGCGGCTATTACGAGGAAGGCAAGACGCTTTCCGATCTCGGCAAGGAGATGGAGCGCCTGCGCGAGGCCGGCCTAGCCGGCTGCAAGGTCAAGGTCGGCGGCCTCTCCGCCGAGGAAGACGCAAAGCGTGTTGAAGCCGCGCGAAAAGGTGCAGGCGACGATTTCTGGATTGCCGTCGATGCCAACAGAGGCTGGCCGGTCGACGAGGCCGTCAAGTTCGCCCGCCTTATCGAGAAATACAACATCGCCTGGTTCGAGGAGCCCTGCCACTGGTATGACGATGCCCGCATGATGGCGCAGGTTCGCCGCGCCACCTCCATACCGGTCGATGCCGGCCAGAGCGAAGTGAGCGCGGCCGGCGTCCGCCGGCTGATCGCCGCCGATGCTGTCGATATCGTCAATTTCGACGCCTCCGAGGCCGGCGGCATCACCGAATGGCGCCGCGCCGCAGCCATGTGTGCGCTTTACGACCTTCGGGTCGGCCACCACGAGGAATCGCAGATCGCCATGCACATGATCGCCGCGATCCCGAACGGCGTCTGCGTCGAATGCTTCGAACCGGCGCGCGATCCGATCTGGGCCGGCCTCATTGCCAACCGGCCAAACCCGAAGAACGGCATCATCCAGGTTCCTCAAGGCCCCGGTTTCGGCGTTAAACTGAACTGGGACATGGTCTCCCGCTACCGGGTCAACTGAACGGATGGATGCGACCTGGACAACGCGCCGGATGGAGGTCTCCGCGCGCAGGACGCAGGTGCGGCTGGCGAAGCGAATACGCCTCGCCGCCGCATTCCTGCTCATGATCGTTTCGGGATTGGTCTGGAATTCCTTCGGCCTTTTTCTCGTGGCACTGGAGGCCGAATTCCACTGGTCGCGAGGCGCAATCTCGGGAGCTTACGGCGTCTTCGCCCTGGTCAACGCCGTTACCGCTCCCTTCTTCGGCCGCCTGCTCGGCCGGCACGACAGCCGCATCCTCCTGGCGGGTGCGGCCCTTCTTCTCGGTATCGCCTACGCGCTGACTGCGACCGTCGGCAGCCTTGCGCAGTTCTGGCTGATCTTCGGCGTGCTTGCCGGGCTCGGCACGCATTGCACCAGCTCCTACGCCATCTTCGCCGTATTGGCCGGCCGTTTCAGGCAACGCCCCGCAACCGCAATGTCTTTCGCCGATGCCGGCTCGGGCCTCGCCGCCTTCCTTGGCATACCCGTCATCCACTGGATCATCCAGGCCTTCGGCTGGCGCGGCGCCTATCTTGCTCTCGGTGTCGTCATCGTCCTTGTCAGCGTGCCGCTGCACCTATTCGTCCTCGACCGCGTAAAGGCCGCCCCGAAGCCGCAGGCCGGCCGTTCGGGTTTGCCGGCCCTGCCCCTCTATATTCTCGCTGCTCTGATCATCAGCTATTTCTGCGGCTCGGCCGTCTACCATGGCCTGCTGACACAGCAGATTGCCCTTTTCGACGAACGGGATATCGGCGAGGAATCCGCCGTGTGGCTGGCCGCCGTCGCCGGCCTCGTCGTCTTCCTCTGGCGCCTGCTCTCCGGCTGGTTCTGCGACCTCTGGGGTCCGAACCGGGTGATGCTGTTGGCAGCCATAGCCGCCGCTGTCACTTTCGCCACTCTCATCCTCGTCGTCGCGGCCGACAGCAACACCATGCTCCTGATCTACCCGCTGATGCTCGGGATCGGCTTCGGCGGGCAACAGGTGCTTCTTGCCAATGGCGCGCGATTGATCGTGAGCCTGTCCTCGCTCGCCGGTCTGCTCGGCCTCTGCCGATTTGCCTCCGGCGCCGGCATGGCGGCAGGCCCTGTCCTGGCCGGCTACCTGCACGACGTGACGGGAGGCTATGGCCTTGCGATCCTTGTACTGGGGAGCATGGCACTGCTTCACTTTGCGAGCTTTGCGATTGTGACGGCCGGCGGTCGCTGACGGCCTGGTGATTGCGTGGGAACGGGTGTGTGGTTCGCGGCCAAGAGGAACCCGTGAACTGAAGGCGCGTCGCTGATCTGGCAGAACTGGTTTGTGGCGCGGGCTGTGGGTTCCGGTTCCGGTTCCGGGAAGGCCAAAAGGCCCCGCGTTGGGGGCTTTTGTGGATCGCAGGGATCGTTGGTTGCGGGGGCAGGATTTGAACCTGCGGCCTTCAGGTTATGAGCCTGACGAGCTACCGGGCTGCTCCACCCCGCGTTACCAGGTTTTTGCCGACTGGCAAAATACCGATTGCGCAAATCCCAAGGGGATCTGTCGCGACAGAGTAAACCGCGTTGCGGTTTACTCTCACTGCCGGAGCAACTTGGCGAAGCCGAGTTGTCTCCTGTAAGGGACGCACCATTATGCGGTGCATCAATTTTTCAGTCTGTATATGGGGCACCAAACACAAAAGGCCGCTTTGCGAGCGGCCCTTTGATCGGCTTTGGGCCGTAGAGTTTGTGAAGAGAAGATTTTATCTTTATTTCCGCATGTAGTGTTCCGAAGCTCGTTCAGCTTCGGGCCCATGCGTTGAGTTGCGTTTAGCAGACCTGGCAGCGACCGACTCTCCCGCGTCTTAAGACGAAGTACCATAGGCGCTGGGGCGTTTCACGGCCGTGTTCGGAAAGGGAACGGGTGCAGCCACCCCGCCATAACCACCAGGTCAGCGAAGCGCAACTTGTGTGAGAAGCTGGTGATGTTTTCACATCTTTTTTGAACACGTCTTTACCTTCATGAGGGCGTCGGAGCAGAGCTCTGCAAGGCCAAGCGGCCGTCGCGCCTGGTGGCGCGGCCCGTCCGGAGCGAAGCGGCAGAGCCGCGACAGCGTCAGGACAGAAGGTCTGGCTCATCGAATTTCATTCGATGAGCATAGTCAATGAGAACGATCAAGCCAATCGAGCTATTAGTACCGGTAAGCTTCATGCGTTGCCGCACTTCCACACCCGGCCTATCAACGTGGTCGTCTTCCACGGCTCTGATAGGGAACACTCGTTTCCAGGTGGGTTTCCCGCTTAGATGCCTTCAGCGGTTATCCCGTCCATATATAGCTACCCTGCTATGCCCTTGGCAGGACAACAGGTCCACCAGAGATATGTCCATCCCGGTCCTCTCGTACTAGGGACAGATCCTGTCAATATTCCTACACCCACGGCAGATAGGGACCGAACTGTCTCACGACGTTCTGAACCCAGCTCACGTACCGCTTTAATTGGCGAACAGCCAAACCCTTGGGACCTGCTCCAGCCCCAGGATGCGATGAGCCGACATCGAGGTGCCAAACAACCCCGTCGATATGGACTCTTGGGGGTCATCAGCCTGTTATCCCCGGCGTACCTTTTATCCGTTGAGCGATGGCCCTTCCACGCGGGACCACCGGATCACTATGACCGACTTTCGTCTCTGCTCGACTTGTCAGTCTCGCAGTCAGGCGGGCTTATGCCATTGCACTCGACGAGCGATTTCCGACCGCTCTGAGCCCACCATCGCGCGCCTCCGTTACTCTTTCGGAGGCGACCGCCCCAGTCAAACTACCCACCATACACTGTCCCGGACCCGGATGACGGGCCGCGGTTAGACATCCATGACGATAAGGGTGGTATTTCAAGGATGGCTCCACAGAAACTGGCGTCCCTGCTTCAAAGCCTACCACCTATCCTACACATGCCGACACGAATGCCAGTGTAAAGCTATAGTAAAGGTGCACGGGGTCTTTCCGTCTGACCGCAGGAACCCCGCATCTTCACGGGGAATTCAATTTCACTGAGTCTGCGTTGGAGACAGCGGGGAAGTCGTTACGCCATTCGTGCAGGTCGGAACTTACCCGACAAGGAATTTCGCTACCTTAGGACCGTTATAGTTACGGCCGCCGTTTACTGGGGCTTCGATTCAAAGCTTGCACCTCTCCTCTTAACCTTCCAGCACCGGGCAGGCGTCAGACCCTATACGTCGTCTTGCGACTTCGCAGAGCCCTGTGTTTTTGATAAACAGTCGCTACCCCCTGGTCTGTGCCACCCCATCTTACTTGCGTAAAATGGGGTCACGCTTCTTCCGAAGTTACGCGTGCAATTTGCCGAGTTCCTTCAACGCAGTTCTCTCAAGCGCCTTGGTATACTCTACCTGACCACCAGTGTCGGTTTCGGGTACGGTCTATACGGTGGAGCTATTTCCTGGAACCGCTCCGCTGCCCTGATAATCCAATAAACCAGAACAACTTGTGCGATCCGTCACTTCCACCAGGCCCACGAATATTAACGTGGTTCCCATCGACTACGCGTGTCCGCCTCGTCTTAGGGGCCGGCTAACCCTGCTCAGATTAACTTTAAGCAGGAACCCTTGGTCTTTCGGCGAGAGGGTCTCTCACCCTCTTTATCGTTACTCATGTCAACATTCGCACTTCCGATACCTCCAGGACCCCTCACGGGTATCCCTTCATCAGCTTACGGAACGCTCCGCTACCACTCCTCTTGCGAGGAATCCTCAGCTTCGGTGCATGGCTTTAGCCCCGTTACATTTTCGGCGCAAAGACCCTTATTTAGACCAGTGAGCTGTTACGCTTTCTTTAAATGATGGCTGCTTCTAAGCCAACATCCTGGTTGTTTTGGGATCCTCACATCCTTTCCCACTTAGCCATGACTTGGGGACCTTAGCTGGAGGTTAGGGTTGTTGCCCTTTTCACGACGGACGTTAGCACCCGCCGTGTGTCTGCCTGGTAGTACTTCCCGGTATTCGGAGTTTGGTTAGGATCAGTAAGACGGTGAGTCCCCATAGCCCATCCAGTGCTCTACCCCCGGGAGTATTCGCCAGACGCTCTACCTAAATAGATTTCGCGGAGAACCAGCTATTTCCGAGTTTGATTGGCCTTTCACCCCTAGCCACAAGTCATCCCAATCTATTGCAACAGATGCGGGTTCGGTCCTCCAGTTGGTGTTACCCAACCTTCAACCTGCTCATGGCTAGATCACTCGGTTTCGGGTCTAATGCAACGAACTATATCGCCCTGTTCAGACTCGCTTTCGCTTCGCCTACACCTACCGGCTTAAGCTTGCTCGTTACACTAAGTCGTTGACCCATTATACAAAAGGTACGCCGTCAGGGTTGCCCCCTCCGACTGTTTGTAGGCATCCGGTTTCAGGTACTCTTTCACTCCCCTTGTCGGGGTGCTTTTCACCTTTCCCTCACGGTACTTGTTCGCTATCGGTCATGCACGAGTACTTAGGCTTGGAGAGTGGTCTCCCCATGTTCAGACAGGATTTCTCGTGTCCCGCCCTACTCTAGGACATTAATGGTATCTACGCGTACGGGGCTGTCACCCGCTACGGCCACACTTTCCAGAGTGTTCCGCTTTAACCACCAATGCCACTGGCCTGGTCCGCGTTCGCTCGCCACTACTTGCGGAGTCTCGGTTGATGTCCTTTCCTGCAGGTACTTAGATGTTTCAGTTCCCTGCGTTCGCTTCTTACCCCTATCTATTCGAAGGTAAGATACCTTATCTCAATGCTTGGAAACCCAAGCCGACCTTGCAGTCAGTTTGGATTTTCCAAGCATTTAAGGTGGGTTGCCCCATTCGGAGATCCATGGATCAAAGCTCATTCGCAGCTCCCCACGGCTTATCGCAGCGTAACACGTCCTTCATCGCCTGTGCATGCCAAGGCATCCACCAAATGCCCTTACGACACTTAATCGTTCTCATTGCCAATGCTCATCATTTACTGGATTTGGAATGCCTATCCTCCTCGCTTGCGCTCGAAGGGGTTCCAAATCGACTATCCGGACAAACCTGAGTTTGCCGAACCAGAGGCACGGTTACCTTTTACAACCGACCATTCATGATGCCATCGACGTGTTCGGTATGGTCCCTCATAAAGATGTCACGCCGAGCGACATCCGGGCCATACCTTAAGACCAGCTTCTCGAGATAAATCCGATGACGCGCGGTCAGGCAACGTCAACCAGATCGCCTGTCAGACGGGG
>UCFC01000058.1 GCA_900471515.1 Hyphomicrobiales bacterium | reverse complement strand
CCCCAGACGACGGTGCGAATGGCCATGGCGATGCTCCTCTAGAACTTCTGGATATGTTCGGCAGGCGAAAAGGCGGGATTCAAAGCGCTTTGGAAAGATGGCCAGCCAAAACCGTTCCTCCTCCGCGTCGGAAGAAGACATAGACCTTTGCCGCGATTTTGACAAAGGGGATTTTCAGCCGCCGCACTGCCGGCAAAAATCCCCTTTCACATCAATGGGAAACGGTCTTGGAGAAGAGGTTGACGACGACCACGCCCGCAATGATCAGCCCGAGCCCGATAATGGCGGGCGTATCCAGCCGCTGCTTGAAAAAGACGAGGCCGACGGAGGAAATCAGCACGATCCCCAAAGCGCTCCAAATCGCATAGGCAATGCCGACGGGAATGTGTTTCAGCGTCAGCGACAGGCAGTAGAAGGCCGCCCCGTAGCAGGCGACGACGAGTGCTGTCGGCCCGAGCCGGGTAAACTGCTGGGACAGCTGAAGGGCGGTCGTGCCGATCACTTCGAGCACGATGGCTGCGACGAGCAGCCCGTAGACGGCAGCCGGGTTCATGGCGGTATTCCTTTTCAAACACGTTCCGCCCTGTGCGCGGAATTGTGCAATATCAAGCTCCAGCAATGCCGGCGAACGTGGGAGGCGCTCTGCGTCCGGACCTGCCTGGAAACGAAGGGGTGGAGCGTCCCCCGTCATCCTGAGAATGGAGGGAGGCCCCGGCTCTACTTGTGGGTCAGCTCGATGAGGCGGGCAATCAGCTCTCGCCTCAGTCCGTCGTCGATATCGTGGCTTTCCAGCGTATCCGCAAACCACAGGCCGTCGGCGGCAAACCGCACGATCAGCGTGTCGAGCGCCGAATCGGTGCCGATATATTCCTCGGCCCTTGCCGCCACCCATTCGCGCCACCGGTGGCGCAGCCGGGGTTCGGCCAAGAGCGCGATCGTCACCTGCGTCCAGCTTCGGGAATCGTCGGGACGATCCTTCAGCCCGGACACCGCCTGCAGATAGGCGCGCGAGAAACGGCCCTGCGGCAGCGGATCGCCGCGCATCAGCTCGTCCATGTCGGCGTCGAACCTCTCGAGCAGGCTTTCGAACAGGGCGTCCAGCAGCGCATTCTTCGTGGGGAAGTGATGCAGCAGCCCGCCCTTGCTGACGCCCGACGCGGCCGAAACCGCATCGAGCGTGACGGCGCCCATGCCCTGCTCCCCGGCAAGGCGCGCGGCGACCTCCAGCAGCTGCTGGCGAACGAGCACGGGTTGTTTCTTGCGATGGTGAGCGTTTGACATGGTTTTACAAAGATACCGTCCAGACGGTTTTGTCAAGGGAATTCTGCCGGAGCCCCTGCCCCGCAAGGGATTATGCGCGAAATGCCGCGCTGTTTTGATGACAGTTGCGATCCTTTTTGATCGGGTGCATCTAGAACACCGGGCCGGACCGCCTGAAACGGTTTTCGGACAATGCGATGCGAGAGACGGAGCCTGGGGGCGGCGCAGGGGTCAGCGCTGCGCCGGGACGGGTAATGAAGGGATGGTTTCGTGACGGAAAATGTCACCACACTCTATGAGGCGATCGGCGGCGATCCGGCCGTCCGGGCGCTGACGCATCGTTTCTACGAGCTGATGGATACGCTGCCGGAAGCAAGGCATGTGCGCGCCGTGCATCCGCCGGATCTCCAGGGCAGCGAGGAGAAATTCTACGAATATATGACCGGCTATCTCGGCGGCCCGCCGCTCTATACCGACAAGCGCGGCCATCCCCGCCTGCGCAGCCGCCATTTCGTGGCCGAGATCGGCCCGCTCGAACGCGACGAATGGCTGCTCTGCTTCCGCCGTGCGATCGACGAGACCATCGCCAGCAAGGCCCTGCGCGATCTCATCTGGGCGCCCGTCGAGCGCCTCGCCCATCACATGCAGAACAAGGAATAGCCATGAGCCTGAACGCGCGCCTGGAGCCGGTGCTCTATCTCTTCGCCGGCCTGTTCGGCCTTGCCGGGGTGGCCCTTGCCGCCCTTGCCGCCCACGGCGGCGGCGAAGCCCATCTCGCAGCTTCCGCCTCCGCCATGTGCCTCGCCCACGCCCCGGCCCTTCTGGCCCTGGCGATCGGCGCTGCCAGGGTTAGAACCGCCTGGCTCGCCGGCTTGCTGATGATCGTGGGAACCCTGCTCTTTGCCGGCGACCTCGTCACCCTGCGCTTCACCGGCGCCGGCCTCTTCCCCTATGCCGCGCCGACCGGCGGCTGGGCGATGATGCTGGGCTGGTTGGCGGTCTCTGCGAGCGCCTTCTGGCGGGTGCGGGCCTAACCCACCCCCTTTGCCCATCGGGGAGAAGGGGATGAGCAAGCGGCAGACTACGGCGCCAAAACGCAGGCCGCTTACACGCCCTCGACCACGTTGAAACCTTCAAATACCGGCGGCCCCTTGTACATGGCCTTGTTGTCCCCGGCATTGCGATGGGCGGCGCGGAAATTCTCCGACTTCGTCCAGTTCTGGAAATCCTCTTCGCTCGCCCAGAGCGTATGCGAGGAAAACAGCGTGTAGCCCTCCTCCGCATTGGCCTTGCCGCGCAGCAGGCGGAATTCGACGAAGCCCGGAACCTGCGACAGGCCGGAATCGCGGTTGCGCCAGACATTTTCGAAATCGCCTTCGGCGCCGGCGGCCACCTTGAAGCGGTTCATCGCGATATACATCGAAAATTCCTCACGCCTTCTTCCTGCTCGCCCGCTGCGCATAGCGCGGAAAGGCGACGACATTATTGCCGGCGGCCGCATCCGCGCCGACAGGCCTTGCGGCCGCCTCGCCGGGCATGCGCGCTTCCCAGGCGGGAAACAGCACGACATTGGGATAGCTGCGCTGGCGCGCCGCATTTTCCAGGAAAACCGTGTAAAGCTCCGGCACCAGGCCGTCGCCGCCATGTGCGGCAAGCTTGTGCAGGCCGATCATCGTAAACCCGTCGGGGCGTTCGTCGTTCATCGGGAATTGTCTCGTTCGTTCATCGTCTGCAGCGCACGCTCCAGGCTGGACTTGCTGCCGTTGCGCAGCGGAATGAAAGCCTTGCTGAACTTCTTGCAGCCGGTCTTCACCCGCAGGCAGGCATCGTGGCTGATACAGTCGATGGGGCAGAAGACGCAGTCCACCGAAGGAAGCAGCGTATCGATGCGCGAAACGGCTTCGCGAAGGCCGCCGTCGTGATGGATGAGTTCCGCCCCGAAGCTGCTGGCAATCTCGCGCAGATGCGCCACCTGGCAATCGCGGCCGCCGACATAGAGGAAACTGCGGCCATCCAGCTTGGAGCGCCCCGAGGAGGCCTGTCTGCTCTCCTGACCGGCCTGAACGCGGATCTCCCGGTTCGCCCCCTTCTTCGCCTTGCGAGCCATTTACCACCCGTTCGCTCGTTGATCGTCACACGATTCCTGCGTGTGCGAACGGACCTTATTAAACTTGATTTTTAGAGTAAAGTATAAAGTTGAAGTTTTAATCATATTATCGCGGCGTGATCTCGATCGGCACCGACATGGTCATCGACTGGCCGCCCGGCGGCGGGCTGAAAGGTGCCGCGCGGCGCACCGCATCAAGGGCGAGCTGGTCGATTTCCGGAACGCCCGATCCCCGCGATACGCGCGCCGACGTCAGGCTGCCGCTGCCGCTCACCGAGAAAGTGACGACGACGCTGCCCTGAACGCCGCGAGGCTGCCTGATGGCGCGACGGATACGGCTTCGAACCTTGCCGGTATAATTTGCCGTCGCGGCGGTCCCGATGCCGCTATTGTTGCCGGCGGCCCGCGAATTGCTGTCCGATTGCGCCTGCGAGGTGCCTTCGGCCACGCCGCGCTGGGAATCCTGCTGGCCTTCGCCGCGCGAACCCGCCGTCTTCTTCGGCGGCCGCTTTTTCTCGACCGGCTTCGGCTTTTCCTGCACTGTCGGCTTCGGTTTCGGCGCCGGGGTCACGACCTCCTGCGGCTGCTCCGGCTCGGGCTGGATTTCCGCCGTTTCGACCGGCTTGACTTCCTCCGGAACCGTCGCCGTCTCGACAGGCTGAACCTCTGCCGGCTGCACTTCGGAACTGACCGTATCGACAGGCGTCGGCTGTTCGGGAACGACCGTCGACATCGGCTGCACGACCGATTCCTCTGCCGGCACTTCGGAGACCAGGATTTCCGGCTCGACGGCCGCAGCCGTCTCGGGCGAGACGCGCGTCACTTCCTGCGCCGGCGCCGGCTGAACGGGATCCTGTGTCTCGGCCGGCGCAAGCTCCGTCGGCTGAACGGTTTCAGGCTGGACCTCCGCCGTCTGCGTTTCCGTAGGCTGGATCGTATCGGGTTCGACCGCCTCCGGGATGATTTCTTCCTGGACGGTCGTTTCCGTCTCGCCGGCGGCCGTCTGGTCGACGTCGGAATTGCCGTACATGACGACGCTGACAGCCTCGCCGGCTTCCTCGATCGCCTCCTCGGGCGCCTTGGGAAAAGCGACGATCAGCGCAGTCGCCAACGCCGCATGGAAGATCAGCGAGCAGATGCAGGTCAGCGTCAGCCGCCGCCGCACCGGCGCCTTCTCGTCCTCCTGCTTTTCCACCGCCGCATCCATCGGCGGCGGCGCGGAAGCAACGGCCGGCGCCGCTTGCGGATGATCGGGGAAGGACGAGATCTGCGCAAAACGCGCATAGTGGATGACCTGCTCGCCGGCCGGCTGGCGCTGCGCGTTGCGCAGGTCGGACAGTTCGTGGCCGGGATGCATGCCGGGCGTGTTGTCGTTCAGGCTGCCGTCAGCGCTCGCCTCCTCGATGAGCACGTGTCTCGATCTGGATTTCGCTGAAATTGCCATTTTACGCCTCGGACAGACTGCAACATGCGCGCCGGGCTTCGGCCCGGCCTGGGTTTAGCCTTCGACCCGCCTTAACCCTCGAAAGGAACGGAGATCTGCGAGCGGGTCACGAGACCCTTCATGCATTCGCCGGTCGCCGGCCCGTCGCAGACCGGCGTATCGTTGATGATGATGCGCGTGACCGTCTCGCACTTGACGTTCGGCATATCGAACTGGCGCACGCGCTTCTTGCCCTGCGGCAGGTCGCGGAAGTCGAGCACGGTGATGCGGTCGACGGCGTTCTTGTCGTTGAAGAAGGCGAGCTCGAAGGAGATCTTGTTGATCGGCGCCGCCAGGTTGTTTTCGGCAACGAAGGTCATCATGCAGCCCTTCTGCGAGGGCGCCAGCGCGTTAAGCTCGACATCGAGCCCCCCGGCGGGGGCACTGGCGGCCGCTGCCGCATCCTGCGCATAGGCCCCGGCCACGCCCGACACCGAAAACAGCACGCTGGCCGCAAAAGCAGCAAACCGACCCATCATTATCGTCTCTCCATATGGCAAATTGGCTGCTGCCGGCGGGTTCGCAGCAGCCCGATCAAAAACTTGACTGCGATTGTCTTCAATTATTGCGTCTTTAAAAAACTATGAGTATGAAAGTCAAGATAAATGTCACCGGAACCGGGGTCTTGACCCCCGCAATCACGGAATAAGCCAACCGAAATGATGGTTGAAAAGCCAGATACATTTAAGCTCGCACCGCCGCGCAACGAAGCTGCGGCGGCCGATATCCGCGTTCTCGAAAGCGGCGACCTTTTTGCCGGCACCAACGAGATCATGATTCGGCACGACGGCCTGATCTACCGCCTGAAGATCACCCGTCAGGGCAAACTCATTCTCAACAAGTAAGCTTGACAGCAGGGTAGGACATGACCGAGCAGACCAGACCGGCACCAGCAGACATCCGCGCGTTCCACGCCGAAAATCCGAAGATGCGCGAGCGCGACATTGCCGCGCAGCTCAAGATTTCCGAAGCCGCCCTCGTCGCCGCCGAAGTCGGCATCAGTGCAACGCGCATCGATGCCAGCGCCGCCCGGCTCCTGGAGCGCGTCGCCGATCTCGGCGAGGTCCTGGCGCTGTCGCGCAACGAAAGCGCCGTTCACGAGAAGATCGGCGTCTACGAAAACATCAAGGTCGGCGAACACAACGCGATCGTGCTCGGCGAAAACATCGACCTGCGCATCTTCCCGAGCCGCTGGGCGCATGCCTTTGCCGTCACCAAGAAGGACGGCGACACCGAGCGCCTCAGCCTCCAGTATTTCGACAGGACCGGCAGCGCCATCCACAAGATCCACCTGCGCCCGGCATCCAATGTCGAAGCCTACCGCCGCATCGTCGCCGAGCTGACGCTGGAAGACCAGAGCCAGGAATTCGCGGAGGCCGAAGCCTCCTTCGCCTCCGACGAGGACGGCAACGTCAGCAAGGAGGAACTGCGCGACAACTGGAGCAAGATGACCGACACGCACGAGTTCTTCGGCATGCTGAAGCGCCTGAAGATCGGCCGGCAGGCCGCCGTGCGCACCGTCGGGGACGACTATGCCTGGAAGCTCGACAACAGGGCGACGGCCGAAATGATGCACGCCTCCGTCAAGTCGGGCCTGCCGATCATGTGCTTCGTTGCCAATAACGGCATCGTCCAGATCCATTCCGGCCCGATCTTCAACGTCCAGCCGATGGGTCCGTGGATCAATATCCTCGACGAGACCTTCCACCTGCACCTGCGCCAGGACCACATTGCCGAGACCTGGGCCGTGCGCAAGCCGACCAGGGACGGCCACGTCACCTCGCTCGAAGCCTATGACGCCAACGGCGACATGATTATCCAGTTCTTCGGCAAGCGGAAGGAAGGCTCCGACGAGCGCGCCGAATGGCGCGAGATCATGGAAAACCTGCCGCGGGCCGCAAGCGTGGCCGCGTGAGGGTCGGAGCGATGAAGATGCCTCACAACCTGCGCCGGATCCGCCTCTGGGAACTGGCTTTGACCGCTGCCGTCATGGCCCTGCCGCTGATCCCGGCCGCACCGGCGGGCGAGGGTTACGCTTTCGTCCGCGCCGCCCATGCCGAGGAGAAGAAGCTCGATACGTCGCGGCTGGTTTCGGTCGGCGGCGACGTCACCGAGATCATCTACGCGCTCGGCGAGCAGGGCCGGCTGATCGCCCGCGACACGACGAGCATGTATCCGGAAGCCGCGCTGAAACTGCCCGATGTCGGCTACATGCGCGCCCTTTCCCCGGAAGGCATTCTCGCCATGAACCCGACGGCGATCATCGCCGTCGAGGGTTCCGGCCCACAGGAAGCGCTGAACGTTCTGAAGAATGCCAGCGTGCCCTTCGAAACCGTTCCCAACGCCTATACGCGTGACGGCATCATCGCCAAGATCGACCGCGTCGGCACGCTCCTGAACGTGCCGGAAAAGGCCAAAGCGCTGGAAGAAAAGGTCGGCGCCGATCTCGATGCCGCCGTCGCCGATGCCGCAAAGCGCCCCGAGGCCGAGCGCAAGCGGGTGCTCTTCATCCTGAGCGCCCAGAACGGCCGCATCATGGCCTCGGGCACCGGCACGGCCGCCGACGGCGTCATCAGGCTTGCCGGCGCCGTCAACGCGATCGGCGAATTCCCCGGCTACAAGCCGCTCACCGACGAGGCGATCGTCAGCGCCAGGCCCGACGTCATCCTGATGATGAACCGCGGCGACGGCGCGGGTACGAAGAACGAGGACCTGCTGGCTCAGCCGGCGATCGCGATCACGCCCGCCGGCGAGAAGAAGGCGATCATCCGCATGGACGGCCTGCACCTGCTGGGCTTCGGCCCGCGCACGGCGAGCGCCGTTCGCGAACTCAACGCGGCGATCTACGGGGGCTGACGATGGCCGTTCCGGAAGCCATGACGGACAACAGGCGATCCCTTTCGGCGGCATTCCGCAAAAGCCGGCAGGCGGGCGATAGGACCGAACTCGCCCTGCTGGCAATCGCCTTCCTCCTCGTGGCTTCCGTCTTCGCCCTGCTCTTCTCCGTCACGACAGGGGCCTCGGACGCCTCCATCCTCGATGTCGTGAGAAACGTGGCGGGGTCGCAAACGGCGCTCAGCGCCCGCGACCGCATCATCATTTTCGATATCCGCCTGCCGCGCGCCATTCTCGGCTTCCTGATCGGCGGATCGCTTGCCGTGTCCGGCGCGGTCATGCAGGGCCTGTTCCGCAATCCGCTCGCCGATCCCGGCCTTGTCGGCGTTTCCTCCGGCGCGGGCTTGGGCGCCGTCGTCATGATCGTGCTCGGCGGCAGCGTCGCAGCGCCGCTCTACCTGGCCCTCGGCATCTATGCCCTGCCGCTCGCAGCCTTCGGCGGCGGCCTTGCCACCACGCTGCTGCTCTACCGCGTCGCCACCAGCAACGGCCGGACCTCGGTCGCCACCATGCTGCTTGCCGGCATCGCGCTCGGCGCGCTCGCCGGCGCACTGACGGGCGTGCTGATCTATATGGCCAACGACCAGCAGCTGCGCGATCTCACCTTCTGGGGCATGGGCTCGCTTGCCGGCGCCACCTGGATCAAGATATCGGCTGCCGGCCCGATCATTCTCCTCTCCTTCGTCGCCCTGCCCTTCATGGCGCGCGGGCTGAACGCCATCACGCTCGGCGAGGCCGCCGCCTTCCACATGGGCGTGCCGGTGCAGCGGCTGAAGAATATCGCCATCGTCACCGTGGCGGCCGCAACCGGCGCCTCCGTTGCCGTCAGCGGCGGCATCGGCTTCGTCGGCATCGTCGTGCCGCACATCCTGCGCATGGCAATCGGCCCCGACCACCGTTTCCTGCTGCCGGCCTCGGCATTGCTCGGCGGCTCGCTGCTGATCTTTGCCGACGTGCTGGCCCGCACCATCGTCGCCCCCGCCGAACTGCCGATCGGCATCATCACGGCGGCCGTCGGCGGCCCCTTCTTCCTGTGGATCCTGCTGCGGCAGCGCTCGCGCCTTGCCCTTTGAGTTTGCCCCGATGATCGAAGTTTCCGGCGTCAGCGTGCGCCTTTCCGGCAAGACCATCGTGCAGCATGTCGCCTTCGCCGCAAGGGCCGGCGAACTGACCGCCATTGCCGGCCCCAACGGCTCCGGCAAGACGACGACGATGAAGGCCGTTTCCGGGGAACTCGCCTATGACGGCTCGGTGCTCCTGAACGGCGAGGAAGTGCGCACGCTCAAACCCTGGCAGCTTGCCTCGGTTCGCGGCGTGCTGCCGCAGGCAAGCAGCATTTCCTTTCCCTTCACGGTACGCGAGATCGTCCGCATGGGGCTGACCTCCGGCCTCAACCTTCATGCCGACCAGGCCGACGCAACGGCCGCCAGAGCGCTTGCCGCCGTCGATCTCATGGGCTTCGAAGGGCGCTTCTACCAGGAGCTCTCCGGCGGCGAGCAACAGCGCGTGCAGCTGGCCCGCGTTCTCTGCCAGATCGCCGAGCCCACCGTCGACGGCAAGCCCTGCTGGCTGCTGCTGGACGAGCCGGTCTCCAGCCTCGATATCAGCCACCAGCTGACGATCATGCGGCTGGCGCGGAATTTCTGCGAGCGCGGCGGCGGAGTGATCGCGGTCATGCACGATCTCAACCTGACGGCCCTTTTCGCCGACAGGATCGTGCTGATGAAATCCGGCCGGCTGGCCGCTTCCGGCACCGTGCGCGAGGTGCTGACGGACGAGTGCATGCAATCCGTCTTCGGCTGCCCGCTGCGCGTCAATCAGGTGCCGTCCGACGGCACGCCTTTCGTGCTGGCCCACAGCGCGCTTGCCGCCGGCTAGGAACCTTTCCCGCCCGAATGCGTTGTCCGCAATGATTTGGGTCAAAGCCGGGCGCTCCCTTCCGTGCCATTGATGGCGCTGACCCCGCGCGAAACCGGGTGGCGCTTCTCTGCGCCCAGCAATGGAGACAGACATGGCCTACTCCCTCTTCCATTCCAGCCGCAGCCGCCGCAGCCGCAACGGCGCCCTCCACAATCTCGAAACCGGCATCGAGGAGCAGATCGAGGCGCTGCGCGAAGAGCTTGCCGAACTCACCCATGTTCTCGGCAAGACCTCCCGCCATCAGGGTGAGAAGCTGCGCTCGCAGGCATCGGCAAGTTACGAGGACATTCTCGGCCGCAGCGAGGACCTGCTGCGCGAATTGCAGCAGAGCTACCTGCGCGGCGCAAGCGAAGTCAGAAGCACCGTGCGTCGCCACCCGCTGGCAACCGTCGGCGCCGCCGCCGCCTTCGGCCTGCTCGTCGCCATGCTCGCCCGCCGCTAGGCCGTTTGCTTTCCAGTGAGGCGAGCCGCCCTATCTCTTCGTTTCAACCCGATTCCGGACGCAGAACCACCGCGCACATGGCCGGAACCGCTTTAGGAGGCTCGATGCTTTTCCCGATCCTGAGCCTGCTCGTGGGCACGAGCGTTCAACGCACCGTGGAGCGCACCAAGCGCAACAGCATCTTCATTGCCGTTGCACTGCTGTTCGTCCTGACCGCCTATGCGCTGGCCGTCACCGCCGGGGCCATCTGGCTTGCCGGCATCTACGGGCCGATCGGCGCATCGCTCTTCCTGGCAGCCTGCGCCCTGCTGATCGCCATCGTCGTCTTCGTCATCATGACGATCATGAACCACCAGGAGGCCCGCCGCGCCCGCGAGCGCCGCGCGGCCCTCGAATCTCTGGCAACCGTCGGCCTCGGCCTCGTCCGTTCGCAGCCGCTGCTGACGGCGGGCATCGTTGCCGCCCTTGTCGCCGCCAATCTCGTGGGGTCCAGGCGCGACGATTGATCCCGCCAATTCTGCCTGCGCTTCGGCATCGGAAGTACGCGACGCGCCCGTGCATGCGGCGCGCCGCCATATCCGTCCGGCGGCAATAAAAAAGCCGGCGCCCGATGGGGCAGCCGGCCATCCTTCCTCCCAGGAAACGGGTCAATCAAAAGGCAAAGGCCTTCGAGGTCAGCGGCGCCGAGGTGGCGTCCGGGCCGAAATCCGCCTCGCCCGAGATCTGCAGCAGGTCCTGCAGCCGCTGGCGCGCGCGGTTCACGCGGCTCTTGATGGTGCCGACCGCGCAGCCGCAGATTTCCGCCGCCTCCTCGTAGGAGAAGCCCGAGGCGCCGACGAGAATGATCGCTTCGCGCTGATCCGGCGGCAGCTGGTCGAGCGCCTTCTTGAAATCCTGCAGGTCGAGCGCGCCGTACTGGGACGGATGCGTCGCCATGGATTCGGTAAACAGGCCGTCGCTGTCCTGCACTTCACGGCCGCTCTTGCGCATCTGGCTGTAAAGCTCGTTGCGCAGGATGGTGAAGAGCCAGGCCTTCATGTTGGTGCCCATCTCGAAATGGTCCTGCTTGGCCCAGGCCTTCATGATCGTGTCCTGAACCAGGTCGTCGGCCCGGTCATGCCGGCCGATCAGCGAGATGGCAAAAGCGCGAAGGCTTGGCAGGGCCGCCAGGAGTTCGCGCTTGAAGCTCGGTTGCGCTTTTTCCATGCGGATATCCTATTCGGCCATCTTTGCGGAAGCCATCATTTCGGCCTGGTCGAGCTTTTCCAGGAGGTCGAGGAAGCGGTCGGGAATAGCCTCCTCCTGGACCGCGGCATAAAGCGACCGCAGCCTGACGCCGATCTGGTTGTTCGGATCCAGTAAATCGCTCGCCCTGAGTTCCAGCTGGCGCTCGTCCGATGCTTCTGTCTTTGCTGTCGTCATCAACTGATCACTTCTTGCCTGTTGTCTCGGGATGAAAGGCAAATTCCCCCTTAAAGGTAAATGGAACCGATACCGGATCGATCAAGCCGGCTCTTTCGAACCCTTGATGGCTCTGCTCCAGTCCGTTCGCATGGGTCAAAACGTGACGCCCTTCATTTGTCGGATAGGGTAATGCGGCATCGCAAAAAAAGTTCCTCGCCTCCGGAACTTTTTTACCGAGGCGGCGTTTTCAGGTCATTGCAGCCATTACCGGCCTGCAGACGGGAGTTTTTTAATGACACTTTCCACTCGAATTGCGCCGCACCTTCCTTATCTGCGTCGCTATTCCCGCGCGCTTACCGGCACCCAGACATCGGGCGATGCTTATGTCGCCGCCGTCCTGGAAGCGATCATCGCCGATCTTTCCATTTTCCCGGATACCGCGAATGACCGCGTTGCACTCTACAAACTGTTCACGCAACTGTTTGGTTCCACCGCGGTCGAGATTCCGGAACCGTCCTCTCCCTATGCCTGGGAGCAGCGCGCCACGCTGAACCTCTCCAAGGTCTCGCCGCTCGCCCGCCAGGCCTTCCTGCTGGCCTCGGTGGAGAATTTCCGCGTCTCCGAAATCGGCGAGATCCTCGAGATCACCGAAGAGGAAACCATGCAGCTGCTCGACAAGGCCTCGAACGAGATCTCGCGCCAGGTGGCGACCGATATCATGATTATCGAGGACGAGCCGCTGATCGCCATGGATATCGAGCAGATGGTCGAAAGCCTCGGCCACCGCGTCACCGGCATCGCCCGCACCCATGCGGAGGCCGTCGCCCTCTACAACAAGACCAAGCCGAGCATGGTGCTGGCCGATATCCAGCTTGCCGACGGCAGCTCGGGCATCGATGCCGTCAACGATATCCTGAAGACGTCGAGCGTGCCCGTCATCTTCATCACCGCCTTCCCTGAAAGGCTGCTGACCGGGGAACGGCCGGAGCCCACCTTCCTCGTCACCAAGCCGTTCAACCCCGACATGGTCAAGGCTCTGATCAGCCAGGCGCTTTTCTTTAACGAAACGACCCGCGTGGCGGCCTGAAACGCGAATTTCGGCCGCGCCGGAACCATTCCGGCGACGATGCGTTCCGGCTCTGCCGGAGCGTATTGGCGGCTTTAACGGTTTTTGCAGCGCTTGCTTCTAGAATGACCGGCAGGTTTGTCGGGGGGTGACATCCCTCCCTATATTCGAAGGGACTGAGGAAAGGCGGCCGAGTGAATACGACTGGACCATTGTCCGGAACGCCTTTCACCACCGAAGGCAAGGCGGCCATGTTGGAGCGGGCGCTCGCCAGCGCCGCCATTTCCATCCTCTATCAGGATGCCCGGCTTTCGATCGTCTACGCCGAGAACCTTCCCCCGCATTTCGAAAAGCGCTTCGTGCGCGGCGGCGACGACGCCTCGCTCTTCGGCGAGGCGCACGGCAAACAGCTGAAGGCAATGAAGCGCCGGGTGCTGGAGACGGGCGCGTCGAGCGCCGCCGAGGTCGAGGTTGCCATCGACGGCGAAACCAGGACATTCGAACTGAAGGTCCAGCGCACCGGCGGCCACGGCGATTACGGCCTGCTCTCGGTCATCTCCGAGGTCACCGAAAGCCGCCACCGCGAGAAAGTGCTGAAATCGCTGCTGCGCGAGTTGTCGCACCGCTCCAAGAACCTGCTTGCCATCATCCAGGGCATTGCCACGCAGACCGCGCGCAACACGATTTCTCTCGACTCCTTCCTGGTGAAGTTCCGCGGGCGGCTGCAGTCGCTCTCCAATTCCCAGGATCTCGTGACCGATTCCAGCTGGCGCGGCGCCTTCCTGTTCGAGCTCGCCGAAAAGCAGTTCGCCCCCTATTGGCCCGAAACGTCCGGCTCCATGCCGATCTTCGGCATCAACGCCCACCTGACGCCGAACGCCGCCGTGCATCTCGGCCTCGCGCTGCACGAGCTCATCGTCAATTCCGCCTCCTACGGCGCCATCGCCAGCGGCGCGACATCGGTCACGCTGAACTGCCGGGAAGCCGATATTGCCGGCCGCAAGGCCATCGAACTTGCCTGGGTGGAAGTGCTGCCGAACCGCGCCGACGTGCACGAATTCAGCGAAAACAGCTTCGGCCGCACCGTGCTGGAACGTGTCGTGCCCTCCTCCGTCAACGGCAAGGCCGAACTGACGCTCGTACCCGGCCGCATCGAATACCACCTGACGGTTCCGGAAACGGAATTCGAAATCCTCAAACGCGGCTGAGGCGCAGCGCTGCACGCTTTTGCCGGAAAATTGGGAGCCCAAACGGAAAACAACCGGTGCGAGGGCGGCGCACCGGTTGTCTCCACTCACCGGGAGGGGACCGTGAGTTCGTCCGAATGATGGGTTGGGGGCGCGCATGTTGGGTCGATGCGGTCATCATCCGGATACCCCATCAACTACCCGCGTTAACTTTAGTTCCGTCCGATCGTAAAAAAATTCGCCTTTTGTCGGCTTTTTCGCAACGGCCCGCGATCCGGCTTACCGATGCCAGGTTCCACTTCGCAGGCAGGGGCTGCTCAAAGAAACGCCACAACAAACAAAATCAACTGCTTACAGGCTGAAAACGCAAGAAAATTGCCAAAATTTTACCGTTTGATAAATTTTTGAACCTGAGTTACGATTCCCTCACTAGTCGTTACCAATAAAGAGGGAACTTCAATGGAACGCCTGGAAACTGGGATTCGTGCCGGCCGGCTTTCGCCTGCCGAGTACGAGGCTAATTTTTCCGATCTTCACCCGCGTCTCGACAACCACGAAGCGCTGGTCGCAGCCGACCGCTGTTATTTCTGCTACGACGCGCCGTGCATGACGGCCTGTCCCACCTCCATCGACATTCCGCTCTTCATCCGCCAGATCTCGACCGGCAATCCGCTGGGTTCGGCGAAGACCATCTTCGACCAGAACATCCTTGGCGGCATGTGCGCCCGCGTCTGTCCCACCGAAGAATTGTGCGAGCAGGCCTGCGTGCGCAACACCGCCGAAGAGCGCCCCGTCGAGATCGGCCGGCTGCAGCGTTACGCGACGGATGCGGCGATGGCTGCCGACAAGCAGTTCTACCGGCGCGCCGAGGCGACCGGCAAGAAGATCGCCGTCGTCGGCGCCGGACCTGCCGGCCTTGCCGCCGCCCACCGCCTGGCCGTCAAGGGCCATGACGTCGTGATCTACGATGCCAGGCCGAAATCCGGCGGCCTCAACGAATATGGCATCGCCACCTACAAGACGGTCGACGACTTCGCCCAGAAGGAAGTCGATTATGTCCTCTCGATCGGCGGTATCGAGGTAAAGCACGGCCAGCAGCTCGGCCGCGATTTCTCGCTTGCCGACCTGCAGGGCCAGTACGACGCCGTCTTCCTCGGCCTCGGCCTTGCCGGCGTCAACGCGCTGCGCGTCGATAACGAAAACCTGCCGGGTGTCGACGACGCCGTCGATTTCATCGCCGCCCTGCGCCAGGCTTCCGACAAGGGCAAGATCGCCATCGGCCGCCGCGTCGTCGTTCTCGGCGGCGGCATGACGGCCATCGATGCCGCCGTGCAGGCAAAGCTGCTTGGCGCCGAGGAAGTGACCATCTGCTACCGCCGCGGCAAGGAGCATATGAACGCCTCGGAATTCGAGCAGGATCTCGCCACCTCCAAGGGCGTCATCATCCGCCACTGGCTGGCGCCGAAATCCATCCTCTCGCATGACGGCAAGGTGGCAGGCATCGAGGTCGAATATACCGCGCTCGTCGATGGCCGCCTCACCGGCACCGGCGAGACCGGCGTCATCACTGCCGACCACATCCTCAAAGCCATCGGCCAGACCTTCGAAGCCTCCAGCCTCGGCGCGCTGCGCATGGAATCCGGCCGGATCGCCGTCGATGCCGAAGGCCGCACCTCGATCGAAGGTGTATGGGCCGGCGGCGACTGCGTCTTCGGCGGCGAAGACCTCACCGTCTCTGCCGTCGCCCACGGCCGCGATGCGGCCGAATCCATTCACCGCACCCTGACTGCCGCAGCCGCTCCGGCTGTCGCCGTCGCCTGAAGGGGAGAATGAACAATGGCTGATCTCCGCAACAATTTCGTCGGCATCAAGTCCCCGAACCCCTTCTGGCTCGCCTCCGCGCCGCCGACCGACAAGGCCTACAATGTCGAGCGCGCCTTCAGGGCCGGCTGGGGCGGCGTCGTCTGGAAGACGCTGGGCGAGGAAGGCCCGCCCGTCGTCAACGTCAACGGCCCGCGCTACGGCGCGATCTGGGGCGCCGACCGTCGCCTGCTTGGCCTCAACAATATCGAGCTCATCACCGACCGCGACCTGCAGACAAACCTGCGCGAAATGAAGCAGGTGAAGATGAACTGGCCGGATCGGGCGCTGATCGCCTCGATCATGGTTCCCTGCGAGGAACAGGCCTGGAAGGCGATCCTGCCGCTGGTGGAAGAAACCGGCGCCGACGGCATCGAGCTGAATTTCGGCTGTCCGCACGGCATGTCCGAGCGCGGCATGGGCTCGGCCGTCGGCCAGGTGCCGGAATATATCGAAATGGTCGTGCGCTGGTGCAAGCAGTATACGCGCATGCCCGTCATCACCAAGCTGACGCCCAACATCACCGACATCCGCCGCCCGGCGCGTGCCGCCAAGGCCGGCGGCACGGACGCCGTCTCGCTGATCAATACGATCAACTCGATCGTCTCGGTCGATCTCGACAACTTTGCCCCGAACCCGACGGTCGGCGGCAAGGGCAGCCACGGCGGCTATTGCGGCCCGGCCGTCAAGCCGATCGCGCTCAACATGGTCGCCGAGATCGCCCGCGATCCGGAAACCTACGGCCTGCCGATCTCCGGCATCGGCGGCATCACCACCTGGCGCGACGCGGCCGAATTCCTGGTGCTCGGCGCCGGCAACGTGCAGGTCTGCACCGCCGCCATGACCTACGGTTTCAAGATCGTGCAGGAAATGATCACGGGCCTCTCGGACTGGATGGACGAAAAGGGCCACAAGACCCTCGACGACATTACCGGCCGCGCTGTGCAGAACGTCACCGACTGGCAGTATCTGAACCTCAACTACATCGCCAAGGCCAAGATCGACCAGGACGCCTGCATCAAATGCGGCCGCTGCTACATCGCCTGCGAGGACACGTCGCACCAGGCGATCACCAACTTCGTGAACGGCGCCCGCCATTTCGAGGTGATGGAAGAGGAATGCGTCGGCTGCAATCTCTGCGTCAGCGTCTGCCCGGTCGAAAACTGCATCACCATGGAAGCGCTTCCGGCAGGCGCCCTCGACAAGCGCACCGGCAAGGTCGTCGATCCGAACTACGCCAATTGGACGACCCATCCGAACAACCCGATGGCGAGGCAGGCGGCGGAGTAAAACCTCCGAAAGCCTGACGAAGAAGCCGCCCATCCACGGCGGCTTTTTCTTTTACCGCTATTTGGTCCTCAAAGCCCGAAGGACTTCCGGTAGGCGCTGGGGCTCGTTCCCAGCCGCCGGCGGAAATGGTGGCGCATGGTCGCGAGCGTGCCGAAACCGCTGGCGACAGCGATATCGTCGAGCGAGACGGCAAGCTCCTTTTCGAGAAGATCGCGCGCGTGCCGCAGCCGCTCCTTCAGCAGCCATTCGCCGACGCTGTCGCCCGTGACTGCCTCGAAACGGCGCTGGAAAGTGCGCATGCTCATGCCGGCCTTGCCGGCAAGCAGGCTGATCGGCTGCTCTTCGGACAGCCGTTCGCGCATCCATTCGATCAGCGGCCCGAGACGGATGCCCTCGCGCTCTTCCGGCACGGGAGCGGCGATGAACTGCGCCTGCCCGCCCTCGCGATGCGGCGGCACGACGAGGCGGCGCGCCACGCTGTTGGCGGCATCGGGGCCGAAATCGCCGCGCACCACATGCAGGCAGAGATCGATACCGGCCGCACTGCCGGCGGCCGTCAGGATGCTGCCCTCGTCCATGTAGAGCACGTCAGCATCGAGCGCGATGTCGGGATAGCGCGCGGCAATCGCGGCGACATAGCGCCAGTGGGTCGTGGCCCGCCGGCCGGCGAGCAGGCCGGATGCCGCAAGCACGGCGACACCGGAGCAGAGCGACATGACCCGCGCGCCCCGCTCATGCGCCGCCCTCAACGCCGATATAAGCGGCGCCGGCACCGGCGCGTCGATCGCCCGCCATCCCGGCGCAATAACGAGATCCGCCTCGTCGAGCACTTCCAGCCCCCTATCGACCGCAACCGTCAGCCCGCCGGCCGCCCGCAGCGGACCGGGCTCGATGCCGGCGACCGAGAAGCGATACCAGCCCTCGCCCATTTCCGGCCGCGGCAGGCCGAAGACCTCGTAGGCGATGCCGAATTCGAACGTGCAGAGCCCGTCATAGGCGAGCGCCACCACATGCGGTCCCTGTGTCCGATATGTCTCCGATTTTGGCACGATCTTTACGCTATCAGTCATGATGGCCAATTTCGTCCATCCCTATCATCGGCAATGATCGCCCGCAACCGAAGCCAAGCCAGCAAAGGACCAGATCATGCCGAGCCCCGTTTCCGAAATCCCCGCCGCCGCGCCCGACGCCACTGCCGAATATTTTGCCCGCAAGCTCGCCTTCGAGACCGATTGTTCGGATGTGAACGCAGCCTTCGCCTCCGGCAAGGTCGATTTCGTCCTGCTCGACGTGCGCTCGCCCGCGCTCTTCAACCTTTCGCATATTCCCGGCGCCCTCAACCTGCCGCATGGCAAGATGACTGCCCACCGCATGTCCGAATGGCCTTCCGACACGCTGTTCGTGGTCTATTGCGCCGGCCCGCATTGCAACGGCGCCGACAAGGCGGCCCTGCGCCTCTCGCGCCTCGGCCTCTCGGTCAAGCTGATGATCGGCGGCCTGACCGGCTGGGCGGACGAAGGCTTCGCATTCGAAGGCGGGGCAAGCGCGGCCGCCTGATCCAATCTCCCTTCTCTCTGCGATGGAGGGAAGGGAATTTCACCTGTCGCCGGCCATGACTTTCGCGCCGCGTCAATGTCTGGCCGCTCTATGCCGGCCCGGCTGGACAGATCCGCAGAAATTGCATTGCCAATCTCTGCGAAATCCATGTTTTTCTATCGGTTTCTCTGGAAATACGCCAGCGCTGCCGTATATCGTTAGTTTCGTCTGCCCCATCCGGGCCGCATCTATGCGATATTACTTGGAACACGGCCAGCATGTCACTTCGCAGTGCCCTACGCGCACAAACAGCAGATTGCCATGCCGAGGTGGACGCCCTCTTCGGTAATTTCAGCCTTTCCGATCCCGGCGATTACAAAGCCTTCCTGCGCGCCCACGCGCGCGCCGTGCCCGCAATCGAATCCGCCCTGGAACGGGCCGGCATTGCCAGGCTGCTGCCGGACTGGCCGGAACGCCGGCGCACGCCCCTTCTTCTTGCCGATATAGCGGCGCTGGACGACCTTCCGCCCCGGCCCCTTCAGCAGCCCGAGCTTGACGACGACGCCTCCCTCTGGGGCGCGGTCTACGTGCTGGAAGGGTCGAAGCTTGGCGGCGCCATGCTCGCAAGGACCGTGCCCGCGCACCTGCCGAGCGTCTATCTCAGCCCCCAGGGTCCGAAGGGCTCCATGCGCCTGTTCATGGACAGCCTGGATGCGAGCGGCATCGACGATATAGCAGGCGCGGTTGCCGCGGCGCGCCATGCCTTCGCGCTCTTCCGCAAGGCCGCGCAGCTCGAACTGGAAACGGCTTGATGAACCAGGCAGCAAGCCCTGTCGATCTGACCAATTGCGACCGGGAGCCGATCCATCAGCTCGGCTCCGTCCAGCCCTTCGGCTTCCTGCTTGCCGTCTCCGCCGACTGGATCGTCACCCGCGCTTCGGCAAACCTTTCGCAATTCCTGGGCATTGCCCATGCCGAAGCGGTCGGCCGGCCCGTCTCGTCGATCCTCGTGCCGGATGCGCTGCACAGCCTTCGCAACAAGCTTGCCACCCTGCGCGGACCCGATGTCGTGGAACGCATTTTTGGTATAGCGCTCACCTCCAGCCACCAGCGCTTCGACGTGGCGATCCATGTGAGCCATGGCCAGATCATCATCGAAGGCGAACCTTGCGACGAAGGCAAAGAGGGCCCGTCGCTTTCCATGCGCAGCATGATGGCCCGCCTCGACCATACCGAAACGCTGGAAGCCTTCTTTCGCGAAGGCGCGCGCCAGGCGCGTGCCCTGACCGGTTTCGACCGTGTCATGGTCTACCGCTTCGACGACAGCGGTTCCGGTGAAGTCGTGGCGGAGGCCGCCCGGCCCGGCATCGGCTCCTTCCTCGGCCTGCATTATCCCGCATCCGATATTCCGGTGCAGGCGCGCGCGCTCTATCTGCGCAATCTCTTCCGCATCATTGCCGATATCCATGCGGTGCCGGTGCCGATCCTGCCCGAACGCGACGAGCATGGCCGCCCGCTCGATCTCTCCATGTCGGTGCTGCGCTCGGTTTCGCCCATCCACATCGAATATCTGAAGAATATGGGCGTCGGCGCCTCGCTCTCGATCTCCATCGTCGTCGACGGCAGGCTCTGGGGCCTGTTTGCCTGCCATCACTACTCCGCCCGCCTGCCCTCGGCCGAAAGCCGCTCCACGGCCGAACTCTTCGGCCAGATGTTCGCCTCCCGCCTCGAAAGCCGCGAACGGCGCCTGGCGCTCGACTACGAGACCAAGGCGCGCCGCATCGCCGACCGGCTGCTGACCTCCGTTGCCGACAATGCGAGCCTGCTCGACGATCCGGCATGGCTGATCGACGCGCTGGCCGACGCCATTCCCGCCGACGGCATCGGCGTGTGGATCAACGGCCGGCTGGCGATTGCCGGCCTCGGGCCGGATGAAAAGGGTTTCGCCGCCCTCGTCCGCCACCTCAACCGCAATGCGGCGGGCCGGGTCTATGCCGTGGACCGGCTCGGCGAAACCTATCCCGATATCGAAACCGACGGTACCGTTGCCGGCATGCTGGCCATTCCGATCTCCCGTTCGCCGCGCGATTATGTCGTGCTGTTCCGCCAGGAGATCGTCCGCACCGTCCGCTGGGCCGGCGACCCGCACAAGCCGGTGGAATACGGCCCGAACGGCCCGCGGCTTACCCCGCGCAAGAGTTTCGAGGCCTGGTCGGAGCTCGTGCGCGGCCGTTCCCTGCCCTTCACCGAAGCGGAAAGGCGGGTTGCGGAAACCATCCGCGTCACCCTGATCGAGGTCGTATTGCGCCTGACGGACGAGGCGAGCATGGCGCGCCAGCTCGCCAACGAGCGGCAGGAGCTGCTGATCGCCGAGCTGAACCACCGTGTCCGCAACATTCTCGGCCTCATCGGCGGACTGATCCGGCAGTCGCAATCGACATCCGCAAGCCTGCCCGATTATGTGCGCCAGCTCGAAGGCCGCGTCCAGTCGCTCTCCCGAGCCCACGACCAGATCACCCGCGACCATTGGGCGCCGGCTTCGCTGCGGCAGCTGCTGCTGGCCGAAGCCGCCGCCTATCTTGGCAAAAACGCCCAGCGCATCCGCATGACCGGCGACGACGTGCTGCTGGAACCCCAGGCTTTTTCGACGACGGCCCTCGTCTTCCACGAGCTGGTGACGAACAGCGCCAAATACGGCAGCCTTTCCGGGTCCGGCCTTGTCGAACTCGGCTGGGAACGGGACGAGGACGGCACTCTCCACATCCGCTGGCGCGAAAAGGAGGGCCCGCCGGTCACGCAGCCCAAGCGGCAGGGTTTCGGCTCGACGATCATCCGCCGCTCCATCCCCTACGATCTCGGCGGCAAGGCCGAGGTCCGCTACGTCAGGCAAGGGCTGGAGGCCGATTTCTCCATTCCGGCCAGATACGTCAACACGGTCGGCGCGACAGGCGAACTGCCGGCCCCGGCACCGGTCGAAGCGGCCGCACGCCCGGCCGCGGCGCGAAACGACGAGCCGCTCGCCGGCCTCAACGTGCTGCTGGTGGAAAACAATCTGATCATCGCCATGGATGGCGAAGACATCCTGCGCCGCCTTGGCGCGGAAGTCGCCACCGCGCCCAGTGTCGCCGATGCCATGGCCTTCCTGTCCGGCCAGTCCTTCGATCTGGCGCTGCTCGACGTGAATCTCGGCGACGAAACCAGTTTCGCCATTGCCGACCGGCTGGCCGCCAACAACGTGCCCTTCGTCTTCGCCACCGGTTATGGTGAGGGAATAGCCCAGGCCCACAGCCACTCGGACGCGCCGGTCCTGCAGAAGCCCTATACGATCGAGGGGGTCACGGACATCCTGGCCCGTCTGGCGGTTCCGCAGAAGCCTTAGAATCCCGCAAAACCGCTCCACACTTTTGCGCGACATGTTTCTCTGTTTTTGCGCATGTCGTTATCGCAAAACCGCTTCACACTTTTGCGCGACATGCCTCTCTGTTCCTGCGCATCTCGTTATCGCAAGACCGCTGCACACTTCTGCGCGACATGCGTCAGCCGCGAGCGTGCTCCGGCAGCAGCCCGTTGATGAAGAGCTGTTCCAGGAAGCGTGCCGCATCTTCGAACCGTCCGTCGCCGGAATGTTCCTCGCCGAGCACGGCGCGGACCTGCACGTCGAAATCGGCATAGTGCTGCGTCGTCGACCAGATCGAGAAGATCAGGTGATAGGGATCGCAATGGGCGATCTTGCCGCTATTCGCCCAGGCGCGGATGACGGCCGCCTTTTCGTCGACCAGCTCCTTCAGCGGTCCCTTCAGCATATCGAGAACGTGCGGCGCGCCCTGCAGCATCTCGTTGGCGAAGAGCCGGCTCTCGCGCGGGAAATCGCGCGCCATTTCGAGCTTGCGGCGGATATAGCTGCGGATTTCCGATTCCGGATTGCCTTCCGCGTCGAAGGCCCTGAGCGGCTCCAGCCAGTTATAGAGCACCCGGTCGATCAGCGCCCGGTGCATGGCCTCCTTGGTGCGGAAATAATAGAGCAGGTTCGGCTTCGACATGCCGGCCACGTCGGCGATCTGGTCGATGGTGGAGCCGCGGAAGCCGCTGACCGAAAACACGTCCAGCGCCGCTTCCAGGATCTGCTCTTCCTTTTCTTCCTGGATGCGTGTCCGCCGCAGTGTCTTCGCCGCTCTCGGTATGGCCATTCGCTCTTTTCCCCTTGAAATTCAACTCCTTCGCTCAAGATTGGAAGAGCGGCCCTCCTGCCGCTTTTAGAGGCAATTGCCTGTATTTTTGCCCGTATTTTCTATCGATTTTTCGTGATTTTCGTCTTGAGCGCAGCGATGGAAGTTGTAATGTTTACCAATCGGTCAAATTATCCGCCAGATAAAAAACAAAGGCAACTGGCGATTTTCCGGCACTGAACGAACGGAAGACGGCAGCGGGATTTGACCACGGGAACAAGGCGGGCATGGACTTTGCATGACTGCCGCAAAACAGGTGAGGACTTTCAATCATGGTGGCAGCGCCAGGCGAAAACATGCGCGTCAACGGGGACCGTCTCTGGGACAGTCTCATGGACATGGCGAAGATCGGCCCGGGGGTTGCCGGCGGCAACAACCGCCAGACGCTGACGGATTCGGATGCCGAGGGCCGCAACCTCTTCAAGACATGGTGCGAGGCGGCCGGCCTGACGCTCGGCGTCGACAGGATGGGCACGATGTTCGCGACCCGCCGCGGCACCGATCCGGACGCCCTTCCCGTCTATGTCGGCTCGCATCTCGACACTCAGCCGACCGGCGGCAAATACGACGGCGTTCTCGGCGTTCTCGGCGCCCTCGAGGTCGTCAGGACCATGAACGACCTGGGCATCAGGACGAAGCACCCGATCGTCGTCACCAACTGGACCAATGAGGAAGGCGCCCGTTTTGCGCCGGCCATGCTGGCATCGGGCGTTTTCGCCGGCGTTCACAGCCTGGAATTCGCCTATAACCGCAAGGACCCCGAGGGCAATCTCTTCGGCGACGAACTGAAACGCATCGGCTGGGTCGGCGACGAAGAGGTCGGCGCCCGCAAGATGCACGCCTATTTCGAATATCACATCGAGCAGGGTCCGATCCTCGAAGCCGAAAACAAGCAGATCGGCGTCGTCACCCACTGTCAGGGCCTGTGGTGGCTGGAATTCACGCTGACCGGTAAGGAAGCCCATACCGGCTCGACGCCGATGAATATGCGCGTCAATGCCGGCCTGGCGATGTCGCGCATCCTCGAAATGGTCCAGGCTGTCGCCATGGGCGAACAGCCGGGCGCCGTCGGCGGCGTCGGCCAGGTCTTCTTCTCGCCCAACTCCCGCAACGTGCTGCCGGGCAAGGTGGTCTTCACCGTCGATATCCGCTCGCCTGACAAGGCCAAGCTCGACCGCATGCGGGCCAAGATCGAGGCCGAAGCACCCAAGATCTGCGACGCGTTGGGTGTCGGCTGTTCCATCGAGGCGATCGGCCATTTCGAGCCCGTCACCTTCGACGAAAAGCTCGTCACCTCGGTCCGCTCCGCCGCCGAACGCCTCGGCTACAGCCACATGAACATCATCTCCGGCGCCGGCCACGACGCCTGCTGGGCCGCCAAGGTCGCGCCCGCGACGATGGTCATGTGCCCCTGTGTGGGTGGTCTCTCGCATAACGAAGCGGAAGAGATTTCCAAGGAATGGGCCACCGCCGGCGCCGACGTGCTGTTCCATGCGGTGGTCGAGACGGCGGAGATTGTGGTGTGATGGATAGCGTTGCGCCCGGAG
>UCFC01000027.1 GCA_900471515.1 Hyphomicrobiales bacterium | reverse complement strand
TCAGCAGTCTGAGGCGGCCAATGGCCGCCTTTTCCATTGAAGCTTGGTCGCGCTACTCGACGTCCGCCTTGCGCAGCGTCTCCAGCGTCGGCATCGACGTGATATTGTAGCCGGCATCGACGAAATGAATTTCTCCGGTCACGCCGGTCGACAGATCGGACAGAAGGTAGAGCGCCGAGCTGCCGACCTGATCGATGGTGACGGTCTTGCGCAGCGGCGCATTGCGCTGGTTCCATGACAGGATGGCGCGCGCATCGGAAATGCCGGCGCCAGCGAGCGTGCGGATCGGGCCTGCGGAGATGGCGTTGACGCGGATGCCGCGCGGACCGTAGTCGGCCGCCAGATAACGCACGGAGGCTTCCAGTGCGGCCTTTGCGACACCCATGACATTGTAGTTCGGAATGACGCGGGTGGAGCCGTTATAGGTCAGCGTCAGCATGGCGCCGCCATCTTCCATCAGCGGCGCGCAACGCTTGGCAATCTCCGTGAAGGAGAAACAGGAGATGACCATGGTGCGGCTGAAATTCTCGCGCGTCGTATCGGCGTAAAGGCCCTTCAGCTCGTTCTTGTCGGAAAAGCCGATGGCATGGACGATAAAATCGAGCTTGCCCCAGCGCTCCTTGATCGTGTCGATGACGGTATCGACCGAAGCAATATCCTCGACATCGCAAGGAAGCAGGAAGTCGGAGCCAAGTTCGGCGGCAAGCGGCTTGACGCGCTTGCCGAGCGCCTCGCCCTGAAAGGTGAAAGCAAGTTCCGCGCCCTGGGCTGCGAGCGCCTTCGAAATCCCCCAGGCGATCGAGTGGTTGTTTGCGACGCCCATAATGAGGCCGCGCTTACCCTGCATGATTCCCGTCATGTTGTTATCCGTTATAGCGCTGGAATACGAGCGTGGCGTTGGTGCCGCCGAAGCCGAAGGAGTTGGAAAGAGCGATGTCGATCTTGGCGTTGTCGATGCGCTTGCGGACGATCGGCACACCTTCGAATTCCGGATCGAGTTCCGTAATATGGGCGCTTTCGCCGATGAAGCCTTCCTGCATCATCAGCAGGGAGTAAATCGATTCCTGGACACCGGCAGCGCCCAGAGAGTGGCCCGTGAGCGACTTGGTGGACTGGATATGCGGCATCTTTTCGCCGAAGACTTCGCGGATGGCGCCGATTTCCTTGCTGTCGCCAACCGGCGTCGAGGTGCCGTGCGTATTGATGTAGTCGACCTCACCCTTCACGGTCGAAAGCGCCTGGCGCATGCAGCGGATCGCACCTTCGCCCGAGGGGGCAACCATGTCGTAACCGTCGGAGGTCGCGCCGTAGCCGATGATTTCGGCATAGATCTTGGCGCCGCGCGCCTTGGCATGCTCCAGCTCCTCGAGGACGAGGACGCCGGCACCGCCGGCGATGACGAAACCGTCGCGGCTGGCATCATAGGCGCGCGAGGCCGTTTCCGGCGTGTCGTTATATTTGGAAGACATGGCGCCCATGGCGTCGAAGAGGTTCGACATGGTCCAGTCGAGATCTTCGTGACCGCCGGCAAACATCATGTCCTGCTTGCCCCACTGGATCATTTCCACGGCATTGCCGATGCAATGCGCCGAGGTGGAGCAGGCAGACGAGATCGAATAGTTGACGCCGTGGATCTTGAACCAGGTGGCAAGCGTTGCCGACGCGGTGGACGACATGGCCTTCGGCACGGCGAAGGGGCCGATGCGCTTCGGGCTGTTGTTCTTGACGGTGATCTCGGCCGCCTCGATGAGCGTGCGCGTGGACGGACCGCCGGAGCCCATGATGATGCCGACGCGTTCGTTTTCGCTGTAATCCTTCTCGTCCAGGCCGGAATCGGCGATCGCCTGCTTCATAGCGACATGGTTCCAGGCGCCGCCCTGCGACAGGAAACGCATGGCGCGGCGGTCAACCAGTTCGGCGAGCTTATCGGCGCCGAGCTTGGGGCTGCCCCAAACCTGGCACTTGAAGCCGTGCTCGGCGAAATCGCTGGAGAAAGAAATGCCCGACTTTGCCTGCCGCAAGGATTCGGTAACTTCGGCCGCGTCGTTTCCGATCGAAGACACGACACCTAGACCCGTGACAACTACCCGTCTCATCTGATCAAACCTTTGTTGTTTTCGTGAGCCGCTCGAAACGCGGTTTTCAGGCCGTCTTGTCTTTCGAGAGACCGACACGAAGATCGGTCGCCTGGTAAATGGTTTCGCCATCCGCCTTCAGCCAGCCGTCGGCGGTGCCGAGCACCAGACGGCCGCGCATGACGCGCTTGAAGTCGATCCCGTATTCAATCAGCTTCGTGTGCGGGCGGACCATGCCCTTGAATTTCACTTCGCCGGTCGAAAGCGCCATGCCGCGGCCTTCTTCGCCGAGCCAGCCGAGGAAAAAGCCGGTCAGCTGCCACATGCCGTCCAGGCCAAGGCAACCCGGCATGATCGGGTTGCCTTCGAAATGGCAGGGGAAATACCAGTCGTCCGGGCGAACGTCGTATTCGGCCCGCAGATAGCCCTTGTCGAAGGCGCCGCCCGTTTCGGAAATATCCGTGATGCGGTGAACCATCAGCATGGGCGGCAAAGGCAATTGCGCATTGCCAGGCCCGAACAGTTCACCATGTGCGCAGGCGATGAGTTCTTCGTACGAGTAACTAGACTGTCTGGTTGTCATAAATCTCTGTTTCCCCCCGCGTTCTTGCGATGGATGTGTGTCTTTAGTCCAAGTTCCTCAGAAAATGAAGCGCAAGCATGGCGGCTTCTTTTTTGAGGTCCCGACCGGGCCTGAGCCAATATTTGGTGGTCGCATACAGGAAGGCCAAGGCCGCGACCAGACCTATTTGCGTCAAAAGCCCGTTTTTGCGGCCTTTTGAGCCTCCTTGTCCCCATTGAACTATTGAAACGCTTTTGCGCAAAAGTTATATCGCTTTGAGGAAACCTGATTGCTTTATGCCAGAATAACCGGAGTTGGTGTTGATGACGGGTGAGGCCCCGATCGCCATAGAGGTAAGGCTGCGCACCGCCGGCCTGCGTCCCACCCGCCAGCGCGTCGCGCTTGGCGATCTCCTTTTTGCCAAGGGCGACAGGCATCTGACCGTCGAAGAACTGCACGAGGAAGCCGTTGCCGCCGGCGTGCCGGTTTCGCTGGCCACCGTCTACAATACGCTGCACCAGTTCACCGAAGCGGGCATGATCCGCGTTCTCGCCGTCGAGAGCGCCAAGACCTATTTCGACACCAATGTCTCCGACCACCATCACTTTTTCGTCGAAGGCGAAAACGAGGTGCTCGATATCCCGATCAGCAATCTGACCATCGACAACCTGCCGCCACCGCCCGAAGGCATGGAAATTGCCCATGTCGACGTGGTGATCCGCTTGCGGCAGAAGCAGAGCTGACCTCTCACATCACGTCATCGGGGTGCCGGCCGGGCTTGTGCTTGTAGGTCGGAAACGTCCAGCCGAACCACAGGGCGCCGCCGCGCACCGCGAAGGCGGCCGCGACGCCACATGCCGATGCGATATAAAGTTCCGCACCGAGGGCGTTGGCGCCGGTAAAGACACCGGCCCCCACCAATGCCGCCGTCACATAGATTTCGGGCCGCAGCAGCACCGAAGGCTCATTGGCCAGCAGATCGCGCAGAATGCCGCCGAAGGTCGCCGTCAGGGCGCCGGTGACGATGGCGATCGTCGGCGAGCCGGTCGCGGCCAGCCCCTTGGCGGCGCCAAGCACGCAATAGGCGGCAAGACCGACCGCATCGAGCCAGATCAGCAGGCGATAGCGCGATTCCAGCAGGTGGGCGGTGAAGAAGACGACGCCCCCTGCGAGACAGCAGATGACGATATAAAAGGGGTTCAGCACCCAGAAGACCGGTACGCGACCCAGAATAATATCGCGCACGGTGCCGCCGCCCGTCCCCGTCACGATCGCGAAGAACAGGAAGCCGATCAGATCGAGCTGCTTGCGCGAGGCGGCCAGAGCGCCGGTCGCGGCAAAGAGGGCGATGCCGGCATAATCGAGATAGACGAGCAATGACATCGAAGCCTCCAGACCGGCAGAACGGGATTTACTGAATCACTGCGGCAAGGGCGGCGCAAGGCGGCGCATGGAGAATGGAAGGCCAGAGAGCCTTTATCCATAAGAGGAAAGCCTTGAAGACGCTGCTGCCCATCCTCCTGAACGTCATATTGCTGCTGGTCATGCCGGTCGCGGCCTTCGCACAGCAATCGCTGATCTCCGACCCGGAGATCTATGAAAAGAAGCATTTTCAGCAGCAATGCACCGAAGCCTCCTTCGGCGACGGTTTTCTCATCCGTCAGGACATCAACAATGACGGACTGATGGACGCTGTCGTCAACGAGGGCGAACTCACCTGCGACGGCCAGAAGGGTCCGCAATGCAACGAAGACGGCTGCACCTACAATTTTTATCTGCAGGTGGCCGAAGGCGGATATTTCATGATCGCGACCGCGCAGATCTTCGGCTACGACTTCGTCCAGCGCTTCGGCAATATGGTGCTCGCCATGAAAATGAACCCGCGCTTCTGCGATCGTACCGGCGGCGACCCTTGCGTCGTCACCACCCGCGTGCGAGGAACCAAATTCGTCACGATCTCCAAGAAGTAGGCCTCAACCCGGAAAGAGCGCCGAGGTACGGCCGGCGAGATAGTAGCCGGCGAGGCCATACCATTCGCGAATGGCGGTCCCGAGGTTCTGGCCGTTCAGGCTCGGCTGGGTGAAATCCAGGCCGAGCGCAACATTGCCGGTCGTGCGGTAATCCGTCGGCCAGGGCACGATCTCGATACCGAGCTTGCGGAAGAGGCCGACGGAGCGCGGCATGTGGAAGGCCGAGGTAATCAGCAGGCAATCCGAAAGGCCCTGCTGGGCGAGGAATTCCTTCGTGTTGCGTGCGTTCTCGTAGGTCGTGCGCGACTGGGCCTCCTCGACGAGGCGCTCCTTGCCGACGCCGAAGAGCGGAAAGAAGCGCCTGGAAGCGGCCGCGTCCCCTTCATAGGTTCCCGAGAGCGACCCGTCGCCACCCGACACAAGGATGCGGGATTGCGGGTATTTCTGCGCCAGGCGCAAGGCCTCGATAAAGCGGTCCGCACCATCGGCGAACTCGATGCCGTGACGCGCGGTGTTCACCTCGTTCTGGAACGCACCGCCGAGCACGATCATGCATTTGACGTCTTCAGGATCGGCGGCCGGCCGCGGAAAACGTTCCTCCAGTTGCTGCAGCAGATAATTGCCTGATGTCGTATACAGCGTAACGAAGAGGATAGAGACGGCCCCTGCCGCGCCGAGCGCGCTGAGCAGGCGCCAACGCAGAAGCCCGGCGACCAGGGCAAGCAGGGCGCCGAAGAAGGCCAGCGAAAAAGGCTGGGCAAGGATCCAGACAAGCTTCGACAAGACGAACAAGTTCAACTCCCGGCAAGAGAATGTCTTGCCTTCCTAGCCGATTCGAGAACGATCGGGATAATCGCCGTTATCGGAAGCGCACCTGTTGCGGCTGGGGAGACGCGATCTTCTGGTTGAAACGTCGCTGCAGCGGACGGGGGATGAACAGGGCCACGGTCGCGAGCGCCATCGCGAAGATCGAGACCAGCCATAGCGCCTGCGCGCCCATGCGATGCGTCATGACGGCTCCGCTGATGGCGCCGAGCACCATGCCGCCCCACGGCACGATCTGGATCGTCCAGTCGAGACGCCGGTCGCCAATGATCCAGCGGCCGATGCCGCGGCCGAAGCGCGACAGGGCGCCGGTCACATAGGTCAGGCCGATCGGCAGCCCTTCAATATGCTCGACCGCCGCATTCACCATGCCCATTGCGAGAACGATCATGTAGAAACGCGTCATCAACAGGTCCTGCAGCGTCATCATCGAGGCCAGCGCAAGCATCAGGCTGACGCAGCTGAGGACGACGAAGATGCGCCGCTCGGCCCGGTGCGCAGCGACAATGCCGGCGGCATTGCCGAGCACGAAGACGATGATGGCCGACAATAGCACGGCAGCATGCCTGAGATCGCCGCTGCTCAGCGCCAGCGCTGCCCGCGTCGTATTGCCGGTCATGAAGGATACGAAATCGCCGGTCAGAAGCAGGCCGGTCGCATCCGTCATGCCGGCCAGAAAGGAAATCGAGCCGACCAGCGCCAATCCGGTCGCGGTCCTGCGGGTTCTGATGATGCGGCGGCGTCTTGCTCGTGTCATGGGTTCGGGTCCGGGAAGCGCCGAATCGGCTGACTTCGGCGACCGCTATAAAAACCCGCTTTTCGCCGCTGGCAAAGCGGCAACTGCGCTATCGCGGAAAAATGTCAGCTACACTGACCTGAAATGCCTGCTGCGCTGTATCCTGGAAAATTTGGTGGAGCTAAGCGGGATCGAACCGCTGACCTCTTGCATGCCATGCAAGCGCTCTCCCAGCTGAGCTATAGCCCCATCAAGGTGGTCCGGCCTGGCCGGTCCTGGGATACTCCGGAGGGCGTTTCCTCTGGAGTGGCGGCTTCATACTTGCGGTTTTCGCAGATGGCAAGCCTAAAAAATTCGGCCCGGAATATTTTTGTCATCCGGGCCGGTATTCGTCCGATCAGACTTCGTCCTCGTCACCGGTGACGCCGATGATGTCGCTCATGTCGTCATCTTCGTCATCTTCGTCAGCTTCGAGGAAGGTATCGTCGTCATCGCCTTCGATTTCGACATCGTCGTCGCCGATATCGGGGATATCGTCGCCGGAAGCGCCGTCATCGGCGTCTTCGAGCGAAACCAGTTCGACTTCGGTGTTTTCGGTATCGACTTCCGCGACCTCGTCCTCATCCTGGACTTCGGCGGTTGCCGAGGTTTCTTCGAAGAAGGACAGGGGGTAGGATTTACCGGTATAAGGGGAAACGATCGGATCCCGGTTCAGGTCGTAGAACTTCTTGCCGGTTTCCGGATCGGTGCGCTTGGTTCCAAGTTCCGCTTTCGCCACTATAAGCCTCGTGAGAATGGCCGAATGCGAGATTCGGCAAATGCCGTCAAACCGGCGTTCTATTCGGAATTTATAAGCCGGTCCCCTTAATCGCTACGGCTTCCCATGTCAAAGCCAAACTTCGCGTGGCTGTCCGGGGCTTTTCGCCGGCATTGCGGATGACCGTTTCGGAAGATTGTGCTAACCAGCCGCAATTGCCGCAGGACCGACCGGGAAAATGCGCCGATGCCGGATCGTTCGCGGTGCCAATATATTGCCTTTGCAGGGGATTAGCCCATGTCGCGGGGTTCTGAACAGAAGCCGGCCGTCGCCCGGAAATCGCCAGGGCTTTCCGGCATCGTCCGCATTGCGGGCGACAGGTCGATCTCGCACCGCGCGCTGATCCTCGGCGGGGTGGCATCGGGGCAAACGCGCATTCGCGGGCTTGCGGAAGGCGAGGACGTGCTCCGCACAGCCGAGGCGATGCGGGCCTTGGGCGCCGTGATCCGCAGGGATGGCGACGAATGGGTCATCGGCGGGACAGGCAACGGCGCGTTGCTTGCGCCGGAGACGCCGCTCGATTTCGGCAATGGCGGCACCGGCGCGCGGCTGCTCATGGGGCTTGCCGGCGTCTACGATTTCGATACCGTCTTTACCGGCGACGCTTCGCTCTCACGACAGCCGATGGGCCGCGTGCTCGACCCGCTGCGGCGGATGGGCGTACAGGTGAAGGCCATGGAGGGTGATCGCCTGCCGGTCATGCTGCGCGGGCCGGAAACACCGGCGCCGATCCGCTATACGCTGCCCGTCGCCTCGGCGCAGGTGAAATCGGCGATCTTGCTGGCCGGTCTCAATGTTCCGGGTGTGACGACGGTTATCGAACCGGCGATCACGCGTGACCATACGGAAAAGATGCTGATCGGCTTCGGCGCAGAACTCTTGATCGAGACGGACAAGGACGGCACGCGGACGGTGCGGCTGCAGGGGCGCGGCCGGCTGACCGGCCAGACCGTCGACGTGCCGGGCGATCCCTCCCTTGCGGCTTTCCCGCTCGTTGCGGCCCTGCTCGTACCCGGCTCGGACATCACCATTTCCAATGTGCTGATGAACCCGACGCGGACAGGTCTGATCCTGACGTTGCAGGACATGGGCGCCGATATCGAGATCCTCAAGCGGCGGATTGCCGGCGGCGAGGAGATCGCCGACCTGCGCGTGCGCCACTGCGAACTGACCGGTGTCACCGTCCCGGCGGAGCGGGCACTCTCGATGATCGATGAC
This sequence comes from Hyphomicrobiales bacterium, assembly GCA_900471515.1. GTDB lineage: Bacteria > Pseudomonadota > Alphaproteobacteria > Rhizobiales > Rhizobiaceae > Rhizobium. The sequence continues at coordinate 40,551 of UCFC01000027.1, read as the reverse complement.
TATCCGGCCCTTTCCGTCGCCGCCGCCTTTGCCAGGGGCCGGACGGTGATGAACGGCCTGCAGGACCTGCGCATCAGGGAACGGGACCGGCTTTCGGCGATGGCGGAAGGACTGAGGCTCAACGGCGTCGAATGCGAAGAAGGCAGGGACCGGTTTTCCGTCGCCGGCCGGCCGGATGGAAAAGGGCTCGGCAATGCCGCGCTCAAGCGGGTCAGCACATATCTCGACCATCATCTCGCCATGAGCTTCCTTGTCATGGGGCTGGCTTCGGAGCATCCTGTCGGCATCGACGACAGAAGGGCAATTGCGACCGGCTTTCCGCAGTTCCTCGACCTGATGGCGAGCCTTGGAGCAGAAATAGAACGAGCCTGACATGTACCAGCCACCCCATTTTCGCGAGGACGACCTTGATGTGCAGCATCAGCTCATCCGCGCGCATCCGCTTGGCCTGCTGATTACGGCGGGGGCTTCCGGCCTGATCGCCAATTCCGTGCCCTTTCATCTTGATGCGGCGGCATCGGAGAAGGGAACGCTGCGGCTGCATCTGGCACGGGCAAACCGGCAGTGGCAGGACATTGCCGAAGGCGCGGCGGTGCTTGCCGTCTTCCAGGGGGCCGATTCCTATATCACGCCGTCCTGGTACCAGACCAAGGCCGAGACCGGCAAAGTGGTGCCGACCTGGAACTATGCGGTCGTGCAGGCGCGCGGGCCGGCACGGGTGATCGAGGACGCCGGCTGGCTGCTTGCGCAGATCAACGCCATTACCGGCGACCATGAGGGGCCGCGTGAGCAACCTTGGTCGGTCAGCGACGCACCTGAAGATTTCATCCGCGCGCAGCTCAAGGGCATCATCGGTGTCGAAATCGAGATCACCGCAATAGAGGGTAAATGGAAAGTGAGCCAGAACCGGCCGGTTGCCGATCGCAAGGGTGTTGCCAGGGGCCTGGAACAAATGGCAGAGCAGGCGGAAATGCAGGAACTGGTGCGCCGTTACGGCGGCCTCGGCACGGAATGACTTTATGACCGGCAGCTTCATCATCGCCATCGACGGCCCCGCCGCGGCGGGCAAGGGCACGCTATCGCGCGGGATCGCGGAGCAATACGGCTTCCATCACCTCGATACCGGCCTTACCTACCGGGCGACGGCGAAGGCGCTCCTCGACGCCGGCCTGCCGCTCGACGACGAGGCTGTCGCGGAAAAGATGGCGCGCGAGGTTGAACTCGCCGGCCTCAATCGCGATATACTGTCCCGACACGAGATCGGCGAAGCCGCCTCGAAAATTGCCGTCATGCCGGCGGTTCGCCGGGCGCTGGTCGAGGCGCAGCGGCGGTTTTCCGAGAAACTGCCGGGGGCGGTTCTCGACGGGCGCGATATCGGCACCGTCGTCTGCCCCGCGGCACCGGTGAAACTCTATGTGACGGCATCGCCGGAAGTGCGCGCGAGACGCCGTTACGACGAGATCATCGGCAAGGGCGGGGCGGCGGATTTCGAAGCGATCTTCGAAGACGTCAAACGACGCGACGATCGCGACATGAACCGGGCGGACAGCCCGATGAAACCGGCAGTCGATGCGCACTTGCTTGACACGTCGGAAATGAGTATAGAGGCCGCGTTTCAGGCTGCTAAGTCGATTATCGACGCTGCCTTGAGCCGAAATGCCTAAAAATAAGCGGCTTTCCGTGCTTCAAGCACGGGACGCATTGCGAAAACAAGCCTGAAATTCCGTCCAAGCGCCGGATTGCCTTCGTGAGAGAAGGCGGACTGGGTTCAGGCCCGTTCAACACGAACCAACCGGCGCATACGTGAGCCTTGACGCTATCGAAGGCCACGCAGGAGATTTTATGTCAGTAGCAACTCCCTCTCGCGAGGATTTCGCGGCCCTTCTCGAAGAGTCCTTTGCCAAGAACGATCTGGCTGAAGGCTATGTTACCAAGGGCATCGTCACGGGCATCGAAAAGGATGTCGCCGTTGTTGACGTCGGCCTGAAGGTCGAAGGCCGCATCGCGCTCAAGGAATTCGGCGCACGTGCCAAGGACGGTTCGCTGAAGGTCGGCGACGAAGTCGAAGTTTATGTCGAGCGCATCGAAAACGCGCTGGGCGAAGCCGTTCTGTCGCGCGAGAAGGCTCGCCGCGAAGAAAGCTGGATCAAGCTCGAAGCCAAGTTCGAAGCCGGCGAGCGCGTCGAAGGCGTCATCTTCAACCAGGTCAAGGGCGGCTTCACGGTCGACCTCGACGGCGCGATCGCCTTCCTGCCGCGTTCTCAGGTCGACATCCGTCCGATCCGCGACGTCACTCCGCTGATGCACAACCCGCAGCCCTTCGAAATCCTCAAGATGGACAAGCGCCGCGGCAACATCGTGGTTTCGCGCCGTACGGTTCTGGAAGAATCCCGTGCCGAGCAGCGTTCTGAAATCGTTCAGAACCTCGAAGAAGGCCAGGTTGTTGACGGCGTCGTCAAGAACATCACCGATTACGGTGCGTTCGTTGACCTCGGCGGCATCGACGGCCTGCTGCACGTCACCGACATGGCATGGCGCCGTGTGAACCATCCGTCGGAAATCCTGAACATCGGCCAGCAGGTCAAGGTTCAGATCATCCGCATCAACCAGGAAACCCATCGTATCTCGCTCGGCATGAAGCAGCTCGAGTCCGATCCGTGGGATGGCATCCAGGCCAAGTATCCGGAAGGCAAGAAGATTTCCGGTACCGTTACGAACATCACCGACTACGGTGCGTTCGTCGAGCTGGAGCCGGGCATCGAAGGCCTGATCCACATCTCGGAAATGTCCTGGACCAAGAAGAACGTTCACCCCGGCAAGATCCTGTCCACGAGCCAGGAAGTCGAAGTCGTCGTTCTCGAAGTCGATCCGTCCAAGCGCCGTATCTCGCTCGGCCTCAAGCAGACGCTGGAAAACCCGTGGGCAGCATTCGCCCGCAGCCATCCGGCCGGCACTGAAGTTGAAGGCGAAGTCAAGAACAAGACCGAATTCGGCCTGTTCATCGGCCTCGACGGCGATGTCGACGGCATGGTGCACCTCTCCGACCTCGACTGGAACCGTCCGGGCGAGCAGGTCATCGAGGAGTACAACAAGGGCGACGTCGTCAAGGCAGTCGTTCTCGACGTGGACGTCGAGAAGGAGCGCATCTCGCTCGGCATCAAGCAGCTCGGCAAGGACTCGGTCGGCGAAGCTGCCGCTTCCGGCGACCTGCGCAAGAACGCCGTCGTTTCGGCTGAAGTCATCGCTGTCAACGACGGCGGTATCGAAGTGAAGCTCGTCAACCACGAAGACATCACTTCCTTCATCCGTCGCGCCGACCTCGCTCGCGATCGCGACGAACAGCGTCCGGAACGCTTCTCGATCGGCCAGACGGTTGACGCCCGCGTCACCAACTTCTCCAAGAAGGACCGCAAGATCATGCTGTCCATCAAGGCTCTGGAAATCGCGGAAGAGAAGGAAGCCGTTGCTCAGTTCGGTTCGTCCGACTCGGGCGCTTCGCTCGGCGACATCCTGGGTGCCGCTCTGAAGAACCGCGGCGGCGAATAATCCTTCGCTGACCGATTGACATGACGAACCCGCCGGAGCGCTCCGGCGGGTTCTTTCGTTTCGGGAGGTCGTTCCGGACTATTCCCAGCCGACCATGCGCTGATAGAGGGCATAGACCGGATCGGCGACGGTCGCCGGCGCGGTGGACGGATCGGGATCGAACATCTTCGGCTGGCGTCGCTCTTGGCGCGGAGCATCCTCCTCGCCGGTCTGCTGTTCGTCGCCGCCCTGGTCGGATTGCGCCTGCTGCTGCTGATCCTGATCCTGCGCGCTGCCGTTTTCGTGATGGCGATGCGGGGGCTCATCGGCTTTCGTCGCCTTATATTCATCGCGGGCGAATTGATAAGGCGTCTGGGCGTAGGGGAGCCCGTCCGGCATGCGCATTGCGAGCGGGACATAGGATTGCGTCTCGACGACTGCGACGGCAACCGGTTGCGGCTGAGCGGCGATATCGCGCACGGGACGCTGCGTTTGGGCGACCGCTGCAATTTCGGCCTGGGACGGGCGCGAAGCCTGCGCGGCGCGGGCAGAGGCGGGCTCGACCGCGTCTTCGGCAACAGTGCGGGCAAGGCTCTCTGTCGCCTCGGTGATGACAGCCTCGTCCAGCATCACATCGATTTCGACCGCAGCTTCGACAGGTGCATCCGTCAACAGGGCAGCGGCTTCCTGCTCGCGAATGATCGCTGCGAGCATCTGCGAAACCTGTTCGGTCATGGAGCTGACGATCCCGGTCCAGTTGCGCGGGATGACCGGATCAGCCCGGACGGGGATCGGCCGCCGCTCGACGGCGGGCGCCACCTGCTCCGGCTCGGGTAGTTCCTGCTCTACCGATGCGGCCCGGGCGGCCTGGAAGCCTTCCGTCTCGCCCGGTTCAGCAGCCTCAAACGAAGCGTCCTGCACCGCTGCCGCAGGCTGAGAGCGGGTCTGCCTGTCCCCGACGGCGAGATCGCTTTTTGCGACGACAGGAGCTTCGGCCAGAACGATTTTTTCGGCGGCAGCGGGCGTCGCTGCACTTTCGGCCGGTCTTGCCGCGGGCTGACGTGCGGCGGGCGGGCTCTCTCCCTGAAGCTTGATTTCCGGCCGCTGCTCGGCGCGCGGCAGAGGCGCGGCATCGTTCTGGCGGTAGGAGCGGACAACGGCGCGGGCAGCGAGGTCTCTGTCCTTGTAGCTGACGGTCTCGAGATAGGCGACGACACGGGCGGCTTCCGGTCCGGTCGGATCCTTAAGCGCCGCGGCGATCATTCTCAGCGGCAGGCTGTGCCCGTCATCGGAGAGCTGGCGCTCGACCGCATCGATCTCGGCGTCGGGCATGCGGCGGATGGCATCGGCGACACGGGCGGCGAAGGCCTGATCGGATTCACCTTCGCCGCGCTGCAGGGCAATGGTGCGTCCTGTGGCGTTTATAATGTCGAGAAGCGCTTCGATCATGCGCTGGCGCGCAGCGATGAGCAGAATATTGAGCCTGCCGGCAATCGCAGCATTGAGGTCGGCCGCTTCGACCGCATTGACCGGGGTAGGGGCGACCACGGAACGGCCAAGACCACCGGCAACGATTGCCGCCGTCTGACCCTGGGAAGAAAGGCTTGCATTGGACGCTGAACGAATGGGAGACAACACAGGCATGCTCCTTTCGCAAAGTGGCTATGAAAGCAGGTCGTACAACGAGACCGTGCTCATCCGGCCCCTCGCATCCCGGCAGATCCTCCTGTCCGCATCGGCACATTTCGCGCCGTCGAATGCATAAAAATTAAGGATAATGTTACTGAAAACCTCTTAACGAATAGCTAACGGCCGCAGATGCCCAATCTGCGGCCGCGCAGCATGTTCGACAGGAGCCGATTTCAGCTGTGTGCGAAAATATCCGCCTCTTCCCAGCCGAGAAGATCGAGCTTGGCGCGTGTCGGCAGGAATTCGAAACAGGCTGTTGCATGTTCCAGGCGGCCGTCGCGAATCAGGCGCTCGTTCAGCTTGTCGCGCAATGCATGCAGGTAGAGCACATCGGAGGCAGCGTATTCGAGCTGCGCCTGCGAGAGCGTCTCGGCAGCCCAATCGGAGGATTGCTGCGCCTTGGAGATGTCGACTTCGAGCATTTCCTTCAGATTGTCCTTCAGGCCGTGGCGGTCCGTGTAGGTGCGCGTCAGGCGCGAGGCGATCTTCGTGCAGAAGACCGGCGTCGTGGTGACGCCGAACGTGTGGAAGAGAACAGCGATATCGAAGCGGCCGTAATGAAAGATCTTCTGGCGCGACGGATCGGCAAGCAGCGCCACCAGGTTCGGCGCTTCCTTCTGCCCGGCCGCAATGCGGATCACATCGGCCGAACCGTCACCCGGCGAAAGCTGCACGACGCAGAGACGGTCCCGGCGCGGCACGAGCCCCAGCGTTTCGGTATCGATTGCGATGGCGCCGGTATAGCGGGCGGCATCTGCCGCGGAAATATCGCCCTGGTGATAACGGATGGTGGCGGCCATGGGATGTCTCTCGTTCAGCTCTGTCTTTCCGGGCTATAGCGCAAAGGGCGGAAGCGCGAAACCGCTTTCCGTCAGCCCGCCCGCCGTCAGCCGGCGCCGCGCATCCGGTTCAGTAGTGCGGCGGCCTCGTGATCGGCGGCGCTTCCAGCGATTGTTCCTCCAGGCTCAGAAATCGCTCGGTCAATCGGTCAAGTTTGGCGCGTGTCTGCTCCACGACCTTCCATTGCTCGGCAAGCTGGTCGGAAAGCTCATCGATCGTCTTTGCCTGATGGGCCAGTATTTCTTCCAGCCTGGTGATACGGGCTGCGTCTGACATCGGTTTCTCCCCGTCAATCTGGTGGCATTTCCAAAGCCGAAATAGGTCGGGGCGTCAACGGTTTCGAGGGCCGGAAAAAAGGCAATCGAATGTGAACCGTTTGGTTACTAAAAGGCCTTGCCGCATCTCTTCTTGTGGGGTAGGCCCTTATCCACCAGGGAGGAAAACTGATGGATGTAGGTAACGGCTTTCTTCATCCGGACCGGCTCTTTCCCGCCGATCCGGCAACGCGGACAATAGCACGCGATCTCTACGAGACGGTGCGCGGTCTTCCAATCGTCAGCCCGCACGGGCACACCGAGCCGTCCTGGTTCGCGGACGACAAGGCTTTCGAAGATGCCGCCTCGCTGCTTGTCATTCCCGACCACTATCTCTTCCGCATGCTGCACAGCACCGGCACCAGGCTTGACGAGCTCGGCGTGCCACGCCTCGACGGCAAGCCGGTTTCAAGCGGGCGGGATATCTGGCGTGCCTTCGCCGCCAAATACCATCTCTTCCGCGGGACGCCCTCGAGCCTCTGGGTCGATCACGCCATGTCGGCCGTGCTCGGCTGCACCGAGCCGCTGACGGCGGACAATGCCGATGCGCTCTATGACCACATCAACGCGCAGCTCAAGCTTCCCGAGTTTCGGCCGCGGGCGCTGCATAAGCGTTTCGGCATCGAAACAATTGCCACGACGGAAGGCGCACTTGATCCGCTTGCGCACCACCAGAAGATGGCCGCCGACGGCTGGATCGGTAGAGTGCGCACGACCTACCGGCCCGACAGCGTCACCGATCCCGATGCCGCCGGTTTCCGCGACAATCTCGTCAAGTTCGGCGAGATCACCGGCTGCGACATCACCAGATGGGACGGGCTGATCGACGCGCACCGCAAGCGGCGCGCCTATTTCCGCCAGTTCGGCGCGACGGCGACCGACCATGGCGTGCCGAGCGCCTTTACCGCCGATCTGCCGCTTGCCGAAAGGCAGGCGCTGCTCGACAAGGCGCTGAAGGGGCCGCTTTCGGCTGCAGATGCGGAGCTTTTCCGCGGCCAGATGATGACGGAAATGGCTGGCCTGTCCGCCGAGGACGGCATGGTGATGCAGATCCATGCCGGCGCGCGCCGCAACACGGACCGCGAACTATTCGAAACCCGCGGACCGAACATGGGCGCCGACATTCCGACGCGCACCGACTGGGTCGGCGGTCTCAATGCGCTGCTTTCGAAATACGGTCATGCGCCTGGTCTGCGCATCCTGCTCTTCACGCTCGACGAGACGACTTACGCGCGCGAGCTGGCGCCGATGGCCGGCCATTGGGCCTGCCTGATGATCGGGCCGCCCTGGTGGTTCCACGACAGCCCGCTCGGCATTCGCCGCTATCTCGACCAGGTGGTGGAGACGGCCGGCTTTGCGAACCTCGCCGGTTTCAACGACGACACGCGCGCCCTGCTGTCGATTCCCGCCCGCCACGACGTCTGGCGCCGCGAGATCTGCCGCTTCCTGGCGCAGCTGGCGGCCGAGCACCGGATTTCCAGGAAGGAAGCCGAAGTCGTCGCGCGTGAACTCTCCTACGACAATGCGAAGAAGGCCTACAAGCTGTGAGCGACAGATTGCAGAACGTGACCGGCCTTGCGCCGACGGCGAAGCTTCCTGCCTATGACCGGACTGCACTGAAGTCCGGCATCCTGCATCTCGGTCCGGGCGCCTTCTTTCGCGCCCATTTCGCGCCCTTCACGGATGGCGCGCTTGCTGCGGCCGGCGGCGACTGGGGCATCGAGGTGGCAAGCCTTCGCACCCCCGATGTCGCCGACAATCTCTCCGCCCAAAACGGGTTCTACACGGTGCTGATCCGCGATACGTCGGGCACGACGGCGCAGGTCATAGGCTCGATCCTGAAGGCGCATGTGGCGCCGCGCGATCCGGCCGGCCTGCTGGCGCGGCTCGAAGACCCCGGTATCCGCATCGTCAGCATGACGGTGACGGAAAAGGCCTATGGTTTCGATCCGGCGACAGGCGGCCTCGATCTCAAGCACCCCGATATCGTCGCCGACCTTGCCAACCGGCACGCGCCGCGCGGTGTCATCGGCTATCTCGTCGAGGGCCTGGCGCGGCGCCGGCAGAAGGGCATACCACCCTTCACGCCGCTCAGCTGCGACAACCTGCCGAGCAATGGTGCGGTACTGAAGCGCCTGGTGCTGGAATTCACCGCCCGCATCGATCCCGACCTGCATCGCTGGATCGAAGCGAACGTGCCCTTCCCCTCCACGATGGTCGACCGCATCACGCCGGCCAGCACCGATGCGACCTACGCCGATGCCAGGCGGCTGACGGGCCGCACGGACATGGCAGCAATCGAGACGGAGCCTTTCACCCAATGGGTGATCGAGGACCATTTCGCCAACGGCCGCCCGGCCTGGGAAAAGGTTCACGGTGCGCTGATGGTCGAAGAGGTTTCGGCCTATGAGAAAATGAAGCTGCGCATGCTCAACGGTGCGCATTCCCTGCTTGCCTATCTCGGTTATACAGCCGGCTATGAATTTATCCGCGACGTCATGGACGATGCCGGACTTGCGGCCCTTGCGCGCCGGCACATGAATGCGGCGGCAGCAACGCTGGATCCGGTCCCCGGAATCGATCTCGATACCTATGCCGACGAATTGATAGCGCGCTTTGCAAACAAGGCGATTGCGCACCGGACCTATCAGATCGCCATGGACGGCACACAGAAACTGCCGCAGCGCCTGCTCGAACCGGCAACGGAAGCACTTGCCAAGGGCAGCAAGGCGGAAACCTACGCGATCGCAGTGGCGGCATGGATGCGGTATGCAATAGGCGTCGATCGCAATGGCGAGCGTTACGAACTGCGTGACCCGCGGGCGGAAGAGATTGCGGCGCTGATTGCCGATGTGCCGCGCAATGGCGGGGCCGTTTCGGCGGCGCTCTTCAAGCTCCCGGGGCTGTTCCCACGGGCTCTCACCGCGAATATTGGCTGGACCGAGGATGTGGCCAACAAGCTGGAAATCCTGATCCAGGACGACAGGCTGCCGCTGTTTTGACGTTCCTCGATCGGCATTGCTCCCATAACGAGGCGCAGGCAGGCTCAATTCCGGAGCCTGCCTGCGCCATCGTTCTGGATGGGAAGCTTCAGGCTTTCACACGCTTCATCTCCGGATCATAGAGCGGCTTGAGGCTGACCTTGCAGGGCACGCGCTCGCGGGCGACATCCAGCTCATAGGTGCCGGAAAGGACAAAGTCCTCCGTTACGCCATTGGAGTTGCGGACATAACCGTAGCCGATCGGCTTGCCGATCGTGTAGCCAAAGCCACCGCTTGAGAGCCAGCCGACGCGCGCTCCGTCACGATAGATGGTTTCGCGGCCGAGCAGCACGATATCGGGATCATCCGGCACGAAGCAGGCGAGCATCTTCTTCACGCCACCTTCGAGCTGGCGTTCGATCGCCTCGCGGCCCTTGAAGGGCGTGTTCCTCCGTGTCTTCACGGCCCAGCCGAGACCGGCTTCCACCGGCGTGTGGTCGGGGCCGATATCGGAACCCCAGGCACGGTAGCCTTTTTCCAGGCGGCAGCTTTCAATGGCGCGGTAGCCCGCGTTGACGAGACCGAACTGCCCATCCGCCGCCATCAGCGCGTCATAGACGGTCGTCGCATATTCGATCGGCACATGCAGTTCGTAGCCGAGCTCGCCGACATAGGTTATGCGCAGCGCCCGCACAGGGCAGCCGGCAATGCCGATCGTCTTGACGCGGCCGAAGGGGAAGGCGGCGTTGGAGACGTCGCCGGTCGTGACTTTCTCCAGGATGGCGCGGGAATTCGGCCCCATCAGCGACAGGACCGTGTAGGCCGAGGTGACGTCGACCAGTTCGGCATGGAGGCCATCGGGGATATTGCGCGAGATCCAGTCGAAATCATGCGTGGCAAAGCCGGTCCCGGTGACGATGTAATATTCGTTCTCGGCGATACGAGCACAGGTGACATCGCATTCGATGCCGCCCTTGTCGTTCAGCATCTGCGTGTAGATCAGCGATCCCACGGGCTTTGCGACGTCATTGGCGGCAATCCATGAGAGGGCGGCCTCGGCATCCCTGCCCTTCAGTGCGAATTTGGCAAAGGACGTCTGGTCAAAGATGACGGCCGCCTCGCGCACGGCCTTGTGCTCGCGGCCGACGGCAGTAAACCAGTTCTGGCGACCGTAAGTGTAGATGTCCTTCGGCTCTTCGTTGGCGAAGAGATCGGCAAACCAGTTCGGCCGCTCCCAGCCGAGCTTTTCACCGAAGCAGGCGCCCTGCGCCTTCAGCCGGTCATAAAGCGGCGACTTCCGGCAGGGCCGGCCGCTCGAATATTCCTCGAAGGGAAAGGCCAGCGTGTAGTGTTTGCCATAGGCCTCCAGCGTTCTCGTGCGGACCCAGTCCGTATCGAAATGCGGGCGGCCGAAGCGGCGGATATCGACCGGCCAGAGATCGTAGGGTGGTTCGCCCTTCGTTACCCATTCGGCAAGCGCCATGCCCGCCCCGCCGGCAGAGGCGATGCCGAAAGCGTTGAAGCCGGCACCGACGAAGAAATTCTTCAGCTCCGGCGCCTCGCCGAGGATGAAGTTGCCGTCGGGGGTAAAACTTTCCGGGCCGTTCAGAAGCTGCTTGATGCCGGCATTCTGAAGCGCCGGGACGCGGCCGAGCGCCTGTTCCATGATCTGTTCGAAATGGTCGAAATTGCTGTCGAGCAGCGTGTAGTGGAAACCTTCGGGTATGCCGTCCAGAGCCCAGGCGATCGGATCCGGCTCATAGCCGCCCATGACCATGCCGCCGACCTCCTCCTTGTAGTAGGTCAGGCGATCGGGATCGCGCAGCGTGGGCAGATTGGAAGGCACGCCAAAGGATTCGGTGATGATATACTGATGTTCTACCGAAACGAGCGGCACGTTGACGCCGAAGCGGGCTGCGAAGCTGCGGGTCCACTGGCCGGCGCAGACCACCACGCGCTCGCATTCGATGCGGCCTTGTGCGGTGAGGACGGCGCGGATCCTGCCTCTGTCGAGTTCGAGATCGAGAACTTCCGTATCCTCGAAGATCGAGACACCGGCCATGCGGGCGCCTTTTGCCAATGCCTGGGTGATATCGGAGGGATTGGCCTGCCCATCCGTCGGCAGGTAGGCAGCCCCGACGAGATCGTCCGTCGTCATCAGCGGCCAGAGATCGAAGGCTTCCTGCGGATTCAGGAGATGCATTTCGAGGCCGAAGGACTGGGCCGTCGTCGCCTGACGCTTGACTTCGGTCCAGCGCTCTTCATTGCAGGCAAGCCGCAAGCCGCCATTCATCTTCCAGCCGGTACCGAGGCCGGTCTCGGCCTCGAGCTTCTTGTAGAGATCGACGGAATATCCCAGAAGCTGGGTGATGTTGGCGCTGGTGCGCAACTGGCCGACAAGGCCGGCGGCGTGGAACGTGGTGCCCGACGTCAGCTTCTTGCGCTCCAAGAGCACGGTATCGGTCCAGCCGAGCTTGGCCAGATGATAGGCGGTCGAGCAGCCAATGATGCCGCCGCCGATGACCACGGCCTTCGCCGTCTTCGGTAGTTGCTTCGTCATTCAATGATCCTGTTCAAATGCCCGGTAGGCGCGCTCGAAGCGGGTGAGGTTTTCAGCGGTATAGGTGGCGTAGTCGAAATCGATGGTCGAATGGATCTCGGAGATCATGCTCCACAGCGTCTCGCGCAGCAGCGAGGCGCATTTCATGGCCTGGTAGCGGCGGTTGAGATCATCCGTCAGCGGTCGCTCGAAATAGGTTTCCAGCATGAGGCGCTCGGCTTCCGCCGAAAACTCACTGTTGGAGGCAAGACCGCCGAGATCGAAAAGCGGCGTATTGAAACCGGCATAGTCCCAATCGATCAGCCAGAGCCGCCTGCCGTCATCGAGGAAATTGGCGGCGAGCAGGTCATTGTGACCGAAGGCGATCTCGAACGGACCGGCGGCTCTTTCGAGACGCTCGGCCTTGTCCAGCAGATCGTCCAGCCGCAGCGCGTAGGGGCTGTTTGCGGCCTTGAGGTTCGCCACATAATCGCGGATCACATGAAAGACCCAGAAGATGATTGCCTGACCGCGGAACTGGCGCGCCATGTCGTGATGGCAGGTGCGGATCAACGGGATCAGACGGACAAGCGTTTCCGGCCTTCTGACATCGTCGGGCGACAGTGGCGTGGCATCGATATAATCGAGCACCAGCACACCCGGAACGTGATGGATAACGGCGGGCGAGATGCCTGCCGCGTGCGCGGCGCGGCTCGCCGCAAGCTCGTTCTGCCTGTTGATATGATGGATCGGAATATCGTCGCCGAGACGCACGACCCGCTTCAGTGCGCCATCCTTCACCAGGTAATTTCTGTTGGTGAGGCCGCCGGCAATCGGGGCTATGTCGATCGGGCCTTGCCAGATGCCTAGCGCATGAATCCTCTCTTCAGGCGTCACGCGTATCCCCCTCGTAGCCCAGGACAAATGATGGGCTCGAGAGGGATCGACTGTCAAGTTGCGGTCGATTCAGATCGTCTTTCCGGTCTCATCGAAGACGTGGCAGCGCGCCGGATCGAAGGAGGCCTTCACATTGGTGCCGCGCTCGACCTTCTGCTGGCCATCGAGGGCGATGGTCAGCGCCTGATTGTCCGGCGTCGTCGCGTAAAGCATCGTGGCGCCGCCGAGATTTTCGACGAGATCGACATTGACGGTCGAAAGAACCGTGCCGCCTTCCGTCAGCGCCAGATGTTCGGGGCGGATGCCGAAGGTGACGTTCTGTCCGGCCTGACCGGCAAGCCGGCGACCGAGCTGAATGGAATTGCCGCAGACATTGACGGTCGAGCCGTTGTCGGTGACGGTCTCGATCCTGGCGCTCAGGAAATTCATCTTCGGGCTGCCGATGAAACCGGCAACGAAACGGTTGGCGGGATTGTTATAGAGATCGAGCGGGGCGCCGACCTGTTCGATACGGCCGGAATTCAGCACGACGATCTTGTCGGCCATGGTCATGGCTTCCACCTGATCGTGGGTGACGTAGATCATCGTGTTGCCGAGGCTGCGGTGCAGGCGGGAAATCTCGACACGCATCTGCACGCGCAGTTCCGCATCGAGGTTGGACAGCGGTTCGTCGAAGAGGAAGATGCGCGGTTCGCGCACGATGGCGCGACCGATCGCGACGCGTTGACGCTGGCCGCCCGACAGTGCCTTCGGCTTGCGTTCGAGCAGCTTCTCGATCTGCAGGATCTGTGCGGCGCGGCGTACCTTGGGCTCGATCTCGGCCTTCTTGTAGCCTGCGGTCTCGAGGCCGAAGGCGAGGTTCTTGTAAACAGACATATGCGGATAAAGCGCGTAGGACTGGAAGACCATGGCGATGCCGCGCTTGGCGGGCGTCACTTCGTTCATGCGCTCGTTGTCGAGCAGCAGCGCTCCGCCGGAGATCTCCTCAAGGCCGGCGATCATGCGCAGCAGCGTGGACTTGCCGCAACCCGAAGGGCCGACGAAGACGGCGAATTCACCGGGATCGATCGTCAGGTCGATGCCGTGGATGACGTCGAGCGAGCCATAGCGCTTCTCGACCTTCTGAAGAACGACACTCGTTGCCATGTTCCGAAATCCCCTCTTATTTGGTTCTTGCACGCCAGTCGGCGTATTTCGGGCTGTCAGGACCGATCGGCAGGGCGACATCGGCGCCGCTATCGGAAGATTGATAGATGGCCGTGACCAGTTCCAGCGCGCGCCGTGCATCGGCGCTCGTCACCGGAAGCGGGCCTTTGCCCATCAGGTAGTCGTGGAAGCGCAGCATCTGCGTGTTGAAACGCAGCGGCACGGGCTGCCAGTCGGCGATCACGGCGTCGATCTTCGCCTGTACTTCGGCGTCGGCGGCGATGATCTGCCAGGGGTCCTGGCCGGGCGCATAGGCCTCATGGTTGCTTTCAAAGGTGATGTTTTCGAAGTGAAGCCTGAGCCGGCTGATCTCGTTCTGCGAACCGAGCGTGCAGGAAAGCGAAACGAAAGCGCCGTTCTGCATCTGCAGGCTGACGGAGGCGCAGTCTTCGACCTCGATCTCGTTGACGCGCGTTGCCACGCGGCCGAAGACGCGGGTGGCCGGACCGGCGAGATAAAAGAGCATGTCGTGCAGATGCAGCGCGTGGGTAACGAGCACACCGCCGAGCTCCGTCGCCCATTTGCCGCGCCAGGGCACGGCATAATATTCCGGCTTGCGGCGCCAGAAGGTTTCGACCGAGCCCATGTAGAACTTGCCGGCAAGACCGGCGTCGATGATGCGCTTGGCCTTTTCCACGCCATCGCCATAGCGATACTGGAAGATCGGCATCAGCGTGCCTTTGGCCGTCTTTTCGGCGGCGATGATCTCGTCGGCACCGGCAAGCGAGCCGGTCAGCGGCTTCTCGCAGACCACGTGCTTGCCGGCGGCAAGGGCTGCGATGACCTGTTGCTTGTGGATGCCGGGCGGCGTGCAGATATCGATGATGTCGATACTGCCATCCGCCAGCAGCTCATCGAAGGAGGTCGTGCGCCGTTCGATGCCGAATTCGTCTCCGACCGTCTTCAGGCGTTCTTCGTTCAGGTCGCAGATGGCGACGACCTTGAACTTGTCCGGATGCGGCAGGTAACCTTCGACGATGTGGGAACGGCCGATACCGCAGCCGATGATCGCGACTGTCTTGATGCTCATGTCATTTAATCCTGTCTGGCTTTCCTACCCGATCCATCAGCGCTTCATGCCGGTCGTGGCGATGCCTTCGATCAGCAGGCGCTGGAAGAACAGGAAGAAGAAGAACACGGGCACGAGCGTCAGCGTCGACATGGCAAACAGTCCGCCCCAGTCCGAAGCGCTGGTGGAATCCACGAAAGTGCGCAGGCCGAGCTGGATCGTGTAGGTGTTCATGTCGTTGAGGTAAATCAGCGGACCGAAGAAATCGTCCCAGGTCCAGATGAAGGAGAAGATCGCGGCTGTGGCCAGCACCGGCAGCGACAGCGGCAGCATGATCTTCCAGTAGATGCGCCAGGCGCTGCAGCCGTCCATCATCGCTGCCTCGTCGAGTTCGCGCGGGATGCCGCGGAAGAACTGCACCATCAGGAAGATGAAAAAGGCGTCGCTTGCCAGGAACTTCGGCACGACCAGCGGCAGGATGGTATTGACCCAGCCAAGGTCGAGGAAGAGCACATATTGCGGGATCAGCGTCACGTGGTAGGGGATCATCAGCGTGCCGAGCATGATCGCGAACCAGAAGTTCCGGCCGGCAAAACGCAGCCGCGCGAAGGCGAAAGCCGTCAGCGAACAGGCGATGACATTGCCGGCGACGACCAGAAGCGAGATGACGAGCGAATTCCAGAAGAACCGGCCGAAGGAAATGTCGAGGCCGGTCCAGCCGCGCACATAGGACGAGAAATCGACCGAGGACGGAATGAGCGAGGTCGACGAGAAGATCTCGTTTTCCGGCCTGACCGATGCGGACACCATCCACAGCAGCGGATAGAGCATCAGAAGCGAGGCGGCGATCAGCAGCGCGTGAATGACGAGCGTCGCCGGCAGGCTGCGTTTGGTAATGTCCGATGGCGGCCTGGCCGCGGTGACGGAAGCGGTCATCTCAGTCATCGTAATGTACCCAATAGCGCGAGGTCAGGAAGGAGAAGGCCGTGAAGATCGCGATGATCACCACGAGGATCCAGGCGAGCGCCGAAGCGTAGCCCATGCGGAAATTGCCGAAAGCTTCCTGGTAGAGATAGAGCGTGTAGAACAGCGTCGAATTGATCGGGCCGCCGGTACCGCCAGAAATGATGAAGGCCGGCGTGAAGGCCTTGAAGGCATCGATCGTCTGCACGACCGCGTTAAAGAAGATCACCGGTGTCAGAAGCGGCAGGGTAATCTTGTAGAACTGGCGGAATTTCGAGGCGCCGTCGAGGCTTGCCGCCTCATACATATCCTGCGGGATCTGCCGCAATCCGGCCAGGAAGATGATCATCGGCGAACCGAACTGCCAGACCGACAGTGCGACCAGCGTATAGATCGAGTAGCTCGGATGCGAGATCCAGCTGGGACCGACGATGCCGAAATGCGCGAGCGCAGCATTGACTAGGCCGTCGCTGGCGAAAAGCTGGCGCCACAGCACGGCGATCGCGACGCTGCCGCCGAGAAGCGACGGAAGGTAGAAGATCGCGCGGTAGATCGGCAGGCCGCGCAGACCCCGGTTCAGGGCAAGCGCGACGAGCAGCGCAAAAGTCAGCTTGAAGGGCACCGACAGGACGACATAGGTCAGCGTGACGGACATGGCCGAGGCGAATTTCGGATCGGCCGTGGCGATGCGCACGTAATTGGCTGCCCCAACCCATCCCGGCGCCCGCAACATGTCGAAGTCGGTGAAGGAGAGGTAGAGCGAAATCAGGGCCGGGCCGAGCGTCAGGCCGAAGAAGCCTATCAGCCAGGGAAGCAGAAAGAGATAGCCGGGAGCATTGGCATTCCACAGCCGCCGGAAGCGTCCGTCAGCCCTTGCTCCCTGATATCTTTCCACCGTTACCGTCCCTGCGGACGTGCGCATCGCATTTGTCATGTAAGATCAACCCCGCGCGAGAATTCGCGTGATTTCATCCACGAGCTGCTTGCCGGCATCGGCAGGCGTAAGCTGGCCGAACGCGACCTGTTCGGAGATCGTGCGCAGCACGACCTGGCCTTCGCCGGCGCCGGTCGGCGGCGGGGGCGGAAGCGGGCCCGCGAGATCGCCAAGACCGCCGACATATTCGAGCGGGATCTTGCCGGTCTCATCGAGCGTGCCGGCGACAACCTCACGCATCGCCTTCGATTCCGGAATGCCGCGCTCGACATCGAGGATCTTGGCGGCATCGGGGTTCTTGACGAAGAAGTTGACGTAGTCGACGGCCTGATCGATCGCCTTCGACTGCGCGGAGACCGAGAAGAACATCGAAGGCTTGCGATAGTGACCACCCTTCGAATCCGGCTTGATGCGCATGTAGTTGCTGAGCATCAGCTTGTCCTTGACCATCGCCTGATAACCAACGAACTGGTTGGAATGGGCGTAGTCGCAGGCAGCCTTGCCGACGGTCAGCGGGCTGGTGTCGATCGTGTCCTTGTAGAGCGCCTGAATATCGGGCGTTACGCAGGCGCCGGCCTCACGGAACTTGGCCCACATGTCGAACCATTCGGACGCATCCTCGGCACCGAAGGCAATCTTCGAATCTGCCGTGTAGAGCGCCTTGCCGCGCTGACGCAGGTAGTTTTCGAAGAGCGGCTCGCCGCCGCTGCCGTCGGCAAAGCCGAAATAGCCCTTGCGCTTGCCGGCCTTGGTGATTTCGGCGCCGATCTTGCCGAACTCTTCCCAGGTGGTCTTGTTGGTCGGCACGTCGATGCCGGCCTCCTTGAAGGCGACGGTATTGATGACCGTTGCCGCCGAATTTGCGCCGAGGCTGACGCCGTAGAAATGGCCGTCCACTTTGCCGCCTTCGATCTGCGCCGGGTCGAAATCGTCGAGCTGCAGCTTCGAGGGCATGTAGGATTCCAGCGGGGCGAGAGCGCCGCGCCGGGCATATTCGACGATGTAGCGATAGTCCATCTGGATGACGTCGGGGGCGTTGCGGCCGGCCACCTGGGTGGCAAGGCGCGGCCAGTAATCGGCCCATCCGAGGAATTCGCCGGTGATCGAAACGCCGCTGTGCTGCGCCTTGAAAAGGTCGGAGACCTTGTTGGTGCGGTCAGCGCGCGGCTGAGAGCCCCACCAGATGAGGCGCAGGCGGTTTTCCTGGGCAAAAGCGCTGTTTCCGAGCGCCGACAGCGAAAGGAGCGTAGCACCCCCCGCCATGAAATTACGTCTGCTTACACGAAAAGTCATATTGGTTTTCCTCCTCCCAAAAGGAAGCGCCTCCACACGCTTCCGAATTAGCTATCTTGCAACAAATAACTAATTGGTTACAAGTTATGTTCAAAGCCTCCGGACTGTCAAGCGGTGTTGGTGGCGCGGTTGCGTCGGCCAATTTGAGTTTTTACATTGTCCCGCTTTAGCCATATGAGCGCAACATGGGGAAATAGGGGATATCAGATGAACGACACCGGGGAGAGCGCAAAAAAGAAAATCAAGCGCCCGCCCGCCGAGCGAACCGCCCAACGTGATCCGGAGCGCACCCGCGCGGCCATCCTGGAAGCCGCCACGCAGGAATTTGCGGAAAACGGCATGGGTGGGGCGCGTGTCGATGCCATCGCCGAGCGCGCCGGCACCAACAAGCGGATGCTCTACCACTATTTCGGCGACAAGGAGCAGCTCTATCTGCGGGTGCTGGAGGAGGCCTATGTCAGCATCCGCACGGCGGAGCGCGCGCTGAATATCGGCACGCGCAGCCCCGAGGAGGGCATCGGCGAGCTTGCCCTCTTCACCTGGCGCTACTTCCTGCAGCATCCTGAATTCCTGAGCCTGCTCGGGACGGAGAACCTGCATCGCGCCCGCTGGCTGCGCCAGTCCGTGCGGCTCAAGGAGCTGCACTCGCATCTGATCGGCGAACTCTCGCAGGTGCTGGAGGAAGGCAAGAAAGCCGGTGTCTTCATCGAGAGCGCCGATCCGCTGCACGTCTATCTGACCATCGCCTCGCTCGGCTATTTCTATTTGTCCAACCAGTACACGCTTTCGACGATCTTCGGCCGCGACCTGATCACGCCCGGCAATCTGGATGCGTGGGAGCGGCATATCGTCCACGTCACGCTCGCCTCGATAAAGCGCTGATTTTCAAAAAGCGGAATTGTCTATTGACAGCAATATTCCTCTTCTGCCATCAAGTAACTGTTTAGTTACCGGCTCGGGAGGGCCGGGCCTGGCTGCCCGCTCCCGCCGCATAAAAGCTTCCAGGGAGGGAAAAATGGCACGTCTGGGGATCATTTTGCATGGCGTCACCGGCCGCATGGGCTACAATCAGCACCTCGTCCGGTCGATCCTCGCTTTCCGCGACCAGGGCGGCATCACGCTGAAATCAGGCGAGAAACTCGAAATCGATCCCATCATCGTCGGCCGCAACGGCGCCAAGATGGAAGAGCTTGCCCGCAAGCATAATATCAAGCGCTGGTCGACCGATCTCGACGCAGCGCTCGCCAATCCCGACGACACGATCTTCTTCGATGCCGGCACGACGCTGATGCGCGCCGAACTGCTCTCCAAGGCGCTGGACGCCGGCAAGCATGTCTATTGCGAAAAGCCGATTTCCGACGACCTGCAGGTGGCGATCGAGCTTGCCCGCAAGGCGCGCGCCTCCGGCCTCAAGCACGGCGTGGTGCAGGACAAGCTCTTCCTGCCCGGCCTGCGCAAGCTGGCGCTGCTGCGCGATTCCGGTTTCTTCGGCAAGATCCTCTCTGTGCGCGGCGAATTCGGCTACTGGGTCTTCGAAGGCGATTGGGGCGTTCCGGCCCAGCGCCCCTCCTGGAACTACAGAAAGGCCGATGGCGGCGGCATCATCCTCGATATGCTGTGCCACTGGCGCTATGTGCTCGACAATCTCTTCGGCGAGGTGAAGGCCGTTTCGTGCCTTGGTGCGACCCATATTCCGAGCCGCATCGACGAACAGGGCAAACCCTACAACTGCGATACCGATGACGCTGCCTACGCGACCTTCGAACTGGAGGGCGGGGCGATCGCGCAGATCAACTCCTCCTGGGCCGTTCGCGTGCGCCGCGACGATCTTGTGACCTTCCAGGTGGACGGCACGCACGGCTCTGCCGTTGCGGGCCTGACGAAATGCTGGAGCCAGCATCGCGTCAACACGCCGAAGCCGGTCTGGAACCCGGACCAGCCGCAGACCATCGACTTCTACAAGACCTGGGACGAGGTGCCGGATACGCAGGTTTTCGACAACGGCTTCAAGGCGCAGTGGGAAATGTTCATCCGCCATGTCGTCGAAGACGCTCCGTGGCCCTACGGGCTGGAAGCCGGAGCCAAGGGCGTGCAGCTTGCCGAACTCGGCCTGAAATCCTGGGCCGAGCGCCGCTGGCTCGATGTCCCCGCCCTGGAGTTCTGAGCCGTGACGACGATCAATCTTCCTCTCGACGGTAAAATCGTTCCCTATACGCTGACCGGCACGCCGATCGAGCTCAAGAAGCGGGAGGCCAAGAACTTCCCGCGCATCGCCTTTGCTGCCGCCCATGTGGTGGCCGATCCGCTTGCCGACAACGATCCGTGGCTGACGCCGGCGATCGACTGGGAGCGGACGCTTGCCTTCCGCCATCGCCTGTGGGATCTCGGCCTCGGCGTTGCCGAGGCGATGGATACGGCCCAGCGCGGCATGGGCCTCGGCTGGCCGGAAGCACGCGAGCTGATCCGTCGTGCGCTTGCCGAAGCCGGCTCCCGCAAGGACGCGCTGATTGCCTGCGGCGCCGGCACCGACCACCTGGCGCCCGGACCCGACGTGACAATCGACACGATCATTCGTGCCTATGAGGAGCAGATCGAGACGGTGGAAGCCGCGGGCGGCCGCATCATCTTGATGGCAAGCCGGGCGCTCGCTGCCGCCGCCAAGGGACCGGACGACTATATCAGGGTCTATGACCGGATCCTTCGCCAGGTCAGGGAACCCGTCATCATCCATTGGCTCGGCGAAATGTTCGACCCGGCCCTTCAGGGATATTGGGGCAACGGCGACCACCTGAAGGCAATGGAAACCTGCCTTCAGGTCATCGAATCCAATGCCGCGAAGGTCGACGGCATCAAGATCTCGCTTCTTTCCAAGGAGAAGGAAGTGACCATGCGCCGGCAGCTGCCGAAGAGCGTGCGCATGTATACGGGCGACGACTTCAACTATGCCGAACTGATCGCCGGCGACGAACAGGGCCATTCGGACGCGCTGCTCGGCATCTTCGACGCGATCGCACCGGCCGCCTCCGCGGCGCTCGATGCGCTCGGCCGCAAGAGCAATCGCGAATTCTTCGACCTGCTCGAACCGACCGTTCCCCTGTCGCGCCACATTTTCAAGGCGCCGACCCGCTTCTACAAGACCGGCGTCGTTTTCCTCGCCTATCTCAACGGCCTGCAGGATCATTTCACGATGATCGGCGGCCAGCAGAGCACGCGGTCTCTCACGCATCTGGCGGAACTTTTCCGCCTGGCCGACAAGGCCCGCGTCCTTGCCGATCCGGAAATGGCAATTGCCCGCATGAAGCAGGTGCTTGCCGTCCACGGCGTCCACTGAGCGCCGGTCGGCAATGGGAGGGGAATGACATGCAGGTCGAAGGACTTTCGATCAATCTCGCGACGATCCGCGAACAATGCGGCTTTGCCGAAGCCGTCGATATCTGCCTGAAGCACGGCATCACCTCGATTGCGCCCTGGCGCGATCAGGTGGCCAAGGCCGGCCTCGACGAGGCGGTGCGTATCGTCAAATCGAACGGCATCAAGCTCACAGGCCTTTGCCGCGGCGGTTTCTTTCCGGCGGCAAATGCGGCGGACTGGCAGAAGAACCTCGACGACAACAGACGCGCCATCGACGAAGCGGCGGCATTTTCAGCCGATTGCCTCGTTCTCGTCGTCGGCGGGCTTCCGGGCAGTTCGAAAGATATCGTCGCAGCGCGCCAGATGGTATTCGACGGTATCGCCGCCGTGCTGCCGCATGCGCAGGCTGCGGGCGTGAAACTCGCGATCGAGCCGTTGCATCCGATGTATGCCGCCGACCGCGCCTGCGTGAACACGCTCGGCCAGGCGCTCGACATGTGCGAGCAATTAGGCGAAGACGTCGGCGTTGCCGTGGACGTCTATCACGTCTGGTGGGATCCCGATCTTGCCAACCAGATTGCCCGGGCCGGGCGGATGAAACGCATCTTTGCCCACCATATCTGCGACTGGCTGGTCCCGACCAAGGACATGCTGCTCGACCGCGGCATGATGGGCGATGGCGTTATCGATCTCAAAGGCATAAGACGGATGGTGGAAGCCGCCGGCTTCTTCGGCGCCCAGGAGGTTGAGATCTTCTCCGCCGAAAACTGGTGGAAGCGTCCTGCCGACGAGGTGATCGCCACCTGCGTCGAGCGCTTCAGGAGCTGCTGCCAAGCCTAGTTTAAAATCCAATCGTTTCATCACGTATGAAGGAGGAATCATTCGATGGAGAAACGCCGTTTTGCCCTGATCGGCACCGGTAACCGCGGCACCACGATGTGGGGCAAGGATCTCTTGGCCGGCTGGCGCGAGCATGTCGACCTGACCGCGATCGTCGAGAAGAATTCGCTGCGCGGCGAGCGCGCCCGCACCATGATCGGCAGCAACGCGCCGCTCTACGAAAACATCGATTCGATGCTTTCAGAGCAGAAACCGGACCTGGTGATCGTCTGCACGCCCGACCATACGCATGACGATATCGTGGTGCGCGCGCTGGAAGCTGGCATCGACGTCATCACCGAAAAACCGATGACGACCTCGGTCGAGAAGATTCGCCGGATTCTGGACGCGGAAAAGCGCACCGGCCGCCGGGTCGACGTTTCCTTCAACTATCGTTACGCGCCGACGGCGGCGAAGATCAAGGAACTGCTGAATTCCGGTGAGATCGGCCGCGTCACGTCGGTCGATTTTCACTGGTATCTCAACACCAAGCACGGCGCGGACTATTTCCGCCGCTGGCATGCCTATACGGAAAATTCCGGCAGCCTGTTCGTTCATAAGGCAACCCACCATTTCGACCTTCTGAACTGGTATCTCGACAGCGATCCCGACGCCGTAACCTCTTTTGCCGATCTGCAGAACTACGGCCGCAAGGGGCCGTTCCGCGGCCCGCGCTGCAAGCTCTGTCCGCATACGCAGGAGTGCGATTATTACCTCGATCTCGAGAAGGATCCTTTCCTCGACACGCTCTATGAGGATCCGTCGAAGATAGACGGCTATTTCCGCGACGGCTGCGTTTTCCGCGAAGATATCGACATTCCCGATACGATGGTCGTTTCCATCCGCTACCGGAACAATGTGCACGTTTCCTATTCGCTGAACACGTTCCAGCCGATCGAGGGACATCACCTCGCCTTCAACGGCACCAAGGGCCGCATCGAAATCCGCCAATATGAGGCGCAGCCTTGGGAGGAGCCGAGGGAAGATACGATCCTGCTGATCCGCAGTTTCCCGCATGGCAAGGAGGCAGTCGAGCGGATCAAGGTGCCGCACTCCTCCGGCGGCCACTATGGCGGCGACGACAGGATGCGCAACATGATCTTCAAGCCCGACATGCAGGACAGGCTCGCACAGCGCGCCGGCACCCGGGCCGGCGCCATGTCCGTGCTCTGCGGAATCGCGGCACTGACGAGTTCGCGCACAGGCAAGGTCGTCAGCATATCCGACCTCATGCCGGAACTTGCCAATGACGGTTCGCCGAATTCCGTGAAGGCGTCGTAAGAGGCCTCAGGCGGTATTTTCCAGGCTTTCGAGGGTGAGCCCGTAGAGAAGGGGCTCGCCCTTGATGAAGCGCTCGACCTCGTCCGCCGCCATTTCGCCGAGGCGGGTGCGCTCCAGGCCGACCGCGCCGGCGATATGCGGCGTCAAAAAGACGTTGGGCAGGTCGTAGAATGCCGAACCCGGTCCCGGTATTTCGGGATCGGTCACATCGATGACGGCGTCGATACGGCCCGTTTTCAGGACGGCCAGCAGAGCATTCTCATCAATCAGCGCGCCACGGGCCGTATTGATGAGCGTCGCGCCATCCTTCATCAGCCCCAGCTTCGACGCATCGATCATGTGCCGGGTAGACGGCAGCGACGGCGCGTGGACGGAGACGATATCCGATCCGCGCATGAGCTCTTCGAGCTCTACCTTCTGCGCGCCCATTGCGCGAGCCTGCTCAGCATCGACTGTCGGATCGAAGAGCAGCACCTGATAGTCGAAGGGTTTCAGCAGATCGATGACACGGCGCCCGATGCGCGAGGCGCCGATAATGCCGACCGTGCGGCGATAATTGCCGATGGCTTCCCGCTGCATCGGGTAGGTCCGATCACGATGGCGATCGGCGACATAAAAGTCGCGAAAGCGGAAGACATGTTTGCCGGCGAAGATGATCGCGGCCAGCGTGAATTCGGCAACGGGAACGGCATTGGCCTCGGCCGCATGACTGACGGCGATGCCGGCTTCAAATATGCCGGCATCGACGATGCCCTTCACCGTTCCTGCCGCGTGAGCCACGAGCTTCAACTTCGGAGCAAGCGTCAGAACCTCATGGCCGACATAGGGCGCTCCCCAGCCGGTGATCAGGATTTCCGCCTCGGAAAGAAGGCGTTTCGCCCGCTCGTCGTCAAAGTGCTCGAGCGGCTCGGCATCCAGCAGGCGCCCGACGCCATCCAGCCGGCGAAGGATCGTCTCGGGCAGCACATGCTCCGTACGGGAAGGCTGCATGGCGAGGACGATGGCAGGACGGCTCATGGCATGTGTCCCGGCGCTTCGATGGCGCTGACGGTCACGCCCTTTTCGCTGACCAGCTTCTGGAGCGCAACGAGATCGGGAGCCTTGGGCGGCGTGGACCAAACGCCCGATACGGCAGCCGGATCGTTCAACGCGAGCGCAGCCGTGACCAGGATCGTTTCGCCAGCCGGGATCTCGCCGCGGAGCTGGGGCACGAGCGTCTTGGAAACGATCAGGTTGGTATTCGGCAGCGCCTTCTGCACAAGGCCGTTTCGCTTGATCGAGGAACCAAGATCGACGATGCCGGTGAAATCCGCTTCGCCGATCGCATGGGCCGAGCCTTCGGCCGCTGAAAGCGTATCCGCATCGAGATCGCGTTTGGCAATCGCAAAGCCGCCTTCCGCCGTCTGCAGCGGGCGCGGCGTCGCAATACGGTGAACGCGGATATGCCACGGCGCCGATGGCACCAGCCAGGTTTCGACCTTCACGTCCTTGAAGGCCGACCAACTGGAATAAAGGATGTCGCCGGCGATCTTCGCTTCCTCGTTCGTCTCCCGGACACGGTAATGCAGCCCGTCGTCGCTGAAGGCGAGTGCCGAATCGAAGGCGGCCAATGCGAAAGCGCGCTCGTCGGCCTCGACGCTGAAACCGTAGCGGGCAGAATAGGCGAATTTTGCGTATTTCTCCGTGCCGAAGCGCATTTGCAGGTTTTCCTGCCCCGAAGACAGCGCCACGACATCATTGCCGGCGCGCATGACCACCATGCCGGGATGACGCTGCGGAACGACATCCGGCACCGGCTCCGGTGCCTTCTCCTGCGCGAGCCAGAAAGGATGATCCTCCGGAATGGCGAGCGGCAGGAAGGCCTTGAAGGCCCAATAGGGCGAGCCGGCAGAATTGTAGCTCTCGGACATCAGGAGGTTCGGATAGCCGAAGCCGATGGAGAGAACGCCGTCGTGGCTGGCGATCGGCTTGTCCCGCCACCAGCGCAGATGCTCCAGGCAGAGATGCTTGACCTCGCCCCAGGGCAATGCCTCGAGATCGGCGAAGGCAAGCGCCGACCAGAAACCGGCACAGGCGAAACGATAGGTGAGGCTGCGGCCGAAGGGTATTGTCGCGCCATCGGGCGCAAACCAGTGGCGGAAATCCTTGGCGAAGAGCACGGCGCGCTCGCGATAGCGCCTGGCATAGTCATCATCGACCAGCTTCGAATAGATCAGCCCGTAGAAATGCATGGCGAAGGGAATGTAGTGGTCGATGCGGCGGATATTGCCGTCGCGATACCAGCCGTCGCCGATATAGAAACCTTCGAGTTCCTCGAGATATTGCCTGGTCAGGCTGCGGTCGAAATCGGCTCCGAGACGGTCGAGCGCGATATCGACGAAGATGCGGAAGAATTTCCAGTTGTTGTCGGCATAGTCGAACTGCCGGACGTGCTTGAAATAGGCGATGACATTGTCACGGGCGCGGCTGTCGAGCGGTTCCCAGATCTTGTCGGGCACCAGCGCCAGGGCAAAACCGAGAGCGGCGAGTTCCACCATGCGCTGGTCGCGGGCGTTGACCGTGCCCCAATATTCGGGATGAGCCGGATCGCAGCCATTGGCCAGGCCTTCGGCAAAGCGGTGCCAGTGATCGAAAGCGTTCCTGCCGGCGCCGAGCGGCGCAAGACCCCAGAGCGGACGGGCAAAGCCTTCGAGATCGGCAGCGGCCCGGTCGAAATGGGCGCCGGCGCCATCGAGGCGAACGCGAGCGCTGCCCTCGGAGAAGAAGGGCAGCAGCGGGTCGAAGAGGTCGTTGACGGCACGGATCATGTCGGCGCGCGTCTTCAGCGGATTGCCTGCAAGCGGGTTTGCGCTGGCGGGATCATAGGTCATCGGCATCACTCACAGCTTGTCTGTATCGGGAACGGTGCCTCCGGCAACGGGAACGACCGCCTGGCAGATATGGCGGGCGGGAGCGGTCCTGTCGCGGTAGCGGGAGAGCATCAGGGAGACGGCCTCGCGGCCAAGTGCTGCGCGGTCGACGCGCATGGTGGAAAGCCGGGGATTGGTCATGACCGCGCAGGGCAGGTCGTCGAAGCCGACGATCGCAAAATCCTCGGGAACACGACGGCCCGCTTCGGTAACGGCTTCGAGAACGCCGACGGCAATGAAATCATTCATGCAGAAAGCTGCCGTATATCCCGGATCCTCGGCGAGCATCGCGAGCGTGCGCTCATGCGCCTCGCGGCTGGCGCTGCCCTGGAAGGTAAGCGGTACGAGCCGGCCTTCGGCACCGGGCACCGCGGCAATCGCCGCCTCGAAGCCCCGCACACGCTCGCGGATCGTGTGGCGGTGGGAGCCGGTGAGATGCATGATGCGGCGATGGCCGGCTTTCGTGAGCCGGCTCGTCGCCTCGTAGGCGCCGAAGAAATTGGAGGGCGAGACACCGTCGAGACGCAGGCGCGGATCGGTGCCGTTGACGAGCACTGTCGGCGTTCCCGTTTCTTCCAGCCAGACCCGCAGCGTATCGCTGGGATCGATGCCGACGAGGAAAAGTCCTTCGGCATCCGCCGTCTGCATATATTCGCCGACGACGTCGGGCGTGGTGCGGTCCTCACGCACGAGCCGCACCTCGAAGGGCATGCCGGCCTCGGCAGCGCCGGCACGAAGACCCTCGACGATCGATTCGTAGAAGACGCTGAGGCCGCCGGTCGCCCCGTCACTGGCAATCAGGGCAAGCCCGCCTGGAACGCTTTCCGACACGGTCTTAACCGGATAGCCGTGCTCGGCAGCGACCTTCAGGATGTGCCGCCGCACGTTTTCGCTGATGCCGGGCTCGTTGGCGAGCACCCGCGAGACCGTGGAAACGGATACACCGGCCAGACTGGCGATATCGGCCTGGCGTGGCCTTTTGCTCTTGGTCTCGTTCATTTTGATCTCATCCATACGGCAAAGATTATGCAAATCATGCAAATTTGCAAGACAATCATAATTTCTTGCAAAGAGAAATTTTTTGCGTACTCTACGCCGAGACGCCCGGAAAGACCATTGGAGGATGGCACCGGGCATTGGACAAAGGAGGAAATCAATGCAGGTCAATCGCCGTTCATTCTTGATGGGAACCGCAGGTGCCGCGGCCGGCCTCGCCTTCGGCGCCGGCAGCGCGACCCCCGCTTTTGCCGAGGACGTTTCGCTTCGTGCCATGTGGTGGGGCTCGAACGACCGCGCCAAGCGCACGCTCGATGTCGCCAAGCTCTACCAGTCCAAGACGCCTGGCGTCACAATCGTCGGTGAATCGCTGGCCGGTGACGGCTACTGGACGAAGCTTGCGACACAGATGGCCGGCCGCTCGATTGCCGACGTCTTCCAACTCGAGCCGGGCACGATTTCCGATTATTCCAAACGCGGCGCCTGCCTGGCGCTCGATCAATTCGTGCCATCGACGCTGAAGGTCGACGATTTCGGCGCCGACATGCTGAAACTGACAACAGTGGACGGCAAGCTCTACGGTGTCGGCCTCGGCCTCAATTCCTTCGCGATGTTCTATGACACGGCGGCATTCGAAAAGGCCGGCATTCCGGCGCCGACGCCCGATCTTACCTGGGAGGAATATGCCAAGCTCGCCGTGGAGCTCGGGAAATCCGGCGGCAAGCCCGGTCCTTTCGCAGCCCGTTACACCTACGTCTTCGACGCCTGGCTGCGCCAGCGCGGCAAGAGCCTCTATGCCAAGGAGAGCCCGACCCTCGGCTTCACGGTCGATGACGCCAAGGAATGGTTCGATTACTGGGATAAGCTGCGCAAGGCCGGCGGCACCGTTGCTGCCGACGTGCAGACGCTGGACCAGAACAACATCGACACGAACTGCCTCACACTTGGTAAATCGGCCATCAGCATGGCCTATTCCAACCAGATGGTCGGCTATCAGCTGGTCATCAAGAACAAGCTCGGTATTGCTATGTTGCCGCGCGAGAAAAAGGGCGGCCCGTCGGGCCACTATTATCGTCCGGGACTGATCTGGAGCGTGGGCGCCACGACCAAACAGGGTGAAGAAGCCGCAAAGTTCATCAGCTTCTTCGTCAACGATCCGGAAGCCGGCAAGATCCTTGGCGTAGAACGCGGCGTGCCGATGTCGCCGGTGGTGCGGGAAGCCATTCTGCCGCAGCTCAACCCGACGGAGCAAGAGACGGTCAAGTACATTACCTTGCTCAAGGATCAGGTGGGTGAGTATCCGCCGCCGGCTCCGATGGGTTCCACCGAATTCGACCAGCGGGTGCTTCGTCCGACCTGCGACGAACTCGCCTTCGAACGTATCTCGGTGGCAGATGCCGCCCAGAAGCTTGTCGAGACCGGCAAGGCGACCATCAGGGGTTAATCATATCCTGTACGACGAATTGCGGCCCGCCATCGGCGGGCCTTTCCCTTTCGGCAACCCCAGCGCATTCAGTACGCCAGCTCAGTTGCTGGCATCGTCAACGACCCGCCAGTCGGGCCGGCCGAGATTGAACGGCCATGCATGCACGTCGCGGTCGTTGAAGTAGACGACTTCCTGCAGTTCGGGAAAATCGCCCTGATTGAGCGTCGCCGTTTCCATCCACGGCTTGACGTATCCGTCACTGCCCTCATAGCCGAGCTCGGCCACCCAGACCGGCTTGTGATACCGGGCGACAAGGTCGTATCCCGGCCTCAGCGCCTCGGCAAACGTCCGCGGGCCGTTGTGAACGATCCGGTCGTAAGGCTCCAGGCCGAAAACAGATAGGCCGACAAAGTCGACATAGGTATCGCCGGGATAATAGGCGTTGAGGCCAGGCTTTCCCTTCGGCGACCACATGAGTTTCGTCTTGGGCGCTTCCTGCCGCACGATATCCATCATGCGCCTGTAGGCGGCTATGTAGTCGGCAGGATTCCAGCCGGACCACGAAAAGCGGCCGGAATCGTCTTCCATTTCCTGTCCCCAGCGGATGATGACCGGGCTTTGCAGCTGGGCGATCAACCTGGCAATCGCCCGCATGTTCGCGTCGTATTCACCGCGGAACAGCTTCCGGCGAAGTTCAGCTGACGTCAGCCGCCAGTCCACATCCCACGACCAGGGTTCCACCGTGATCAGCAGGTTGCGGCCCCTCGCCAGCGCATAGGCGTCCGCGACACGCAGCGTTTCGAGATCGACATCTTCCCATGGAAGGAAAAGGTGCTCCGTCGTTACGTTCTGCTGCGCGCCGAAATCTCCATGCGGGTCGTAGGCGCCAAACCGGATGCCGCCGGCGTGAATGACCGGTCGTTTGTCGGCGATCGTTTGCGCAGCCGTATTCACGGGGGCGATGGCGTTCTGCGCCGCGCTTCGGTGCGACAGGTCGGCAGCGCCGAACAGAAGCATCGCGATTGCTGCCGTCGAGATTTTCTTCGCCAGGGTTTTCATGGTCTTGCCCTCCCCTTCGGCTTACCTGTTGGTCACGAGAACCTGTTTCAGCTCTTTGGCTTTCAGGCTCACCGTGTCTGCCGGAACCAGCTTCCGGAACTCATCGTCGGTTTTCGTGGAAGCGTGCCGGAACACGTACCAGTCCCCGCTCGGCTGACGCCGCTGATAGATCGTATTGCCGATCTTGCGGTGGCCGAAGCAGGTACTGGCACGTGCCGCCCCCTCATTGTTGGTCCAGGTCGCGCGCATGCACATCTGGCCGAAATCGTCGACGACCCAACGGCCTTCGGCGAAAGACTGTTTGCCGCCATTGTCGACCCAGGCGACGAAATGCCTGCCCTCGCCAAAGAAACGACCGCCGCCCGTGTTCCAGATCCAGGTCTTGTTGGCGTAGATCCCGTAGAGTTCGCCGGCGCTCAGCGGCACCGGTGCCGGTGCTTTCTTCTTTTCTGCGGCCAGTGCGCCCGCCGGCAGGATAAGGCTAAGGCACAGAGCCAGCACTCCTCCCGTCAATCGTGTCGTCATGCTCATTTTGTCCTCCTCACGCATTTCTGCTCTCCCCAACATCCCTTCGCTCCCGGCCAAGGTCGGCAAATCCGTGCCATTTGAGACGGAATTTCACGATCCTGGTCTTGCCGCCGCCGAGTCCCGCGCCCGCCACAGCAAACTGCGACCGGGTAAAGGTGACAAAGGGCTGGCCGTGGGAAAGCGCCTCCACGGCAACCAGCCCGTGGTTGCCGAGCTGCGCTCCGCCGACCAGGCAGGCAACGAGACCGCCCGCAGCGGCAAGGCGCAGGCCGTATGTCTGCGGCAGGAAGGGCTGACCGTTCTCGGCGGCATGACGGACGACAACCAGGATTGCGAGCGACAGATAAATCGACAGGTTGATCGCCGCGAAGATCTGGAAGCCATGCGCGGCATCGCCATCGGCAGCAAAAGCCATGGCCGCGGCACAAATGCCTGCCAGCGCAATGTACGGTGCGATGATCCGCGCCGGCAGTTTGCGCGCGCCCTGATCACCCTTCGGGGTGATACGGAAATCGACGAAGGAGCCGGTCATGTGATCGCGCAGCGCGGCGAGGCTGCCGGCAAGCGACCAGGGCCAGCGCAGCAGGATGAAAACGACACCTTCCCAGCCGAAAAGCTTCGCGTCGTGTGGCCGGAATGTGCCCGACGCGCGCCAGAAGACGGCGAATGCCGCCAGTGCGAGCGACAGCGGCAGCGAGTGCAGCAGGAATGCCGGATAGGTGACGTTGGCGAAAACATGCCCCGTGAGCAGGGCCGCGACCGGCAGCATGAACGTCAGGGCCATGAAAGCTGAAAACAGCGGATACCAGAGCTGCGAAAACAGGAACTGGAACTTCAGCTTCAGCGGCAGCCGGGCGACATGGCGGCGAGAATGCTGCAGGAGGATCGTCACCAGGCTGCGCGACCACTGGAATTCCTGCACGACCAGATCGACGAATGTCGCCGGCCCATCGCCATGGGCGATGGCATTGACCGCATGGACGCCACGCCAGCCACCGGCATTCATCATCAGCGTGGTCGAATGATCTTCGGCGAGCTCGGGGCCGAGCCCGCCGATCTGCCTCAAGGCCGCCGTGCGAACGGCATAGTGCGAGCCGATGCAAAGCGGCGCCCAGCCATTATTGTATCCCGCCTGCAGCGAGCCATGCAGGCTTGCTTCCGCATAGAGCCTGCCGCGGGCGGCCCAGCTTTCGGCCGCATTGGCATCACAGATGCTGGGTGCCGAGACATAGCCCACTTCGGGATCGGAGAAGGGTCGCAGGACTTCGCGAAGATAGGTCGGCGTCGGAACATGATCGGCGTCGAACTGAGCGACGAAATCATAGCGTTCGTAGCCGAAGTTATCGTAGAAATAGGCGAGATTGCCTTCCTTGCAGCGCGTGCGGCGCGGCCAGGTGGCGCGGTGATATTCGCTCACACCCTTGCGGGTCGAGATCATGATACCGTGCTGCCCGCACCACCTCCTCGTTTCCTCGGACGGATCTTCGTCGGCGAGCCAGACATCGAACTCGACACCCTTCTGATCGAGCATGGCAAGAAGCGTTTTGCGCAGGACGGCGAAGGGTTCCGACGGCGCCTTGGTGACGACCATGGCGACGCGCCCCTGCGGCAGGCCGGCGGACGATCCGACCTGCCTTGCGTCCAGAAAAATCAGGATGAAATAGGCCGGCACCAGAGTGATCCAGGCAAGGACGAGGGTGACGAGCAGGAATGCCGGCCATGAAACGACGTGCGTCGGCTCGAGCCACCAGAGCCAGAAGTAGGCAAGCGCTGCCAGCCAGCCGGCAATGCCAAGACCGTAGACGGCCCGGTTCCAGCCGGCAAAGACGGGCTCGAACATCCGGGATCCGGCTGCCGAAGACCGATATGTTCGACCGATTCCGGCTCCGGCGCTCATGCGATCACCTCCAGTCCGAAGGTCGGGCCGGCCGTGCGGATGATCGTGTCGATATCCGAAAGCGTCGGCACGAAGTCCAATTCCAGGCAAGCCCTTCTCGTATCGGCGAAAAGCACGGGCGGATCGCCGGCGCGGCGCGGCTGGCAACGGATCGGCACTTTATGGCCGGTCTTCCGCCTGACGGCCCGGAGGATCTCGCCGACCGACGTGCCGCGGCCGGAACCCAGATTGAGGCTGAGGGAATTGCCGCCAACCAGGAGGTGGCGAACGGCGGCAAGATGCGCTTCGGCGAGATCGCTGACATGGATATAATCCCTGACACAGGTGCCATCTTCCGTCGGATAGTCGGTGCCGAAAACATCGAGGCTCTCGATCCGGCCGCTTGCGGCAAGAAGCGCACGCGGGATCAGATGGGTTTCGGGATAGTGCCGCTCGGCAAGCTGGCCTTCCGGATCGGCGCCTGCGGCGTTGAAGTAACGGAGCGCGGCAAAACGGATGCCATAAGCGGCAGCATAGTCCTCCAGCGCCATTTCGAAGATCAGCTTGGTCCTGCCATAGGGACTGACCGGCTGTTGCGGCGTTTTCTCGCCGATCGGCAACATTTCCGGAATGCCGTAGGTCGCGCAGCTGCTGGAAAAGACGATCCTGTCGATATTGCAGTCGAGGCAGGCGTCCAGCAGCGACAGGCTGCCGACGACGTTGTTGCGATAATAGACGCTCGGCTTTTCGACGGATTCGCCGACATAGGCATTGGCACCGCAATGGATGACACAATCCGGCGAATAGGCGGCCATCACCTGCCGCAGCCTCGCGCCGTCGGCGATGTCGGCCTGGATCAGCGGCCCCCACCGGACGCTATCGATATGCCCGGTGGAAAGATTGTCGTAAGTGACCGGAACCATGCCGGCACGCGCAAGCGCCTTGCAGATGTGGCTGCCGATGAAGCCGGCGCCACCCGTAACCAGGATGTAGCGGGGCATCTCATAGTGCCTCCACCACTTGTCGGCAGGTCAGCAGCGCATCGAAATAGGCTATCGTGCGCTTGAGCCCGGCCTTCAACTCTGTCGTCGGCCACCAGTTCAGCGTTTCCCTGGCTTTGGAAATGTCCGGCCGGCGCTGCTGCGGATCGTCTGCCACGGCCGGCAGGTAAATGATGCGCGAGCGCGAATTGGTCAGATCGAGCACGATTTCGGCCAGATCGCGCACCGTGATCTCCGCCGGATTGCCGAGATTGATCGGACCGACACAGTGCTCACCGGCCTCGGCGAAACGCAGGAACCCATCGACGAGATCATCGACATAGCAGAAGGAGCGCGTCTGCCTGCCGTCGCCGTAGATGGTGATGTCCGCGTCGGAGAGCGCCTGGACGATGAAGTTGGATACGACCCGCCCGTCATCAAGGCGCATACGCGGGCCATAGGTGTTGAAGATCCGGCCAACCTTGATATCGACGCCATATTTGCGGTGATAGTCGAAGAACAGGGTTTCGGCCGATCGCTTGCCCTCGTCGTAGCACCCGCGCGGACCAATCGGGTTGACGTTGCCGAAATAGGTTTCTCGCTGCGGATTCTCGTGCGGATCCCCATAGACTTCCGAAGTCGAGGACTGGACGACCGTTGCGCCGGTGCGGCGTGCCGCATCGAGCGTGTTGACGGCACCGAGCACATTGGTCAGCAAGGTGCCGACAGGATCACGCTGATAATCCGGCGGTGAAGCCGGCGACGCAAAATTGAAGATGACGGAGGCCTCGACATCGTAGGGCTGGCGCACGTCATGTTCCAAAAGCCTGAAACGGGTATTCGCCAGCAGATGCTCGATATTGACGCGGCGACCGGTGTAGAAATTGTCGAGACAGATGACCTCGTGGCCGCGCTCGAGAAGTCGCTCGCAAAGATGCGAACCCAGGAAGCCGGCGCCGCCGTTGACCAGCACGGTCTTCGGCCGCTGTCGCGGCGATGCGGACGCAGATCCTGAATGTCCTTCGGTGGGAATGAAGCTACGCATTACAAATCCTTCCCATGTGGTGTGGTCTTTTAGACCCTTCTATACTTTAGGCTCCCCCTTCTTCCGCCTCGATAACTTCAACGTGAAGTAGTATCGATCAAATAACCACCCTGGCTATTCTTCGGATAGTTGCACCCATGGTCAAAATGATAGGAGGATATCAGGTCAGGTCAACTTGAAAACGCTAGAGCAATTCTAAATAGCTACAGTATTAAACTTTGGAATTCGCTTGATTAATCCCCCTCAACGATTATGGTGCCAAGCCTCGGTCTGACCGCTCCTGCTTCAGTCGATGAAGCCAGTTTAGGGACGTGGCCGGCCAGTGCTGTGCGAGGGCGCGTCGCAATTGCCCTGATGATATGGGGGGTTCTTCGATGACGGCTGACGATCGCATGCATGGCAGAGCGCCATGCGGTTTCAGCTCTCTGGTTTTGGCGGCGACGGTCGTTCTCTCGGCTTTCGGACCGATGTCGTGTGCGGTCGTCGATCCGGCGATCGTAGGCAGCACGGAGAAGAACGTCGTTGTGGCAAGTGCGCCACGTGCCGCGAAGAACTTCCCCGATGCCGCCGAACCAAAGACCGCCCCGGCGAAAGTGAGCGCCGCGATCTATCCCGGTTCCGCGCCGTACATTTGCTCGCCGAGCGGGTTCGGCCAGAAATCGCGCTGCTTTGCCCGCACGTCCCGGACGGATTGATGGCCTAGTGCGGCCACCTGCCGGAGAGTTCGCCGTTGTCCGACGTGTCGTTGAAGAAACGCGAGGCCGCTTCCGTGCGATTTCTCACATTCATCTTCTTGTAGATATTGCGGACGTGGACCTTCACCGTGTTTTCGGACAGGTGAAGCTTGTCGGCGATAATCTTGTTCTGCGTGCCCTTACAGATAAGGTCGAGGATCTGCACCTCGCGCGTGGTCAGGGCCGCCATGCTGTTGCGGCGAAGCTTCAGGGCATTGGCGCGCGCTGCATCGACGGACTTGGTCTGGTACAGCGAGGGCTCGAGCTGGGCCGTCGCCCGATTGGACAGACGACCTAAAAGTGCGGATGGAAAATGTTCGCCGCCCTTCATCAGCAAATCGATTGCCGCCATGAAGACATCCAGGCGCAGGTTGAGCGGCAGGACGCCATCGACGACACGCGCCTCGACAAGGCGGCTGATATAGGGCTCCATCATGTCGATGGCTTCGACGACGAGGCCGATCGATGCGTCCGGACGGTTTTCGCGAACGACCTGCAGCGCATCATGCAACTCGGCGCCGGCGACGTGATAGAAAAGGACAAGCCGCATATCCTGAATATCCTTCTCGGATATGGACTGCGCGCTCGATACGCTTACGACATCGAAATTCGGGAATTTCTTTGCGAGTGCCTCAACCATGCACTCCGAGAACAGATCCGCCTTGGCGATTACCAGGACTGTTTCCCCGTTCGGGCTCAGTCTTCTTGCCTGATCCGAATCTCCTACTTCCGACCCAACCATGAACATATACGCCTCCCCTAGCGCTACACTATACTCGAACTCGGAGCATCTACTCCCATTGGCGCGATGACGGGTATTACATGCCGACGAACATTGCCCCTAGGCATGTGGCCGCCTTATCTTTTAGGCATTTCTTAATTATGGTAATATGGATTTCAAAGGAAAGAAATGGCCCAAATGGGTTAGTTGTCAGGAACTTCTATTTATTTTTTGCCACTTTATGGTTGCATTTCCGACCAGAAACATCCTGGCGGGCGGTATTTCAACTAGATTTCGGTATAAAGCAGCATGTATTAGTTCGGGACATACGAAATCGAAGTGGTATTGCCAGACGATATTTCAAAATAAGACGGAGAACCTTCCGGGCTTAACTTCGCGGTATCGCAAACAGTCGGAGCTGCCGGTTTGCGAGGCACTCCCGAATTCGTAAACGGCTTCCGCCGGGCCTTCGAGCCGGCATGGGCTTAATTACAGTATTGAACCGGCTTTCAGATGCCTTAGCCCGAATTGATATCTATCGGGACCCGGATTTTTGCACCAATCTATGACGGTTGCCAAAGTGGCGACGTGAAAATCAAGTATCGGCATGTGTTTTTGATACTTGGTCTTCTTTCGAGGGAACTCAAAAAGAAGTTGAACTGCCTTGCTCGCGCTCAAAACGAGTCCGGGATCGGATCTGTGCGCTTTTGTACTGCTTAAGCACAGTCCCAATACAGAATTTGGACAACAAATCGCAATGAACTGCAGATGAAGAGGTACCGCGTCCATCTGCCGATGTTAACGTATTGGAGCAAGCGCGAGCAAAGATCCCATTTGAGATGAGAGGGACTTCGAAAGCTGCTCCAATTTTTTGGAGGAACAGCAATGTCTTATGACCCCAAGCACGGTTCCGATGACGACACCGTGAAGGTAGGCGCGTTGGCCGACGGCCTTTCCAGCGCCATCAATTCAACCGATATCGATGACGATTCCACGGGCTATGTCGGCGGTATCGCCAACGGCGACAATCGCAACAACACCGACAACAGCACGGACGTCGACGTCAAGGCCGATATCGATCTCGACGTGAAGACCGACAACGGCGACAACCGCGACAACGAATACGATTGGAGCTACAAGTCGGACGACGACACGAACACCAAGACGACCACGATCAACGACAACGACACGACCACCACCACGAAGTCGGATTACGACTGGAGCTATGACGCCAAGTCGTACAGCGACGACGACGTCGACATCAAGACGGTCACGGATACGGAAACCACCACCAAGACCGACACCGATATCGATACCGACATCAAGACCGTCACCGATACCGACACCAAGACGACCACGGACAGCTACAACACCAGCGACAGCTTCAACAAGACGGACACGGACTTCGCCGTTATCGAGGATGTCAAGGACTTCGGGAACCTCGGTGTGGCCGGCCATGACCTTACCTTCAATATCGGCGACGACTTCTCCTTCACGCTCGACGTCAA
Source organism: Hyphomicrobiales bacterium (assembly GCA_900471515.1). Lineage (GTDB taxonomy): Bacteria > Pseudomonadota > Alphaproteobacteria > Rhizobiales > Rhizobiaceae > Rhizobium. The sequence continues at coordinate 3,068 of UCFC01000027.1, read as the reverse complement.
CAACATTCTCAACGATTCGCTGAACGGTGCGGGCAACGATACCGGCTTCAGCATCGTGCAGGCAAACCATCTCGCAGACCAGGATGAGGCCTGGAACGTCAAGATGGACAACGCCGGCGCTCAGAACCAGTTGAGCGCGAATGCAGGCACCGCGCATGGTGCTGACGGCGTCGACATGGACGGCAAGGGCTGGGATCTCAAGGCAGGCGACGACGTCGCAGGCACTTCGACGGCAGATGCTTCTGCAATCCTCGCCAATTCGGGCTTCCATCTGGAACTCGTGCAGGGCGCGAACATGCTCAGCAACGCTGTGGACTCCAGCGTCATCGGCGGCAACTCGCACGCCTCCGACGTCGGCGAAGATACCAGCGGACAATAACCTCCAAGACCAAGAAAGGACTGCACCGGCTTCGGCCGGTGCAGTTTGAATGCTTGCGTACGAATTGACGAACAGCGCGGCTCCCGCAGAAGGACGTCGCATGGCCGGTCGTTTCTTCGATAGGGAGGGCCAAGGCAATGCAAATCGAGAAATTCTCAGAAATCATCGCCCATTTCATCGGCATATTCGAAACGATGACCGAAGAGATGCGGCTGCGCACAGAATTGACCGAGGGAGCCGGTCCTGCCGAAAACAATCCGACGCTCGACGACCTGACCGCCAGAAGCCCGGCATTCGCTTCCGATCTCGCGCTCAAAGACTACGATCCCGACGTCAACTACCGCAGCGTCAGTTACGACATCGTCTATGGCGGCCCGCGCCGGTTCGGCAGTTCCTTCGAGGAAAGCCTCGACAAACTGTCCGAAATCGCCCACCGCGACGTACCGCTGCCACGTTTCGGCAGTCCGCAGGACATCAACATCGAGGACGAAGAAGAACTGCAGGTTTTCGATGGTCCCGGGTCGGTGATCGGTTACACCACGCAGGTCAACGTTCTCTACGACGACGACTATCTCGACATGACCGACGGGCATCATGCCCCGCGCGATACGAGCTTCGTCACGGAAAAACTGGCCGAATTCAGTTCGAAGGTCGAGATATTCTCTCCCTTTTCCGATCTGCACAGAACCGACACCCACGAGGGGATCAAGCAGATCGCCGCGGACATGGAAGCCTATATCCAGGATAAGGAGGATTCCGGCCAGACATCGCTCGGCACGGGTGAGCCGCCGGCGGACAATCCAAATGACCAGGTGCACGATTTCGTGCTGGCGGGCGACGAGATCACCGGAACCTACATGAACGGCAAGCTCGTTTCCGAGGTTCCGGTGCTGGACGATCTCTTGCCGGACCGCGGTCTTGCCCAACCGCCCGAAGACCCGGACGAAAGCCAGACATCCGTCGAGCAGCACGACCCGGCTTCGAGCAGCCTGGAGGTCACTGCCGGCGCAAACCTCGTCGCAAACATAGCGTCCGTCGTCAACACTGCGGTGATCTCTTCCGTAACGGCTGTCATGGGCGACTATCACCAGATCGATGCCATCACGCAGGTCTACGCCTACAGCAACAATGACGACATCGCCTCGGTGTTCCAGTCCTCCGCCGATTCGAACGCGGGCGCCGGAACCGCTGCCTACAATATCGCCAGCTTCGAACGCGATGCGTACGAAGCGCCCCAGCCGCAGACAATGGTCGATGCGCAGGGCGATCCCATCTTTCCGATGGCCTGGCGTGTCAGCGTCATCGAGGGCGACGTAACCTTCGTAAACTGGATCGAGCAATATCATTTCGTCAGCGACAACGACACCATGACCGTTACGACGAGCGGGTCGCAAGCCACCGTTCTGACCGGCGGCAATACAACGCTGAATTTCTCGTCGTTCTTCGAAATGGGCCTGCAATACGACCTCATCATCGTCGGCGGCAGCGTCTACGACATCAACAGCATCACGCAGATTTCACTTCTCTACGACAACGACTGGGCGCGCGCCGAAGACGGCGCGGAGGGCGATGCCACCGTCCAGTCCGGCGACAACCTCATCTGGAATTTCGCAGCGATCCACAATGTCGGGGCCAACGACCGCTTCGAGACGATGCCCGACTACATGCACCAGGCAGAAGAGGGCATCCAGGATCGCGATCCGACAATGCCGCAGGGCTTGTCCACCGATGTCAATTTCCAGGGCTATCTCGGCCTCAACGTTCTCTATATCACCGGCAACCTCTTCGACATGACGATCATCAAGCAGGTCGCGGTGCTCGGAGATTCCGACGATGTGACCCAGGCCGCGGCCGAGCTCCTGGAAAATGCCCAGGATGCCGTGGTCACGATCGATACGGGCAGCAATACCGTCGCCAACATCGCTGAAATCGTCGACTATGACAGCTTCGGCAACACAACCTATGTTGCCGGTCAGCTCTATTCCGACGCCATTCTCATTCAGGGCGGGATCATCGAGCACGACACGACCCAGCCCGAAACGGCAGGCGAAAGGCTTGCCAATGAAGTCATCGCCTTTCTCGATGACGACAGTCCCCAAGGCGCTGATAACGGCGACGCCGTCATCAATAGCGGGCAGGATCCGTCATGGTCCTCCGCCCACCCCTCGGATGTAATGCAAGCCGTGGTCGCGTGACCTGCGTATCTTGGGAGAGACCGCGATGAATCAGATCTCGAAACAGATTTTTGCCAATGGCAGCGCGCTCGACCTGGGTGGCGAGAAGCCGTCGCCGGGAGCGGCAAATTCGCAGGAGGTCCTGACGCAGGCCTGCGTTTCGGCCATCGACGACGCCGTGGATCATCTTCGCCAGTTGACGCGCGCGGCACCTTCCTGCCCGCCTGAAATCGAGGCTGTCGAGGCTGTCGCTGAGGAGAAAATGGATGAAGTGCAAGCCGTGACGCCGACCATGCGATCCGACGGGCCGCTTTCCGGCCACGACATGCCCGCGGCCAGTGCCGCCGCAGAGCCGGAAATACGGCCGCAGTCCACCGAGGAATTGCGGGCGGCACCAGACCTTCAGGCACGGCGGGCGCCCGATGAGGCCGACGAGCTCAAGGCCAAACCGGACATTCCCTTCGCCAGGACGATCGAGGGCGACACCGGTCCGGTGAAGGAGAACGAGCGCCGCC
>UCFC01000025.1 GCA_900471515.1 Hyphomicrobiales bacterium | reverse complement strand
AGGGATGAGGTGGGGAGGGGAGCGTCGCCGCCCAAAGCCGGCGTCGGGCATGGCGGCAAGGGGCCTTCCGCAGCCTCCACCACCCGACACGGCCCTTTCAGCGCCACCCAGCAATGCCTCAGCCATCCCCCGCAACCGTTCTGCCGGGAGGCCCACCCCAACAGTGCCTCACCCGGGGCCTCGCCACCGTCCTGCCCGGAGGCCCACCCAAACCACCTCATCCCTGTGACAGGCAGAGCGATGAGGGTGGCCAGGGGCCGCCGCCACCCAAAACCGGCGTCGGGCGGAGGGCGACGGGGCCTTCTTGCGCAATCCGCCCCATCCCCCGTTGGCAAAGCACCCCGCAAGCGGCTAGGCTCACCCCACCCACCTTCGGCCGCTGCACCCCCTGCGCGGCCGCACCCGTCACGAGGATACAATCATGAGCAATATCGAAGCCGTTGCCGAGGAGGCCAAGGGATGGCGCCGGCATATTCACCAGAACCCGGAACTGCTGTTCGACCTGCCGGAGACGGCCGCCTTCGTTGCCGGCAAGCTTGCCGAATTCGGCTGCGAGAAGGTCACGACCGGGCTTGCGAAGAGCGGCGTCGTTGCCGTCATCGAGGGCACGAGGGGGCCCGGCAAGACGATCGCGCTGCGCTGCGACATGGATGCGCTGCCGATGTCGGAGGAGACCAATCTTCCCTATGCCTCCCGCAATGCCAACCGCATGCATGCCTGCGGCCATGACGGGCACACGGCCATGCTGCTGGCGACTGCAAGGTGCCTGATGGAGAACCGCGATTTTTCCGGCCGGGTGGTGCTGGTCTTCCAGCCGGCCGAGGAGGGCGGCGGCGGGGCGCGGGTGATGATCGAGGAAGGTCTGCTCGAAACCTTCGGCATCGACGAGGTCTACGGCATGCATAACGAGCCGGGGCTGGAGATCGGTTCTTTCGCCACCCGCGCGGGCCCGTTCATGGCCGGCGCCGACCGCTTCGTCATCACCATCAACGGCAAGGGCGGGCATGCGGCCTCGCCGAACATGACGCGCGATCCCGTTCTCGTCGGCGCCCATATGGTGACGGCGCTGCAATCGATCGCCTCGCGCTTTACCGATCCCTTCGATCCGGTCGTCGTCTCCGTCACCTTCAGCGAAGCCGGCAACGACAGGGCGCTGAACGTCATCCCGGCTTCGGCCCGCCTCGGCGGCACGATCCGCACCATGCAGGCCAAGACGCGCAAGGCCGTGGAGCAGCGCTTCCGCGAGATCGTGCAGGGCACGGCGAAACTCTTCGAAACGGAAGCCGAGATCGACTGGCGGCCGGGTTATCCCGTCACCGTCAACGAGCCCGGCCGGACCGCGGCCGTGGTTGCGGCCGCCGCGCGCGTGGCGGGCGAGAGCAGGGTGGATGCGGCCTACGAACAGTCGATGGGGGCGGAGGATTTTTCCTACATGCTGGAAAAGCGGCCGGGCGCGATGATCCTGATCGGCAACGGCGACAGCGCCTACCTGCACCACCCGGCCTATGATTTCGACGACAGGGCGATCGCGCATGGCGTGCGCTACTGGCTGTCGCTGGTCGGGCAGGAGCTTGGCGGCCGGTAGGGGCCGGCGCCGGTCTGCGAGGGGTCTTGCCGCCAATCTGCGGCAGGGCCCCCGGCACCGGCCGCAGATATCGGGCATAAGCGAAAGCCGGCCTTGCCCCGAATCCCCGTTTGCGTTTTCGTGGCCGCGTTTCAGCAGGACGGTTTGCACCCATGTTTTTCTTCGCCAAGATTTTCTGGCTCGTTTCCCAGCCGGTGACGGTCCTCTTCCTCCTGATGGCGCTCAGCGTCCTGCTGATGCTGCTTTCCTTCCGGCGGCTTGCCGTCGCCGTCGGGCTGGTGTCGCTGGTGCTGGTATTCCTGACCTTCTACACCACGGCCGGGGCGCTCGTCGTGCAGGAGCTGGAAGACCGGTTTCCGCGGCCGGCGCCGCCGGCCGATGTCGCCTGCGTGATCGTGCTCGGCGGCGGCATCCCGACCCAGGTGGACGGGGCGCGCGGCGGCTACGATCTCGACGACGGCGGCGACCGCTATATCGAGACGGTGCGGCTTGCCGGCCTCTATCCGGGCGCCAAGATCATCATGTCCGGCGGCGACGGCAGCCTCGAAGGCGTTTCCATGAAGGAGGCGGATATCATCCGCCGCATGTTCGACGATTTCCATATCGATCCGGCCCGGGTCGAATATGACGCGCTCTCGCGCGATACCTATGAGAATGCCGTCAATGTGCGGGCGATCCTGCAGCGGCTGAACCTCGGCCATTGCCTGCTGGTGACCTCCGGCTTCCATATGCCGCGGGCGGTGGCGATCTTCCGCAATCTCGGCATGGAGGTGACGCCCTGGGTCGCCGATTACCGCACGACGGGCAAGGAGGGCCTGAAAGTGACGGTCGCCTATCCGCTCATCAATGCCGGGCTGCTCAGCACCGGCCTGCGCGAATGGATCGGCATCGTCGCCTATTATGTCGCCGGCCGCGTTTCCACGCTCTATCCGCAGTGACGGGGCCGCAGTGACGGGGCCGCAGTGACGGCAGCCCTGAAAAAGCCGGCGCATCCCGGAAAAAGTTGTGGCGCCGCCGGTGGCGCACTTTTGTTCGAATTGAAACATAGCTATATGTTTGCGCGGGGACGGCAGGGGCGCAGCGCCAGGGAACGCGTTTGAAAATATTGATCATCAGCCGCAAGGCGGAGGACGTCCGGCGGGAGTTCCAGATCCGGCAGCTGGCCGGACTCGGCCTGCCTTTCACCTTTCTCGACGCGGTCGAAGCCGCCGGGCTTTCGGCGGAGGAATGCCAGAGGGCGGCGAGCAACTGGCCGAGCCCGACGCGGCGGCAGGACATTGCCTGCTACCTTTCCCACCGCAAGGCCTGGCAGGCCGTGGTCGAACACGGCCAAAAGCTGCTCATCCTCGAAGACGACGCGGTGCTCTCCGACGATATCGCCGCCGTCCTCGCCGCGATCGAGGCGCGCGCGGACAGCTGGAACAGCGTCTACGACCTCGAATTCGCCCCGCGCCGCCATATCCTCAAGCGCAGCCGCGCCTGGCAGGACGCCGCCGGCCGCTTCGGCGCCACCCGCGTCTACCAGAACCGGGTGGGGCTGGCGGGCTACGTCATCGGCCCGGCGGCGGCGGCGCGCATGCTGGCCGAAACCACGGACTATTCGCTGATCGACGCGCATTTCTGGCACCGCTCCTGGCTTGCCGCCTACCAGATCGAACCGGCCCCGGTCATCCAGCAGCGGTTTCTGGAGGACGAGGCCGAGAGCGCCGATTTCCTGCGCCCGGAAAAAGACCTGGTCTTCCTGCCGCTCAACAGGGCGCGCAAGCTGGCGCGGCGGCTGGAACTGGAAAGCATCAAGGCCCGCAACCTGCTCGCCGGCCTGTTCTTCGGGAAGAAACGGGACGTGCTCGTGGACCGCTCGCGCTTCAACGCCGCCGTGATGAAATCGGCGCAGGTGGGGCTGCTGCTGCCGCTGGTGGTCGGCTAGGGGCGCGGAGGGCGCGAGCCTGTTGGCAAGGTGCGGCAGCCGTATTCCCTTGCGCCTTTCCGATGTCGACGAGCGAGTTCCCGCGTGACGCTTGAAGTTTCCGTTAATATTGAAGCTGCGTTGCAGAGCGAAGTCTCGGCACTTCTGTCGCAGTCGGATGCCGTCGCCGCAGCACTCTATCCCGGTGAATACCGCCGGCCGATTACCGCGCAGTCGCTCGCAGGACCGGGCACGCATGTCCTCATCGCGCGTCTCGCCGGAAGCGCGGTCGGGCTTTGCGTGCTGTTTGAGCGAGGTGACGGCACTACGGAACTCAAACGCATGATCGTGGATGTCGGTGCGCGGGGTGCGGGTATCGGCATGGCGCTGCTCCGGCGAGCGGAAGCTCAGGCCCTGGCGCTCGGAGCGCGGGCCATGCTGCTTGAGGTCGGAACACGCAACACAGAAGCACAGCAGCTGTACCGTCGCGGCGGGTACGAGCCGTGTGAGCCTTTTGCGCCCTATAGTGCGACACCCATAAGCCTGTTCATGAGGCGGGTACTGGCAGAGGTCGCATCGGGAGACAGTGCTGCCGCGCCGACCCGCCGTTGACACCCGCCCGCATATCCCGTATCTCGCAGTCCATGCCAGTCCTCTGGCCGTAAGCGTTCGACGTCAACCAACGCACTTAACGATCCTTGCCGGTCGGAGTGCGTTTTTTTGTGCCCGTCGGACGAGGAACAGCCTGGAGGTTTTCATGGCTTTCCGTCTTACCGCCGATCGCGAGCAGGGCAGGCTCTACCTGCTGACCGCGATCCTCTTCGTTTCCTATCTCTGCGTCGCGATTGCGCTGCCCGTCGTGCCCGTGCATGTGACCGGCACGCTCGGGCTCTCCAACGGCTGGGCCGGGCTTGGCGTCGGCATTGCCTTTCTTGCCACCATTCTCACCCGCGGTTATGCCGGCGGGCTTGCCGACAGCAGGGGGGCGGCGGTGGCCGTGCGGCGCGGCCTGCTCTTCTATGCGGCGGGTGCCGCCGTGTCGCTCGGCTGTGGCCTCGTCGTGCGCGCGCCGGCTGCGGCGTTTGCCACCCTGCTGGCCGGGCGGCTGCTGATCGGGCTCGGCGAAAGCCTGGTTGCCGTCGGCGTCATTGCCTGGGGCATCGGCCTTGTCGGGCCGCAGCGCTCGGGCCGGGTGCTGGCGCTGGTGGGGGCGGCGATTTACGGGGCGCTCGGCCTAGGCGGGCCGCTTGGCCTTCTCCTGCTCGATCGTCTCGGCTTTGCCGGCACGATGGCCGTCAGCGCCGTGCTGCCGCTCCTCGGGCTTGTCGCGATCCGCGGCGTGCCGGCGATTGCCGCCCATCCAGGCAGGGAGCGGCCGCCGCTTGCCGCCGTCCTCGGCCGCATCTGGGTGCACGGGCTGATCGTCTGCCTGCAGGGCATGGGCTTTGCCGCGATCGGCTCCTTCTTCACCCTCTATTTCCGCGATCTCGGCTGGGACCATGCCGGCCTCGGGCTGAGCGCCTTCGGCACCGGCTTCGTGCTGGTGCGCCTCATCTTCGGCCACCTGCCGGACCGATACGGCGGGCTTTCGGTCGCCGTCGTGTCGCTGGCGGTCGAGGCGGCCGGCCAGCTGCTGATCTGGAGCGCGGCCGATCCGGCCGTGGCGCTGGTCGGCGCCTTCATGACCGGCCTCGGCTGCTCGATGATCTTCCCGGCCATGGGCCGCGAGGTCGTGCATCTCGTGGCGCCGCACCTGCGCGGCACCGCACTCGGCGGCTTCTCGGCCTTTCAGGACCTGGCCTACGGGCTGACGGGGCCGCTCGCCGGGGTGCTGGCGGACCGGGCCGGATATGGCAGCGTGTTTCTGGTCGGCGGGGGCAGCGCGCTCTGCGGCTTCGTCGTCGCGGTGATGCTGCGGCGAGGCAGGGCGGTCGCCGCTTAGCCTCATGCGAGCCAATACACGGGAAATTCGCCATCAGGACCCCATGCAGCCGGCCGGTTCCGCGGCCGATGTGCGACAAGGCAATTGTCGCCACCGCCGGCCTTGCCCCGTTGCCGCCGCGCCCCATCTCCTGTTGACCGCAACCGGAAAGGCCTCCATGCCGACACAGATCCTCTTCATCCAGGGCGCCGGCGAAACCACGCATGACGCGTGGGACAACAAGCTCGTCGACAGCCTCGCGCGCGAGCTCGGCCCGGCCTATGCGATCCGCTACCCGGCGATGCCGGACGAGGGCGATCCGCATTACGGGGCCTGGAAGGCCGCCGTCACCGCCGAGTTCCAAACGCTCGAAGACGGCGCGATCCTGATCGGCCATTCCTTCGGGGGCACCGTGCTTGTGCATACGCTTGCCGAGGACTGGCCGGCCTTCGAGCCCGGCGCCGTCATCCTGATTGCGCCGCCCTATATCGGCGCGGGCGGCTGGGAGAGCGGGGAGATCGCCGGGCGCGAGGATTTTTCCGAGAGCCTGCCGGAAGGGCTGCCGGTGCTGATCTATCACGGCAGCGAGGACGATACCGTGCCCTTTGCCCATATCGAGCTTTACGCCAGGGCGATCCCGGATGCGGTCGTCTGCTCGCTGCCGGGGCGCGACCACCAGCTCGACAACGATCTGGCCGATATCGCCAAGGATATTCGCGCGCTGCAGGCCTGAGCTCGCCATTCCACGCCTCAACCATCGGCATCGCATCCTCCCGCATCGCTGAAACCGTTGCAGGAGGTGCCGCATGATATCGGGAGAGTTTGAACCAGGGAGCGAAGGGCGGGCCGCCCGCCGGCGCGATGCCGGCCGCACGCTTGCGCCGCTGGCCGGCCTCATGGCTGCCGCAGGCTTCGTCCTGCTGCTTGCCGGCCGCCACGAGGGCGAGCTTGTGCGCGCCGCGCGCATCGAGCAGGAGGTCGCCGGCCGATGAATGCCCTTGCGCTCCGCTTCGATTTCGACGAACTCACCATCCCCGTGCTCGGCCGCAACGACAACGGCCTGCTTCTCTACGGCTTTGCCGAGCTTTCGGGCGACCGGGAAGGGTTCAGCGTCGAGACCGTGCATCTTGCCGAGGGCACCGTGCTGCGCCGGGGCGGCAACCGCGAATGCGGCCGGCCGGCAGCCTTTGCCGACGAACTCTTCCGCCGCATCGCCGCCGTCATCGAAAACGACAGGACCGTGCTCGGCCGCCACGCGGCGATGGAATGGGCCGAACTGGTGGAGCGCCATAGCGAGCCCGCCTGAGCGCGGCCTTGCGCGCGCCGCAAGGGCGCCCGGCAGGAAGCCGGATATTTGCGGCTTCCGGCGCCTGTCAAGCCTTTGAAAATCTGCCTTTCGCGTGGATCGTGATCGAAGATAGGAATAATTTCCTTGATTGTTGCCGGCCTGGGCAGGTACAACCCTCAGACGGCAGCGACGGTGTAACAGGAGAGTTTGCATGCATGCCCGCCCGCTCGAGACGAGCGACAATCCCCTTCTCCAGACGCGCCTCGGCAGCGAGCCATCCGGGCAGGGCGGGGAGCCGGCGGCGCCCGCCGGGGACGATGCGCTGCTTGTCGCGCTCGGCGGCAAGCTGCATGCGGCGGCGGGGGTGGCGGAGCGGCGGCTGAAGGCGCTGCCCGATTATGGCGCGATCGCGCAGGAGGCCGCCGCCATCGAGGCGATCCTGCAGCCGGGAGAGGCGATCGCCGACCGGATGCTGTGTCTGCGGCCGGTGACATCGGCGGGCCATGCGGCGCTGCTGCGCGCCGAACTCTGGAAGCGCGGGGAATATATCGGAACCTATCTCGGTCCCGGTTGAGCGCAGTCTTCGAAGCCCGCCCGAACGTCCCGGCGTAAAGAAAAACGGCGCCCCTTGCGGAGCGCCGTCGCCTGCCTGAAGCAGTAAAGCCAGATCAGAAGGCCTGGATGTTGACGGCCTTCGGACCCTTGCCCATGCGATCCGGCTCGGTGTCGAAGGAAACCTGCTGGCCTTCGCGCAGCGACTGGATGCCGGAAGCCTGGAGAGCGGAGATGTGGACGAAAACGTCCTTGGCGCCGCCTTCCGGCGTGATGAAACCAAAACCCTTGTCCTGGTTGAAGAATTTTACGGTGCCCTTGGTGGCCATGGGGATAGTCCTTTTTCCCATTTTTCAGTTTGACCGCACCCCCGGCGGAGGGGAGGCGGACGGCTTTAGCTTTCGCGTGTCGGCCCGAAAGCCGGACGCGAAGGGTCAGTCGAGACGTCACGTACGGGGAAAGAACATCTACGCGCGAGGGCGTCACCCACGCTGCCTTGCACGGAATTGGCGCTCCGACACGACATTACCACTTCAGTCCAGTCACCGGCATGCGAAATGCCCGAGTGTGTCAGTTGGTGCCAGCATTTCGGGCAAAAAGCAAGCGGCAATATTGTGGCATGGCTTTTTGCGTCGCGGGAAATGATGACGATTCAAATGGTTGGCGGAGCGTTAGCCAGGCCTGATGAACCTGTGTCATTGCGGGATGGAGGGCGCGGATGCAACTTCTCGGCGACCGCACGCCACCTGCGGCTGCCGGCTCTTGCGCAGAGCCGATTTCGGGCGGCCTGTGAAAAACCCGTCGCGTTAACCCTTCACCTGTGGGAAAATCCGCCCGTTCCACAATTTCGTCCCGAGCGGCCGCAATTATGGCAGGGTGTTTCGGGGCTTGATGCGGCGCGAGCCAGCCGGTAGGTCTCGGAGGGACGAAGCAGTGAATGAAGGAAGTGCCGGCGTGATCGATCCCTATGCCATGCTTGGACTGGAGCGCGACGCCAGCGGCGAGGCGATCAGGCTTGCCTGGCGCAAGGCGGCCAAGGGCGCGCATCCGGATGCCGGCGGCGATGTCGACAATTTCAACCGCCTGCAGATTGCCTACGAACTGCTGCAGGACCCGGTGCGCCGGCGCGTCTACGACGATACGGGCTACGATCCGCAGCTGGCCGACCCCAAGGATCTCGAGGGCGTGCTGATGCTGGAATCGCTGGTCAACGAGGTGATCCTCGACGAGCGCGAGCCCGGCAGCTTCGATCCCGTCGCCGCCATGCGCCGCAAGCTCTCCGACGATATCGTCAAGAGCCGCTTCCACATCCTGGAACTGGAACGCCACCGCGCCCGCGTGCGCAAGCACATAGACCGCCTCGGCCGGCGGCCGGAGACCGACGTGCTCGGCTCCATGATGCGCGCCCGCAGCGAAGCCATCGCCGACGCCATCCGCAAGACGGAAAAGCAGATCGAGACGATCGAGCATACCTATTCGATGCTGGAGGGATATTCCTACGAGGTGGAGATCCCGGAGCCGCTGGAAGAGATCGGCCAGGCGGAGCCGCAGCGCGGGGAGGCGGCGGAATAGGGGGCAGGGACTGGGGAGGCCAGCCTGGGCGGTCCTGCATCCGTCCAGCCGGCCATTTCTCGCTGCCCCTTGCCAAGCGTCTTGGTGAGCGCGCGCATCGCCGTTATGCTCTCCGAACGGGAGAAGACACGATGCGGGATGATCCTATCGATCGGAGGTTGGCGGCGGTCCTGGCGGCCGACGTCGTCGGCTATTCCCGCATGATGGCGGCCGACGAGGCGGCGACGCTTGGCGCCCTGAAGCGCCACCGGCAAACCGTCCTGGAGCCGGCGATCGCGCGCCACAAGGGCCGCCTCGTCAAGCTGATGGGCGACGGGGCGCTGGCGTGCTTCGACAGCGCGGTCGATGCGGTCGAATGCGCGCTTTTTCTGCAGATGTCTGCGGCCGGTGACAGGCCGGCGCCGGAGGCCGGCAGGCCGCAGATCGTGCTGCGGATCGGCATCAATATCGGCGATATCAGGTTCGATGGCGGCGACATCTACGGCGACGGGGTCAATATCGCCGCGCGCCTGGAGGCGCTGGCGGCACCCGGCGGCATCTGCATCAGCGCCATCGTCAGGGAAAGCATCGTGGGGCGCGTCGATGCCGTCTTCGAAGACGGCGGCGCGGCGCAACTGAAGAACATCGACCGGCCGATCCATATCTGGACATGGCGACCGGCCGGGGCGGTGGCGGCCCGGCCCGCCGCGCCGCTGAAGGGCATCGAGAACATGTGGCCGTCGCTTGCCGTCCTGCCCTTCCAGAATATCGGCGGCGATATCGAACAGGAATATTTCGCCGACGGCGTGGTGGAGGATATCATCACGGCGCTCAGCCGCTTCCGCTCCTTTGCCGTCATCGCCCGCAATTCTTCCTTCGTCTACAAGGGGCGGGCGGCCGATGTGCGCGCGGTGGCGCGCGAACTTGGCGTCCGCTACGTGCTGGAAGGCAGTATAAGACGGGCGGCGGCGCGGCTCAGGATCACCGCGCAGCTGGTGGACGGCGTCAGCGGCGCGCATCTGTGGGCCGAACATTACGACGGCTCGGCGCAGGAGGTCTTCGATTTTCAGGACCGCATCACCGAAAGCGTCGTGTCGATCGTCGAGCCGCATATCAAGAGCGCGGAAGTGGCCCGCTCGCGCCGGGAGCGGCCGGAAAGCCTCGAGGCCTACGATCTCTACCTGCAGGCGATGGGCAGCTTCTATTCCAGCGAGCCGGGGCGCAACGCAGCCGGATTTGCGCTGATCGAGAAGGCGGTGGCGCTGGAGCCCGCCAACGCGCTCTATCTCTCTTGCGGCGTCATGCTGCTGATGCAGCGCGCCACACTCGGATGGAAGCGGCAAGGGGCGGCCGCCGAGCGGGCGCAATGCGCCGATTACATCGAGCGCGCGCTTTCCAGTGGCCGCGGCGACGCGGCCGTCGCCGGCATCTGCGGCAACACGCTGATCCAGACATTCCGGGAGTACGATCGCGGTTTCGAGCTCACGCGCCAGGCTGTCACCCTCAATCCCAACAATCTGGACGTGCTGAATTTCGCCGGTGTCGCAAGCCTGCTGTGCGACAGCCTCGACGACGCCGTCAGCTATTTCCTGCGGGCCGAGCGGCTGAGCCCGAACGGGCTCGGCGCGCACTGGAACCTGACGGGTCTTGCCCATGTGGAGCTTGCGCGCGGCAACCCGCGGCAGGCGCTGGCCTGGGCCACCAAGTCGATGGCCGCCAATGCCGTCTACGGCCCGTGTTTCTGGATGCTGATCGCCGCCAACGCCCAGCTCGGCCGCCTGGAGGAGGCGCGACGGCACCTCGCGGGCCTGCTGGCGATCTCCCCCGGCGTCACCGTTTCGGCCATCCGGGCGGGGCAGGCGGCGAGGTTTCCCGAGCGGATCGAACCGATTCTGCAGGGGCTCAGGATGGCCGGCATGGCGGAGGCGTGAGGCTGCGCCGGGTGCTGCGGCCAAGAAAAAGCCCGGTGGGGTTTTCCGGGCTTGAGGCACTTGGCGGGCACGGCGCTCCCTTGCGCCGCGCCTCTTTTGACGGCCATTCCCCTCTGGCCGTTTTGAAACGGCACCGCCGACGGCGGCTCAGGGTTGAAATGGCGCTCGCGCGGCGATTGAAAAGAGGCAAGGCGCCGGCCGGGCGATCACATTTGCGACACAGGACGGCGCGGCGCGATCGCGGCCCGGTGAAGCAAGGGGCGAGGCCCGCCTGACGGCTGGCGCGCGCCTGCGGGCGGCCGAAGAGGCAGGCTCACAACGCCATCAGATGCCAGGAAATATCCTCCCATTGCGGGTTGTTCTCCTCGATGAGATTGAGCTTCCACTGCCGCGGCCATTTCTTGATCGTCTTCTCACGGACGATCGCCGCCGTCAGCAGGTCGTGCTCCTCGAACCAGACGAGGGTCTTTACGCCATAGCGGGAGGTGAAGCCGGGTGTCAGCTCGTTCTGATGCTCGAAGAGGCGGCCGGGCAGGTCACGGGTGACGCCGGTATAGAGCGTGCCGTTTCTTTTCGACGCGAGGATGTAGACATAACCCTTCATGGTTGAAGAATGGCCCGCAGGCGTGCCGTATTTCAAGAGAATTCTTGGGGCTGCGGACGCGTCGGGTGGATTCCTCACAACAGCTCGTGCAGTGTCCCTGCCGCACGGTTGCCTCAGTGGGGGAGGCCCACCCCAACCACCCCATTCCTGTGCCTCACCATCCCTCGCCACCGTTCCGCCCGCGGCTCACCCCGACCACCTCATCCCTGTGCCTCACCCAGCCACGCAGCCGTTCTGCCCCGAGGCCCA
>UCFC01000006.1 GCA_900471515.1 Hyphomicrobiales bacterium | reverse complement strand
GCCGGGAGGCCCACCCCAACCTCCCTCACCAAGTCAGTTAAAGCCTATGCCGGCATTTTTTCGGTTTTCGGCTTGAGAGCGTCCCTGACGCGGGCGTTTGCGATGGTGATGATCTTTCGCATGAGGGCGGTGAGGGCGAGCCGTTTTGGTTTTCCGGCCTTGACCATGGTTTTGTAGGCCGTGGCGAGCGGTCCGTCTCCGCGGCAGGCGGTGAGGGCTGCGGTGAAGAGCGCGGGGCGGATCGTGCGTCGGCCGCCGAAGGTGGCGCGGTGCCAGCTGACCTTGCCGCTGTCTTTGGGATGGGGTGCGACGCCGGCAAGGCTTGCGACCTGGCGACGATTGAGGCTGCCGAGTTCGGGCATGAGGGCCAGCAGCATCGGCATGAGGACGGGGCCGATGCCGGGGACCGAGCGCAGTGCTTTGGCGCGCAATGTCAGATCGTGATCCTGGGTGATCAGGCTGTCGATCTCGGCATTGAGGGCGGCGATATGGCGGTTGAGCTCATCGAGATGGGCATTGATATCGTCGGCGAGGAAGCTGCCGCGCGGGGCCTTGAGGCGATTTTGCTCCTGGACGCGCATGGCGACGAGATCGAGCCGGCGGGCGACGAGCAGCGTAAGTCTTTGCCGGATCGGGTCTTTGGGTTGCCATTGTGGCAGCGCCTCGGCACGGTCCTGTCCGTAGCGGGCCAGCCATCGGGCATCGATCGGATCGGTCTTGGCGCGTTTGCCGAAGGATTGGATATAGGCCTTGACCTTGGCGGGATCGGCGCGGTGGGCTGGAATGGACAGTTCCAGGAGCACGCCGAGCACGGTGTCCTCGTGGCCGCCGGTTGCTTCGCACACGGCAAGCGTGGCGCTGGCCTGATAGGGCTGCAGGGCCGCCCGCAGCGCGTCGGGATCGTTGGCAATGGTGATGCTGCGATGGGTGCGGCTATCGAAGAGGGCAACGGTATCGCACGAGACGTCCAGACCGAGGATGGACTGGATTTTGGCCGGTTCTGTCATCATAATCGGGCTCCATGCTTCGAATTGTCTGCGGGCGTGTCCGACGGATAGCCCAGTCAAGTCATCAAGCGATGCGAAGCTGGAGCGATGAGGTCCCTTCATGAGGTCGGTTGTCAAAACCAATTCCTGTACGGGCGCCTGACCGCGCGAACCCCGGGATGGCCGTCCCGGGGTTCAAAACCAGCTTCTCCGATAGTAAAGCATGGATCGCACAGACAATTCCTGTGCTTGTCACAGGAATCCAGCCACCGCGCGTCTGCGCGGTGAATGACTCTCCCACGAGAGGGAAACAAAAAAGTCTTTCCTGCTCAAGGACTTGAGCAGACTGGATTCCTGTGACAGGCACAGGAATGAGGGAGGTTGGCGCCACCCTCGCGTCTTTCCGGCGCCCTTGGCGGAAGCGCTGAAACAGAGGGGCAAACACACGCGCCAGGCCCAGCCTGGGCAATCACCGATCGATCGTCGCCATGATCCAGTCGGCATAGCGGTTCCCCGAAATCGTCCCCGTCACCAGCGCCTCGTCCAGCCGCCGCATCTCCCCGTCATCCAAGCGGATGGAAGCAGCCGCGATATTCTCTTCCAGATAGGTCCGCCGCTTGGTGCCGGGGATCGGCACGATATCCTCGCCCTTGTGCAGCAGCCAGGCGAGCGCCACCTGCCCCGGCTTCACGCCTTTCTCCGCAGCCATATCGAAGACGATCCGCGCCGCCCGCTTGTTGGCATCGTAATTCGCCCCCTGATAACGCGGATCGATGCGCCGCGTATCGCCCTCCGGATAGTCTTCCGCACGCTTCACATCGCCGGCAAGAAATCCGCGCCCCAGCGGGCAGAAGGGCACGAGGCCCACCCCCATCTCGCGCATGACCGGAATGATCTCCGGCTCCAGGTTGCGCTCCCACAGCGAATATTCGCTCTGCACCGCCGTCACCGGATGCACCGCATGGGCGCGGCGCAGATTGGCGATGCCGATCTCCGAGAGGCCGAAGAAGCGCACCTTGCCCGCCCTGACGAGATCGCCAACCGTGCCGGCCACGTCCTCGATCGGCACGCTCCTGTCCAGCCGGTGCTGGTACAGGAGATCGATATGGTCGGTCTGCAGCCGCGTCAGGCAGCCTTCGACCACGCGGAGGATAGTCTCCGGCCGGCTGTCGGCGCCGACGATCCTGTCGCCGTCGAAGCGCGAGCCGAACTTGGTGGCGATGACGACCTTGTCGCGCCGGTCCCTGAAGGCCTTGCCGAGCAGCGCCTCGTTCCTGAACGGCCCGTAATTTTCCGCCGTGTCGAAGAAATCGCAGCCGAGTTCGATGGCCCGGTGCAGCGTCGCGATCGATTCGGCCTCGTCGGCCGGCCCGTAGGATTGGCTCATGCCCATGCAGCCGAGGCCGATCGCCCCGACCTCCAGCCCCTGGCTGCCAAGTTTGCGTCTCTTCAATGTCATCCCGCTTCTCTCTGAACGTAACCGCCGGTCTGGCGGCAGCGGCAAACGTAAGGCGGCCAATCCGGATTATGAATGCTTGAGAGTGCGGATGAGTTGCGCGATAGTACGAGAATGAGCGCCGATCCCTTTTCCGACATCCTGAAATTCACAAAGGCCGAAACGCTCCTGACCGGCGGTTTCACGGCCGGAGGCGATTGGGCGATCCGCTTTCCCGTGCCGAAGACGATCAAGTTCTTCGCCGTGGTGAAAGGCAGCTGCTGGGCCGCCATCGACGGGGAACCGGGGCCGGTGAGGTTCGAAACCGGAGATATCGGGCTGCTGGCGGCGCGGCGCGCCTTTGTCCTGTCGAGCGCGCCTGACCTTGCCGCCGTCGATGCGATGAGCATCTTTTCCGGCGCCGGCCGCTCGACGGCGCAGCTCGGCGACGGTGCCGATTTCGCCCATATCGGCGGCCATGTGCTGCTCGATCCGGTCAGCGGCCGCCTGCTGGCGGATGTCCTGCCGCCGTGGATCCACATTCGGGCCGCCTCGCAGCAGGCCGGCAATTTCCGCTGGCTTCTCGATCAGCTCGTGCTTGAGCAGGCGAGCGGCGAGCCGGGCGCGCAGCTCGCCTGCGCGCAGCTGGCCCAGCTTCTCTTCATCCAGGTCCTGCGCGCGCATCTGAAGACGAACGGCCTCATGCCCGCCAGCTGGCTGCGGGCGCTCTGCGACCCCAGGCTTTCGCCGGCGCTGCGGCTGATGCATGGCGATCCCGCGCGCTCCTGGCATCTGGAGGAGCTTGCCGGCGCCTGCGCCATGTCGCGCACCACCTTCGCCTTTCACTTCCGCACCGTATCCGGCGTGGCGCCGCTGACCTATCTTTCGCAATGGCGCATGCGCCTTGCCGAACGGGCGCTGACGCAGGAGACGACGCCCGTCGCCATGATCGCCCGATCGCTCGGCTACAGTTCGGAGAGCGCTTTCAGCAACGCGTTCAAGCGCATGACCGGCGCCTCGCCCAAGGCCTGCCGCGATGCCGCCAGGGCAGCCGTTGCGCCCCACGATCTTGCCGCGCTCGAAATCCAGGCCTGAAGGCCGCATCCGCCTTGCGGCATCCGCCATCCCGCCCTAGTCTTCCCGCATCCCCCGCCAAAGAGGTCCATCCGCCAATGTCCACCACGATCGCATTGTTCGGCGCCGGCGCCATGGGCAGCGCCGTCGGCCGCCGCCTCGTCGAGTCCGGAGCCAGGGTCGTCACCTTTCTCGAAGGGCGCAGCAGCGCCACGCTGGAGCGCGCCCGCGCCGCCGGGCTTGAAGCGGTCCCGCTTCCGGCCTTCGGCGAGGCCGATATCGTCCTTTCCATCGTACCGCCGGCCGAGGCGCTGGCCGTGGCCGAACGCGTCGCCCCGGTGCTGCGCGCCGGCAAGCGCAAGCCGGCCTTTATCGATCTCAACGCCGTCAGCCCGAAGACCATGGAAAGGCTCGCCGCCGGCCTTGCGCCGACAGGCGCCAAGGTGCTCGACGGCTCGATCATCGGCGGCCCGCCGGTTCCGGGCAAGGCCGGCCCGGTCGTCTGCCTCAGCGGCGATCTGGCCGGCGAGCCGGAGCTGCTCTCCCGCTTCGGCCTGAAGGTCCGCCCGGTCAAAGGCCCTGTCGGCGCCGCCTCGGCGCTGAAAATGTGTTACGCCGGCATCAACAAGGGCATCGTCGGCCTCTCCTGCGCCATGCTGCTGGCCGCCGCCCGCAACGATGCCAGCGAGGCCCTGAAGGTGGAGCTGGCCGAAAGCCAGGCCGAACTCTTAAAGCGGCTCGGCCATTCCATTCCCGACATGTTTCCCAAGGCCTATCGCTGGGTGGCGGAAATGGAAGAGATTGCCGAATTCCTGGGCGCGGACGATCCGGCCGCCCTGATCTTCAAGGGCATGGCCGGCCTCTTCCAAACGATCGCCGACGACCGCAACGGCAGCCGGGAATTGATCGCCACGCTGGAGCGGATGCTGGAAGGCGGGCACTGAGCCCGTCAGAGGCCGCGCAGGAAATCGACGATCGCGGCGCTGACGATTTCCGGCCGCTCCTGCGCCAGCCAGTGGCCCGCGCCGGGCACGAAGCGTAATGCCCTGAGATCGCTCACAAGCCCCGGCATGGCATCGATGATCTCCCGCATTCCGGGCATGGCAAGGCCGGTATCGCGTTCGCCGGCCATGAAGAGCGCGGGAATGGCGACCTTCAGCCCTGCAAGCGCCTTCTGCAATTCCCAGTTCCGGTCGAGATTGCGATAGTAGTTCAGCCCGCCGCCAAAGCCGGATGCCCTGAAGGCTTCGACGAAGGCATCGAGATCGGCCTGGGGCAGCCAGCCCGCAAGCGTCCCGCCCTCCGGCAGGCCGGCAAGCAGGCCGGATGCGCGCGACACCATGGCGAACGGGTTCGGCGTTCCGTCTCCCGGCAGGCGCGGCCCCGCCTCGCCGCTTGCGGCGTGATAGATCCTGCGCAGCGTGACCTCCGCGTCGCGCTCGAATTCGGCTTCCGCCACGCCCGGCTGCTGGAAATAAAGCAGATAGAAAAGCTGGTCCGGGGTCGCCGGAAAGATGGTGGTCGGCGGCACGGGCGGCTGGCCCATCATCGGCACGCCCAGGGCGACGACGCCGCCGAACCTGTCCGGACGCATCAGCGCCGCCTGCCAGGCAACCGTCGCGCCCCAGTCGCTGCCGGCGATAAAGGCCTTTTCCGCACCGAGCGCATCGACAAGCGCCACCATGTCGGCCACGAGATCGAAGAGCGTGTAGGCGCCGGCCGCCTCGGGGCTTTCCGTGCCGCCGTAACCGCGCATATCGGGCGCCACGGCGTGAAAGCCGGCCGCCGCCAGCGCCCGAACCTGATGGCGCCAGGCATGCGAGGTCTCGGGAAATCCGTGGCAGAGCAGCACCAGCGGCCCCTCGCCGGCTTCGAGGATGCGCATCCTCAGCGTTGCGGTTTCGATCGTGCGGTGCTGCATCCTGGCCTCCTGAAACGATGCGGGCGGCCGGATGAACCGGCGGCCGGCGAAATGGAATCTTTAATTCCGTATCTTTTTGCGTTACAGAAACTTGCACCACAGCAGGCGGAAGTCAATACACCGTAACATCATTTGTTACGCTTTATCGGGAGGCACGGATGCGGCAAGACGGAAGACTGGCGCGGATGATCCATGTCCTCGTCCATATGGGCCTGCTCGGCGGCCGGGAGACATCGGAGCGCATCGCCCAGATGCTCAACACCAATCCCGTCGTCGTGCGCCGCACCATGGCTTCGCTGCGCCAGCACGGCATCGTCGAATCCGAGGGCGGGCGCGGCGGCGGCTGGTCGCTGACGAAGCCGCTCGAGGAGATCACCATTCTCGACGTGCAGCGCGCCCTGCAGGGCGAAACGCTGCTCGACGCGCCGCTCTCCAACGATCACCCGTCCTGCCCGGTGGAGCGCGCCGCCAATGCCAGCCTGCAACTGGCCTTTCAAACCGCGGAACAGACCCTGGAGCGGGAATTCGCCAGGGTGACGCTCGCCGATATCGGCAAGGCCGCCATGGTCAGGGCGTGACGAGATCGGTGTGGCCGAATCCCCTGGAATAATCGAGCACCGAAATCAGCTTCGGCACGACGCGGAAGATGCTGATCTGGTCGCGCGTCGGCATGGCGACCGCAAGGTCCCGCTGCGCCGGGTATTTTGCCGGCATCATGCGCAGCACCCGGTCGGCCTCGTCGGGATCTTCCACTTTCCGCGCGAAGGCCGCCATCGACAGGCCGGTGATCTGCATCAGCTGGTCGGCATCCGGGTTGATCGTCAGCGACACCCTGTTGTCGCGCGCGATATTTGCGGCCTTCTGGCTGTCGGGGCTGCAGAGAAAATAGAGCGTCAGCCCGTCATTGACGTAGCCGACCGTCGTCGCCTGCGGCCAGCCGTCCGGCCGCAGCGTCGCCACGCTCATGAGCCGCTGCCCGTCCAGTATCGCCAGAATCCTCTTCCTGATCGCCTCGTCCATATACGCCCCCATTGCGTTTTACGACGAGGCCAGACTGCCGCCGCGGCCGGGCGGCGGCATTGACGCATATCAACGCAAAGGCGGCCTCGCGGACGGCATTAGCCTGCGGCAGCCGGCCGGGCGCGCCACCATTTCAGCACACGCAGCGCCCGCAGCGTCACCCAGCGGGAGGGCTCGCCCTCGCCGTCATCCATGACGAACCAGCTGCGGCCCGACTGGCGCCAGTCGAGCGGCCAGCGTCCGTCCTCCCGCTGCCGCGAGCAGAGGTATTCGATTGCCTCTCCAAGCCGCGGATCGGGTGCCGCGCCCGTCAGCATCGCCGAAGCGCGGAAATAGTCGAGCCCGCGCAGCACGTCGAAGCGCCAGCGGTTCGGATGCAGGAATTGCAGGAATGTTTCGTCGACCGGGGCGCCGGTACTCAGCCGCCGCATCAGGTGCCGCGCCAGCAGGTAATCCTCGCCGGAGCGCCGCGCCGCGCGCGATTGCGCCGTGCCGCCGGTCGCCCGCTCGTATTCCAGCAGCCCTTCCAGCACGTTGATCGTCGTATGGAAGGAGGAGCGCAGCGAGCCGTTCGCCCGCTCGCAGTTCCAGCCGCCGTCGGCCTGGCGCTCGCCGAGCAACCGTTCCACGATGGGCGAGACGTCGACGCCGAAATAGGCGCCGTCGGCGACCGTGCGGCCGTTGATGCATTCCTCGACCTCGCCTTGCCAGAAGGGCTGGCCGCCCTCGTCCCAGCGGCAATTGGCGCCGATGAGCGCGACGGTCCGCCTTGCCCGTTGCGAACGCGGATCGAGGCCGAATTCGCGCAGCTGCGTCAGCGAGAAATTCGTCGCCGTCCAGGGCTGGCCGCTCGCCTGCCATTCCTCGCGCGTGAAACCGGCGGGCAGGAAAGAGCCGCCCGCCCACTGCCCGTCCGCATCCTGGAAGGAGAGCAGCCGCGCGCCCCATCCTTCCGTCTCGACCTTCTGCCGCTCGGCGGCCCAGACCGGCTCCGGCGCGTCGAGGAGATCGCGCAGCACCTGCCAGCGGATGGCGGGATCGGAGGCGAGCAGCCATTCGATCACGGATGTCTCTGACGGCATCGGCAAGTCTCCCTGTCGCTTGCAGGCCCGGTCGTTGCCGCCGAACGGCGCCTGTGCGATTGTCCGGCACAGTTTTCAGGCAGGCCGCGCTCCATCCATGACCAAAGCCAAAAAGCCCCCGAGATTGCGGCCGGCCGTGCTTGCCGCGCTCACGTTGCCGCTTGCCGCCTGCATGCCCGGCGAGGCCGCTTCCTTATACACGAAGGCCCTGCCCGAAGCACTCGAAACGACGGGCCATGTCCGATGGGGCAGCGACGGAAACTGGTTCGACATGTTTCTGCCGCTTCGCCCCGAAGCCGTCGGCGCCGTCGGATTTTCCGATGACGCGGCTCTCACGCCGGCCAGGCCATGCCGGCGACCGCGCAGCCCACGAGCACGGGAATGACCGCCAGCCTGAAGCGGAAGATCGCGATCGCGGCCGCAAGGCTGAGCAGCAGCGACGGAAGCGACAGCGAGGTCCAGACGGGCAGCTCGATCGACAAGGGGCCGATCTTTCGAACCTCGGCGCTGCGGAACAGGAAGTGCAGGCCGAACCAGATCGCAAGGTTGAGGATGACGCCGACCACCGCCGCCGTGATGGCCGACATTGCGCCCGCCAGCGCCGCATTGCCGCGCAGTCTCTCGATGAAGGGCGCGCCGAGGAAGATCCAGAGGAAACACGGAACGAACGTCACCCAGGTCGTCAGCACGGCCGCGCATGTCGCCGCCGTCAGCGGGTTCAGGTTGCCGGGATCGCGATAGGCGCCCATGAAACCGACGAACTGCAGAACCATGATCAGCGGGCCGGGCGTCGTTTCCGCCATGCCCAGACCGTCGAGCATCTCGGTGGGTTTCAGCCATCCGAAATGCTGGACGGCCTCCTGCGCGACATAGGCGAGCACAGCATAGGCGCCGCCGAACGTCACCAGAGCCATCTTGCTGAAGAATACGCCGATCTGCGTGAAGATATCTCCGGGGCCGAGGAAGAGATAAAGCAGCAGCAGCGGCAGCAGCCAGAGCGCCACGAGAACCGCCGATATCCGCAACGACCAGCCAAGGTTCGGCCGCGCATGCGGCGGTATCTCTTCGCCGAGCAGCGCCTCGGCGTCGGCCAGGACCGCGCCGCCGCCCGCCTTGTGCCCGCCACCGCCCTGAAACAGGCGCGAGCCCGACATGGACCCGACGAACCCGATGACGGCGGCGGCCAGGATGATGACGGGAAAAGGCACGTGCAGGACGAAGATCGCGAGGAAAGCGGCCGCAGCGATTGCAATCATCGCCCTGTTCCTCAATGCGCGGCCGCCGACCCTGACGACCGCCTGGACGACGACGGCAAGGACGGCCGCCTTCAACCCGAAGAACAGCCCCTCGACGGCAGCGACGCTGCCGAGGCTCACGTAGAGGTAGCTGAGCGCCAGGATGGACAGAAAGCCCGGAAGCACGAACAGGATGCCGGCCACCAAGCCGCCGGCGGTCCGGTGCATCAGCCAGCCGATATAGATGGCAAGCTGCTGCGCCTCCGGTCCCGGAAGCAGCATGCAATAGTTCAGCGCGTGCAGGAAACGCTGCTCGCCGATCCACTTCCGCTCGTCGACGACGATGCGGTGCATGACGGCGATCTGCCCGGCCGGCCCGCCGAAACTGAGGGCCGCGACCCGCAGCCAGACGCGAAAGGCCTCGCCGAAGGTGACGCCATGCGGGTTCGGCGACGCGCCGGCGGCGGGCGTCGCGAGGCTGACGGCGCTGGTCATGTCAGCCTCCCTTTTTCGGCGAGGGCCAGTTGTGCGTCTCGTCCGTGGCGTCGCGGCACCAGCGATAGAAGGCATCGTAGAGCAGCATGCCGGCATCGAGCTGCCTGAGATCGTCGACGAACATGCGCGACAGGCCGAGCGAGGCGGCAAGCAGGCCCGCCACCTCGGGCGCAAGCTCCGGGCGGGCGGTATCGGCGCCGCGGACGATCGTCGCAAGCCTCGACAGCGGCTCCGAAGCAAGACCGAATTCCTCGACCATCACGTCGAAGGTGCAGAACTCGCCACGATGGCTCCAGAACACGTCCTCGACATCGAACGGCACGGCGCCGAAGCGCTCGGCAACCAGGGACACGTCCGATGTCGGCACGAAGAGAAAGACGGCCTGGGGATCGACGAAGCGCCGGATGAGCCAGGGGCAGGCAATGCGGTCGATCTTCGGGCGCGCCCGCGTGACCCAGACCGTCCGCCCCTGCCCGTCGCGTGGCGGCAGCCTGCCGGCGGGCACGGCCGCGCCGCCGGCGCCTGTCCATGCCTCGAAGCCGCCTTCCAGCACTTCCGCGGCCGTGCCGGCATGGCGGATATGGGCGGCGACCCCGTGGCTAAGCTTTCCGCCCGCCTGGCAGACGACCACCACCGGGCCGGCAAAACCGCCGGCCCATTCCGTTACATCTCTGTGGGATTTGCGGATCGAGCCCGGCACCAGCCGCGGATCGCGGGCGAAATCCTCTTCGCTGCGCACATCGACGATGACGGGCGCATTGGGCGTGCCGACCATGCGGGCAAGCTTGTCTGACGATATTTCGAGAAATGACGGCATGACGCGTCCCTCCGTTGTTCGGTTTCATGGACGCGATTCTTCGGCATGTCGCCTCGTGGGGTGATCGCAACCCCATAGCGTTTTTATGCGCGCCGCCGTTTTTCGTGTCAAGCGGCCGCCCACGCCGCAATTTCACGCGATCAGTTCGTGGATCGCGATCGCAACCAGGATCAGGCCCGCAATCGCCCCAATCGATTTTGACGTCGCCGCGAGCAATCGCGGCCGCGTTCGCAGCAACCGGGACAGCTGCTCGCGAAAAAGAACGGCAAGCAGTGCGACCGCAGAAAGCGTCATGCCGACGCCGAGCATCATGGTCATGGCAAAGAGGATGCCCGTGATCACGACCTGGTGCAGGATGGAAAAAGTCATGACAAAGAGCGTCAGCGGACATGGGACAAGGCCGGCCATGAACCCGACGGCAAGCCCTTCGCCGTGCGAATGAGAATGAGAATGGCCGAACAGCGCGCTCCAGATCATCCAGGCGCCGATCAGGCCGAGCAGGCCGCGGCTGACCGCCTCCAGCAGCGGCGAGGAACCGGCGTCCGTGAAGGAATGCGAGACGAGCGGCAAGGCGAGCAGCGAAATCAGCACCGCCATGCCGACATGGGTGAATGACAAAGCCATCGAGACGACAAGCGCGCGATGCGCCTTCATGGAGGAACCGGCGAGATAGGTGGCAAGCACCGACTTGCTGTGGCCGGGCGCCAGCGCATGAATCGCGCCGAAGACGATTCCCATCGGCAGGAAGGCGAGGAAGGCGAGCCATCCGCCACCGGCAGCGAAGGCTTTGATATGGCCGGCGAAGGTCAGGTAGAGTTCGCGCTGAAAGTCTATGATCGCTTGCCAAGGCATCACGCGAGGCCCGTCGTTGCAGCCGTCAGCACAAGATAACGCCCGACCTTTGCGATGGCGACGAGCAGCAGAAACATCGGAAGCGGTTCGCGCAGCACGCCCGCAACGACGGTGATCGGATCGCCGATGACTGGCAGCCAGCTTGCGAGCAGCGACCATTTCCCGTAGCGCCGATACCAGTTCTGCGCTCGCTCCAGCGCCTGCGGGCCGACCGGAAACCAGCGCTGCGTGCGACAATGCCCGATTCCGCGCCCGAGAATCCAGTTCAGCAAGGCGCCGAGCACGTTGCCGGCGCCGGCGGTCACGACCAGCCAGACTGTCGAATATTTCTCGGTGAGCAGCAGGCCGGCAAGCACGGCTTCGGACTGCATCGGCAGGATCGTCGCGGCGCCGAGGGCGGAAGCGAACAGTGCGAAATAGGCCAGAAGATCGGCCATGCGGTCAGAGATATTTGGTGATCGTCTTGAACTCGTCGATCGACTGGCGCTTGTCGCGCGGGAGCGCGCCGACCGTTTCTTCCAGGCAATGGTCGAGGTGATCCTGAATCAGCGTGCGTTTGGCGTTGACGATCGCCTTTTCGACCGCCGAAAGCTGCTGGGCGATATCCAGGCAAGGTTTGCCAGCCTCGATCATCGCAATCACGCTCCTCAGGTGGCCCTCGGCACGCTTGAGGCGCTTGACGATTTCAGGATGGGTGGCGTGCGTGTGGGGCTCGGTTTCGCTCATCATGTCCATGCTGTCGGTTCCCTCCGGCTGCGGAGGCCGTCCGAGCTTACGCCGCGGACAGCCCTGCCGACAAGTCAGTGACGATGTCCTTCCGGCTCTTCCATGCGAAACGGCAGATCGATGCTGCCGTCGTCGGAGCCAAGCTTGAGCACCGCATCGAACTCATGCGGCTCGGCAGGCGCCTCCGCGCTCTGCAAGGCGTGGTGGTCTGTCGGCGAGGCAACGAGCGGCAGAACCTCGACATGATCGGGCCGCCTGATCTCAACCACAGCCTTCAGGCCGCGCTTGTGCCTGCTGACGGTGAAACGCATCCGCTCGCCCTCGGCCGTATCGACGATCTCCAGCAGGCCGGACGCGATCTCGGATTCGACCGTGAAAGGGTCGGGCGCGTGGTGGCGGCCGTGGTCATGCCCATGCCCATGCCAATGCGCATCGGCCGGCGCGCCGAAATTGTCGAACTGGATTGTGGCATTGCCGAGCGACGGCAGGTGCCCCTGAAGCTCCCGGCGAAGGTTTGCGGCAATGGCATTGGCCTGCGATAGCGATTTCGACGGATCGACCGCGATGACGATATCCGTATGGAGCTTGTGGCCGAGCCAGCGGGCCTTGACGTCGACGATGCGGTCGATGCCGTGGACATGCCCTGCGGCGTGACGGATTTCGTCATCGATGCCGGGTTCGACACCATCGAGGCTGCGGGTGATGACCGCGCGCGCCGACTGCCAGACGATGCCGAAGATGGCGAGCGTGATCAGGAGGCCGATGATCGGGTCGGCCAGCGGGAAACCAAGCCAGACGCCGAGCGTGCCCAGCACAACGGCAAGGCTGGTAAGACCGTCCGTGCGGGCGTGATAGCCATCGGCAATCAACGCTGCGCTGTTCATTTCACGTCCGACGCGGATGCGGAAGACGGCCACGGCCTCGTTGCCGAGGAAGCCAACGACACCGGCAATCGCCACGGCAACGAGCTGGGTGATCGGCTGCGGATTGATAAGACGGTCGATCGCCTCATAGCCGGCGACAAGCGCACTGAACAGGATGATCAGCACGATGACGAGGCCGGCATAATCCTCGACGCGGCCGAGGCCGTAGTTGAAGGTCCTGCTCGCCGCGCGGCGCACCAGCGAGAAGGCGATCCAGAGCGGGATGGCGGTCGCGGCATCGCCGACATTGTGGATCGTATCGGCCAGCAGCGCTACGCTGCCCGAGGAGAAGACGACCACAAGCTGAAGCGCCGCCGTGATCGCCAGGATGACGAACGACCACTTGATCGCCCAGATGCCGCGCTCGGAAGAAGCTATGCTCGGATCGACGACGCCATGCGCATGGCCGTGGCCGCCTTCGCCATGCGCTCCGTGGCTATGCCCGTGCGATCCGTGACCATGTGAATGACCGTGGCCGACCTGCCCGAAACCGAACCAATCCTTGAGAACCGAAAACATTTTTTGCTCCGCCGCTGAAAACGATCCATATCCTATCCCCCTGGAGGGGATATTGCAAGTCCGTTTCCACCATGTGCGAACGCGATAGCGCGCCCGGCGCCGGAGCGCGGATGTGCGTCTGTCTCGACCCGCAGACCGACGCGCCGGGTCGAGACGGATCGAACACCCGAACCGAAGCGGTGCCCGGTCCGCACCCGTCAGTTCCGCCCGCCGTTTGCCCGGATCACCTGCCCGTTGACCCAGCCGCTTTCGCCGCTCGCCAGAAACGAGACGATCCGGGCGATATCCTCCGGCTGGCCGAGGCGGCCGAGCGGGATTTCGCTGGTCAGGCGCCGGATCAGCTCCGGCGGGCGGCCGGCGAGCAGCAGTTCGGTCGCGACCGGGCCGGGAGCGACCGCGTTGACGGTGATGCCGCGCGGGCCGAGTTCCTTGGCAAGGATATGGGTCATCGCCTCCACTGCCGCCTTCGTGGCCGTATAGACGGCGTTGCCCGGCGAATAATGGCCGATGATGCTGGTCGACAGGTTGACGATGCGGCCGCCGTCGGCGATGCGCCTTGCGCCCTCGCGCATGCCGTTGAACGTGCCGGTCAGGTTCACGGCGACCAGCCGGTTGTAGTCCTCGTCGCGGACCTCGGCGAGCGGCCCGAAAGCGGTGACGCCGGCATTGTTGACGAGCACGTCCACCGTGCCGAACTCCGCCTCGCTGCGCGCGAAAAGGTCCGCCACCGCCCCGGCATCCGAGACGTCGGCGCGCACGGCGAGCGCATGGCCGCCTTCGGCGGCGATGGCGGCCACCACCGCGCCCGCGGCAGCGGCATCCGCGGCATAGTTGACGATTGTCCGGAAGCCGTCGGCCGCAAGCCGCCTGGCAATGGCTGCGCCGATGCCCCTGGAGGCGCCGGTCACGATGGCGGTCTTCATGTCCCTGGTCATGTCGTTTTTCCCTTCCGTTCCGGCAGAAGCGGCCGCAGGCGCAGCAAGGCGCATCCGCATCACCGCCCGGTGATGCGCCGCAAGAACCGGCTTGCCGTGCTGCCCGACCGCTTGTGCGCTCGATCTGACGGCGATAATGTGAGCGATAACTCGCTTTTTCGCCACTCGCATTTGAGGCCCATGCCCGACAGCCCCTACAAGAGCCGCTCAACGCCCAGAAAAGCGCCGCGACAGGCCCGTTCGCTCGCAACCGTCTCGGCCATCGTCGAGGCTGCGGCTCGCATTCTGGAAGAGCGCGGTCACGAGGGCTTTTCCACCAATGCGGTGGCGGAAAGGGCCGGCGTCAGCGTCGGCTCGCTCTACCAGTATTTCCCGCGCAAGGACGCGCTGATCGGCGCCCTGATCCAGCGGCAGGCCGTGTCACTCATCGGTGACGCGGAAAAGGCCGCCGAGCAGCCGACCGGGCAAGCCGCGCTTTCGGCCCTGATCGCGCCCTGCGTCCACCACCAGCTTGAGCGCCCTGCCCTTGCCCGCCTGCTGGATTACGAGGAGGCGCGCCTGCCGCTCGACCCCGAGACAGAGCGGGTCAAGCAGCGCTTTTTCGAACTCACCCGCGCCACGCTCCGTCGCCCCGACCTGCCGCGGCAGCCCGATACCGATCTTGCCGCGCATGACGTGGTGGCGATCGTCAAGGGCATGATCGATGCCGCCGGCGAGCAGGGCGAGGAGGACAGACAGGGGCTGACGGAGCGCGTCCGCCGCGCCGTCATCGGCTATCTCGCCACCGCCCCGGATGCCGGGTAATCCAGAGCAAAGCCGCGGTCCGGAGGTGCTGCCGCGGGTCTTCATGGGCAGGATCGACGCGGCGGCCCATGTACGGTCCTCAACCCATCATCGCCTGCACCTACCAGATCGGCGTGGTCCTCTGCTCGATCGGCATCATCTGGGCCGCCTCGCTGGGTAAGAGTCAGGCAGGAATCGCCCTGGCCTGGGCGGTGTGTTGTTATTTGTCATGCCGCTCGTGCTGCCGCATTATCTTGGCGCCAAGTGTATACTTTGAAAAACCGCCGCGAGCGCGCTGCGCGCGCCAACTGGACGTGACGGGAAATTCTCAGGATTCCTGCTCATCCACGTCGTCGCCTTCGCGGAACAGGGCATCATAGTCCCGGCCGCCGTAAAACACGTTGACGATCTCGACGGCGTCGGTGACGTGATCGGCAATCACAGCGGAGCGCTCAAACGGCACGGTTCGCAAGCCGGGCGAAAGATCATCCCGAGGACGGCCGCCATTCGGCGCATCGCCGATCTTGCGACACCTCGCCATGATGCGCTTCACAAAGCGGTTGGCCGTGACATGGCTTTGACTCATGTCGGCAATGAGGATGTAGATTTGGCGAAGGTCGTTAAGCGCCTCGGGCCGGTAGATGACCCTAGCGCGCCGCATTGCGGGATGCTTTTTCCTGACCTTTCATGAAACGGTCCATTTCCGCGTCCGCCTCGTCTGCCGACAAACTTGGGCGTGGATCATCCAAAGAACGTCGAATGCGCGCGCGCATGGCATTAAGCCGCTCGGCGTCTTCAAGGCGCTGACGCTGCCAGACGCGCACCGCATCGCGTATCGCTTCGCTTGTCGTCGCGAATTCCCCAGCCTCGACCGCATCGCGAACACTCTGCAACATATCGGCGGTCAGGGTAATGGTCACCTTTTCGGCATTTCGCATGGTCGTAAACTTTCCTCGGTTGCTTATAAAGTATGATAAAATCATACTTGGCACCAGCAAGAAATCATCGTCGTTCACAAGGCGAACCATGCACCTTTCTGAAAAAAGGCCGCCAGATCCGCTCTAGGCGAGCCGGTGATATTTATCACGATGGAAGCATAATCCGACATTTTGCGCCGTCACAGGCTATCTCGCCACCGCCCCGGATGCCGGGTGATCCAGAGCAAAGCCGCGGTCCGGGAGTGCCGCCGAAGGTCTTCATGGGCAGGATCGACGCTGCGGTCCATGTTTCCGGTTGGGGCAAGACGGCAAGCTTCCCCTTGCCGCGAATCGCGCCGCCCGCTACCTCTTCGGGCAAGGCTTGACCCGAGCCTCCTCCCTCCATCCGGGAAGCATCGTCCATGCGGGGTCGTCCACCATCGAACCATCCGTTCGAGCATCGCATAAGGAGGGGTTGCGTTTCCGGCTCGTTATGGAGGTTTGAATGAAACTGTCCGCACCCATCCATCAGCTGAAGCGCAAGGCGAAACTGCTTGCGCGCACGGATACGATCCCGCTTCACCAGGCGCTCGACCGCATCGCCCGGCAGGAAGGCTTTACCGGCTGGAGCCTGCTTGCCGCCCGGCATGAGGCGTCCGTGCCGTCCATGCTGTCGCAGCTTGTCGAAGGCGATCTCGTCCTGATCGCCGCCCGTCCCAGCCACGGCAAGACGCTGCTTGGCCTGCAGCTTCTCATCGATGCCGCAAGAGAGGGCCGCAAGGCCACGTTCTTCACGCTCGAATATACGCAGGAGCAGAGCCTGAAGCGCATCCATGCCCTGCCCGACGGCGAGGTTTTCGGCGACAGGATCGAGATCGTCACCTCGGACGATATCAGCGCCGACTACATCATCCGCCATCTCC
The DNA here is from genome assembly GCA_900471515.1 of Hyphomicrobiales bacterium. Classification (GTDB taxonomy): domain Bacteria; phylum Pseudomonadota; class Alphaproteobacteria; order Rhizobiales; family Rhizobiaceae; genus Rhizobium. The sequence continues at coordinate 26,787 of UCFC01000006.1, read as the reverse complement.
GGGGCGCGCCGCGCGGCGCCGTCGGCGTCGTCGACTACCTGCAGATCCTCGACCAGCAGCGCAGCAAGCCGCCGCTTTCCGAACAGGTGCAGGCCCTCAAGACCTTTGCCCGCAACAGCGGCACGGTGCTGGCCTTCATCTCGCAGATCGACCGCGCCTTCGAGGCCGAAGGCAAGGCCCTGCCGGACCTTGGCGATGTCCGGCTGCCCAATCGGCTGGACCTGTGGCTGTTCGACAAGGCCTGCTTCCTGCACAATCGCGATGTCCAGTTGCAGCACATAGGCTAGATCGGAGGTCGGGGGCCGGCTTCGTAAGCCGCCGGCCCTCAGCCCCGCGCTGCCGGCTGCGGCTGCACCGAGAACGCGTCCGCCGCCACGCCCTGCCGCATGCGTCTGGTCGCAAACTCCACGAAGGCCCGAAGCTTCGGCAGCGACTGGCTGCGGCTCGGGTAATAGAGGCAGAGGCCCGGCACGTCGCGGACGTAATCCTCCAGCACCGGCACGAGATTTCCCTGTTCGATATGGTGGCGGACGACCGAGCCGACCGTATGCAGGAAGCCGACGCCGCGAAGGGCCGCGCGGATCGAAGCCTCGTAATCGTTGAGGATGAGCGGGCCGTCGACGGCGACCTTCAGGCTCTCGCCGCCCTCGACGAATTCCCAGGTGCGCGACACCTGCCCGCCCCGCCGGGTCAGAAGCGCAGGCAGCCCCTGCAGCGCGCGCGGATGGCTGGGGCGCGGATATTTGCCCAGCAGGGCCGGTGCGCCGACCGTGACGATCTTGTCCGGCGGCGTCAGCCAGGTCGAGATCATGTCGAGCTCGATCGTGTGGCCGAGCCGGATGCCGGCATCGAAGCCCTGCTCGACGATGTTGGCGAACTCGTCGTCGCCGGAAAGTTCGAGCGTGATATTGGGATAGGCCTCGTGAAATTCCGGCAGCAGGCTGTTGATCAGCAGCGAGACGGCCGGGCGCGGCGCGTTGATGCGCAGGTTGCCGCCCGGCTGCTCGCCGAGATCGCGGGCGGCGTTGAGGCCCGCCTGAAACATCGAGGCGGCAGGCCCGGCATGGGCAAGCAGCTTCTGGCCGGCTTCCGTCAGCCGCACGCTGCGTGTCGTGCGCGCAAAGAGTGCCGCCCCCACCCGCCGCTCCAGGCTCTGGATGCCCTGGCTGATGGCCGATGGCGTCAGGCCCAGTTGCCGCGCGGCGGCGCGAAAGCCGTTCTGCTCGGCCACCGCCAGGAAGATTGCAAGGCCGTCCAGTTCCGCTCGGTCCATTGTATAGCCTTGCTTTACAGCGTGATCATAGTGAAGCGCATTATCAAACAATAGGCGGCGTGCCATATCTTGGCAAGAAGGGCTGCCGGGCAAGGCCTGCCCCTTCGCCACATCGACCAGCAATCCCCGGCACGGCGTCCTCTCGGCTCGGAGGCGCGTGCCGCCCCATGTCCAAACGAAAGAGAAACCCATGAAAATCTATGACAGGCCGGGCTTTCCCAACCCCATGCGCATCCGCATCGTGCTGGCGCAGAAGGGCCTCGATTCCCAGGTCGAATTCGTGCCCGTCGATCTGATCGCCGCCGAACACAAGCAGCCCGCCTTCCTCGCCAAAAACCCTTCCGGCGTCCTGCCGGTGCTCGAACTCGACGACGGCACGCTGATTTCCGAAAGCACGGCCATTACCGAATATCTCGACAATCTCGACGGCCGGCCGGAGCTGACCGGCCGCACGCCGAAGGAAAAGGCGCTCATCCACATGATGCAGCGCCGCGCCGAAGCCTATGTGCTCGATCCGGTCGGCATCTATTTCCACCACGCCACCCCCGGCCTCGGCGCCGCCCTGCAGGCCTTCAAGAGCCCGCAATGGCAGGGCCGCACCGAGATGGGCGAGCGCGAGGGCGAGAAGGCAAGGCAGGGCCTGCGCTATTTCGACGGCATCCTCTCAAGCCAGCCCTTCCTGGCCGGCGAGGCCTATTCGATGGCCGACATCACCCTGCTTGCCGGCCTCGCCTTTGCCGAAGTCGCCGGCCTCGTGCCGCCCGGTCTCGATGCGGTGACACAATGGCAGGCGCGCATGGCAGCACTTCCCGCCGTCAGCAACCGCAGCGGCCAGAACTTCCTGCCCGAAGACCTCAGGCGCATGGGCTTTTGAGCGGGACCCTCGGCACAGGGTTGCAAAAATGACGCAGGGCCGCGGCGGATTACCCGCGCTGCGGCCCGCTGCCCGGAGATCGTCAGGGCGAGGCCGCCGACGAAGCAAGGGAGACCGGCGCGTCATGGGCGGGATGCCGGCCGTGGATGCGGCGCGGTTTCAGCCTGTCCTGCGATGTCAGCGGATTGTCGGCATCGAACGAGAGGAAGAGCGCCCGCAGTTCCGGCTCTTCGACCAGCAGCGCCGCCTGCGCCGGAGAGATCCAGATCTTCTGCCTCTGGGCATATTCGGCGCAGTGACCGGCCTCGCTCTTCAGCCGCAGCAGATGGAGCGAAACCCTGAGCGGATTTCCGGGGTCGCTGAGATCGGCATAGTGGGCGAGCGGCTTCTTGCGGACCTTGCCGCTGACGCCCACTTCCTGCAGCGCCTGGCGCTGGGCGCAGCGATAGGGCTTTTCCCGCCTGCCGGGAATGCCTGTCGGGATTGTCCAGCGGCCGGTCTCGCGGCTTGCGATCAGCAGCACGGTCAGCGCCCCGCCCCTTTCCACCCGGCAGCAGATGGCGCCGCTCCTGTCGATCCTGCGGCCTGCGGCACTTGCGGATATGGTCTCGTCCCGTTCGGATGAATGCGCAATCATATGCATGGTCTGCCTGCTCTCTCCTTCTTCTTGCAGGGAGATTAGGGCGCAACATCCGATGGAAAATAGAGACCCCTGAAAATTGAGGTAGCGCGGACCGGCCGGCCCGAAGAGCCGCCTGTTTCAGGCCCCGGCCGCTCGTGCCGCAAAGACACGCCCGATCACCGGGACCGCCGACATGGCCCGCGGCCAGCCGGCGTAGAAGGCGATATGGGCGAGCATTTCCGAGGCCTCCTCCTGCGTCAGCCCGTTATCCATCGCCCTGCCGGCATGGAAGGGAAGCTGCTCCGGCTGGCCGATCGCAATCAGCGCGGCCACCGTTATCAGGCTGCGGTCGCGCGCAGACAGGTCCGGCCGTCTCCAGAGGTCGCCAAACAATACGCGGTCGGTAAGGTCCGCCAGCGCCGGAGCCGTAGGCGCGACCGTCGCGGCCACCCGCGCCGCCCGTGCCGCTTCGCCCTCCCGCGGCAGGTCTATCGGCGCCCGGTCGCTGCCGGGGACCGGGCCGATGCCGCGCTCTTCGAAGACCGCGCGGGTCTCGGCCACCGCCGACATGGCGTTCGGCCATCCGCTGTAGAAAGCGAGATGGGTGAAGACCTCGCCGAGTTCGGAAGGTTCGACGCCGTTGTCGAGCGCGCGGCGCACATGCGAGCCGATCTGCGCCACCTTGCCGGTCGCGACAAGAACCGCCACCGTGACCAGGCTGCGGTCGCGCGGCGCAAGCTGCGGCCGCAGCCAGACCTCGCCGAACAGGACGTCGTCGGTGAAATGGCCGAGGCCGGGCGCGACCTCATGCACGACATCCGGCGCGACGCGCGCGCGTCCCGCCCTTTCGAATTTCGTCACCATCTGAAATCTCCTGCCGGCTTTTCTCAGACCCTGAGCAGGGCCTTGATCGCGCGGCGCTCGTCCATCGCCCTGTAGCCTTCGGCCACATCCTCAAGCGGAATATGCAGGTCGAAGACCTTGCCGGGGTTGATGGTGCGGTCGAGGACGAGATCCATCAGATAGGGCAGATAGCGGCGCACCGGCGCCGGCCCGCCAAGCAGGCTCTTCTGCTGGAAGAACAGTTGCTGGCCGTCGAACGTGACGCCGTGCGGCACGCCGACGAAGCCGATCTTGCCGCCCGGACGGGCGCAATCGACCGCCTGCCCCATCGATTCCTGTGTGCCGACGCATTCCAGAACGCTGTCGGCGCCGACGCCGCCGGTCAGTTCCTTGATCCGCGCCACCCCTTGCTCGCCGCGTTCGGAAACGATGTCGGTCGCGCCGAATTCCAGCGCCAGGTCCTGGCGGCTCTTGTGGCGGCTCATGGCGATGATGCGCGCCGCACCCATCTGCCTTGCGGCAAGCACGCCCATCAGCCCGACGGCGCCGTCGCCCACGACGACGGCGGTCGAGCCCTCCTGCACGCCCGCCGCGTCCGCCGCATACCAGCCGGTCCCGAGCACGTCGGAAACGGCAAGCAGGCTCGGGATCAGGTCGTCGGCGGGAAGCGCCGAGGTCGCAACCAGCGTGCCGTCGGCAAGCGGCACGCGGGCGAAGGGCGCCTGCGCCCCGCTCATGAATTCGCGCTGCTCGCAGGACGACTGGAAACCGAACCGGCAATGCGGGCAGGTATTGTCGGACAGGCAGAAGGAGCCGACGACGAACTGGCCGGGCCTGACCGTCTTCACCGCGCTGCCGACCTCCACGACGATGCCGCAATATTCGTGGCCCATCGCCCTCGGCTCGTTCACCTCGTTGAGGCCGCGATAGGGCCAGAGGTCCGATCCGCAGATGCAGGATGCCGAAAGCCTGATGATCGCGTCGGTCGGCTTCTGGATCGTCGGCTCGGCGACTTCCTCGCAGCGCACGTCGCCGGGGGCGCGCATGATTGTTGCCAGCATGGCTATGTCCTTTTCTGATCGGCCCGCGCGTCCCTGAAGCGGGTCCGCACGGTGGTCAGGACCGAATCTACCACCCCTCCATTGATCGGATTAGATGGGCAGTTCGGCATGCGGTCATGAATCCCGTTCATGACTACATGCCGATTGCGCGGGCTAATCGAAGCCGGCCGGCTGGTCTATCTTCCGGTCATCCAACGGAAAGGCAAGATCATGAAAAAGCGCATTCTCGGCCGGGGCCTGGAAGTCTCGGCCCTCGGGTTCGGCTGCATGGGCCTCAACTTCTCCTACGGCCATTCGCTGGCGACCGGCGACAGCGTCAGGCTGATCCGCGACGCCGTCGAGCGCGGCGTGACCTTCTTCGACACGGCGGAGGTCTACGGCCCCTTCACCAACGAGGAGATCGTCGGCGAGGCGCTGCGCCCCGTGCGCGATCAGGTCGTCATCGCCACCAAGTTCGGCTTCCGCTTCGAAGACGGCAAGCAGGCCGGCCTCGACAGCCGCCCCGACAATATCAGGCGCGTCGCCGATGCCTCGCTGAAGCGGCTCGGCATCGAGGCGATCGATCTCTTCTACCAGCACCGCGTCGATCCCGAAGTTCCGATCGAGGATGTCGCCGGTGCGGTCAAGGATCTGATTGCCGCCGGCAAGGTCAGGCATTTCGGCATGTCGGAACCGGGTGCCGCCACCGTGCGCCGCGCCCATGCGGTGCAGCCGGTCACGGCGCTGCAGAACGAATATTCGCTCTGGACGCGCGGCCCGGAAACGAACGGCATCCTTGCCGCCTGCGAGGAACTCGGCATCGGCCTCGTGCCTTACAGCCCGCTCGGCAAGGGTTTCCTCACCGGCGCGATGAGCAAGGACAGCAAGCTCGCCGACAATGATTTCCGCAAGAACCTGCCGCGCTTCACGCCCGACGCGATGGAGAAGAACCAGGCGCTGGTCGATCTCATCACCCAGGTCGGGCAAGCCAAGAAGGCAACGCCGGCCCAGGTCGCCCTTGCCTGGCTGCTGGCGCAAAAGCCCTGGATCGTGCCGATCCCCGGCACGACCAAGCTGCACCGGCTGGAGGAAAACCTCGGCGCCGCCGATCTCAGCCTCACGGCCGCCGAACTCGCCGATCTGGAAGCGGCTGCCGCAAAAATCCAGGTCGAGGGCGACCGCTATCCCGAGCGGCTGATGAAGATGACCGGCCTCTGAGGCCCGACCTCCCAGCAAGGCAGGCCGGGGCCGGAACACCCCGGCCTCGACCCGTTTGCCGAAAGAAGACGCATGGCCCATGAACTTGCAGGCTCCGCCGACGACCGCGCGGAAACGATTGCCCCGTCCCCGCCCACTGCGTCCCCGCCCGCCGCGACGCCGCCACGCCTGCGCGTGCTTGCGGTGCTGAGCGCCCTCATGGGCTTCGCCTCGATCTCCACCGACCTCTACCTTCCCGCCATGCCGGCGATGGGCCGCGATCTCGGCGCCGATACCGGCTCGATCGAGCTTACCGTGTCGGGCTTCCTCATCGGCTTCAGCCTCGGCCAGCTCTTCTGGGGGCCGCTCGGCGACAGGTATGGCCGCCGGCTTCCCGTCGCCGTCGGCCTGCTCTTCTTCGTCATCGGCTCGGCCGGCTGCGCGATCTCGAACTCGGCCGGCGAAATGATCTGCTGGCGCGTCGTGCAGGCGGTCGGCGCCTGCGCCGGCGTGGTGCTGGCGCGCGCCATGGTGCGCGATCTCTATGAAGGAAGCCGCGCTGCCCAGATGCTCTCGACCCTGATGACCGTCATGGCGATCGCGCCGCTGCTCGGGCCGATCGTCGGCGGCCAGATCCTGGCGCTCTCCGGCTGGCGCACGATCTTCTGGGTGCTGGTCGCCGTCGGCCTCGCCACGCTCGCGGCCCTCTTCACCATTCCCGAGACCCTTGCGGAGGAGCGGCGCAACCGCGAGCCGATCATGTCGGCGCTTGCCGGCTACGCCTGCCTGATCCGCAACCGGCGGCTTCTCGGCTTTGCCGCGGCCGGCGGCTTCTTCTATGCCGGCATCTACGCCTATATTGCCGGCACGCCCTTCGCCTATATCGACTATTACCGCGTCGCCCCCGAACTCTACGGCATCATCTTTGCGCTCGGCATTGTCGGCATCATGGCGACCAACATGCTGAACTCGCGCCTCGTCGCCCGGCTCGGCACGACGACCATGCTGAAGATCGGCACGTCGGGCGCCATGATGTCAGGCCTTGCCACGCTTGCCGCCGGCATGACCGGCTGGGGCGGCCTCTGGGCGCTTGCCGCCCTGCTCCTTCTCTTCGTCTCCTGGTCGGGCCTGATCGTCGCCAATTCCATTGGTGGCGCGCTGCAGGATTTTCCCGCCCGCGCCGGCGCCGTCTCCGCCCTCGTCGGCGCGCTGCACTATGGCAGCGGCATCGCCGGCTCGGCAGCCGTCAGCGCGCTGGCCGACGGCACGCCGCGTCCGCTCGCGCTGGTCACGGCCCTTGCCGGCATCGGCAGCTTTGCAAGCCTTTCGCTCGTTGCCGCAAGGCGGCGGTCTTGACCGGCTGGGTTCATGAGCGGAAACTAGGAGCCGGCAGCCCATCCATTAAAGGCATTCATGAATGAAGCGCGAGGAACTGGCCGATCTCCATGCCTTCCTGGCCGTGGCCGACGAGCAGAACTTCACCCGTGCCGCCGCCCGGCTCGGCACGTCGCAATCGGCCCTCAGCCACACGATCCGGCGCCTGGAAACCCGCCTCGGCGTGCGGCTGCTGACGCGCACGACCCGCAACGTCGCCCCGACCGAGGCCGGCGACCGGCTGATTGCGACGCTGCGGCCGGCGCTCGACAGTATCGGCGCCGAACTGGCCTCGCTCGGCGAATTGCGCGAGCGCCCCGCCGGGACCATCCGCATCACGACCGCCGAACATGCGGCCACCACCATCCTGTGGCCGGTCATGAAGAACCTGCTGCACGACTATCCCGATATCCATGTCGAACTCGGGCTCGATTCCAGCTTCACCGACATTGTTGCGGAACGTTTCGATGCCGGCGTGCGACTCGGCGAAGCGCTCGCCAAGGACATGGTCGCCGTCAGGATCGGCCCCGACCTGAGAATGGCGATTGTCGGTTCGCCCGACTATTTCGCCCGCCATCCCGTGCCGAAAAGCCCGCAGGACCTTGCGGCCCACCAATGCATCAATCTGAGGCAACTGAGCGGCGGCGGCTTCTACGCCTGGGAGCTGGAAAAGGACGGCCGCGAGCTGCGCGTGCGCGTGGACGGCCAGCTCGCCTTCAACAATACCGGCATGATCGTGCGCGCCGCCGTCGCCGGCTTCGGCCTCGGCTTCGTCATGGAGGACATGGCTGAGGCCGAACTCGAATCCGGCGCGCTCGTCCGCGTGATGGAGGATTGGTGCCCGTGGTTTTCCGGCTACCACCTCTATTACCCGAGCCGCCGCCAGCCCTCGGCCGCCTTCTCCATCCTCGTCGATGCGCTGCGCTATCGCGGCAGGCCGTAGGCCCTACTGGAACAGGCCGGCAATCCCGTAGCAGGCGGCGGCGATGGCGGCGGCGGCCGGCATGGTGACGACCCAGGCGATGACGATATTGCCGGCGACACCCCAGCGCACGGCCGAAAGCCGCCGCGCGGCGCCGACGCCGATGATCGCCCCGGTGATCGTGTGGGTCGTCGATACCGGAATGCCGAGCCATGTCGCGGCAAAGAGCGTCAGCGCCCCGCCGGTCTCGGCGCAGAAGCCCTGCATCGGGTTCAGCCGGGTGATCTTCGAGCCCATCGTGTGAACGATGCGCCAGCCGCCGAAGAGCGTGCCGAGCGCCATTGCCGACTGGCAGGAAATGACGACCCAGAGCGGCACATGGAAGCTCGGGCCGAGCTGCCCCTGGCTGAAGAGAAGAACGGCGATGATGCCCATGGTCTTCTGCGCATCGTTGCCGCCATGGCCGAGCGAATAGAGCGAGGCCGAGACGAACTGCATGACGCGGAAGGTGCTGTCGACCGCAAAGGGCGTCTGGCGCACGAACATCCAGGAGACGACGAGCACGAAGAACAGCGCCAGCAGGAAGCCGATCGCCGGCGACAGGACGATCGCGCCGACCGTCTTCAGCAGGCCGCTCCATACGATGGAGCTGACGCCGACCTTCGCCAGCCCCGCCCCGACCAGCCCGCCGACCAGCGCATGCGACGACGACGAGGGAATGCCGAACAGCCAGGTGACGATGTTCCAGACGATCGCCCCCATGAGCGCCGCGAAAATGACCTGCGGCGAGACGATCGCCGGATCGATGATGCCGGTGCCGAGCGTTTCGGCCACATGCAGGCCGAAGAACAGGAAGGCGATGAAATTGAAGAACGCCGCCCAGGCGACGGCATATTGCGGCCGCAGCACGCGCGTCGAAACGATCGTCGCAATCGAATTCGCCGCGTCGTGCAGCCCGTTGAGAAAATCGAAGAACAGCGCCACGCCGATCAGGCCGATCAGCAGCGGAAGGGAGAGAGTGGCTTCCATCAGACGTTCTCGATGACGACGCCGCTGATTTCGTTCGCCACATCCTCGAACCGGTCGACGATCTTCTCCAGGTTGCTGTAGAGTTCGCTGCCGATCATATAGGCCATGGCATTGCCGCTGGCGCCATGCCGGCGATAGAGGTCCTTCAGCCCCTCGTCATGCAGTTCGTCGGACCGGCCCTCGACCCGCGTGATCTCCTCGGCGATCGCCGAGAGCCGGGAGGCATTGGCGCCCAGCTTGTCGAGCAGCCCGATCGCCTGCTGCATGAGGCCCGCGGCCTTGACGATCTCGCCCCCCATTTCCTGCATCAGCGGATCGAAACGCGACTGCTCGAACAGGCGGATGATCTTGACCGTCTTGTGCATCATGTCGATCGCATCGTCCATGGACTGGATCAGATCCTTGATGTCGCCGCGGTCGAAGGGGGTGATGAAGCTGCGGCGGATCGCCTGCAGCACTTCGCGGGTAATCTGGTCGGCCTCGTCCTCCAGCGCCACGATACGGTCGCAATTCTCCTCGACCGCCTCGCCCTTCAGAAGTTTCTCCATCGCCTCGGCCGCCGTCACCACGGTTTTCGCATGCCTGCAGAACATCTCGTAGAAGCGGTCTTCCCGCGGCATCATCTTGCGAAACACGCTCATCATTCCGGGCGATCCTTCCCTTGCGGACGACGGTCATCAAAGACTGTCATAAATGTGTCATAAATCGTCGCAGGGAATTGATCCAAAATGTAAAAATTGGCAATGCTCGGCGTCATGAAATCCAGCAAAAAAGGCACAAAATCCGACGCTGGGCCGGCAAGGCCCCTGTTGAAACAGCTTGCGGAGCGGCCGCAGCAGCTTTTTTCCGGCGCCTTTCGCCAGCAATACGGCGCGCTCTGCTTCCGCTACAGGAACGGCGGGCCAAGGACCGATCATTCGGAGATCGAAATTCTCGTCGTCACCACCCGCGACAGCGGCCGCTGGATCATTCCCAAGGGCTGGCCGATGAAAAAGAAGAAGCCGCACGAGGCCGCCGCCATCGAGGCCTGGGAGGAAGCCGGCGTGCGCGGGGCGGTGAGCAAACAGCCGGTCGGCCGCTACACCTATCTGAAGGAGCTGGACAATGGCGACGTCGCGCCCTGCATCGTCGATATTTTCCAGATCGAGGTCGAGCACACGCAGGACCGGTTCCGCGAAACCGGCCAGCGCCGGCTCGATTGGGTAAGCCCCGACGAGGCGGCCCGGCGCGTGCGCGAACTCGAACTGAAATCCCTGCTCGTCGATTTCCGCCCGCGGCAGGGCAAGCAGGCGCGCAAAAGCATGGCCTGAGCCGCAGCCCTTGCTGCTGCCTCATTTACAGCGGCGTTTACGGTAACGTACTTCTCCCGGAGGAAGGCTTGTGAAAGGCTCCACCCCGGAAAGCCGCGCGAGGGGGAAGAGCCATGAGAGGGTCCAAGCCTGCATCCGCCACAGTGCCTGCCGGCATTGCCCGCCACGCCGCCATCGCCACGCTGGCGCTCGCGCTCGCCGCGCAGGCTGCGGCGCAGACGGCCATGCCCGTTACCGTCGACAATTTCGCCCGCGCCGAATCCGACCTCTATTTCGGCAGCGCGGTGAAGGATTCCGGCGGCAAGACAGGCAGCTTCCACCATCACCGCGAGCCTGTTGACATCGATCAGCAGCCGGTCATCCGGACCAATCGCGATACGCTCTACTCCTCCGCCGTCATCGACCTCGATGCCGGACCGGTCACCGTCACCCTGCCCGATGCCGGCAAACGTTTCCGCTCGATGCAGGTCATCAATGAAGACCATTACGTCGTCGGCGACGTCAAATATGATGCGGGCAGCTATGCCTACGACCGGGCGGCGGCAGGCACGCGCTACATTTTCGTTGCGATCCGAACCCTCGTCGATCCCGGCAATCCCGAAGATCTCAAGCAGGTTCACAGCCTTCAGGACGCCATGACGATCAGCCCGGCAGACGCCGGAAAATTCGAAGCGCCGGACTGGGACCAGGCGAGCCAGAAGGAGATCCGTGACGCGCTGATCGTGCTGGGCGCGACCATTCCCGATTTCCGGGGCGCCTTCGGCACCAGGGACGCGGTCGATCCGATCCGCCACCTGATCGGCACCGCGGTCGGCTGGGGCGGCAATCCCGAGAAGGACGCAATCTACCTGAACGAGACGCCGCCGAAGAACGACGGCGAGACGGTCTACCGGCTCACGGTCAAGGATGTCCCCGTCGACGGCTTCTGGTCGGTCAGCGTTTACAATGCTCAGGGTTATTACGAGAAGAACAAGCTCGACGCCTATACGCTGAACAACATCACCGCCGCCAGGGAGGCCGACGGCACGGTCAAGGTGCAGTTCGGCGGCTGCGACGGCAAGATCGCCAATTGCCTGCCCGTCGTGGAGGGCTGGAACTATACCGTGCGCCTCTACCGCCCGCGCCAGCCGATCATGGATGGAAGCTGGACGTTCCCGGAGCCGCAGCCGGTCGCGAACTAAGCTACGGCGCGCTGCCGCCCCGTCAGTTGCGCAGCCTGTAGCCCGTCTTGAAGATCCAGCCGAGCGTGGTCAGGCAGATCAGCAGGAACAGCGCGATCATGCCGAGGCTGACCAACGGGTTCACATCCGCAATCCCGTAAAAACTCCAGCGGAAGCCGCTGACGAGGTAGAGAACCGGATTGAAATGGCTGACCGCCTGCCAGAAGGGCGGCAGCATGTTGATGGAATAGAAGCTGCCGCCGAGGAAGGTGAGCGGCGGCACCACCAGCATGGGGATGAGGTTCAGCTGCTCGAAATTCGTCGCCCAGATGCCGATCATGAAGCCGAACAGGCTGAAGCTGACGGCGGTCAGAAGGAAGAACAGCACCATCATGAACGGGTGCTCGATGCGCACGTCCACGAAGAGGTTGGCGGTGATGAGGATGATCGTGCCGATGATAAGGCCCTTGGTGGCCGCCGCCCCCACATAGCCGATCAGGATCTCCGTCATGGCGACGGGCGCCGACAGGATCTCGTAGATCGTGCCGGTGAATTTCGGAAAATAGATGCCGAAGGAGCCGTTGCCGACGCATTGGCCGAGCAGCGTCAGCATGATGAGGCCGGGCGTGATGAAGGCGCCGTAGGAAACGCCCTCCACCTGCTGGATGCGCGTGCCGATCGCGGCCCCGAAGACGATGAAATAGAGCGAGGTGGAAATGACGGGCGAAATGACGCTCTGCAGCAGCGTGCGCCGCGTGCGGGCCATCTCGAAGAAATAGATCGACTTGATCGCCTCGAAATTCATTTTGCCGCTCCCACCAGCGATACGAATATGTCTTCGAGCGAGCTCTGGCGCGTCGAAAGATCCCGGAAATTGATGTTGTTTTCGCCAAGCCGCGTCAGCAGCGAGGCCACGCTTTCGTGCTCGTTGCGCGTGTCGAACTCGTAGACGAGCCGGTTGCCCTCGGCCTCGATCGACAGGCCGTTACCGGCAAAACAGTCGGGCAGGCTCTCCAGCGGATCGTTGAGTTCGAGGATCAGCTGCTTGCGGCCGAGCTTGGCCATCAGCGCCTGCTTGTCTTCGACGAGCAGCAGCTCGCCGCCGTTGATGACGCCGACGCGGTCGGCGATCTCCTCGGCCTCTTCGATATAATGCGTCGTCAGGATGATGGTGACGCCGGAGGCGCGCAGCCGCTCGACCACCTGCCACATGTCCTTGCGCAGCGCCACGTCCACGCCCGCCGTCGGCTCGTCGAGGAAGAGGATCGAGGGCTCGTGCGACAGCGCCTTGGCGATCAGCACGCGCCGCTTCATGCCGCCCGAAAGCTGGCGCAGCGTATTGTCCTTCTTGTCCCACAGCGACAGGTCGCGCAGCACCTTTTCGATATGGGCCGGGTCCGCCTTCCTGCCGTGCAGCCCGCGCGAAAAGCTCACCGTGTTCCACACCGTCTCGAACTGGTCGGTGGTCAGTTCCTGCGGCACGAGGCCGATCATCGTGCGCGTGGCGCGGAAATCCTTCACCACGTCGTGGCCGTCGACGGTGACGGTGCCGCCGCTCGGATTGGCGATGCCGCAGATGATCGAGATCAGCGTGGTCTTGCCCGCCCCGTTCGGCCCGAGCAGCGCCAGGATTTCGCCGCGCTCGATCTGAAGGTTGATGCCCTTCAGCGCCTCGAAGCCATTGGCATAGGTTTTCGTGAGATTCTGGACGGAAATGATCGGTGCCATGGGGCTCTTTGCGGATATCGGATCGAATTTGGCCCGCTATATAGCCGTTTTGTGAAAGTTTGACATCCCGAAGGGGCTGAACACAGCATTCACGCCATCGGCCTGTCGGGCCGCAAAACCAGCGGGCTGCCCCGTCCACAGGATAATGCGGCCGGCAAAAAGAAAGTTGCCGGCGGGCCGCCGATGTCATCAATCGGTGATGTTCGTCCCGCATAAAAACACGCGAGGACAGCACCGGCTCCCGCCCGCCGCCCACCCCTTTGCGGAGCCGCCCTTTCGGCGATCTCGTTACGCCCTTTCTGCTGGCCTCGGCATTGTAGTGAAATTGATTGTCAGTCACGAAATGCCAGGAACCGGCCAGTACCCCTGTTCAGCCGTGTTCGTCTAAGCCGGCCCTGGGCCGGCTTTCTTTTTATCCTTAGCCGGCTTGAAGGGCGCCTCAAAGCTGCCGGCGCATCGACGAGCCCGAGCGCGCCGGACAGGAGGCGTGAAGGCGGCGGTTTCAGTCGTCGAGGCTGTCGAGAATATCGTGGAGAAGCCGTTCGGCATAACGCATCGTTTCGAACTGCTCGTCCGGCGACAGCTTGTGCGCCACGCATTCGGCGCGGATCGCGGTCCTCAGCTTCGCCAGAAGGGCCGCCTGTTCGTAGGGCGTGAAGGCGCTGTCGCGAACGGTGATCTTCGCGATCGTTTCCAGAATGGCGATGCGCCCCTCCACCTGCCGTGCCGAGCCGACATAGGACGGCCGCTGCGGCCGGAGGTTCCGGCGTGGGAATGTTACGATATTGCTCATGCGCCCCTCACAGGGCCGGTGTCTTGAAATCGGATCCCGACAGCATGGTATGCAGCTTGTATTCGCTGTCGGCACCCTGCCGGTAAAGGTCGATTGTCACCCGAGCGAGTTCGCGCGCCTCGGTGCAGTCGCGTGAAATGCCGCGCTCTGCGCAGAGCCTGTCGAAGGCCTTCTGCACGATCGCAAGCTCCACAGCACCGATCCAGCGGTCCGCAGGCGCATCCGTTCCGATCTTCGGTTGCATGATCTCCTCCCGATCGCTCCGTAAAGATGCTGCCAAACGCGCGACGCGGCAGAGAGTTCCACACAAAATTCAGGACGCAAAAATTTTCCCCGCAGCGCGCGGGCATGGCCCGGTTCAGGGCCTGCCGGCACCCCCGCAACCGCCTCGAAAGGAAAAACCAATGCGCTTAGTCCCCCTGTTTTTCCGATGGCGTTGCCGCCCGTGGCCGTTACACCCCGCCCCCGAAAAAGGCGAGCCGGGTGAGGATCGTATAATCGGCTTCCGATACCATCAGCGCCACGAAGACCAGCACCAGCAGCGGCGGCAGCAGGATGGCGTAGACCAGGGCCAGCCTCTCCCAGGCCATGTGCATGAAGACGGCGACGATCAGCCCCGCCTTCAGCATCATGAACAGCAGGATCAGCGTCCACCTGAGATAACCCTGGATGCCGAGATAATCGACCATGTAGGAAAAGGCGCTGAGCACGAAGAGCAGGCCCCAGACGAGAAGATAGAGCCGGATCGGGTGCTGCTGCCCGTGTTCCGCCGCCCGGACCGCCGGGCTTTGCGCATGTGCCGTTGTCTCGCTCATGACGACCTCACCACAGATAGAAGAAGGCGAAGATGAAGACCCAGACCAGGTCCACGAAATGCCAGTAGAGGCCCATGATCTCGACGGCCTCGTAGCGGCCCTTCCGGCTGGTGAAGAAGCCGCGCCGCTCCACGTCGAAATCGCCGCGCCAGACCTTGCGGGCGATGATGAGGAGGAAGATGACGCCGATCGTGACATGGGTGCCGTGAAAGCCGGTTATCATGAAGAAGGTCGAGCCGAACTGCGCCGCCCCCCAGGGGTTTTCCCAGGGGCGCACACCTTCGGTAATCAGCTTCGTCCATTCGAAGGCCTGCATGCCGACGAAGGTGGCGCCGAGCAGCGCCGTCAGCAGCATCAGCGCCGCCGTCCGGCCGCGCTCGCGGCGATAGCCGAAATTGACCGCCATCGCCATCGTGCCGCTGCTGGAGATCAGCACGAAGGTCATGATGGCGATCAGGATCAGCGGAACATCCTGCCCGCCTATATGCAGGGCGAAGACCTCGCTCGGGTTCGGCCAGGCGACCGGCGTCGACATGCGCGCGGTCATGTAGGCGATGAGGAAACAGCCGAAGACGAACGTGTCGCTGAGCAGGAAGATCCACATCATCGCCTTGCCCCAGGAGGCGGTCTTGAAGGCGCGCTGGTCGGAGCTGAAATCGGCCGCGACGCCGCGCAGGCCGGCCGGCCTGACGCTTGCTTCCCCATGTGTCCCGACAGTCTGTGCCATCCGTACCCCCTAGTTCAGCAATGTGCGGCAGAGATCGACGAAATCGTTCGCCCAGCCGGCAAAGAGCGCAAAGAGCAGCAGCCAGACGGCGAGCATGAAATGCGAATAGATGGCCGACAGCTCGACGCTGAGCCGCAGCCTTTCCGGCGGCGCGTCCGGCGAAAACGACCGCACCGTCGTATGCGCGAGCACGCCGAGCCCGCCGAGAATATGCAGCCCGTGCAGGCCGGTCAGCATGTAGAAGAAGCTGTTGGCGGGATTGTCGGCAAGCACGTAACCGGCCGCCGCAAGCTCCCGCCAGGCCTGCAGCTGGCCGGCGAGGAAGAAGGCGGCAAGCGCAAGCGCCGTCACCAGCGCCGGCCGCAGGCTTTCCATGCGCCCGTTGCGGGCCTCGTGCCGCGCCCATTGCAGCGCCGCGCTGCTGAGCGCAAGGGCGGCCGTATTGACCCAGAGCAGGCGCGGAACCGGCATTCCCCACCAGTCCGCCGAGCCCATGCGCATGAAATAGGCGCTGACGCCAAGGCTGAAGAGCGCGCCGACGACGCCGAGAAACACGAAAAGGCCGATCTTGACCGCCGGCACCGGCTGCCGGTGGCGGCCGGCATCGTCATGGGCCGGCAGCTGCAGAGAGCCGGTTTCCAGCCACGGTTTCGAGGTCAGCCGCTGCCCGGAGAGCCACCAGACGATGATGGCGCCGATTGCGGCAAGGAAGATCAGCGTGACGTTCATGCCGGAACCTCGCGGGTGACGCCGCCGGCAGCCGGCACCGTCTGCGGGATGAAATCCTCCGCCGCGCCGGGCACGCTGTAGTCGTAGGCCCAGCGGTAGACGACGGGCAGGTCCTTGCCCCAGTTGCCGTGCGCGGGCGGCGTCTGCGGCGTCTGCCATTCGAGCGTCGTCGCCCGCCACGGATTGCCGCCGGCCTCCCGGCCCCGCAACAGGCTCCAGAAGAGGTTGAACAGGAAGAGGATCTGCGCCGCCCCGACGATCAGCGCCATGACGGTGATGAAGACGTTCAGCGAATGGGCCGAGGCCGGCACGAAGGCCGTCTCCCCAAGCTCGTAATAGCGGCGCGGCACGCCGAGCAGGCCGAGATAATGCATCGGGAAGAAGATCGCGTAGGTGCCGAGGAAGGTGATCCAGAAATGGATCTGGCCGAGCGTCTCGTTCAGCATGCGCCCCGTCACCTTCGGATACCAGTGACAGATCGCCCCGAAGATGACGAGGATCGGCGCGACCCCCATGACCATGTGGAAATGCGCCACGACGAACATCGTGTCCGACAGCGGCACGTCGACGACGACATTGCCGAGGAACAGGCCCGTCAGCCCGCCATTGACGAAGGTGACGATGAAGGCGAGCGCAAAGAGCATCGGCAGCGTCAGGTGGATATCGCCGCGCCACAGCGTCAGCACCCAGTTATAGACCTTGATGGCGGTGGGAACCGCGATGATGAGCGTCGTGGTGGCGAAGAAGAAGCCGAAGGCCGGGTTCATGCCGCTGACATACATGTGGTGCGCCCAGACGACGAAGCTGAGCGCCCCGATGATGACGATCGCCCAGACCATCATGCGGTAGCCGAAGATGTTCTTGCGCGCATGCGTGCTGATGAGGTCCGAGACGATGCCGAAGGCGGGTAGCGCCACGATATAGACCTCCGGATGGCCGAAGAACCAGAACAGGTGCTGGAACAGGATCGGGCTGCCGCCGCCATGCTGCAGCTGCTCGCCCATTTCGACGATGGCCGGCATGAAGAAGCTGGTGCCGAGCAGGCGGTCGAACAGCATCATGACGCAGGCGACGAAGAGCGCCGGAAAGGCCAGAAGCGCCATCACCGTGGCGGTGAAGATGCCCCAGACGGTGAGCGGCATGCGCATCAGCGTCATGCCGCGCGTGCGCCCCTGCAGCACGGTCACGACATAGTTCAGCCCGCCCATGGTGAAGCCGATGATGAAGACGATCAGCGAAACCAGCATCAGGAGGATGCCCCAGTCCTTGCCGCCGGGCGTGCCGGACAGGACGGCCTGCGGCGGATAGAGCGTCCAGCCCGCCCCTGTCGGGCCGCCGGGGGCGAAAAAGCCCGCGACCAGGATCAGCACCGCAAGCAGGTAGATCCAGTAGCTCAGCATGTTGGCGTAGGGGAAGACCATGTCGCGCGCGCCGACCATCAGCGGAATGAGGTAATTGCCGAAACCGCCGAGGAAGAGCGCCGTCAGCAGATAGATCACCATGATCATGCCGTGCATGGTGATGAACTGGTAATAGTGGTCGGCATCGATGAAGGCGAAATAGCCGGGAAAGGCAAGCTGCAGCCGCATCAGCCAGGAAAGCACCAGCGCCACCATGCCGATCGCGATGGCGGTCAGCGCATATTGCACGGCGATGACCTTGGCATCCTGGCTGAACACATATCTGGTCCACCAGCTTTTCGGGTGATAAAGCTCGACATCCTCGACTTCGGCGGAGGGGATGCTGCCGGATGGAATCTCGACCATATCTCTCTTCCCTTTCCTTCCCGATGCCGCGCGGTGCTTGCCTCTTCAGTTTGCCGGCGGCGGCTCTCCCGACGATGCGGTGAGCTGGGTGAACGTCTGCTGCTCTCCGAGCCAGGTCCGGTAGTCGGCGTCCTCATCGACGACCACGGTGCCGCGCATCTGCGGATGGCCGACGCCGCAAAGCTCGGCGCAGAGGATCTCGAACGTGCCGGTGCGCGTCGGCGTCAGCCAGAAATAGGTGACCATGCCGGGGATCATGTCCATCTTGGCGCGGAATTCCGGCACGTAGAAATCGTGGAGCACATCGACCGAGCGCAGCAGAACATGCACCGGCTTGCCGACCGGCAGGTGCAGCTCGCCGCCCTCGACGATGATGTCGTCGAGGCCGCTGGCGTCGTTCCTGTCGAGGCCGAGCGGGTTTTCGGGCGTCACGTCGCGCGTGGCGGCGCGGCCGAGCTTGCCGTCGGCGCCCGGCAGGCGGAAGCTCCACAGCCATTGCTGGCTGACGACCTCCACCGCGGCGGCATCGGCCGGCACGGTGATGAACTGGTTCCAGACGATCAGGCCGGGCGCCAGCATGGCGGCGACGCCGACCGCCGTTCCCGAGGCGAGCAGCACTTCCAGCCGGCGGTTCTCCGGCTCGTAATGCGCCCGGTTGCCCGGCCTGTGGCGGAAGCGGTAGACGCAATAGGCCATGAAGGAGACCACCGCCACGAAGACGATGCCGGTGATCCAGAAGGTGATGACGAGCGTGCTGTCGATATAGTTCCAGTTGGACGCGATCGGCGTCCACCACCACGGGCTCAGCACATGAAACAGCACGGAGCCGACGACAATCAGGACAAGGATCAGCACAACAGCCATTTCCGCCCCTCCCCGAGCAGGTTGACCGTGAAACCGCATTCCGCAAAAAGTCCGAAATTATTATCGCACAGATGGAAAATATCGACAATTACGGCAATTTAGGCATGTGCCGGCCTGCCGCCGACCGACCGTTCGGAGTATGCCCCTACTGCGAATATTGCTTGAGATAGGCGATGAGATTGGTGATCTCCTGATCGTCCTTGACGCCGACAAAGGCCATCTTTGTGCCCTTCACCTTCGCTTTCGGATTATGCAGGTAATCGCGCAGCGTCGCCTCGTCCCAGACGAGGCCGCCCTCGCCGGCCGCCTTCATTCCGTTCGAATAGGCGAAATCGGGATGCGTACCGGCCTGCCGGCCGAACAGCTTGTTCAGCGACGGGCCGACCTTGTTCGTATCGGAATCGACGACATGGCAGGTCGCGCATTTCTTGAAAACCACGGCACCGGCCGTCGCATCGCCCTCCTGCGCCGCTGCGGCGCCGGGACAGAGGGCAATCAGGCACGCACCGATCAGCAGAACGAGACGGTAAACCACGGCAAACCCCATCCTCCTCAAGGTTGCCCAGCCACGCCCGCCTCCGCGACATTTGCGCGAACGGCGGTTGCGATCTTTCAAAATCTAGTCCTTCGCGGGAGCAAGTCAACGGCACCGCGATTGCAGTCCGCCGGCGCCGGCGCCCCGCGCGGTCAGCCCTGCCGCGGGCTCGGCAAGCCCCTGCACATGCCGCCAGATGGCATCGGCACTCGCCCCGGCCGAAAGCGCTGTGACGGTAGGGCGTATCGATTTTACCCGCTCGGATCAGAGGTTCAGGGATTATTCGCGAACAGCTCTCTCTGCACCGGGCCAATCGAAGCCGTCATCAGCCGCGGAAAAGCGACAGGATGTTCTGCGGCGCGCTGTTGGCGATGGAAAGAGATTGCACCGCCAGCTGCTGCTGCGTCTGCAGCGCCGATAGCTGCGAAGACTCCGCTTCCATATTGGCATCGACCAGCCGCCCGACGCCGCTGTCGATGGAATCGCTGAGATTGGAGACGAAATCTTCCTGCATGGAAATGCGCTTTTGCAGCGAGCCGAGTTCGGATGCTGTACTACTCATCTGCCGCAAGGCATTCTCGACGTCCTGCAGTGCATCGGCCAGGCCGCCCGTCGTCAACGTCGTAATATCCATTTCATAGACAGACTGGCCCGACAAGTTCCCGAAGCTCAAGCCAAGAATCCCGGTGCTCGTCATTCCAAGGCTGCCGGTCACTGCAGATCCGAATAGGGTGTTACTGTCCCCGGTATATACGGCGACCACCGAATAGTCTGTCGTCATCACCTTCACATTGCCGTTGCCGTCGCGCACGAAAGAAGTGACCACAGAGCGGCTTGTTCCGTGGGTACCCATCATCCAGTTTTCACCGGCAAACGTGGCCGACTGAGCAATACTCATCAACTGATCCTGCAGCTGATCGATCTCGTCCTGAAGCTTGCTCCTGTCGACGCCCTTCTCCGATGCGGCTACGAGCTTCGCCTTGATCTCGTCCACCACGTCGATCGCATTCGACATGGCCGTATAGGCCGTATCCACCTTCGCTGCGCCGAGGCCGAGCGCATCGGAAACTGCCGACATCGCCTTGTTGTCGGATCGCATTGTCGTGGCGATCGACCAATAGGCGGCGTTGTCGGCCGCTTTCTCCACCCGGTAGCCCGAGGAAACGCGTTGCTGGGTATCCTGAAGGCTGCTGCTGACGTTGCGAAGCGTCTGAAGCGCGGCAATGGCGGAATTGTTCGTGATGATCGACGACATCGACAACCTCAATTTCATTGTAAGCGGTCATTGGCAGGAAAATCGATGCGTCATGCAGCCGGAAGGTGGGGACGGTTATCGCCGGGACAGGGTTAACAATTCCTTGTTAAAGTGCTCTCGATCTTACAGCCGGCTCGCAGAACAGCTTTAAATTTCCTGTATTATCCGCCTACTTGCACACGACCCTTCCGCTCTTGCGCGACATCAGGTCGAAGTGGAAATGGTTCCAGTGCTCGGGATTGTAGCCCGGCCCGAGCACGGTGGTGAAATAGTTGCAGCTGTCGCTGCGCACCGCCTTCAATAGCCGCCCCTCGCGGAAGGAGAACAGGCCCTTCTTGCGCACGTCGATCTCGTGGCCGTCCTTCAGCACGAACTTGCCGACATCGATGGCGTTGCCCTTGGCATGTTCGGAGATCGGATTGTAGCGCTGCAGGCTGTTGTTCATGCGCCGGCAGGAATAGCCGCCGAGCGGCTCGATGGTCTTGATGCCGGTCCAGTAGCGGAAGCGGGCCGAAGGGGCGAGTTCGTTCTTGACCCATTTGGCGAAGGCGAGCGTCACCTGGCAATTGAGGACCACCGCCGGCTTGACGCCGATATTGCCCGAAAGGCCCTTCAGCGAGACGGGATAAGGCACCTGGCAGGACGGCCCGTTGGAAATCGGCGGGCGATCCTCGAAGATCACGCCCAGCCGCTTCAATTCGCGCCGGCAGGCAAGCTCGGAAGCCGGCATGACGCCGGGATCGACGGGGGCCGGCTGGCTCATCATCGGATTGCTGGGCCGCAGCATGGCGACTTCCTGCGGCTCGTCCTCTTGCGGAACGCGGGCCGGCGCCACGACCGGGCTGCCGTCGCTCCAGGTCTGGGCGCGGCTGCCGGCGGCGCGCATCGGCGCACGGCCGATCTGGCCGGCGGCAACGGGCTGCGGCATGGTGCGCTGGTTGAGCTGGGTCGGATTGTCCGTGCCGATGCCGTCGACCACGGGCTCGCTCGCATTGACCTCGGCAATCTGCTGCTGCTCGTCCTCAGCCAGCCCGACGACGGGATCGTTGCCCGCCCCGGCGCCAAGCTCCTCATCCATGTTGACGCCACCGGGCGGAATGGCGAGCGGCTTCACGCCGCCCCAGTTGCCGTTCGAAGCGACCTGCTGGCCCTGCCCCTGATACTGTCCCTGCGCAAGCGCCTCGTCGCTGTCGATCATCGGCAGGCGCTGCCCCGGCTGGCCGGCACCGGCGGCCGGCGCGCGCATGTCCCGGCCCGTGCCGGCAAGGTTCGGCGTATCGAGATAGTCGGCCTGCCCCTGCATATTGCCGACGGGCGCATTGGCGGCGGGATAGGGCTGGTTCTGGGCCGGCGCCATGCGCACCGGCTGGCGCGGCGAAATGGAGCTGACCCGCGTGCCGCGGTCGATATTTTCAGGCGGCACCAGCCCGTCGCTGATCGAACAGGTGGTCAATGCCGCGGAAAGCAGGGCTGGCAGGGCGGCACGCCGGAGAAGGGAGACAAACGCCATACTTATCGCTTCCGCTTTCCGTTCTTATTCTGGGCAGCCTGTGATCTGAAAACCTCGATTCAAATTTAAGTAAAAACGGTGAATGAAAGCTTTACGTGTGGAGAATGGCGGATCGGGGCCGCCTCCTCGCGCCAAAGAGGTATGTGAGCACCTTCGGGAGGCGATGTTAGCGGGCTGGACCTCCGAGGCCGGCCGCTCCTCGAGGGGCGAAGCACGAGACCTATGGTTAGCCCCGAAACCACCGAGAGCAAAAAGAAAAAAGAGCCACGGCATGCCCTGCCGTGGCCCGTCGCATCCTGAAATGCTTCCCGCCTCAGGCGGCCCGGCTGATCCGCGCAGCCTGCCCGCGCAACTGGAACTTCGACAGGAGCGAGCGCAGCTGCCGGCTCTCCTCCGCCAGCGTCTGGCTGGCCGCCGTGGTTTCCTCGACCATTGCGGCGTTCTGCTGGGTCATCTGGTCCATGTGGTTGACGGAGGTGTTGATCTCGTGCAGCCCGGTTGCCTGTTCGCGGGCGGCGGTCGCAATCGAATCCACATGGGCGTTGACGCGGTTGACCAGTGCCTCGATCTCGACCAGCGCGTCGCCGGTGGAGCGCACCAGCGCCACGCCGCCTTCGACTTCGGCGGCCGAGCTCGAAATCAGCGCCTTGATCTCCTTGGCGGCATTGGCCGAGCGCTGCGCCAGCTCGCGCACTTCCTGCGCGACGACGGCAAAGCCACGGCCGGCCTCGCCCGCGCGCGCGGCCTCCACCCCGGCGTTCAGCGCCAGGAGGTTGGTCTGGAAGGCGATCTCGTCGATGACGCCGATGATCTGGCTGATGCGGCTCGAGGAATCCTCGATGCGGCTCATGGCCGAGACGGCGTTGCGCACGATCTCGCCGGACTTGCCGGCGCTCGTCTTCGTTTCCGCCACCATGGCGCGCGCCTCGTTGGCCCGCTCGGAAGCGGTGCGCACGGTGGCGGTGATTTCGTCGAGCGCGGCTGCCGTCTCTTCGAGTGCCGCGGCCTGCTGCTCCGTGCGCTTGGAAAGGTTGCCGGTCGCCTCGCTGATGTCGCGGGCGCTGTCGTCGACGACATGGCTCGATTCGGCGATCGCATGGATGACGCCGTTCAGCGCATCGACCGCCGCGTTGAAATCGCCGCGCAGCTTGGCGTAATCCTGGCCGAGATCGCCGATCGAAACGGTGAGATCGCCGGCCGCCAGCCGCTCCAGCCCTGCGCCGAGCGCCTGCATGGCTGCCGTCTGGCGCTCCGAGGACGAGCGCAGGCTCGCCTCGTTGCCGCGCCGCTCGCTTTCGATCTCCCGCTGGCGCTCGTCCTCGCGCACCCGCAGCTCTGCCCGCTCGGCAACCGAATCGCGCAGCACGATCAGCGATTTCGCCATCTGGCCGATCTCGTCGCGACGATCGGCATCGGTGATGTCCACGCTCGCATTTTCATCGGCAATCGCGTTCATCGCCGCCTTGAGGCGGGCGACCGGCCCGGTCACGCTGCGCACGATCGCATAGGCGATGGCAAGCGTGGCGAGCGCGCCGGCAAGGCCCACCACGGCCGTCCACATGGCGTTCTGGTAATAGAGCGCGGCAAGGTCATCCGCATAGACGCCGGTGCCGACGATCCAGCCCCAGGGCGCAAAACCCGCCACATGCGAATATTTCAGCACCGGCTGGTCGGCGCCGGGCTTCGGCCAGTAATAATCGACGAAGCCCTGCCCGCTCGCCTTCACCGTATTGACGAATTCGACGAAGAGGAACTTGCCCTTCGGGTCCTTGTTCTGGCTGAGATCCGTGCCGTTCATTTCCGGCTTGATCGGATGCATCACCATGACCGGCTTCATGTCGTTGATCCAGAAATAGCCGGTGCCGTTGCCGTAGCGCATGGAGGCGATCACATCCTTGGCCGCCGCCTGCGCCTGCTCGCGGGTCATCGTTCCCGCCTGTTCGAGCTTGTAATATTTGTCGAAGATGGCAAGCGCCGTCGCGTCCATCTGCGCGAGACCCGCTTTGCGCTCGGCCTCCAGCTCGGAATAGGAATAGTTGAGGAAGAAGATCATCGTCGCGGCCAGCACGGCAAGCGTGAAGGCGACGAGGCCGTAAAGGCGGGTTGAAATCCTGATGTTGCGCATGGGATTCCCGGCGATTCTTATATCTGACAATGATCAGATACTGATGTGAGCCGCTTACCGGACGGTAAAACTTTATTAGAATACAATGAAATAACGCTGCGTAAGGCATTCTCGACAGCCTTCGCGGCAAGATCAAGCAATTGAATCAAAACCGGATTTTAACGCTTGAGATTTTTTTGAGGCAGGCGGCGATTTTCGCCGCCGTGGCGCGCAAACCGATGTTTTTGCGCCCTTTCCCAGCGGCTGGCCTTTGCATTAGGGTGATTCCAGATGAATCACCGGCCAAACGGAGAGCCCTGATGACCGATGCCGCCAAGCCCACGGGCGAACTCACCCTGCGCACGCTCGCCATGCCGGGGGATGCCAATCCGGCCGGCGATATTTTCGGCGGCTGGGTCATGGCGCAGATGGACCTTGCCAGCGGCATCCGCGCCGCCGAGCGCGCCAGGGGCCGCGTGGTGACTGCCGCGGTCAAGGAAATGGCCTTCGAACTGCCGGTCAAGATCGGCGATACGCTGTCGGTCTATACCGATATCGAACGCGTCGGCCGCACCTCGATCACGCTGCGCGTCGAGGCCTGGGCGCACCGTTCGCGCTATAACCAGCAGGAAAAGGTCACGGCCGGCACCTTCATCATGGTGGCGCTGGACGAGGACGGCAGGCCCAAGGTCGTCCCGCAGGAGTGAGGCGATGCTGCAGACGGCCGCGACACCGGAAGTCTACGTCTACATCCGCACCGTGATGTCGATGGTGATCGGCCTGTCGCTCGCCCGCCTGCTCACCGGCCTCGGCGGCATCGTCCAGTCCCCGGGCAAGAACCGTGTCTACTGGGTGCATCTCGGCTGGGTCGCCTCGATGTTCCTCTTCATCATCCATTTCTGGTGGTGGGAATATCGCCTGCAGTCGCTCGCCGTCATTTCCTTCGGCGTCTATCTCTTCCTCATCAGCTTCTGCTGCCTGTTCTTCTTCCTCTGCGTGCTGATCTTCCCGACGACGCTGGAGGATTACGGCGGCTACGAGGAATATTTCATCTCCCGGCGCCGATGGTTCTTCGGCATGCTGGCCGTGACCTATGTGGTGGATTTTCTCGACACGCTCCTGAAGGGCAAGGCCTATCTGGCCGCACTCGGCTGGGAATATCCGGTGCGCAACGCCGTATTCATCGCGCTCAGCATCGTGGCGGCCTGGACGGCGAACCGGCGCTTTCATGCCGTCTTCGTGAGCGTCGGGCTGCTCTATCAGATCTCGTGGATTTTCAGGCTCTACGATCTGATCTGAAGGAAGAAAACCGCCCCGCACAAGAGAGAGGGGCCTTCTTTCGCGCACAAAAAGAAAAACTCGCCCCATCGACCAGCCTCGCGCAAGTACAGCCAAGCATTGTCCGGCCCATCAGGATGATCCCGATCAGGAGACGAACAATGCGCATCGATGGAAGCACTCCGAGCTACTCCGCCTTCTCGACCCAGAAGAAGAGCGCCGCCGCCGGCTCGGCCTTTGCCGCAAGCCTCGACGATTTCGACCAGCCGGTCGGCGAGGATACGTCGGGTGACGAAGAAGGCGGCTCCTACGATTTCAGCCACATGACGCCGGCCGAAATGCGCGATCTTTCCACCGACCTCTACGATTCCGGCGAGCTCGACCTTGCCCAGGTCCTGCAGCTGCAGCTCTCCGGCCGCCCCTTCGGCAAGATTGCCGCCGACGGCACGCTGCTGCCGCTTTCCGAGGCCGAAAGCTCCGCCTATGACAGCACCTCGCAGGACTTCATCGGCATTGCCAGCAACGCGATGGACGAAATCGAATCCCAGGGCCGCGCCGCCGACCCGACCTCGGGTTATCAGAGCTGGCAGGGCATTCTGTCGGTGCTGAACAGCCTGCAGGTCAATGGCGGGGTGGAGGACGAGGCCTGACCGGACAGGCCTTTTTGATGTGATTTGAGAGGGTTGGCACGCCGCTCCCTTCCACCGTGCGCTCCTTTTGAGGGCGAACGAGCCACCCCAATCTCCCTCCTGTGCCTGTCACAGGAATCCAGCAGCCGCGTGTCCACGCGGCGCGAGACTCTTCCTTGAACGCAGCGCCAATAAGCCGACTACAGGCGATCCCGATGAGGGAGTCCTTTTAGCCTGCAGACGCAAGCTGGCTGGCAACTGTATTCTCAGGTGGGGTTGAGCATGGTCTTGTCCCTGAGCAAAGCGTTGGCTGTGACGAGGATTTTGCGGGCGATGGCTATGGGCATGACCTTTGCCGCCATGCCCGACACCGGCTTTGGGCGGCGACGCCCCCTCCCCACCCTCATCCC
>UCFC01000005.1 GCA_900471515.1 Hyphomicrobiales bacterium | reverse complement strand
TGTTTCCGGGCTTTACAACAGGCACAGAGATGAGGGAGGTCGAGGGACTGCCAGCAGCCGCGTGTCCGCGCGGCGGAGGAATCTTGCGGCCCACCGGCTTTTAAAAATGCTCCATGCCGGGCACGTTTCTAAGGAGTCGTCCCGGCTTGCAGACGCAAGCCGGCTGGATCTCTGTGACAGGCACAGAGATGAGGGGTGGGGAGGAGGCGTCGGGCGCAAGTAATCGGCGTTTCGGCTTGCGATACTGTCCATCGGAGACAGCCTGCCAAGTCTGATCTCCTCAATCGGAAATCCATATCTCGCGATCCCGCCAAGTGCGTGTTAACACGGACCAAACACGGGCAGAGGTAACGGAGGCAGGATGTCCAGCGGGATCATGGACCGCATCGATCTTCCCGATGGCGGGGGAAGCATCCTGCTCTGCGACTACATGCCAGAGGAGGTGAAGGACGGCCGGAACCTCATGCGTGTCAATGCTGGCGGGGATATCGTCTGGAAGGCCTCCCTGCCGTCCGGTTCGGCCTTCCCGGACTGCTTCGTCGCCGCCAGGCTCGAAGGCGGAAAACTCGTCGCCAATACGTTTAGTGGCTATCTCGTGGCCGTCGATATCGAGGATGGTCGCCCTGCGGTGCTCGCCTTTACAAAGTGAGAATGGGCTGAAGCAACCGATCTTGATTTTATATCTTTAAATATATATCTCTGAGGCAATAGATGACATACCGGGTGCAGTTCCATCCCGATTTCGTTCCCGAGTGGAAAGAGCTCGACATGGGGTTGAAGGAACTGGTCGGCGAGGTGCTGGACCATCTGGAAGATGACGGTCCGTTTCTGGGGCGCCCGGAGGTCGATACGCTCTCGGGTTCGGCGCATGCGAATATGAAAGAGATCAGGGTCCGGTTTGCAAGACAGGTCTGGCGATTTGCTTTCGCCTTCGATCCGGCGCAGAGCGCCATCATTCTTTGCGGTGGCGACAAGCAAGGCATGAATGAAGCCCTGTTCTACAAGCAGCTGATCAACAAGGCCGATGCGCGTTTTGCGGCGTGGTTGAAGGGAAAAAAGGATGACTGACTGGAAGACGTTACGCGAGGAGCTTCCCGAGGATGTTCGCGCGCGTCTCGATGCGAAACGTCACGAACGGCGTCTGGGCAAGGCGCTGGCGGAAGTGCGCAAGGCGATGCAGGCAACGCAGCAGGAGGTTGCCGCTGGCGCCGGCATGACGCAGAACACCGTTTCGAAGATCGAAAGCGCCGACGACGTCCTTCTGTCATCGATCGTGCGCTACATGCATTCTATCGGGGGCGGCGTCGAGCTTGTCCTGAAAACGCCCGATGGCAAGGTCAGGCGCGTTGATTTCGATCCCGAGATCTATGTGAAGCAGACGGCATAGAGCCCAAGCTTCCCACCCCATCACGCCGCCCGCTGATCCGCCGGCCCCTCGGCCCGCGCCAGGTTCAGCGCGCTGTTGATCAGCCCGATATGGCTGAAGGCCTGCGGGAAGTTGCCCAGCATGCGCCCCTCGGCCGGATCGTATTCCTCCGCCAGCAGGCCGACATCGTTGCAGATCGCCAGCAGCCGCTCGAAAAGCTTGAGCGCATCGTCGCGCCGGCCGATCATGTTCAGGGCGTCGACCAGCCAGAAGCTGCAGGCCAGGAAGGCGCCTTCGCCGGGCGGCAGGCCGTCGTCCACCTCCTGCGTTTCGTAGCGCAGCAGCAGGCCGTCGCGCAGCAGCTTGCGCTCCACCATTTCCACGGTCGCGACATAACGCGGGTCGTCGGGCGCGATGAAGCCGACCATGCCGAGATGCAGCAGGCTGGCATCCATCGCTTTCGAGCCATAGGCCTGGGTGAAGCAGCCGAGCTCGGCATTGAAGGCCTTTTCGCAGACTTCGGCATGGATGCGGTCGGCGAGGGCGCGCCAGCGGGCGGCGGCGTGGGCCTCGCCGTCGGCCTCGGCGATCTGGACGGCGCGGTCGAAGGCCACCCAGGCCATGACCTTGGAATAGGTGAAATGCTGGCGCCGGCCGCGCACCTCCCATATGCCCTCGTCGGGCTCCAGCCAGGCCTTTTCCAGAAAGGGCAGGATGGCCTTCGCCAGTTCGCGCTCGCGCGGATGCGGCGGCAGGCCGCCCTTGCGGGCCTGCAGCATGGCGTCGGCCACCTCGCCATAGACATCGAGCTGCACCTGCTCGGCCGCCGCATTGCCGATGCGCACCGGCGCGGACCCCTCGTAGCCTTTCAGCCAGGGCACCTGCCATTCCAGAAGGTTGCGCTCGCCGGCCACGCCATACATGATCTGCATCTGGGCCGGCGCCCCGGCGACGGCGCGCAGCAGCCAGCGGCGCCAGGCGGTGGCCTCATCGTAATAGCCGAGCTTCATCAGGGCGAGCAGGGTCAGCGTCGCGTCGCGCAGCCAGCAATAGCGATAGTCCCAGTTGCGCGGCCCGCCGATCTTTTCCGGCAGGGAGGTCGTGGCGGCCGCGACGATGCCACCTGTCGGCATGTAGGTCAGCGCCTTCAGCGTGATGAGCGAGCGTTTCACCTGCTGCGTCCAGCGGCCCACCTTGGGGCATTTCGCGGCGAAGGAGAGCCAGAATTCCTCCGTATCCGGCAGGGCATATTCCACCTGCCGCGGCGCCGGCGGCGGCAGGTGCGAGGGCGACCATGTGAGCGTGAAGATCTGCTGCTCGCCGGCCGCGACCGTAAAGGCGCCGACCGTGCTCGGCCCGCGGCCTTGCAGCGGCACGGCGCAATTGAGCACCAGCCGGTCCGGCCCGGCAATGGCGGCGATGCCGCCGTCCTCGCCACGCGTGACCCAGGGAACGGTGCGGCCGTAATCGAAGCGCAGGTTCAGCTCCATCGCGAAGGCGACGCTGCCGCTCTTGCCCTCGACGATGCGCATCAGGTCGCTGGCGCCGTCGCGCAGCGGCATGAAATCGGTGAGAACGGCGGTTCCCGTCTCCGTGCGGAACTCGGTTTCGAGAATGAGCGTGTCGTCGCGGTAACGGCGCGTGGCGCCGTACTGGCCCGCCGGCGCAAGCGACCAGAAGCCGTTCTCCCCGGTGCCCAGCAGGGCGGCGAAACAGGCGGGAGAATCGAAGCGCGGAAAACACAGCCAGTCGATCGAGCCGCTTTTCGACACGAGGGCGGCCGTTTCGCAATCGCCGATGAGCGCGTAATCCTCAATGAGTGCCGTCACCATAGCCTCCTTCAGATGTTGCCGGAAGGTTAGGTAGGGCTCGTGCGCGGAGGTCAACCGTGCGCGCGGGGTTCGGGGGCGCAGGCGCGGTCGGTTTGCGATCGGCCAGGGCGGGGGCTTTTCGGCTGGTGGACGCGGGCCGGGGGGATTCCTGTGACGGGCACGGCAATGAGGGGAGGATGTGCTGGAGCGTGTTGCTCAACCTCGTCAGGTGGAATGAGGGGAGGATGCGCTGGCTGTCCGTGGCTCACCCCGTCAGGCGCCCGACGCGCGGAGCGGAGCCACACGCTCAACCTTGCCCGTTTTCACCCCGAAGCCCACCCCAACCTCCCTCATTCCTGTGCCTGTCACAGGAATCCAGCCACCGCGCGTCCGCGCGGTGAATGACTCCTTCATGCAGCAGGCAAATGAGTCTCTCCTGCC
>UCFC01000075.1 GCA_900471515.1 Hyphomicrobiales bacterium | reverse complement strand
CAGAGCAAGGGATGGCTCCGTCGTTCCATCGAACCCGAACAGTCGCTTGGGCCGCTCGCGAAGGCGAAGCCCGCTTGGACAAGGATGGGATCAGATGGATGTTGTGGTTGGCATCGATGTTTCGAAAGACCGGTTGGATGTGCATGTGCTGTCGTCAGGCGAGAGCTTTGCCGTTGCCAATGATGACGAGGGCCTTGATGGGCTTGCCGCAAGGCTCTTGAGCATGAAGGCCGACATCGTCGCGCTGGAGGCGACGGGCGGTTATGAGAAGCTCGCGGCGGCCGCCCTTTCGGGAGCCGGTCTTGCGGTGATCGTCATCAACCCGGCGCAGGTGCGCGCCTATGCCAATGCTCTGGGCAAGCGGGCCAAGACCGATCCGATCGATGCGGCAGTGATCGCCGCCTTCGTGGCTGCGACCAGGCCGCAGATCCGGCCGCTGCGGGATGAGGAGAGCCGGGCGCTGGCAGCGCTTCTGTCGCGGCGTCGGCAGATCATCGCGATGATAACGGCCGAGGAGCAACGTATGGACCCGGCGCTTGCCAAGGAGGCGCAAAAGAGCATCAGGCGGCTGCTTGCCGCGCTCAGGCGCGAGCTCGACAGTCTCGATGCCGATCTCGACGACCATATCCGCAAGTCGCCTCTATGGCGGGTGCGCGAGGCGCTTTTGACCTCGGTGCCGGGTGTTGGACGCGTGACCGCCCGCACGCTGCTTGCCGAGATGCCGGAACTCGGCAGCCTCGACCGGCGGCAGGTCGCAGCCCTTGCCGGTCTTGCCCCGTGGACGCGGCAATCCGGCAAATGGAAGGGCAAGAGCCTCATCGGCGGCGGCCGGGCGACGGTGCGCACCGTCCTGTTCATGGCAACACTGGTCGCCTGCCGTCACAACCCGGTTCTGAAAGCCTTCCGCGATCGCCTGGTCGCCTCCGGAAAGTCGAAGATCGTCGCAACCGTTGCTGCCATGCGCAAGCTGCTCACCATCCTCAACGCAATGATCCGGGACCAGAAATCATGGCAAAACGATTGACTTCCAAGACAGTCGCTCTGTCCTGCCGG
>UCFC01000002.1 GCA_900471515.1 Hyphomicrobiales bacterium | reverse complement strand
GAGGCGACGCGCGACTATGTGCTGAAGGTGGAGGGCAAGGCGGGCGAGGCACCGTTGCTCAACGTTTTTGGCGGCAAGCTCACCACCTACCGGCGGCTGTCGGAACATGCGCTGGAGAAGATCGGCGAGGCGATCGGTGCCAGGGGCAAACCGTGGACGGCGGGCAGCCATCTGCCGGGCGGCGACTTTCCGGTTCAGGGCTACGAGGCGGAAGTGACGAAACTCAAGGGCCGCTATCCGTTCCTGGCCGATGCCCATGCGCGCCGGCTCGTCCGCCGCTACGGCACCAAGGCCGCCACGCTGCTCGGCGATGCCCGCAAGACGGACGATCTCGGCCGGCTGTTCGGCTCCGATCTCTACGAGGCCGAGGTGCGCTATCTCATCGACAACGAATGGGCCGTCTGCGCTGACGATGTGCTCTGGCGCAGGACCAAGGCCGGCCTGCACATGACGAAACAACAGATGCATATTTTGGAGGAGTACATCGCCGCTCTGCCCGCGACGCTCGCAGGCTAGGCCGGCATGTGGTCCCCGTCTTGAGGAGGCACGGGAACCGGAATGCTCGAATTGCGCAATGCCGCAAAGATGGTCGGCGGTGAATATCATATTCACCCGACGAACCTGACATTTGAACGGGGATCGCTGAACGTCCTGCTTGGACCGACGCTCTCCGGCAAGACATCGTTGATGCGGCTGATGGCCGGCCTCGACCGGCCGACCAGCGGTTCCGTCTATTTCGACGGCGCCGACGTGACCGGCATGCCGGTGCAGAAGCGCAATGTCGCGATGGTCTACCAGCAGTTCATCAACTATCCGGCACTCAGCGTCTATGAAAACATCGCCTCGCCGATGCGCATTGCCGGGCGTGATGCGAAGACGATCGATTTCGAAGTGCGCAAGGCGGCCGAGCTTCTGAAGCTGACGCCCTATCTCGACCGCACGCCGCTCAACCTTTCCGGCGGCCAGCAGCAGCGCACCGCCCTTGCCCGCGCGCTCGTCAAGAATGCCAGCCTCGTGCTGCTCGACGAGCCGCTGGCGAACCTCGACTACAAGCTGCGCGAGGAACTGCGCGAGGAACTGCCGCGCATCTTCGCCCAGTCGGGCGCGATCTTCGTCTATGCGACGACGGAACCCTCCGAAGCCCTGCTGCTTGGCGGCAATACGGCAACGCTCAGCGAAGGCCGCGTCACCCAGTTCGGCAAGACGATTTCGGTCTATCGCCGCCCGGTCGATCTCGTCACCGCCAAGACCTTTGCCGACCCGCCGCTGAATTTCATCGAGGTGGAAAAGAACGGCGCCATCTTCCGGCATGGGGCCGGTGCCGAGATCATCGTGCCGCCGCATCTGGCCGCCACGCCTGATGGGGCCGTCACGATCGCCTTTCATCCGCATCATCTGTCGCTCGAGGCCCAGACGCCGGCCTCGCCGCGGCTCCAGGCCCGCACGCAGATTTCCGAAATCACCGGCTCGGAAAGCTTCGTGCATGTCGATTTCAACGGCGTGCGCTGGGTGATGCTGGCGCATGGCATTCACGACATCGATCCCGATACCGAGATCGCCGTCTTCCTCGACACCCGCCATCTCATGGCCTTCGGGCCGGACGGGCGGGCAATCGCAACCGGCAGCCAGGCGGCATAGGAGGTTTCAATGGCACGTATCACGCTCGACCATATCCGCCACGCCTACGGCCCTAATCCGAAATCCGACAAGGATTATGCGCTGAAGGAAGTCGACCACGAATGGACCGACGGCGGCGCCTATGCGCTGCTTGGGCCTTCCGGCTGCGGCAAGACCACGCTGCTCAACATCATTTCCGGCCTGCTGCAGCCCTCGCACGGGCGCATCCTCTTCGACGGCCGCGACGTGACCGATCTTTCGACGCAGGCGCGCAACATCGCCCAGGTGTTCCAGTTCCCGGTCATCTACGACACGATGACCGTTTACGACAATCTGGCATTCCCGCTGCGCAACCGAGGCGTGGCCGAACCCGAAGTCGACCGGCGCGTGCGCGAAATCCTCGAGATGATCGATCTTTCCGACTGGGCCAGACGCAAGGCGCAGGGCCTGACGGCGGACCAGAAGCAGAAGATTTCGCTCGGCCGCGGCCTCGTGCGCAACGACGTCAACGCCATCCTTTTCGACGAGCCGCTGACCGTCATCGATCCGCACATGAAATGGGTGCTGCGCTCGCAGCTGAAGCGCCTGCACAAGCAGTTCGGCTTCACCATGGTCTATGTCACGCACGACCAGACGGAAGCGCTGACCTTCGCCGAAAAGGTCGTCGTCATGTATGAGGGCGAGATCGTCCAGATCGGCACGCCGGCCGAGCTCTTCGAGCGGCCGAGCCACACGTTCGTCGGCTATTTCATCGGCTCGCCCGGCATGAACGTCATGCCCGCCAAGGTCGCCGGCTCCAGCGTCAGCGTCGGCGAAGAGACCATCAATCTCGATTATGCGCCCGACACGGCGCGGGCGGCCAGGGTCGAACTCGGCATCCGCCCCGAATTCATCCGGCTCGGCCGCGACGGCATGCCGGTCTCGATCTCCAAGGTGGAGGATATCGGCCGCCAGAAGATCGTGCGCGCCCGTTTTGCCGGCCAGCCGCTGGCGATCGTCGTGCCGGAAGACGCCGAGATCCCCGAGGATGCGAGGGTCCGTTTCGACCCCGCGGCAATCAGCATCTACGCCGATTCCTGGCGTGTCGGCAGGGAGGCTTGAGCCATGGAAAAGACCTGGAACAACAAGGCCTGGTTTCTGGTTCTGCCGGTCCTGCTGCTCGTCGCCTTCTCGGCGGTGATCCCGCTGATGACGGTGGTGAATTATTCGGTGCAGGATACGTTCGGCAATAACGAGTTCTTCTGGGCCGGCACCGACTGGTTCGACGATATCCTGCATTCCGACCGTTTCTGGGAGGCCCTGCAGCGCAACCTGCTCTTCTCCTTCATCATCCTGGCGCTCCAAATTCCGCTCGGCATCTTCATCGCGCTCAACATGCCGAAGAAGGGTATCGGCGTTCCGGTCTGCCTCGTGCTGATGGCGCTGCCGCTGCTGATCCCGTGGAATGTCGTCGGCACGATCTGGCAGGTCTTCGGCCGCGTCGATATCGGCCTGCTCGGCCACACGCTGGAAGCGATCGGCCTCGATTATAACTACGTGCGCGATCCGCTCGATGCCTGGATCACCATCATCGTCATGGATGTCTGGCACTGGACGAGCCTCGTCGTGCTGCTCTGCTATGCCGGCCTCGTCTCGATCCCGGATGCCTATTATCAGGCGGCCAAGATCGACGGCGCCTCGCGCTGGTCCGTCTTCCGCTACATCCAGCTGCCGAAGATGAAGCGCGTGCTTTTGATCGCCGTGCTGCTGCGCTTCATGGACAGTTTCATGATCTATACCGAGCCCTTCGTCGTCACCGGCGGCGGACCGGGCAATTCGACCACCTTCCTGTCGATCGACCTCGTCAAGATGGCCGTCGGCCAGTTCGACCTCGGGCCTGCGGCGGCCATGTCGATCGTCTACTTCCTGATCATCCTGCTGCTCTCATGGATCTTCTACACGGTCATGACCAGCAGCGACGCGAACGCTTGAGAAAGGAGAGAGCCATGGTTTCGACGATGAAACACAAGCCCGCCGGAAATCTCTCCTGGGTGGTCACGACGATCTACATCGTCTTCCTGCTTCTGCCGATCTACTGGCTGGTCAACATGAGCTTCAAGGAGAATGCCGAAATTACCGGCGCCTTCTCGCTCTGGCCGCAGAACCCGACGATCAGGAACTATGCGGTCATCTTCACCGATCCGTCCTGGTACAGCGGCTATATCAATTCGATCATCTATGTGGCGATGAACACGGTCATATCCGTGCTCGCCGCACTGCCCGCCGCTTACGCCTTCTCGCGCTACCGCTTCCTTGGCGACAAGCACCTGTTCTTCTGGCTGCTGACCAACCGCATGGCGCCGCCGGCCGTCTTCGCGCTGCCCTTCTTCCAGCTCTATTCCGCTTTCGGGCTGATCGATACGCATATCGCGGTGGCGCTGGCGCACTGCCTCTTCAACGTGCCGCTCGCCGTCTGGATCCTGGAAGGCTTCATGTCCGGCGTGCCGAAGGAAATCGACGAAACAGCCTATATCGACGGCTATTCCTTCCCGCGCTTCTTCGTGAAGATCTTCATGCCGCTGATTGCAAGCGGCGTCGGTGTCGCCGCCTTCTTCTGCTTCATGTTCTCGTGGGTGGAGCTGCTCTTGGCCCGCACGCTGACGACGACGGCGGCAAAGCCGATCTCGGCGATCATGACGCGCACGGTCTCGGCGGCCGGCATGGACTGGGGCGTGCTGGCGGCGGCCGGCGTGCTTACCATCATCCCCGGCGCGCTCGTCATCTATTTCGTCCGCAACTACATCGCCAAGGGCTTTGCTCTGGGCCGCGTCTGAGGAGGACCGGACATGAACTTTTCCTGGATGGCCTGGACGCTGCCGACGGCGCTCTTCTTCCTGACGATCCTGGCGCTGCTGATTGCCATGAGCGTCTGGGAATTCCTTTCGCCGGGGGGCTCGCCGCGCGTTGGTCTGCTTCGTTTCGAAACCACGCGCGGCGACAGGCTCTTCATCTCGCTGCTGGGGGCAGCGTTCATTCATCTCGCATGGCTGGGTCTTGTCGGACCCAGCCTGTGGTGGGCTCTTGGCCTCTCCGTGGTCTACGCCATCGGCGTGTTCCGCTACGTGTGATGCCAGGGTGATATGGAGGCCGGGGGTACTGGCCGCCTGAGACGTAAAGACTGCAATCGCTAAACCTGGGAGGATATTATGCGACGGCATCTACTGACGACGACAGCAGGCATTTTGCTGGCCATGGCGGGCTCCGCCTATGCCGGCATGGACGAGGCGAAGGCCTTCCTCGACAAGGAGATCGGCGACGTCTCGACACTGACGCGCGCCGACCAGGAAAAGGAAATGCAGTGGTTCATCGACGCTGCCAAGCCTTTTGCCGGCATGGATATCAAGGTCGTTTCCGAAACGATCACCACGCACGAATATGAATCGAAGGTGCTGGCGCCCGCCTTTACGGCGATCACCGGCATCAAGATCACCCACGACCTGATCGGTGAGGGTGACGTCGTTGAAAAGCTGCAGACGCAGATGCAGTCGGGCGAAAACATCTATGACGCCTATATCAACGACTCGGACCTGATCGGCACCCATTGGCGTTACCAGCAGGCCCGCTCGCTGACCGATTTCATGGCAAACGAAGGCAAGGACGTCACCAATCCGGGCCTCGATATCGACGACTTCATCGGCAAGTCGTTCACGACCGCGCCTGACGGCAAGCTCTACCAGCTGCCCGACCAGCAGTTCGCGAACCTCTACTGGTTCCGCTACGACTGGTTCAACGACGAGAAGAACAAGGCGGACTTCAAGGCGAAGTACGGCTACGATCTCGGCGTGCCGGTCAACTGGTCGGCCTATGAGGATATTGCCGAGTTCTTCACCGGCCGCGAGATCGACGGCAAGAAGGTCTACGGCCATATGGACTACGGCAAGAAGGACCCGTCGCTCGGCTGGCGCTTCACCGATGCGTGGCTGTCCATGGCCGGCAACGGCGACAGGGGCATCCCGAACGGCAAGCCGGTTGACGAATGGGGCATCAAGGTCGATGAAAACTCGCGGCCCGTCGGCTCCTGCGTCGCACGCGGCGGCGATACCAACGGCCCGGCAGCCGTCTATTCCATCCAGAAATATCTGGACTGGATGAAGGCCTATGCACCGGCCGCCGCCCAGGGCATGACCTTCTCCGAATCCGGCCCGGTCCCGTCTCAGGGCGAAGTCGCCCAGCAGATGTTCACCTACACCGCCTTCACGGCCGACTTCGTGAAGGATGGCCTGCCGGTCGTCAATGCCGACGGCACGCCGAAATGGCGTTTTGCACCGAGCCCGCACGGCGTCTACTGGAAGGACGGCATGAAGCTCGGTTACCAGGACGCCGGCTCCTGGACGCTGATGAAGTCCACCCCCGACGACCGCGCCAAGGCGGCCTGGCTCTATGCCCAGTTCGTCACGTCCAAGACCGTCGACGTGAAGAAGAGCCATGTGGGCCTGACCTTCATCCGCCAGTCCACGCTGGAC
The DNA here is from genome assembly GCA_900471515.1 of Hyphomicrobiales bacterium. Classification (GTDB taxonomy): domain Bacteria; phylum Pseudomonadota; class Alphaproteobacteria; order Rhizobiales; family Rhizobiaceae; genus Rhizobium. The sequence continues at coordinate 170,507 of UCFC01000002.1, read as the reverse complement.
CACAAATCCTTCACCGACCGCGCGCCGAAGCTCGGCGGCCTGATCGAGTTCTACCGTTCGCCGGCCCGCCTGCAGTGGTCGCCGACCGGTACGAACGTTCCTGACTATCCGAAGCTCGCACAGCTGTGGTGGCAGGCAATCGGTGACGCCTCCTCGGGCGCAAAGACGGCGCAGGAAGCGATGGACTCGCTTTGCTCCGAGCAGGAAAAGGTGCTGCAGCGCCTCGAACGCGCCAAGGTGCAGGGCGATATCGGCCCGAAACTCGCCGAGGAGCACGATCTTGAATATTGGAACAAGGACGCCGTCGCCAAGGGCAACCTTGCTCCGCAGCTGAAGATCGAAAACGAGAAGGAAAAGCCCATCACCGTCAACTATGACGAGCTCGTCAAGAGCTGGGCCGAAGCCAAGAAATAGGCTGATCGACCGGGCCGCAGGCCCGGACGCCTTCAGACCTTCCCGGCAGCGCGCCGGGAAGGTCGACACCACTTCCGGAACACAAACGGGAACAGAGCTGCCGTTCCGGCGGAACGATGGCTGCTGCGCAGGAAATAGAAGTCATGAGCGGCCATATCCTTGCCATCGACCAGGGCACGACATCGTCGCGGGCGATCGTTTTCGACCCTCGGATGAACATCGTGTCGTCGGCGCAGACGGAGATCACCCAGCATTTCCCGCAGACCGGCTGGGTGGAGCACGATGCCGACGAAATCTGGGATACGGTGCTTTCGACGGCGCGCGATGCGCTGGCAAGGAGCGGCACGGCACCGGGCGCAATCGCCGCCGTCGGCATCACCAACCAGCGCGAGACGACCGTCGTCTGGGAAAGAGCCACCGGCCGGCCGCTCCACAAGGCGATCGTCTGGCAGGACCGGCGTACGGCGGAAATGTGCGACCGGCTGAAGGTCGACGGTTATGAAAAGCTCTTTACCGCCAAGACCGGCCTGCTTCTCGATCCCTATTTCTCCGGCACGAAGCTGCGCTGGCTGCTGGACAATGTCGAGGGACTGCGCGCCCGCGCCGAGGCCGGCGAAGTCTGTTTCGGCACGATCGACAGCTGGATCATCTACAAGCTGACCGGCGGGCGGGCGCATGTCACCGACGCCACCAACGCCTCGCGAACCCTCATCTACAATATTGCCGAGAACGACTGGGATGACGAACTGCTCGAGATCCTGCGCATCCCCCGGGCGCTGCTGCCCGAGGTCAGGGATTGTGCCGACGATTTCGGCACCGTCGATCCCGCTATTTTCGGTGCGGCCATCCCGATCCTCGGCGTTGCCGGCGATCAGCAGGCGGCAACGATCGGCAATGCCTGTTTCGAACCGGGCATGGTGAAATCCACCTATGGAACCGGCTGTTTTGCGCTGCTGAATACGGGTGACGATCTGGTGCGCTCGAAGAACCGGCTGCTCACCACCATCGCCTATCGCCTCGACGGCAGGACGACCTATGCGCTGGAAGGTTCGATCTTCATCGCCGGGGCGGCCGTGCAATGGCTGCGCGACGGTCTCGGCATCATCGACAAGGCATCGGAAACCGGTGCGCTGGCCGACAAGGCCGATCCGCAGCAGCGTGTCTATATCGTGCCCGCCTTCACGGGTCTCGGCGCCCCCTATTGGGATCCGGAGGCGCGCGGCGCGATCTTCGGCCTGACGCGCAACAGCGGCCCGGCGGAACTGGCGCGTGCGGTCCTCGAATCCGTCGCCTACCAGACGCTCGATCTTCTCGTCGCCATGAGAAGCGATTGGGGCGACCATCCGATCGAAACGGTTCTGCGCGTCGATGGCGGCATGTCGGCTTCCGAATGGACCATGCAGCACCTTGCCAACATTCTCTCCAGCCCCGTCGATCGCGCGGCCACGCTCGAGACGACGGCGCTCGGCGCAGCCTGGCTTGCCGGATCGAAGGCCGGTGTCTGGCCGGGACAGGAGGCGTTTGCCCGCGCCTGGGCGCGCGACCGGAGCTTTGAGCCCGATATGGCTGATGTCGACCGGCAGGCAAGGATCGTCGGTTGGCGCAACGCGGTTGCGCGCACGCTCAGCACGGTGACCTGACGGGGGCGGACCACCACCGTGAAAAGAGCCGGGCGGTGTCAGGCCGCCCGGCTCATAGATCGGTCTGCATGCAGCCTCAAGCGTCGAGCCGGTTCTGCGTCTGCCGGTCGAAGAAATGCACTTTCGGGGTCGCGAAGGAGAGTTTGACGCGCTGCTCGGGTGCAAGGTTGACGCGTTCGCGCACGACCCAGGTCAGTTCCTTGCCCTCGACTTCGACGGCGACATGGGTTTCCGAGCCAGTCGGCTCGATCACCTTCACGACGGCATCGACACCCTCGTCGCCGCCGAGCGATATATCTTCCGGGCGGATGCCCAGTGTCAGCGGCCTGCCGGCGGAATTTCCGGGCGCCTGCGAGAGCTTGACGCGGGCGCCGCCGGCCAGAGCGAGGCTCGGCCCGCTGCCCGCCTCAAGCGTGCCCTCGAGGAAATTCATGGCCGGCGAGCCGAGGAAGCCGGCGACGAAGATGTTGCGCGGCCGGTCGTAGAGTTCGAGCGGGCTGCCGATCTGCTCGACCCGTCCGCCCTGCAGCACGACGATCTTGTCGGCCATGGTCATGGCCTCGATCTGGTCATGCGTGACATAGACGATCGTCGTCTTCAGGCGCTGGTGCAGCGCCTTGATCTCCGCCCGCATCTTGACGCGCAGCTTGGCGTCGAGGTTCGACAGCGGCTCGTCGAAGAGGAAGACCTTCGGATCGCGAACGATGGCGCGGCCCATGGCGACGCGCTGGCGCTGGCCGCCGGAAAGCTGCGCCGGCTTGCGTTCCAGAAGCGGCTGCAGGCCGAGGATGGCGGCGGCCTCCGCCACCTTCCTGTCGATTTCCGGTCGCTTGGCGCCGGCAAGCTCCAGCGCAAAGCCCATGTTCTGGGCGACCGTCATCTGCGGATAGAGCGCGTAGTTCTGGAAGACCATCGCGATGTTGCGGTCCTTCGGCTGCAGATTGTTGACGACGCGCCCGTCGATGCTGATCTTGCCGGCGCTGATATCTTCAAGGCCGGCGATCATGCGCAACAGCGTGGACTTGCCGCAGCCGGACGGGCCGACGAGGATGACGAATTCGCCGTCGGCAATATCGACATCGATGCCGTGGATGATGTCGACTGCGCCGAAGGATTTCTTGACGTTCTGGATGCTCAGGCCGGACATGGGGGCTCCTTCTTCCTAGCGCTTTCTGCGCACGCGCAGCGCCTGATGCGGCTTGCGCGGCAGTTTGACGCCGAAAGCCGCGTCGGGCTTGCCGCCGCGCACGATGGCGCCATGGCGGGTGGGGTGGGGCACGGGAGCGGCGACCTTTTCGGCCGGGGTGATCGTCATCTCCCAGGTGTCGATGATATCGACATCGTAATTGTCGTCGTCGAGCGGCAGGCCGGACGACCAGATCACCGGCTGGTGCTCGCCGAGATAGATCAGCCGGAAATCGCCGTCGCCGTCCCGCGCGCCCGAGACGCGCGACCAGGGCCACTCGCCAAGGATGCCGAGCGGCTCCAGTCCGTGCCTGACATCGGCTTCGAGCAGGTCGCGCAGGAAGCCGATGCGCTTCCAGGCCTCGCCGCGCAACTCGCCGCCCTTGGCCCACCAGATCAGGTCCTCGGGATGCGAATAGGTTTCGCCATGGCCGGCATAACCGCCGCGCGCCACGGTGATCCAGTAGCGGTGCACCAGTTCCCGGGCAGACAGGTTGCCCCAGGACTGCAGGATATCGCCTTCATATTCCGGCTCGTCGTTGACGACGGGCTTGCCATAGGCGTTGCGCCATTCCTGTGTGCGCTTGACGTCGGGGTTCTGGATGCAGGTATGCGTCACCCAGGGCTTGCGATGGTCGAAATTCGCGGTCACGTCGCCGTTGTGAATCGAGCGCAGGTGCTGGTAGGGATCGTTTTCCTCCAGAATGTGGAAATAGCGGTCCCATTGCTCCATCGGCTTGGTGTCGATCAGGAAATCGTATTCGTTGGCAAGCGACCACCAGACGTTCCGGTAGGCCGAAAGCCGCGCCGCCAGATAGGCGACATAGCGGAAATCCTGCTCGGCCGACATGTCGGCATAGCCCCAGCGGTCATAGGGGTGGAAGATGATGATGTCGGCCTCGATGCCGAGCGCGCAAAGGGCGGCCACCTGCCGGTCGAAATGCTGGAAGAGAGCCGGGTTCGGCCGGTCGAAATCGGGCTTGCCGCCGGCTCCCGTTTCGAAACAGGCGTGCAGCGGTTCGTTGGTATTATAGGGATAGTCCTTCGGGAAGACGCCCATGCGGATCTTGTTGAAACGCGTCTTCTTCAGGGTCTCCAGCGTCTGCCTCTGCATCTCCAGCGGCTGGTGCGTCCAGGCGTAGCAGGTCGTGCCGAAGGAGAAGAAGGGCGTGCCGTCGGCATAACCGAAATGGAACTTGTTGCGCACCCGCACCGGGCCGTGATTGCCGGCGGACGGCGCCGTTGCCACGAACGAACCCGTCTTGCCGTCGAGCGCTACCGTCTTCGAGCGCGTCCTGAAGGACCATTCGCCCTCGACATCCGGCATGAAGCGGATGCGGTAGGTGCCGTTGCCGTCGTAAAAGCCCGGCACGCGGACCTCGCGGCTCTTGTGCGCGAACACGGCATCGAATGCCACGTCGAGATAGGGGTTGCCCTCGGCGGGGCCGGCAAAGGCTGCTTCGAACACGCCCCATTTTTCGACTGCTGCATCGGACATATGTCTCTCCTCGTAGAATGAATTGCGCGGGTCAGCCCTTCACGGCGCCGGAGGTCAGTCCGGACACGAAGTAGCGCTGGAACATCAGGTAGACGATCGTCGCCGGAAGCACGGTCATCACGATCGCGGCGTTGAGCTGCCCGTAATTGCTGGAAAACTGCCCCTGGAACGACATGAGGCCGAGCGGCAGGGTCCACATGTGTTGGTCCTGCAGGAGGACGAGCGCCATGGCGAATTCGTTCCAGGTGGAAACGAAGTCGAGGATCAGCAGCGCGGCGAGAACCGGCAGGCAGACGGGCAGGAAGATGCGCCGGAAAATGGTGAAATGGGTGGCGCCGTCGATCAGCGCCGCTTCCGACAGTTCCTTCGGAATGCCCTTGAAGAAACCGTGCAGGATGAAGACCTGGTAGGGAACGCCGAAGGCGATATAGGGCAGGATGACGCCAGGATAGGTATCGATGAGCCCGAAGGAATTCACCAGCGTGAAGAGGGGAGCCAGCATCACCTGGAAGGGGATCATCGTGCCGAAGACGACGAGCAGGAGCAGCGCCTTGCTGATCCTGAGCTTGATCTTGGCGATCGCGTAGGCCGCCATCGCCGACAGCGCCAGGCCGAGCGGCACTTTGATGACGGTGATGATGACGCTGTTGAAGAAGGAGCTGGCGAAATTGCCCCGGCTCCAGGCGTCGGCATAGTTCTGGAAGGCCAGTTCGGTCGGCGGCATGAAGGCGCCGGTGCTGGTCACGGCCGCCGGCGTCTTCAGCGACGTGAAGACGATGAAGACGAAGGGTGCGACCCAGATGAGTGCCACGAGGATGAGGGCGATCCACAGGCCGATGAGGATGGGGTCGCGCTTCAGGCGAAGGGGCTTCGTGTCGATGTCGATATCGTTGGCTTGAGCGCCGAGAACTGTCACGATTCGACCTCCTCATGCTTTTGCGTCCAGCGCAGATAGGGGATGACGATCGCCATGGTGATCAGGAGCAGCACGACCGAGATGGCGGCGCCGCGGCCGAAATCGAAGATCTGCATGGCCTGCGTGAAGGCCCAGAGCGCCAGCATCTGCGTCGACTGGGCAGGGCCGCCGCCGGTCAGGCCGTAGACGATATCGAAGGCTTTCAGCGACGAAATGATCGACAGGACGAGCACGATGGTGATGGTCGGGCGCAGCGCCGGCAGGGTGACGTGCTTGAAGACCGCCCAGCGGCCGGCACCGTCGATACGGGCCGCCTCGACCAGCGTCTGCGACACGTTCTGAAGGCCGGCCAGGAACAGGACCATCGAGAAACCGACGGTCTGCCAGAGATAGGCGACGAAGACGGAATAGAGCGCGATGTCCTTGTTGCCGAGCCAGTCCTTGATCCAGGTCTGCATGCCCCACGTGGTCAGCATCTGGCTGAACAGGCCGAAGAAGGGATCGTACATCCACTTCCACATGGTGGCGACGGCAATCGGCGCGATGATGACCGGCAGGTAGAAGATTGCTCTCAGCCCATTGCGGCCGAAGATCTTCTGGTTGAGGCTGAGCGCCAGCAGAAGCCCGACGAGCGGCGGGAAGACGAGGCTCATCAGCGTCCAGATCACGGTATTCTTGAAGGCGACCCAGAAGACCGGATCGCGCGTGAAGATCGCCTGATAGTTGGCAAGGCCGACAAAGGGCCGCTGCGGGTCAAGCCCGTTCCATTTCTGGAAGCTCAAAACGACGACGTTGACCATCGGGTAGAGCGCGAAGATCGCGTAGATTGCGAGCGCGGGCACGAGCAGCATGAAGGCCTGCACGCGCGGATCATGGGTTGTTTGGCGCAAGGACATTCTCACCTCCGGGGGCAGGGTATCCCCTGCCGGTCTTGCGGATGCGGCGCCGGCCGACCGACACGGGTGTCGGCCAGCCGGCGTCTCGGGAGGGGTCAGGTTCTGCCGGCGATGAAGGCCTGCATCTGCTTGGCGGCCTCGGCCGGCTCGATGCTGCCGGAGGCGACATCGTTGATGACGCGGAAATATTCCGTCGTCACGTCAAGCGGGAAGGCCTGGTCACCGTTCATGTAGATCTTGTCGTAGGTCTTGAAGATATCCAGCCACTCGGCTTCCAGGGGCTTCTGGTTGGTGTACTGGACGTTCTTGTTGACCGAGATCGAGCTGATCTGGCCGACGAGATCCTGCTGCACCTTCGTCGACAGGAAATAGTCGATGAACTTCGCAGCCATGTCCGGGTTCTTGGTCTTGGTGCTGATGTAATTGTACTCGGCGAAACCGTAGAGCCGGTTGGTATTGGTCGGGAAGGGGAAGATCCCGTAATCGTCCAGATTGGCGCCGCTGCCGGAGAGCTGGCCGACCAGCCAGTCGCCTTCGAGCATCATTGCCGCACGGCCGGCGGTGAACAGGCTGTAGGACTGCTTGTTGTCGATGCCCATGAAAGGCTGCAGCGTATAGTCCTTCGTCCACTTGGCGAATTCGGCGAAACTGTCGGTGGCGCAGGGCTCCTTCGTCCAGTCGAGCTTCATCAGCTTCAGCTGGTCGTGCTTTTCGGCGCCGCACTTGGTTTCGAGAATGACGTCCATCAGGCGCATGACGTGCCAGTTGACGGTGCCGCCGAAGGTGAAGGCCGGGATGCCGGCTGCCTTGAGTTTGTCGGCCGCCGCCAGAAGCTCCTCATAGGTCTTCGGCTCCTCGGTGATGCCGGCCTGCTGGAAGAGCTTCTTGTTGTAGTAGACGGCCTCGCCCTTGAAGGTGAATGGCGTGCCGTGCTTGCCGCCCGGATAGAGATCGGCAAAGGCGGCTGCCGAGGGAAGCAGCTCGTCGTTCCACTTGTATTCGGCGTAATACTTGTCGAGCGGCAGCGACAGGCCCGCCTTCACATATTCGCCGCCGAGGCCAAGGCCTGCCCAGCTGAAATAGATATCGGGGCCGCGGTTGGAGCCGGCCGCCACACGCAGCGCCGTCTTGTGCTCGTCGACGGCGCGCTGGACGATCTCGATATGCGTTCCGGGATTTGCCGCTTCGAAGTCGCTCGCAACCTTCTTCAGCGCCACATTGGCGGCATTGTTGTCGAAGTTCAGCGTCCAGAGCGTGATGTCCTCGGCCCTGACGGGCGTGACCGCAACAGCCGCGACAGCGATGGCGGCCATGCATGAAGACTTCAATTTTGCAGAAAGCGTCAGCATTACGTCCTCCTCTTGTAAGCTGGCGCCCTTCTTGCAGTATGATCATTTACATGTCAACTGGTATGATGAGCTAACCATGGCGGAGTTTGCTCACATTTCTTTCAATAGGTGGCAGATAAAAGAAATTCCGGTCGGCAAGCGATGCCTTACGGCAGCAGCCGAATGGCCGAATGCGACAAGACCGACAACAGCTGCTGGTTCCTGGTCGATGAGACACCGGTCGATCGGCGGGACGAATGGACATGAGCAGCCGGTAAACGGTTCTTCTGCGCTGGCCGCTCCAAAGGGCATGTCTCCCGGCCCAGGTTATTACAGACGAAGCTTTTTGAACAAGCCTTCCGGGATCGACTTGATGATCGTCATAATCAGCCGCCAAACCGGGCGCACATAGATGATGTTTCTGTGCTTTTCCACGGCGCTGTAGATTGAGACGGCAAGCTCTTGCGGCTCGGCGGTCAGAGCGGCGGGAAGCGTCATGCCCGCCGTCATTCTCGTGCGCACGAAGCCCGGCTTGACCGTCAAAACATGAACGCCCTTTGCGGCCAGTCGGTTACGCAGCCCGGAAAGAAATGCGCTCAAACCAGCTTTGGCCGCGCCATAGACATAGTTGGAGGCACGGCCGCGATCGCCCGCCACCGAAGAGATACCGATGATCGTACCGGAGCCGCGCTCCTCGAATCGCGACGCAATCAATCCCATCAGAAGACAGGGCCCTTCGAAGTTCGAGCGCATGACGAGCGTGGCATGATCGATGCGTTGCTCCGCCAGCGCCTGGTCGCCCAGCAACCCGACCGCCAGCAGGACGGCGTCTGGCAACACAGGCAGATTGTCGAGAAAAGGCGTGAAGCTTGCGGTGTCGAGAATGTCGAGCGCGACGGCGGTGATGGCGCTGCCCGGCATGCGCAATCCGAGATTGGCCGCTTCCGCCTGGGCAACAGGCAATTCTCTTCCGCTGATCGTAACGCTCCAGCCCTTCTCGGCGAAAGTCAGCGCCGTCGCCTTGGCAATGTCGGAAGTGCCGCCAACGACCAGCAGGGACTTTCTGTCAGGGGGCATGTTTCCGGTTCACTTTCGTTTTACGCATAACGCAGGGTTCAGAGTGATAGCCTTTGGGATTGAAGCGAAGAGAAGCTGCTTGCAGCACCCGAGCTGCGGCGCATTTCTCGAAAGGCGGCAAGACGAGGGTCGGCTGCCTCCAGCGTTGCACTGCTCATGCGGGCGTCCTTCGCGAGGTAGAAACGGCCGCCACAAGCGACGGTGATCGCGTCAAGCTGTTCCATCAGCGCGAGGCTCGCCGCACTGACGGGAAAGTCGAGCGCCAGCGTGTATCCTTCCATCGGGAACGAAAAGCGGCTCTCCTGTGCGCCCATGCGCTTCAGCACGGCGAGAAATGATCCCTGGCCAGCGATGGAAATCGCTTTCAGCAGTTCTGCGGTCCCTTTGCTGGCGGTCGAAAGCGGCAGCACGCACTGGAATTGTGCAAAGCCGCGCCGCCCGTAAATCCGGTTCCATCCGAGAATGGCATCCAGCGGATAGAAATAACTGTCCCAGTCGGTCAAGCTGTCGCCGGCGCTGCGCCGCCCCTTCGCGTAGTAGACCGCATTGAAGGCGCGCACCGAAAAGCGGTTCAGGGTCAATTGGGGAGCGTCGAACGGTATATGTCGCTGGCGCTTGACCTTCACCTGATAAGGATTGACCCTCTGCCGGTCGCTGAGCTCGTCGCGTCTCGCATGTTCACCCAGAACGATGCACGAGCGGCCGAGCATATTCTTTGGCGCGAAGCAATCGATCCAGGCGACGGAATAGGTCCAGTCGGCGGACCGCTCGAATATATCGATGGCTTCGTCGAGGCAACGGGCTGGGATCGTGCGCTGTCTTATCCAGCCGCTTTCCACCGACGTCAGCCGGATGGCCGCACGCAGAATGACGCCTGTCAGACCCATGCCGCCGATCGTGAAGGCAAAGAGATCGGGATTTTCGCTCCGCGAGCAACGCAGTACGCTGCCGTCAGCGACCATGAGGTCTATCCACTCAACGAAGGCCCCGAACGAGCCGTGCTTGTGGTGGTTCTTTCCGTGGACATCGGCGGCGATCATGCCTCCGATCGTTACAAACTTCGTGCCGGGTGTCACTGATGGGAACCAGCCGCGCGGCAGGAAGGCCTGGATGATCTCGCCGAGAATGACGCCGGCCTCGACTGTCAGCACCCCGGTTTCGGGGTCGAACGCGATCATGCGGTTGAAGCCGGTCAGGTCGATCGTGTGCGCTTGATTGAGGGCGCTGTCGCCATAGGCGCGTCCGTTGCCGCGGGTGATACTCGGCCCGGAAAGAACGAGATTTCGCAACGACGCCTCATCGCGAGGAAAGCTGATACGGCAATCAGCCTTCGGAAAACGCCCCCAGCCAGAGATCTCCATCGTTCAAGCCTCCACTCTGCGCGAGGCGAACACAAATTTGCGATCGAGATTGTACTTGATGCAATAACCTATTGCGAGGCCGAGGACGGCACCAAGTTCGCGTGCCTGGTCGGTGCTCCATGTGAGCCAGAACGCCGTTTCGGTTGCCCAAAAGATAAGCGTGGTGGCGACACCTGTCAGTGTGTAGAGGCCGAATTTACGGCTTCCGTTTGCAACTCCGGCGGTCCTGTCGAAGAAGATCCATCTCTTGTCCAGGATGTACTTGATGATCAGGCCAGTCGCCGTACCGGCGAATACCGCCAATGCGAAACCCAAGCCATCGCTCAAGACGGCAAGGACCGCGCGTTGCATCAACAGATTGGCGAGCGTGGCGGCAACGGCAAACAAAGCGTAGCGGACGATCAGTTGGAGCATTGGCCTAGGTCATCCACAATGAGACCGTATTTTCGCCGACCGCGAATAGCCAGGTCCTGCGTATGGTGTTTTGGCCAGAGCTTCGGTCGGCAATCAATCGCAACAGTCTCGAACCTTTCAGCACGGCTTCCTCTTGAGAGGCGCTCTCCGGGACAATAGGGAAAAACTGGGCAGAGGTTTCACACATCGATTTACATAATACCGGCAATAATCACGATCAGGATGAGGATGCCGCAATAACGACTGACCCGATCCCTAACCGCGAAAACGATTGGATCGTCATCCATGATACCGCGATGGGCCATCATGACCATGCGGCTGACCCAGTAAAGCAGGATGAGGCAGATGCCCCAAAGACGGGTCGGATGGGTATAAAGCTCCCGGACCTCGGGGGAATCCAGGTAAAGCGCCATAACCAATACGGCAATATAGCCGGAACTGAGAGCCATCATCGACACGATGAGCTGGTCATCGCCTTCGTAGCCCCGGCCCTTGGCCGCGCCTCGGCCGGAATTGACGATATCGACCAGTTCGCCCTGACGCTTGACCGCGGCGAGCGAAAAAAACAGGAAGATCGAGAACGCGAGCAGCCATTCCGAGATCGGCAACCCCGTGGCAGCGCTGCCAGCGAAAATCCGTAGCGAATAGAGGCCGGCCAACGCGCAGATATCCACGATCAGTTTGCGCTTCAGGTAGATCGAATAGAGCATCGTGGTGGCGTAGTATAGTGCCATCAGCAACAGGAATTCGACCCTCTGAACCATCAGGCCGAATAGCAATCCGGACAAAAGCAAGCCGGGCACCATGAATGTCCCGTGCTGCAATGGTATCATGCCCGAGGCGAAGGGCCGGTTCCGCTTTCGCGGATGAACCCGGTCGGCGGCAAGATCCAGCAGATCGTTCAGCACATAGACGCTGGACGCAACCAGGCTGAAGCAGATGAAAGCAAAAAACGCATCCAGCCAGCTCGCGATCGATGCCTCGTGGGCTGCGATCAGCGGCAGGAAGACAAGTATGTTCTTGGACCATTGATGCGGCCGAATGGCCTTGAGATAGGCTCGGCTACTGTATTCCGGGTCACAGAGATGCATGACCTCGCCGCCAAGCGAATGGACCTGGCCTCTTTCTTTCTGTGAGAGCCCTACGGTGATGGCTCGCCGCGCCGAACTCCATACGGGTATGTCGGCATGCGCATCGCCGATATAGTCGTAGTTGCCGGCACCGTAGCGTTCCACCAGAAAGCCGGCCTTCGTGCTGCCTTTCAGATTGCGCATGCCGTCTGAGCCATAGACTTCATCGAAAAGTCCCAGATGATGGGCCGTCGCATTGGCGATGGACTGATCAGTGGCAGTAACGAGGACCGCCTTGCCGCCCTGCTGACGCCAGTTTCTTATATAATCGACGACATTGTCGTTATAGGCGAGCGTAGCCGGGTCAATCGCGGTGTTTCGCGCCAGGCTCGCCTTGAATTGCGCTTTGCCGGCTGCGAGAGATCCGAGCACGTGCAGGAGTTTCCAGAGATCCTTTGATGCGCAGTCCCAGAAGGACTCGTAGAGGACATCGCTTCTTATCAGGGTCTTGTCGAGATCTACGGCAAGTACAGGTAGATCATTCATCGTTGCGCCTCTCGCCTGCGTCACTGGTCTCGAACACGACAGTATCGTCGAACATTCCGAAGAGATTATGAGGCCAGTGGCTTTGTATTCAGCTTAGGGAGCCACAGATTTAAAGGTAGATCACTTATGGTTGGGTGACCCTAATCCCTTCGGCGAGGGTGATGAACGGAAAGGGCTGAGCAAGACAACACGAATTTACGCTGTCGAAGTGTGCGGAACGCAGGAGATGTTCCATTTGTATTACTTGCAATCCCGATGTGCCCGGACGAATATCTCATGTGCCGGCAACCACGACCACAGATGAGCTTTTCCCGCGATTACCCCTGCCTGCTGGTTTTTCGGTCAAGCGCATCGATGGGGTTTTTCAAAGAACAGCGAATGGGTTGACCATCGGTTGGCAAGCCAACGAATGCTGGGCACGAAGCACAAGGGCGGAGCTGCGAATCTCATGAGGCTGAGCGTTGCGCTGATCTCAAGCATTTCGATTGTCACGCTCTTTCCGCAGCAGGGCAATACGACATCCGTGTGGCCGGACGCAGATGCGCCTGACCGGTTGCAGCAGACGATCAGAGAGGCGACTTGCGCGGAAGCTTCCGCGGCGACCATGTCGGCCAGGCTGGATGGGACCTCCTTGAGCGGCCTGTTGACCAGCCCATCCGCGACCCGGACAACATTCCATGTGTCTCCTGATGGCGACGACAATTGGAGCGGCCTCCTTCCCGCAGCAAACGCACAGCGCAACGATGGTCCTTTCGCCAGCATCGAGCATGCCCGTGATGCTGCGCGCATGAAGGGTGGCCAAAACATAATTGCAATGGGGAGTGGCGACTATTATCTCACTCAGCCAATCGTCTTCGACGCTCGCGATGCGGGCCTGATCATAACGGCGAGATGCAACGAGACGCCGATCCTGCATGGCGGCCCGCGTGTAAGGAGCTGGGTGTCACTGGCCGACGGGCGCTGGACGGCGCCGCTGAAGTTACATTCCGGGGCGGGAGTTGAAGACCTTTTCGTTAACGGCACCCGCCAGACCGCGGCCCGCTTTCCCAACGCTCCGGTTGACGGAGATCCGCGCAAGGGATGGCTGTTCGCCGCCAAATGCGAACCGCCTATCGGCCCTTGGCAAGGCAATACACGATTTTGCTTCCATCCCGGGGATCTTCCGGCTTTGGAAAATGCGGCGCTGCTGACCGCCCATATCGTCGGAGGATTCCAGCCCGGAAGCCAATGGGGAAACGACACGCTTCCGGTGGTTTCGATTGACGCGGCGAGCCGGACTGTTGATACCAAAGGCACCAGCTATTTCTTTACCGCAGAAGGCAGCCGCTATTTCCTGACCGGCACGGAGGCCTTCCTGGATGCGCCCGGGGAATGGTGGTACGATCCCAAGATCGGTCAGATCCGGTATATTGCAGCGGATCGATCTTTCCCTGACGCTGTCGTCGTCGCCGGCATCCTGCCGACATTCTTCCGGCTTGCGGGAGCCGATGGGATGACCGTATCGGGGCTGCAGTTTCGTGACGGCGCTCCGCAGGGAAGCGGCAAACTGGGCACGGACACCAGAGGCTTCGGCGCCATCCGGCTCGAGGGAGCCGACCGTGTCAGGTTGCTCGGGAACGTCATCGAAAATATCGGCGTCGGTATTCATGTCGCTGAAAGCCAGGACGTCCTGATTGCCGGCAATGCGATCGGCAATGTGGCCGGCAACGGGATTTACGTCGGCACCACCTATGGGAGTTTCGGCAAATCAAACGGTGCCACAATCCTGTCGAACCATATCCATGATGTCGGACAGATATATTACGATACGGCAGGGATATCTTTTCAAGCCACGGACAACATCCGGATCGCCTACAATCTGATCGAAAATCTTGCTCAGTTCGGTATCGGCGGTGGCTCTGCCTGGGGGCCACAAGACGCCGTTCATGACGCGGTCATCGAACATAACGTGATCCGCAATGCCAATCAGCAGACGTCAGACGGTGGCGCCATCAAGCTGATGGGCGAGCAGGGCGACCCGCTGAACAGCATAATCCGCGGCAACCTCGTGACCGGCACAGGGCATCTGATGAACCGGGCCGACGGAACGTTTTGGCCCGCCGGATACGACAATATCGATGAATGGCCGACTCCTATCAGTTGGGCGATCTACACCGACGGTAAGGCCAGTGGGGTGCGCATCGAGGGAAATACTCTTTCAGGCAACGTATCGGCGATCGGGATCAATGGCGGCTGGAGCAATCTGGTGACAGGAAATCTCATCTCACACGGATCAGGCGTCGTTTTTCGTGTTGATGATGCGACGGGCAGAGGGTGGCGCCCGCAATGGGCGCAGCCTAACCGCATCGAGGAGAATGTCGTATCGGTTGACAGTGATAGCGGCATCGTAGCAAGCGTCAACGCCCCCGATCATGGGCCTGGATTTGTGCACTTCGCACGCAATCGTTATAGCGGCAACTTGAACGACAAGAGTTTCCGATTGAATTGGCGGATGACGCTGTGGGGGAATTCCGGCAGCCTGATCGATTTTCAGAAGGCTGGGGTAGACACGGACAGCGTCGTCGTTCCCGGGGGCAAGAAAGAGGATTGACGACCGACGCCCTTCGGCTGGCAGCGCTGAAGCGTCCTCGCCGCGATGGTTTTGAGCGCGAGCCCTACACAAACTCCGTCATATGCCAGACGGTCAAGGCGAAATAGCCGACGAAAACCATCAGCATGAGAGCATCGTGAAGGCGGCTTTTTTGCCGGGTTCTCGCCAGTCCAAGGCATAGGAAAAGCAAAACGGCAATTTCCGAGTAACGCTGCCAACTGAACCTTTGCGCCGCTTGAGCTGCAAAGTAGCAGGCAAATAGGGACAGTTCCGGACTGAGCCGGAATCCATCCCTCCATCCGCGCCGCCAATAGGCAAACGCAACGACCATGCCCAAGGTAAGGAGCGGGAGGGTCAACAGGGGGCGACCGTAAATCGTCGGCAGGTGCGCTGCCACCGTCCATACGACCGAATAGGGCCTGGAGCCACCATCTTCCGGTATAAGGAGCCACAGCGCGAGAGAAACCACCGCGATGGCGACGATCTCGCGTATCCGGGCGCCCGTGTCGCCGGCGATGTCCTCCTTGCGGAGAAAAAGCCAGCCGAAGACGCCGAGAAGCGCCAATCCATGCAGGAGCGGTCCAAGCGAGAATCCGGTGTGCATCTCTCGCCACTCCGGCGGCGTCAGTCCGCCCCAATGGAGCACAAGACTCCCGGCAACCAGCAAGGACGGCGCCAGTGTCAGTACGGCTAAACCAAACATCCGCCAGCTGACGATGCGGGGCCATTGTTCGACGACAGCCATGAGCCCGAAGGCGCCGGCCGCACTCAGGAAGCTTTGCCGTGCAATTGTGGATATTGCGCCCGCGATGCCGAACGCAATTGGCCGGCGCGGATAAAGGGCAAGCGAATAGGCCATTGCGAAGAAGCCAGCCGTCGAGAGGCTTTCGCTTACCGGATGCAGAGCGGGCGTCCAGAAATAGCTCGACGAAACCAGTGGGAAGCCGATCACTAGAGCCCGCAACGGAGAAGCCCCGCTGGATCGCAATGCCGCATAGAAGAAGAGAAGTGAGATTGCGGTCAGGAAGGCGGCGCCGAATGCGGACTGCCAGCTGCTCTGATCGAGTGCTTCCGCCCCGGTCAGCCGTGCAAGAATGGCCATCAGCCAGTGAAATCCCGGACCCGTCGCCGACCACGCAGGGTAGGTCCACTGGACACCCCATTCTATGAACCAGTTGATCTGCGGCAAGTGATACAGTTCGGCGTCGAGGGCGCCCCAATGTGTCGGATCTAGGCGCGAAGACAGCACGGCGACAGCTGCCGCATAGGCGAAGAGGAGGGTTGGGACGACATATCTGTCACGGTTCAGGCAGAAGGTTTTCATGGCCTACCCAAATCTTGAGCCACACGGAAGCCGACGTCAGGCCTGCGCGCGCCAGGGGTCAGCTTGTAACGTCCGCTCGCCCGGGCAAACCCTGAAGGAAGCAGATAGGAGCCACCCCGCAACACGCGCACCCTGCAATCCGCCGGATCTTGCGCGGAGCCGTCCCGCGGCGCACGGTCATAGTCGCCATAGCAATCCTGCACCCACTCCCAGACATTGCCGTAGAGGTCGTAAAATCCTTCCGGTGTTGGCTTGAACCGGCGCACGGGCGCAGCGGATTCGAACGTATCCGGACCCCGGACCGCCGGGCGGCAGCAGGACTCGTCGCCAAAATTGCCAAAAGCAGGATCGGGATCATCGCCCCACCAGAAACGTGATTGTGTGCCTGCGCGGGCGATCCGTTCCCACTCCGCCTCGGAAAGGAGGCGATAGTGGCCGCCGGTCTGCGCGCTCAACCACGCGGCATAGGACTGCGCATCGCGCCATGACACACCGGTTACAGGATAGTCGTCGCCTTGCGCCTTGAGGAGCGGTGCCCGACAGGCGCCGGCGCGAACACATGCATCATACTGTCGGGACGTGATTTCGGTTTGCGAGGCAGAGAAGGCTCTCATGTCAATGATGCGGTTGCCATGCTCGTCGGGGACCGACCACTCATCGCGATCGCCGCCCATCTCGAATTTGCCAGCCGGCACTGTCACCATATCCGGAGCCGGCTCGAAAGAACCGGCAGACGAACTGCCGGATGCAAGCATCGAGAGCCCCCAAAAAACCCAACCCACTGAGCGCAAAAGCAATACCACCGCGAACAGAACAAACATCACGTGGCAAAATTGTAGAACATTCCGTTTTTGTCAGGCGAGTGCCATATGTTGGGGCCTCGGGTCGCCTCTTATGACGAGGGGTTAGTTCCAAAGGACGATTTGACACGAAACGAGCGACCCTTATGGGGGCATGCTTTTTCGAGGGTACGCCTCATGACGACGTTCCGGGCGGATGCCACAACGGTCCGGACCGCCATGTGCCCGGAGCTGCCGCCAGTCGAGGCAGCAGGCGCACCAAAACCATCGTCCCGGCGGAGAAATCGCAGCTCTGCTTTAAAGACCCACAGGGGCTTGGCTTGAAGCGTCCGAACCGTGAGACCGGTGACGCAGATGCTGCTGCCCGATCGCCTGCGCGCCGTGTCCCGTGGTCCTAGGAAAAGACCTTGACCATCGTTGTCGTGTAAGCAGCCAGTGCCATATCCGTGCCTTGCGGGACCGACGCGAAGGCGCTGATATCGATAGTCTGATCGACCGCCGTCAGGTTGACAACATAAAGCGTCGAGCCTGACCGGAAGGCCAGAACCTCCGATGGATGCGAAGACGTGCAGCCATTCCAGGCCGACCCGGCAAGGCTGGAAAGAAGCTTGATGACGCTGAACAGCGGTCTCCTGCCGCCTTCCTCAGTTGGCTCTCCCTTGCCGGCAACGAGGCCGAAGGGGCCGGTGAGCGCCGAAAGCGTCAGGCATTCGAGCTTGGCATCGAGCACGCGGATCGCATAACCCAGCGCGAAGGCCTCCGCGAAACGGCCATTGTGGCGCGGATCGCGGTTTGCCATCGGAATGCGGCCGCCGGCGGGATTGTCCATGGTGCGGCTGCCATAGGGGTTCTGCCGCATGGGAATGGTCGAGGGGCCGATCCGGTAGGGCTTGTCGCCGTAGATGGCACGCACCGAGCCGGTGATGAAGGGCAGCGCCTCCAGCGTCTGCATGACGCTCAGATCATCGGCGGCATGGACGATCGGGTTGGTGCAGTGGCTGACGAAGCCGAGGCGGTCGGCCGGCACGCGCTTGCGGTTGAGCTCGGTGAAATAGCTCAGCATGCCGCCGCCGATGCGGATGCCGGCAAAAGCCTCGTGGGCAGCGGCATAGACCTCTTCGAGCGGCGGGCATTCCGGCCATTTGCTGCCGGGCGGCGTCGATTGCCGATCGACGGAAGGGGAGATCAGGATGGCGTCCGGGCGGAAGCCGGCAGCTTGCATCTGCCTTGCGATTTCAGCCGTTTCGGCGGCCGGCGCCTGCCTGCAGGGCAGGGCGATTTCCAGCGTCGAGCCGCCGCGGTGAAGGGCGGCGACGGCAGCGAAATCCTTCAGTGCCTGCGTGCCGTGGCCGGCATCCGGATCGAAGTGGAAAAGCAGCTCCTGCGGCGCGATTTCGCAAAGCAGGTCACGGGCCGCAAGCACGGCCCGGGCTTCTTCAGGCGTGACGATCAGGCCGATGGCCGGCATGGTTCCGCCTTGTTCACCCGGTTCGAGCCGGATACTGCCCGCCGCCGGGCCGCCGGTTACCGTCTGTCCGCTTCTGGTGTCCTTGAGGGACAGGACGATCCTCTGCCGCACCGGTTCGTTTGCCGCGATCCGGTAGGGCCAGGGAAGCGCCAGCGGGCGCACATAGGTCTTGTAGGAAGCGTCCGACCAGTTGCGCTGGTCTTCCATCTCGAACGTGTCGCCTTCCATGCGGCATTCGGCCGAAACGCCGGGGACCACCTGATGGGTGATCGCGCGCATGTCCTTGAAGGGCTGCCAGGGGTCGATCCGGTCGGGAAAACGCGTCTCCACGACGCGGCCGTCGATATGTTCGACCTTCGCCGGCCTTCCGGCAATACCGACGATCGGATGCAGGATGCAGAAGCCGCAGCGATTGGTCTCGAAACCGCCCGGCGAGAGCGCTGTCGCCTCGAAGGCCAGCTCATGCTCCGTCGCGACAATCCCCACGGAAACGGCAAGGCTGGAGCCGTCAGGTCCCTCGCAGCGGGCGACGTAACGGACGGAGAAGCCGTCTTTCGCCTGCTCGACGAAAAGGTCCCTTATCGCAGGGCTATAGGTGCCCCAGTCGCGGTCGCGCACCAGGTAGGAGACGGCGCGCAGCACCTCGACGCCGTCGTAGCGGATCGTGCGCAGGTTGCCGTTGGCGAGATCGGCCGAGAGCCGCCCGGCAGTCAGGCGGACCGGATGGTCTTCGGCCTCATGCGTGCCGTAGAGGGCGAAGGCGTCCGTGCTCATTTCAGCATCGCCTCCACATCGATCGTCCTGCCGGATGCGGCGCTGTCATAGGCGGCTTCGACAAGGGCGAAGGTCTTGAGGTTGTCGGCGCCCGACGTTGCCGGCTCGCCGCCGTTCTTCAGCCGGTCGACCCAATGTTTCTGGATCGCGTAGACGCTTTCCTGAATATTGTGCCAGGGCCGCGATGCCCAGGTAAGCAGCTGCGGCGAGGCGTCGGAGACGATGGTGCCGGCTGCGTTGGTGACTTCCAGCCGGTAGCCGGCCGAAAGGCGGATCGTTCCGTCCGTGCCGTCGAGCTCGATCAGCGTTTCCGGGAAAGGCTCGTTGCCGAGCTTCGTCGCGTAGCTGACATCGACGATGGAGGTGGCGCCGCTTTCGTGGTCGAGCAGGATCGTCGCCACATCCTCGCCCTTGATCCTGGGATTGACGCGTCTGGTGCGGGCCGTCAGCGTTTTCACGTCGCCGAGGATGAATCGGGCGATATCGAGCGTGTGGATGCCGAGATCCTCGATGATGAAACGTTCGCCTTCGGCGAGATAAGGCTGGCCGGAAAACACGTCATAGCCGGAGCGGAAGGAGAACCGGCCCCAGAAGGGTATGCCGATCGCCTTGTCGTCGAGCAGCCGTCGGACAGCCTGGATCGGTGTCTGCCAGCGGAAGTTCTCGTGTACCATCAGCGCGATACCGGCTGTCCGGCAGGCCTCCACCATTGCCTTGGCATCGGCAAGCGTCCGGGCAAAAGGCTTCTGGCAGATGGCGGGGATCTTGTGGCCGGCGGCCAATTCCACCAATGCCCGATGGCTCTGGACCGTGGTGGCGATATCGACGAAATCGAAGCCGCCATCGGCAAACATGGCGGCAGCATCCGTGTAGCGCCTGTCGATGCCGAACTGCTCGCCGACGATCTTCAGGCGTTCCGGGTCACGGTCGCAGATCGCCACGATCGCGGCACCGTCCACGTCCTTCCATGCGTGCATCTGGTTGATCGCAAAGAAGCCGCAACCGATCAAGGCACCTTTCAAACCAACCATTTCAACCTGCCTTTGCCATCTGCATGAGGGTGACGCGCTGCTGCAGCCGGCGCTGTGCCTGATCCACAACGACCGCGATGATGATCACCAGGCCCTTGATGACCATCTGCCAGAAGGAGGAAACCCCCATCATGACGAGACCGTCGGAGAGAATGCCGATCACGAAGGCGCCGATGATCGTGCCGCCGATCGTGCCGCGCCCGCCCGACATCGAGGTGCCGCCGAGGACGGCTGCGGCGATCGCGTTGAGTTCGAAGCTTTCGCCGGTTGCCGGATGCGAGGCCATCAGCTCCGAAGAGATGACGATGCCGACGATCGCCGCGCAAAGGCCTGAGAACATATAGACGAAGATCTTCACCAGATCGACGCGGATACCGGACATGCGGGCGGCGCGCTCATTGCCGCCGACGGCAAAGATATGCCGGCCGATCGGCGTCGACCGCGCCACATAGGCGGCCACCAGCGCCAGGAGGATCAGGATCCAGATCGATACCGGCAGACCGAGAATACGGCCGGCACCGAAGACATCGAAGCCGGTCGTCGCATATTCCGGCCGGCCGACAAGATTTGGAAAGGTCTGGCCGTCGGAGGAAAGCAGCGCCAGCCCGCGGGCGATATAGAGCGTGCCGAGCGTGGCGATGAAGGGCGCGACATTGAGCTTGGTGATCAAGAGGCCGTTGATGAGGCCGATGACGAGGCCGATCGACAGCGTGATCAGCACGATCTCGACCAGGTTGAAATAGACCGTATAACCGATCGGCAGTTCGATGCCGTAGAGGATGAGACCGCCGGCGACCATGCCGCAGAGGCCGACGATCGAGCCGACCGAGAGGTCGATGCCGCCGGTGATGATGACGAAGGTCATGCCCATCGCCAGGAAGGCGTTGAGCGCCACATGTTTCGACATCAGGATCATGTTGGCGGTCGAGGTAAAGTTCGGCGCGAAGATCGAGAAGAAGATGATGACGGCAAAGAGCGCGATGAAGGTGCGAAGTTTCATCAGCGTCAGGAGGAAGGAGCCGTTGGCGCCCTTCGGCGCGGAAGTGGATGCGGTGGCGGCCGTCATGACGCAAGTTTCCCTTGATGTTCGTGCCCCTTGGCGGAGGCTGCGATAATGGCCTCTTCCGTTGCCTCAGTGCGGTCGAAGACGGCGATGAGATGGCCGTTGCTGAGCACGGCGATGCGATCGGAAAGCGCCATGACCTCTTCGAGGTCGGAGGTTGAAAACAGGATGGCGAGGCCATTGGCGGCAAGCCGGCGCATGGTGCGGAAGACATCCGCCTTGGCGCCGACATCGATGCCGCGGCTCGGTTCGTCCATCAGAAGAACCTTCGGATTGGTCATCAGCGCCTTGCCGATGACCACCTTCTGCTGGTTGCCGCCGGACATGGAGGTCACTTCGAAATCCGGGTTCGGCGCCTTGATGGAAAGGTCGCGGATCGCCTCGGCAATGGCGTTCTTCTCGGCCTTGGCGTTGATATGAAACAGGCGCGTGAAGCGGCCAAGGCTCGCAAGCGTGAGGTTGGAGGCGATGGAGAGAACCTGCACCAGGCCCTCGCGTTGCCGGTCCTCGGGAATGAGTGCCAGGCCGCGGCGGATGCGCCGCGTCGTGTCACGGGCGCGCACTTCCTTGCCGTCGATGAAGATCTTGCCCGTCGAGTGTGCATGGCGGCCGATCACGCATTCGAAGAACTCGCTGCGCCCGGCGCCCATCAATCCGTAAATGCCGAGGATTTCGCCCGCCCTGACGGACAGCGAAACATTGTCGACGGCAAGCCCGCCGGTCGGGCGCGGCAGGCTGATGTTCTCCGCACGGAACATTTCCCTGCCGACGGCATGATCGACGGATTTGGCAAAATCCTTGGCATCCGAGCCGATCATCGAGCGCACGATCCAGCGCGTGTCGATATCCTTGACCATTGCCTGGCCGGTGATCTGCCCGTCGCGCAGCACGGTGATGTAGTCGCCGATCCGCATCAGCTCTTCGAGGCGGTGCGATATATAGACGATCGCCACACCCTGCGCTTTCAGCTCGGCAATCACCTTGAAGAGGATCTCGACTTCCGCCGCAGACAGCGCCGAAGTCGGCTCGTCCATGATGAGGATGCGCGCATTGAGCGACATCGCCTTGGCGATCTCGACAAGCTGCTGCTGGCCGATCGGCAGATCCTCGACCATGGTCTCGGCATCGATACCGGCATCGAGGCGGGCCAGGAATTCGTTGGCCTTGCGGACCTGTTCCCTGTGGTCGATGCCGAGCACGCCGCGGGTGAGTTCGCGCGTCGCAAAGATGTTTTCGGCAACCGACATGTTGGCGAAGAGGTTGAGTTCCTGGAAGATCATGCCGATGCCGTGGGCCTGCGCATCCGCGGGGCTGGCGAAGGAAACGGTTTCGCCGTCCAGAATGATGTTCCCGAGTGTCGGTCGCTCGACGCCAGCGATGATCTTCATCAGGGTCGATTTGCCGGCACCGTTTTCGCCGACCAGCACGTTGACGGCGCCCCGGCGCAGCTCGAGATTGGCGCGCTTGACGGCCACGATACCGGAATAGACCTTCGACACGTCGTCGAGGCGCAGGATGATATCGTCCTTGGAAGCCTCGCTGGTCGTCATGGTGCCACCGTCAGCGCCGAAGGGGTCACGAGCGGAAGGTCGCCGCCTGACGGCAGCGGGAAGGCGCCGGTCACGCTCACCGTCTTGCCGACCAGCCCGTCGCGCGGGATCGCCGAAAGGAAGGCGCTATTGGCCTTTTCGTTGAAGGACTTGCCGAACTGCGCCCATTCGATCTGGTTCTTGAATTCGTTGAAATTGACGAAATCCAATGTGTCGCGCAACGCCGTGCCGCGGATGGCCGGGCCGATCTGCACTTTCGCGTCGGCCTTGCCGTCGCCGTCGGCATCGACATCGAGCGTTGCGGCGCGCGAGGCCGTATCGGCCGCGACGACCTTGCCGGTGAATTTCACCGCATAGGTCCAGGGCGAACTCGCCTGCTTGTGCGGGTTGCCGTATTTCTCCCCCGCCTGATCGGGGCTCGATGCGGCGAGGGCTGCGACATCCTTCAGCTCGCCGGCCCGCTTTTCGTAATAGGGAACCACCTGCGGCTGCCATATCGCCTCGACCTTGGCATTCGGGTCGAAAGCGCTCCTGGCCGCGGCCGCGGCCTTTTCTTCCGCAGTCGGTGTCTTGATGATCTTGCAGCCGGGCAAAGCCGCCGCCACGAGAGCGGCAATCAGGGCGCCCCTGATCCTCAACATGCTGTCAACCTCGAAATCCATGAGAATAGGCCACAGGGAGCGTGGTCTCCCGCGCTCCCTGCAGCAGTCGGTCCGCCTTACTTTGCCAGAGCAAAGGTCTCGAGCTTGCCCGCATTGTCGGCATTGATGAGAACGCAGTCCATGAGCTGCTTTTCTTCCTTCGGTGCCGTCTTGTTCTTGATGTAGGCGTCGGCCTGTTCGACAGCCATCTGGGCCTGCGCATAGGCCGGCTGCAGCACGGTGGCCTTGATGCCGCCCGACTTGATGGAGTCGCGCACGTCGTTGGAACCGTCGAAGCCGACGACGATCACGTCCTTGCGGCCGGCGGCCTGAAGCGCGGCGATCGCGCCCATGGCCATCGTGTCGTTGCCGGAGATCACGCCCTTGATATCGGGATTGGCCTGCAGGATGGTTTCCATCTTCGAATAGGCTTCCGTCTGGCTCCAGTTGGCCGACTGCTTGGCGACCAATTTCAGGTCCGGATAGTCGTCGATGACGTCATGATAGCCCTGCGAGCGGATGCCGGCATTGGTGTCCGATTCCTTGCCGACGAGCTCGACATAATTGCCCTTCTCGCCCATCAGCTTGACGAATTCCTGCGCGCCGAGCTGGGCGCCCTGGTAATTGTTCGATACGATCTGGGCGACGGCGACGCCGGTCGCGTTGATTTCGCGGTCGATCAGGAAGGACGGGATGCCGGCATCCTTGGCCTTCTTGACGGCGGCAACCGAAGCGTCGGCGCCGGCATTGTCGAGGATGATCGCCTTGGCGCCGCGGCCGATGGCGGTATCGATCATTTCCGACTGCTTGTTGGCATCGTCGTCATGGGTCATGACGAGCGCTTCATAGCCGAGTTCCTTGGCCTTGGCTTCGGCACCGACGGCTTCCGCCTTGAAGAAGGGGTTGTCGTGGGCCGGCGTGATGATGGCGATCAGGTCAGCCGAAAAGGCCGGCATGGCAACGCCGAGCGACAGGGCGCCGGCGAAGGCGGCAAGGGTCAGTCTACGCGTAATTTTCATGGTTCTCCTCCCAGGTTTGACGCATGGCCGAACCAAGGCCGGTTCGGCTGATACTCATGCGAAATCAAAGACCGGCCCGCTTGTCCCCTCCGGGCCGGCAGGGCGGCAGGGCGAGCCCTGCCGCGGTCGTGTCAGGTGATGCGACGGATACTGTCGGCGATCTCCTGAGGTTCGAAGACCTTCTTCCAGTCGTCGCGCATCAGGGCAGGGATGCCGAACTCGATCGCCTTGTTGCAGGCATCCGAGAACACGCCGTCGACTTCCTTGAAGATGACGGCGCCGAGCACGTTCATGTGGCCGAGCAGGAAGTCGCGGGCCGCTTCCGCCGGCACGCCGCGGGCGATGCACTCGTCCATTGCCTGACGCATGATGACGAGCAGCGAGGCGCAGACGGTTTCCGAAAGGCCGGGCTCCAGCATCGCCATCTGCTCGACGGTGACGCGGTGCGAGCGCATGACCGGCGCCCAGATGACCTTGGCGATCTCTTCGCCGAGGGCATAAGCGCTTTCCGGGCCTTGCATCAGGGCGGAGACGATGTGCTGCTTGGCAAACAGGCCGCCGAAATGGTCTTTCTTGGCCTGCATATCCGTCTCGTCGTTGAAGATCGGCGGATGGCACGGGTGGGTCACGAAATAGGTGAGGTCGGCGCGCTCCGGCAGGTGGCCGGCAAAGGGGGCGGCGGCATCGAGCGCCACGACCATCGTGCCGGGCTTCAGCCTGTCGGCGATGCCGGCGGCAACCTTGCCGATCGCCGTATCCGGCACGGCCAGGATCACGACCTCGGCGCCGTCGAGCGCAGCATCGGCCGGCGTGCAGTCGATGCCGAGATCGTTCTTCAGGCGCGCCTTGCCGACATCGCTGACCTCGACATGGCGAACGTCAAAACGGGAACCTTTGAGATTCTTGGCCAGCCGGTATCCCATTTTTCCGCCGGCGCCAAAGAGGGCAATTGCAGTCATATTTCCTCACCTTCGTATGCGGGATTGGTATCTTAACTGGTATGATGAGTCAATCACCATTCCATTATCGACCGTGGATGGAAGTCGCCTGATTGGCCATCAGTCCTTCCTCCCATCCCGGATCTGCGAGAAATAGCCGTCCGCCCCGACCTGGCCGCCCTTCAGCGCAATCTGCAGCCCGTCGGTGGGCGCGTAGCGGCCGTGGGCCGTGCAGAGCGGCGAACCGGGGGTTTGCGGCAGCGGCAGCAGGGTCGTCAGCGCATCGACGCGCAATTCCTTCAGCGCATGGCTCGATGTGTCCCCGCCGGCGATGACGGCGCGCGAAAGGCCTTCGGTTTCGACGAGACGGCGCAGGATGGTTCCGAGCGCGCGACCGAGCCGGTGACGGGCGCCCGGCAGCTGGTCGATGTCGGTGCCGCGATCGGCGGAAGGGCCAAGCGCGGTGTGCAGGATGACGCTTCGGCCAGCCTTCAGGGCGGCAAGGCCGGCGGCGACCGCGACGTCCAGTGCCGCCTGGGCATTGGTGCCGACCAGCGCCAGGGGATCGAGCGGGATGTCGTGAAAGCCGTCGGCAATCGCCGTGCGGATCTGCCGCTCCGTCGTCGGCGAAACGCTGCCGGAAACGACGGCGAGCCGGTCCACCTTGCCCGGCGACTGGAACTCGACACCCGGACCGGTCATGCCCTTTTCGCGCCAGGCATCGAGGAGCGCGTATTCGATGCCGGAGGAGCCGGCCACGAAAGCACCCCTGGCTGCCGTGATGCGCTGCAGCTGCCGGCCGGCGGCAGACTGGCTCTCGGCGGAGGCGACATCGAGCAGCAGGATGCCCGAACCCTCGTCTATCAGCCGGTCGATCATGGCATCGGCATCGGGTGCAGCAAGCATCGTCAGGTCGGCGAGCGAAACGGCAAGGTCGGTCTGCCTGCCGAGATGCAGGGCAAGATCGGCCTCATGCATCGGCGTGACGGGATGACGGCTCATGACCGGATGCCGGTCGATGCGGAAGACACGCCCCTGATAGGCGGCGAAGAGATTGCCGAAGGCCGTGTAGCGCTTGAGCTGCGGCGCGCCGACGATGACGGGTACCAGCGGCTGGCCAAAGATCTCTTTGCCGATCTCGATCGCCTTGCCGATATTGCCCACCTCGGGCGCGGAATCGAAGGTGGAGCAGACCTTGTAGTGGCAGATGCCCGCCTGCAGATCCTTCAACCATCGGAAAGCCGGGGTCAGGTTTTCCTGCATCCAGGCCGGGCTCTCGCTGCGGCTCGTTCCCGCAAGGCCGACGGCACGGCAATCCCCGAAGCGGTCGAGCAGGGCCTGATCGGGAATGCCGAGAAAGAGCACGGTCGCAATGCCGTTGCTGGCGAGCGCTTCCATCACATCGGTGGAGCCGGTGAAATCGTCGCCGTAGTAGCTGACGAGCAGGTTTCGCATCGTCACGCCGCCTTGCCGTCGCCGAACTTGGCGATCGATGCGGCAAGCTCGGGATGATCTTTTGCATATTCGTCGAGCGCAATGCCGGCGACTGCCGCCTGCCAGGCCTGCTGCACGGCGCGCACCCCGGCGGCCGGTCCGTGCGGATGGCTGACGATGCCGCCGCCGCAGAGATAGAGAAGATCGGTCGTGCGGCCGGTGCGCTGGTAGGTTTCGGGCGCCTGCCCGCCCCACTGGCCGGAACCGGCAACGGGAAGCGGGCAGTCGGAGGGGCCGAAGAGCGGCGTGCTGACCGCCTTGAAGGAGGCGACGAAACTCTCGTCCGGCTCCCAATATTTCACGCGGATGCCGTTGATCTGGAACTGGTCGACACCGAGCAACCGCCAGAGCTGCTGATAGACCTTGAAGTCGAGTCCGATGCCGGGGTGGCGCGTCAGCACGTCCCAGCCGTTGCGGTGCGCATGCAACACGAGGCCGGAGCGCTTGCGCAGGAAACTCATGCCGCCGAAGCCGATCGAATTGATGTTGACGACGGCGCAGTTGCCGCCCGCTTCGAGTACGAGATCGTGGTTGCGCATCATCTCGTCGGGATCGGCATGGGAAATGCCAAAGGCATACATGACCTTCTTGCCGGTCTTCTGCTCGTGATCGAGGATGCGGGGCATGATGGCCGCCACACGCTCCTTCAGCGGCGAATAGGCGGGGCTCATCAGCTTCTCGTCATCCTTGATGAAGTCGACGCCGGATTCGATCAGTTCGCCGACGAGCTCGGCCGTCTCGTGCGGCCGCAGGCCGAGCGCCGGCTTGACGATCGTGCCGATGATCGGCCGTCCCTCGACGCCGGTCAGGCGCCGGCTGCCGGGAATGCCGAACTGGGGGCCGGGATGGGCATTCCTGAAGGCTTCGGGAAGCTTCATGTCGACGACGCGCAGGCCGGTCATCCCCTTGATCGAAAAGGTCCCGCCGATCGCGATCGTCATCAGGGCCGAAAGATCCGTTCCGATCGCATCGAGCGGGAAGGCGATATCCACATCGGCGCGCTGCAGGCGCACGCCGTCCGCCGCCTCCGGCCAGGAAGGATGGCTGGCGTCTTCCAGCGGACGGATGGCAAGCACGCGCGCGGCCACGCGCGATTTCAATTCTTCGGTCTCGCCCGGAACCGGAACGAAGGTGCCGGTCGATTGATCGGAAGCGATCTTGTGCGCCATCGCTTCGACGCTGCCTGGCGTCTCGATGCGGTAGGTCAGGACTATCATCATGAAATTGCCGGTTGCTCCTCTCGCCACGTCAAGAAGGCATGGCGTCAACTTGTAATCTGGTATAATGAGTATTCCATTTTCTGCAATGGAAATTTTCAACAGATGTGAATTTCGCGTGGCGCGCTTTGTCGTCGGTCGGTGAAAATGCTAAGGGGAGAGAAGATTTGAGCCAGCGAGACGCCATGACCTCAGCCATCGAGCCCATTGTCCGTCGAAAACTGTCCGATGAGGTTTTTGACCGGCTGGAACGGCTGATCACCTCAGGAGAGTTGCAACCGGGCGACGAGATGCCCTCCGAGCGCGTTCTGATGGAACGCTTCGGCGTCGGCCGCCCCGCCATCCGCGAGGCGATGCAATCCCTCGCCAACAAGGGGCTTGTCAGCATCTCGCACGGAGAGCGGGCGAAGGTGTTGAAGCTGACCGCCCAGTCGATCTTTCGGCAGGTCGACCTGACGGCGAAGATCATGCTGTCGCAATCGGCGGATTCGCTGGAGCACCTGAAGAGCGCCCGCATCTTCTTCGAGCGCGGCATGGCGCGCGAGGCGGCCCAGCGGGCAAAGCCGGCCGATGTCGATGCGCTGCGCGACATCATCGACCAGCAGCGTGCCTCGCTTGGGCGCGCCGAGGAGTTCATTTCCGCCGACATGCGGTTCCACACCCGCATTGCGCAGATTTCCGGCAACCCGATCTACGTGGCCGTCAGCGAAGCCATGCTGGCATGGCTGAAGGAATATCATACGGAAATGCTGATCTGGACCGGCAAAGAGAAATACACGCTGGCCGAACATGAAGAGATCCTGGAGCGCCTTGCCGCCAACGACGCCGACGGCGCCGAGGCGGCGGTGCTCAAGCATCTGGAGCGCTCGCGCTCGCTCTATGTGAAGTAGGGGCCGCCCGGAGCCTGTCTTCGCGCTTCTTATCTTACCGCCGCAGACACGCTGCGCGGGCCGACCTCAGGGGCGGCGGGCTGACAGAAACCATCCCGTCAGCCGTTGCCATGAATGGTCAATCCACCATCTCAAACCAGTTCCTGGTCCACCAAGAACTCCGGCGCTGCATTGAACAAGCCAGCGTCGGAGGTCCTTTAGCTCATTTTGCGTTCCCGGCCGAAGCAACCTTGGCCCGCAAAGCCGCATTCTCCGCCTCCAGTTCTGCCAGACGCTGGCGCAGCGGCTCAACGGCCGTAGCAATCTCGGCCTCGGTATAGCGTGGGGTAATGTGCTGCGGGCAGTTCCAGTCGAAGGCCTCGAGGCGCAGGCGGAAGAGGCGCTCCGGCTTTGCGCGATAGGAAGACGTGGCGAGCAGCTCCGTTAGCTTCGGGTCGGCATCGAGCGAGAGCTTTTCGGCATGGGCATAGATCTTCAGCCGGGCGCGGCGGGGATAGTCCATCAGGAACAGGCAGACCTTGTCGTTGGCGGCGAGATTGCCGGTGCTGATGTACTGGCGATTGCCGCGATAGTCCGCAAAGGCAAGCGTGCGGTCGTCGAGCACCTTCAGGAAACCCTGTGGGCCGCCCCTGTGCTGGACATAGGGCCAGCCGGTTTCGGAGACGGTCGCCATGTAGAAACTGTCGCGGGAGCCGATGAAGGCGCGCTCGTTTTCGGTGAACCGGTCGAAGCTCCGGTCGCTCGGCAGGTTGGTCCAGAATTCCTGAACGCCCATTTCGGCCTGCGCGGCGCGCACACTGGGCGTCGAGGCTATGTCGAGAAATCCATAGGACATGATCCGTCTCCTCAAGGGTTGGAGGGAGCGGAGCGCCGGCCCCGCTCCTCATCCGTCAGGCCGCACTGGCAGCCGCAACCGCCGGGAAGTCGATGTCGGTCCTGGCGACCTCGTTCAGATAATTGGTGAAGGTGTTCTCGACGACCAGAGCGACGATTTCCACGATCTCAGCGTCCGAAAAGCCGGCAGCACGCACGGTGGCGATATCGGCATCGGAGACGTGACCGCGCACCTGCGCAACCCTGGCCGCAAAGCCGACGGCGGCATTCGCCCTCGCATCGGCGGATGCGCCCTTGCGGTTCAACGCTATTTCTTCCGGGCTGATCTTTGCGAGGTTGAGGCCGATATAGGTGTGGGCCGAGAGGCAGTAGTCGCAGCCGTTCACCTCGGCGACGGCAAGGGCGATCCGCTCGCGCGTCTTGACATCAAGCGTTCTCGAAAGCCCGCCCTGAAGGCCGGTGAATGCCGCCAGTGCGGCCGGGCTGTTGGCGACGAGACGAAAGATGTTCGGAACGAAACCCAGCGCCTTCTGGATGCCGTCAAGCGTCGGCCTGGTGGCTTCCGGGGCGTCGTCTTTGCTGGGGATGGAAATACGGGACATGGAAATCTCCTTGGTGGAAACGCGAAACCGGTATCGGCTTGGCGGCTTGAATGTGTCGATTTCCACTGACAAAGAGAATATGCTCTGGTTGAAAGTGAATTTACCAGAAAATGGAAGAATGAATTGGACCGGTTCGAAGCCATGTCGATGCTGCTGGAGGTGGTGGACCAGGGAAACCTGTCTGCGGCCAGCCGGTCGCTGAAAGTTCCGCTGCCGACGCTGAGCCGCAAGATCACCGAGCTGGAAGTGCTGCTTGGAACGAAGCTTCTGACCCGCACCACACGCAGGATCGCACTGACCGATGCCGGGGTGACTTATATCGAGGCGGCAAGACGTATCCTTGAGCAGCTGGAGGAGGCCGAGCGTCAGGCATCCGGCGAATTCGCCATGCCAAAGGGCGAACTGGTGATGACCGCCCCGGTCCAGTTCGGCCGTCTTCACGTCCTGCCTGTCGTGGCCGACTTCCTGGCCGCCTTTCCGGCGATCAATGTGCGGCTGGTCCTTTCGGACCGGAACATCGATCTCGTCGAAGAGCATGTCGATATGGCCGTGCGCATCGGCAATCTGCCCGACAGCGCCATGGTTGCCACACGCGTCGGCTCGGTGCGCCGGGTGGTCTGCGGCAGTCCGGATCTCTTTGCCGCCCGCGGCGTGCCGAAGGAGCCGGCCGATCTCCTGAACCTGCCCTGCATCGGCGTCGAGGTTCTGACCCCGGCCGCCGGCTGGCAGTTCCGCAAGGCCGGTGTCGCAGGGACGATCGACGTGGCGATCGTCCCGCGGCTTTCCGTCACCACGACCGATGCGGCGGCGGAGGCGGCAATCCGCGGTGTCGGCGTCACCCGCCTGCTCCACTATCAGGTCGCGCAGGCGGTTGCTTCCGGCGCGCTCAAGCTGGTGCTCGAGGATTTCGAACCGGAGCCTGCCCCCATTCATCTGATTCATCTCTCACGCGGCCAGATGCCGCTCAAGATGCGTCACTTCCTCGATTTCGCAGCGCCCCGGCTGCGGGTGAGCGTGCCCGCCCTGCAATCTTCCCGGCGCTGAATCCTCACCTGTTGCGCTTCAGCGCTCGAAAATGCGCGTATGGCTGTTGCCGTGCGGTCCGGTACGCGTGACCGTGCAGGACTGGTCGGCGCGACTGCAGTTTCGCACGCGCGATCCGCTATTGCCGGCGGGGCCTTCCCATTGCCGCGTCGCGGTGCATTCGCCATCGGCGCATGTGCGGGTGTGAAGGGCAGAACCGCCGTAGAGCCCGGTGGTTGCGCGCGTGGCGCTGCAGGCGCCGTTGGCGCATTGCACGGTGCGGTCGAAGCTTTCCACCCGCGGTGCGATCGCCGGCGGATAGTAGCGCCAGGTGTGATACCAGGGATAGCGCGGGTAATAGCGGTCCCAATAGGCGCGGTCGTAGACGATGACGGTGAGGCCGATGCGGGGCGCCAGCAGCGGCGTGACGATCACGGGTGCGCCTTGCCAGACGACCCGGATATAGCTTGCCGAAACCCATCCCCGGTAGCTGCCGACAGCAATGTCGCACCAGGTATAGCCCGCAACGCAGCCATAGGTCGTCAGGGATACGCCGGCCGGAACGACGGTGACGACGGGACAGGCGGTCGAGGGACCGGCTCTCAGATTGACGTCGCCGGCGGCAACGCCCCTGGTCGCAGCCGCGGCGGCGGAACTCATGCCCGTGAGCAGGGCGAGCGCGAGAAGCATTTTACGGAACATGGCGTCATCCTATTGCTGGCGGATGTCGGCAAGCGCCGAACGGCAGGGCGAGGACAGCTTTTCGGCATTGTCCTTGAGGCAGGCGGCAATGCGGCCTCCGCCGCGCTCGACACCTTTGCAATAGGTCGCAAGATCCGTGCGGCAGACGCGGGCGACGGCAAAGGCCTTCTGGCGCATTTCGGGCGCAAGCTGCGTCTCTGCCATGGCCGCTCCGGCCAGGCAGGTGCAGGCGAGAATGGAAAGTGCGGCGGCTTTGAGCGTTTTGCGGGTCATGGCATTATTCCTTCTGTTGTGGTGATCGGGGCGGGTCGGCTTTCGCCCGCCGTTTCCGCCCGCCGTTCCGGCGGGCGCTGTCCTGGGGCCACCGGGCCGAAGAGGGTCGCGAGCTTTTCGCGCAGGCCCGCTGCCCGGCGCAGATCTCTCCACATGAGCACCCACTCGCCGAGTGCGATGCGGATCGGATTGAGCGAAGCGCTGCGGCCGCGCAGCCCATAGCGCAGAGGCTCCGTCTTCGGCGCTTCGGCAAAGGTGCCGAACAGGCGGTCGAAGACGATCAGGATGCCGCCGTAGTTCCTGTCCAGGCAGCCGGCATTGGAGGCATGGTGCACGCGATGGTGCGCCGGCGTGTTCAGCACCCATTCCAGGATCCCGAGACGCGGCGAGAGTTCCGTGTGAATGAAGAACTGGTAGGCGAGGTTCAGCCCCAGAGTGGCGACAATCGCAAACGGATGGAAACCGAGCCAGGCAAGAGGCACGAAGAAGAGGAAATTGCCGGAAATGTTGCCGGTCCAGCCGAGCCGCATGGCCGCCGTCAGGTTGAGCTTCGTCGTGGAATGATGGACGGCATGCGTCGCCCAGAGCCAGCGGATGCGATGCGAGGCGCGATGCTGCCAGTAGTAGACGAAATCGACGGCGACGAAGAGGGCGATCAGTCCGCTGGCCGTGGTCAGATTGATGTCCAAGACACGGTGGCGGTAGGCAAGCATGAAAGGCACAGCGACAAACCCCGCCTCGGCCGTGCGCAGCAGGCTGTGAACGGCGGCAACGCCGAACGAGGCGGCCGATTCCTTCAGGTCGTGCGTATCGTGCTCCGCGAGCCTGCCGATCAGATATTCGAGCAGCATGAAAGCAAGAGCGATGACGGCGATCGCAACGCGCAGCGATGGGTCGCTCTGGAACATGGAAGTCTCCCGGGAAAGAGCTGCGGACGGAACGGATGCTGGCAGCCGGCTGCCGGCGCTGCCTCCGTTCAGTAGCGATAGAAGCTGCCCGAGCGGGTCACGCTGTTGCCGTAAGGGCCGGTGGCGGTGCGCGTGCCGGTGCAATAGGCGCCGTCGCAGGCAACCGAACCGCTGCGGGTGGTGCTGTAACCGCGAGGTCCGGTGCGGGTGATGCTGCGCGAGCAGGCGCCGTTGGCGCAGCCGCCGCTGGCATGGACGGAGGCGGTGCCGCGCGGGCCGCTGACATGTCCGTCGCGGGTCCAGGCATAGGCCTGTCCGAACGAAAGGAGGGCGAGCGAACCGGCAAGCAGGCCGGTGGCAAGTGTTCTGGTCATCGTGACATCCTCATGGCATTGGCTCATGGCGTTGGGTCCTTGCACCGGCTGCACAGGTTGCCGTCGATGCAGGGCCGAGGATGGCGGGCCGATGTATGCCGCTTTTGTCCGGCGGATGTTGAAATGTAGGCTTTTGTCGCCCGTTTGTAGCAATTTGTATCGATGGCCCGGCGACGCTTGATTTCGCCGGAACGCTTCTTCATGGTCGCCTCATGGAGCACGAAGCCCGCACAATCCTGATCGTTGACGACGATGCCGAAATCAGGCAGCTCGTCGGCGGTCTTCTGTCGCGGGAAGGCTATGCGGTAGAGACTGCCGAGGACGCCCGCGCGATGGACGAGGTGTTGCGCCGTCTCGAGCCGGATCTGATGATCCTCGACCTGATGATGCCGGGTGAGGACGGGCTTTCCATTTGCCGGCGCGTGCGTGCGGCCCGGCCGCTGCCGATCCTCATGCTGACCGCCAAGAGCGATGAGACCGACCGTGTCGTGGGGCTGGAGCTCGGCGCCGACGACTATCTCGTCAAGCCCTTCGGGCCGCGTGAGCTGCTGGCGCGGGTAAGGGCGCTGTTGCGGCGCGCCTCGCCGCAACCCTTCCAACCGCCGAGCCGGCGCTACGCCTTCGACCGCTTCGTCGCCGATCTCGACGCGCGCCAGCTCGAGGCGGCACCGGACGGGTTGGTGGCGCTGACGAGCGGCGAATTCGAACTGCTGTCCTGTTTCCTGTTGCGGCCGCGCCGGGTTCTCTCCCGCGACCAGATCCTCGACTGGACGCATGGCCGCAGCGCCGATCCGTTCGACCGTACCGTCGATCTCCTGGTTTCGCGGCTGCGCAAGAAACTCGAGGCGGCAAGCCCCGGCAGCAACCTGATCAGCACGGTGCGCAATGGCGGCTACCTGCTGACGGCGCCGGTACGTCCGGTGTCCTGATGCCGCGCCTCAGTCTTTCGCGGCGGCTGATCGCCATCGGCGGCGTCGGTTTCCTGTCGCTGTGGATCGCCTTGATCGCCTCTTATTATGTCGTAAACGGGCTCTCGCGTACCGCCTCCAGCCCGCCGCCCCGGCAGATCGCCGCAATCGCCTCCTTGCTGAAGGGAGAACCGCCGGATCGCTGGCCGCTGCTGATCGACGCCATCAATTCCCCGATCCTTGACGCCAGCCTGTCCGGGAGCGATGCGCCCCCGGACGATACAACGGACCTGTGGAACGATGCCGAATACGGCGTCTACCGCGAAGCGCTCGGCGACAGCCTGCTTTCGATCCGGCTGTTGAAGCCGGAACGGCGGAGAGTTCACGGGCTGCGGATCTTCCGGGGCATCGTCAACCCGGTTCAGTTTCGTATCCGCCTGTCCGCCGATCGGGTCCTTGTGCTGGCAACGAAGACGCCGTTCATCGTCAACTGGTTCGGCCTGCCTGCCGGACTTGGCGCCGGCCTCATCGGTACGCTCTTCGGCCTCATGGCGCTGGTGGCGCTCCATCGCGAGATACGGCCGCTGACACGGCTTGCCGCAGCCGTCGACCGGATCGATCCGACCGGTGTGCCGGTGGAATTGCCCAGGCTGAAAGGGGCGGCACCCGAAACCCGTGCGCTCGTCAACGCCTTCGAGCGGCTGCAGGGGCGGCTGCACGCCATCGTCCGCGCCCGCCTGGCACTGATCGGCGGCATCCAGCATGACGTCCGCACCTTCGCGACGCGGCTTCGCCTTCGGCTCGAGAGCATTCCCGATGAGGCCGCACGGGAGAAGGCGGCAGCGGAGATCAACGACATGATCGAGCTGCTGGACAATGCATTGCTCGCCGGCCGTGCCGGTGTCGGCACGCTTGGCGAGGAACTTTTGGATCTCGTGCCGCTGCTGGCGGCGGACGTCGCGGACCGTTGTGCCTCGGGCGCGCCTGTCACCTTTGTGCCGCTGCCGCCGGAAACGGCTCTCGTGATCGGCGACCGGCTGGCGCTGCGGCGCATCTTCGCCAACCTGATCGACAATGCCGTGAAATATGGCGGCGGCGCCCATCTGGTGCTGACGGTCGAGGGGGCCTGGCTGCAGCTTGTCATCGACGATCCGGGACCGGGCATCCCGCCCGAGCAGCGGGACATGATTCTGGAGCCCTTCGTGCGGCTGGAAACCTCCCGTGCCCGCAAGACCGGCGGTGCCGGGCTGGGCCTTGCCGTTGCCCGGTCGCTGACCGAAGCGCACGGCGGCAGGCTGCAGATCGATCAGGCGCCCGGAGGCGGAGCAAGGGTCGTCGTCAGGCTGCCCCTGTTCCAGGCATAGGCCGGGAATTTCTCTTGCGAGCCAGCGCCCGACCGTCAGCGCACCGGCCAGACAAAGAGCAGTGCCGGAATGCTGATCAGGATGATCAGCAAGGACAATGGCAGGCCGAGGCGCGGGTAGTCAGAAAACCTGTAGCCGCCCGGGCCGAAGACCAGCGTGTTGCACTGGTGGCCGACCGGGGTCAGGAAGTCGCAGCCCGCGCCGATCGCCACCGCCATCAGGAAGGCCTCCGGCCGGAAGCCGAGATCGGTGGCAAAACCGGCGGCGATCGGCCCCATGACGAGCACGGTGGCGGCGTTGTTGAGAAAGGGCGTCACGGCCATCGCCGCGACAAGGATCAGCCCGAGCGCGCCCCAGGCCGGCAAGCCCTTGGCGATATCGCCGAGCGCGTGCGCGATAAGGTCGCTGCCGCCCGTCGTCCGCAGCGTGTCGGAAACCGGGATGAGGGCCGCAAGCATGATCAGGATCGGCCCGTCGACCGACTTGTAGATGTCGGCAAGCGGGATTGCCCGGAAGACGACCATGCCGAGCGCTGCGGCAAAGAAGGCGACCGGCACCGGCGCCAGTCCGACGGCCGTCGTTGCCATGGCAAGCGCCAGCATGATCAGCGGAATGAAGGCGCGCCTGCGCGTGCCGAGCATGATCTCGCGCTGGGCGAGCGGCAGAAGTGCGAGATCCTGTATGACGACGGGAAGGTTTTCACGGCTTCCCTGCAGCACCAGCACATCGCCGGCGGCAAGGCTCAGGTTGGCGAGGCGCTCCTTCAGCCGTTCGCCGTGCCGGCTGACGGCCAGCAGGTTGACGCCGCGCGTATAGGCAAGTGCGAGTTGCCTGACGGATCGGCCCTTCAGCGGCGACTCCTGGCCAATCACCACCTCGATCGAGATGACTTCCGCCTGTACCTGCCCCTTTTCGACGATCGGCTTGCCGGAAAGCTTCAGCTTGCCGGCCGATACGATGCGGTCGAGTGCGTCCGGCGGCCCCTCCAGAAGGACGATATCGTTCTCTCGCAAGGTCAGGTCGGGGAAAGGGGACATGCGCGTCGCGCCGCGCAGGACGGCCGTGGCGATCGCCTCGCCATCGCCGGGCCTGACGAGGGCGCTGACCGGTTTTTCCAGGGCCGCCGATTCTGCGGTTACGAGCACTTCCGACGTGTAGTTCTTGATTTCGACCGCTTCTTCGATCGAACTGCTCTGTTTCGTCCGGCTGGGCACCAGCCAATGAAAGAAGATCAGGAAGGTAATGCCGACGATCGTCAGGACGCCGCCGACCGGCGTGAAATCGAACATCGTAAACGAGCTGCCCGTCATCTCCTCCCTCAGCCGCGAGACGACGATATTGGGCGACGTGCCGATCTGGGTCATCAAGCCACCGAGCAGGGCCGCGAAAGACATCGGCATCAGATATCTGGAAGGCGAGGCGCCCGACTTCCTGGCAAACTGAAAGGCGACCGGTATCATGATCGCCAGCGCGCCGATATTCTTGATGAAGGCCGACAGCAGCGCCACGGCGATCATCAGCAGGGCAAGCTGGCTGTGCAGCGTGGCGAGGTTCGGGAAGAAGCGCTTGATCGCCATATCGACGACGCCCGAACGCGCCACGCCGGCCGAAACGATCAATGCGCTGCCGACGATGATGACGATATCGTCGGAGAAACCGGCAAAGGCCTTGTCCGGCGGAACGATGCCGATCGCAACGGAAAGAACAAGCGCGCAGCATGCGACGACATCGTATCTGAACCGATCCCAGATAAAGACCCCCATCATGACGGCGATGACGGAGAAAGCGAGGATCTGCTGCGTTGTCATCCCGATCCGTGGAGCTGCAATTGTCGATGGGTTCGAAATTGGCAGGCGAGAATGCGCTGGAAACGTATGGCGGGGCAGAAGGGTTCCACAAGCCCGTCGGGGGCCGGCGTCGGATGTCGGATTTGATCGGATCGCTTTGCGTCCGGCGAGTTACGAGGGGTCACTGCCTTCTCCAACGCCTCCACGGCCAACCGCGTGAACAAGGGCTGGTTGGTCAGGAGCGTGCTGCTGTCCTGCCCCCACAGGTCACGGAGAACACCGCCACATGCTGCGCGCCGCGAAGCGGCATGCAGGAATCTGGGCGGAAGGCCTATTTCGGGGAGAGAAGGGGCAAAGCTCCTCGGCCCCCACACAACAAAAAACCGCGGGAACCGCAACTCTTTGCATATCTCGGGCCGGGTCGGGTCGCTCCGAGTTGTGGGCACTCCACTCCCCTTCCTTGCCGCTCGACATGCAACGGCCAAAGTGGCCGATCTGTCGTTAGAACCGCGGAATTCCCAAGGAAATCACCGCAGACTCGGGACACTCAAGCAGCTATGCGATATCATCCCGTCGGGAATCTTGAAATGATACTGAAAAGCGATACTATATGGAACTAAGTAGGAAGCATCAGGCAACCCTCGAAGCCGTATTTGCTGATCCTGTTCGTGCTGGTATCGCCTGGCGGGACATTGAGGCCTTGCTGGCCGCATGTGGGGCGGAAATCACAGAAGGGCAGGGGTCGCGGGTGCGGATAGCCTTGAACGGCGTGCGCGCGGTGTTCCACCGCCCGCATCCGCAAAAGGAAACCGACAAGGGGGCGGTGAAGTCCGTCCGGCGCTTCCTGCTCGAAGCGGAGATACAACCATGACCACAATGCATTACAAGGGCTATGAAGCTGTTGTCGAATTTGACGAGGACGCCGAGATTTTCCACGGCGAGGTCATCAACATGCGCGACGTCATCACCTTTCAGGGCAGCTCCGCCGTTGAGCTGAAGCAGGCTCTCGCGGATTCCGTCGAGGACTACCTGGCATTTTGCAAGGAACGCGGCGAGGAGCCGGAAAAGCCGTTTTCCGGCCAGTTCGTCGTGAGGATGGAGCCGAGCGTACATAAGGCGCTGTCCAGTGCCGCCCGCCGCGACGGTGTGAGCCTCAACAAATGGGTCACTCAGGCGCTTGAACAAGCCGTATCGCACAAGATCGCGTAACCTGAACCGCGGATAGCTGCGGCGCCGACGATATGAGACGGGTGAAACGTGAACGCAATTCCCGCAGCGCTTTGTACTCCATAGACCGACCGTGGCTGGCGGCGCGGATTCGAAGGCGCCGTTTCAGCCCATCATCAATGTTGCGGATCGTCATGCTGGCCATGAGAGCCCCATTCATCATTGATCGCAAATAATGCAATGATTGCAGGATTGCCATTCTATGGCTCGCCGATGCGCTGCATGCCGGGCGCGCTTGTGAGCCCTGTCTCAATCGAGGTGAAACACCTCCGGCATCATCGCCCACCACTCGCCTTCCCGGCGGGTCGAAAGCGGCTTCTGGCAGGGCATGCAGGCTTCCCACCATGCCCGGTTTGCCGGATCGGCGGCCATTTTCGCCATGTCGGCTTCGAAGTTGTCGCCGACATATTCCCAATAGCCGAAGAGCAGGTTCTCCGGCTCTTTCAGGAAGATCGAATAGTTGGTGATGTTGCAGGCCGAAAGCAGCGTCAGGATCTCCGGCCAGACGGCGGCATGAAGCGCCTTGTAGTTCGCGACCTTGTCCGGCTCCAGGCCGATCACCATGCCCATGCGCTGCATGTCGCTACCGCCCTTGTGTGATTTCCGTCGTGAACTCTGCGATGCTGCGGGCCTTCACCGCATCCCAGTCCCATTCGATGCCGATGCCGGGTTCGCAAGGGGCGATGGCGCGGCCGTTTCGGATCTCCATGCCCTCTGTCGTGAGGTCGTCGAGCTGCGGGATATATTCGACATATCTGCCGTTCTGGACGGCGCAGACCAGGCTGACATGCAGTTCCATCAGGAAATGCGGGCAGACGGGGATATCGAAGGCTTCGGCCGCATGCGCCACTTTCAGCCAGGGCGTGATGCCGCCGATGCGGGCGACGTCGACCTGCACGATGGAGCAGGCGCCCTTCTGCATATATTCGCGGAAATGCCGGAGCGAGTAGATGGATTCGCCGACCGCGACAGGCGTCGCCGTCGAGCGCGACAGCCGGATATGACCGTCGAGATCGTCGGCCGGCAGCGGCTCCTCTATCCAGGCAAGATCGAGTTCCTTCAGCCGCGACGCGCGACGGATCGCTTCGTCGATCGTAAAACCCTGATTGCAGTCGGTCATGATCTCGAAACCGTCGCCGAGCGCGGCCCGCACCGCCGACAGCCGCTCGTAATCCTCGGCGCCGTGCGGTTTGCCGATCTTGACCTTCGAGCCGGCAAAACCCTTGGCTTTCGCCTGTAGTGCGTCTTCGACAAGCGCTTCCTTCCCGATATGCAGCCAGCCGCCCTCGGTCGTATAGAGCGGGCAGCTTTCCTTGGCGCCGCCAGCGAGTTTCCAGAGCGGCAGCATCTGTTTTTTCGCCCTCAGATCCCAGAGTGCGGTATCGACGGCGGCGAGTGCCAGCGCCGTGATCGCGCCGATCGTC
The DNA here is from genome assembly GCA_900471515.1 of Hyphomicrobiales bacterium. Taxonomy (GTDB): domain Bacteria; phylum Pseudomonadota; class Alphaproteobacteria; order Rhizobiales; family Rhizobiaceae; genus Rhizobium. The sequence goes on along the minus strand of UCFC01000002.1, from coordinate 129,937 downwards.
GTGGCGTGGGTCGCAAATTCCAGCTTGTGCCAGATCGCCTCGATGCAATCGGCATCCTCGCCGATCAGCAGCGGCGCCAGATGGTCCGCAAGCAGCCGCATGACGGAGGAGCCGCCGGTGCCGATCGTGTAGGAATAGCCTGTGCCGGAAGCGCCGTCGGAATCGGTGATGGTGACGATGGGCGTTTCCTGGCTGACGAAGCTCTGGATCGCATCGGTGCGCTTCACCTTGGGCGGCAGATCCACCATGCGCAGTTCGATCTTTTCAATGCGGGCCATGGTTCCTCCTAGCTTGCCGTCTGGGCCTGAGCGGGTTCGGCCGCATGGATCGCCGACATGATGGCGCGGCTGGCCGTCTCGTATTTGCGGTCGTTTTCGTGTTCGTGGACGATCCTGAAATCGTGCATGACGAGGATGCGGTCGGCGAGCGCCACCATTTCCGGCATGTCGCTCGATATCAGCAGGATCGCCATGCCCCTGTCGGCAAGGCCGTTGATCAGCGCGTGAATATAGGCCTTGGCCTTGATGTCGATGCCGACGGTCGGCTCGTCGATGAAGAGGATGTCGACATCGGCGGCGAGCCACTTGGCAAGCGACACCTTCTGCTGGTTGCCGCCCGAGAGATTGCCGACGAGCTGTTCCAGATTGGGCGTGCGGATTTCCAGTTGCCGGGCAAGCGGCGTGGCTGTCTTGCGCTCCTGGCCGGCGCCGATCAGCCCGAGGGCGGAGGCGATCCTGCCCCAGACGGTCATGGCGATATTCGTGCGGATCGGATGGGAGAGGATGACGCCCTCGTATTTCCGGTCTTCGCTGACATAACCCATGCGGAAGCGCTTGATCGCCTCTTCGACCGAGCGGATGCGCGCTGGTTTGCCGTCGATCAGCACCGTGCCGGAGGTCAGCTTGTCCTTGCCGATGACGGCGCGGACGAGTTCGGTGCGTCCCGCGCCGACAAGGCCGTAGAGGCCGAGGATTTCGCCGCGGCGAAGCGAGAAGGAGATGTCGTCATGACCGGCGGCAGTGGCGATATCGCGCAGTTCGAGCTTCGGCACCCCTTCCTGCGGCTGGCCGGAACGCGCGATGACGGGGCGCTCGGCGCGGCCGATCATCGCCTCGATCAGCGTCTGCCGCGTCATGCCGGCCATCGGCGCGCCGCGCAGCGTCGTTTCGCCGTCGCGCAGGACCGTGACCCGATCGCAAAGGCTGAGAACTTCCTCCAGTTTGTGGCTGACGAAGAGGATCGCCGTTCCCTGATCGCGCAGCTGCCGCACGAGGCGGAAGAGGATTTCGGTCTCGGCATCGGTGATCGATGCAGTCGGCTCGTCGAGCAGCAATACCTTCGCCCGGTGGCTCAGCGCCTTGGCGATCTCCACCATCTGCATCTGCGCGACGCTCAGGCGCCGTACCTCGGTGGCGGGATCGATATCGAGGCTGACCTTGTTCAGATGCGTCCGCGCCTCCTCATTGGCGCGGCGGAAATCGACAAGGCCGTTCCGGACAGGCAGGCCTTCGAGAAGAATGTTCTCGGCCACGGAAAAGCGCGGAATGAGGTTGCGCTCCTGGTGAACGGCCGAAATTCCGAGCGCAATGGCGTCGCGCGGCGAGGCAAGCGACAGCGGCGCGCCATCGAGCGTGACTGTTCCGCTGTCCTGCCGGTGGACGCCGGTGATGATCTTGATCAGCGTCGATTTGCCGGCGCCGTTTTCGCCCATCAGGGCATGGATCTCGCCACCGTTGAGCGTCAGCGCGGCATTGTTGAGCGCCCTGACACCCGGGAAGGATTTGCCGATCTTGTCGAGAACGAGCGCCATCTCAATCCTCCCCGACGCGGATCGCGCGATAGCGGTTGATCCAGACGGCGGCAAGGATCAGCGCGCCGAGCAGGAACGTGACCCAGTAGGGGTCGACCGCAAGCAGCACCATGGCATTCTGGATGAGCCCGACCAGCAGCACGGCAATGAACGTGCCGAGGATGGAGATGGAGCCGCCTGCAAGGCTTGCGCCGCCGATGATCGGTGCTGCAAAGGAAATCACCACCCAGTCCGCCCCGATCGTCGGCTGCGCCGAGCCGAGCTGGGCGACGGCCAGCACGCCGGCGGTCGCTGCCAGCAGGCCCGAGAGCACATGCGCCATGATGGTGGCGCGGGCAACGGAGATGCCGGAGAGTTCCGCCGCAGGGGCATTGCCGCCGACCGCCAGCATGTAGCGGCCCTCGACCGTGCGGGCAAAGAAGACGACGAGCAGTACGGTCACGACCAGCGGCACGATGAGGAGCAAGGGGAAGGGTCCGAAACGGCCGTTGCCGAAGGCGACGAAGGCGGGCGACAGATTGTAGAAGGGGATGGCCTTGGTGATGCCGAGATTGATGCCGGCAAAGGCCGATCCCGTCGCCAGCGTGACGATGAAGCCGTTGATGCCGGTGCGCACCGTCAGCCAGCCATTGATGAAGCCGGCAAGGCCGCCGAAGGCGATGCCGAGCATGATCGCGACAATGGCCGGCAGGCCCCAGACGTCCATCAGCCCGCCGGTGACGACGGCTACGAGCCCGCCAAGCGCCCCGACCGAAAGGTTCATCTGGCCGACGCCCAGCATCACCATCTGGCTGAAGGCGACGAGCAGCGACACGCAGATGCTGCGCAGCATGACGAACCAGTTGAATTCGGTCATGAAGGCGGGAGATGCGAGGCTGAGCGCAACAGCGCCGGCGATGACGCCTGCGAGAATGCCGGACCACTGCGTGCGTGCGGCGAAGGAAAGCAGCGTCTTCATGCCCGCCTCGTCTGTTCGCGGATGGCGAGCTTTGCCCGGTAGCGCTCGAAGAGGATCGCCAAGAGCAGGAAGATGCCGAGGAAGAGCTGCAGCCAGAAGTTCCCGACCTGCAGCACGAGCAGGCCGCTGCGGATGGTGGCAACCAGCAGCGCGCCGAGGATCGTGCCGATGACCGACACCATGCCGCCGGCAAGCGCCGTGCCGCCGATCACGGGCGCCAGGAACGAGGGCAGCAGCCAGTCGTCGCCGGCAACGGCAGGCATGGCCGCCGAGAGCCTGGAGGTCAGCATCAGGGCCGCGGCACCGGCGAGCACGCCCGAAAGGACATGCACGAAGATCGTGATCCGCCCGACCGGAATGCCGGACATTTCCGCCGCGCGCGCATTGGCGCCGACGGCCAGAATCTGCCGGCCGAGCACCGTATGCTTGAACAGGATATAGAGCAGGGCGCCGATCAGCAGGGCAACGATTGCGAGCGACGGCACCGGACCGACGCCGCTTCGCCCGAAGGCGCCGAAGGTTGCCGGCAGGCCGTTCAGCGGCACGCCCTTGGTGAAGATCAGCATGCCACCGGAAAACAGGCTGGCACTCGCCAGCGTCACGATGAAGCTGTTGACCCCGGTCTTGACGATTGCCAGCCCGTTGAGCATCCCGAGCAGGCCGCCGAAGGCGAGCGTCAGGAGGATTGCGACGGGGATCGGCAGGCCGGCCGCCTGCATCAGGTAGCCGGCGACCATCACGCAGCAGACGCCGATCGCTCCGACGGAGAGGTTCATGCCGCCGGTTGCCAGCACCACCATCTGCGCGAAGCCGACGACGACATCGATCGCCACCGAGCGCCCCATGGAATTCAGGTTGAAGCGCGACAGGAAGCCCGGCGCGAGGCTCGTGAAGACGCCCCACAGGATCAGGAGGATGATCAGCAGGCCAAGCTGCGCCGGCCCCCTGGTCAGCAGTCCCAGCAGGCTTGGTCGGCCTGCATCGGGGACGGGACTATCATTGTCGATGGGTGCCATGCGCTGGGATGACCGGTCTCGTGAAAAGGAAATGACGGGCGCGGGACGTTCGGCCCCGCGCCGCTTGCGTTACTTGCAGGCGAGGTAGGTGTCCTTGAAGCCTGCCTGCAGCTTCTTCGTCAGTGCCTTCAGGTCGTCCTTGTAGCTGTCGACATTCTTGGCGGAGATCAGCAGCGTGCCGGAATCGACGAAATGCGCCGTCTGCGGCGTGGCGATCCACGGCGCATCGGCCTTCACGCTGCAGCCGGCCGCCATCTGATCGAGCACATAGGCGCCGATATAAGCCTGGCCGTAAGGGTTCTGCGCCATCGTGCCGGCGACGAAACCGTCGCGGATGCCGTCGAGGATGATCTTGTCGTCATCGATGCCGACGAGCTTGATCTTCTTGTCGCCCAGATTCTTGAGCGCAGTCGCGGCCACCACCGAGGAAATATAACCGGTGGCGATCAGGCCGTTGATCTTGTCCTTCTGGGCTGCCAGCAGGGCATTGACCTTCTGGTCGCCCTGTTCCTGGCTGTCGGTATCGCCGACCGTCTGCAGGAGGGTCACGGCGCCGTTCGTTTCGGCAACGGCCTTTTCCACCGCCTTGACGCGCAGCGTCGTGTTCGGATCGACAAGCAGGCCGGCCAGATGGACGATCGTGCCCTTGCCGCCCATCGCCTCGATCAGCGCCTTCGTGCCGAGATAGGCCGATTGCGACACGTCGGTCGCCAGGCAAAGGCCGGTATCGGTCGGGTCCTGTGCGCAGCCGCCGAGCGCGACGGAAGGAATGCCGTTGCTCTTCATTTCCGAGAGCGTGGCATTGATGCCGACGGCATCGCCCGGAAAGACGCCGAAGCCGTTGGTGCCCTGGGCCGCCAGGCTTTCGAGAAGCTCGGTCTGGGCTTCGAGCTTCCATTCGCTCGGCACTTTGTATTCCACCGCAGCGATGCCGAAATCCTTGGCGGCATCGGCGGCTGCCTGTTCCCAGGGCGCGAAATAAGGGTGCGGGCCGCCCGGAACCAGGGCGATCTTGTTGTCTGAGGCAAAGGCGCCGAGCGGCGCAATCGCCACAGAGCATGCAAGGCCTGCAGCAATGAAACTGCGAATCGTCATGACATCCTCCCGTTTGGGCAAGCCCGGTCCTCTTCCAGCATTGCCATGTCCAATCGCTAACACGATCGAATATCGCATGCAATATTCGATTATTGACTTTTTTGCCGTCTTCCGTTTCCATCGCATCAGGCAATCAGCGGGGAGGCGTCGATGGAGCCGCAACACAAACGAGCGCCTGCGGACCGGTCGAGGCTTCTGCCGGAATACCGAGCCCTGCTGGAGGAGCAGGAGGCGCTTGGCGGACCGGCGATGGAAACGCTTTCGCCGCAGCAGGCACGTGCCGATTCAGAAATCCGGCTGGCGCTTCATTGGGGGGCAAAGGACGAGGTTGCCCGTATCGAAAATCTGGAAATCCCGAACGGCGATATCGGGCTGAAGGCGCGGCTTTACCGCATGGCCGGCACGCGCCGGACCATCCTGTTCTTCCATGGCGGCGGCTGGATGGTCGGCAGCATCGAAACCCATGACGGGCCGGTGCGCACGCTTGCCAATGCGGCGCGGGCCAATGTGCTTTCGGTCGAATATCGCAAGGCGCCGGAAGCCCCGTTTCCGGCGGCATTGGAGGATGCAGAGGCGGCGCTGCTCTGGCTTCAGGCAAACGGCGGGATGCTTGGGTTCGATGCGGACAGGCTGATTCTGGCCGGCGACAGCGCCGGCGCCAGCATTGTCGCGTCGCTGGCAATCCGGGCGCGCGATCTTGCCGTCCCGCTTGCCGGCCAGGTTCTGATCTATCCCGCGACCGATCTTGCCGGCGCGAGCGCCAGCCGGGCCGAGTTTTCGAGCGGTTTTTCCCTGCATCAGTCGACCATGGTCTGGTTTGCGGAAAACTATCTCTGCGGCGGCACGCCGCCGTCCGACCCGCGCGTGTCGCCGCTGCTTGCACCCGACCTCTCGCGTCTGGCTCCGGCCCTGCTCGTCACGGCCGATCACGATCCGCTGCGTGACGAGGGCCGCTCTTATGCACAGCGCTTGATTGCCGCCGGAAATGACGTCTGTTACGAGGAATGGCAGGGAACCATCCATGGTTTCTTCATCATGGATCGTGCAGGCAGGACCGCCCGCAAACTGATCGGGCGCATCGGGGAATGGGCAGAGAGCCTCTGGAACAGACATGACGGTGCAGAGCGGGGTGGAGACTGACGCCGCCGTTGCGGCTGTGCGGTCAGAGCCGATCTATCTGACGATCTACCAGGTCCTTCGCGACCACCTGGAACGGCGCGCACTGGCGCCGGGTCTTGTCCTCGGCCAGGCGAACGTCGCGCGCGCCTTCAATGTCAGCCGCATCCCGGCCGGTATCGCGCTGGGGCGGCTGCTGGGGGACGGCCTCATCCACACCTTCGAGGGGCGCGGTTTCATCGTGCCGGGTGGCGCGCCGCAGCGCGGCGACCTTTTTGCCGCCGGCCTCGACCTGCCGCATTCGCTGACCGTGCCGGTCGTCAACCGGAGGGAACAGATCTATCCGGAAGTCGAGCACGCCGTTGCCGTCTGTCTGGCCTATGGCCGTTTCCTGCTGAACGAGACGGCCCTTGCCCAGCACTACGATGTCAGCCGCACCATCGCCCATGAAGTGCTGACCCAGCTCGAGCGCAGCGGCATCATCGAACAGGACAGCAATAACCGGTGGTACGCCGGCCCGCTCAGTGCCCGGGTCTTTCGCCATCACTACGACATGCGCCGCCTGCTGGAGCCGGAGGCCCTGCGTCAGGCCTATCCTTTCCTCGACAAGGATGCGCTTGAGGAGCGCAGGCAAAGGCTCGCTACCCTTGGCCCCTATCCGCAGCCGCCGGAAAAGCTGGAGCGGGTGGAAGCCGACCTGCATCTCGATTCGCTGTCAGGCTGCCCCAACACGGTGCTTCTTGCAGCCGTGCGCCGCAGCCAGCGGGTGCTGATCGCCACCCACTCGACTTTCGCGAATTTCCGCACCGAGGAGGAAATTTCGGCAATGATATCGGAGCATACGCGCGTCTACGACGCGCTGCTTGCCAGCGATATCGAGGGGGCCTGCGCCGCACTTGCCAATCACCTGCGCCGGGCGCTCGATCCCAACCTGAAGATCCTGCAGCACCTGCCCGCCATGCCCGCGGGCCTGACGCCGCCCTATCTGATCCAGGTCAAGGGCGAGCGCTGAGCCGGCAATGGCTGGTGCTGCCAATTACTGGTGCTGCATGACGCTCAGGCCCCCGTCGATCGTCAGGCAGGCGGCGTTCATGAACGTGCATTCGTCCGAAATCATGAAGACCGCCGCCATGGCAATCTCCCGCGGCGTGGCGATGCGCCCGCCCGGATGCAGCCTCATCGTCTCGGCTTTCGCCTGTTCCGGATCGGGGAAACTGTTCCAGTAGTCGATCACCTTCTGGGTCGAGACATAGCCGGGCGCGATCGCGTTCACCCGCACGCCGTCAGGTGCATATTCGATGCCGAGCGACTTGGTCATGCCGATGAGCGCATGTTTGGCGAGCGGATAGGGGAAGGTATGCGGAATGATGGTAAAGGCATGGGTCGAGGCGATGTTGAGGATCACGCCGCCGCCTTGCGCGATCATCTGCGGCAGCACGGAGCGGCAGCAATGCCAGGCGCCCTTCAGGTTGATGTCGAAACAGCGCTGCCATTCCTCGTCGGTTGTCTGCAAGGGCTCGGCAAAGACATTGACGCCGGCATTGTTGACGAGGGCATTGATGCTGCCGATCTCTTCCGCCGCTTTGGCGACGGCAGCCTTGATGGCCTCGCCATCGCTGATATCGGCCGCCCGATAGCCGAGCACGGCGCCCTTTGCGGCAAGGCTTGCTGCCGTTTGCTGCAACAGCTTTTCATCGCGATCGACGAGGAAGAGGCGGGCATCTTCGGCCGCGAATGCTTCCGCGATCGCCTGTCCGATCCCCTGTGCGGCACCCGTGATGAAGACCCGTTTTCCGGAAAGGCGGTTTGGCATCGTCTGTTTCCTCTCTATGCGCATTCGTGATGATCAGGCGATTTCCCGCGGCTGCAGGCGGATCGAGCCCGCAAGGCTTTCGCCGGGCCGCAGAACGGTGAGGTCGCCGAGGCCGGGAAGATTATGCCCGTTGGCGAGATGGGACATCGGCTCGAAGCAGAAATAATCGCCGCGAAAGCCGGGATCGAAGCGCTGGTCCGACAGGAAAATGACGGCGTGGCGGAAGATGGGGTCGGCCGTCAGGTCGAGTGCCGTGCCGCTCTCCGGCCAGGCAATGCGCGCCCTGCCGTCCCAGCCCTCGAAACCATTGTTGATCCAGCGCCGCGGCAGGGTTGCAGCCCGCGAAAAATCGAGATCGGCGGGGATATCGGCGGGCTCCCCCGGCAGCCAGCCCTCGGTCTCCGTCCAGAAACGCTCGGCTTTGGCAAGAAGCGTCGTACCCTCTGTCAAGGGAAAGAAGGGATGCCAGCCAAGTCCGAAGGGCAGGGCTTCGTCACCGGTGTTTTTAACCTGCATGGCAAGTTGAAGCCCCGTTGCCGTCAGCGCAAAGTGCTGCTCCGCCTCGTAGCTATAGGGTGTGCCGTCAGCCCGATGCCGGAAAGCGATCAGCGCCTCGCTGGCGCTTCCGGAGCGAAGCTCCCACTCTCCCAGCCAGCCGTCGCCATGCAGGTAATGCGGATCCCAGTCCCTGTTCGGCCGGAGGTCGTAGTCTCGCCCCTGGAAGGTAAAGCGGTTGCCCTTCACACGGTTGCCGAAGGGAACGAGCGGATAGCCGGCGGATGAGAGCGCATCCGCGTCATCTTCGGCCGGTCTCAGGAGCGGGATTTTCCGGCCGTCGCGTGTCCAGGAGAAGTCGAGCAGCACGCCGCCGGCTGTCGAAACGCGGGCCGAAAGCGGGCCGTCCTGCAAATCGATGATGGCCATGACGTGATGCCTTCTCCACGCGATCTAGGCTGATCCGGACTGTGGCGGCACAGTTATTATCGGCCGGCTGAATGTCAATATATATAGGATTTATTTCACGCTTCCTGGATGGTTTGCGCTGTGTTTCATCCACTTTTCCTAGGTGTTGTGGTCAACAGGACGGCTTTAGCCGGCTTTCCATCGGCATAATCGCGGAAATAATCATACACAAATATTGACTGGTATGATGTTTGTTCCTATTCAGTAGTCGCTGCCGAGTGAGCGGCAGATCGAGATTTAAGGGAGAGAGATTATGCGCTTCTTCAAAGCAGCCGTCCTCGCCGGTGCCTTTGCCGTTCTGGCCGCCGGTTCCGTTCTGGCGGAGGATGTCAAGATCGGTTTCATCGTGAAGCAGCCGGAAGAGCCGTGGTTCCAGGATGAATGGAAATTCGCCGACCAGGCCGCCAAGGAGAAAGGCTTCACCGTCGTCAAGATCGGCGCCGAAGACGGCGAGAAGGTCCAGTCGGCGATCGACAATCTCGGTGCGCAGGGCGCCCAAGGCTTCATCATCTGCACGCCTGACGTCAAGCTCGGCCCCGGTATCGTCGCCAAGGCTGCCGCCAACCAGTTGAAGCTGATGACGGTCGACGACCGCCTGGTCGGCGCCGACGGCAAGCCGCTGGAAGACGTCCCGCATATGGGCATTTCCGCCACCAAGATCGGCGAGGGCGTCGGTCAGGCGATCGTCGACGAAATGAAGAAGCGCGGCTGGGACATGAAGTATGTCGGCGCGATCCGCGTCTCCTACGACCAGCTGCCGACTGCCGTCGATCGTGTCGAAGGCGCGATTTCGGTTCTGAAGGCTGCCGGTTTCCCGGCCGAGAACATCTATGACGCCCCGCAGGCCAAGACCGACACGGAAGCAGCGCTGAATGCCGCGACCACCGTTCTCAACAAGCATGCCGACGTCAAATACTGGGTCGCCTTCGGCCTCAACGACGAAGCCGTACTCGGCGCCGTGCGTGCATCGGAATCGGTCGGCATTGCCGCCGACAACATGATCGGCGTCGGCATCGGTGGCGCGGAATCGGCGATCAACGAGTTCAAGAAGCCATCCGCGACCGGCTTCTTCGGCACGGTCATCATCTCGCCGAAGCGTCACGGCTACGAAACCGCCCTCGACATGTATGACTGGATCGCCAACGGCAAGGAGCCGGCCAAGGTCACGCTGACCTCGGGTTCGCTTGCGCTACGCGGCGACTATGAAAAGGTTCGCAAGGACCTCGGCATCGAATAATCATCCCCTGATGATGATTTCATCCCGGCGGCATGTCCCGCCGCCGGGCATATTCTCGACGGAGCGATGATGGCTTTCCTCGAATTCAATTCCATTTCCAAGGGCTATCCGGGCGTTCAGGCGCTGTCCAACGTCTCCTTCGGCGTTGAAAAAGGCGCCGTGCACGGGCTGATGGGCGAAAACGGCGCCGGCAAGTCCACCCTGATCCGCGTGCTCTCGGGCGACCAGTCCGCCGATGAAGGCAGCATTCTCATCGATGGCGTCGAGCAGAAATACAGCTCCGTCCGCGATGCCTTCCATGCCGGCGTCATCGTCATCCATCAGGAACTGCAGCTCGTTCCGGAACTGACAGTTGCCGAGAACCTCTGGCTCGGCCGTTTTCCCGGCAAGGCCGGCATCATCGACGGCAAGGTGCTGATCGAGACGGTGCGCGCCAGGCTGGACGACATCGGCATCGACGTCGACCCTTCCGCAAAAGTATCGTCTTTGTCGATCGGCGCCCGCCAGATGGTGGAGATCGCCAAGGCCGTCATGCTCGATGCGCGCGTCATCGCGCTTGACGAGCCGACCTCCTCGCTATCATCGCGTGAAAGCGAAATCCTCTTTTCGCTGATCGGCAAGCTCAAGGCCAAGGGCACCGTCATCCTCTATGTCTCGCATCGCCTCGACGAGATCTTCCGTCTCTGCGACAGCCTGACGGTGCTGCGCGACGGCAGGCTTGCCGCCCATCATCCAAAAGTCGCCGAGACGACGCGCGAGCAGATCATCGCGGAAATGGTCGGGCGCGAGATCAGCAATATCTGGGGCTGGCGCCCGCGCCCGCTCGGCGAGGTGCGTCTCGAGGTCAAGAACCTCTCGGGTTCGAAGCTTCGCACCCCCATCAGCTTCTCGGTCCGCAAGGGTGAGATTCTCGGCTTCTTCGGCCTGATCGGGGCCGGGCGAAGCGAAATGGCGCGGCTGCTCTACGGCGCCGATCAGCGCCATCAGGGCAGCGTTGCGATCGATGGCGTGGCCGTTTCGCCCAACAATCCGAAGGCGGCGATCGGTGCCGGCATGGTGCTCTGCCCGGAGGACCGCAAGTTTGACGGCATTATCCAGGGCCGGTCGATCGAGGAGAATATCGCCATCTCCTCGCGCCGCCACTTCTCGCCCTTCGGCGTGTTGAACCCGAAGAAGGAAGCCTCGGTCGCCGACCAGTTCATCGCCAAGCTGCGGGTCCGCACGCCTTCGCGCAAGCAGGACATCATCAATCTCTCGGGCGGCAACCAGCAGAAGGTCATTCTCGGCCGCTGGCTGTCGGAACAGGGCGTCAAGGTGCTCGTCATCGACGAGCCGACGCGCGGCATCGATGTCGGCGCCAAGTCGGAAATCTATGAAATCCTCTACGAACTTGCCGCCGGCGGCATGGCGATCGTCGTCATTTCCAGCGAGCTGCCCGAGGTCATGGGCATTTCCGATCGCATCATGGTCATGTGCCAGGGCCGCGTTGTCGCCAATGTGGCGCGCGCCGATTTCGACGAACGCAGCATTCTGACCGCGGCTCTGCCCGACAAGAACGCCGCCGGCACAATCTAATTTCAGGAAGAGCAGTCATGAACGCGTTGAAAAAAATCCTTCTCGGCGAACAGGGTCTGGTGGTGATCTTCGCGATCGCCTTCGTGATCGTCTCGCTGACCGTGCCGAGCTTCCTGACCGAACGCAACATGCTGGGCCTCCTGCAGTCGGTGGTGACGATCGGCATCGTCGCCTGCACGATGATGTTCTGCCTCGCCTCGCGCGACTTCGACCTGTCGGTCGGTTCGACCGTCGCTTTCTCCGGCATGATCGCCGTCATGGTATCGAACTCGACCGGCTCCATTCCGCTCGGCCTGCTCGCCGCTTTGATCTGCGGCAGCATCGTCGGCGTCGTCAACGGCGTGGTCATCGCCCGCTTCCGCATCAATGCGCTGATCACGACGCTGGCGACCATGCAGATTGTCCGCGGCCTGGCGCTGATCGCTTCCGACGGCCGCGCCGTCGGCATCAACGATCCGGCCTTCTATCAGCTGGCGCTGTCGCGCTTCCTGACGGTGCCGACGCCGATCTGGATCATGATCCTGCTCTTCATCGTCTTCGGCTTCGTGCTGAACCGCACCGTCTTCGGCAAGAACACGCTGGCGATCGGCGGCAATCCGGAGGCCTCGCGCCTTGCCGGCGTCAATGTCGTCACCATGCGCATCTGGATCTTCGCGCTGCAGGGCCTCGTCTGCGCGATTGCCGGTATCCTGCTGGCTTCACGCATCACATCCGGCCAGCCGAACGCGGCGACCGGCCTCGAGCTTTCCGTCATCTCGGCCTGCGTGCTTGGCGGCGTCTCGCTTGCCGGCGGCCGGGCGGCGATGACGGGCGTGATCGTCGGCGTGCTGATCATGGGCATTGCCGAAAACGTCATGAACCTGCTCAACATCCAGGCCTTCTATCAATATGTGGTGCGCGGTCTTATTCTTCTGATCGCCGTCCTGCTCGACAATATGCGTTCGTCGGCCGCCGGACGCGGCAGCCGCGCGTGACGATGAGATTTCTTGGGAGAAGCCAGCCGGGTCTGCTGTTGTCCATTGATGAGAAAGCATGGCGCTGCTCATGGTGACGGCGAGGCGAGCAGTACGGGGGATGCAATGAGCACGCGATCGGGACTTCTGCGAACGGGGAGCGCGGTGACAAAGCCCGAACAGGGGCGGCGCACCGTGCGTGAGGAGCTTTTGAAGAAGCTCATCGGCCAGATTGTCTCCGGCGACATCGCCGAGGGATCGCTGCTGCCGAACGAGGCGGAGCTTTCCGAAGTCTATGGCGTCAGCCGCACCAGTCTGCGCGAAGCCATGCAATATCTCTCGGCCCTCGGCATGGTGCGCTCGCGTACCCGCGCCGGCACCAGTGTGCTGCCGCGCGAGAACTGGAACTATCTCGATCCGCTCGTCCTCGATGCGACGCTGGAATTCAGCGACGACCGCAGCTTCTACGATTCGCTGCTCGACGCCCGCCAGCTCCTCGAGCCGGCCGCTGCCGCTCAGGCTGCGGCGAATGCCACGGCAAAACAGCTCGCCCAGATCGCCGAAGCCTTCGAGGACATGGTGGCGGCCAATGCCCGCGACAACGAGGCCTGGAGCCAGGCCGATCTCGAATTCCACACCGCCATCATCAATGCCAGCGGCAACTGGGTTTTCCGCCAGTTCGCCACCGCCATCCGCGCCGCCCTGCTTGCCAGCTTCCGCCTGACAAACCGGGCAAGCCAGAGCCATGACTATGCGATCGCCCGGCATCAGGATGTGCTGGATGCGATCCGCATGCGCCGGCCCGATGCGGCGCGTTTCGCGATGGAGCAGCTGATCGGTACGGCCCGCATGGAATTGAGCGACGCGCTGCGCGTCGGCAAGCCGGGCAGGCAGGAATAGGCGCTGATTTTCCGGCAACGGCGAAGAGAACATTCAGAATTCGGCGTGCCGACAGAAAGTATATTCAGTTTGAAGTCCACCCGTGGATTCGCTAGTAGACTGAGCGTGAACTCGGCTGCTTGAAAGGACGATGGGCGCGTGGACGAGACCGAAAAACTGCAAACGCACCGGCGCGGTTCCGGCGTATCGACGGTCTACGAGACGCTTCGAAACGAAATCATCGAGCTGAAACTGCCGCCGGGCAGCCCGATCGACGAGCAGCAGCTGTCCGATCGTTTCGCGCTGTCACGCACGCCGATCCGCGAAGCGCTGGTAAGGCTTGCCGCCGAGGGGCTGATTACCACGCTGACGAACCGCGCGACGATCGTCTCGAATATCGATTTCCTCGGCCTGCCGGAGTTCTTCGATGCGCTGACGCTGATGTATCGCGTCACGACCCGGCTTGCCGCGGCCAACCATGCCGAGGGCGATATCGCCGCCATCCGTGTCGAGCAGAAGGCTTTCGAAGCCGCTGTTGCCGAGCGCGATGTACTCGGCATGATATCGACCAATCGCGATTTCCATATCGCCATCGCCCGGGCCGGCCGCAACCGCTATTATGTCGAGCTTTTCACCCGGCTTCTCGATGAAGGCCGCCGTATTCTCAGGCTCTATTATTCCTCCTTCAACGATATCCTGCCGCGCCAGTATGTCGGTGAGCATGAGGAGATGATCCAGGCCATCATCCATCGCGACGTGGTCCTCGCCGACAGCCTCGCCTCCGCGCATGCCGATCAGATCGTCCGGCAGATCCGCTCCTATATCACCGCCGATTCCCGCCACAATGCCGGGCTGGTCTTGTAGTCGGGCCAGCCGCTCCGCGCCGCCAACGGAAACCGCTTTCTGTATTTTTCTTGTCGACAAGAAGTCGGCAAGGTGTTAAATGCCTCATCAACCCCGCAATCGGGGCATTTCCAGAGAGCGAGAGATTGGCGATGACTGGTTCCGTATTCCAAGGCTGCATCCCGGCGCTGATGACGCCGTGCAAGGATGACCGTACCCCTGATTTCGATGCGCTTGCCCGCAAGGGCAGGGAATTGGTCGACCTCGGCATGTCCGCCGTCGTCTATTGCGGTTCGATGGGCGACTGGCCGCTGCTGACGGACGAGCAGCGCCAGCAGGGCGTCAGGCGCCTCGTCGAGGCGGGCGTGCCCGTCATCGTCGGTACCGGCGCCGTCAATACCAAGTCGGCTGTTGCCCATGCCGCCCATGCGGCGGCCGTCGGCGCCAAGGGGCTGATGGTCATTCCGCGCGTGCTGTCGCGCGGCTCGTCCGTTTCGGCCCAGCGGGATCATTTTTCGGCGATTCTCGAAGCTGCCAAGGGCCTTCCGGCCGTCATCTACAACAGCCCCTATTACGGCTTTGCGACGCGCGCCGACCTGTTCTTCGACCTGCGCTCGCGCTTTTCGAACCTCGTCGGTTTCAAGGAATTCGGCGGCAAGAGCGACATGACCTATGCGGCCGAAAACATCACGTCGGGTGATGATGCGCTGACGCTGATGGTCGGCGTCGATACCGGCGTCTATCACGGCTTCGTCAATTGCGGTGCCGGCGGCGCCATCACCGGCATCGGCAACGCGCTGCCGAAGGAAGTGCTGCATCTCGTCTCGCTCTGCGAAAAGGCAGCCAAGGGCGATGCCGCCGCCCGCAGTGCCGCCCGCGAGCTCGAAGAGGCGCTGATGGTCCTGTCCACCTATGACGAAGGCCCGGACCTCGTCCTGCACTACAAGTATCTGATGGTGCTGAACGGCGAGAAGGAATACACGCTGCATTTCAACGAGACCGACAGGCTGAGCGACTCGCAGCGCCGTCACCTCGAAAACCAGTACCGCCTGTTCAAGGCCTGGTACGCGGCCCGCTACCCGAACGCCGCCTGAGACGGCGGCAATGTCGCAAACGGCGGTGTCGAATGGGCGATGACGGGGGCGGCAACGCGTCCGTCAGAGCCGATCCTTTCATAGATTGCCTTCCTATGGGCTTTCGTAGTGCCCATCCCCACACCGAGATTTGTTGCGATCTCCTCGTTCGACTTGCCCTCGGCAAGCCATGAGGTGGCTCTCGCCAATCATTCGTTCCGCACTAGCTTTCAGTGCATGGCTTCATCGAGGATTTTGCAGATGACCTCGGCAAGTTGGAACGGCCCGCGCCGGCTATGCGGATCCTTGAGAGGTGGCAATGGAGCAGGGGGATGACAGGAGGCAATGGATCCGAAAGCGGGACGCGAGCAGATCGCGGGCGAGCTTTCCCGAACTCTTCTTCGACCTCGTCTTTGTGTTCGGCCTGATCCAGCTCTCTCATACGCTTGCCGCCGACTTTACCTCCGCGACGATTGGTGAGGCCGCCCTCCTGGTTCTGGCCGTCTGGTGGCTCTGGATCAACACGACATGGGTTACAAACCTCCTCGACACGGACCGTGAGCCCGTCCGCTTTCTGCTGTTTGCGCTGATGCTTGCCGGCATCCTGCTGGCAATCGCGCTGCCCGAGGCATTTGGCGAACACGCGCTCCCCTTCGCTGCAATCTACGTGCTGATACAGACCGGGCGGTCGGCCTTCACCGCCTGGGCATTCTTCCCGCAGGACCGGCAGTCGGCGGAGACGTTCCTGCGCGTGACCGCCTGGTCGGCGGCGGCGGGATGCCTCTGGATTGCCGGAGCCCTTGCGCAGTTCGAATGGCGGCTTGTCTTATGGGGACTGGCGATCGCCTTCGAATATGCCGCTCCCCTGCTTCGATATCCCGTGCCCGGCATCGGCAGCGCGCCAAAGGAAACGCTAAGCGTTTCCGGCGAACACATGGCCGAGCGCTGCGCCCTCTTCGTCATCATCTGCCTCGGAGAGACCATTCTGACGGGTGGGCGCAATGCCGTATCCCACATGACGGCCGACATGACCTTCATCGTCTTTTGCAGCGCCTTTCTCAGCACCGGCTGCATGTGGTGGATCTATTTCCACTATGGCCAGGCCGAGGCAGCAGAGGCAGCCGAAGATGCCACGGAACCGGAAGCCGTAGCTCATAACCTCTTCACCTACGGGCATCTGCCGATCGTCGCAGGCATCATCATGGCGGCGGTCGGCGAGGAGTTTGCGTTGTCGCATGCAAGGGAGGAGGCGAGCTTCAAATACGCCTCGGCAATCCTTGGCGGGCCGGCCCTGTTCCTGGCGGGCAACATATGGGTGAAGCTGGCGGCGGCGCGGCATCTGCCGCTTTCCCATGTCGCCGGGCTGGCGATGCTTGCCGCGATCGCGGGCCTCGTGCCCTTTGTCTCCAACGACATTGTCGCTCTCGGCGCGACGGCAAGCCTGCTTGTGACGGCCGTCATCGAATATGTCGCTCTCCGCCAGCGGACGACGGTCGTTGCGTGATCTTTCATCGGAGCGCTGCCGAAAGAAGAATGCCGCTCGCGGCCCTTTCGCCCGATCTTGCGATCTGTTTTCGACGACAGTCGGCAGGCGGTTGACGGCGAGCCCTGTCAATTGGCCAGGTTGGTGACGGTCAGGGAGTGAATGAGCATCGTCAGATTGCGCCGGATCTTCTCATCGGATATCCGCCCGATTTCTGCGGCAAGATAGGCCGCCTCGTCCTCGCCGCCCGTCCCCGCTTCGATCTCGATACCGTTGACGAACCAGCCGGCGTCCACCTTCATGTAGCTGCATAAGCGCAGCATGACCGCAACGGACAGGCGGTTCGTGCCATTCTCGTATTTCTGGATCTGCTGAAAAGCGACGCCGATATGCCCGGCCAGTTCGCTCTGGGTGATGCCGCGGGCGGCGCGCACGGAGCGTAGTCTCTGGCCGATTGCCAAATTCAGTTCCTGGTCCTTCATGCCTCTCCTTAAGAATACGTCAGTAAACCGCAAAGTCTTGCGACCTGTCTTTACATGATCGGCTTCTGATATCCACCTCCATCGGTCAGAAGCGTCAGTTGTTCTTTGAGCTGGCGCCGTTCTGTCTCGGACATCAACGAGATTTCATGTTCGACGAAACTCGCAATGGCCCGCGGATCGTCGCCAAATCGGCGTGCCCCTTCCGCACACAAAGCGATGATGGTTGCCATCGGATCGGCAGGGTCCGTCATTTTTGAAATCCCCCCTGAAATCTTCGTCCTTCGCGCAGCACGCGTTCTGGGGTTGAAGTGGGTTGTGCAGACAAGGGGGCCGACCGATGGTGAACAAATATCCCAATCTTCGATGCCAAGTAGCAACCACCCCGGATCACGTCCGGGATGCAATGATCTTGCGAAGCATCTGCTTTGTCCATGAACACGGTATCTCGCCCTCCTTTATCTTCGACGGGAATGACCACCAGGCCACGCATTTCGTCTTTTATGATGGCGAAGAGCCGGTTGGTTCCCTTCGCATCCGCTGGTTCGCCGACTTTGCCAAATATGAACGAACCTGCTTCCGCGAAAAGTACCGACACCCTTTTACGGTTAAGCGTTGCATTCAGATGACCTTCGATCACGTGGCGCGCAAAGGCTATACGAAGGTTCTGACCCAGGCCGAGCAGCGGCTGGCGCGCCTGTGGACCATCCTGTTCGACCTGGAGATCGTCGACAGCCCGCCGGTGGAAATTGCCGGCCATCCGGAGCCGTACCTGACCGTCGTCGGCACGATCCCGGCATCCTCCGATCCGATCACCATGGAAAGCAGCAGCGCCCTGCTATTGCGGGTCGAAGGTCAATGGGACGCCCCGAGTTCGTTCGAGACAGTGTAACGATGGCAGGTATCGACAAGGCGGGCGACATGTCTGCGACGGCTGCGCTGCAGGAGGAAATTCTCACGCGCACCAGACTGCATACCGAAATGGTGCGTCGTCTCATCAACGATCCGACAGTGCAGCCGGCCGAACTCGCCGGCTTTCTGGAGGATGTCGCAAACGCCTATCTTTCGATCTCGGAAGAGCTCAGCCAAATTGTGAGGGCGGCGGAGGGGCGATAGTTTCCAGCATCTTGCGCAGGCTCTCTTCCTGTTCGTGTCGCCCGGAGGGGAAGGTCAATCTGCTGGCGAAGGACGGATTGGTCCTGAAAATATCGACGATCCAGTCATAGACGGCGGCCACTGGCCTCGACTGCCGGCGATTGGCGAACGAGATCAGGTAGATCGGCAGGGCGACGTGGACGCCGAGATCGAGCGGCACGAGTTCGGGATCGGCAAGCACATAATTGCCGAGCAGCCCGACGCCGGCGCCGTTGCGCACGAGGGCGAAATAGGCAAGCGAATTTTCGCAATTGTGGGTCTGGTGGCCGGCCTGCACGAGACCGCGCCAGCCGTTCCAGATCTCCCGGTCGGAGTCGTAATAATTGCATTGGACATAGACATGCTGGGAAATGAATTGCCGCTGCGGCACGCCGGATTTCTTCAGGTAATCGCGGCTGGCGATCGGAATGAGATGAAGGGTGCCGATCTCGAGGCAATCGACATCCGCCCTCGAAATCGGCGAGAGCGAAATCATCAGGTCGGCCTGGTTCTTCTCGAAATTGACGAGAGACACCTGCTCGCGGATGTCGAGATTGAGGCGCGGATAGCTGTCGTTCAGCCGCGGCACGGCAGGAGCGACAATGGCGACGGCAAGACCGGAGGTTACGCTGACGGCCACACGCCCGGTGACGGCCTCCATCTCGTCCTTCAGGTCGTTGGAAAGGGCAAACAGCTGGAAATCGAGTTCCGCTACCTGGATGGCGAGCTTGCGTCCTGTCTCCGTCAGCGTGACGCCGGAAAAGGTCGAGATGACGAGCTGCGAACCGATCTGGTCCTGAAGACGCTTCACATCGCGACTGACGGTCGGTGCGCTGGTGCCGAGCAGTTCGGCGGCCTGGGCAAAGGAAGGACTTTTGGCAACCGCCAGAAAGGTCCTGAGCTCGCGCCAGATCGGTCGCGAAAGCAATCCCCTAATTTCAAGTGGCGATTTGTCCAGGTCGGCCCGTTCGCTGCCGAATGGAAGAGGAGGGAAAGGTTTGTTCACGACCGCCTCGCGTATTAGTGGAGGCTCAACAATATACTCGATCGGCGATTACGGGCAATTGCTGACGGAGGACAGCAAGCGGTGCTGCAGGTCGCAGCCTGACCGTTTCAAGTGTCGATTTTAGTCGCTCTCCACCCAGGAATACTACTGCTAGGATGTTTCTTCCTCTTTTTTGTTCTTCGACAAATAACTGAAATTTTTGCGGTTTAAATCGATCTAATCGGATCGTTTACGCAACTCATAGGGTGTGTTAGCGTTTCGTGGCGGGCAAGATCCGATTCAACTTTCCGTTTCGCGACCGGTGCAGGAAGGCCTGCGCAATCGCGAAACTTTCGCCAGGCGTGGGGGTAAAACAAGGCGATGGCCGATGGAATTTCTGATGTGAATGACAGCAATGAGCCGGTGGGATTCCTGCGGCTTTTCCGTCTCATTTCTGCGGCGAGAGAGAGTGCATCGTCATTGGAGCTTATGGATCTGGTGCGCCTGATGGATATGGCGCTCATGCAGACCGCGCTCGACTGGGAAGGGCTTGATGCCGAAAGCCTCGATGAGCGTGCCTTCCTGAATCTCATCCGCGAGAAACAGGAAATTGCCGGCAGGTCGCATATCCGGGCTGTCCCGAATTGACATGATCGTCGCCCGCGCGTGGCGGCTCGCCGGAGCGGGCTTTCAGATCCTGGCAAAGGAAAAAGCGTCGATGGGCAGGTCGGTCTGCCCGTGAAGGGCAAGATCCGCGAGGATTTCGCCGACGACGCTCGTGAACTTGAAACCGTGACCGGAGCAGGGCGACGCGACGACAACGTTCCTTTCGCCCGGCATGTGGTCGAGAAGAAAATCCTCGCTCGGCAGCATCGTATAACGGCAGGTCGTTGCCTTCACGCGAAGACCGGCTGCACCGGGAACCCGCTTCCTGATGAAGCTGTCGAGCAGCGCATTGTCGGCATCGTTGACCGGCGGGTTCGGCTGGTTGGGATCGATCGGCTCGCGGAAATGCGCATGTTTGCCGATCTTCACGCCATCGACGCCGATGGCCGGAAAGCCGAAATAGGAACCATCGGCACCTTCGTCCCGCAGGAAGCAGGGCATGCGCTGCGGCTGGGTGGCAAAGCCATCCTGCGGCTGGTACCAGGCGACCACCTGACGGATCGGCACTGCTGCCTGGGCGAGCTGGGGCACGAGTTCGGCAATCCATGATCCGGTCGCCACCACGATCTTTCCCGCCCGATACCGCCCGGTTCCGGAGACGATCGTCACACCGGCATCATCGGGTTCGATTGCCGTGACCTTCTCACCGAAATGCAGGACCGCGCCATCTTCTGCCGCGAGCTTCAGGTAGCCCATGACGGCGGCTTCGGGACGAAGATACCCGCCCTGCGGGTCAAGCAGGCCGATCTCATGATCGTCGAGCTGAAAGGCCGGAAATCGGCGGGCCATTTCCGCCTTGTCCAGCGCCTCATGGGCCAGTCCGTGCAGTTCGCAGGAGGCTCGCGTGCCGCCGACGACCTTGCCGTCCGGGGCGCCGATCTGCAGGACGCCCGTTATCGTCAGGATATCGGTGCGCAGGCGCGCCTCCAGCGACCGCCAGTTCTGATAGGCGCGCTTGAGCAGCGGCACATAGGAGGGATCCTCGAAATAACCGAGCCGGATGAGGCGGCTGTCGCCATGCGAAGAGCTCAAGGCATGGGCCGGAAAATAGGCATCGAACCCGATCGCCTTGACGCCGCGCGCCGCGAGAAAGGCAATCGCAGCGCTCCCCATGGCGCCGAGGCCGATAACGGCAACGTCGAAGCGGGCGGTCATGAAAATCTCCTCATCAGGGAATTGCCGGCGCCGAGGCTGCGCGGATCAGTCCGCGCAGAGCCTCGATATCGCGCGAAAGCGGCCGGTCGTCGGCATAGGGGGAAACGACGGCGCGCACAGTCTTGTGGATCGCATCCGTGCCTGCCGCTCTTCGAGCGGTGTCACCAACAAATTCATGTGCTTGCGCAGCCGCCATCAATTCGATCGCCAGGATATATTCGGCATTGTCGATCAATGCGAGAAGCTTGTTGGCGGCCGCGGTCGGATGCGCGAGGAAATCCTCCTGCAGGCCGGATGTGATGCCGCCATCGGTGGAAGCCGGTGCGGCAAGCCGCCGGTTCTCGTTGGCAAGCGCTGCGGCCGTATATTGGGCGATCATGAAGCCGGAATTGCTGCCGGCATCGCTTGCCAGAAAGGGGGGCAGGCCGCTGACCAACGGATTGACGAGGCGGTCCGTGCGCCGTTCGCTCATGGCGGAAATCTGCGCGAGCGCCGTTGCCAGGCTGTCGGCGGCCTGGGCAAGCGCCGGGGCCACCGCATGGGCTTCCGAGGAGACGACCGGCTCCTCCGGCGAGCCGGAGACGGCCGGATTGTCGGTGACGGAGGCAAGTTCCTGGTCGACGACAAGCGCGGAAGCATCGAAGACATCGCGTGCCGCGCCATGCGCATGCGGGACGGAGCGCAGGCTGAGCGCATCCTGCGTCCGCTTGCCGAATGCTGCCGCTATCAGACCGCTGCCGGCAAGCCGGGCGCGCAGGGACGCGCCGACGCGCGCAATGCCCCTGGAAGGGCGCAGCGCCAGAACGGCTTCGTCGAAGGCCGCCATCTGGCAGCCGGCGGCCTCGAGCGTGAGTGCGGCGATCGCATCGGCCCAATCGAGCAGCCGCTCGGCGCGGGCAAGCGCCACGCATGCGAGCCCGGTCGCACATGCCGTGCCGTTGACAAGGCTCAGGCCCTCCTTGGCGCCGAGCACCAGCGGCTCAAGCCCTATCGCGGTCAGGGCATCCAGGCCGCTCATGCTTCTGCCCCTAACGCGGGCGCTGCCCTCACCGATCAGAACCAGCGCGCTATGGGCATTGTGGGTGAGATAGCCGGCCGAGCCCTTGGAGGGAACGTCGGGAATGCAGTCCTTTTCGAGGAAAGCGGCGAGGTGGCGGACGATCTCGGGGCGCACCCCGGAATGTCCATGCGCAAAATTGGCGATCTGTGCGGCGATGATGGCGCGCACTTCGCGCGGCGCCAGCAATTCACCGACGCCGCAGGCGTGGCTGAGGATGATGTTGCGCGACAGCCTGCTTTGCGAGGCCCTGTCGACCACGGTATCGGAAAGCGCGCCGACGCCGGTATTGATGCCATAGGCCCTGACGCCGGTTTCGACGATCCGCTCGACGATGCGGCTTGCGTTGGCAACACGATCCCAGGCTGCCTGCGACAGCGCCAAAGTCTTGCCCTCGGCCACATCGGCGACATCGCGCCAGCCAAGCACAGTCTCGATCGTGATGGTCATTGCCCGTTTCCGAAATGGCCGATGAACTGGCGGAAGGCCGGTGAAGCGCCGCCCCCGAACATCTCCTCCGGCGTGCCGCTGCTTTCGACCAGCCCTTCGCGCATGAAGACGACGCGGTTGGAGACGTTGCGGGCAAAGCTCATTTCATGGGTGACGACGAGCATGGTCATGCCTTCTTCGGCAAGCGCGCGCATGACGCGCAGCACTTCGCCGACCAGTTCCGGATCGAGCGCCGAAGTCGGCTCGTCGAAGAGCATGACCTTCGGTTTCATGGCAAGCGATCGGGCAATCGCCGCGCGCTGCTGCTGGCCGCCGGAAAGATGTGCGGGATAGGCGTGGCGCTTGTCGGCGATGCCGACCTTTTCGAGCAGCGCTTCGGCCTCGGCGATGCATTCGGCCCGCGGCCGCTTCAAGACATGCACCGGTCCTTCGATGACATTCTGCAGGATCGTCATATGGGACCAGAGATTGAAGGACTGGAAGACCATGCCGAGTTCGGAGCGGATATGATCGACCTGCTTCTGGCTCGCCGGCTTCGTCTTGCCGTTCCTGTGGATCATCTCGATATGTTCGCCATCGACCCAGATCTCGCCGTCGGTTGCGATCTCCAGCAGGTTGATGCAGCGCAGGAAGGTGGATTTGCCGGAGCCGGAGGCACCGAGCAGCGAAATCACGTCGCCGTCCTCGGCATCGAGCGAGATGCCGCGCAGCACTTCATGGGTGCCGAAGCTCTTGCGGATATTGCGGACCGAAAGTCGGGTTACGCCGGGCATGGAAGCTCCAATCACGTTCAGTCGGGTTTACGCCTTCAAGGCCGGCGGAATGGCGCGGCGATGACGGGACAGCCAATATTCCAGAAGGGACATGGCCTGCAGGATGATGAAATTCAAAACGAGGTAGATGATGGCGGCGCAGAGGAAGACTTCCATCGTGCGGTAGGTCTGCGAGATCAGCCGCTGCGCCACCCCCGTCACTTCCCAGACCGTGACGAGACTGGCGAGTGCCGTCGATTTCATCATCAGCACGATCTCGGTCGAATAGGCCGGCAACGCGTGCCGGAAGGCGATCGGCGCCAGGATGCGGCGCACCATCAGGAAGCCGGACATGCCGATCGCGCGCGCCGCCTCGATTTCCTTCGGCGAAACGGCGCGAATGCCGCCGCGGAAGATTTCGGCGGAATAACCGGCGGTGCAGAGCGCCAGCGAAAGGACGGCGCAGACCATCGGTTCGCGCAGGAACGGCCAGAGGAAGGAGTAGCGAATGACGCCGAATTGGCCGAGCCCGTAAAAGACCAGGAACATCTGGATCAGGAGCGGCGAGCCGCGGAAGACGAAAATGTAACCCTTGGCAAAGCCCGACAGGATCGGATTGCCGCTGACGCGCATGGAGACGATGACGAGCGCCAGCAGGCCGCCGAAGAAGATCGACAGGAAGAACAGGATCAGCGTCGTCGGCACGGCTTTCAGAAGCGTGACCATGGTGCTGGAAAGGAAAGCGATATCCATCCGGCTCTCCCCTATGCCTGGCCCATGGCCGACGCCGGCATGCTGCGGTTGGCCTTGCGTTCGGCGCCGTTGAAGACGCGGTCCGACAGGCTGGTGAGGATCAGGTAGAGGGCGCCGCCGACGATATAGAAGAGGAAATACTGCCGGGTCGAGCCGGCCGCGACCTGGCTCGAGCGCATCAGTTCGGCGAGGCCGGTGACTGAAATCAGCGCCGAATCCTTGAGGCTCAACTGCCAGACATTGCCGAGGCCGGGAATGGCCAGGCGCAGAACCTGCGGAATGACGATGCGCCGGAACCTCAGGCCACGGTGCATGCCGATTGCCGAGGCGGCCTCGAGCTCGCCCTTGGAAATGGCGAGATAGGCGCCGCGATAGACTTCCGCCTGATAGGCGCCGGAAATGATGCCGACGGCAAGCGCGCCGGCGGCAAAGGAGGGCAGGCCGAGAAAGCCCTCGTAACCCATGGACTGGCCGATGGCCGTGACCGCCGAGGAGCCGCCGAAATAGATCAGGTAGATGATCAGGAGTTCCGGCACGCCGCGGAAGACCGTCGTGTAGATATGGCCGATCGTGGCGAGCACAAAATTGCTCGAGAGCTTCGCCGCCGCGATGATCGCGCCGAGTACGGCGCCGATCGCCAATGCGGTGGCTGTCACGCAGAGCGTCAGCAAGGCGCCGAGGAGGAGGAATGCTCCCCACCCGGTTGAGCCGAATCCAATCAGGTCGAGTGTCGCCATGGGCCTTCCCAGCGCTGTCTTCGTCGTGATGACGGGCGGTCAGAATAGCACGTGGCCTCCGATCACAAAGCGGAGACCACGGAATGCGGCTTCTGTTGAAAGCTCAGTTTTGCGGGCTGACGTCGACCTTGAACCACTTCATGGAGAGGTTCTTGACGGTGCCGTCGGCAAGCGCGGACTTGATGGCTTCGCTGAACTTGTCGCGCAGGTCCGTATCGGCCTTGCGGATGCCGAGGCCTTCGCCCTCACCCCAGATCGAGCCGGCGATTTCAGGGCCGGTGAAGGTCAGCGCGCCATTGGCGGCCTCGAAGGCGTTGTTGAAATAGACGGCATCGTCGAAGCCGAGGTCGATACGGCCGTTCTGCAGGTCGAGGTCGCGGTCGGCACCCGTCTTGTATTCGCGGATCTCGGCGATGCTGCCGAAATTGTCATAGACGAACTTGGCATAGACGGTGGCCGCCTGGATGCCGATCGTCTTGCCCTTGAAGGCTTCCTTCAGGGCTTCGATTTCCTTCACGCCGGTCTGGCCGGGCGTCATCTTGATCGTCGCACCAGTGCCGGCGGCATTGGCGAGCGGGCTGTCCTTGGCGGTTGCGAAGGCTGCCGGCGTTGCGGCATAGGGAATGGTGAAGTCGATGACCTGCTTGCGCTCGTCGGTGATCGACAGCGCATCCATGATGACGTCGAACTTGCCGGCATTCAGCGCCGGGATCATGCCGTCCCAGTCGGAAGCGACCAGCGTGCATTCGATCTTGGCGCGTTCGCACAGAACCTTGGCGAGTTCCGGTTCGAAGCCGCCGAGAGTGCCGTCGGCATTGGTGAGGTTCCAGGGAGCGTAGGCGCCTTCGAGCGTGATGGTCGCCTTCGTCCAGTCCTTGGCGGAGGCAGGGGCCGCAAAGGCGGCTGCCGTCATCGCGCAGGAAAGAAGAACAGTGCTGAGCTTCATTGATATGATCTCCTCTGAGATTGGACAGACCTTGCGGAATGAGTGCCGATCTTCGCCGGCTTGCCCGCCATGATCCGTCGTTCAATTTTCAGATCGGCAGGTTGTATAGGGTACCATATGAGATATTTTGTGATATGCAAGAGGAAAGTCGAATTTAGGAGCAGATTCCGCTCGTGCAAAGGGAATAGGCAATGAAGCGTTCCAACGAGATGAAACGCGAGCTCGCGGAGAATGACGGCGCGCCCCTCTATGCCAGCGTCAAGCAGGTCATTCTCGACCGGATCCGCAGCGGCGAATGGCCGCCGCGCCACCGTGTCCCTTCCGAAAACGAGCTGGTGACGGAGCTCGGCGTCAGCAAGATGACGGCCAACCGGGCGCTGCGGGAACTGGCGAACGAAGGCGAGCTCGTCCGCATCCAGGGCGTCGGCTCCTTCGTGGCGGAACCCAAGGGGCATTCCGCACTTTTCGAGGTGCGCAACATCGCCGACGAGATTGCCGAGCGGGGCCATGTTCACGAGGCGACGGTCATCGTCCTGGCCGAGGAGACGGCCTCTCCGGAGATTGCCGATGCGCTGGAGCTTTCGATCGGCGCCCCGGTCTTCCACTCGTTGATCGTCCATGGTGAAAACGGCGTGCCTGTCCAGATCGAGGATCGCTTCGTCAATCCGGCGGCGGCGCCCGATTACCTCGTTCAGGACTTTTCGACGCTGACGCCCAATGCCTATCTGACGGCCGCCGCCCCTTTGAGCGGTTCGGAACATATCGTCGAAGCGGTGACGCCGCGGGCCTGGGAATGCAAGCTCCTGACAATCCTGCAGAACGAGCCGTGCCTTGCCATCCGCCGCCGCACCTGGTCGGCCCGTCAGGTCGTCTCCATTGCCCGTCTCGTCTATCCCGGAAACCGCTACAGGCTGGAAACGCGCAGCGGCAAGATCTTCGAGGAATAGGCTAGTTGTATATGGAAGTATCTGCTTCCTATCTATTCGTGCGCGGCGGCCGCGATCGCTTCATTGCGAATATCCTCCGTCAGTTTCAGGCGCAGCGCTGAAAATTCCGGGCTCGCCTTGATCGTATAGTGGCGCGGATGGGGAAGATTGACCGGCGTGATCGATTTGATCCGCCCGGGACGGGCCGTCATCGTCACGACGCGCGATGCCATGAAGATGGCTTCCTCGATGTCATGCGTCACGAAGATCACGGTCTTCTGTTCACGCTCCCAGATGCCGAGCAGCAGTTCCTGCATGAGGCCGCGCGTCTGGTTGTCGAGCGCGCCGAAGGGTTCGTCGAGCAGCAGGATTTTCGGATTGTTGGCAAGCGCGCGGGCAATCGCGGTCCTTTGCTGCATGCCGCCGGACAGTTGCTTGGGCCAATGGTTTTCGAAGCCGCGCAAGCCGACCTTGGCGACATAGCTTGCGACGATCTCGTTTTTTTCGGCCTCTGCCATGCCTTTTTCGCGCAGTCCGAAGGCGATGTTGTCACGCACGGTCAGCCAGGGAAAAAGCGTGTAGGACTGGAAGACCATGCCGCGGTCGGCCCCCGGTCCCTTCACCTCGCGTCCGTCGAGCGTGACCGTGCCGGTGGAGGGGAAATCGAGGCCGGCGACGATGCGCAGCAGCGTCGACTTTCCGCAGCCCGAGGGGCCGAGCACGGTCACGAAGTCGTTCCTGGCGATGTCGAGGTCTGTCGGCTGCAGGGCAAGCGTCGGCTGCCCGCCTCGCACGCCGGGGAAGGTGCGGCTGACGCCCCTGATGACAAGTTCGCTCATGCCAGCCTCCAGGCAAACAGCCAGCGGTTCAGCCATTTGAAGGCGAAGTCGGATATGAGCCCGATCAGGCCGATGACGATGATGCCGAAAATGATCTGCCCGGTGGCAAGCAGCGCCTGGCTGTTGATGATCATATAGCCGATGCCGGAGGAAGCGCCGATCAGTTCGGCGACGATGACATAGGTCCATGCCCATCCGAGCACGAGGCGGAGGATTTCGGCGATGTCGGGTGCGTTTGCCGGAATGAGCACGCGTCGCACGACGCCGCTATCCCCGGCGCCGAGCGTGTAGGCGGCCTCGACGAGATCGCGGCGCGTGCCGGAAACGGCAACGGCGACCATGAGAATGATCTGGAACACGGCACCGATGAAAATCACGAGCAGCTTCTGCGTCTCGCCGATGCCGGCCCACAGGATCAGCAGCGGCACGAAGGCGGAGGCCGGCAGATAGCGGGCGAAGGAGACGAAGGGTTCGAGCAATGCCTCGACCGGCTTGTAGGCGCCCATGAGGATGCCGAGCGGAACGGCGACCAGCGCCGAGAGGATAAAGCCGCCGACGACGCGCCACACCGTCATGCCGATATCGAATAGGAAGCCCTGGTTGACGAGCAGGTCATAGCCGTCCTGCACCATGGTGATCGGATCGGCAAGGAAGGTCTTCGAGACATAGCCGCCGAGCGTCGCGTAGCCCCACGCGATAAAAAAGAGAATGAAGAACAGCAGGCCGAAAAGCAGCCGGCTGCCTGAGCCGATGGGTTGAAGTGGACGCATGCGGAGCCCTGCTGAAAAACAGGGAGCGCCCGTGCCGGCGCTCCCTGACATCTGTGCGGATTATTGAATGAAGGAAGGGTCGGCGAGCGTGGAAAGATCAGGCTTTGCCTTGATGACGCCAGCCTGCAGCAAAAGATCGGCCGCTTCTTCATTGAAGCTCTTGAAGGTGGTCTTGAAGAAATTCTGGGCGGCTGCCTTGTCCTGCCATTCGAGGTAGGCGGCCGATTCACCAAATTCCTTGCCGGACTGCTTCACATCCTTGCCCATGATTTCGAAGGACTTGTCCTTGTCGGTCTTGATCATCTCGAGCGCGTCATAATAGCTGGCGGCGAGCGCCTTGGCGGCTTCCGGATTGTCCTTCAGGAAGGCTGTGGTGCAGCCGAACGTGTCCATGACAGCGGGATAGTCGAGCGTCGTGGCGATGATCTTGCCCTTGTCCGGCGCGTTTCGAACGCTGGAAAGATAGGGTTCATAGGTCACGGCCGCATCATTCTGGCCGGCAAGCAAGGCCTGCGCTGCCGGTCCCGGCTCCATATTGACGACCTTCACGTCCTTCATGCTGAGGCCGTTCTTGGCGAGGATGAAGGCGAGCAGGAAGTAGGGAGATGTGCCGGGTGCCGATGCGGCGACCGATTTGCCCTTGAGATCGGTAATTTTTTCGATGCCGGGCTTGGCGGCAATGCCGTCGGCGCCGTGGGAAACATCGAGCTGGAAGATCTGCGTGGTGGCGACACCGGCTGCATTCCAGACGATCCAGGTTTCGACCGTGGTTGCGGCGCATTGGATGTCACCGGAGGCAAGCGCCAGATGCCGGCTTGCCTGCGGCACCTTGGTAATGGTCACATCCAGCCCGTGCTTCTTGAAGATGCCGGCTTCCTTGGCGAGCGTCAGCGGTGCGAAGCCGGTCCAGCCGGAAATGCCGATGGCAACTTTCGTGTCTGCGGCATGAGCCGCCGTTGCTGCGAGGAAAGCGGCAAAGGCGGTGGCGATAATCCCAGTTTTTTTCATGATCCGAAGTTCCCTGCTCTTATTTTGAGCACTCGATCCAGGTGCCCATTAAATGCATTTAAGGCATGGTCACTTCGTTTTGTCTAGACATTATCATGGCCCCTGGCGCGATGGCCCGCCGTCAGATTGCCGCGATCGTGATCACGAAGACAAGGGCATTGCCGTGCAGTTCCAGGGCTCTGCCGGAGGGTTCGGCAAGCAGCGCCGCGTCGCCGGCACCAAGAGCAATTTTGTCATCGCCAAGGTCAAGTTCGAGATCGCCGCGATGACAAAGCAGAAGTGATTGCCCGCCTGCCAGGGACAGTTCCTGTCGCGAATTCACGACAAGGCGGAGCACGCTGTGTCGCAACGCGCTTCGCCTTGTCATGACATTGAGGTCGGTGATCGCGCCGTCGTCGAGTTCAGCGGCAACGGGGACATCCGCCGGAAAGAAAAGCGGTTCGCTTTCCTGAGTGAGCAGCACCGGCCTGTGCCCATCAATGAAGAGCCGCATGCCATTGCCCTCCAGGATCGACAGCGTGCGGTCGATTCCGGGAAAGACGGAGAAAGGCCCGTCGGAGGCGACGGTTGCCATGCTGACCCGCCAATCGAAATCGGCAAGGCCGGCACCTGCCGGCGAAATGGCGATTTCCACCGTTTCGCCGCCGCCGTTCTTCCACGGCATGCGCTTGTGATCGGCGGCGCGCAGGATCTTCATGGCTCAGTTTCCGAGAATGCCGGGCAGGCGAAGACCCTTGTCCTTGGCGCAATCGATGGCGATGTCGTAGCCGGCATCGGCATGGCGCATGACGCCGGTCGCCGGGTCATTCCAGAGCACGCGCTCCAGGCGGCGGGCCGCATCGTCGGTCCCGTCGGCGCAGATGACCATGCCGGAATGCTGCGAGAAGCCCATGCCGACACCACCGCCGTGATGCAGCGACACCCAGGTGGCGCCCGAGGCGGTGTTGAGCAGCGCGTTCAGCAGCGGCCAGTCGGAAACGGCGTCCGAACCGTCCTTCATCGCTTCCGTCTCGCGGTTCGGCGAGGCGACGGAGCCGGAATCGAGATGGTCGCGGCCGATGACGACAGGCGCTTTCAGCTCACCATTCCGGACCATCTCGTTGAAGGCAAGGCCAAGGCGGTGGCGGTCGCCGAGGCCGACCCAGCAGATGCGGGCCGGCAGGCCCTGGAAGGCGATGCGCTCCCTGGCCATGTCGAGCCAGTTGTGCAGGTGCTTGTTGTCGGGCAAAAGCTCCTTCACCTTGGCATCGGTCTTGTAGATATCTTCGGGATCGCCCGAGAGCGCTGCCCAGCGGAACGGGCCAATGCCGCGGCAGAAGAGCGGGCGGATATAGGCCGGTACGAAGCCGGGGAAGGCGAAGGCATTTTCCAGGCCCTCGTCCTTGGCGACCTGGCGGATATTGTTGCCGTAGTCGAGCGTCGGCACACCGGCATCCCAGAAGGCGACCATGGCTTCGACATGCGCCTTCATCGAGGCACGGGCGGCGGCCTCGACCGCCTTCGGATCGCTTTCGCGCTTGGCCTTGGCTTCAGCAACCGTCCAGCCGACCGGCAGGTAGCCGTTACGCGGATCATGGGCCGAGGTCTGGTCGGTGACGATATCGGGGCGCGGGCCGCCGGCCTTCATACGACGCACCAGTTCCGGGAAGATTTCGGCCGCATTGCCGACGAGGCCGACCGACTTTGCTTCACCGGCCCTGGTCCAGCGCTCGATCTTTTCCAGCGCCTCGTCCAGCGTATGGGCCTTTTCGTCCACATAGCGGGTGCGCAGGCGGAAATCGATGCGGGTCTCGTCGCATTCGACGGCGAGGCAGCAGGCACCGGCCATGACCGCTGCGAGCGGCTGGGCGCCGCCCATGCCGCCGAGGCCGCCGGTGAGGATCCACTTGCCCTTGAGGTTGCCGTTGTAATGCTGGCGCCCGGCCTCGACGAAGGTCTCGTAGGTGCCCTGCACGATGCCCTGCGTGCCGATATAGATCCACGAGCCGGCCGTCATCTGGCCGTACATCGCAAGGCCCTTCTTGTCGAGTTCGTTGAAATGATCCCAGGTCGCCCAGTGCGGCACGAGATTGGAATTGGCGATCAGCACGCGCGGCGCATCCTTGTGAGTGCGGAATACGCCGACCGGCTTGCCGGACTGGACGAGCAGCGTCTCGTCCTCGTTCAGCGTCTTCAGCGTGGCGGCGATACGGTCGAAATCGTCCCAGGTGCGGGCAGCACGGCCGATGCCGCCATAGACGACCAGCTCATGCGGGTTTTCGGCGACGTCGGGATCGAGATTGTTCATGAGCATGCGCAGCGGCGCTTCGGTCATCCAGCTCTTGGCGTTCAGCTGATCGCCGCGGGGCGAACGGACGTCGCGGATATTGTGGCGCGGGTTTACGGTCATGATGGTGTTCCCTTGTTTAGCGTTTCAGACCGAGCGCGATCTCTTCGATCCGCGTCAGGATGGATTTGAGATGAATGCGCAGATTGTCGGCCTCCTCTTCGTCATAGGCGAAGGGCGGGGCTTCGGCGGCGAGATGCGTGGATTGGGCAAGCTCCATCTGGATGGCATGCACACCGGTTTCCGGCCGGCCGTAATGGCGCGTCGTCCAGCCGCCCTTGAAGCGGCCGTTGAGGATGCTGTCATAACCCGTCGCGGCCGCGGTAATCGCGACGGTTGCCTGTTCGATCGCCGGATCGCAGGTCTTGCCCATATCCGTACCGATGTTGAAATCCGGCAGCTTGCCTTCGAAGAGGAAGGGAATGTGCGAGCGGATCGAGTGGCAGTCGTAAAGCACCGCGACCCCGTGAATGGCCTTCACCCGCTCGATCTCGGCGGCGAGAGCGGCGTGGTAGGGCGCATGGTATTCGCTGAGCCGCTTGGCGATATCGGCTTCGGTCGGCTCCGCGCCTTTTTTCCAGATCGCCTTGCCGTCGAAATCCGTCTGCGGGATCAGCCCGGTCGTGTTCTGGCCGGGATAGAGGCTCACACCGGAAGGATCGCGATTGGCGTCGATCACATAGCGGTGGAAGGTGGCGCGTACGGTGGTCGGATTGTCGAGCAGGCCGTCATAGAGACGGTGGATGTGCCAGTCGGTATCGGCAAGCAGCCTGCCGTTCTCGTCAAGGCGCTCCCAGATATCGGCGGGAACATCGGTCCCGGTATGCGGAAAGCCGAGGATGACGGGAGAGGTGCCTTGCTTGACCTCGAAAACGGACATGTCAGACCTCCAGAGCCGGCAGGATGCCGCTTGAAACGGATGCGTTAAGGGTGCCGCCGGCGACCAGCATGGCGGCGGCCTTCAGGTCGTTTGCCATGTAGCGGTCTTCCTCCAGCGCGGGCACGGCGGCGCGGATGGCGGCGATCGCCTTCCGAAGCTCGGGGCTGGTTGCAAGCGGGGCGCGAAGTTCGACGCCCTGAGCAGCCGTCAGGGCCTCGATGCCGATGATGGCGAAGAGATTGTCGGTCATCGGCAGAAGCCGGCGCGCGCCATGGCAAGCCATGGAGACATGGTCTTCCTGGTTGGCCGAGGTGGGTGTCGAATCGACGGAGGCCGGGTGCGACATCTGCTTGTTTTCGCTCATCAGCGCCGCGGACGTGACTTCGGCGATCATCAGGCCGGAATTCAGCCCCGGCTTCTTGGCAAGGAAGGCCGGCAATCCGTAGGAGAGGGCGGGATCGACCAGAAGTGCGATGCGGCGCTGGGCAATTGCCCCGATCTCGCAGACGGCCAGCGCGATCTGATCGGCAGCGAAGGCGACGGGCTCGGCGTGGAAATTGCCGCCTGACACGACCGAATTGTCCGACAGCACCAGCGGATTGTCGGTCACCGCATTGGCTTCGATCTCCAGCGTGCGGGCAACCGAGCGCAGGAGATCGAGGCAGGCGCCGTCGACCTGCGGCTGGCAGCGGATGCAATAGGGGTCCTGCACGCGCTCGTCGCCTTCGATATGGCTCTGGCGGATCGGCGAATTTTCGAGCAGGGCGCGAAGTGCTGCCGCCGTGTCGATCTGGCCGCGATGGCCGCGCAGCGTGTGGATATCGGGATGGAACGGGGCAGACGAGCCCATGGCGGCATCGGTGGACATGGCGCCTGTTATCAGCGCCGATTGCGCCGCCCGGTGGGCGCGGAAGAGGCCGGCGAGCGCCAGCGCGGTCGACGTCTGCGTGCCGTTGATGAGCGCCAGGCCTTCCTTGGCGGCCAGCACGACGGGATGCAGTCCGGCTTTCACAAGGGCGGTGGCGCCATGCAGCCTTTCGCCGCCGAAGAAGGCTTCGCCATGGCCCATCATCACCGCCGTCATATGGGCAAGCGGCGCAAGGTCGCCGGAAGCGCCGACCGAGCCCTTTTCCGGAATGACCGGAATGACGCCCCGCGCCATCATCGCTTCGATCAGGCGAACCAGTTCCAGCCGCACACCCGAAGCACCGCGCCCGAGTGAGACGAGCTTCAGCGCCATGATGAGACGCACGACATTTTCCGGCAGCGGCTCTCCGACGCCGCAGCAATGCGACAGAATGAGGTTGCGCTGCAGCGTCGCCACATCGGCGCTGTCGATCTTGATCGAGGCGAGTTTGCCGAAGCCGGTATTGATGCCGTAAACCGGCGCATTGCCGGCGGCGATTTCGGCGATGCGGTTGGCCGCCTTGACGATGCCGGCGTCGAAGGACGGATCGAGCCTTGCCGGGACGCCGGTCCAGTAGATGGCGGCGAGATCCTGAAGGGAAACGGAACCCGGATGGAGGGTGATGGTCATCGGTCGATCCTCTCGCCCTTGAAGACATGGGAATGAAGCGGGTTGAAGCCGATGCTGTAGACGAGCTCGGCCGGGCTCTCGATATTCCAGATCGCCAGATCGGCGGACTTTCCAGCCTCGATCGTGCCGGTCTCCGTCAGCAGCCCGAGCGCACGGGCGCCCTCCCGGGTTGCCCCGGCAATGCACTCTTCCACAGTGAGCCCGAAGAGCGTGGCCGACATGTTCATGGTGAGCAGCAGCGAGGTCAGCGGCGACGTGCCGGGATTGCAGTCGGTGGCGATCGCGATGGGCACGCCGGCCTTTCGCAGCGCCTGGACCGGCGGCTTCTGTTTTTCGTTGATGGCGTAAAAGGCGCCTGGAAGCAGGACGGCAACGGTGCCGGCCGCAGCCATTGCGCCTGCTCCGTCCTCGTCCAGATATTCCAGATGATCCGCCGAAAGCGCGCCATAGAAGGCTGCGAGTTTCGCGCCGCCGAGATTGGAGAGCTGTTCGGCATGGAGCTTGACGGGAAGGCCGAGCGAACGGGCCTTGTCGAAAACCCGCGCGATCTCGTTGACCGAGAAGGCGATGCCTTCGCAGAAGCCGTCGACGGCATCGACCAAGCCTTCCGCCCGTGCCCGCTCCAGTCCGGGCAGGACGACGTCGGAAATATAATCCTGGTTGCGCCCCCTGTATTCGACAGGCGTTGCATGGGCGGCGAGATAGGAGGTGATGACACGCACCGGACGGCGCTCCGCGAGCGCTCGGGCAGCGCGCAGCATCTTCAGTTCCGCCTCGATATTGAGACCATAGCCGGACTTGACCTCGATCGTGGTGACACCTTCCGAGATCAGCGTGTCGAGCCGCGGCAGAGCGGCCTCGACAAGGCCCTCGACGGACAGCGCGTTGGTCGCCTTCACGGACGAGACGATGCCGCCGCCGGCGCGTGCGATCTCTTCATAGGTGGCGCCTTCCAGGCGCATCTCGAATTCGCGGGCGCGGTTGCCGCCGTAGACGATATGCGTATGGCAATCGACGAGGCCCGGCGTCACCCACCGGCCTTCGAGATCGGCAATCTCGGCCATCTCGATCAGCCAGGAGGGCAACTCGCCTTCCGGCCCGGCAAAGAGGATGCGCCCGCCTTCACAAACGACAGCGCCTTTTTCGATTATGCCAAGGCCCGGCAGATCCTGCCGCAAGGTCGCAAGGCGCGCATTGCGCCACAGCGAACGGGGGCTGGAATCGCGGCCCGCTCCGGAAAATTTGTTCCCACTCATCAGCTTTACGCCTTTCCTTATGGGTAAATATGTATATACATAATCGAAAGGGTGACAAGTGGAAATTTATGGCCTTTCGTACAAAGACAAGCGGAGCGGCCAATAAAGAAAGAAGGGGAGCAATCATGACGAGACTTCATGCGGCAGCTGCCTTGCTGGCCGAAGGCTGGCGCAGGAATGTGCGTCTGACGCTCGCAGGCGGGCGCATTGCCTCAATCGAAACGGATGTTGCGCCCGACGCTCACGACGAGCGCCATGCCGTCCTGCTGCCGGCCATGCCGAACCTTCACAGCCACGCCTTTCAGCGGGCGATGGCGGGGCTTGCCGAAGTCCGCGGGCCGGCCAGTGACAGTTTCTGGAGCTGGCGTACCGTCATGTACAAGTTTGCGCTCTCGATGACGCCGGACCATGTGGAGGCGGTGGCCGCCAAGCTCTATATGGAAATGCTGGAAGCCGGCTTTTGCCGCGTTGGCGAGTTCCACTATCTGCATCACGACAAGGACGGCAGCCCCTATGCCAATATCGCCGAAATGGCCGAGCGCATTGGCGCAGCCAGCGCGGAAGCCGGCATCGGATTGACGCTGCTGCCGGTGTTCTACGCCCATTCCGGCTTCGGCGGGGCAGCACCCATCGAAGGACAGCGCCGTTTCATCAATTCCACCGACCGATTTGCTGAGCTCTGGGAAGGCTGCCGGCAGGTGACAGGCCGGCTCGCGGGTGCCGAACTCGGGCTCGCGCCGCATAGCCTGCGGGCCGTCACGCCGGAGGAATTGTCCGTCGCCATCGAGCTTGCCGGCGATCGCCCGATCCACATCCATGTCGCCGAACAGGTCAAGGAAGTCGAGGATTGCCTCGCCTGGTCCGGCGCAAGGCCCGTGCAATGGCTGCTCGACCATGCGCCGGTCGACGAGCGCTGGTGCCTTATCCACGCCACCCACATGACCGAGGACGAAACGCGCCTGACGGCGAGGAGCGGTGCCATCGCCGGCCTCTGCCCGATTACCGAAGCCAATCTCGGCGACGGCACGTTTTCCGCGCCGCTCTTCCTGTCGGAAGGCGGGCGTTACGGCATCGGTTCCGATTCCAATATCCTGATCTCGATTTCCGAGGAGCTGCGCCAGCTCGAATATTCCGAGCGTCTGGCGCTGCGCGCCCGCAACGTCATCGCCACCACCGGCGGTTCCACCGGCCAAGCCCTCTTCGATCACGCGCTTGCCGGCGGCGGCGCGGCGCTGAAGGCGCCATCCGGCCTTGTGGCGGGCAACTATGCCGACATCCTCTCGCTCGACAAGAGCGCCGTTCCCTATCTCTCCGAGGACCGGCTTATCGATCACTGGGTCTTTGCCGGCGGTGTGGCGGTCGATAGCGTCTGGGCGCTTGGCCGCAAGCAGGTTGAAAACGGCCGCCATCTGCGGCGTGAGCGGATCGACCGGCGCTTCATCGCCGCCATGAGCGAGTTGCTGGCGGCATGACGGCCTTTCCTCCGCGCTTCCCAGGCGTTACAGCGGAAGAAGAGCCGGAGCGTGACGATGAATGAACCCAAGGAAACGACCTTACACCAGCGTATCCTCAGCGATATCGAGGGCCGTATCGTCTCGGGCGAATGGCCGCCGGGCTATCGCATCCCGTTCGAAGTGGAGCTGACGAAGCAGTACGACTGCTCGCGCATGACGGTGAACAAGGCGCTGACCCAGCTGGTCAAGGCCGGGCTCATCGAGCGGCGGAAGAAATCCGGCAGCTTCGTCATCCAGCCGCAGGCACAATCCGCGGTGCTCGAGATCCACGATATCAAGGCAGAGGTCCAGTCCCTCAATCTCGCCTATTCCTACAAGGTCGCAAAGCGCGTTCGCAGGAGGGCGCAGGCGCAGGATCGGCAGATGCTGGACCTGCAGCAGAATTCCAGCCTGATCGAGATCGTCTGCACGCACTATGCCGGATCGCAGCCCTTCTGCCTGGAAAAGCGCCTGATCAATCTCCAGACCGTCCCGGAGGCGGCCGACGAGGGCTTCGAGGAGACGGCGCCCGGCCCGTGGCTCCTGAGCCAGGTTCCCTGGAGTGCTGCCGAGCACAAGATCTTCGCGATCGGCGTCGAGGAGGATGAGGGGGCCATGCTTTCCATCCCCGCAGCCACCGCCTGCCTCGTCGTCGAACGACGCACCTGGAACAAATCAGGCCCGGTCACGCATGTGCGCTTCGTCTATCCCGGCAATCGCCACGCGCTCTATGCCCGCTTCACCCCCGAAGCGGTGAAATAGGCTTGATTTCTCAATGAAAAAAGCGCCCGGCCACCTCGTATGGCCGGACGCCTGTTGTTGCCGCCGCACTGGGTCGACGGTTTCCCATAGAAAGCGATTTTCCCGGCGTCAACATCCCTAAAACAGGGGTATTGCGAAAGTCGGCGCTTACGCTCAAACGATGAAGAATGGCTGGCTCCCGACGAGCATAAGGCGCTTACGCCTCCTGCGTTTGCGGAATGAGCGGCGGCACCTGGATGAGCACGGGCTTGTTCGCTCCGGATTCGATGAGTTCGAAGACCTTGTTGAGCATGCCCGGCACATCCTGGCGCACCATTTCGATGCCGTTGCCGAGAAGGGTGACGAACGGGTCCCAGTCGAAGCAGCCGAGCACCAGGCTGCGGTCGTCCAGATGGCCGGAGCGGCGAATCCAGCGCATGACGCCTTCGAGCGAGATCGTCGAATTGACGAACATGCCCTTGGGCAGGGCATTGCCGCCAAGGGCGCGTTCGTCCAGCGCCTTTTCGGCCTTTTCCGGCGCATAGCCGCAGGCAAGGATATTCTCTTCGTGCACGGAGACGCCGAGGTCGGCATGGGCCGCGCGAAAACCGCGGATACGTTCGGCCGTGTTGTGGTCGCTGCCGCGCCCGCCGATGAAGAGCAGCGGTTCCATCCTGCCGAGCCTCTGCTCGCTGTTTTTCAGGATGCGGCGCGTCAGTTCCCGCGCGCCGGCAAAATTGTCGGAGATGACGGAGGGGGCAAGTGCGCCCGGCAGGTCGAGATTGAGGCTGCGAACACCAGCCGCCGCGCACATTTCGGTGATCCGGTCCGGATCGGTCGCGCCCGTCGCGATCAGGCATTCGACCTGATAGGAGAGCATGGTGCGGGCCGCCTCGACCTCCAGTTCGGGGTCGCGGCGCGTGCAGGTGATGATCGGGAACAGGCCGCGCGCACGCGCCATGTCTTCGAAGGTTTCGACGATCGAGCCGAAATAGCGGTTGTCGTATTTCGGCACGATCATGCCGATAATGTGGGACTTTTCGCGCCGCAGCAGGCTCGCCTGCATATTCAGCGCATAACCCTGTTCCCCGGCGATCCGCATGATCTTTTCGGCAAGCTGGGCACTGATCCTGCGCTTCTTCCAGTTGCCGTTGAGTACGGCGCTGACCGCACTCGCCGACGTGCCGGCAAGCTCCGCCAGATCGTAGATCGTCGTCCGCTTCGTCTGCTTCACCTGATTCAAAATGCCCTTCTCCGTTTGGGGTAACTTGACATCAAACGGCAGAAGTGGCAATTCATGCTTCATCGATTGAGCAAGCTTGCGCAATCGATGATACAAGCCGACTGGCAAAGTCGGTGCAGGGAGGTATTTCCAAGAGGCTGCGGAGAGGCTGTGCTTTCGCAGGGGCGCCTTGCTCGTCGTTTCCATGGCGGCGAGGGTGGCGGCGAGCGGGTGAACCGTAGCGGCTTTCGGCAATGCCTGGGCCTGTGTTTCAATCACACCAAGGAGGAGAAAATGAATTATCGCAATTTGCTTATGGCGTCGGCGACCGTTTTCATGGGTCTTGCCGGTGCCGCCTCGGCTCAGGAAGCTGCGACCGTCGCTTTCCTGATGCCCGACCAGGCATCCACCCGCTATGAGCAGCACGATTTCCCCGGCTTCAAGGCCGAGATGGAAAAGCTGTGCCCGAAGTGCACGGTGATCTACCAGAACGCCAACGCCGATGCCTCGCTGCAGCAGCAGCAGTTCAACTCGGTGATCGCCCAGGGCGCCAAGGTCGTCGTTCTCGATCCCGTCGATTCCGCGGCTGCGGCCGGCCTCGTCGAAATCGCCCAGTCCCAGAACGTGAAGGTCATCGCCTATGACCGCCCGATCCCGGACAAGCCGGCCGACTATTACGTCTCCTTCGACAATGAAGGCATCGGCTATGCGATCGCCAAGTCGCTGGTCGAGCATCTGAAGGCCGCCGGTGTGGCTGACGGCGCCGGCGTGCTGGAGATCAACGGCTCGCCGACCGATGCGGCCGCGGGCCTGATCCGCGACGGCATCCATCGCGGCCTGAAGGAATCCGCCTACAAGACGCTTGCCGAATACGACACGCCGGAATGGGCGCCGCCGAAGGCGCAGGAATGGGCTGCCGGCCAGATCACCCGTTTCGGCGCCGACATCAAGGGCGTTGTCGCCGCCAATGACGGCACGGCCGGCGGCGCGATCGCCGCCTTCAAGGCCGCCGGCGTGAAGCCGGTTCCGCCGGTTACCGGCAATGACGCGACGATCGCCGCCCTTCAGCTGATCATCTCCGGCGACCAGTACAACACGATTTCGAAACCGTCCGAAATCGTCGCCGCCGCCGCCGCCAACGTGGCCGTGCAGATGATCAAGGGCGAAAAGCCGGAGGCCAAGACGACGCTCTACAATACGCCGTCGCAGCTCTTCGTCCCCGCCGTCGTGACCGCCGAGAACATCAAGGCCGAAATCTTCGACAAGAAGATCCAGACGCCCGAGCAGATCTGCACCGGCGAATATGCCGAAGGCTGCAAGAAGCTTGGCATCACCAACTAAACGCGCTTGAGTGAACTCCGGCCGCACCTGTGGCGGCCGGATGTCCCCATGGCAAGAAGGACTGCCCCATGAGCAGGGATGTGAAGGATATGCCGGAGAAGGGCCAGACGATCCTCCGGTTGAGCAATATTTCCAAGAATTTCGGCGCGGTTTCGGCGCTGACCGATATCGAACTCGAAGTGAAGGCCGGTGAAGTCGTGGCGCTGGTCGGCGACAACGGCGCCGGCAAGTCGACGCTGATCAAGGTATTGGCCGGCGTGCATCAGCCCTCGTCCGGAACGATCGAATTCTGCGGCCAGACCGTCACGCTCGACAGTCCCGGCAAGGCGCTGGAACTCGGCATTGCCACCGTCTTTCAGGATCTCGCGCTCTGCGAAAACCTCGATGTCGTCGCCAACCTTTTCCTCGGCCATGAACTTTCTCCCTGGAGCCTCGACGAGGTTGCCATGGAAGTCCGTGCCTGGACGCTTTTGAGAGAGCTCGCCGCCCGCATCCCCTCGGTGCGCGAGCCGATCGCATCGCTTTCGGGCGGCCAGCGCCAGACCGTCGCCATTGCCCGCTCGCTGCTGCTCGATCCGAAGATCATCATGCTCGACGAGCCGACCGCGGCCCTCGGCGTGGCCCAGACCGCGGAAGTGCTGAACCTGATCGAGCGCGTGCGCGAACGCGGCCTCGGCGTCATCATCATCAGCCACAATATGGAAGACGTGCGCGCCGTTGCCGACCGTATCGTCGTGCTGCGCCTCGGGCGCAACAACGGCGTCTTCACGCCCGATTCTTCCAACCAGGAACTCGTCGCCGCCATTACCGGCGCCACCGAAAACGCCGTCTCCCGGCGGATCGAGCGCAAGACGGGTGGCGCACATGAAACCAGCGGGAGGCCCGCATGAGCCAGAAGATGTCAGAGACGATCCCCCAGCCGGCGGCCCTCGACCGCAGCGACGAGCGCGTGCGCCACGACGACAACGTTACGGGCATGGTCAAGGCCTTCTTCGACCGCGTGCGCTCGGGCGATCTCGGCATGCTGCCGGTTTTCGTCGGCCTGATCGTCATTTCCACGGTCTTTTCGCTGCTCAATCCGGTGTTTCTCGCGCCGAACAACCTCGTCAACCTGCTGTTCGACTGCGCCACCGTCGGCGTCATCTCGCTCGGCATCGTCTGCGTGCTGATGCTGGGTGAAATCGACCTTTCGGTCGGCTCGATGAGCGGTCTTTCCTCCGCCATTCTCGGCGTGCTCTGGGTCAATATGGGCTGGCCAATCCCGCTCGCGATCCTGGTTGCGATCGTTGCCGGCATTATCGTCGGCTCGCTCTATGCGGTCCTGTATAACAGGCTCGGCATGCCGAGTTTCGTCGCCACGCTTGCCGGCCTGCTCGCGCTGCTCGGCATGCAGCTCTATATTCTCGGGCCGACAGGCAGCATCAATCTGCCCTATGCCTCGCCGCTCGTCCGTTTCGGCCAGATCCTCGTCATGCCTGACTGGCTGTCCTACCTGCTGGCGCTGCTTCCGGGCCTGATCCTCGTCGTCAACGAAATGCGCAAGCGCGGCCGGCGACAGGCCTCGAACCTGTCCTCGCCACCGGTCGGTGCCCTGGCGGTCAAGGCCATCGTCCTTACCGCGGCGCTGGAATTTGCCGTCTATTATCTCAATCTCGGCCGCGGCGTGCCGTGGATGTTCGGCCTCTTCGTCGCCATCGCCGTTGTCCTGAACTATGCGCTGACCCGCACCAAATGGGGCCGCTCGATGTTTGCCGTCGGCGGCAATCGCGAGGCTGCGCGCCGCGCCGGCATCAATGTGCGCCGCATCTATTTGAGCGCCTTCGTGCTCTGCTCGACGCTTGCCACGATCGGCGGCATTCTTTCGGCTTCGCGGCTTGCCTCCTCCAGCCAGCAGGCCGGCACGGGCGACGTAAACCTGAACGCCATTGCGGCGGCGGTCATCGGCGGCACCAGCCTGTTCGGCGGCCGCGGCAGCGCCTATTCCGCTCTGCTCGGCATCATCGTCATCCAGGCGATTTCCAACGGGCTGACGCTTCTCAACCTCAGCTCGTCGCTTCGCTACATGATCACAGGCGCTGTGCTCGCGATCGCCGTCATCGTCGATTCGCTTGCCCGCCGGTCCCGTGTCAGCCACGGCCGCGCCTGATTACCCATTCTCAAGGAGTATTCGCATGACTGATCTCATGAAGGGCAAGGTTGCCGCCGTTACCGGTGCGGCGTCCGGCATCGGCCTGGAATGCGCCCGTACGCTTCATGCCGAAGGCGCAACCGTCGTGCTCGTCGACCGTGCCAAGGACAAGCTCGAGGCGCTCTGCAAGGAAATCGGCGATGGCGCCCTGCCGCTCGTCGTCGATCTTCTCGACGGCCCGCAAGTCTCCGGCATGCTGCCGCGCATCCTGGAACTGGCCGGCCGGCTCGATATTTTCCACGCCAATGCCGGCGCCTATATCGGCGG
Source organism: Hyphomicrobiales bacterium (assembly GCA_900471515.1). Classification (GTDB taxonomy): domain Bacteria; phylum Pseudomonadota; class Alphaproteobacteria; order Rhizobiales; family Rhizobiaceae; genus Rhizobium. The sequence goes on along the minus strand of UCFC01000002.1, from coordinate 87,215 downwards.
CCCGGTCGCCGAAGGTGATCCGGATGCCTGGGACCGCATGCTGAACCTCAATATCAATGCGGCCTTCCGCTCGGTCCATGCGGTGCTGCCGCACATGATCGCGCAAAAGTCCGGCGATATCCTGTTTACGAGTTCGATTGCCGGCGTCGTGCCGGTGGTCTGGGAGCCGATCTATACGGCCTCGAAATTTGCCGTTCAGGCCTTCGTCCATTCTACCCGCCGTCAGGTTGCGCAGCATGGCGTGCGTGTCGGCGCCGTGCTTCCGGGGCCGGTTGTCACCGCGCTCCTCGATGACTGGCCGAAGGCCAAGATGGAAGAGGCGCTTGCCAATGGCAGCCTGATGCAGCCGAAGGAAGTGGCCGATGCCGTGCTCTTCATGCTGTCGCGGCCGCGCAATGTCACCGTCCGCGATCTTGTGATCCTGCCGAACAGCGTCGACCTCTGAGGTTGACAGGGCCGGTTGCGGATTGCTCTAGAGCAATTCCGGCAGGAGCGTGAAGCGGTCTTGCCTGTGCAATTGCGTGAAAACAAAGAGATAGAGCGTGCCTGTCATTTGAAGAAGACGGACATGCGCTAGAACCTGAAACTGCCGATTTGAATCGAGAGACCATGAGCGACACTTCACACGCGCCACCAGCGGGTGCCAAACATGTCATCGGCGTCGATGTCGGGACCGGCAGCGCCCGTGCGGGCCTGTTCGATCTCGATGGCCGGATGCTGGCATCGGCCAAGCGGGATATCACGCTGTTTCACGAGGCGGGCTCGATCGTCGAGCAGTCGAGCAGCGAAATCTGGGCGGCAGTCTGCGCCGCCGTCCGCGAGGTCGTTGCCGCAAGCGGCATCGATCCGGCCTCGGTCGCCGGTCTGGGTTTTGATGCCACCTGCTCGCTCGTCGTGCTCGGCGAAGGCGGCAGGCCGCTGCCGGTCGGCCCTTCGGAAGATCCGAACCGGGATATCATCGTCTGGATGGACCACCGCGCCGTCCCGCAGGCGGAGCGCATCAACGCGCTCGGTCATGACGTGCTGCGCTATGTCGGGGGGCGTATCTCGCCCGAGATGGAAACGCCAAAGCTGCTCTGGCTGAAGGAAAACCGACCGCAGGTCTTCGATGCCGCCTGGCAATTCTTCGATCTTGCGGACTTCCTGACCTGGCGGGCGACCGGCGACCTGTCGCGCTCCGTCTGCACCGTAACCTGCAAGTGGACCTATCTCGCCCACGAGAAGCGCTGGGACGCCAGCTACTTCCACCGGATCGGCCTCGGCGCGCTGGCAGACGAGGGTTTTGCCCGCATCGGGCAGGCGATCGTCGAACCCGGCAGCGCGCTTGGCCGCGGCCTCACATCCGCGGCTGCCGGCGAACTCGGCCTCGATCCCGGAACGGCGGTTGCGGCCGGCCTGATCGATGCCCATGCCGGCGGCATCGGAACGGTCGGCATCGGGGCCGGCCCCGAAGCCAATCTCGGCTATGTTTTCGGCACCTCCTCCTGCACGATGACATCGACATCGCAGCCGGCTTTCGTGCCGGGCGTCTGGGGTCCCTATTATTCGGCCATGGTGCCGGGCATGTGGCTGAACGAGGGGGGGCAAAGTGCGGCGGGTGCCGCCATCGATCAGCTGCTGTCTTTCCATCCTGCCGCTGCAGAGGCAAAGGACTTGTCGAAGCGCAACGGCGTTCCGCTGCCGGTCCTTCTGGCCGACATGGCCGCACAAAAAGCGGCGCATTCTTCGGATGCCGTCAAGCTCGCGGCCGGCCTGCACGTCGTTCCGGAATTCCTTGGAAACCGCGCGCCCTTTGCCGATCCCCATGCCCGGGCCGTCATCGCCGGTCTCGACATGGAGCGGGATATCGACAGCCTGGTCTCGCTCTATGTCGCAGGTCTCTTCGGCATCGGCTATGGGCTCCGGCAGATCATCGACACGCAGGCGGATGCCGGCGTCATCATCGAGAACATCGTCATCAGCGGCGGCGCCGGCCAGCATGATTTCGTCCGCCAGATGCTTGCCGATGCGAGCGGAAAAGCGGTGATCGCAACGAAGGCCGAGGAGCCGGTCCTGCTCGGCGCCGCCATTCTCGGCGCCGTCGCCGGAGGACTGTTTTCGGACATGCGCGCGGCAATGACGAAGCTCTCCGCTGCCGAGCGGACATATCTGCCCGCAGAAGGAGCGGTCGCCGATCTTCATGCAAAGCGCTATGACGGGTTCAAGCAGCTTCAGGCCCTGGCGCGCGCATTGCGGCAGGTCTGAAAGCCGCCTCCTGCCGGCTCGGCTGTCAGGGCAGTCCGAAAAACGTCTATCGCCTTACGCGGTAGCACACGGTCACGGTTTCCGTGCGCGGAATATAGCGATATTCGACAATCATATCGCTGCAGTCGAGACGCCGGCGCTCGGCGTAATGGGCGCGCACAACCGGCCTCGACCGATGTTTGACGGCAGCCGGCCGTTCATAGCCTTGGATCATGTCGGCAGACACGGCTGGGCCGGTCGCAACCGTTACCGCCGCCAGGGACAGGAGTGATATCAATAAGGCGCGCATGGCGTTTGCCTCCGAAAAACCTGGCTGGACGCTGCCCGGGCGTCTGCCCTTTTGGCCTCAATGCCGGCTCACATTCACTTCTGCGGCTGCGGCCAGAAAATCCTCCCTTGCCGCTTCCAGGCTGACGCGTCCTTCGATGGCGCCCTTGCAGGCGTTGCTTGCCTTGACGAATTTCGCGCCCGTGCGCCGCGGCCACATGTCGTGAAGATAGATGAGGGCGTCGAACGGGCCTTTGACGGTCCGGGATCCGGCGTTGTCGAATTCGATTTCGACCGGCTCGCTCCATTGTTCGTTTGGCATCTGGTTTCCTCCTCCTGTGCGAGCCCCACAACGCGGCAGGGCGGAGTTTGGTTCCCGCGCCGGAGATGGGTTGGTTAATCTGGGCTTTATGGCCGGGCCGCGACGGGAAACCGCGACCGGGATGCCTGATTTTTCATGGGGTTTCGAGTTTCCGACGTCATACTAAAACTGATTTTTTGATATGAAACAAAATACTTGATTAATAAAATCGAACAGATTAGCGTGCCCGAAAATCAAATTCAATAAACGAGGAACATCCATGCGGGCTAAAGCGACCCTCAACAGGGAATTTACGATCTCGACCGTCGACAAGCGTGTCTATGGCTCCTTCCTGGAGCATATGGGGCGTGCCGTTTACACCGGCATTTATGAGCCGGGTCACGAAAAAGCTGATAAGAACGGTTTCCGTACCGATGTTCTTGATATGGTGCGCGATCTGGACATGCCGATCGTGCGTTATCCCGGCGGCAATTTCGTTTCGGCCTATCATTGGGAGGATGGCATCGGCCCGCGCGACCAGCGCCCCACGCGTCTCGACCTGGCCTGGCGGACCCGCGAGACCAACCAGATGGGCGTCAACGAATTCGCCGACTGGTCGAAGCTCGCCAAGACCGAGATGATGCTGGCGATGAACCTCGGTTCGCGCGGCCTCAACGACGCCCGCAATTTCCTTGAATATTGCAATCATCCTGCTGGTACCTACTGGAGCGACCTGCGCGCCAAGCATGGCTACAAGGACCCGCACAATGTTCGTATCTGGTGCCTCGGCAACGAGATGGACGGTCCCTGGCAGGTCGGCCACAAGACCGCAACCGAATATGGCCTGCTTGCCAACGAGGTGAGCAAGGCTTTCAAATATTTCGACAAGACGCTCGAGACCGTCGTCTGCGGTTCGTCCAACGACAAGATGAAGACCTATCCCGAGTGGGAGGCGCAGGTTCTCGATGCGAGCTACGACAGCGTCGACTACATCTCGCTGCACAAATATTTCGGCAACGAGGAAAACGACACGCTGAACTACTATGCCAAGGCGATGGAGCTCGACCGCTATATCGTCACGATCGGCGGCGTCATCGACTATATCAAGGCGAAGAAACGCTCCAGGCGCGACGTCAAGATCTGCTTCGACGAATGGAACGTCTGGTATCACGACCGCAAGGAAGACGACCAGCGTTACAAGAACTGGGACTGGCCGGAAGCGCCGCCGCTGCTCGAAGAACTTTACAATCTCGAGGACGCGATCTTCGTCGCCTCGCTGATCAACGTCTTCATCCGCCGCTCCGACCGCGTCAAGATCGCCTGCATGGCACAGCTCGTCAACGTCATCGCCCCGATCCTGACCAAGGCGGGCGGACCGGCCTGGCGCCAGTCGATCTACTATCCGCTGCAGTTCGCATCAAAATACGGCCGCGGCACCGCGCTTGCGGTTTCGGCCGCCGGCCCGACCTATGATTGCGATGTGGCGCAGGACGTTCCCTATCTCGATCTTTCGGCCGTGCTGCAGGAGGACGGCAAGAGCATCGCGCTCTTTGCGATCAACCGCAGCCTCGACGAGGCGATCGATCTCGATGTCGCCCTGCAGGGCTTCAAGGGCGCCAAGATCCTCCAGCACCATACGATGGCGGGAGAGGACCTGAAGGCGCGCAACTCCGTCGAGGACCAGAACCGCATCGTGCCGAAGGCAGGATCCGGCCTCCAGATTGCCGACGACGGCAGGCTCACCGGATCGCTGCCGGCGAAATCCTATCATTTCGTCCTGCTGTCCGTCGCTTCGGCGTAAGCCGATTGCCATCGGGGCAGCGGAGGAGGCTGCCCCGTCTGGCCTGCCTATCGGGAGGATACATGTCTGGAATCAAGCTGAAAGATGTCAGGAAGTCGTTCGGGTCGTTTGCGGTCATCCACGGCGTCGATATCGAGATCGAGCAGGGCGAGTTTGCCGTTTTCGTCGGCCCTTCCGGCTGCGGAAAATCGACCCTGCTGAGGATGATTGCAGGGCTCGAGGAAACGAGCGGCGGGCAGATCAGCATCGAGAACGAGGATGTCACGCACAGGGAAGCGTCGAAGCGCGGCGTTGCCATGGTCTTCCAGTCCTATGCGCTCTACCCGCATCTTTCCGTTTTCGAAAACATGGCTTTCAGCCTTTCGATCGCCAAGCGCCCGAAGGCGGAGATCCAGGAGAAGGTGAAGGCGGCGGCCGATATCCTTCGCCTGACCGACTATCTCCAGCACAAGCCGAGCCAGCTCTCCGGCGGCCAGCGCCAGCGCGTGGCGATCGGCCGCGCCATCGTGCGCGAGCCGCGGGTTTTCCTGTTCGACGAGCCGCTCTCCAATCTGGATGCCGAGCTGCGTGTGAAAATGCGCATGGAGATCGCCCGCCTGCACCGGCAGATCGGCGCGACGATGGTCTACGTCACCCATGACCAGGTCGAGGCGATGACGCTTGCCGACAAGATCGTCGTGCTGAAGCAGGGCATCGTCCAGCAGGTCGGCGCACCTCTGGAACTCTATCGAAATCCGCAGAACATGTTCGTTGCCGGCTTCATCGGCTCGCCGGGCATGAACTTCCTGAAGGGCAAGGTCATCGTTGCCGGCCAGGGTTCGGCACGGATCGAGCTCGATGACGCGCCGGGCCAGGTTTTCGATCTGCCGACGCGCACGCCTGTTGCCGAGGGCGCAGCCATCAATATCGGCGTCAGGCCCGAACATATCGGGCTTGGTTCTGGCAACGGAGGCCTGGTACTGCCTGTCACTGCCGAGTTTACCGAGGAGCTTGGCGGCACCGGATATCTTCACGTGCTGACCGCGACCAATGCGGAAATGACGGTCGAGTGCCGCGAAAGCAGGCCCCAGCCGAAGGAGAAGATCAGCCTCTCGCTGAGAGTGCCTGAGATGCTGGCTTTCGATGCCGAAGGCAGAAGGCTCAGCTGATTGACCGGAATCCGGAAGTTCGCCCCGGAAACCGGAACGCAATGCAGGAGACGTGGTCGCAAGCCTTTGGAGGAGGCTGGCGACAGAAGCGGCCCCGTGCAGCGGGGTGATTTCAACCTATGCCTTAGAGGAGGAACAAACGTGAGAAAGATCTTAAAACTTGCCGTCTCGGCGGCCATTGCCTTGCTGCCCTCGGCCGCCGCATTCGCGCAGACAGACATTACCTGGTGGGATTTCCTCAGCGGCGGCGACGGCGTGCGCATGAAGGCCCTCATCAAGGAATTCAACGACACGCATCCCGACATCAAGATCAACGCGACGACGCTTGAATGGGGTGTGCCCTTCTACACCAAGGTGCAGACGTCAGCCGCCGTCGGTCAGCAGCCCGATATCATGACCTATCACATGTCGCGCTATCCGCTGGCCGTGCCGACGGGCATCCTGCGTCCTTTCACGGACGAGGAGCTGGCGGCCGCCGGCATCAAGAAGGAAAACTATGTCGATGCGGCCTGGAAACAGGCGACCTTCGACAATAAGGTCTACGGCATTCCCTTCGACGTGCACTCGATCGTTCTTTATTACAACAAGACCATCCTGAAGGAAGCCGGCCTGCTTGGCGACGACGGCCTGCCGAAAGGTCTCGACGGTCTCGACAATTTCAATGCCGCCCTCGACAAGATCAAGGCGACCGGCAAGGTCGAATATCCGCTGTCGCTGCATACGGATGAAGGCGGCTCCATGTGGCGCGTCTTCTACACGCTGCTTTCCCAGCAGGGCGCCAAGTTCATCGACGGCGACCAGATCCTGCCGGGCGATGCCGGCGTGAAGGCGCTGAAGACCATGGCGAACTGGGTTTCCTCGGGCTATTCGCCGAAACTGATTTCCTATGAAGCCTCGATCGCGCTCTTCACCTCGGGCAAGGCCGCGATGCATATCAACGGCGTCTGGGAAGTGCCGACGATGACCGACCTCGCAAAGAAGGGCGAGCTTGGCTTCGAATGGGGCGCCATCGAAATCCCGAACCTGATGGGCACGCAGGCCACCTGGGCGGATTCGCATTCCTTCGCCGTCCCGAACAGCGACAGCAAGCCGATCACCCCTGAAAAGCTGAAGGCCGTGCTGCAGATCATTGCCTGGATGAACGAGCACAGCATCTCCTGGGCAAGCGCCGGCCACATCCCGGCCTACAAGCCGGTGACAGACAGCAAGGAGTTCAAGGAGATGCAGCCGAACGCCACCTATGCGAAGCTTGCCGATACCGCCGTCTTCGACCCGGTCTCCAAGCTCGCGGGTGTTGCCGGCCCGATCTACGAAGCAACGCAGAACTTCGTCGTTCCGGCACTGAACGGTCAGCTCGATCCGGAAGATGCGATCGACCAGATGCGCGAAGAGCTGGAAAGCCAGAAGTAGGAAGTCGCTGGCCGGAGCCCGCCTCCGGCCAGTCCTTCGTCCAGGGAGATGATCTGTGGTCAACACTGAAAAGCGACGCAAGACGCTGACGGCGATCGTCATGATCGCACCGTTCCTGATCGCCTATGCGACCGTCTTTGCCTATCCGGTCTACAAGATGTTCGCCTTGAGCTTTACCGACGCCCCGCTTGTCGGCGAAGGCCAATGGGTGGGCTTCGACAATTATGTGAGGCTCTTCCACCAGAAGCTCTTCTACACTTCGGTCTGGAACACCGGCTATTTCGTCGTGCTGACGGTCCTCCCGAACACGCTGATCGGCCTTGGCCTTGCGCTGATGGTCGTGCGCCTGAAAGGCTGGATGCAGAGCCTGGTTCTCGTGCTCTTCTTCATCCCTTATATTCTTCCCGTTTCCGTCGTCACGCAGATCTGGAAATGGGTTCTCGACCAGCAATTCGGGATCGCGCAATTCATCATCGAAACCTTCACCGGCGCGCGCGTCAGCGTCTTTCGCGATCCGATCTGGGCCATGCCGATGGTGGCGCTCGTGACTGTCTGGTGGACCAACGGTTTCAACCTGCTGCTCTTCATTGCCGGCCTGCGCAACATTCCAAACGACTATTACGAGGCGGCGATGCTCGACGGCGCGACGCGCTGGCAATGTTTCAAGCGCATCACCTGGCCGCTGATCTGGCCGGTGACGGCGCTGGTGCTGACGTTGCAGCTCATCCTGCAGCTCAAGATCTTCGACCAGGTCTATCTTCTGACCGAGGGCGGACCCTTCAATTCCACCTATGTGCTCCTGCAGCTCGTCTATCGTGAGGCTTTCCGCTCGAACCACGGCGGTCTCGGCTCCGCGGTCGCGGTGATCCTGTTCCTGATCATCGTCGTCGTTTCCGTGCTGCAGTACCAGCTTCTGCGCGTGAGGGAGCGCTGAGATGCCCGGCAAGACAATCGGCAACGCGCTGCTTCTTATCCTGACGCTGGTGATCGCCTGCACCTGGGCTTTCCCGATCTACTGGGCGATCGTCACATCCATCAAGCCGGAACAGGATGTGGTCAACAAGACCACGCTTATTCCCGACGTCCTCAACTTCTCGGCCTATTATTACGCGCTTTTCGAGACGAAGCTGTCGACCTGGTACCTGAACTCGATCGTGACGTCGGTGACGGTCACTGTTGTCGTCATCCTCATCAGTGTCATGTGCGCCTACGCGCTGTCGCAGATCGTCTTTCCCGGCCGCAGGCTTCTCTACGGCATCATCCTGGCAAGCTTCATGGTGCCGTCGCAGGCGCTGGTCATTTCGCAATTCGTGCTGATGCACAAGCTGAACCTGATCAATACCTGGGGCGGCATCGTCCTGCCGCAGCTGATCGTCCCGGTCGTCGTCATCGTCTACAAGCAGTTCTTCGATTCCGTGCCGAAGGAGCTGCGCGAAGCTGCCAAGCTGGACGGCTGCGGCGAATTCCAGATCCTGTTCAAGCTCTATCTGCCGCTGAACTGGGGCATTACCACCGCGCTTGCGATCATCACCTACATCATGGCCTGGAACGCCTTCCTCTGGCCGTTCCTCGTCACCAACTCCGACGACATGATGACGATCACCGTCGGCATCACCCAGACGAGGGACGCCTTCGGCGTCAAATATGCGCGCGATATGGCGGTTGCGATCCTTGCCGCGATGCCGGTCGCCGTCGCCTACCTCCTGTTCCAGAAGCGGGTAACGCAGGCCCTGATGCTGTCATCGGGCATCAAGGGATAGGCGCATGAGAGATTTGCTTCCGGGCCGAGGTGAGAAGGCCCTGCCGGTCCGCGACAGCTCTCCCGAGGCGCGGGCCGGCGCCCCCGAAAAAGAGCGGCGACATGGGACATGACGCCGTGATATCAGCGGAAACCAACAAGAAAGACTGGAGAACCAGTATCAAGGTATGGAGACGAAACTTCTGACCGTCGATCCGATGAGGGACGTTGATGTCGTCCAGGCACTCGGTTCCCCGACGCGTATCGAAATCCTCAACCTGCTGCGCCAGAAGGGGCCGCTGAATGTCAACGACATCGCGGCGCAGATGCGCTTGCCGCAATCGACGACGGCAACCAACCTGAAATCGCTCGAGCAGGCGGGCCTCATCCAGACGCAGACGATGAAGGCGACCAAGGGAAATCAGAAGGTCTGCTCCAGCATCTACGACGAAATCCTCATCCGCTTCGATACCAACGGCACCAAGGCTAGCGAGGACGTCGTGACCGTCAGCATGCCGATCGGCCTCTTCACCGAGTTCGACGTGGAAGCGCCCTGCGGCCTCTGTTCGGTCAACAACGTCATCGGCATGCTGGACGTGCAGGAGGTCTTCCTCGATCCGCAGCGCATGCAGGCGGCATTGCTCTGGTTTACCCGCGGTTACGTCGAGTACAAATTCCCGAACAATGCCAAGGTGACGGGCAAGAAAATCCGCAAGGTCGAATTCACCGCCGAGCTGAGCTCCGAGACGCCGGCCACGAATGCCAACTGGCCTTCCGACATTTCGATATGGGTCAACGGCATCAAGGCGGGCCACTGGACCTCGCCCGGCGATTACGGCGATCGCCGCGGCATGTATTCGCCGTCCTGGTGGAAGCTCTCGGGCTCGCAATACGGCAAGCTCAAGACCTGGACGATCGACGAGACCGGCACGTGGATCGACGGCGCCATGGTTTCGACCCAGACCATCGCCTCGCTCGGTATCGCCGACCATCACTCGATCCGCTTCCGTATCGGCATCGACGAAAACGCCGACAATCCCGGCGGCATGAACCTCTTCGGCAAGGGGTTCGGCGATTTCGACCAGGATCTGGTCATGTCGATCTATTTCTGACGGACGACGGCAGCCCGTGTCGCAACGGGCGCAATCGGGCTGCCTGTCCTTGCCTCCCGTTTCAGCAGGAAAGCTTCTTTGCCGCACCGGTGCCATATCCCCCGACTAGATGGGAACAAGGCCCGCGGAGCGGCGCACCGAAGAAGGACATGAGATGCAGTTGAACGGCCAGTTGAACCCGAACGATCCCGAATTCTTCGAACTTCTCACCGGCAGCTTCCGGCGCCTTGTCGGCAGAGACCTTCTGCCGAGGGACCGGGGGCCTGAATGGCTCTATGGCGATGCCCCGTTTGTCGTGCTTGCACACAACACGGCTGCCGATCCCGTCTTCGTCTATGCCAATTGTGCCGCGCAGAGGCGTTTCGGCTATAGCTGGAGCGAGTTCGTAAAGCTGCAATCCCGATTGTCCGCCGGCCCCGGCGAGCGGTCGGAGCGTCAGGCTTTGCTCGACGCGGTGGCACGAAACGGTTTCATGGCGGGCTATCGCGGCGTCCGGGTCACGAAATCGGGGAGCCGGTTCTGGATGGAAGACGGCATAGTCTGGCAGCTGCGGAACGCGGAAGGACAGGACTTCGGCCAGGCGGCGACATTTTCGCAGTGGGCCGAGGTGCCGCCCTCCTAGATCGTCGCCGTGCCTGGTTTCATGCCGCGCTTGCCCGGAATGCAGAAGACTTGCCGATCCCGGTCGCTTCTGACTTTCTTTATGGAAACGTCTTCCGGAGAAGCGAGATGCCGCAGCCCGATCCAGATGAGAAGATCGACGCAACGTTCCGCAACGGCTCACTGACGGCGGCGGGGATCATTCTCGGTTTCTCGCTGAACTTCATCGGCCGCTGGGTCTCCAACCCCAATGACTGGAGCGCCATCGACATTGCGCCGATGCTGTTTCTGACCGTCGGCATCACCCTCCAGGTGAAGGTATTCGCAGACCTGCCGGCGCGGGATTCCCTGATCGCTGAAAAATACGACCGCTCAGGCGCCTGTTCCTGATCGGCCTCGCCATCGTGGCGATCGGCATGGGGATCGCGTTGCTGAACGATAATCTGGGGCTGGGCTCGATGCAGATGTTGGGGTGAGGCGTACCCAAAGAAAAATTTTCAGCCAGACGATGCAATCCGCAAGATGGCGGGTGCCGCCTTGGTGGCAGAGGGAGATTTTTGTTGTAAGTCAACCGATCGTTCGGCAACATTACTTTCTTGCTGCTAGAATTGAGAAGTATTGCCACCAGCGCGTTGGGGAGACGGGCATGTGCGCAGAGCTTGTTGAACGTCGTTTGGCGGCTATTCTTGCCGCCGATGTGGTGGGCTACAGCCGTCTCCTGGAGGCGAACGAGGAAGATACGCTCAATGCCCTTCGCCAGCATCGACGCGAGCTCTTCGATCCCGCCGTTGCGACCCATGGCGGACATATAATCAAGGTCATGGGCGACGGTTTTCTCGTCGAGTTCGGGAGCGTGCTGAGTGCTGCCCGCTGTGCGGTCGAAATCCAGCGCGGCATGATGGAGCGCAATGCCGGAATCCCGGCGGACAGGCATTTTGCGTTCCGAATAGGCTTGAATCTGGGCGATATCGTCTTTGATGCGGATGATTTTCACGGGGACGGCATCAATGTCGCGGTCCGGCTGCAGGCCCTCGCTGCGCCCGGTGGTATTGCCTGTTCGGCAGCCGTGCGCCACGAAGTTGCAAACAAGCTCGATCTGGATTTCGCCGACCAGGGCGCCGTGACCGTCAAGAACATTGCCCGTCCGGTTCACGTCTATTTTGCCGATTGGGGCAATGTCGCCCCCAAAGAGGAGGCTCTGCCTGTCACGGGTAGTCACACAAAGGCACCCGTCAACAAGCCTTCGGTCGCCATCCTGCCATTCGCCAATATCAGCAACGATCCCGAGCAGGATTTTTTCAGCGACGGCATTACCGAAGACCTGATCACCGATCTGTCGAATGTTTCGGGCCTGTTCGTGCTAAGCCGCAACACCGTCTTCGCGTGGAAGGGCCGCAGCGAGAACCTGCAGCGCATCGCCGCCGAACTCGGCGTCGCCTATATCGTGGAAGGCAGCGTGCGCAAGGTGGACAATCACGTCAGGATCAATGCGGAATTGATCGAAGCGGCCAGCGACGGCCATGTCTGGGCCGCGCGTTACGACCGCGACCTCACCGATATCTTCGAAATGCAGGACGAGATCGTGAAGGCGATCGTCGAGCAACTCAAGGTCAAGCTGCTCCCGGAGGAAAAGAAGGCAATAGAGCAGGCGCCGACAGGCAATGTCGAAGCCTACACGCATTTCCTCAGGGGGCGTGAATATTATCATATCGCCTCCCGCTCAAACCACCTGATGGCCAGGCAGAGTTTCGCAAGGGCCATCGAACTGGATCCGGACTATGCCCGCGCCTATGCCGGTATTGCGGTTTGCGACGCGCGCCTGCGGTCCCAGTTCGGCTCGGAAATTCCGGTGGAGGATATTCTCGCCAACGCGGCGAGGGCGCTTGTTATCGACCCCAATCTGGCCGAGGCGCATGCCGCCAAGGGGTTCGCGCTGGCGGTGGCCGGCAATCGCGCCGAGGCGGTTTCAGCATTCGTGCAGGCTTTGTCGCTCGATGCCAATTGCCACGAGGCCAACAGGTACTATGCGGAATTCTGCGTCACCGACGGTCAGTTCGAACTGGCGGCGACATATTTCCAGCGCGCGATGGAGATCAAGCCTGCCGATTATGGTGCGCCGATCATGCTTGTGAACGTCTTTCGTTCGCTGGGGCAAATCGACAAGGCCAGGAGCTACGCTCGGATTGCCTTGAAAAAGGCGGAGGAAGAGCTGCACCTGCATCCGGAAAATGCCAATGTCGCATGCCTCGGCGCGACGGCGCTGGCCTTTCTCGGTATCCGCGACATGGCGCTGGACTGGTTGGCGCGCGCGCTCGCGACCGATCCCAACGACATCAACATTCAGTACAATGCCGCCTGCACCTATGCATTGCTTGGCGAAATCGACCGGGCGATAGACCTGCTCGAGGTCTGGATGCCCCAAGTCGGCATCGAGATGCGGTTATGGTTCAAGAACGATTCCGACCTCGATCCCATCCGCGATCATCCCCGCTATTCGAGACTGCTTGAACTGTCCGAATAGCGCCCGCATGCCGGCGGCAGCCCACTAGTACTATTTCAGTACTTGCTAAATATGTCGCGAGCGTCGAGGATCAACTTAAACTGGCATTCAGAAAAGTCTATTGAGGGGGAAGCGGATGGGCACCCGGTTCAGACTTTTTGTGCAGCCTCCGTTTGAAGATGCTCGGTCAAGCCCCGAGATTGTCGAAGTGTCGTCGCCGCAGGGCAGCGTGAAAGCTGGTCCGGCCGACGATCGCATGTTCGTCGTGGAGCCGGTCGGCAAGATCAATCCTTACGGTGTGAACCGCGGCCCTCTCGGAACCCCCTATATGTATCTGCCGCCCTGGACGGGAAGGATCATCGAGCCGGCCTCTCCTGACGCGTGGGGCAATTTCGACTATCTGCAGCCTTCCACGCCCGGCTTCGAAGCCGCGCATGTGTTCGGCTGCGTGCGGTTCACGCTGGATGTCTGGGAGCGTTATCTCGGCCAGCCGCTCACCTGGCATTTTCGCGATCATTACGACCGTCTGGAAATCTCCATCCTGCCGCAGTGGAACAATGCCCAGTACGGCTATGGTTTTCTCGAAGTCGGCAGCCAGTTCGAGAAGGACGGGCGCATCCTTCCCTTCAGCCTGGATTTCGATGTTGTGGCCCATGAAGTGGGGCACGCGATCATCTTCAGCGTTCTGGGTGTGCCGGAGCCGGGAACCGAATATCCGGAATATCTCGGCTTCCAGGAGGCATTTTCGGACTGCGTGTCGCTGATCGCGGCCATGCATTTTCCCTCGGTGATCGACAATGTTCTTGAGGAGACAGGCGGCAACCTTCACCGCGCCAATCGCCTGTCGCGCTTTTCGGAATTTTCGCCGCATCGCCAGATCCGCTCGGCAAACAACAAGAGGACGATGGAAGAGTTCGCTCATGGCTGGAAGGACGAGCACGAGCTCTCGCAACCGCTTACCGGCGCGCTATTCGACATCATCGTCGATATCTTCCACGAGAGCCTGGTGGCGCGCGGCCTGATTTCGCGGGCGGTTGAAGATCTGGCGGATATTGCCGAGTTCGATGCCTCTGTCGAAGCGTCCGTGCAAGATGCTTTCGACCGCGCTTTTGACCGCAACTCCGATGGATTCGTCGAGGCGCTGCTTGAGGCACGAGATATCGCCGGCACCTATCTGGCAGAAACCCTCTGGGCTCTCGCACCCGACTTTCTGGATTATGGCGACGTCGCCGAAACGATGCTGGCAATCGATCGGGAGGAAAGCGGCGGCCGGTTCGCCAGGATCATTGCCAGAAATTTCGGTCAGAGGGCGATCGGCGAATTGCACGCCGGCAGGCACCTCAAAGGCGGCGAGCACCGCAGCCATGTTCACTCCGGGCGGATCCTGCTGCCGATAGATTATCTGGGGCTTCCGAAGATGAGCTATCGCGAGAAGGTTCTGCTGTCGAGATCAGGCATTGGTCAATAATCAGGTAGATGGAGGCAGACGTGGCAGACAATGAAACCCTGCTTGGCATATCATCAGTATATTTGTTCGGGCGCCCACTTAGCGATCTGCTCCTCAGAGGCAGCGTTTACGACCCCGAAATCACTCCCGAAGTCGGAAACAACAATTTTCTGAGAAGTCAGCTTGCTGCAAAGGGAGCGAATCTTGCGCGAATCTATGCATTCTCGTTCGAGGGTGCCTTCGTCGAACTGGGGCGGCCAGCAATCTTCGTTGTCCATGGCGCCGGTGCAGATCCCGGCGATCCTGCCCCGAACGACTTCGAATACGAAAGATTGTCTCGCTCCCCTGGTTCGAGTGCCCGAACAGGTCTCGGTTCCCAAATTGGAGCTCTCGCCAAAGATATGAGAGTTTGGACTTATGATAAGGGCGACTTTTCGATGAGGCTCGATGTCGAAACAGGAACCTTTGAACAGATTCTGCTCTCGACCGAAATTTCAAGTGATCTACGGGGCGGAATGTCCAGGTCGGGCGGCGCATTGTCCCGCTCTGGCGGCGTAATGTCGAGATCAGGTGGATTCATACCCCGCAGATCAGGTGACAACGACTAATCCACAATTGGGGATAGATCCCGGAGGTACAAATGTCAGAGGATATCGTTAAAGTTGAGATCGAGCGATTGAGTGAGCGGCCAGTGGTTGCTTTTTGGGGAGTTGACAAGCCTTTCAAACTCATAGGCCGTGGGTTCAGTGAGAGAGAAATTGAGGTATACATATCAAGGAATGAATATGGTAGTGATATAGTTCAGCAAATAAAAGTAGAAATTGATCCTGCTTCTGCGGAAGCTGATGGGTTCTTGTCGGTAATAGCGCACGCACAGTTAGGCACCGATCGTCAGCCTGATTATTGGGTTGTCGTGAAACTGAACGGTGAATTTCAAAGCGCAAAAGGAATATTCAAAGTATTGTGATGTTCCGAGCGATCCGTGATTAGGCCTTTGGCGATTCGCGACTTCGCCAGGCATTTCCCATGCGAGCGGCTATCTGGCTACGTTCCATCTTGACCGCTCTTTCACCGGCTACGGCCGATGCTCGCATACATGCCCGTCGTCCGGAACTCCGTCGGCGTGATGCCGTAGACACGCCGAAAAACCTTGGCGAAATAGTTGGCATCCTCGAAGCCGCACATGATCGAGACTTCCTTGACCGGCAGGAAATCCGCCTTGGTCAGGAGCTTGGCGGCGCGCTGCAGGCGTTGCTGCAGCACATATTCGGCCGGCGGCACGCCTTCGCTTTCGGCGAAGCTGCGGGAGAAATGGGCGCGGCTGAGGCCGACGATCGCCGCAAGCTCGCTGACCGGCAGCGGTTTTTCCAGATTGGCGTTGATATGGTCGATCACCGGCTGCATGGCGCTCTGCTCGGCCATGAAGGCGGGTGAGCCGAAAATGTCGTCGTAGAGCGCCATGGCGGCTTCATAGGCGATTGCCGAGGCCGAGCCGGGGGTGTTTGCGCCCTTGACAAGGCGCAGGCTGCAATCGGCCAGATGATCGATGGTCGACTGCTGCAGTTTCAGAACCGGACCGGCGAGCGCCAGCACCATCTTGTGGATGCGCAGCGTCTCCTCGCCGTTCATCGAGATCCAGAAATATTCCCAGCGCTCGCCCTTTTCCAGCCAGTAGCGGTGGTTATGCGGCACGAGCACCATCATCGTATCGCCGCTCTGGAGCTTGTAGTTGCGGTTCTGGTAGCGCAAGCGGCCGGTGCCGCTGATCGTGTGCTGCAGCACCGTGAACGGTGTCTGGCCGCGCTTCCGGCCGTCCCAGTCATAGGTTTCGTCTTCGCGCACCTCATAGCCGGCGCTTGTCGGCATGGCGTGCAGTCGCTGGCGGCCGCGCGGCAGCGAAACCGTCCTCATCGACTGGCCGTTGGCGATCAAATCCTGCAGCACAAAATTACCCTCGAAAGCATAATCCTTCTCTGGCCGCTCTGCCGAATATGCGCATAATCCCCTCTCACAAGAGGAAGAGATCGCGGTCGAAAGAACGGCCGGGAGGAATACAGGCACCATTTCCGGTATTTTTGGACGACATGCGCAAGCATGGCGCCCGGCCCTCCTTTGCTGTCTTTCTCCCTAGCATTTGATCGGATCGAGGTGAAGGATATGAGTTTCAAAATCGCTATTATCGGGGCAGGCAGCGTCGGCTTCACCAAGAAGCTGTTCACGGACATTCTCTGCGTGCCGGAATTCAAGGATATCGAATTCGCGCTGACCGACCTCAGCGAACATAACCTTCAGATGATCAAGGCCATTCTCGACAAGATCGTCGAGGCAAACAGGCTGCCGACCAGGGTGACGGCAACGACGGACCGGCGCAAGGCGCTCGAAGGGGCACGTTACGTCATCAGCTGCGTGCGCGTCGGCGGGCTGGAAGCCTATGCCGACGATATCCGGATTCCCCTGAAATACGGCATCGACCAGTGCGTCGGCGATACGATCTGCGCCGGCGGCATTCTCTACGGCCAGCGCAACATTCCGGTCATCCTCGATTTCTGCAAGGATATCCGCGAGGTGGCGGCACCGGGGGCAAAGTTCCTGAACTATGCCAACCCGATGGCGATGAACACCTGGGCCGCCATCGAATATGGCAAGGTCGATACGGTCGGCCTCTGCCATGGCGTCCAGCACGGTGCAGAACAGATCGCCGAAGTGCTCGGCGCCAGGTCGCAGAGCGAACTCGACTATGTCTGCTCCGGCATCAACCACCAGACCTGGTTCGTCGATCTGCGCCTGAACGGCCGCAAGATCGGCAAGGACGAGCTGGTTGCCGCCTTCGAGGCGCATCCGGTCTATTCGCAGCAGGAGAAGCTGCGCATCGACGTCCTGAAGCGCTTCGGCGTCTATTCGACCGAAAGCAACGGCCATCTCTCGGAATACCTGCCCTGGTACCGCAAACGGCCGGAGGAAATTACCCGCTGGATCGATATGTCCGACTGGATCCACGGCGAGACCGGCGGTTATCTGCGCCACTCGACCGAGACCCGCAACTGGTTCGAAACGGAATTCCCGCAGTTCCTTGCCTCTGCCGAAAAGCCGATCGATCCGGCCAAGCGCTCCAACGAACACGCAAGCCATATCCTTGAGGCGCTCGAGACCGGTCGCGTCTATCGCGGTCACTTCAACGTCAAGAATACCGGCGTCATCACCAACCTGCCGTCGGACGCGATCATCGAGTCGCCCGGCTTCGTCGATCGCTTCGGCATCAACATGGTCTCCGGCATCACCATCCCGGAAGCCTGCGCGGCAACCTGCATTTCGTCGATCAATGTCCAGCGCATGTCGGTTCATGCCGCTATCGCGGGCGATATCGATCTCCTGAAGCTCGCCGTGTTGCACGATCCGCTTGTCGGAGCCGTCTCGACGCCGGAAGAGGTGTGGCAGATGGTCGATGAGATGGTCGTCGCCCAGGCCCGCTGGCTGCCGCAATATGCGCATGCCGTCCCGGCCGCGAAGGAGCGGCTGGCGAACGCCAAGGTGAAGACGAGGGAGTGGGAAGGGGCAGCACGCCGCCATGTCCGCTCCATTGAGGAGCTTCGCGTCGAAAAGGCGGCGCTGAAGCAGGCCGTCTAGATCAGGTGAAGGAGGCTGCGGCGGTCTTCGGGAGGAAGGCCGTCGCACTCGAGCTTCCGTCATCATGTTTGAGGAGAAGCGGAGACGCGTGCGAGCGCTCCGGAACAAGAGGGAGAGACGATGACGAATTTCCGTAAAATCGGCATCCTGGCGGGATTGGCGCTTGGCGCTTCAGTCGCGGCCCTGAATGCCCATGCATCCGAGCCGACGGTGCCGCCGGCCCCGCCGGCATTCCCGGCGGAAGGCAAGATCAAATATGTGTCGCGCGACTCCATCCTGGAGTTCAAGGCGCTGCCGGAATATCACGAGCCGGACTGGGTGACGAAGAATTTCGTCGACAGCGGCAAGCTGCCGCCGGTCAAGGATCGCCTGCCGAAGGAGCCGCTGGTCTTCAAGACCGGTAACATGCCTGACGGCACCGGCGTCTATGGTGACGTGATGCGCCATGTCATCGGCGGCCGGCCGGAAGGCTGGAATTACGGCGCCGGCCAGACGCAGGGCTGGGGCGGCATCGATATCGGCCTCTCCGAATGCCTGACGCGCACTGCGCCGCTCTTCCAGGTGGAAGCCAAGGATACCGAGCCGTTGCCGAACCTCGCCAAGGGCTGGGAGTGGTCGCAGGACGGCCACAAGCTCACCATGCATCTGATCGAAGGGGCTAAATGGTCCGACGGCGCGCCGTTCAATGCCGACGACGTCATGTTCTATTGGGAAGACGAGGTTATCGATCCGAACGTGTCGCCGCTTGGCGGCGGCGCATCGCCGGAAGCTTTCGGTGAAGGCACGACGCTCACGAAGATCGATGACTACACCGTCGAATGGACCTTCAAGGAAGCCTTCCCCAAGCAATACCTCTATACGATGGCCTACCCGAACTTCTGCCCCGGTCCCTCGCATATTTTGAAGCCGCAGCATCCGAAATATTCGAAGAACACTTACGACCAGTTCAAGAACGCCTTCCCGCCGGAATTCATGAACATGCCGGTCATGGGCGCCTGGGTGCCGGTCGAATACCGGCCTGACGATATCATCGTCATGCGCCGCAATCCCTATTACTGGAAGGTCGACGAGAAGGGCAACCAGCTGCCTTACCTCAACGAGCTGCAGTACAAGCTCTCGACCTGGGCCGACCGCGACGTGCAGGCCGTTGCCGGCTCGGCCGACTTCTCGAATCTCGAGCAGCCGGAAAATTTCGTCGCCTCGCTGAAGCGTGCCGCCGAAAAGACCGCTCCGGCGCGTCTTGCCTTCGGCCCGCGTCTCATCGGCTATAACCTGCGCATGAATCTCTCGGCCAACGGCTGGGGTGATCCCGACGCCCGCGGCCAGGCGATCCGCGAACTCAACCGCAACGAGGACTTCCGCAAGGCCGTGACCATGGCGATCGACCGCAAGGCGATCGGCGATTCCCTCGTCAAGGGTCCGTTCACGGCGATCTATGCCGGCGGCCTGTCTTCGGGCACCAGCTTCTACGATCGCAACTCGACCGTCTATTATCCCTTCGATCTCAAGGGTGCCAAGGCGCTGCTTGCCAAGGTGGGCCTGAAGGATACGGATGGCGACGGCTTCGTGAACTTCCCGGCCGGAACCGAAGGCGGCAAGGATGTCGAGATCGTGCTTCTCGTCAACAACGGCTACGCCACCGACAAGAGCCTGGCCGAAGGCGTCGTCGGCCAGATGGAAAAGCTTGGGCTCAAGGTCATCATCAATGCCCTCGACGGACCGAAGCGCGATAATGCGCATTATGCCGGCCAGTTCGACTGGCTGATCCAGCGCAACGCATCGGAACTTGCCTCCGTGGTGCAGAATACCGAGCAGCTTGCCGCCGTCGGTCCGCGCACCAGCTGGCATCACCGCGCCGGCAAGGATGACCAGCTCGATCTCATGCCCTACGAGAAGGAACTTGCCGACATCGTCAACAAGTTCCGCGCCAGCCAGGACAATGATGAACGTGTAGCGCTGATGAAACAGTACCAGAAGACGGCGACGGAGCATGTCGACACCGTCGGTCTGACGGAATATCCGGGCGCGCTGATCATCAACAAGCGCTTCTCGAACATCCCTGAGGGCACGCCGATCATGATGTTCAACTGGGCCGAAGACTCCGTCATCCGCGAACGCCTGTGGGTGGCCGCCGACAAGCAGGGCAAGTACGAACTCTTCCCCGGTCAGTTGCCCGGCAAGCCCGGCGACAAGGGTCCGATTAACTAGCTCCCTCCCGAAAGAAGAAATTCCGGCCGCGCGTGATGCGCGCGGCCGGTCAG
Organism: Hyphomicrobiales bacterium; assembly: GCA_900471515.1. Lineage (GTDB taxonomy): Bacteria > Pseudomonadota > Alphaproteobacteria > Rhizobiales > Rhizobiaceae > Rhizobium. The sequence continues at coordinate 66,762 of UCFC01000002.1, read as the reverse complement.
AACCAACAAGCCGGCCGCGCTGGAGACGAGCGGCTGACGGCAAGGAGAAGCGAACCGTCCGATGTTACGATTCCTGCTCATGCGCATCGCCTCGGCGATCCCCGTCCTCTTCATCCTGAGCGTAGTAACCTTTGCCATCATCCAGGCACCGCCCGGAGATTATGCAGACTATATCCGTTCACAGCTGATCAATCAGGGCGGAGCCTCCTTTGCCCAGGCCGATGCGCAGGCTGAGGCCTACCGTGTCGAGCATGGCCTCGATAAGCCGCTCGTTGTCCAGTACGTCAACTGGATCAAGGGCATCGTGACCGAAGGCGATTTCGGCTACAGCATGTATTACAACAAGCCGGTGGCCGATGTGGTCGGCGAGCGCCTGCCGCGCACGCTGGCTCTGGCGCTGGTCTGCCACATCTTCGCATCCATTCTCGGCATTACCTTCGGCATCTGGGCGGCCACCCGCCAATATAGCTGGATCGACAGCCTCCTATCCGGCATCTCGTTTCTGGGCATGACGGTGCCGCGCTTCCTCATGGCGCTGATCATCGTCTATCTGCTGGTCTTCCAGTTCAACGTCACGGAAATCGGCAGTTTCTTCTCGCCGCAATATGGCGGGGCGCCGTGGTCCTGGGCGAAATTCATGGATCTCGTCAGCCACGTCTGGCCGGTCGTCGCGATCGCCACCTTCGGCGGGCTCGCCTACAACATGCGGGTGATGCGCGGCAATCTGCTGGATACGCTGAACGCTCAATATGTCGAGACGGCGCGCGCCAAGGGTCTTTCGGGCGGCGCGGTCGTCATGCGCCATGCCGTGCCGAACGCGCTGCATCCGCTCGTCATGTATCAGGGTGTCGTGCTTCCCTACATGCTGACGGGCGAGATCGAGACCGCAATCATCTTCACCCTGCCGACCGTCGGTCCGGCCATCGTCGGCTCCATGGCGATCGGCGATGTCTATGTCACCGCGACCTTCATGCTGGTGCTCTCGGCGACGCTGATCGTCGGCAATATCATCGCCGACATGCTGCTTGCCATGCTCGATCCGCGGGTCCGTCAATATGGAGGAGCCTGATATGTTTGCCTTCGACTCTTCCACGCCGCCACCGCCGCATGAGGAAACGGTCAAGAACGCCGGCCACGGCAATGAGAGCTACATGGCGCTGGTCTGGCGCCGGTTGCGGCGCTCCTGGACCGGCATGATCGGCCTGATCCTCGTCGGCCTCCTGATCATTATGGCGCTTTTTGCCGATTTCTTCGCGCCGATGGACCCGAAGGCGACCGATGTCGGCTTCGCGCCGCCGCAGCTCGTCAGCATCCACGACAAGGAAGGCAATCTCGTCTGGCCGCGCGTCTATGCGCTGGCCGATTCCGAAGAGCTTGATCCCGTCACCTTCCAGCCGATCGTCGGCCTGGATTATGACAATCCGCGCCTGCTCGGCTTCTTCGTCAAGGGTGCCGATTACAATCTGCTCGGCCTCATCCCCGCCAATCGCCATTTCTTCGGTTCGGCCGATGGTCAGCCGGTGCATTTCCTCGGCACCGACAAGTTTGGACGTGATGTGCTCTCGCGTGCCATCATCGGCTCGCGCATCTCCTTGATGATCGCGCTGACGGTGGTCTTCATCGTCACCGTCGTCGGCACCACGGTCGGCATGGTCTCAGGCTATTACGGCGGCACTTTCGATATCTGGGTGCAGCGTTTCGTCGAACTGGTGCTCGCCTTCCCGCAGCTGCCGCTCTATCTCGCGCTGACCTCGCTGATCCCGATCACGGCGCCAACCAATGTCTTCCTCGCCTTCGTGATCTTCGTCATGTCCGCGCTCGGCTGGGCGCAGATGTCGCGCGAGGTGCGCGGCAAGACGCTGGCGCTGGCGCGTATCGAATATGTGCGGGCGGCAATGGCGGTCGGTGCCACCGACCGGCGCATCATCTTCCAGCACATCTTTCCGAATGTGATGAGCCATGTGATCGTAGCCGTCACCATCCATATTCCAAGCGTCGTATTGCTTGAATCCTTCCTTGGTTTCCTGGGTTTTGCCGTAAAGCCGCCGCTGATTTCCTGGGGGCTGATGCTGCAGGATACGGCCAACTATTCGGTCATCGGAACCTATCCCTGGATTCTCGCTCCCGTCGCCTTCGTGCTGATCACCGTCTTCGCCTTCAATGCGTTGGGCGACGGTCTGCGCGATGCGGTCGATCCCTATTGAGGTGATGAAGATGGCTCTCGCTCTCGTCAGTTCCTTCGCCCCGCCCGTCCGTCACGATCACGATAGCCGCACGGAAAGCCCTGTTATCGATGCGCGCAATATCGGCGTGAACTTCAAGGTCGAGCACGGCACCGTCGAAGCCGTGAAGGATATTTCCTTCCAGCTCTATCGCGGCGAAACGATCGCCATTGTCGGGGAGTCCGGCTCCGGAAAATCCGTGACGGCGCGCACCGTCATGGGCCTGCTTTCCAAGCGCGCGGTCATCTCGCCGCGCTCGAGCGTCGAATATGATGGCGCCAATATCCTGAAATTTTCCGAGAAAGCCCGCCGCAGGCTGCGCGGCGACCGCATCTCGATGATCTTCCAGGAGCCGATGAGCTCGCTGAACCCGATCTACACGATCGGCAGCCAGATCGTCGAGGCGATCCGGGTTCATCGCAAGATGAGCCGCAGGCAGGCCGAGGCACGGGCGCTGGAACTGCTGAATCAGGTGCAGATCCCCGATCCTGAGGCGCGGTTGCGCCAATACCCGCATCAGCTTTCCGGCGGCCAGCGCCAGCGCGTCATGATCGCCATGGCGCTCGCCAACGATCCCGATGTGCTGATCGCCGACGAACCGACGACGGCGCTCGACGTCACCGTCCAGGCACAGATCCTCAATCTCATCCGCAACCTGCAGAAAGAATTGCGGATGGCGGTGATCCTCATCACCCATGACCTGACGGTGGTGCGCAAATTCTCCGACTATGTTTACGTGATGCAGCATGGCGAGATGCGCGAGCACAATGTGACCGAACAGCTCTTCGCCAATCCGCAGCACCCCTACACCAAGCATCTGCTCGCATCCGAGCCGCGCGGCCAGGCCAATCCGCTGCCCGAGGGGTCGGATATCATTCTCGATGCGCGCGGTGTGCGCGTTTCCTTCATGATGCGCCACGGCGGTTTCTTCAAGCCGGAGCTGCGCGAGCTGGTCGCCGTCGACAGCCTCAATCTGACGCTGAGGCGGCATGAGACGCTCGGCCTCGTCGGCGAATCCGGTTCGGGCAAGACCACCTTCGGCCAGGCGCTGCTGAGGCTCAGCGATACGGACAATGGCGAGATCTATTTCGACCGGCAGCCGATCCACGGCAAGTCGCGGGCGGAAATGCGGCCTCTGCGCTCGCGTATGCAGGTCGTCTTCCAGGATCCCTTCGCCTCGCTCAATCCGCGCATGACGATCGGCCAGATCATCGAGGAAGGGCTCATCGTCAACAAGCTCGGCGCCACCAGGGCAGAACGTCTCGACCGTGTGCGCGAGGCCCTGATCGCCGCCGGCATGCCCGGCAATATCCTCTCACGCTTCCCGCATGAATTTTCCGGCGGCCAGCGCCAGCGCATCGCCATTGCCCGGGCGATTGCGCTGGAGCCGGAATTCATCCTGCTCGACGAGCCGACCTCGGCGCTCGATCTCTCCGTCCAGGCGCAGATCATCGAGCTGTTGCGCAAGCTGCAGGACGAGCGGGGTCTGAGCTACCTTTTCATCTCGCACGACCTGAAAGTCGTGCGTGCCCTCTGCCACCGTGTCATCGTCATGCAGCACGGCAAGATCATGGAAGAGGGACCTGTCAACGAAGTCCTTTCCAATCCCAAGACACCCTACACCGAACGGCTCGTCAAAGCCGCTTTCGAGGTAGCCTGATTTCAGAATGCCGGAGGTTCATATGGCAAATCCCAGAATAGCGTTCATCGGAGCTGGCTCCACCGTTTTCATGAAGAATATCGTCGGCGATATCCTGCAGCGTCCGGCGCTGTCGGGGGCCACGATCGCGCTCATGGACATCAATCCGCAGCGGCTGGAAGAAAGCGCCATCGTCGTCAACAAGCTGATTTCGACGCTCGGTGTGAAGGCGAAGGCGGAGACCTATTCCGATCAGCGCAAGGCGCTCTCGGGCGCCGATTTCGTCGTCGTCGCCTTCCAGATCGGCGGCTACGAGCCCTGCACCGTGACCGATTTCGAAGTGCCGAAGAAATACGGCCTGCGCCAGACCATTGCCGATACGCTCGGCGTCGGCGGCATCATGCGCGGCCTCAGAACCGTGCCGCATCTCTGGAAGATCTGCGAGGATATGCGCGCCGTCTGCCCGAACGCCATCATGCTGCAATACGTCAACCCGATGGCGATCAATACCTGGGCGATTGCCGAGAAATACCCTGATATCAAACAGGTCGGCCTCTGCCATTCCGTGCAGGGCACGGCGATGGAACTCGCCCACGATCTCGACATTCCCTATGACGAGATCCGCTACCGCTCGGCCGGTATCAACCACATGGCCTTCTACCTGAAGTTCGAGCATCGCCAGCCGGACGGTTCCTACAAGAACCTTTATCCCGATCTGGTGCGCGCCTACCGCGAGGGCCGCGCGCCGAAGCCCGGCTGGAATCCGCGCTGCCCGAACAAGGTACGCTACGAGATGCTGACGCGTCTCGGCTATTTCGTTACCGAAAGCTCGGAGCATTTCGCCGAATACACGCCTTACTTCATCAAGGAAGGCCGCGAGGACCTGATCGAGAAGTTCGGCATTCCGCTCGATGAATATCCGAAGCGCTGCATCGAACAGATCGCCCGCTGGAAGGGGCAGGCGGAGACCTATCGGTCTGCCGACACGATCGAAGTCAAGCCGTCGAAGGAATATGCGTCCTCGATCATCAATTCGGTCTGGACCGGCGAACCCTCGGTCATCTACGGCAATGTCCGCAACAATGGCTGCATCACTTCGCTGCCGGCCAATTGCGCCGCAGAAGTGCCTTGCCTCGTCGATGCCTCCGGCATCCAGCCGACCTTCATCGGCGAGCTGCCGCCGCAGCTGACGGCGCTGATCCGCACCAACATCAATGTCCAGGAACTGACGGTTCAGGCACTGATGACGGAAAATCCCGAACATATCTATCATGCCGCGATGATGGACCCGCATACGGCCGCCGAACTCGATCTCGACCAGATCTGGTCGCTGGTCGACGAACTGCTCGCCAGCCATGGCGACTGGCTGCCGGAATGGGCACGGCCGAACAAGGTACGCGCCGCCTGAGGTGCGAAAGACCATCAGCGCCGGCAATGATGGCCGGCGCTGATGGCTTGCACGGTCAGGACAGTCTGCCCTCGTCGTCGATCAAGGTCAGCCGGCAGGGCGCCTTGTCGCCCCACCGCCACAGGACGAGATTGATATCTTCGGCTCTCGCTGCGGGCGCGAAACTCCTGACCAGCAGCCCGTGATAGCCTTCGGATGCGAGGTGTCGGGCAAAAGCCTGCGTCCTCGCTTCGCCCTTGGCCCTCATTTCATCGCGCCAGCCTGGTGAGGCAAGTGCCGCGGCATCGATGCCGAGCGCCTGGAGGGCGCTCTCGTCCCTCGTGTCGAAGACGCGTTCGATATCGGCCTCGTAGGAGACGAGTGTCGTCGGCTGCAGGCTGCCGACCTGATTGGCCTCCCTGAGCGCCGTCAGTACCGAGAGCGACGTATAGAGCGCCGGCATTCCCTTGGGATTGAAGCGACCGCCATAAAGCTCCGCGCCGCGGCCGGAGAGCGGCTGGCGGGCATAGATCGGGTTCAGCGCGCGATAGAGCTTTCCTTCGTAGCGCATCGGCCGGGATCAGGCGTGGACGCCGGCATCGATCGCATCGATATAGTCAAGCACTTCCTCCGCCCGCCCGTCGCGAACGAGCTGCATCGCCGTCTGGCCGGAAAAGCCCGACAGGGGTTCGGAACGATACCAGGCATAGGCCATCAGCGCCGATCCGAAGCGGGGTTCGACCTTGTTGACGACCTCGATCATCTCGCGCAGCCGCCGCTGCGTCTTGTCCGAGCGCAGTCGGTCCTTGCGCTGGATCGCATCCTTGCCGAGACCGGCGGTGCGGGCAATCTCCTCGCTGGTCGTGCGGAAGGCATCGGCGATCTTGCGGGGGGCGAACAGCCCGTCATCTGCATATTGTGCCAGGCCCATGATCCATCTCCATGCCGCTATTACTGACACTATATAGCGTCAAAACAGGTGGCATTCAATGATCTCGCTACTTTTGCCGGTATTGCTGGCCAATCTTTTCGGCCGCCTTCGCGCTCAGCGGCCGAAGAACAGCGTTTCGGCATTTTCGATAAAAATCCTGCGGGCAAGCGCGGCCTCGCCGATCGCCTCCTGCATGCCGTCGATCAGGTCGGCATCGTCGGGCATGTCGTTCCAGAGCTCGGTATGCGGCCAGTCGCTGCCCCAGAGCAGTTTTTCCGGATGGCTGACCGCAAGCGCGCGCACCACTTCGGCAAAGCCGGCATAGCCGGGCTCACGCGTCAGCCGATAGGGAGCCGTCAGCTTGATATAGCCGCCGGGATGATCGGCGAGCCGCTGCAGCGCCGGAAGGTGCTGGCGCCATGCGCCGTCGGCGAGCGGTATGAAACCCAGGTGATCGATCACGAAGCGGATGCCGAGAGACGGCAGCCGGCCGGCAAGATCGTCGATCTGGTCCGGGCTGACCTGAAGCTGCAGCGACCAGCCGAAATCGCGGGTCGCTGCGGCAAGCCTCTCGGCGGCCGCCAGCGGCAAGCCGCCCTTGTTGCGGGTGTTGATGCGAACGCCGCGCACGCCGAGCAGATCCAGCCGGGCGATCTCGCCGAAGCCTGTTTCGGGATCGATGACGACGATACCGCGCAGGCGCTCCGGGAAGGCGGCCAGGGCCTCGATCAGAACCCGGTTGTCAAGACCGTAGACGCTCGGCTGCACGAGGACGCCCCTGGCGATGCCGAGCCTGTCGGCAAAGGCAATCCAGTCGGCGGTCGTCGCGATCCGGGGCGTATAGCTGCGGGGCGTGTTGAGCGGCGCGCCCGACCGGAAGACATGGAAATGCGTATCGATCGTGCCCTGCGGCAGCGGCTTTGCGGGAAGACGCGCCAGCGGCAGGCGCGGCAGGCAGAGTGGCGCTTCATTGTCCGCGAGGCTCATTTCCCTTCCAGCTCCTCATACTGGAGGAAATCGAAATCGACGCCTTCGTCGGCCTGCAGCACACGCGTATGATAGAGCTTGGCATAACCGCGCGCCGGCCCGGCGGGCGGTACTTTTCCAAGTTCGGCCAGGCGCCGGTCGAATTCGGCCGGGTCGATGGCAAGGTCTATGCGCCTTTCCCGGACGTCGAGGCGAATTCGGTCGCCAGTTCTGACGATCGCCAGCGGTCCGCCCGCCGCTGCTTCCGGGGCAATATGCAGCACGATCGTGCCGAAGGCGGTGCCGCTCATGCGGGCATCGGAGATGCGCACCATGTCCTTCACGCCCTGCCGTGCAAGCTTGCGCGGGATCGGCAGATAGCCGGCTTCCGGCATGCCCGGCGCGCCCCTGGGGCCGGCATTGCGCAGCACGAGAACGTCGTCCGGGCTGACGTCGAGGTCGTCGCTATCGATCCGCAGGGCCATGTCCTCGACGGAATCGAAGACCACCGCTCGCCCTTCATGCTGCAACAGATCCTTCGATGCCGCCGATTGCTTGATGACGGCGCCGCGCGGCGCCAGATTGCCGTGGAGGACGGCAATTGTGCCGATCGGCTTCAGCGGCTTTTCCACGGTGCGGATGATGGTCTGGCCGGGCTCATCGGGAGCCGCGTCGATCACCTCGCCGATCGTCTTGCCGTAGATCGTCCGCTGACTGCCGTCGATCTCGTGGCGCACCGCCTTCAGGAGCGCCTGCACGCCGCCGGCCTCGTGGAACTGCTCCATATAGTGCCGGCCGGAGGGCTGCAGATCGACAAGCAGCGGAATGATCTTGCCGAGCCTGTCGAGCTCGGCCATGTCGAGGCGAAGGCCGAGCCGCCCGGTAATGGCGGCAAGATGGACAACGGCATTGGTCGAGCCGCCCATTGCCTGCAGCGCAACGAGGCCGTTGCGGATGGCGGCGGGTGTGAGGATATCGCGCACGGTCGGCGCATCTTCCTTGGCGGCGAGCCCGGCGGCGACGCGGCCGGTCTCTTCGGCAAGCCGCACCCGTTCGGATTCGGCAGCAGGTGCCGATCCGGCACGCGGCAGGCAGAGCCCCATCACCTCGGTCAGGTTGGCCATGGTGCTGGCTGTGCCCATGACAGTACAGGTGCCGACCGAGCTTGCGAGCTTGTTGTTGACGTCGGTAATTTCCGCCTCGTCGATTTCGCCGGCGCGGAAGCGGCCCCAGAAACGGCGGCAATCGGTGCAGGCGCCCAGCCTTTCGCCCTTGTGATGGCCGACGGCCATCGGCCCGGTCGGCAGGAAGATCGCCGGGATCTCGCTGCTGGCCGCCGCCATGATCTGTGCCGGCAACGTCTTGTCGCAGCCGCCGATCAGGATCACGGCATCCATCGGCTGGGCGCGGATCATCTCCTCTGTCTCCATCGCCATCAGATTGCGCAGGTACATCGAGGTCGGCGAGGCAAAGCTCTCGTGAATGGACATGGTCGGGAAGACCATCGGCATGGCGCCGGCCAGCATGACGCCGCGCTTGGCGGCTTCGATCAGCTGTGGAACATTGCCGTGGCACGGATTGAAATCGCTATAGGTATTGGCAATGCCCACGATCGGCCGATCGAGGGCGTCATCCGAATAGCCCATCGCCTTGATGAAGGCCTTTCTGAGGAAAAGGGAAAAACCCTGATCGCCGTAACTCGTCAGCTTGCGACGAAGACCGCTCGACATTGTTTCTCCCTTATCCCTTAAATTGAGCTCAAGCCTAGTGGGATATGCAGGATTGTCAATAAAGAAGATGCGTCGGCATTCTTGCCTGTCGCTGCGCTTGAAGCGGCGAACGGCAGAAAATCCAAAATAATTCGACATATTTTCGTTTTTTGGTCGCTGCAACGCATTGGCATTTCTACTGGCGACGTTTAAATTATCGATAAAATGAGACGGGAGCAGTCATGGCAGAGATCAAACGAAGGCGGGTGGGAATTATCGGCGCCGGCTGGGTCAGCGAATATCACCTGCCTGCCTGGATGAAGCAGTCGGCGCGCGCCGAGGTCGTGGCGATCGCCGATCCCGCCGCGCAGGCACGCGCGGCCAGAAGCAGGGCCTTCGGCATTGCCAGGACTTATGCGAGCGCAGAAGCGATGCTGGCGGAAGAAGCGCTCGATGCGGTCGATATCTGCGCGCCGCGTGAGGTTCATGTCGAGCTGGTCCGGCTGGCGGCGCAAAGGGGTCTCGATATTCTCTGCCAGAAGCCGCTGGCGCCGGACTACGATCAGGCGGCGGCGCTCGTTGCGGAACTGCCGGAAGCGATCCGCCTGATGGTACACGAGAACTGGCGGTTTCGCGCCTATTACCGCCGGCTGAAGGCGTGGCTGGAGGAGGGTATTGCCGGCGATATCAGGCAGGTCCAGTTCGAATTCTTCTCGAGCGGCATGATCGCCGATGCCGAGGGCAACAGGCCGGCGCTCGTCCGCCAGCCGTTTTTCCGCGGGCAGCAGCGGCTGCTCGTCATGGAGGTGATGATCCATCATCTCGATACGCTGCGTTATCTGCTTGGCGAACTGGAGGTGGTGGCCGCACGGCTCGAACGCAGCAATGACGATATTGTTGCAGAAGATGTGGCTTCGGTCGTGCTGCGCCGTCTGGACGACGGGGCAATCGTCACTGTAAACGCCAATCTGGCGGTGCATGGCGCGCCGCCGGCGCCGCGCGATCATCTGCGGATATTCGGGACGCAGGCGACGCTGGAATTGTATGGAAGCCGTCTGTCGGCCAGGGGCCGGGCCGAGCGCGAGGAAGAGTTCGATGCGGATGCCGTCTATCAAGGCGCCTATGACGCAACGATTGCCCATTTCCTCGACGGGCTGGATGGCCGTGTGGTGATGGAGACGATGCCTGCCGACAATATCAAGACACTGGCGCTGGTCGAGGACATCTACCGGCTGAGCCGGTTCGACGCTCGACACAAACCGCGATAAGATGGCTTGCCGCCGGAGGATTATGGATGCAGACGCTTGACGATATCAGAGAGGACGAGATCGAACACGACGATCTGAGCATCGCGCGTGCGCTCGAGGAAGACATCATCTTCGGGCGGCTGGCGCCCGGCACGCGGCTCACCGAAGATACGCTGCTGGCGCGCTTCCACGTCACCCGACATTTCGCCCGCCAGGCGATCGTCCAGCTGGAGACGATGGGCATCGTCGTGCGCGAGCGCAACAAGGGGGCGACCGTGCGCTCCCTGACCCCGCGGCAGGTGCAGGAAATCTACGACGTGCGCGAGTTGCTGCAGCGTCAGGCCGCCCTCTGGATTCCCTTGCCCGCGCCCGACGAATTGATCGCCGAGCTGACGGCGCTGCACGAGGAGCACGGCCGGCACGTCGAATCCGGCTACCTGCGCGGCGTACACGAGACGAACGACAAGTTTCACCTGACGCTGTTCAGCGCTTGCGGCAATTCCCATCTCGTCCAGTCGATCGAGCTTTACATGCGCCTCAGCCTGCCGGTGCGCGCCAACTCCATGTCCAGCAAGGAATCGCTGCGCATCTCGCACGAGCATCACCGGCTGATGATCGAGATGCTGAAGGGCAGGGACAATTGGGTCCTCGCACAGCTCTGCGTCGATCACCTGCAGCCCAGCAAGAAGCGCTATCTTGCCTATGTGAGCGAAAACTGACGGCCTAACCGGGTGGGCCGGCGATCGTACCGGCCGACGCCAGCGGGCCATGCGTTCCCTCGCCAAGGAGGGCCATGACCGCGGCGCGTTCCGGCGCGCCAAGCCTCCCGCCGAAGGTGCTGCATTTCAATGCGGCGGCGGCAGAGGCCATCCGGATGGCGGCATCGGTCGCCAATCCCTCCGTGATCGCCAGCGCATAGGCGCCGTGGAAAATGTCCCCGGCCGCGAGCGTATCGACCGTCCTGACCCGAAATGCGGGCACATGCGCGACGTCTGCCGTTTCGTCGTTCCACCAGTAGCTGCCCCGCTCTCCGGCCGTGACGACGACCAATGCCTGCGGATATTGCCTTTTGAGGAACGGTACCATGCCGGCCGGATCGTCGACCTGCGAAAGGCTGCAGGCGGCCGGCTCCGAAAAGATGATATGGTCGGCATGTTTCGCCAGCATGTCGATCATATCAGGCGGAGCGACATCTCCGTCGAGGATGGCAGGCTTTCCCGCCGCCCGTGCAGCCTGAAGGGCCTTGAGGGCGAGAGCCGGCCAGCGCACGTCGACCATGACGGCATCGAATGCCGCGAGATCGCCGGCCGTGACCGTCCTGACATCTTCATGCAGGCGTGGATCGTAGAAGGGGATGATCAGCCTTTCCCCATCGTCGTCGATGAGGATCGTCGAAACGGCCGAACGGGCGCCGGCCACCCGTGCGCTGCCGCTGACATCGATACCGGCCTGTTCCAGTTCCGACAGGATCTGCTGGCCGGCCTGATCGCCGCCGACGGCGCCCCACAGGCTTGCCAGGCCCCCGAGGCGGACAATCGCATAGGCCGCGCTGGACGCCATGCCCTCGGCCACCTGCAGCATCTCATGAGGCAGGACCTTGCCCGGCGCCTGCGGAATCGTCCGGACACGAAACAGCGTGTCGAGCACGGCCGCGCCGACGCACAGCACATGGCGCTGCCTGCGGTCCGGATCGGGAAAAGTCGTGTTCAAATGCGCCGGCCAGTCGACTTGTCGAACAGGTGCACACTTGCCGGATCGATGGAGATCGAGACGGTGTCGCCATAAGCAATCGCCAGCCGTTCGCGGAAGAGGCAGGAAATCTCTTCGCCGCCGCAGTCGAGTTTGGCGAAGATTTCCGATCCGGTTCCCTCGACGATCTCGGCGCGGCCGGCAATTCCGCCCTGGCCGGCGCGGATATGTTCGGGACGGATGCCGTAGACGAGCTCACCTGCGGGCGGTGCGCTCTTGATGTTTTCCGGCAGCGGCAGGACGAGGCCCTTCTGCGTGCGGAACACGCCCTCCTCGATCCTGCCGTCGATGAAGTTCATCGAGGGCGAGCCGATAAAGCCGGCGACGAAGAGATTGGCGGGGCGGTCATAGAGTTCCAGCGGCGCGCCGACCTGTTCGATGACGCCATCGTGCAGAACGACGATCTTGTCGGCCATTGTCATTGCCTCGATCTGGTCATGGGTGACATAGATCGTGGTGGTCTTGATGCGCTGATGCAGCGATTTGATTTCGGCGCGCATCTGCACGCGCAGTTTGGCGTCGAGATTGGAAAGCGGTTCGTCAAACAGGAAGACCTGCGGATCGCGCACCAGCGCCCGGCCCATGGCCACGCGCTGACGCTGACCGCCCGAAAGCTGCTTCGGATAGCGGTCGAGCAGCTTTTCGAGGCCGAGAATGTTGGCGGCCTTGTTGACACGCTCGGAAATCTCCGAAGCATCGGCCTTCTTCAGCTTCAGGGCAAAGCCCATATTGTCGGCGACGCTCATATGCGGATAGAGCGCATAGTTCTGGAAAACCATCGCGATATCGCGGTCGCGCGCCCGCAGGTTGCTGACGTCACGAGTACCGATCCGGATTTCGCCGTCGCTCATTTCTTCAAGGCCGGCGATCATGCGCAGCAGGGTGGACTTGCCGCAGCCCGACGGGCCGACGAGCACGACGAATTCGCCGTCGGCAATATCGACGCTGATGTCCCTGATGACGTTGACGGCACCAAAGCGCTTCTGGACGTTTCGAATATTCACATTTGCCATGTTGATGGTCCTTCCAGTGCCCGCGTCAGCCGCCCTTGACGGCACCAGCCGTCAGGCCGGCCACGATCTGTTTTTGCGCAAACATCGTCAGCACCAGCACGGGCAGGGTGACTATGAGCGCGGCTGCGGCGAGCGGCCCCCAGCTGACCTGCTCGAAGGACAGCATGTTGTAGACGGCCACGGGCAGGGTTCTGGTTTCGCGGCTCGCAAGCACGATGCCGAAGACGAAGTTGTTCCAGGAGAAGATAACGGAGAGGATGAAGGCGACGACGATGCCGGGCCTGGCGATCGGCAGCGCCACCAGACGGAACACCTGCCAGGACGTCGCCCCGTCGATGCTGGCTGCCTCCTCAAGCTCCATCGGCGTCGTCTCGAAATAGCCGATCATGATCCAGACGACGATCGGCACGGTCACGACGAGGTGGATGATGATCTGCGGCCAGAGCGTGCCGAGAAGGTTGAGCCACTGGAACAGCAGGAACAGGGGAATGAGGAAGGACAGGCCGGGTGTCATGCGCGCGATCATGATGACCATGGCAGAGCGTTCGGCCTTCAGCCGCGCGATGCCGTAGCCGGCGGGCACGCCGATCAGCAGCGCAAGCAGGGTTGCGCCGCCGGTCACGAGGATCGAGTTCCAGAAATAGAGGAAGAAATTGTTCTCCTCGAACACCTTCATATAATTCGACCATGCGAAACGCTCGGGAATGAAGATCGGCGGATAGGCGCCGTTGTCGATTTCATACTTGAGCGAGAGCGAAATCATCCAGAGGAAAAACAGGATGACCGGGGAGACCATGACGAGGGCGACAAACAGCAGCCCGAGACGGTCGATCGTCTTGCGTTTCATCAGCGTGTCTCCGTGTCGGACCAGTTGGCGCGCTGCCGGACCATCATCAGCACGAAGGAAAGCGCGACGATGATGATGAAGAAGACAACCGCCATCGCTGATCCATAGCCGATGTCGTAGTAGGAAAAGGCCGTGTTGTAGAGGTAGATGTTGATCGTTTCAGACGCCGTGCCGGGGCCGCCCTGCGTCATCGCGTAGATGATGTCGAAGCTTTTCACCGCATCGATGCTTCTGATGATGACGCCGATCATCAGGAAGGGCGCGATCATCGGCAGGGTCAGGTAGCGGAACTTCTGCCAGGCGTTTGCCCCGTCGATTTCGGCACTTTCATAGGGCTCGCGCGCAACGGCGGCGAGCCCGCCCAGGACGATGAGCATGATCAGCGGCGTCCACTGCCAGGTCTCGACGAGCACGAGCGAGGGGATGACGCTTTTCTGGTTGTAGATCCATTCCTGCGGCCCGATGCCGACAAGCGACAGAAGGTAATTCAGCACGCCGAGCTGCGGATGGAACATCATGGTCCACACGAGCGCGATGGCAACGGGTGTCGCCATCATCGGCATGACGAAGACGCCGCGCAGCAATCCGCGGAAGGGAAACTGCGCGTCGAAGATCAGGGCGGCGAGTGTGCCCAAAAACAGCGGGGCGACGACGGCAAGCAGCGTATAGAGCGCAGTGTGCCACAAGGACTCCCAGAAGCGCATGTCCACCAGCAGCCGGGTGTAATTGTCCAGGCCGGCAAAAACCACCGGCTGGCCCAGGGTCCAGCTGTTCACGCTCATCCAGAGCGTGAACACCCAGGGAAATACGATGACCGCGGCGATGACGACCAGCGCCGGGACAACGAAGGGCCAGTAGTTCGGAGCAAGCCTTCCAGGCTTGCTCCTTCCATGTGCGGTGTCTTCAGACCGCGCGGTGTCCATGCTCACGGATGCCATTATCCCTCGCTTCGGGCCAGTACCGGTTCGAACTGCGCCGTTGCCGCCTTCAGTTCCGCTGCCGGATCGGCGCCGCCGATCATGTTGGTCAGGCCAACGCCGTAGATGTCGCGGAACTCTGTAACCGGGATGATGACCGGCAGCGCGAGCTGCGAAACCTTTGCCGAGCCGGCGACGGCATCGACCCAGCTGCTCGGCATGGTAACGCCTTCGCGAACCTTGGGGTCCTCGAGAACCGAGTTGCGGAACGGAACGCCGGCACCTGCCTGCAGCAGCCGCGCGCCCATATCGTGGGAAATGACCCATTGGCAGAAGAGATAGGCTGCTTCCTTGTTCTTGCTCGCCGCCGTCACGCCGATGCCGTCGCCCGTCGTTGCGGCCGCCTGCGCCTTCGGCCCCTTCGGCATGACGCCGTAACCGACCTTGCCGACAACCCGCGACTTTTCCGGGTTCTCGATCGGCGGCGCAAAACCGACGCCGTCGAGCCACATGCCGACCTTGCCCTGCAGGAAGGCCGACTGCGCTTCCGCCCAGTTGAAACCGGAAACGCCGACCGGTGCGGCCTTCGTCATCAGCCGCTGATAGAGTTTTGCCGCTTCGACAGCTTCGTCCGAGGTCGTGCGCAGCTTTCCGTCCGGGCCGAGAGGCGTCGAGCCATAGCCGAGCAGCAGGGTCGTCCAGACGGGGACGTTGGCATTCTTGAGGCCGCGGGCGACGAAGCCGTAGGTATTGGACGACGGGTCCGTCAGCGCCTCGGCGGCACTGACCATCTCATCGAAGGTCGAGGGGTAGGAGAGGCCCTTCTTCTCGAAGAGTTCCTTGTTCCAGTAGACGATCCAGTAGTCCACCGAGAAGGGAAGCGAGCGCAGCACGCCTTGCGAATCCTTGGCGAACTGAAGGCCGGCTTCGGCAAAGTCGCTCTCGACCAGCGACGGGTCGGTCAGCGACGGATCCTTGACGAAGCCGCTGATATCGGCAAGCCAGCCGCCCTTTTCGAACTGGCGCTTCTGGACGTGGTAGCTGAGGTGGACGACGTCGAAGCTCGGCTTGCCCGAGCTGAGTTCGATCGTCGTCTTCTGACGCTGCTGCTGCTCGGGCGTGGCCTCCGCATTGACCTTGATGCCGGTCAGCTCTTCGAATTCGCTCAGATATTTCAGGATCGTTTCGCTGCGTGGGCTCTTGACGAGGTTGACCTCGAGCGTCGTTCCGGCAAAGCGCTTCCAGTCGACGGCTGCCGAAGCGGGCTTGATGCCGAGCAGGCCGGCAGCACCAATGGCTGCGGAACCCGCCAGGAAGTTTCGACGCGTCGGACGAATGAATGATGATGACATGCTGTTCTCCTCCTCTTGTGTGGCCTGCGATCTCCTCACCGCAGGCGTCGGTCTAAATTCTCAGCGCACGGCTTCGTGCATGGTTGATATGTGCGGCAAGCGCATCGACGGCCTCTTGCGCATTCCTTTGTTCGATTGCCTCCAGCACGCGAAGATGCTCGCCCATGACCGGGCCGACGCGCCCGTCGATGCGAAAGCGCTCCTGGCTGATCAGACGCATCTTGATCGAGTTGACGCGGTAGGCGTTGGAAATGATGGTGTTGCCCAACGCATCGATAAAGGCGTCATGCATGCCCCAGTCCACGGCCTGGGCGTGGACTTCCAGTTCATGCGAATGATTGCCGCCTTCGATCGCTGCGACGATCTCGCGATGTTCCTTCAGGAGTGCGGCAATGGTCTCGTCGCTTGCCGTTTCCGTGAAGATCCCGACAGCTTCCTTTTCGAGAAAAAGCCGGAGCTGGAAGGCTTCGCGAATGAGATTGAGGTCGATATGGGCAATCTGCAGACCGCGCTGCGGCACGGTCTTGATGAGCCCCTCGGCTTCGAGCCGCGGAATGAGTTCGCGGATGGCGCCGAGCGTCAGTCCGGTCAGTTCGACCAGCCTGCGCTGGGAGACGAATTGCCCGGGGCGGACGTCGCGCGCCAGCAGATGCCGGGTAAAGCTCTCGTAAGCTTTCTCTCTCAGCGTCGGCTGTTCGTCGGCTCCATCCATCGGGCTCTCCTCGTACATAAGCGCTACGCTGCCTTTGTGCGGAAAAGTGCGTCAAAGGCAAGGGTAAGCTCGCGCCGACCGTCAGCCGAGATCGACGTCAAGGGCGGGCGAACCGCAAGCCATGTATCATCGCCCGTCATCTTTGACACCATGACTTTCACGGCTGGCGTGACGGGGTGCTTGAGAAGCTCTGCGACAAAGTGTTCGACGCGCGGATCGTCATGGCCATCGACAGCCATGGCACGGACTTCGTTCGGCGCGAAGTTGGCCATGCCGGAAATCGCGCCCTGACCGCCCATGCGCACACCCTTGGCGAGATGGCGCTCGTCACCGATCAGAATGATGAGGTCGCCGTGCTGGCGCAGCAGCGCTTCGGTATAGGGCCAGTCACCAGACGAATCCTTGACGCCTGCGACGACGGAGGGGAAGGCCTTTCGCAGACGGCTGACCAGATCGACGCTCAACGCGACCATCGTTACTGAAGGAATGTTATAGACCAGCACGTCACGCGCCGTATCGCCCACACGCGCAAACACATCCGCAAACCAGGCGAAGATGCCGTCGTCGCTCACATTCTTGAAATAGGAGGGTGGGGCAAGCAGGATATTGCGCACGCCCTTCGACAAGGCCTGCGAAACCTGCTCGGCCGCATCTTCGGCGGCATCGACCAGCACGCCGACGACGATCTGCCGCGGCTGGATGCCGGCGGCGATGAAAGTGTCGAGGATGCGCTGCCGCTCCTGGCTGCCGATGGAGGCGCCTTCGCCGGTCGTTCCGAACAGCGTGACGCTGGCGCAGCCCGAATCCAGGCTCCGCTTTGCCTGAGCGAGCATGACCTCGGCGGCAATCGCGCCGTCGTCTTCAAAAGGCGTCGCCAACGCGACCGACAAACCAAACCCCGTCACCAATAAATCTCCTTCATGTCAGTATCGAATGGCTAACATGTCAGTTATCGACTGTAAACCTTTTTGTCGTGAATGGCAGATGTCGAGGTGAGGGCTGTGGATTGTCGGGGCAGATTGCCGCCGCGTTCAGGGGGGGGGCGGGCCATTGCCGGCGCGGCCGCGAACGGGCCGGTATGTCAGGGCGCATATTGCAATGTGGCGCGCGGCAGGCCATGTGCGGCAAAGTCGTGGATCGGCCGGTGGACGGTCTGTCTTTCCGTCAGCGAACGGCTGTCGCGCTGCGCGGGATCAAGGGGAAGGGCGCTTGTCCGATCTCTTCGGGGATCAGGGAGCGCAACTTGGAGGGTTGCGCTCCCTTTGGCCTGCCGTCTCACCAGTCCAGGCGCAGGAGAGACACGCCCTGACGCGGCAGGGTGAAGTTGAGACCGATCTTGCCGTCCCTGACGGAAACCGATGCCTCGCTGCCGATCTCGGCGAGTTTGCCTGAGGCTTCGAGCCGGGCGTAGTCGGCGCCCCCGATGTCCTGCGGCTTGCCCATTTCCTTCCAGACGCGGAAGGAGTTGGAATGCTGCTCGTCCATGTGGAAGTGCTTCAGCGAGGCCGGCCGGTTGCCCCATCCGTCGATGGAAAGGCTGACATTGGCGGCCGGGCCAGCCTCGTCGTCATCGTGATAGTGCCAGACGAGAACCGAGACTCCCTTGTCGTCGCGCGTCGCCACGACGTTGACGTCGGGCTTGTCGCGAACGCCGTGGCTCATGATGTCCTCGATGTCGCGGCGATAGTCGCTCTCCGATTCCAGCCATTCGCCGCCGAGCTTGCCGAGCATGCGGAAGCCGTTCAGTACGGCCTTGTCGATGCCGTTGGTCGCGAGATCGCGGAAACCGTCGAAATAGGGCTGGTCGTCAAAGAGGAAGGCCCAGGTCACCGCGCCCTCGATTTCGATATTGGCGCGGCGCGAGAGTTCGTATGTGCGGATCATGCTTTCGACGACATAGACGCCGTAGAGCGGGCCGTTGCGGTAGCCGTTCTGCGGGTGGACGCGGGCCGAGCAGGCGGCGCAGCCTTCCGGATCGGATTCGCCGATGATGACGGGCAGGTGCCGAAGCTCCGGGAACTCGTTGATGATGGCAAGGTTGGTCTCGATGTCGCGCAACTGTTTGTGCAGGCCCATGCGGACGTGCCCGTCGAAAATGACGGGATTGCCTTTGGCGTGGAAGGCGATGAAATCGAGCGGCGGCTTGTTCTCGACGACATGGCGCAGGAAGGCGCGCAGAAAGGTCTGTGCCTTTTCGTTGGCAAATGCTCCGCAGGTGTGCGGGCCGCCGACGCGTGCCTTCGGCAAGGCGCGCTTTACGGCGCGGGCACTCGCATCGTACATGGCGCAGAATTCCGGGATGGTGCCGGTCCAATAGTGACCGTCAGGCTCGTTCCAGACTTCCCACGGCCAGGAGGATACCACGTCCTCGCCGTAGCGATCGGCCAGATGCCGTGCCCAGGCCTCGATCAGGTCGCCCCATTTCTTCAGGTCCTTCGGCGGCGCGGTCCAGCCGGTCGTGATCGTTGCATATTTGTCGGCCGGCTCCCAATGATGCTTGTAGGGACCGTCGAAATCGGAAAGCGCTTCGGGCGTGAAGCCGATCTGGATCAGCGGGACGTTGCCGGCCTCGACATAGGCGTCGAAAATCTGGTCGATGATGGTCCAGTCATAGACCGGATTGCCGTTTGCATCCTCTGTATAGGCGTTGGTCGAACCCCATTTCAGGGCCGGCCTGCCGTCGCCGCTGGTCAAAAGATTATGCGCGCGGATGCGCGGCGCGACGGGGCTGAGCTCGGTCAGCTCCTTCAGAAGCTTCTTTCCGTGCGGCGAATATGTGTAGTTCGGCTCGTCATAACCGAACCAGTTCCACAACGGTTTGTAGGGTCCGGTCGGTCTTGCGGCGTGAACGTTGATGGTCACGTCATGGGAACTCGTCATCGTCTTTCCTCTTGAACGGTCATGCCTCAGCCTCCTCCCGAAGGCCAACCGACCAATGTGGTGATGAGGTGCGGCTGTCTTGGGAGGGTGCCGCGCTCGTCGCAAAAGCTATGCGAAATGGTCATTTTGTCAATAATATAAAAAATGACACTTTCCGGCAGATGGAAAAAATGCCGAAATTACGAGAGTTTTTTGACATTCTAAAAATTTCCTGTTGCCGTCAGGTGAAAAATTGTCGATAACTGCTGAGGCGAAGCTGGACGTCCGGAGGAGTCATAAGGGTCGTCGGACCCCTATGCGGACGCTTTCGCCGGAACGCGATCGATAACGGACTACGGGAAGCGCCCGCGCCTGCGGGCCAAGGAGGAGGAGCGCCCGATGAAGTTCCCTAGATTTGCAATGATTGCCCTATTGTCTCTCGCCGCTCTGCCTGCCTACGCGCAGGATTTCATTGCCGGCATTCCGCGTAACGAAACGCTGATCATTCAGGGCACGCCGCAACAGAATGCAGACTGGTTCAACGTCTGGGCGCCGGGCGGCGGCGGGGCGGCCAATGTCAACGGCCTGCAGCAGCTGACGACCGACACGCTGTGGTTCATCAACCCGGAGGGCGGCCCGGACGCCTGGCAGAATGCGCTGGCCAGCGAACCGCCGGCCTATAATGCCGATTTCACCCAAATGACGGTCAAGCTGCGCAAGGGCATCTATTGGAGCGACGGCGTCGAATTCACCAGCGACGACGTGGTATATACGGTCCAGACGCAGATCGACCATCCGGGCATGTCCTGGAGCGCGCCCTTCACCGTCAATGTCGCCAGCATGGAAAACCCCGATCCGCAGACGGTAATCTTCCATCTGAAGAAGCCCAATTCGCGCTTCCACACGCTGTTTACCGTGCGCTGGAACGCCGCCTGGATCATGCCGAAGCACGTCTTCGAAAAGGCCGGCGATCCCCTGGCGTTCAAGAACAATCCGCCGGTCTCGCTCAGCGCCTATGTGCTGCAGAGCTACGACAAGGCCGGTAACTGGACCATCTGGAAACTGCGCGACGACTGGCAGCGGACCTCGATCGGCATGGCCGCCAAGGAGCCGCCGCAGGTCAAATATGTCGTCTATCGTGCCGCCGGCAATCCGGAAGCCCGGGTCATCGAGCAGCGCAATCACAATCTCGACGTCATCAACGACATGGCCCCCGAAGGCATGTTCGCCATGATGCGCGACAGCAAGAGCGTTGCCGCATGGCTCAAGGGTTTCCCCTTCGCCCATCCGGACCCGACCCTGCCCTCCGTGCTGCTGAACACCAAGAAGCCGCCCTTCGACAACAAGGATGTGCGCTGGGCGCTCGCCCTGATGATCGACATCCGCGCCGTGGCGCTCGGTTCCTATCGTGGTGCGGCCAATCTCGCCGCGCTCGCCACGCCGCCCACCGGTTCGGCGCCGGACGATTATTATGCGCCGATGCAGGACTGGCTCACCAATTTCGAGCTTGATACCGGCAGCCGCAAGATCAAGCCCTATGATCCCAATATCTCCACCCAGATCGCCGCCATGGTTCGCGGCCAATGGGGCGACCAGATCCCGACCGATCCGAAACAGCTGCAGCGCACCTTCGGTTTCGGCTGGTGGAAGCAGGACGTGCAGGCCGCAGCCGAACTCCTGCAGAAGGCCGGTTTCAAGAAGAGCGGCAATCAATGGCTCAAGCCTGACGGCACGCCGTTTACGATCCGCCTGCAGGTCGAGGGCGACGCCATTCCCACACTTGCCCGTGCCGGCACGGTCATTGCCCAGCAGTGGAGCCAGAACGGCATTGCCACCAAGGTCGACGTTGCCGGCCCGACCAACGGCCAGCGCCTCAGCACCGGCGATTTCGAAGCGGCGATCTACTGGAGCATCGAGACCTGGGGCGGCCATCCGGATCTGTCCTTCTTCCTGGACAGCTATCATTCGGAATTCATCAAGCCGCTCGGCCAGATCCAGCCGCCGCGCAACCTGCAACGCTGGCAGGATCCGCGCCTCGACCAGATCATTGCGAAGAACCGGTCGATCGCCTTCGACTCTCCCGATGTCGTCAAGGTCGGGCAGGATTTCCTGAAGCTCGCCGTCGAGGAGATGCCGATGATCCCGCTGATGGCCTACAACAAGTTCGCGCCGTTCGACACGACCTACTGGACCAATTACCCGAGCGCCGAAAACCCCTATTCCGCCTCCGGGCCGAACTGGTCGAACATTCGCTACATGGTGACGGGCCTGAAGGCCAATCCGGACGCTCCCAAGAACTGATCGCGTCGATATGGGGAGTGGCCGGGCAACCGGCCGCTCCCCTCATGCTTTTGGAGGGTGAATGCCATGAATGGCTTTCTGATCTATGCGGGCAAGCGTTTTCTGCAGTTCCTTTTCGTCGTCTTCACCGGCATCACGCTTGCGTTCCTGATCGCGCATTTTTCGCCGGTCGATCCGGTGGAGCAGACCGTGTCGCTTCTGACGAGCTTCGGCTCGACCGATCCGCAGGCGGTCGAAATCCTGCGCCAGTCGCTGCGGGAACTCTACGGAACGGGCGGACCCCTCCTCGACCAGTATTTTACCTTCTGGGGGCGGGTGCTGACCGGTGATTTCGGTCCGTCGCTGTCGTCCTTCCCGACGCCGGTCATGACCGTCATCGGCCGCGCCTTGCCCTGGACCGTCGGCCTTTTGACGCTCGCAACCATCATCGCCTGGATTATCGGCAACCTGCTTGGCGCCCTTGCCGGCTATTTCCGCAACAGCCGGCTGCTCAAGCTGGCCGGCATCGTCATCATGGCGCTGCAGCCGATCCCGACCTACATTATCGGCCTCAGCCTCGTCATCCTCTTCGGCTTCATCTGGCCGATCCTGCCGATCAGCGACGGCGCGCAGGTCAATCTTGCGCCGGCCTTCAACTGGGCCTTCATCAGTTCGGTCATCGAACACGGCATCCTGCCGGCGCTGACGCTGGTGCTCGTCGGCATCGGCGGCTGGTTCATCTCCATGCGCTCGCTCGTCTCCAACATCGTCACCGACGACCATGTCGTCTATGCCGAGCTTGGCGGGGTGCGTTCGCGCAGCATTTTTTCGCACTATGTGGCGCGCAACGCCATGCTGCCGCAGGTGACGGGACTGGCGCTCAGCCTCGGCAACGTCTTCGGCGGCGCCGTCATCGTCGAATTCGTCTTCAACTACCCCGGCATCGGCAAGCTGCTGATTTCAGGCATCTATTCCGGTGACTACAGCCTGGTGCTCGGTGTCACGACGATCGCCATCATTGCTGTCGCCTCCGCCGTCTTCGTGATCGACATCATCTACCCGCTGATCGATCCGCGCGTGAAACTGGGATAATTGCGATGTTCAAGATCCTCAGAGACCTGCTCCGCTACAATCACGAATTCCTGTTCGGGACGATCCTGATCCTGGTCATCGTCGGGCTGATCATCGCCTCCTTCTTCTCGCCCTATGACGAGAACGCCATCTATGTCGTGATCCCCGACATGCCGCCCTCGGCCGAGTTCTGGTTCGGCACGACGTCGCGCGGTCAGGATGTCTTCTGGCAGATCGCCGCGTCGCTGCGCAACACGCTGCTCTTCGGCATCATCGTTGCCGTCATCAGCCGCCTCATCGCCCTCGTCGTCGGCCTTGTCTCCGGCTACATCGGCGGGCGCACGGACCAGATCATCATGGGGATCAACGATACGCTCGGCGCACTGCCCAATATCCCGATCCTGCTTCTTCTGGTTTTCGTGCTGCGCGACCAGATGACATGGTCGATGCTGGCGATCGTCGCAGCCCTGCTTGGCTGGACGCATGACAGCCGGCTGATCCGCTCGGTGGCGCTTTCGCTCCGCCATCGGGAATTTACGCGCCATGCCGTCTTCTCCGGCATGCGCACGCCGCAGATCCTGATCCGCGAGCATCTTCCCTATGTCATGCCGATCGTCTTCTTCACGACGATGAACAACCTGATCTGGGCGATCGGCCTGGAAGTGACGCTCTCCGTGCTCGGCTTCTCCGACATCAACCGGCCGACGGTCGGCGGCATGATCTATTGGGCGAACGCCCATTCCGCCATGGTCGCCGGCATCTGGTGGTGGGTGGCCTTTCCGATGCTCTTCGTGGTGATCCTCTTCCTTGGCCTCTTCATGCTCGCCATGTCGGTCAACGAATATATCGATCCCCGATCGCGGCTTGCCCGGATGGGAGCTTGAGACGATGCAGAACCTTTTGAGGAAAGCACCTTTGACCCTCGTCGAGAATTCCCGGGACGCGCTGACGATCGACGGGCTGAAATGCTATTACGTCAACGACTATTTCGGAGTCCGGCGCGAAATCCGCGCCGTCGACGATATCAGCCTGACGGTGCGCCGTAACGAAATCTACGGCATTGCCGGGGAATCCTCGAGCGGCAAGACCTCGCTGATCAAGACGCTCGCCGGCGCCATCCGCCCGCCGATGCGGGTGGTCGGCGGCAGCGTCAGTTTCAATTTCGACGGCAGGCCGATCGACGTCTACGGTGAACCGCAGAAGATGCGGGCCGCCCGCTGGCGGCATCTTTCCTATATCATGCAGGGGTCGATGAACGTGCTGAACCCGGTTCGGCGCGTGAAGCACGCCTTCAACGATTTTGCCGCGCGGCATATGGGCCTGGATGCAGCCGCCTTTCGCCAGCGCGTCGAGGCGCATCTTGCCCGCCTGCAGCTCGACCCGCACGTTCTCGAAGCCTTTCCGCACCAGCTCTCCGGCGGCATGCGCCAGCGGCTGACGATTGCGCTCGCGACCGTCTGCGAACCGGAATTCATCATTGCCGACGAGCCGACGACGGCGCTCGACGTACTTGTGCAGCAGGATGTCCTCGCGCTGATCAAGGAGGTCCAGATGCGCATGCAGGCCTCGGTCATCTTCGTGACACACGACATGTCCGTTCATGCCGCGATCACCGACCGGCTGGCGATCATGTATGCCGGGCGGCTTGCCGAGGAGGGGCCGACCCAGGCAATCTTCGACAATCCGCAGCATCCCTATACGGTTCACCTGATCGGCAGCCTGCCGCGCATCGGCGATACGAAAACCAGAAAGAGCCTGCAGGGCAAACCGCCGGCGCTTTCCAACCCGCCGACAGGATGCCGCTTTCATCCGCGGTGTCCGATCGCGGTCGAGAGGTGCTCGAAAGAAGTGCCGGCCATGCAGCCGAGCGCGACGGGCGGGCGTGTCGCCTGTTTCAGGGCAGGGGAGTACAAGATCCAATGAGTGGCGAACACCTTCTCCAGCTGGAAAACGTCAGCAAGTTCTTTCCGATCGGGGGCTTCTTCTCGCGCGCCAGGATGACGGCGGTCAGCGACGTCAGTTTCGTGCTCGAGGCTGACAGGCCCGAGATTTTCACCATCGTCGGCGAATCCGGCTCCGGCAAATCCACGCTTGCCAAGATGATCCTCGGCAGCGAGACGGCGGATCGTGGCACGATCCGCTTCGATGGTGCCGATATCGGCGATATCCGCAGCCGCAAGGCCCGTGAGGCCTTCATGACCAAAGTTCAGCCGGTTTTCCAGAATCCGTTCGAGGCCTTCAATCCGCTGACGCGCATCGACGAATACCTGTATGCCACTGCCTATCGCTTCAAGGGCGCCAAGAGCCGCGCTGACAGGGAGGCGCTTGCCGATGTGGCGCTGCAGCGGGTCGGCCTCTCCATTGCGGAGATCCGCGGCCGGTATTCGCACGAATTGTCGGGCGGCCAGCTCCAGCGCATAGCGGTGGCGCGAGCCCTCATTCCCGAACCCAAGCTCATCGTCGCCGACGAGCCGGTCTCGATGGTGGATGCATCGCTGCGCATGTCGATCGTCAATCTCTTCCGCGAGTTGCGTGATGCGCTGAAAGTTTCGATCATTTACATCACTCACGATCTCGCCACCGCTTATTACATCGCCGACCGGGTCATCATCATGCGCAAGGGCGTGGTGGTCGAAAGCGGCGATGCGCGCACGGTGCTCGACAATCCGCAGCACGAATATTCGATCGCCTTGAAAAACGCGGTTTTGCCGCCCGATCCGGGCGAGGCATCGGCAATCATCCGCCAGCGCCGGCAGAATGCCGGCGCATTTGCGCCTCGCGAGATCGTTAACGCCTGAGAGGGCCGCGCCCAGATGGGGCGCGGCGATATTCTCGCTCTCAGGAGGCGCGGAAACGCAGGTTGCCGGCCGAAAGTTCGCTGACCGAGGAGCAACCCATCAGCTTCATGCCGCGCTCGATTTCCGTTCGCATCTGCAGCAGCGCCCGCTCGACGCCGGCCTGGCCGGCAGCCGCAAGCGGGAAGAGATAGTAGCGACCGACACCGACAGCCTTGGCGCCGAGCGACAGGGCCTTGAGCACATGCGTGCCGCGCTGTATGCCGCCATCGACCATGACGTCGATCCTGTCGCCGACGGCATCGACGATTTCGGCCAGCTGGTCGAAACCGCTGCGCGAACCGTCGAGCTGACGCCCGCCGTGATTGGACAGCACGATGCCGGTGCAGCCGATATCGATGGCGCGCCTGGCGTCCTCGACCGTCATGATGCCCTTCAGGCAGAACTGCCCGCCCCAGGTCTTGACCATTCCGGCCACATCGTCCCAGTTCATGGCGGGATCGAGCATCTCGGTGAAGTAGCGGCTGATCGACATCGTGCCGCTGCCCATATCCACATGGCTGTCGAGCTGCGGCAGGCGGAATTTTTCATGGGTGAAATAGTTGATCGCCCAGGCCGGCTTGACGGCGAACTGCGCCATGCCGGAAAGATTGAGCTTGAAAGGGATGGCAAAACCGGTGCGCTTGTCGCGCTCGCGGTTGCCGCCGGTGATGCTGTCGACGGTCAGCATCATCACCTGCACGCCGGCCTGCTTGGCCCTCGCCATCATTTCGTTGTTCAGGCCGCGATCCCTGTGGAAATAGAACTGGTAGACCTGCGGCCCGCTGCTGATCTGCCTCGCCTCTTCCAGGCTGATCGTGCCGAGCGAGGAAACGCCGAACATCGTGCCGAACTTGCCGGCGGCATGGGCGACCGCGCGCTCGCCTTCGTGATGAAAGAGCCGCTGCAGGGCCGTCGGCGAGCAATAGACCGGCATGGCGAGCTTCTGGCCCATGACGGTGACGGACATGTCGACCTCGCTCACGCCGCGCAGCACGCTCGGCAGGAGATCGCAGCTCTCGAAGGCAGACGTATTGCGCCTGTAGGTCACTTCGTCGTCCGCGGCACCGTCGATATAGTTGAAGATCGGGCCGGGCAGGCGTCTCTTGGCCAGGCGGCGGAAGTCATGAAAGTTGTGGCAATCTGAAAGGCGCATACTTCTATCCAATCGAAGGCTGGCGCGTCAGCTTCCAGCCGATGAAAGTCCGCGAGACCTCCTCGTCTTCGCGATCCCTGGCTTATGGGATACGATTATTATCGCACCAATCTCAAGCTCTCTCGGGTCCGCTTTCGTCCCCCTTCCGGAGAAAGATGCATTTTGTTGCCGGGCGGCCATGGGGATGGGATCGGCCGTGGATCGGCGATCAGCGGCCGGGCTTGATTGCGAGCCAGATGACGTGCCGCGCGCCTCCGCGTTTGCCGTTGGCGCGCGTATTGACGGCATCGACTGCAAAGCCGCTATCCTTCAGCCGGCGGGTGAAGGAAGTGTCAGGACCCGACGACCAGACGGCGAGCACGCCGCCGGCCCGCAAGGCTTCGCGGGCCGATTTCAGGCCGGCATAGTCGTAAAGCCGGTCGTTGGATTTGCGGGTCAGGCCGTCAGGACCGTTATCGACATCCAGCAGGATGGCGTCATAACCGGCTCTTCCCGCACGGATCGCCTCACCCACGTCGCCCTGATGGATCGAGACGCGCGGATCGTCGAGGCACCCCTTGAAGACCTCTGCCATCGGACCGCGCGCCCAGGCGACGACTTCCGGGATCAGTTCGGCAACAACGACGCTGGCATCCTCGGGCACAACGGCAAGGGCAGCGCGCAGGGTAAAACCCATGCCGAGCCCGCCGATCAGGATCTTCGGCTTGGGATGCGATCTGATCCGCTCGAAGGACAGGGTGGCGAGTGCTTCTTCCGAGCCGCTGAGGCGGCTGTTCATCAGTTCGTTGGTGCCGAGCATGATGGAAAATTCACTGCCGCGCTGCTTCAGCCGCAGTTGCCCGCCTTCGCCGGGAATGGTCGCGGAATCGAGCTGGATCCAGGGAAGCATGGCGGTTCGTCTCGCTGAAAGGGACCGTCCCCTAGCATAGTGTGACGGTCGGGGCCAGCAAGCCTTGCCAAGAGCAATTCCCAGCGGAACTGTGCAGCCGTTTCGCGTCCGGAATTGCGTCGAAACAAAAAAGCTAGATCATGCGCACGAAATGATCCGGCTCATGTTCCACCACCTGTTCCTGCGGCGCGGCGGAACGGCGGCGGATATCGTCCACCTGCTGCGGCTGTAGCCGCGTGCGCGGATCGTCGAAGCGCACGTCCGGATCGGGGACTGCCGAGAGCAGAAGGCGGGTATAGGGATGCAACGGATTGTCGATCACCTTGGCCGTATTGCCCCATTCGACGATCTGGCCGGAATACATGACCGCGATATCCTCGGCCACATAGCGGGCGGTGGCGATATCGTGGGTGATATAGAGCAGGCCCAGATTCATCTCCTTCTTCATCTCGTTCAGGAGATTGAGGACGCCGAGGCGCACGGAAACGTCGAGCATCGAGGTCGGCTCGTCGGCGACGATCACTTCCGGCTGGGCCGCAAGCGCGCGGGCGATGTTGACGCGCTGGCGCTGTCCGCCCGAAAGCTCGTGCGGATATTTCGGCGCCACGATATCGGGGTCTAGCTTCACGTGCGCGAGCAGTTCGCGCACCGTCGCGCCGATCCGGCTGCCGCGAATATCGGGCCGATGCAGCTTCAGCGGCCGCTGCAGATGGTGAGCGATCGTGTGGGCCGGGTTCAGCGAGGCGAAGGGGTCCTGGAAGATCATCTGCACGGAGCGCCGGTACCGGGCGATCTCGTCCGCCTTGGCACCTTCGACGGGTCGGCCCTTGTAGAGGATCTGTCCTGCGGTCGGCGAATATTCGCGCATCGCCATGCGGGCGCAGGTCGTCTTGCCGCTGCCGGATTCGCCGACGAGCGCCAGCGCGCGGCCGGCATGCAGCGAAAACGAGATGGCGCGGGCGGCGTGAACGGTGGAAGCGCCGTGGCCGAAGGTCTTGCTGACCTTGTCGAGGGCGAGAATGGCATCGCTCATAGCAGCACGCCTCCGTGAAGCGAGGGGAAGGAGGCCCAGAGTTTCTTGGTATAGTCGTGCTGCGGGCTCTTGTAGATCGCCTCGGCACCGTTCTGCTCGACGAGCTTGCCCTGCAGCATGATCCCGATGCGGTCGCAGAACTGCACCATCAGCCCGAGATCGTGGGTGATGAAGAGCACCGAGAAGCCGAACTGTTTGCGCAATTCGTTGATGCGCTGCAGGATTTCCCGCTGCACCACCACGTCGAGCGCCGTCGTCGGCTCGTCCATGACGACGAGTTTCGGATCGAGCGCCATGCAGATGGCGATGACGATACGCTGGCGCATGCCGCCCGAAAACTGGTGCGGATAGTTGCGCATGCGATCCGGCGCGATATCGACGAGCCGCAGCATTTCGGCCGTGCGCTCGCGCGCCTCGGCTTTCGTCATGCCCTTGTGGGTGCGCAGCACGTCATAAAACTGATCCTCGATGCGCAGCACCGGGTTCAGCGAATTCATGGCGCTCTGGAAGACCATGGCGACCTCGCGCCAGCGAAAGGCGGCGAGCGCCTTCGGGTCGAGGTCCAGCACATCGCGGCCGGCAAGCAGGATCTGGCTGCCCTTGCGGATCAGCGCCGGCGGCTTGTGCAGGCGGCTGATGGCAAAGGCGATCGTGCTCTTGCCGCAACCGGATTCGCCGGCAAGGCCGAAGACTTCGCCCGGCGCCACGTCGAAGCTGACGTCATCGACGGCGCGAAAGTCCCTTTCCTCGCCGATATAGTCGATCGTGAGGTTCTTGACCGAAAGCAGCGGCTGGTTCACAGGCGACCCTCCCCGGCGCGGATGAGCAGGGACCAGCGCTTCAGATGATTGCCGGTGCGCAGCCGCGGATTGGCGATCTCATCGACGGCGAAGTTGAGGAGCGACATGCCGATGCCGAGGAAGGCGAGTGCGAAGCACGGCGTGAGAATATCCCACCAGGCGCCGACCGAAAGTGCGGAGGCCTTCTGCGCGTTATAGAGCATGGTGCCCCAGGAGACGATGCGCGGATCGCCGAGGCCGAGGAATTCCAGCGTCGCCTCGGTGATGATCGCGAAAATGACGCTGCCGATGAAATTGATGCCGACGATGGAAATCACGTTGGGGAAGATCTCTGACGTCATGATGCGCCATTGCGGCTCGCCCATCATCTCAGCCGATTTGACATAGTCCTTCTGCTTGACGGAGAGCGTTTCGGCGCGCGTCACGCGCGCACCCCAGGCCCAGGACGTGGCGCCAAGGATAAGCGCAATGACCAGCGGGCTCGCCTGGCCGATGAAAGCTGCAAGGACGAGCAGCAGCGGCAGGTTCGGCACGACCAGCACCATGTTGGTAAAGAAGCTGATGACCTCGTCCGTCTTGCCGCCGCGATAGCCGGAGATGATGCCGAGCGCGGTGCCGACGGCGGTGATCAGCAGGCCTGCGCCGAAGCCGACGGCAAGCGAAGTGCGCGCGCCGTAGATCAGCCGGGCAAAGACGTCCTGGCCGATGCGCGTCGTGCCGAGAATATGTTCGGCCGACGGCGGCTGGTGCGGACGGCCCGTGCGGGCGGCGGGATCGTAATGCGTCAGAAGCGGCGCGGCGATCGCCACGATGACGATGAAGGCGATGATGGCAAGGCCGATCAGCGCCTTGCGGTTGCGCAGAAGGCTCTTCATCTCACGCTCCCTTCAGCCGCGGATCGAGCAGCACGTAAGTGACATCGACGATGAAATTGGCGATCAGCATGGTCGCGGTCATGATCAGAAGCTGTCCCTGGATGACGGGATAATCGCGGGCAAGGATCGCCTGATAGAGGATGTTGCCGAGCCCCGGATAGTTATAGACGACCTCCGTCACCAGCGAGCCGCCGAGAATGGTGCCGATGGCGATCGCGAGGCTCGAGACGGTCGGCAACAGTGCGTTGCGGGCCGCATACCAGAGCATCACATGCCGGTCGGAGAGGCCCTTGGCGCGGGCCATGACGATATAGTCCTCGCCGAGCAGGTTGATCATGTTGTTGCGCATGGTCACGGTAAAGCCGCCGACCAGTACGGTGCAGAGCGTGATCATCGGCAGGATGCCGTGATAGGCGACGCTGCCGATATACTGGAAACTGAAGGCCGGATCGAGCGAGGGATCGGCCGCATAGCCGTTCGGGAACCAGCCGAGCGTGAAGCCGAAGAAGAAGAGCACGATCAGCGAGGTGACGACGGCCGGTACCGATGTCGCGAAGATCGCGCCGATCGAGACAATGACGTCGAATTTGCTGCCGCGCCGCCAGGCGGCGACGATGCCGAGGAAGGTGCCGAGCGCGAAGCTGATGATCGTTGCCGTGCCCATCAGGCCGACGGTCCACACCAGCGCGTGGCCGAGAACAGATGTGACCGGCAGCGGGAAATATTTGATCGAGCGGCCGAGATCGCCGGTGAAGATGCTGCCGAGATAGGTGAGGTACTGCTGCCAGAGCGGCCCATCGACGAAGCCGAAGGTGAGCTTCAGTGCCTGCAGGCTTTCCGGCGGCAGTTCGGCGCCCGCACTCGAAAACATGATGCGCACGGGATCGCCCGGCATCAGCCGGGGCAGGAAGAAATTGATCGTCGCTGCCGCGATGAAGGCCGCCAGGTAAAAGGCGAGGCGGCGAAGCAGAAAGGCCATGGGGACTCCGTCAAAACAGGAGCGGCGCCTGCCGCGCCGCTCCCGCCTTTGCTAATGGCTTACTTGACCGGCTCGAGCGCCAGCAGGTTCAGGAGACGTGCCGGGTTGGTGCGCGAGATGGACGGATTGACGAAGGGGTTTTCCTTCGTGGACCAACCGGTGAAGCGCTTGGTGTTGTACTGATACCAGTTCGGATTGTTGAAGACCGGAATGACAGGCATGTTTTCGGCAACGATGCGCTGAGCCTTGTTCATCGCTTCCTTCTGCTTGTCGAGATCCGCCGTGTGGGTGAACTGGGTCACCAGATCTTCCACTTCCGGGCTGAACCAGCGCTGGGCGGTGAAGCGGGTCTTGCCCTTGTCCGAAGCGCTGAAGGCGCGCTTGTAGGGATAGTAGGGCGAGGCCGATGCCGGCAGGCTGTTGATCGCCGCATCGAACTTGCCGTCGATGAGGTCGGAGGTCCAGACGGCTTCTTCCGGCGTCTCGATCTTGGCATCGATGCCGACGGCCTGCATGCCCTCGATGGCGATGTTGACCGTGTCGATCCAGTCCGTCCAGGCATTCGGAACGATGATCGAGAAGGAGATCTTCGAGCCGTCCGGATTGTCGCGCAGGCCGTCGCCATCCTTGTCGACATAGCCGGCTTCGTCGAGCAATGCCTTGGCGGCATCGGCGTCATAGGCGCCGAACTTGCCGAAGTCGGCCTTGACGGACGGGTCCGCCCAGCTCTTGTAGAGCTCGCCCATCAGGCCCGGGTCTTCGTTCAGCGTCGGATAGCCGTAGCCGGCGACATCGATCATCGTCTTGCGGTCCAGCGCCATGGAGACCGCGCGACGGAACTTCACGTCGTTGAAGGCCTTCTTGTTGCCCTCGTTGGAGGTTTCGAGGTTGAACAGGAAGGCGACCATGCTGCTCGGCGAATACCAGTAGTGATAGTGGGCCGGATCCTTCGATACGTAGACATTGTCGATATCGGGAATGAAGGAGACGCCCCAGTCGAGCGTGCCGTCGGCGGTCGCGGTCAGGATCTGGTTGTTGTCGGCAAGCTGCGGGAAGCGCATGCAGTCGACTTTCAGGTGCTCGGCATCCCAGTAGTTCGGGTTGCGGCATTGGTCATAGGTCTGGCCGGTGAAGCGCGGCACTTCCGTCAGCGGGCCGCTGCCGACAGGGTTTTCGTTGGCATAGGTGACCGGATCGGCAACGTCCTTCCAGACATGCTCGGGCACGATCGGCAGCTGCGACAGCTGCTCGGCGGCAAGCGAGCTTGGGTTGGCGAGCGTGAAGCGCACCGTCTGGGCATCGACCGCCTGAACGTCGGTGATGAAGGTCCAGATGCTGACGAAGTCGAGCGCCGGGAACTTCTTCAGATAGTCGTAGGTGAACTTGACGTCGGCAGAGGTCAGCGGCTGGCCGTCCGACCACTTCAGGTTCGGGCGCAGCTTGAAATCGATGCTTTTGAGGTCGTCAGAAAGCTTGAAGCTCTCGGCCAGGCGATAGACCGGCTTGTTGCTGTCGAAGCGATTGAAGATGACCAGCGGCTCATAGATGAAGTCGAGCGTCGATTGGCGCGACGAGGTCTGGTTGAACGGGTTGAAGTTGCGCACCCAGGTCGTGGCCGGCTCGATATTGGCCGTCAGGATGGTCTGCGCCATGGCCGAGCCTGACAGCATGGTCAGGGCGGCAGCGGCCAAAAGATATTTCTTCATGTCAAATTCCCCTTTTCTTATGCGGTGAAAAATAATGGCGCTGGTCAGGAGACCAGCGCGCTTGCAAACATGGCTTCGACTTCCGCGTGGGCAGCGCGATAGTCGATCCTGAGATTGCCGAGGCGAGCCTTGCCTGCGGCGATACGCTTCTGCGCAGCCTCGGTCAGCGGGCGCGCGGCCTTGGCGGCGGCTTCGCTTTCCTTGAGGTCGCCGTGGCTGTGCAGGGCGATGTCGAAACCGGCATCGAGAACCTGGGCGACACGTTCCGGCAGGGTGCCCCGCAGCGACTCCATGAAGATGCAGTCGGAAATCAGGACGCCGTCATAACCCATGTCGTTGCGGATCACGTCATGCATGATCGGCGAGATGGAGGCCGGAAGCTCGGCATCGTAAGCGGAGTAGACGACATGGGCGACCATCGCCCAGGGCGTATCCTTCAGCGCTACGAAAGGCTTGAAATCGGTGGAAACGAGCGTCTCGCGCGAGGCATCGACGACAGGGCGCTCCTTGTGGGAATCGAGCGTGGCGCGGCCGTGGCCCGGAATGTGCTTCATGACCGGCATGTTGCCGGTCTCAAGCAGGCCATCCACGACTTCGCGGCCGAGGGCCGCGATGAAATCCGGATCCGGACCGAAGGAGCGGGCGCCGATAACAGCGCTCGTCGTCTCAAACACGAGGTCGAGAACCGGCGAGCAGCCGCTCGAAAGGCCGAGTTCGCTCATCATCGCGCCCATCGCCTGGGTGGAAAGACGCAGTGCCTTCTTGCCGAGGTCGAGGTCGCGGCGTGCAAGCTCGGCGAACTGGCCGAAGCTGCGGAAGAGCGGCCAGGGGCCGGCATCGAGATGCTGCACGCGGCCGCCTTCCTGGTCAGTGAAGACGGGCGCATCGTCGCGGCCGACGGCCTCGCGGAAACGCTCGATCAGGATCTTTGCCTGTTCCGGATTGCGCAGGTTGCGGCGACCGACAAAGAGGCCGAGCGGATTGGTCTCGCGGAAGAGGGCGAATTCGTCGTCCGAAAGCGTCGGATTGGGAAGGCCGACGAAGAGAGCGAGCGGGGTCGAGGACACTATTTCAAACTCCGGTATCAGATGGTCATTTCGGCTGGCTTCGCAGCATGCCTTCGTAAATGCCCTTGTCGGGGGCGTGAATCTCGACCGCGCCGGCGGTCTTGACGTAGAAATCGACGGGGCCGGCATCGCCGATGAAGGCATAGGCGTGCCCCAGCGTCTTCATGGTCTGCAGGCAGGCGGAAAAGAGCGCGAGGCCGATGCCCTTGCCACGCGCTGCGGGATCGACGCCGGTCGGGCCGAAGAAGCCGCGGGCGGTCGTGTCGTAACAGGCAAAGCCGAGAAGTTTGCCGTTTTCGATGGCGATGAGACAGGCGACAGGCTGGCGGGAAAAGGCGACCGCCACTTCGCTCGCCCAGTTTTCGCTGAAATGTTCGCGCACCCAGCCGATGACGACGTGAAGTTCCGGCGGCAGGGCCGGGCGGATGGTGATGCCGACGGAGCCGGCTTTGCCTTTCAGTTCGGCGAGCTTTGCGGAATATAAGCTCACAAGCAGGTCCGACACCCGAATTCCTCCAATTATTCCGTTATTGCGGAATGTATCCCCTTTTAATGATATAGCTTTGGATATCTGAGCGGCCATGTCAACAGGCTTTTTTGCCTGATGCCCCTGCTCAACTGAGGGTAGGCAAAACAAAGCGGCCCGGATTGACCGGGCCGCTGTCTATTATCGGATTTGTGATCGGGATTAGAGTGCGGCGTCTTTCCACAGGGCGTGGAAATGATGGACAGGTCCGTGGCCGGAACCGACCGTCAACTCGCCCGCGGCGGCGACAGCTTGCGCAAGATAGGTTTTTGCAGTCGCGACAGCCGCTTGCGGCAAAACACCCTTCGCGAGTTCGGCAGCAAGCGCACTGGAAAGGGTACAGCCCGTTCCGTGCGTATTCTTCGTAGGAACACGTTTCGCCTCGAACCAATGCAGGCCGGAGGCAGTCGACAGAACATCGGGGCTTTCGTCGCTCTCGAGATGCCCGCCCTTGACCAGCACCGCGGCCGAGCCGAGAGCGCGCAGACGCTCAGCCTGCAAGGCCATCTGCTCGCGGCTTTCGGCAACTTCTTCGTGCAGCAGGGCTGCGGCTTCCGGCAGGTTGGGCGTGAGCAGCGTGGCAAGCGGCAGCAGGTGCCGCGTCAGCGCATCGACAGCCTGGGGGTCGAGAAGTGCCGCTCCGCCTTTGGCGATCATGACCGGATCGACGACGATGGGAATGCCGCGATGAGGCGCCAGCGCCTCGGCGACCGCTTCGGCAATGCCGGCATTGGCGATCATGCCGATCTTGACCGCATCGACGCGCACATCGGCGAAGACCGCCTTGATCTGCTGGGAAACGAACTGCGGCGGCACGAGATGCACACCGGTTACACCCCGCGTGTTCTGCGCCGTCAGCGCCGTCAGCGCCGCCATGCCATAGACGCCGCGGGCGGAGAAAGCCTTCAGATCGGCCTGGATGCCGGCGCCGCCGGAAGGATCGGAACCTGCGATGGACAGGACGTTGCGGATCATCGGCCGGCCTTTCTGATTTCTTCGGCGATACGGATCGTCGCGGCCTTCGGGTCCGGCGTACCGCAGATCGCCGAGACGACGGCAAGCCCATCGGCGCCTGCTGCAAAGACGGAAGCGACATGTTCGCTCTTCAGGCCGCCGATCGCAACCGTGGGAACCGGTGCCGCTTCCACCGACTTCGCCAACCCGTTAAAGCCGATCGGCTGCTTGTGGTCGGTCTTGGTGGGGGTGGCAAAGACCGGCCCGATACCGGCATAATCGACGATCCCTGGATCAATGGCCGCTGCCAGAGCCTCCGTCTCCACCGACAGGCCGAGGATCATGTCCGGTCCGATCATTGCGCGCGCGGCGGCCGGTCCCATGTCGTCCTGGCCGATATGCAATCCATCGGCGCCGATCGCAATCGCCGCCTCCACGTCGTCGTTGACGATCAGCAATGCGTCGGTGCCTTTCAAGACCTCTTTCAGGGCAAGACCGGTCTCGATCAGCCTTGCCGTCCCGCCATGCTTGTCGCGAAGCTGCACCATCGTCGCGCCGCCGGCCACGGCAAGCCGTGTCGTCTCGACCATGCCGATGCCAGCGCAGAGATCGGGATCGAGAACCAGGTAAAGGGAAAGATCGAAGCGTTTCATGCGCCACCGATCCTGACTTTTGCGTCCAGCGTTTTGCCATCGAGCGCACAAAGCGCATCGAGGAAGCGCCACGAGAACGAGCCGGGGCCGGTCGCTTCCTTCGCGGCCTCCTCGCCGGCGACCGCGAAAGTGGCAAGCGCTGCGACAGCGGCTGCGAAAGGATCTGCCGGAATGGTGGCAGCAAAGGCGCCGGTCAGGCAGGTCAGCGAGCAGCCAAGCGCGGTCACCTGCGGCATCAGCGGCGAACCGCCTTCGATGCGCAGCGCCTGCGCTCCGTCGGTCACGAAATCAACGACGCCGGTAACGGCGACGACCGTTCCATGCCGTTCGGCAAGCAGCCGCGCGGATGCCTCGGCCTGTTCGACCGGGTCACGGCTGTCGACGCCCTGGCCGCGGCTTTCGCCGCCGGCAAGAGCGATGATCTCGGAGGCGTTGCCGCGGATGATCGTCGGGCGAAGCGCCAGCAGATCGGCAACCGCCTTGCGGCGGAAGGACGTTGCGTAGTGAGCGACCGGATCAAGGACCCACGGCTTGCCGCCCGCATTCGCGGCCGTTGCCGCCGCCTGCATGCCGTCGATCCATTGGGTGGAAAGCGTGCCGATATTGATCGTCAAAGCTCCGGCGATCGCCGCAAATTCGCCCGCCTCTTCGGCGGCGTGAACCATGGCGGGCGACGCTCCGGCAGCAAGCACCACGTTGGCGGCGATGTTCATGGCGACATAATTGGTGATGCACTGCACGAGCGGCGGCTTTGCGCGCATCGCCGTCAACAGTGCCCCGGGTGTCTTGTTCTCCATCGTACCCCTTTCAGGCGGGGCAGGCGCGGGAACGATCATGCGATGAAGCAGATTGTGACCCGAGCGACTCCCTCCGCCGGCATTATCCGGTTCAGGTTCGAAGGGTGCTTCTCAGCCCGTTCCTGCAAACGGGCGCCCCTGTCTCTCAACGGCACTCTTTCTTGCAGAGAATGGAGCCAATGTCACTGGCAAAATGACGGTTTTGCGAATGCGGCTCCGCGCATGCTGACGCTGCACCGGCCTTAAGATGGATGCCTCTTTCCAGCCGTGCTGGGGCTTGCCGGCCTTTCGAC
The DNA here is from genome assembly GCA_900471515.1 of Hyphomicrobiales bacterium. GTDB lineage: Bacteria > Pseudomonadota > Alphaproteobacteria > Rhizobiales > Rhizobiaceae > Rhizobium. Next base: position 29,299 of record UCFC01000002.1, on the reverse strand, counting down.
GGTCTCTTCCAAGAGACTGCCCTGTGGAGGCCGGCAAGCCCCGGCCGATCACCGCAGCGGAACCGGAAGCAGCTCGGTCGTAAAGTCCTGATACGAAACCGGGCGCAGGAACCTGTAGATGGCGAGCGTCCCGACCGACGTCGACCTGCCGTCGGCCGTTGCCGGATAGGGGCCGCCGTGGACCATCGCGGGCGATACTTCCACACCGGTTCCGAAGCCATTCACGAGCAGGCGTCCGGCAAGCATTTCCAGCTTGGGAACGAGGCGCTTCGCGTCCGGCTCGTCTTCGCTCGCAATATGCAGGGCAACGGTCAGCTGACCTTCGAGACCGTCGAGGACGCGTTCGAGTTCAGCGAAATCGCGGCAGCGCACGATGAGGCCGGCTGCACCGAAAATTTCGTCCTGAAGCTCATGGTGCGCCAGGAATGCCGCAGCCGTCGTCTCGAAAAGAGCGGCCGTGCCTTCGAATTCGCTGCCGGGCTTGCCATTGGCGACAAGGCGGACTTCGGGATGTTTTTCCAGCCGGGCGACACCATCGCAGAATGCCTTGGCGATGGAGCCCGTCAGCATCGTCTGGGCGCTGACGTCAGGCAGAAGCTCGCGTGCCCTGGCAATGAAAGCATCCAGACCCTCGCCATCGACGGCAAGAATGAGGCCGGGATTGGTGCAGAATTGTCCCGCACCCAGAACCAGCGAGCCCACGAAGGCGGTCGCGATCTCTGCCGCGCGGGTTTTCAGCGCATGGGGGAAGAAGATGACCGGGTTGATGCTGCTCATTTCTGCATAAACCGGGATCGGCTGCTTGCGCTCGGACGAGATCTTCATCAGCGCCGTGCCGCCCCGGCGTGAGCCGGTGAAGCCGACGGCTCTGATTCTGGCATCGGCCACCAGCTTCTGCCCGACCTCGAAGCCGGTATCGAAAAGAAGCGCGAAAGTGCCGGCATGCAGGCCAGCCTTGGCGACGGCGCGCTGTACGGCGCGGCCGACCAGTTCCGATGTGCCCGGATGGGCGGAATGCGCCTTGACGACGACAGGGCATCCTGCCGCCAGCGCAGACGCCGTGTCACCGCCGGCGACCGAGAAGGCGAGCGGAAAGTTCGATGCGCCGAAAACGGCGACCGGGCCAAGGGGAACGTTGCGCAGGCGCAGATCCGGCTTCGGAACCGGCTTGCGGGAGGGATCGGCACCGTCGAAACGAAGTTCCTGGAAGCGGCCGTCCCGGACCTCCTTCGCAAACAGCCGAAGCTGTCCGGTGGTGCGGGCACGTTCGCCTTCCAGGCGCCCGCGTGGGAGCCCGGTCTCCGCCATCGCCCGCACGATCAGTTCGTCACCGATCGCTTCGATCTCGCTGGCGATCGTTTCAAGGAAGGCCGCCCGCGTTTCGAGATCGGTTTCCCGGTAGGAGGCGAAGGCTTCCCATGCAGCCCTGGTCGCCTCCTCGACGTCTTCGGCAGAGGCGCCGCCAAAGGAAACGGGCAAGGGCGTCCCGGTGGCTGCCTCGATGCCGTAGAGTTCCCCACGCGTGCCGCGCTTTTCCGATCCCGCGACGAGCAGGCTTCCATTGATAGTCATGACGAATTTCCTTTCAAACAGACTCGGCGACTATATAGGCGTTCGCTTTCTCAATTTCACGACATCTTTCCCCAAAGTCGCAGCGAAGAGGACCTCTCTGGCAGAAGCATCGTCGGGGAGACATTCCGCAGGGAATTCGGGGAAACGGCAGGCCGCCTTTCGGCGGGCCTGCCGGGCTGCGGCTCTTTGTCCGTGGCTGATCAGAGGGTGGAAAACCGGGCCTTGACGAGTTCGTGGTCCGAGATCGCTGCGCCGTCGGCATCGACGGCGGGAACGGTTACGGCTTGGCTTGCCGTAAGCCCGCGGGTGAACAGCCAGTCAAGCCGGGCGAAAGGCGGCTGCGGAGTGCCGTCCGGACGCGTGCGCTGCGTGAGCGCGAAGTCGTTGGCTGCCTCCCAGCGGTAGCCGGCTTCGGCAAGCAGGCCGAACAGCGGTTCGTGGGCTTCCGGTTCGCGCGTGCCGGCCGGAAGGCTGTTGGTGTTGAAGTCGCCGCCGATCACCACAGGCAGGTTTCCGGCCAGCTTTTCAACGGCCGCGATCAGCCTGCGCGTCTGCCCAGCGCGATCTTCGATATCGGTCTTGCTTTCCAGATGCACACTGACGGCGAGGATCGGCCCGAGTGAAGTCTCGATCCTCGCGGCAATCGCCATGCGTCCGCCGATCCGGCCCTGACCGTCCTTCGCATCCGTCCACCAATTGCCGCCATCGTCGAGGCGGATGAGTGCGGCGTCCGTTACCGGCAGGCGCGACAGCAGCGCATTGCCGTGAAAACCGACTGCGTTCGTTTCGCCCTTGTGCCATTCGCGCTCGCGCGAATCCCCGAGACCGAGCTCGATGAATTCCACGCCGAAGACATAGGACATGCCAAGATCGCGGGCGAGATCGGCAACGGTATGGTGGTTACCGGCGCGTGCCATGCCGAGATCGGCCTCCGTCAAGAGCAGGACATCGGCACCGCTTTGGGAAACGAGTTCGACCGAAGGCGCGTGGTACTTCAGACGTTCGGCATTCCACGCAGCGACGACGATGCCGCTGGCCGCCTCAATGTCGCTATCGGCATGGACCACTTCGATCGTCGAGAGGGCCGGCTGCGTCGCAGCCAGCCGGTCATGTTCGGCTCGCGTCAATGCTGCGGCCCGTGCCTCGTCGAAGAAGGCGGCTGACGGGGCGGCAAGTGCCTCCACGGCGACCGCAACGAGGTTGCGGTCGCCGGTGGCGAGATCGGAAAAATTGCTCATGGCTGGCAGGCTCAGGCGTCGACGGTCTTGGCGTTCGCGCGAGCCGGGGCGACGAGGCCTGCGCCGGTGTCGGCCGAATAGAGATGGATCGAATCCTGATCGATCGCGATGCCGATCCGGTCGCCGGTCTTCAGCGAGACCGAACCGGTCATCGCGACAGCGAAGGGCAGGCCATCGAAATCGGCATGCACGACGCGGCTCGCGCCCAGTTCTTCGATGAAATCGGCGGTGGCGACGAGTGCGCCGGGTGCATCCGGGGAAACGAGGCGGGCGGCTTCGGCACGCACGCCGAGCACGACGCGCTGGCCGGCAAGCTGCTTGCCGCGTTCGGCCGGAAGCGCGACGCTGCGGCCTTCGTCATAGATGAAGGTGCCGTTTTCGTTGACGCGGCCTTCCAGCAGGTTCATGGCCGGGGTACCGACGAAGCCGGCGACGAAGCGGCTTGCGGGATAGTGGTAGACCTCTTCCGGCGTGCCGACCTGTTCGACATTGCCGGCATTCATGACGATGATGCGGTCGGCCAGCGTCATGGCCTCGTTCTGGTCGTGGGTCACGAAGATCGAGGTGGCGCCGAGGCGGCGGTGCAGGCGGCGGATTTCCGCGCGCATGGCGATACGCAGCTTGGCGTCGAGATTGGACAGAGGTTCGTCGAAGAGGAAAACCTTCGGCTCGCGGATCATGGCGCGGCCCATGGCGACGCGCTGGCGCTGACCACCGGACAGGGCTGCCGGTCGGCGTTCCAGGAAGGGCTCGAGGCTGAGCGCCTTGGCGACTTCGGCGATGCGGCGGTCGCGCTCGGCTTTCGGCACGCCCGAAACCTTGAGCGCGTAGCCGATGTTTTCGGCAACGCTCATGTGCGGATAAAGCGCATAGTTCTGGAAGACCATCGCGCAGCCGCGTTCGCGCGGCTCAAGCTGGTTGACCACGCGGCCGTCGATGGCGATTTCGCCGCCGGTGATTTCTTCCAGGCCGGCGATCATGCGCAGAAGCGTGGACTTGCCGCAGCCGGACGGGCCGAGGATGACGATGAATTCGCCCGACTGGATTTCGAGATCGACGCCGTGAACGACGGCGTTCTTGCCATAGCTTTTCTTCACGCCACGGATGGAGATCGGTGCCAAGGGTCTGTTCCTTTCACTTCTCGGTGGAGATTAGGCCGCGCACGAACCAACGCTGCATCAGGATGACGAGGATCAGCGGCGGCGACATGATGATCAATGTTCCGGCCATGGCGACGTTCCAGTCGGGCAGGCCGAATTCGGAGGGAATGAGCGTTTTCAGCTGGGTAACAGCGATACCGAAGCTCGGATCGGTGGTAATCAGAAGCGGCCAGAGATACTGGTTCCAGGCCCAGACGAACATGATGGTGAAAAGCGCGATCATGTTCGGGCGCGACAGCGGCAGAAGCACGTCCCAGAAGAAGCGGACCGGGCCGGACCCGTCCATCTTCGATGCCTCGGCCAGCTCGTCCGGAACCGTCAGATAGAACTGGCGGTAGAGGAAGGTGCCGGTTGCCGTCGCAACCATCGGCAGGACCAGACCCGGATAGGAGTTCAGCAGGCCCCATTCCAACTTGACCTGGATGCCGGTGATCTGTGCGATCAGCCAGGTGATGCCGGTCACATCAAGGATGGACTGGAAGGGCTGAAGCGCGTTGGCGGCGATCGAGTAGGTCGGCACGATACGCACTTCGAGCGGCAGCATCAGTGTGATGAAGATGATCCAGAAGATCAGGTAGCGGCCGCGGAAACGGAAATAGACGATCGAGAAGGCGGCCATGGCCGAGAGGATCACCTTGCCGGCGCCGACCGTGGCGGCGAAGATGATGCTGTGGAACAGCTTGTTGCCGAGATCGGCGCGAACCCAGGCGGTCTGCACGTTCTCCCAGAAATGGCTGCTCGGAACGAGCGGCAGCGGCACCCGGTTGACCGTCTCGAGATCGAGCGTCGATGCCACGATGACGATCAGGAAGGGCAGAAGCGCGATCACCAGGCCGACAGCCAGCAGGGTGTAGCAGACGAAATTGAAGATTGGCGTGCGTTCGATCATGTCCGCGACCTCACTTGTAGTGCACGCGCCGCTCGATGAAGCGGAACTGGAAGATGGTAAGCAGGATGACGAGGCCCATCAGGATCATGGACTGGGCTGCGGCGCCCGAATAATCGAGGCCTTTGAAGCCGTCGAAATAGATCTTGTAGACCATGAGTTCGGTGGCGCGCGCCGGGCCGCCCTGGGTCATGACGTCGACGATACCGAAGGAATCCTGGAAGCTCTCGGTAATGTTGATGACGAGCAGGAAGAACAGCGTCGGGGTGAGCAGCGGCAGCTGGATATCCCGCATGCGGCGCATCGGCCCGGAGCCGTCCATGGCGGCGGCCTCGATCAGCGAGCGGGGGATGCCCTGCAGCGCCGACAGGAAGAAGATGAAGTTGTAGCCGATATATTTCCAGGAAAAGGCGATGATGACGGCGATCATCGCATCCTTGCCGTCGAAAGCGGGGTTCCAGAGACCGGGCCAGACATGGTTGATGACCGACAGAAGGCCGGCTTCCGGCGCCAGGATGAAGCGGAAGGCAAGGCCGAGCGCGGGAGCGGCAATCGCATAGGGCCAGATGAAGACCGAGCGATAGATCTTGTGGCCGCGCAGTTCACGATCGGTCAGAAGCGCCAGAATGAGCGCCAGGCCCATGGCAATGGCGGTCGAGGCGAAGCCGAAGATCATGCTGCGGGTGATGGAATCCCAGTAGATCGGGTCGCTCAGCAGCTGCTTGAAATTGTCGAAACCGACCCAGGCATTGCCGCCGCCCCATGGCTGCTCGAGCGTGAACGCCCAATACAGCGCCTGCGCGCTCGGCCAGTAGAAGAAGACGAAGATCAGCAACAGCATCGGAAATGCGAAGAGAAGGCCGATCGTCGTCGAGGAGAAAGTGACGCGCTTTTCCATGAGTGGTCGTTTTCGTCCTGGTTTGGTTCTGGCGCGGACGGCGATCGCACCGCCGCAGCCGGTAGGGAATGTACAAAGACGCACCCGGCGCGCCAGAAGCGGGCCGGGTGCGGCTCATATCAGTCGATTAGGGCAGCTGAACGCCCTTGTAGGTCTGCTGGAAGCGACGCAGCAGCTGGTTGCCGCGGTCGGCAGCAGAGTCGAGCGAAGCCTGTACGTCGGCATTGTTGACGAAGATCGCCTGCAGGCCGTTGGCGATTTCGGTACGGACCTGGAGCAGGCCGCCGAGGCGGATGCCCTTGGCAGACGTGTCGCCGGCCGGGGAGGCGGTCAGGCTCTGAATGGCGAGTTCGCGACCGGCATAGGGAGCCTTGTCGTAGAAGCCCTGCTTCTTCAGGTATTCGAAGCCCGAGTTACGAACCGGGATGTAGCCGGTGACGGTCGACCAGGTGAGAGCTTCTTCCGGCTTTGCGATGAAGTTGAAGAAGGCAGCGGCAGCCTTGTATTCGGCGTCCGAATGACCCTTCAGAACCCAGAGCGAAGCGCCGCCAACATAGGAGCTGTGACGGGTTGCATCGCCGTAGGTCGGGAGCATGGCAACGCCCCAGTTCATGCCCTGCTTGGCGGTGCGGCCGATATTGCCGTGGTCGCCGACCGAGGTCAGGATGACCTGGCAATCGCCGGCGGCGAAGGCTTCGACGAAGGTCTGGCCGACAGCCTTGTTCTTGATGACGGCTTCCTTGGCGTCGTACCAGCCCTTCAGGTCCTTGACGAAGTTGACGAGCATCGGGTTCTTGTTGAACACCAGCTCGGCGTCGAGGCCTTCAAAGCCGTTCTTCTTGGTAGCGATCGGCTCGCCGTTGACGGCTTCGAACTGTTCGATGAACTGCCAGACTTCGTTGTTGGAGATGTCGAAGCCGAGCGGGCAGGCGTAACCTGCGTCCTTCAGAGCCTTGAAATCTTCGCCAGCTTCCTTCCAGGTAGCCGGAGCATGGTCCTTGCCGATCTTGGCGAAGGCGTCCTTGTTCCAGTAGAGAAGGGCGGTCGAGGAGTTGAAGGGGAACGAGTACATGTCGCCCTTCGACGTTGCGTAATAGCCGGCGATACCGGAGAAGTAGTCGTTCCAGTCAACGTTGTAGCCCATGTCGGTCATGAGCTTGTTGGCCGGGTAGTAAGCGCCCGACAGCATGATGTCGAGCGTGCCGGCGTCGGAAACCTGTGCGATGGTCGGCTGCTTGCCGGCGCGGAAAGCGGCGATCGTGTTCTGCAGCGAGGCGTCGTAAGAACCCTGGCTGGTGCAGACGACTTCGTAGTCGTTCTGCGACTTGTTGAAACGGTCGCACTGTTCCTGAACGCGCGTGGCGATATCGCCCGAGTTACCGAACCAGAAGTCGATCTTGGTCTTTTCGGCAGCAGCGGCGGGACCAGCAGCGACGAAAGCTGAAGCGAGAAGGGCGCCTACGGCGCCGAGAAGCTTGGCTTGCATGAGAACCCTCGAAAAATAGGACGCGCCCCCTCTTGAGCGCACGCCCTATTAACTGGTTCAATTTGCGGCCACCAATGAAGTTTCTATGACATGAAAAGAGTAGAAAGTTTCTGTCATAAAATATTCATGTCCAAATTTCGCGAAATTTTCGTTGAACATCGATGCTTGACGTTCTGGTATCCTGGTCGATGCGGTCGCCTATATTCCAATTATATATGAAATATAGCTAGGATTTGAGAAGCTTATGTGGCTATTCAATTCTATTAATTGCCGTTATTATTGATTGATTTCAAAATTCCCTCGGAAGTTCCATCGGAAAGAACCTGCTATCAGGAGAATTCGACATCGGAAATAGCTTTGCACAGCTGTGCGTTGAGCCGAACAAATGCGACATCTGATGTTCAATTTACGACATATGGGTTATTCTGCCCATTTATTGGGCGTTTCAGACCCCGCGAACGGTATCCCATATCCCTGCGTCTGCCGGTTTCTCGCGGTCGCCCGGCAGAGCCGAGAAGGACAGTCATCCTTCGTCCGATCGTTTTCCCGCCTCCAGAATGCGCTTTGCCAGTTTCAGGTGCGGCAGGTCGAGCATGCGTCCGTCGATCTGGACGACGCCGCTGTCAGGCGAAGCCGCGAAGGCGCTCGCGACTTTTTCCGCCCAGGCGATCTCCGCAGCGTCGGGTGTGAAAGCGTGGTTGATCGGTTCGACCTGGCTCGGGTGGATCGCCATCATGCCCGAGAACCCGTCGCGCCGCGCACGCGCGGCATAGGTCGCGAGGCCGCCGAGATCGCGGAAGTCGGGATAGACGGTCTCGATGGCGGGAACCGTGGCGGCATGGGCGCCAAACAGCACCAGTGAGCGGGCGAGCTCATAGGGGGCGGTGTAGCGTCCGTCTGCCTCGCGGGCGGCGGCGGCACCGATGGCGGCCGGCAAATCTTCCGCGCCCCAGGTCAGTCCGCAAAGATGAGAGGCGACATCCCTGTAGCTGCCGATTTCGAAAATGGCAGCCGGTGTCTCCGTCGCGATCGGCAGGATGGGGACGGCGGGTGACAGGCGGCTTGCGAGCCGGCGCACTGACGATGCGCCTTCGGCCTTCGGCAGCATGATTGCGAAGGCGTTGATATCCGCAAGTGCCATGAGGTCGTCATCGCAAGCTGGCGTGGCGAGGGGATTGATGCGAACGACGAGCTTTGCATCGGCGGCGCGGCGCATGACGAAGTCGCGCACGGCCTCCCGTGCCTGCGGCTTGTTCTGCGCGGAAACGGAATCCTCCAGATCGAGGATGACGGCATCGGCGCCGGAGGCGACCGCCTTGTCGAAACGCTCCGGCCGGTCGCCGGGCACGAAAAGCAGCGAGCGCAGCCTCATGATGGCTTCACCCGCAGCATGGCCGTGCGCAGGCACTGGCAGACGATCTCATTTCGCTGGTTCAGCGTGATATGCCGGAATGTGACGATCCCGGCATCGGGCCGGGAGTTGGAACGCCGGAGTTCCGTCACCTCGGTCTCCACCCGAAGCGTGTCACCGATGAAGACGGGCTTGGGCATCGTCACCTTGTCATAGCCGAGATTGGCGACAAGCGTGCCAAGTGTCGTGTCGCCAACCGAGAGCCCGACGGTAAGCGCGAAGGTGAAAGTTCCGTTGACGACGATGCGGCCGAATTCCGTGCCCGCCGCATAGTCGGCATCGAGATGCAGCGGCTGCGGGTTATGGGAGAGCGCGGTGAAGAGCAGGTTGTCGGTTTCCGTGACCGTGCGGCGGATCTCATGGGCGATGCGGTCGCCGACAGCCCATTCGTCGAAGTAGCGGCCGGCCATCAATCCTCTCCCTTCATGACGCTGACGACGAGCTGGTTTTCAGAAACCCTGGCGCCCACCGAAACCGGCAACTTGCCGACGACGCCGTCAAAGGGCGCGCGCAGCGTATGCTCCATCTTCATCGCCTCGACCGTCAGCAGGCGGTCGCCCCTGGCGACGCGGTCGCCTTCCGCGACATCGACGGAAATGACGAGGCCCGGCATCGGCGAGAGGATCGCACCGTCGCCCGCGCCTTGATGCGCTTCGATTTCGCTGGCCGCGGCAAGGCCGATCGGCCAGGCATTGCCGGCATCGAAGAGAACGGTGGTTTCGCCAATGCGGACGGCATTGATGCCAGGAGCGGGGCGGACATGCCCCCAGTAGAGATGATCGCCGACGCGCACACGCGTGCGGCCATCGCTTGCGCCCGCAATGCGCAGTCCGGCGAGCGCCGACCAGGGATCGGTTTCGCCAATCGTGGCCAGGGCCGTCGCCGCCCGGTCGATTGTCGCCGCATCCGGCTCTTTCGGCAGCAGGGTCTCGCCGTGGCGGTCGAGGAAGCCGGTATCGACCCTTGCCGCGCGGAAGTCCGCATCGGCGGCGACGCGGGCGAGAAGGCCGGCATTGGATTTTACCGGCCAGATTTCAATGCTTTCACAGGCTTTGACGAGTTTGGAGAGCGCTGTCTGACGATTGGGGCCATGGGTAATGATCTTGGCGATCATCGGATCGTAGAAGGCGGTGATCTCGTTGCCTTCCTCGACGCCGCTATCGACCCTGGTGTCTGCGGGCAGGCGCAGATGATCCAGGCGCCCGATCGACGGCAGGTAGCCGGCGGCAGGGTTTTCGGCGTAAAGGCGAGCCTCGAAAGCCCAGCCTTGCATGGTTATCTCGTCCTGCCCCTTCGGCAGCGGCTGGCCTGCGGCGACCTGCAATTGCCAGAATACCAGGTCCTCACCGGTGATGGTCTCCGTGACGGGATGCTCCACCTGCAGCCTTGTATTCATCTCCATGAACCAGATGCGGTCCGGACGCAGGCCCTCGGAAGCGTCGGCGATGAATTCGATAGTGCCGGCCCCGATATAGTTCACCGCCTTTGCAGCCCTGACCGCCGCCTCACAGATCGAGGCGCGGGTTTCGGCATCGAGGCCGGGTGCGGGCGCTTCCTCGATTACTTTCTGGTGCCGGCGCTGCAGCGAGCAGTCGCGCTCGAAGAGATGAACGCAATTGCCGAAACGGTCGGCGAAGACCTGTACCTCGATATGGCGCGGATTGGCGATATAGCGCTCGATCAACACGCGATCATCGCCGAAGGAGGAGGCTGCCTCGCGGCGGCAGGAAGCGAGCATCTCGGCGAAGTCTTCCGGCCGATCGACGCGGCGCATGCCCTTGCCGCCGCCGCCGGCGACGGCTTTGACAAGCACGGGATAGCCTGTCGCGTCCGCTTCGGCCGCAAGCCTCTCGTCGCTCTGGTCGGCGCCCATATAGCCCGGTGTCACGGGCACGCCGGCCGTCTGCATCAATTGCTTGGCTGCGTCCTTCAGCCCCATGGCGCGGATGGCCGCCGGCGGCGCCCCAACCCAGATGATGCCGGCATTCTCGACGGCTTTGGCAAATTCGGCATTTTCCGACAGGAAGCCGTAGCCGGGATGGATGGCTGCCGCACCGGTCCTGCGGGCGGCCTCCAGAATGCGCGCCTGCGAAAGATAGCTCTCGCGTGCAGGCGCCGGGCCGATGGCCACGGCCTCGTCCGCTTCCGTCACGAAGGGCAGGCCGGCATCGGCTTCGGAATGGACGGCAATGGTGCGGATGCCGAGGCTTTTTGCCGTGCGGATGATCCGGCGGGCGATTTCGCCCCTGTTGGCAATGAGAAGGCTTTCCATCATCGCGCCACCTCACATCCGGAAGAGACCGAAGCGCGTCCCGCGAGGGATCGGCGCATTCAGGCAGGCAGAAAAGGCAAGGCCCAGCACGTCGCGCGTCTGGCGCGGATCGATGATGCCGTCGTCCCAAAGGCGGGCGGTGGCATAATAGGGACTGCCCTCGGCCTCGTAGCCGGCGCGGATCGGCCCCTTGAAGGCCTCCTCGTCCTCTGCCGACCATGTCTCGCCGCGCGCTTCCATGGCATCACGGCGGATCGTGGCGAGCACGGAAGCCGCCTGTTCGCCGCCCATGACGCTGATGCGGCTGTTCGGCCAGGTGAAGAGGAAGCGGGGACGGTAGGCGCGGCCGCACATGCCGTAATTGCCGGCGCCGAAACTGCCGCCGATGATGACTGTGACTTTCGGCACGCTGGCGGTCGCAACCGCAGTCACCAGCTTCGCCCCGTCCTTGGCGATGCCGCTGGCCTCATAACGCCCGCCGACCATGAAACCCGATATATTCTGAAGGAACAGCAGCGGCACGCGGCGCTGGCAGGCAAGCTCGATGAAATGCGCGCCTTTCAGGGCGCTCTCGGAAAACAGCACGCCATTGTTGGCGACGATGGCGACCGGCATGCCCCAGATTCGGGCAAAGCCGCAGACCAGCGTCGTGCCGTAGAGAGGCTTGAATTCGTGCAGTTCGGACCCGTCGACGATGCGGCCGATGACCTCGCGAACGTCATAGGGCGAGCGCACATCCTCGGGGATGATGCCGTTGAGATCTTCCGGATCGAGCTTCGGCGGGCGTGGCGGCTGGATGTCGATATCGACTGATTTCACGCTGTTGAGGCTGGCGACGATATCGCGCACGAGAAGCAGCGCGTGCTCGTCATTTTCGGCGACGTGATCGACGACACCCGAACGGCGGCCATGGGTTTCGGCGCCGCCGAGCTCTTCGGCCGAAATGATCTCTCCGGTCGCAGCCTTCACCAGCGGCGGGCCGGCCAGGAAGATGGTGCCCTGATTGCGCACGATGACCGTCTCGTCGGACATGGCGGGCACGTAGGCGCCGCCTGCCGTGCAGCTTCCCATGACGCAGGCGATCTGCGGAATGCCTTCGGCCGACATTTGCGCCTGATTGTAGAAGATCGCCCCGAAATGATCGCGGTCGGGAAAGACCTCGGCCTGATGCGGAAGATTGGCGCCGCCGCTGTCGACCAGATAGAGGCAGGTCAACCTGTTCTGCATGGCGATTTCCTGCGCCCGCAGATGTTTCTTCACGGTCATCGGAAAATAGGCGCCGCCCTTTACCGTCGCATCGTTGGCGACGATCATGACCTCGCGGCCGCGAACGCGGCCGATGCCGGTGATGATCCCTGCCCCGGGCGCCTCGTTGCCGTACATGCCGTTCGCCGCCAGCGTGCTGATCTCCAGGAAGGGGCTCCCCGCGTCGAGCAGGAGCTGGATGCGGTCGCGCGGCAGCAGTTTGCCCTTTCCGGTGTGGCGGTCGCGTGCCGATGGCGAACCGCCTTCGCGGATCTTTGCCGAGCGGTCGTAGAGCTCGTCGATCAGTGCCTTGTTCTTGCTGCTATTGGCCTTGAAGGTCTCGCTGTCGCGATCGATGTCAGAGGAAATCACCGTCATGACGCGATGAGCTCCCGGCCGATCAGATAGCGGCGGATTTCGTTGGTGCCGGCCCCGATATCGTAGAGCTTGGCATCGCGCAGGAAGCGCTCGACCGGCCATTCCTTGGTATATCCGGCACCGCCGAGCGCCTGGATGGCCTCCAGCGACACTTTCACGGCATTTTCGCTGGCAAAGAGGATTGCCGCCGCCGCATCCGAGCGGGTCGTGCGGCCGGCATCGCAGGCACGCGCTACCGAATAGACATAGGCGCGCGACGCATTCATCGCGACATACATGTCTGCGATCTTGCCCTGCATCAGCTGGAAGTCGCCGATGGCCCTGCCGAACTGCTTGCGCTCCCGCACATAGGGCAGCACCACGTCCAGGCAGGCTTGCATGATGCCGAGCGGCCCGGCAGCAAGCACGGCGCGCTCATAGTCCAGGCCCGACATCAGGATCTTCACGCCGTCGCCTTCGCGCCCCATCAGCGCCTCCGCCGGCACCTCGCAATCCTGAAAAACGAGTTCGGCCGTATCGCTGCCGCGCATGCCGAGCTTTGAGAGCTTCTTGGAAACGCTGAAGCCGGGCATGCCTTTCTCGATGATGAAGGCCGAAATACCCTTCGGCCCGGCGGCCGGGTCGGTCTTGGCATAGACGACGAGCACGTCGGCATGCGGCGCATTGGTGATCCAGAATTTCGTGCCGTTGAGAATGAAGCGATCGCCCTTGCGCTCGGCCCTCAGCCGCATGGAAACGACATCCGAGCCCGAACCGGCTTCGGACATGGCAAGCGAACCGACATGCTCGCCGGAAATCAGCTTCGGCAGATAGCGATGCTTCTGCTCCGCCGTCGCCCAGCGGCGGATCTGGTTGACGCAGAGATTGGAATGGGCGCCGTAACTCAGGCCCACGGATGCAGAGGCACGCGAAACCTCTTCCATGGCGACGACATGGTCGAGATAACCGAGACCCGTCCCGCCGAATTCCTCTTCGACGGTGATGCCGTGCAGGCCGAGCGCACCCATCTGCGGCCAGAGCTGGCGTGGAAAGGTGTTGCTTTCGTCGATCTCCGTTGCGATCGGAGCAATATTGTCGGCGGCAAATCGCGCCGTCGCCTCGCGGATCGCGTCCGCGGTTTCGCCGAGCGAAAAATCAAACATGGCATTCCTCCCGCCAAAATATGTAGCGCGGGTTGCGGCCGGTTCAAAGCTCCCTTGATCGAAGTCTATTCCCAGCGGGGCGATTTTGCCTCGTCGCGCCTATAGGCCTCGGGACTTTTGCCCATCCATTTCTTGAAGGCACGAAAGAAGGCGCTGGGCTCGGAATAGCCGAGCTGCACGGCAATTTCGCCGATGGTCTTCTGCGTATTCATCAGCATGTCGACGGCAAGGTCGCGGCGGATATCGTCCTTGATGCCGGCATAGCTCTGACCCTCGTCGTGCAGGCGATGCCGCAAGGTCGAGGAGGGGATGCGCATATCCCTGGCGAGCGTCTGGAAGCCCGTCCAGGCTGCGGGAGAGCTTTGGGAGAGGCGGCGGCGCAGGGCGGCGGCGATGCCGGCATCGTAGCGGTAGCGCACGAGGATATTGGCAGGGGCGCCGCGCAGGAACTGCTTGAGGGACTGTTCGCTGCGTGAAATCGGCAGGTCGAGCATGGCGCTGTCGAAACCGAGCCGGCTGATCGGCTGCGAGAAACGCACCGGCGCGCCGAAGAAGAGACGGTAGTCGGCGCCCTGGCCGGGTTCCGCACAGCGGAAATCGACGAGACGGATCGGGATGCGCCGGCCGACCAGCCAGCAGATGATGCCGTGCAGGATGATCCAGTAGGTGCGGTAGGCAAAGGCGGAACGCGGCTCGCCGGCATCGCGAAGCTCGACCTGTGCCAGGCCGTCGCGGACAAGCAGTGTGCCGCGCGGATCGTCCAGCACGACATCGAGGAAACGCAAGGCGCGCCTGAGCGCGTGGCCGAGTGTCGGTGCGTGCAGAACGCAATGGCAGAGCAAGGTGAAGCTGCCGCTGCGCATCGGCCGGCCGCCCATGCCGAAGAACTCGTCGTCCAGCTCGGCGGCGATTGCCAGCCAGAGCGCGCCATAGGTCTCGGCTGAAACCGGCTGATCGATCTTTGACGGCAGGCCGAGCCTGGTCAGGAGCGGTGCCGTCGGCCTTCCCAGCCGTCGCAGGCTGTCGAGGGCTTCCTCGACGAAGCCGGGGGCAATCATGCGTCGCTCGATCTCAGCCATCGCCGCTCCGCGATCTATGGCAAAACTGTCCGCAATAATGGGGCAATTCTGTCATCGCTTGCAATAGGGTGAGGGACTAGAATCGTGTCTCAGGCGGGCTCTGGAGGAGTGTCTGCCGGGCAGGGAGGAGCGTTCCGTGCAGATCCGCGGCGCAAATTTCATCGTTACCGGCGGCGGCTCCGGGCTTGGAGCCGCAACGGCGCGCATGCTCGTCGAAGCAGGCGGCTGCGTGACGATTGCCGATCTCAATCCCGATGCCGGCGCGGCGATCGCCGGCGAACTCGGGCAGGGGGCACGTTTCGTCAAGGCCGACGTGACCGATGAAAAAGACGGCGCGGCCGTCATTGCCGCGGCCTTCGACGCCTTCGGCCCGCTTCGCGGGCTTATCAATTGCGCCGGCGTTGCGCCTGCGGAGAAAGTACTCGGTCGCGAAGGGCCGCACCGGCTGCAGAGCTTTGCCCGGACGATCGCCATCAATCTCATCGGCACGTTCAACATGACCCGGCTTGCCGCCGCCGCCATCCAGACGGCAGAGCCGGATGCGGAAGGCGAGCGCGGCGTAATCGTCAATACGTCTTCTGCCGCAGCCTTCGACGGCCAGATCGGTCAGGCCGCCTATGCCGCCTCCAAGGGTGGGGTTGCAGCGATGACGCTGCCGATTGCCCGCGAGCTTGCGCGCCACGGCATCCGCACCGTCTCGATCGCGCCCGGCATCTTTGAAACGCCTATGATGGCAGCCATGCCGGCGGAAGTGCGCGAGGCGCTCGGCAGGAGCGTGCCTTTCCCGCCGCGCCTTGGACACCCGGCCGAGTTTGCCGCGCTGGTGCGCCATATCCTGGAAAACAACATGCTGAATGGCGAGGTCATCCGCCTCGACGGCGCGTTGCGCATGGGCGCGCGCTGAGCGCCTCGCCCGAAGGAGGAAACATGACCTTGCAGGATCCTATCGTCATCGTCGGCGCGGCCCGCACGCCGATCGGCAGCTTTCAGGGTGAACTCAGGGATGCGGCCGCCCCGGAACTGGGCGCCGTGGCAATCCGCGCAGCGCTTTTGCGCAGCGGCGTTGCGGCCGATGCGATCGATGAGGTCGTTTTCGGCTGCGTATTGCCGGCCGGCCAAGGGCAGGCGCCGGCCCGTCAGGCGGCGATCCATGCCGGCCTGCCCTTTGGGACGGGCGCCAGCACGGTCAACAAGATGTGCGGCTCCGGCATGAAGGCGGTCATGATGGCCCATGACCTGATCGCGGCCGGCAGCGGCTCGATCGCGGTCGCCGGCGGCATGGAAAGCATGACCAATGCGCCCTATCTCCTTGATCGTGCCCGTGCGGGTTACAGGCTCGGCCATGGGCGGGTCGTGGACCATATGTTCCTCGACGGGCTGGAGGATGCGTATGACAAGGGGCGCTTGATGGGCAGCTTCGCGGAGGATTGCGCCGAAGCCTATCAGTTCACGCGCGAGGCGCAGGACGCCTATGCCGTGACCTCGCTGACGCGAGCGCAGAAGGCGATTGCCGAGGGCTGTTTCGAGAAGGAAATCGTGCCCGTCACGATAAAATCCGGCAGGGCCGAACTGGTGGCAAGCCGCGACGAGCAGCCGGGTAAGGTAAAGCCTGACAAGATCCCGACCCTGAAGCCCGCTTTCCGCGACGGCGGTACGGTGACGGCGGCAAATTCCAGTTCGATTTCCGATGGTGCGGCCGCCCTCATCCTCATGCGCCGCTCGCAGGCGGAACGCCGTGGCCTCAAGCCGCTCGCCACCATCCTCGGCCATGCCACGCATTCGCAGGCGCCCAATCTCTTCGCCACGGCGCCGATCGGTGCTTTGCAGAAGCTTTCGGACCGGACCGGCCTGCCGCTCTCCGATGTCGATCTCTTCGAAATCAACGAGGCCTTCGCCGTCGTTGCCATGGCGGCCATGCGCGACCTCGACCTGCCGCATGACAAGGTGAACGTGCATGGTGGCGCCTGTGCGCTCGGCCATCCGATCGGCGCGTCCGGTGCCCGTATTCTGGTGACGCTTCTGTCGGCGCTCGACCGTTACGACCTGAAGCGCGGCATGGCGGCACTCTGTATCGGCGGCGGCGAGGCAACCGCCGTTGCCATCGAGCGGCATTAGGGGAGGGCAAGGCCCATGATCCTTTCCGAACTTCAGCAGCAGATCCGCGATCTCGCCCGCGACTTCGCCCGCGAAAGGCTCGCGCCTGGCGCGGCAAAACGCGACCGGGACTCTCTCTTCCCCCGTGAGGAATTGCGGGAGATGGGCGAACTCGGGCTGCTCGGCATGCTGGTGCCGGAGGCCTATGGCGGATCGGATACGGGTGTCATTGCCTATGCCGCGGCCCTTGAGGAGATCGCTGCCGGCGACGGTCCCTGCTCCACCATCATGAGCGTGCACAGTTCGGTCGGCTGTGTGCCCATCCTGAAATTCGGCAATGAAGAGCAGCGCCAGCGCTTTCTGCCGAAGCTTGCAAGCGGCGAATGGATCGGCGGTTTTGCGCTGACGGAGCCGCAGGCCGGCTCCGACGCCTCGAACCTGAAAACGCGGGCGCGGCGCGACGGAGATCATTATGTGCTCGACGGCGCCAAGCAGTTCATCACTTCGGGCAAGAACGGCCAGGTCATTATCGTCTTTGCCGTCACCGATCCCGATGCCGGCAAGAAAGGGATCACGGCTTTCATCGTGCCGACCGATACTCCGGGCTATGAGGTGATCCGGGTCGAGGAAAAGCTCGGCCTGCATTCCTCCGACACCTGCCAGATCGCCTTCAACAACATGCGCATCCCCGCTGAGTTCCGCCTCGGCGGGGAAGGGGAGGGCTATCGTATCGCGCTTGCCAATCTCGAAGGTGGGCGGATCGGCATCGCCGCACAGGCCGTCGGCATGGCGAAAGCAGCCTTCGAGGCGGCTCGCGATTATGCCCGGGAACGGAGCGCCTTCGGCAAGCTGATTGTCGAGCACCAGGCGGTCGCTTTCCGGCTCGCCGACATGGCGACGCGGATAGAGGCGGCGCGCCAGCTGGTGTTCCACGCGGCCTCGCTGCGGGAGGCGGGATTGCCCTGCCTGTCGGAGGCCTCGATGGCCAAGCTGTTCGCTTCCGAAATGGCCGAACGCGTCTGTTCCGACGCGATCCAGATCCATGGCGGTTACGGCTACATGGCCGACTATCCGGTGGAGCGCATCTATCGCGATGTGCGCATCTGTCAGATCTATGAGGGAACGAGCGACGTGCAGCGCATGGTGATCGCCCGCAACCTGTAACAAGTGGGTCCTGCTTCTGGAGGAGAGGAGCGGGGCCGATAATGGGAGGAAAAAGACCATATGGTGGAATCTGCTCGTTTGAGCCTGCACGTTCCCGAACCCGCCGTCCGTCCGGGCGGCCATCCCGATTTCTCCAACGTCAAGATCGCCAAGGCCGGATCGGTGCCGCGCCCGGAAGTGGATGTCGCGCCGGAGGACATTCGCGAGCTCGCCTATTCGATCATCCGCGTGTTGAACCGGGAGGGTGAGGCCGTCGGCCCGTGGGCCGGATCGCTGACCGACGAGGAACTGCTGGCCGGGCTTCGCAACATGATGAAGCTGCGCGCCTTCGATGCCCGCATGCTGATGGCGCAGCGGCAGGGCAAAACCTCCTTCTACATGCAGCATCTCGGCGAAGAGGCGGTCAGCTGCGCCTTCCGCAAGGCGCTGCGCAAGGGCGACATGAATTTCCCGACCTATCGCCAGGCTGGCCTGCTCATCGCCGACGACTATCCGATGGTCGAGATGATGAACCAGATCTACTCGAACGAGAGCGATCCGCTGCGCGGGCGCCAACTCCCCATCATGTATTCGTCCAAGGAGCATGGCTTCTTCACAATCTCGGGCAATCTCGCCACGCAATATGTGCAGGCGGTCGGCTGGGCCATGGCCTCCGCGATTAAGAACGACAGCCGCATCGCGGCCGCCTGGATCGGCGACGGCTCGACGGCGGAATCGGATTTCCATTCGGCGCTGGTCTTTGCTTCCACCTACAAGGCGCCCGTCATCCTCAATATCGTCAACAATCAGTGGGCAATCTCCACCTTCCAGGGCATTGCCCGTGGCGGTTCCGGCACGTTTGCCGCTCGCGGCCTCGGTTTCGGCATTCCGGCGCTGCGCGTCGATGGCAACGACTATCTCGCCGTCCACGCTGTTGCCCGCTGGGCGGCGGAAAGGGCACGGCGCAATCTCGGCCCGACGCTGATCGAATATGTCACCTATCGCGTCGGCGCTCATTCCACCTCGGACGATCCGAGCGCCTATCGGCCGAAGACGGAATCGGAAGCCTGGCCGCTCGGCGATCCTGTCCTGCGATTGAAGAAACACCTGATCGTCAGGGGCGTCTGGTCGGAAGAGCGCCATGCCCAGGCTGAGGCCGAGATCATGGACGAGGTGATCGAGGCCCAACGCCAGGCCGAACAGCACGGCACGCTGCATGACGGCGGCAAGCCCTCGGTGCGCGATATTTTCGAGGGCGTCTATGCCGAAATGCCGCCGCACATCCGTCGCCAGCGACAGAAGGCGGGGTACTGACATGGCCCGGATGACGATGATCGAGGCCGTGCGCAGCGCCATGGACGTCTCGATGGCGCGCGACGACAATGTCGTGGTCTTCGGTGAGGACGTCGGTTATTTCGGCGGCGTCTTCCGCTGCACCCAGGGCCTGCAGGCAAAATACGGCACGACGCGCTGTTTCGACACGCCGATCAGCGAATCCGGCATTGTCGGCACGGCGATCGGCATGGCCGCCTATGGGCTGAAGCCCTGCGTCGAAATCCAGTTCGCCGATTATATGTATCCGGCTTACGATCAGCTGACGCAGGAGGCGGCCCGCATTCGCTACCGCTCGAACGGCGATTTCACCTGCCCGATCGTCGTGCGCATGCCGACCGGCGGCGGCATTTTCGGCGGCCAGACGCACAGCCAGAGCCCGGAGGCGCTGTTTACCCATGTCTGCGGCCTGAAAGTGGTGGTGCCCTCCAACCCCTATGACGCCAAGGGCCTGCTGATTGCGGCGATCGAGGATCCCGATCCGGTCATGTTCCTGGAGCCGAAGCGGCTCTATAACGGACCCTTCGACGGCCATCACGAGCGGCCGGTGACGCCTTGGTCGAAACACGACCTCGGCGAGGTGCCGGAAGGACATTATACGATCCCGATCGGCAGGGCGGAGGTGCGGCGTGCGGGCTCGGCTGTGACCGTGGTCGCCTACGGCACGATGGTGCATGTGGCGCTCGCCGCCGCCGAGGATGCCGGCATCGATGCCGAGGTGATCGATCTCAGGAGCCTCCTGCCGCTCGACCTCGACACGATCGTCAAGTCCGTGGCCAAGACCGGGCGCTGCGTCGTCGTGCACGAAGCGACCTTGACCTCGGGCTTCGGCGCCGAGATCGTGTCGCTGGTGCAGGAACATTGCTTCTATCAGCTCGAAGCCCCGATCGTGCGCGTCGCCGGCTGGGACACGCCCTATCCGCATGCGCAGGAATGGGATTATTTCCCCGGACCCGGCCGCGTCGGACGTGCGCTTGCCGAAGTGATGGAGGCCTGAATCATGGGCGAGTTCATCATCAAGATGCCGGATGTCGGCGAAGGCGTCGCGGAGGCCGAGCTTGTCGAATGGCATGTGAAGACGGGCGATCCCGTGCGCGAGGACATGGTCATCGCCGCGGTCATGACCGATAAGGCAACCGTCGAGATCCCGTCTCCCGTCAGCGGCACCGTGACCTGGCTTGCCGGTGAGGTCGGCGACCGCATCGCGGTCAAGGCGCCGCTGGTGCGGATCGAGACATCGGGGGAGGTGAGCGTGGCAGAGCCCGCAGCGGCTCCGCCGCCGCAACCGGTCGAGCCGGTGAAGGTGGAAGCGCCCAAACCCGCGCCGAAGGCGCCCGCATCCCCACTGCCGCCCCGTCCCGTACCTGCCGAAAAGCCGCTTGCCGCCCCGTCCGTGCGGCTCTTTGCGCGCGAGAGCGGGGTGGATCTGCGGCAGGTGCAAGGCAGCGGGCCGGCCGGCCGCATCCTGCGCGAAGATATCGAGCAGTTCCTGACCCAGGGGGCGGCAGCCGCGCCGGCAAGGGCGGTTCTCGGCAAGAAGACGGCGACCGAGGAAATCAAGCTGACCGGTCTTCGCCGCCGGATTGCCGAAAAAATGGTGCTTTCCACCTCGCGTATTCCCCACATTACCTATGTGGAGGAGGTGGATATGACCGCGCTCGAGGAGCTGCGCGCCACCATGAATGCCGACCGCAAGGCCGGGCATCCCAAGCTGACGGTGCTGCCTTTCCTGATGCGGGCTCTGGTCAAGGCGATTTCCGAACAGCCCGAGGTCAATGCCACCTTTGATGACGACGCCGGCATCATCACGCGCCACAGCGCCGTGCATATCGGCATTGCCACGCAGACGCCGGCGGGCCTGACCGTACCCGTCGTGCGTCATGCCGAGGCGCGCGGCATCTTCGATTGCGCCGTCGAGTTGAACCGGCTGGCGGATGCGGCGCGTTCCGGCACGGCGACGCGAGATGAACTCTCCGGTTCGACCATCACGATCAGCTCGCTCGGCGCGCTCGGCGGCATCGTTTCCACGCCTGTCATCAATCACCCGGAAGTGGCGATCATCGGCGTCAACAAGATCGCGACACGGCCGGTCTGGGACGGCACGCAATTCGTGCCGCGCAAGATGATGAACCTGTCCTCCAGCTTCGACCACCGCATCATCGACGGCTGGGACGCGGCGACCTTCGTGCAGCGCATCCGCACGCTGCTCGAAACGCCGGCGCTCATTTTCATCGAAGGCTGAGTCATGAAAGAGATTGTCTGCAAGCTCCTCGTCATCGGTGCCGGCCCAGGTGGTTATGTCTGCGCCATCCGTGCCGGCCAGCTCGGAATCGACACGGTCATCGTCGAGGCCGGCAAGCCGGGCGGCACGTGCCTGACCGTCGGCTGCATTCCCTCCAAGGCGCTCATCCATGCGGCGGAGGAATTCGATGCCGCACAGCGGATGCTGGCGGGCAGGAACCCGATGGGCATCCGTGTCGAAGGTGCCTCCATCGATCTTGCGCGAACGATCGCCTGGAAGGACGGCATTGTCGGGCGACTGACCGCCGGCGTCTCCGGCCTGCTGCAGAAGGCCCGCGTGAAGATCGTCCACGGCCGCGCGCATTTTCGCGACGGCAAGACTGTCGAGGTCGAGACGGAGACCGGCCAGCAGATCATTCGCGCCGAAACCGTCGTCATCGCTACCGGCTCCGATCCTGTCGAACTGCCGAACCTGCCCTTCGGCGGCCGCATCATATCTTCGACCGAGGCGCTGTCGTTGGGCGAGCTGCCGAAAAATCTTGTCGTGGTCGGCGGCGGTTATATCGGCCTGGAGCTTGGGACGGCCTTCGCCAGGATGGGATCGCAGGTCACGGTGGTCGAGGCGACGCAGCAGGTCCTGCCGCAATATGACGCCGATCTCGTGCGGCCCGTCATGCGCAAGCTGACCGAGCGCGGCATCCGCGTGCTGACCGGTGCGAAGGCGATCGGCCTTTCCGGTTCCGGCGACGGCCTTGTCGTCGAAACGCCTGACGGCCGGCAGCAGACACTTGCCGCAGACCGTGTTCTCGTCACTGTCGGACGCCGCCCGAGAACCACAGGCTCCGGTCTCGAGGAACTCGATCTCGACCGCGCCGGCCCCTTTCTGAGGATCGACGATCGCTGCCGCACCTCGATGCGCGGCATCTACGCCATCGGTGACGTCACCGGCGAGCCCATGCTGGCGCATCGGGCGATGGCGCAGGGGGAGATGGTGGCGGAGATCGTTGCCGGAAAGAAGCGAGCCTGGGACAAGCGCTGTATCCCGGCGATCTGCTTTACCGATCCGGAAATCGTCAGCGCCGGCCTGTCCCCGTCGGAAGCCCGCGCTCAGGGTTATGAGATCAGGACCGGCCAGTTTCCCTTCAGCGCCAACGGACGGGCAATGACCATGCTCTCGGAGGAGGGATTCGTGCGGGTCGTGGCGCGGGCCGACACCAATCTGGTGGTCGGCCTGCATGCGGTCGGGGCCGGTGTCTCGGAACTCTCCGCCGCTTTCGCGCTCGCCGTCGAAATGGGCGCGCGGCTCGAAGATATCGCCGGCACGATCCATGCGCATCCGACACGCAGCGAGGCGGTCATGGAAGCGGCGTTGAAAGCCCTGGGAAGCGCCCTTCACATTTGAGCAGCGCTACGGTGCGTCAGGTTGCGCGCCGGTCGAGCGCCGTTCGATGAGTTCTCCCGAAAGGCGGATGGTTGTCGCGGCTCTGAGCAGCGCCGACGTATCGCCCTCGATCATTTCGACGACGACGCGCACGATCTCGTCGACCGGCTGGCGAAAGGTGGTGAGGTTGTAATGCGGCCAGCCGGCCATCGGGATATCGTCGAAGCCGGCAACGAGGATATCGTCGGGCACGCGGCAACCGGCCTCCTCCCTGAGCGCGTCGATGCCGCCGATTGCCAGGATGTCGTTGGCAAAGAAGATCGCGTCGGTGCTTTTCCTGGCGGCGATTTCAAGCGCGGCCCTGCGGCCGGCATTATAGCTGTATTCCCGCCCCTCGATCTGGGCGCTCAGCGTCATGCCGAGTTCGGCAATGCGCGTCACGAAACCGTTCTGGCGTTCGCGGTTGGTGGTCGTGTGGCTGAGACCGGCGACATAGGCGACCCTGCGGGCGCCCTGCCTGTGGAAATGATCGGCAATGGCGCGCGCGCCCTCGACATTGTTGCAGGCGACGCAGCTGAGGTTCGTGTCTTCGATTACGCGGTTGATCAGGATGGCCGGCCTGCCTTCCGTCGCCCAGCTCAGCGTGCTGCCCGACAGGATTGTCGCCGAGATCACGATGACCGCATCCACATTGTAACGTCGCAGCGCCGAAAGCTGCTCCTCGAGATTGGACCCCTTCGTGATGTTGAAGAGAAGGCTCTGCAGGCCGATGCGCTGCAGCGAGCGGGAAAGTTTCTCGATCAGGCCCGGATAGAAGGGGTTCTGCATATCGGAGACGACGATGCCGATGATGTTCGTGCGGCTCTTCGAGAGCATGCTGGCGATTGCGTTCGGCTGATAGTCTACTTCCGCCGCATATTTCAGGATGCGTTCGCGCAGATCGGCCGCGATGCTGGCGCCGGGCGTGAAGGCGCGCGACACGGCCGACTGGCTCACTCCGAGCATGCGCGCCAGTTCGCGCGCCGTAATCGGCTTTCGGCTCAGTGCGTCGCCGGGCGGCTCTCCCTGCAAGGACGGCGATCCCTGTTTGCGCATCATGCTTCCCCGTTTGCCAATCTCTACCCTGCTCACCCTTTTTGCATTCGGATGCAACAATTTCAACTGCTTCCTGCGCTTGGCCGTCAATTCTTCTTTCGGCGGCTTTTCGCCCTGATGGTGGCGCGAGTTATATGCGCTGCAACATTCGGATGGCCGATAAAATAAGGAATTGTATGATATTCTTATATATCATGTCGGTGCGAAGGCATTTTTGCGGATTCTGACATAAAAGCTGTTCCAATTTCAATTCAATCACCGTGTTGCATACGGATGCAAATTGGAAGATGCTCCCTCCAACGACAATGCCGGCGCTTAAAACGTCCGTTCTTTGAGGGAATGCCAGTGGGTACGATCATCAAGTCCGTCGAAGCTTTTCAGGTGAAATGGGAGCCCAATGAGCCGCCGGGCCGCCGCACTGCTTTTGTGCGGGTGACGACCGAAGACGGCACTGTCGGCCACGGCGAGGCCTCGCCGATGATGGGCGGCGAGCATTCGCTCGGCGTCGTCAGGGATTTCGCCGCTTCGCTCGTCGGTGCCGATGCGCTCGACCAGGCGGTCATCTACGACCGGCTGCTGCATAAATATGTGAAGCTCGGCCCGGAAGGCGCCGTCACCGGCGCGCTTGCCGCACTCGATATCGCCCTCTGGGACATCAAGGGCAAGCACTTCAAGCAGCCGGTCTACAAGCTGCTCGGCGGCGCCTGGCGCACGGAGCTGCCCTTCTATGCCTCGGTCGGCAACAATGCCGGCCGCACTGTCGATGAAACGGTTCGTGTCGTCGAGCAGCGGTGGAAGGCCGAAAAGCCGGCCGCCATCAAGATCCGCTGGGATGGCGACCGCACCCGTCAGGACTATGATATTCCAGGCGATATCGCCAAGGCCAAGGCCGTGCGCAAGCTCGTGGGCGACGATTTCCCGCTCGCCTTCGATGCCAACAACCAATATTCCGTCGGCGGCGCCATCCGCGTCGGCCGCGCGCTCGAGGAACTCGGCTATATCTGGTTCGAGGAGCCGGTCCAGCACTATAACGTTCGCGCCATGGGCGAGGTTGCCCAGCGCCTCGACATCACGGTTTCGGCCGCCGAACAGTCCTACACGACTCAGGCCGTCGTCGACATGATCAATGCCGGCGTGCGCATGGTGCAGCCCGATATCGTCAAGATGGGCGGCATTACCGGCCTCATGCAATGCGCCGCAATCTGCTTTGCCCACGGCGTCGAGCTCGTTCCGCACCAGACCCAGCCGATGATTGCGCATGTGGCGAACCTGCACGTGCTGGCCACGCTGATGCACAATACCAAACCCGCCGAATTCTCCGATCCGTCGACGCGCATGCATGTCGGCTTCGCCAATCCGCCGATCCCGGAAAACGGCAAGTTCAAGGTGCCGTCCGGCCCCGGTCTCGGCCTGATCGTCAACGATGCCGAGCTCGACAGACGGCGCAGCTGAATATTCTGACACATGGGAGGAAATGACATGAACCTGAGAAGACGCCAGTTTCTGGAACTGACTGCAGCCACCGCTGCAATGAGCATGCTTGGACCCGCTTTCGCGCGCGCTGCGAGCGATCCTGATACGATCCGCATCGGCATCGCAGCGAGCGGTCCGCGCAGCAGCGATCCGAACTACACGACGCAGGGCGGCGACAACTGGGCAACCGAGCAGATGTACGAACAGCTCGTGCGCCCGGATGACGGCACTTTCGCCACCACGCCCGACCAGTATCGTCCGACGCTCGCTACCGAGTGGTCGGCGTCCCCCGATGCCAAGACCTGGACCTTCAAGCTGCGCCAGGGCGTGCAGTTCCACAAGGGCTTCGGCGAAATGACGTCGGAAGACGTCGTCTTTTCCTTCAAGCGCGCCATGGCCGACGGCACCAACAAGCCGATCCTGTCGAATGTCGCCGATGTGGTCGCGAACGGCCCCTACGAGGTCGTCATCACGCTGAAGAATTCCGACGTGAACCTCCTGGGAACCACGATCTTCCTCAACAACACCTCGATCGTTTCCAAGAAGGCCTACGATCAGATCGGCGCGGACAAGTTCAAGACCGACGCTGTCGGCACCGGTCCTTACGAACTCACCCGTTTCGACAGCCAGTGGGGCACGGCGCTGAAGCGCCATGAAGGCTACTGGGGCGAGAAGGCGAAGGTCGCCAAGGTCGAGTCGGTCTATATTGCCGATACGACCGCCCGCACGCTCGCGCTGCTGTCGGGCGATGTCGATATGATCGAAGCCGTCCGCGCCCCGGGCTGGGTCGATTCCATGCTGCAGCGCGACTCCACGCTGCAATTCGACATGACGTCGCCGGGCTCGTTCAACACGCTGCATATCAACCTGAAGCGCAAGCCCTTCGACAATATCAAGGTGCGTCAGGCGATCATGTACGCCGTCGATCGTCATGCGGTCGGCAATGCGCTGAAGCCGATGGGCGGCTTTACGGCCGGCCTGCAGCCCGATTTCTTCCCCGGCGGCTTCAAGACCGAAGACCTGCCGCCGGAGCTTCAGTACAACTACGATCCCGACAAGGCCAAGGCGCTGCTGGCCGAAGCCGGCTTCCCCGATGGTTTCGACTTCGAAAGCAATATCAGCCAGCGTGAAGACTATGCGTCGATCATGCTGATCGTGCAGGAGCAACTGCGGGCCGTCGGCATGCGCATGAACCTGCATATCGGCGACCACACCGCCTATCACGCCGACAACCAGCACGACAAGAACACGCTGGCCCTGCATTCCTCGAGCTATCCGCCGATCCCGACCCAGCTCTATATCCAGCAGCTGTCGACGAAGGCGGAAGTCAAGCCGGACGGATCGGGCGGCATCAACTACAGTCACTACGGCGTCGCCATGCCCGGCATCGACGACCTGCTCGCCAAGGCGCTGCAGGCGACCGACTACAACGCCTATGTCGACTACTGCAAGCAGATCGAACTTCAGGTTCTGCGTGACCTGCCGCTGATCGGCATGTCCACGCTCTCCTTCACGGTCGCCCGCAATGCCCGCCTCGACCTCGGTTACAAGGTGCAGAGCGGTTACGCGCGCTGGCGTTTCCACCGCGCCACGAAGACAGCCTGATCGCAGATCGCGATGAATGCGAGTGAATGAACATGGCTAGATATTTTCTCCTCCGGCTGGCGGATGCCATTCCGACAATCTGGCTGGTGCTCACGCTCGTGTTCATCGCGATGCGGATCCTGCCGGGCGATCCGGCGATCGCGGCTCTGGGAGACATGGCTCTCCCGGAGCAGCTTGCAGCCTTCCGCCACAAGATGGGGCTCGATGTGTCGCTCTGGCAGCAATACATCAACTTCCTCGTCGGTGTGCTCAGCCTCGATTTCGGCCAGTCCTACATGAACGACGAGCCGGTGCTGAAGCTGATTGCCGCCAATCTGCCCTATACGATCGAACTCACTGTTGCGGCGATGATCATCGGTGTCGGCGCCGGTGTACCCTTCGGCGTGCTGGCCGCAACCCATCGCGACCGGCTGCCGGATTCCGGCATGCGCGTCTTTGCCCTGCTCGGTTACGCGATACCGGATTTCTATCTCGGTGCGCTGCTCCTGATCGGCTTCGCCCTGAACCTCGGCTGGTTCCCGATCAATGGCGGCGGCGAAGGTTTCGTGGACCGCCTGTACCATATCGTGCTGCCGGCGCTGACGCTTGCGCTCGTCAAGGCCGCCTTCATCGGCCGGCTGTCGCGAACAGCCCTTCTGGAAACGCTCGGCAAGGATTATGTCCGCACCGCCCGCGCCAAGGGTGCCCGCGAACCACGCGTCATCTATCGCCACGGCCTGCGCAACGCGCTGCTGCCGCTGTCGACCGGCATGGGGCTCAGCCTGCTTGCCACGCTCTCGGGCTCGGTCGCCGTCGAGCTGGTCTTCAACCGGCCCGGTCTCGGACGCCTGCTGATCCAGGCAATCAACGAGCGTGACTACGGCGTGATCCAGGGTGGCGTCGTTGTCTTCGCGCTCCTCGTCCTTCTCATCAATCTGGTGATGGATCTCCTCTACATCGTCATCGATCCTCGCATCCGGGTGAAATAATGAGCATCGTCACTCAAACGTCGGCCCCTGCCTTGCAGGCATCCGAGCAGCCCTTGCTGGCACCCGCCCCCGGCCTGCTGTCGCTTCTTTCCAGAACCCTTCTGCATCGGCCTTCGACGATCTTCGCTCTGGCGATCGCGCTCGTGTTCTTTCTGGTCGCAGTGCTCGCGCCATGGCTCGCGCCTTATGATCCTCTGGCCCAGAGCATCCTGTCGATCAACCAGGCGCCGTCGGCCGCCCATTGGCTCGGCACCGACCAGTTCGGGCGCGACGTTCTCTCGCGCATGATCCACGGTTCGCGCAATTCGCTGCTCTTCGGCCTGATCTCTCCGGCCCTCGCTGCGTTGCTCGGCACCGCGCTCGGCGTGACCGCCGGCTATTTCGGCGGGCTGATCGATCGCATCATCAGCCGCTTCATCGACCTGCTGCTCGCTTTCCCGGAACTGCTGCTTGCCATCATCATCGCAGCCGTGCTCGGCGGCGCCTTCTGGAATATCATCGCCGTCATCACCGTTGCCTTCGTTCCCGGATTTGCCCGTGTGGCCCGCGCCTCGACCCTCTCGGTCAAGCAGGAACCCTACGTGGAAGCCGCGATTGCCGTCGGCGTGCGCACGCCCGTCATCATCTTCCGGCACATCATCCCGAATATCGCCGCCCCCATCGTCGTGCTGATGACGTTGTGGGTCGCTTCAGCCATCCGTCTCGAAGCCTCGCTGAGTTTCCTCGGCATCGGCACGCGCGCGCCCAATCCGAGTTGGGGCAACATCATCCGCGATGGCCTCAACAACCTCTTCGGCTCACCCTGGCCGATCATCGCCGCCGGCTTCGCCATCACCTGCGTGGTTTTGTCCTTCAACCTGATCGGCGATGCGGTGCGAGATATGCTGGATCCGGAGACGAGCCAATGACGTCCAAAACACAGACACCGTTGCTCAAAGTCGAGGGCCTCGCCGTCGAATTCGGCCCGAAGGCTTCTCCGATCCGCGTCGTGAACGGCGTCTCCTTCGAAATCGAGGCGGGCGGTTCGGTCGGTATCGTCGGCGAATCCGGCTCGGGCAAGTCGATCACGTCGCTGGCGATCATGGGGCTCATCCCCAATCCGCCGGGCCGCATCGCCGAGGGGCGTATCGAGCTTGAAGGCGTCAACCTCCTCGATCTGCCGAAGACGAAACTGCCCGAGATCCGCGGCCGCGACATCGC
>UCFC01000057.1 GCA_900471515.1 Hyphomicrobiales bacterium | reverse complement strand
GTTCTGCGCGGAAACCAACAGTCAGGATATGCGGAGCCGGAAATAGCGGGCCGCGAACTTACCTACTCTGGAAGCTGGTTGAAGAAGCCTTACACTTCGAGAGAATTGGCAATCAAATTGCGGTCGCTGTTGGATTAGGCATGGAGCGGCAGTGATATGGCTGGTTGATCAAGGCATAGGTAAGGAAACATCGCGCTGCCAGTGATTTAGGCGTCGCCATTCGCACTAGAACAATATGCTTTGACAGCAAGCCAAAATCGTCTCGGCGTTCCATAATTAAACTTATGCGATATGTTATAACATTACGTACTGGCTTGCGTCATGGGTATCCCAGCAATCGTCATGACAGAAACCGCTTGAGGCTGAAACCGGCTAACAAAATGTAAGGCGGCACGGCGAGCGAATAGTGGCCACAGTTTAATTTTAATATATTCGGCTTTGCGCCGGCGTCCTCCAGCCGCTGCATGAACCTCTCCGATAATTCCGGCAACACCACTTTGTCTCTTTTAGCCAACACAACGTGAATATCGAGACCACGTTGTGCCATACGATGCGCGTAAATCTCCATGTTAAGCGGAGCCCAGGCCCGTCTTAGATCAGGCAGCCCGATATTGGGCTCAAGGCTGGCGCGTATTGATCGTGTTGCGCGACCTGTCCAAACCATATCCGCTAGAGACCCGCCTGTCAGAAACAATGAGGCTTTAGACACAGCGGAGTCGTGGGCCGCGATGATTCCCGCAACCCAAGAGCCCAAGCTCATACCGAGAACTGAAATTTGTCGGTAGCGTTCGCTCTCCAACCAACGAATGAGTTTTCGCCCATCCCACACTGCCTGCTTTATAGATTGAATCGTTCGGCCAAGATTCGGACTCAGCATATAATCGGCGTACACAGATCCTGGACGCCTGCGCTCGAAATGATACGGCATCGCGATTTCGACAACCGTGATTCCACGCCGCGAAAAGTACTTGGCAATCTGACGATTTCGCGCGCCTGCATTCCAGTGGTGAAAAACTACCATCGCATGATCGAACGATCCACTTTCTGTGATTTTCGCCCAGACGACGTTGTTCTCTTCAATGTCAGTTGAAATGCCCGATGGAAATGTGAGCCACCCGTCCTGTTTTTGAAAACCTTCGCTCCCACCCGGCTCCTCGAAGAAGCCAAGATCAACAGCGGCCGATCCCGCAAGACGACAAAATTCCTCAAGGCTTGCCACCTTGTTCGAGCCTGGAAAGGCGCGTTCCGCGTCAAGGAGGAAAGGCGTCGTCTCCTTCCCCTCCTCACCCCGCTGTGCACGCTGCTCATCCCAATGATCAAGCCAACGATGATACATGCTGACTATTTCCTAATTTTCTCGCTCGTCCCGCCCAAACCCTGGATCAAACAGGCCGTAGAGCCCGAAAAGCACTCCAACGCCCAAGAGTATTGAAAATCCGGCAAATGCATCGATGAGCAAGTAGCCAGCAACAACCAACGCTACGACCGTCGACATCTTCCACAAAAGCACACGAAGCTGACCTCCGAGACCTAAACGGAGGGCAGCGAACAGAAAAACAACACAGGTCGAAACAACGATAAGAAGGCTGCTGTAGTGCGTCGGCATTCTATAGTCGGTCCCGTCGCTCACCTTGTTGAGGCCATAAACGGCTGAAGACATATCGCTGACTAACCAGGCCGCAATGTTCCCGCTGTTCGATGTGAGGTAAGAGCTTTGAGCCTTCATGCATATGGCGATTAGGACCCCCAAAACAGTACCCCGGAAAATTCCACGTATCACCGTCAGGCGGGCTCTATTAAGCTCTCGTCGTTCATCCACTTTCCGTGGATCTTTTGATGTCTCCGTCACCCTCCAAAGATCGTACGCAACCGTATAGAGCAAAATGAGACCTGCGAAGAAAAGGTAAAAGCAGAGGCACATGTACAGGTAGGCGAGACCGGTGAACACGACCTCCTCCCAAACCGATACGACTTCAGGGCGTACAATTGCTAACTTGCCCCAATCCATCGCATAGTTGCCAACACCCTTTATCAACGGGATCAAGCAAACGCCAATCCACTGAACAAGTCCGGCGAACAAAATACAGATCAAAAAAACCGCCCAGTACGTGTAGGAAGAAGCCTCTACGTTACGCGCCCAGGCAAGATCGTTTTCCATCCGGTCGGCCTGATCGATAAGCTGAAACCGCCCCTCATGCTTCCAAAAGACCAGCACTTCCCTTACAAACGTAAAAAACAGAGGCAGGAACACCATAAAGAGGAGTGTCCAGTTCGGAGCCCAAAGAAACCCAACCTGCTTCACTAGGCCGTCCGCCTGCGCGTAAGTAGCGTTGTGGATTCCCATTATGTACGACAGAAAGCCGAGAGCAGTGGCACCCGCAAATGCTGATGCCGGCAAATTCAAGGGAGATCCGCGACTGAAAAGCGTTTCCGATTTCAGAGCCAAACTAAAACGCCGAGTTGGCCGATTGGAGTCAGCATTTCGTGCCAGCTCGGCCGCGAACTTCGTCTCATCATCAACCTTCGTGGTGTGCGCTGGATCTGCAGCCACTAGCGCAGCGCTGCTTCCCGCTTTCTTCAGGTCACGTCTCTTGGCCACCAACCGAGACTGCGCCGCGCTAAGCTCCATCTGCCATTCACCAGTTGCCACCGGATCATCGCACCCAACAATCCTTGCCAGCCAACGAATGTTGGCCGTGCTGACACCCTTCTCATTTTCTTGAAACCAAAGCTGCACCGTTCGCAGATCGACCCCGGCCCGGTTAGAATCAATCTGTGAAATTGCCTCTGAAAGAAGCTCCGGCGTCCATGGACCTGCGGGAAACCCATCACTGCCTAGTGGTCGACCCGCGCCCGCCGCTGCCAATTGCTTGAACAGTTCCTTAAAATCGCTCCCGTCTTTCGGCGGAGGGAGAAAAAACTTTCCGTTCTTTAACAATGGCTTACCGACTCTAATTTCGTTTCGCTTCGTATCCTATCGTGCCTTTGTCCTCGATCAAGGTTTTATCAACTCAACGCTTCAAAAGTGATCGCTACAACTGAAGCGCGGAGCATTTCCTTTGCAATCGGTAAGGCGTTCAACAATGCCAATATCGTCGTCACCAGTTTGTCGTTACGAGACCGGCAGTAGAGCGACTGCCTGACAAGAGTTTTCGACCTCATCAAAATTTGACGCTGGCCGGATTTTGGACCGAACGTTCAGAGGAGCAAAGCCAATGGCAGCTTTGACAATTAGTGCATGAGCGATGAGCAGGAGCTATTTTCTATCTCTCGCAGAGTTGGTTCATCGAGCCTCGTTATTTTCGAAAGAGATGGCCTACTCCTAAGACAGAAGAACCCATCCAATCATCTCAGGTTAGGGGATATCGACGAAGATTTTGTCGGAATGTTAAGGCAACTGAGAGACCTGAACCTTCGCTTTGGCTTTATCTCAGACCAGCGGGGGATGGACGCCGGATCTTACGGACGATCGGAATTCGCTGCCTTGACGAGGGTGCTCGACGAGTTATTGGGCATTCATCGGGCCATCCCCGATTTTTGGATAGCACGGGGTTCCCCGCCACGGACCGGAACTGAGATCCAACATCAAAATAACGACCTTCTGAAGCCAGACGTCGGTATCATCTTGCGGGCAATCAAGTGGTACGACGTCGATAACAAAAGGGCCGTGTTCGTTGGTCATTCCCCAGAGGGTATCCAGGCAGCAAAACGGGCGAAGATCACGGGCATCCAGTTCTGCGGCGAGCAAAACGACAGGGTGACGGAGGTTCAACGGCTTGGGGATACGATCCAACAAATCCTGAGGCCGGTTCATCGCCGGACCGCTTAACAAGTGCCCGGCCGGTACGACATTCGGCTTACCGGCTGCGGTCCCGATCCTTTTCCTGCGGGGGCCTAAGCTTTATCGATTTTGGCATCTCTCGATCACGCTGTTGGGCTTTCTGTCGTTCACGACCGGGACGTTCCGTTTCCAGTCTATCCAGTTCTGCATTGGATCGAGCAATGCGCGAGTGGCCCACACTGCGATTGTTCGAAGTCTTATTGAGAACGCCCTGCTCCACAATGTGATCGCGACCTGATGCCGATTTCGTTGTTAGGCTGCCTGACACACGTTGGTCCTTGCCGGCCTCAGCGCGATCCCGGTTCTTGGCGACGCGCGCGTCGAGCTGCAGCCCTACGACTTTGCCGATGATCTTCGTCGCTTGCTCGAAAAGCAGCCGATCGGTGGGATTGACAATCTTGGCCGCAACGCTGAGGGCGGTCGTTGTCAGCGTCTCCTTCGCTGTTTTCGCCTGAGCGGCACTGATGGGTGTGGATCGCAGCATATGTTCTTCACCTTTCTCTCGAGTGGGATCACGTCCTTCGCTCACGGCTGTTTCCAGCCGACGGTATTCGCGCTGCAGACCAACCGACAGATCGTGGCTCAGTTCTCGCGCTGTGCTGGGCGCAGCTCGGTCCTTCGCAATGCCTTCCAGCATTTGAATCACGCGCCCAACTGAGTGCCGGCTCTGATCGAGCCGCTTTCTTGCCTCTTCCAGCCGCGGCGCCGTCGGCGTGTCGCGAACCTTGGAAGTGACCTTTGCGACGACGTTGCTCGGCGCCGTTGCTCCCATTCGCCGAAACATCTCCCACTCCCATCGTTTGACAGGCGGTGGCCCGGCTCGTTCGACGCGCTTCTGGCGATCGACTGTAATGCCACGCTCCCGCGCCTTTTCGGCAAAGCGCACTCGCCATTCGGTAAAGTCGCGGATGTTCGGATTGAGCATCTTTCCGTTGCTGTTTCGCAGTGCGACGATCACGTGCAGGTGTGGATGCTTGCCGAGGTCGTTGCGATTGTGCATCGCATAGGCATAGCGGTGACCGGAAAACTGCTCTTTCAGGAAATCGCGGCCGGCCAGAATAAAGCGGTCACGATCGATGTTGGCCGGCCCGGACAACAGCAAGTGCATAAAATCCCGCGGTTGGCGTGTCTGCATGAGCGCGCCGACGATCTTGCCCTCGGCTGTCAGCTGCTTGTGATCGCTAGTGGTGACCTCCCTCCGATCCGCGTCGCGACTGTAACGCCCAGTTTTTCCCCGGCGCTCCTCGATGCGTGTCTTCGTCGAAAGTGTCACCTCCACGCCTTTCCGCTGTATCGCATGGAGCGTCGCGGTCACCCCCTTCGGTCCGCTCGAAAACTCCACCGGATAGCGCGAGACCGGCGAGATCCCCTCCACCCGCAATGCCTTGTCCAGACGCGCATCGATTGCATGCACATCATCGATCTCAGCCGAAATGCGGCCGCGGCCGCTTCGATCCGATCGGTCTCTCTTCTCATGCGCAATCACCAGCGCAAAATGCAGCCGGGTTTGGCCCTTCACCCCCTCGCTGACGCTGAAGGCGTAGGTCCGATCGGTATCGCCGACATCGCGGAACCCGTCGGACGCCAGCGAGTTCAACGCGCGGGCAACCTTTCCCCGATCGGTATGTTCAAGCTCATAGGTCAAGCGAAGGATATCGTTGCTTCCCTTCCGGTTTCCGAACGACCGCTCCCAGGATCGCACCGCCGCGTTGAGATCGATGACTTCGCGGCCATCCTGGTCATGCGCCTTTTCTTCCTTGCTCTGATAGGCAAGCACATTGCGAGCCGAGGCAGCGCCTGCGCCATAAGACAGGACCTTGACGACGACGGCGTTATTGCCACTCGCGCGGCTGAGTGCTGTCGCTGCGCCTGCGTTCCGCCCTGCCGCCGGCAGCCCCGCTTTTGTCCTCAACGGCCCCTTTTTCGTTCCGCCGCCACTACCACCGCCGCGCCGTCGAAGCTCGTCCTCGACGAGATCGAAATAGCTCGGCAGCCTGCGGCCCTCGGGCCTAGACCCTGAGCGACGTCTGGACAGGTCGTTCATCGTGGTTCCTGATCAGGTCGGAGATAAAGGTGGACGGTCGAACGAAGGCAGCATCGCGGATGGAATCCAGGGCGCCCATCACCTCGTCCAGTTTTGCCATGATGGCCTCGGCGAGGATGGCCTGCTCACGGTCTTCCGAGAGAAACTGCTCGTTGCGAAAGGCGAGCTCACGGAGGAACTGGTGCATGTTTCCAAGTTGCCGGTCATGTTCTTCCAGGATCGCGGGTATATGCATGATCTCCCTGGTGACGATCAGCTTGGCGATGAGGTTGACGGAGATATCGAGACGTTTGGCAAGCACCTCTACGCTTCCGAGGACATGGGCCGGTAGACGGAACATGACGGCCGGTTCGCGCATCCCCCTCACATCCCCCTCGCCTTCAGCGCTTCGAGGATCAGCCTGTGGGTCGCCGATGAGAGTTGCTCGTGCCGTTCCAGCGACACGCGGAAAATCTTCGTCAGCACCTCGTCGTCGAGGTAGAGGGAAATACGCTTTCTCTTCGCGGACCTCACAATTGTATCGGCCTCGGCCTTCTTCGCCGGCTGTTCTCCGCGTTCGCTTCTGGCTGGATGGCGGCGGTGTCTTGGCCTTGTCTCGCCATCGTCGCCCGGCTCTTTCGCCTGAGGAGGATCCTCCGGCATGAGCTTGTCGAGGTCGAGACTGGTCGGCATATAGGAGGTCGCATCCGCCTCCACCTCCCTCGCCTGCTCTTCTCTAGATCGGGCAAGGGCGAGAATGTTGCCGGCCGGCGTCCTTTCCCTCGACATTGCGCTCAAGCAGCCTCCGCCTGCAGAAGGCTGATGAACTCATTGTTGATCTTCTTTACCAGATCGATCGCGTCGAGCACGCTTTCGGAAGCCCGCCGCTTGGCCGACGGCGTTAGCGACGGATTGTTCTCGATGCTGGCGAGCTTGGAATAGAGCGATCCGAAGCCGGCGCCGACGTCGCTGAAGTGATTGCTTTTTCGGATCACCGTATCCACCATCGGGATACTCCCGCTGGTCAGTATGGCATGGACCTCCGGAAGAGAGCGATTGTGCCTGAGAGCGATCATGTCCACGTAATTCCAGATCGCCGCATAGGGGATAGGACCCTGCGCCCGCTTCCTGGATATCTCCTTCAGGATCGTCGCCACCTTAATGGCGGAGGTCGCAGCCGTCGGTTCGGGTATGACCGGGATAAGGACCGCATCACACTCGTGATAGACCTCGATCGCGCGTTGGTGGACGTAACCGCCGACGTCATAAATCCGGATATCCGCCTCCGGTGCGTCGGCAAGCCGATCGGCAAATCTATCGTCCGGCGCGACCCGCAGATGCAGCAGCGTGCCATCGGTCGGAAGCAGCCCCCTCTTCATGGAGACATTGTACCAGCGCGTAGACGATTCTTGCTCGTCGCAATCGATGAGCAACGTTCTGTGCCCCTGCTGGGCGAACTCGGCCGCGAGATTGACGTTCAATGTGGATTTGCCAGCGCCGCCCTTGAAGGTCGAAATCGCAAGCGAGAGTGGTTTGCCTGACATGGAGCCCTCAGCCTCGAAGTTTCGTCTGGTACTGCGCCTGCTGGTGGGCCGCGATCAGATCATCGTTGATCCTCCTCGCTTCGCGCTCGCGGGCTGCATCTGCCTTGGGGTCTCGACCCGGCCAGAGTTTCAGGATCGGCAGGAAAAGGAGCACGAAGAAGACGATCGTCGCGGCCTTGAACCAGTGGGACTGGCCGTAAAGGTCTGCTGCCCATTGCCAGAGCGCCTGCGTCCATTCCACCGGAAAAAAGAAATACGAAATCGTCAGCGCAAGAGCGTAGGCAACAAAGGCTGCGATCAATACGCAGGCGGCCGAGACTACCAAAAAGTTGGCGCTCAAGATTAGGAACCAAAGGGCCCTGAGCGGGAAGATCACGATCCTGATGGCCGTACGCTGTACCGACATCTACCTTTCTCCATGTCCCGATCTCGCGTTTGAAAAGACATATCGCAATCGCGTCGACTTTTCCAGACTTGCACTGCAGTATAATTTCGTGCATCATCCCCAGAGCCAATTGATGACGGACGCAAGCATGAATCCTGGCGCACGACGGCTCGCTCAAATCCTCTTCTGCACAATTGCATGCGCGACAAATAGAGTGGCACTTGCGGGCGAAGAGGATGCCGTCTCAAGATTTGTCGGGCATTATCAGGAGGCTTATGCGGAAGGGCGCGACCTGATTCCCGCCCCCCAAAAGCCCCTGGATACTGCGTCGATCGGACGGCTCGACCTGCACACCATCACACCTGAGGGCGCACTGAGCGGAAGCGCGTTTCTTGCCGCGGACGGAACCATCGTCAAATTGGTCGGCGTCCAAGGTTGCCTCTCGACTGAGCAGATGGAATTCGCCGGCCTGCAGACCACATGCACGATGGTCTCGCTCGCAGGTCTAACCGCTTTGCTCGGGGAGGCTGAGGCCGCCGCCGGCAACGCTTTTCCGTGCCATTTCCTGGGCCAAAATAACGGCTCGCCGACCGTACGTTTTGCCGAATGCTTCTTCATGAAGGACGGCGAAACACAATCGCTTTCCCAAGTGCTCATCAGCAAAGGTGTAGCTTTCGCGGCTCGCGATCGCACCAGCCGGGCAGTGTTTCCGGAATATGCGCAGGCGGAAGAACGCGCACAGAAAGCGAAAGCCGGAATCTGGGCTAACGCCCACTTCGAGCATCCCTACGGTGAGCGCTATCGCGCAAATCCCTCCACAGACTGATGAGGTTCCTGATGTTGATGTCCATTCTAGCAGCTTCCGGCTTCTACGCAGGCATCAGCATCATGCCGATGCTGGCCGGCGAGAGTCTTTCTGACGCCCCCCGTCACCCGCCGGCAATCATCCCTGTTCAGGCGATCGAGAGCCAACGGGCCGGGGGCATCCGTGAGAGCGATGGAACCGCATTCGTCCCGTTTCCAGAACAAGCGCAATTCGAAACCGGCGACACCTGGATTTCCGGTGGACGGCGATATCGTCTCTATGGCGTGCAAGCATGTTTGCGCGGAACCGCCGTCACAATATCTCCCGGTGTTGTGAGGGATTGCGGAGAGCTCAACCTGATCATGGTCCAGGCGTTGATTAGAGATATGAAGCCCGTCTGCACCACCATCAAGGATATCGATCAGAACAATGCCGTGGTCGGCTGCCAGACGACAACAGGCAAACGGCGTTATGATCTTGCAACCTACATGATCGCGGAGGGGTGGGGATTCGCCGCCGTCGACACCGCGGGCCATCTAGTCGTTCCCGGATACAGGGTAGCGGAAGAAAGCGCACGATCGGCTCGCACCGGCCTTTGGGCCTACTCGGACATGCCTCACCCCGTAGCAATCCTTGCGGGCCAAGGGAGCGCCCAACGATGAAACTTGTTTCGCTCTCGATCATATTGTTGACGATGACAGTGGCGGCACCGAAGGCACAAACCCGGCCAGTTGACATCCCGCGTCAGATTTATGGAAAAGTCCAGGTCCTCGATGCGACGACCCTTGAATTCACGAAGAGCGCGCAGACCGTGCGGCTTGCCGGATATGAAGCTCCTCGCCTTGAGCAAACTGCAAAGAGCGATGGCATCGACTGGCCGGCTGGCCAGGTCTCCCGGGCCTGGATGATCCTCCGAACACTTGGGCAGGACGTCAACTGCGCACCGCTTGCTAGGGATATCAATGGCGTGATCCTCGCGCACTGCTTTGTCGGAGAGACAAACCTCGCCGCCACGGCCATCGCAGAAGGGATCGGCTATGCGTTCAATTACCGCGGCGAACCTCAGGTTCCCGCCTATTTCGATATTGAAAGGAAGGCGCGTGGCCTGGGATACGGTGTCTGGTCATCGCCAGATCTCCTTCCTCCGTGGCTCTACACCGCCTCGACGGGGAATGGGGAGAAGGCGAAGGATTCTTCGCTGGAATCCGATAGCGGCTTGCCCCTGCCGTTACCTGTCGTCCCTGCCAAATCGCCCACCCTCAACGACGTGCATGGAGGTTGAATGAGCCGTATTGTTGCAGCCACTGTGGTGCTCACATTGCTGTCCGGGTCCGCATCCTCAGCGGTCGCCGACGACGGCCCCACCCAGCGGCAGATAAACCAGCGCGATCCGGACTTTTGCGGGGCCGCAGGCGCCGGCTGCGATCCCGCCGAGGTGCAGCGTTGGAAAGCTGTCGGCAACAGGCTTGCCGATCTCTCGTCAGCCGATCTCAGTCAGTATGCCTATGGCTGCGCCAAGCATCCCGATTGGAGACAAGACTGCGAGACCAATCCGGCCGCTATCCTAAAACGGCTCGGGATCGAGGGATACTAAGGATGACGCTGAACAAGCCTTCCGGAGGCGCGGTCTTGGCAGCAGGGATCGCCTTCCTGGTAGGCGCAAGTGGCGGCTATGCGATCAACGAAATCATCAGGAGCGACCACGAGACCGACCTGGAACATGAGGTCGCCCGGCTGGAAGACGAAGTGTCACAAAAGGCGAACGCTGACGTCCCGAGTGACGAGGAGGCAAGCGCTGCGCTTGCGAAATCAGGACGGTCGATGCGCATTTCGGAATGCGAGCCGCGGCAGGCAGTGCCGGGTGTGACGTGCTCAGGCATCATCACAACGACCGCTGGATCCTTTGCAGGGACAAACCACCCCGGTGTGCTCTCCTTTGCCAAAATCGACGGGGCCTGGAGGCAAATCCAATGAACACGTCGAAGGAGCGGGCAATGAGACAAAGACTGATGTTGGCTGCAATCGTCGCCGGATCGGCCTTTACGCCATCGGCGACGCCCGTAATGGCCGAGGACGCGTCCTGGGGATGCCAGGTTCTGCTGTGCGCTGCTTCACAGAATCCATCCTGGCATGGCGTTTCCTACTGCGTCCCCCCCATGACAAAACTTATCGCGGCAATGAAGGAGCCAGGATTTTCGTGGCCCATTTGCCATGAGGCCAAGGCCGGCAAACCGGGGCATGAGACCTACGAAGACTGCCCGGCAGGCACCACGATTGGCAGCAGCTCGCAGACTGGCAACGGCTGGAGCAGTGAACCTGACCAGTGCATCAGAACTGTTGATGTTTGCCGATCTCCAGGGCTGCGCGCTTCCAACGGCAATCAGAGCAATGTCGTGATACGACGGAGCTTCAGCGATCGAGGCGATAGCTGCATTCAGCAGATCGCGACGCCCCGGCCGCGCCGTGCGGACCCCTATTACTTCGATATCCCGAACGAACAAGGCGTGGGGCAGAGGTTCTGGTTCAACCTGAACCATTAAATCCGCATCAAACCAGCGTCACGGGAAGAACTTACGTCGGCTCGTCGGTGGGTTTCTTTTTCCTCCGACGCGCTCTCCATGCCGCAAACCGCGCCACATCGCTTTCCGTGACGCTGAACAAATCCTCGATTGTGACCTTCCACTCGCGCTGCATCTTGTCGAGGGTCGAGAGCTTCACATCCCGCATGCCACGGGTGACTTGCGACATGTAGGCTTCCGACACACCGAGTTGCGTGGCCAGTTTCTTGTTCGTCAATCGCCGTTGAGCTTTCAATCGCATCAGACCGATGGCGAGCCGCTCCTGGAAGGAGAGAGACGTCAGGTCAATCACATTCGAAGCTCGATCGGTGCCATCGTCCTTCAACCGCGGCATCGAACGACACTTTCGCCCGGAGGATCCATTAACGCGCTCGGGCGCGACAGCGGCCGATCCCCAGCGGCATGAGCGCCCCGACAGCCATCTGGATATTTCAAAGTTCTACCGCTCATCAGATGCATAAGGCTGTCCAGAGACCAAAAAGCTAAGCGTTAACGTTCTCTTCTTCGTGTTCGACTTCAATACACTGCAGCGGCTAGCCTGTGCAAGTGAACCCCGCGCCTCCCGAAATGCACGGGTTGATCTCCTTGTAAACCAATCTTTGATTGCTCAAAACTTTAACTGCGGTTAAATTTTTGATCTGTTTCCTGTGAGAGGAGAATACCTATGAGATACCTTGAACGGCTTGGCTATCGGATCGACCTGCAGCAATTAGGAGTGGCGATCCTATTTCTGGCACTCGCATTCGTCGCTGCTCGATTGGCTTTTCGAGATAGCCTGACCTTGGGCTACGCGATGGTTATCCCATGCTACATCTTCCTATCCGTCATCACTGAAGGTGCTCGGTTGGGGAGAAGCAGTTTTTGGGGCATTCGCGGCTGGGCCGAAACGGCCTTCGCGCTCGCTTGCTCCGCGGGCGTTGGATATCTCGGCTTCAGCCTATGGTCGATCGGGTACTGATAGCGAACGATGCGTATCGTGATCCGCAACAGCCCGACGCACGTGTTGGCCGAACTAGCCGACAACGAGGCCGTCGCGTTGCGCGCCTGGTACGGCAACGCTGCCTCGAGCGCCGATGAGGCAATTGCGCTTTCGGTTATCCGACGCGTCAAGGTCATGAATGGCTGGATCGAATGCGACTGCCTGGAGGCACAGCATCAGCCGTTGCTTGCACCGATCCAACAGGAACGCACCTTCACACTGCGGCGGTTGACGCCAAAGGATAATGACCCTGGCCGGCATGAAGAGCGGCCGAACCACGCCCTCTCCTGTCCGTTTCACGTCGACAAAGACGCCGGCCCCGCTCTCATTGACCGCGGCTTTCATCTCCGCCCTCTGCCGAGATCCGCGCGTTCATACATTGACGCGCTTCCCGCCATTCCTGATCGCCTGGCCGATGTCTCAGGTCATGAACCCTCCAGATCGAGCGAACGAAATGACCGGCCCTCCAGACTGGGTGGCGTGCTGTGGCGGATGCTTGATAGGGCGGGTACGAACGTGATCCCGCCGCTGCAGGATGAAGTCGATTTCACGCTTGCCAACCAGTTGTCGCGGCTGCGCTCCGCCGCGCGTGAACTGAGGGTGCTCAGGACTTGGACGCTGAACGCGCTTTTGTCGACTTGGGGCCCCGACTACTGGAATCCGGAGAGCCGTTGGCAGCGGTTGCTTGCGACCTCGGGCCCCGACTGGCCCGAGGGACTTCGCCGCACGGGCTTCATGCTGTTGTTTTCCACCGGCGTTTCCACGCAAGCCATCATGCCGGCATCCAGCTCGCGGACAATCGACATCCTCTCCAAGGTGCGCCAGCCGCTTCGGGGCGACCCGGCAAGCCGAGGCCCATTTCTCACCCTCCTGAACGTCGATTTTCACGAAGACGATGAAGGGCCGGTTCGGGCTGTGCAGGCATACGCTCAACCTGTCTATAACGGCGAGACGTTGTTCCCTGTCGAGTCCGGCTTTGAGCGTGACGTTTCCCATCTGCTGTTTTGGCTTCAGCAATCGCTCTTCGATGCCGCGCCAGAACTGCGGATCACCATTATCAAGCCCCTCTTCGCCATGGAAACGCCCATCGGCCCGTGCAGGCCTGACTTCGTTTTGGAAACTGCGAATAGAGATCAGCCACCGCGCAGACTGCTCGTCGAGGCCCTCGGGATGGAGACCGAGGAATATCGTGACGCCAAGGAAAAAACGATCCCGCGAATGAAACATCTGGGGCCGATCTTTGCTATTTTCCCGGAGGATCTTACCGAAAAGAATTCCGAACAGACTGGGCGCCGGCTGCAGGCGTGGGTCGTCGACAAAATAAGCGGTCGCTGAGACTGCCGCGGAACAGGTGGACGATGATCGGCGTAAGGAAATAAATGGGCGGTCACGTTCTCTACGCCTTTAGCTATAGCTGTGGCGAACCGCCATTAATCTCGGATTCGGCTGCCTCCAGCAGAGCGCTCTGAACACGAGACCCGATCTCCGGCGGGCAGTTGCCGAACATGGTGCATACAAGTTCGCCCGCGAGTTCGGCGATCGTCGGTGTGAGCAGAGTTGGAACATTTGCATCCGCTCCCCGGCGTTCGAGTTCGGCTTCAATCGCGCGCTTTTCCACCGCTCGCTCCTTGACCATCAGCCAGAGACCCGCGTTAGCCTTGGCTGCGGCAACAATTCGTCGGATACTCTCATCTTTCAAAAGACCCCGAATGGGGAGGTATCGGATTTCGCCCAAGGTATGTTCCTCCTTCCGTCAGTCCCAAATGACACAGGTCAATGCCGCATCTCGATCGCCAAGCTGCACGCTGCAGTGCGGCGCATCTATTCGCTTACGCAAACCGGTCTTCGGCGTCGTCGTGTAGCTGTCCTTCTTCACTCAGCGGATCGCGAGCACGATCGGCAAATTCGCGCAGAAATGCTTTCGAGCTATCTTCCGTCAGGCGCTCGGAGAGGGTTCCGATCAGGAGCTCGACATCCGCATTCAGCTCCATCGGGTCGAACGAGCCCGCGTCCGCCTGCTCAGAAATTGCATCGTTCAGAGTTTTGATATCCGTCCCGAAGGCGCCACGAACCTCCTGCCGTCGCAGGATGCCTGAGGTGGGGGGATTTCCAGCTTCGTCCTGCCTATCCGGAGGTCGTTGCACTCGACTGCTTGGTCCTCGTGGCGAGCCCGGATAGCGACTGCGATCCAACTTCGCCTGATCTATCCCGATTTCGAAGTCATCAACTTGGATGGGGGCGGACGCTCTTCCTGCCCCGCCGTCGCGTCCGCTTTCGCCCGGTGCCGCGATTTTCTTGTCCCGCACCTGGGTACGCTCGTCATCTCGAAGTTCTTCCTCCGTCCGTCCGGCTTCGCGCGTTTCGTCGAGATCCAGACGCTGACGAAGTTCATCGAGTGAAGAAATATAGACGTGTCGGACGCCCTCCTTGACGATGAAGCGAACATTCTGTGGCTGCTGCGGCCTGTTGACGGCACCAAAATCAGCCACTCGACCCGCCGGCAATTTATTGTCGGTTGTCTGGGATAGAGCGACTTCAGGCCGCGAGGCATCGCGTCTGAAGGCTTCGGTGTCGGCGGTCGTCCATTCGACCGGCTGTATGCACGGTCTGGTCACCGGCTTGAACCTCCGCACCTTCGAAAACATCCGCTCGCCCCCGGAATCGAGTTTCATGATGCGCATGAGCGGCATGCCGGTAACCTGGAGGATGGCCTCCTCCGGCTTCATCATCATCAGCGTATTGACGGGAAGCAGGTCCACCGACACCGGCACCTTCGAGATGGATCTTTGCCTGCGACCATGGCGGTGTGAGTAAGAGGATTGCTCGACCCACTCGGTCGTCCTCCCGGCTGCGGCAGAGACGGCGGCTGCGTCCTCCTGATTCTGGAAGTTCATGAACAGCTTGATCGTCGACGCGCCCATCAGGATCTTCTGCCCGGACCGCTGATACAGTCGTTCGAGCTGCGCGCCGTCCTGCAGGATAAAGACGAAGCGAACGCCGTTCTTGCGGATCAGTGGCGCAAGCGTCAGGACAGTGTCTATGCGCCCGCCATTGCCGAACTCGTCGAGCATCATCAGCACCTCGTGCTGGCCGTTGCGCAACGGTCCCATCTGCACGAGCTTATCGGCCATCTGCTGAATGAACATCGAAATCAGCCGCTCGTAGA
The DNA here is from genome assembly GCA_900471515.1 of Hyphomicrobiales bacterium. Lineage (GTDB taxonomy): Bacteria > Pseudomonadota > Alphaproteobacteria > Rhizobiales > Rhizobiaceae > Rhizobium. The sequence goes on along the minus strand of UCFC01000057.1, from coordinate 3,536 downwards.
TCTGCATCGCATTCCAGTCGGCCTGGACGAAGATCACCAGTTTCCGCTTTCTGATCGTGTCGATCGGGATCGTGGTGATGGAGGTCAGCGCTTCCACAAGGGGATTCTGCAGAAAATTGAGCTTCGCGACGATCTCCGCCGCAATCCCCTCGCCCAGTTTCTCATGTCGACCAGCGAATTTTGTGAGCTGCATGCGGGTCTGATCGGAGAGAGCGGCTTCGTAGTTTTCCAGGAGCTGGATGATCGCCTTGCGCTCATCCGACATCGAATTGAGGATGCGGTAGAGCTCGCTGAGCGATTTCCGTGTATCGGGGCATTCCAACACGAAACCCAGCATGGCTGTCAGCAGGATCCTGGCGCTCTCCTCCCAGAAATCCGATGAATCAGAGCGCAGACGCTCGGGCAACAGCATCTGGGTGAGCTTCTGCAGGTCGGTGATCCGCTGGTTCGGGTCGGCGCTGATGAGGTCGAGTGGGTTATAGCCGTCCGTAAATTTGGAGCCTGGCGCCAGCAGAAAAATCTCGTAGCCCTGGTCCTTCAGATAGCCAGACGTCTCCTCGAATAGCTCACCGCTCATGTCGAGGACCATCTGCGATCCCTTGAAACTCATCATCGTCGGAATGACGAAGCCGCGCGACTTGCCCTGTCCCGGGGAGCCGATGACCATCACATGCTGGTCGCCGTCATTGCGCAGAAGAAGACCTTGCTTAAGACCGAGAACGATACCGTGCTTATCACGCAACCGAAAATCAGCGGCATCTTTCAGGGTTGCCAGGCGTGCTTTTCCCATGATCATGCGCTGGCGCTTCTGGATAGCCGCCGCTATCGGAAACCCAACCACGACTCCAGCGGCCGCCAGACCGGCGAGCGCGGCGAACACAGTCTGCCGTGGGGGCCGCTGGAACGACCCGACCGTGTCGGTGGCTCCAAAGGGTGCCTGATACATCGCCTCAAGGTGAGCGCCATAATAGTCCGCTACTCCGGTTAAACCACCGGCTTTGCTCGCAACCAGATAAAAGGCCATGCCGTAGACAATGACAGCGGCATAGGCGGCAGCAAATATCAGTGCCGTATGGGCAATCAGGGTGAACATCGACCTGACATGCAGGAGGTAGAGGATTTTGCGCGATAACGCCCTGCCCGCTTTCAGCATCCAGAGGCTCAGCAGGAAAAAGAGAAACGGCGAAGCGAGAACGAACGCCAGGATCGAGAGCCCGATGGTGTTCCGCGTGCGAATGATCGACCATGTGTAGGCAATGCCATCTAAAATGGGCACCTGCCCGACATACTCGTAATAGGAGGCGGACCCGAAAGATGTGACATAGCCCTCGTAGATCAGCGTGAAGAACATCAGCCATATCGCCACGGCGCCGAGAACGGCGGCCGGGAAGGTATAGGCCGAGGCCTCCTGGAGCTTCGTCCATTTGGGGCGTTCAGCCTCTGCGTCCGTGGATACGCTTGCCATCTTCGTCCACCTCGTCGGCAAAATAGATCTCGCTGACACCGCGGCCGCCGGCGGCATCGCTCTTCTTCAACTGAACCACGATCGGGATGATCGAGCGGATGTAGCGGATGATATCGTCGCGCTCCATGCGGACGTTACTGTTCAGCACCAACGTTGAGAGCCGATTGAAGGCATGGTGCGGCGAGTTGGCGTGGATAGTCGACATCGAGCCCGGATGACCGGTGTTGATCGCATTCAGGAAGTCGAATGCCTCGTCGCCACGAAGCTCGCCCATGAAGATCCGGTCTGGCCTCAGACGCAGCGCGGAGGCCAAAAGGTCGGTCATCGTCACTCGCGCCTCGCCCTGGGCGCCCTTCGAGACCAGCAGCGAGACGACGTTTTCCTGCCGCGGTTCCAGCTCAGCGGTATCCTGCATGAGAATGAAGCGCTCATGGTCCGGGATCGCCGTCAGCATTGTATTGAGGAAGGTCGTCTTGCCGGTGGACGTACCGCCCGAAATCAGCATGCTGCGATGGTTGATCGCCGCAAGCTGAAGAAACGCCCGTGTCTGTCCCGTCCGCAGCAGGCGCGACAGCTCAATATCGACGTCATCGATATAGTCGTCACCTGTGACCTTGGTGAAGCGGAAGGCGCCTGCTTTCTCATAGTCGTCGAGATCGAAGCGCCGGATGAATTGCTTGCGGATCGAAAAAGCATGCCCGGTGGCGGACGTTGGGTTGAGCACGAACTGGACGCGCTCACCGTTCGTGAGCGTTGCCGACAGCAGTGGATTCTCAGCATTGATCGTCTGCTTCGTGAACGAGGCCGCGCGCGACGCCATATGCCGGATCGCCTCCTGATCGAGCCCGTCGACCTCTTGCCTGATCATGCTGAGCTGGCCGATCCGCTCGAGCCAGATTTCGTTGCTGCGCTGACAGGAAATCTCGACCACGGCGGGATCGTCGAGAAATTGTCTGATCGGGTCTAGGGCCTCGGAGAGAAAGTGCTGCTCAGCGGAGATCGATGAGTGCGCGTTCATTTGCCGGCCCTCTTTCGGCGCAGGCGGTCGAACTCCTCACGCACCGGGTCTGGATAAAGATCCGAGAAATCGAGGTCGCGGGTGACAAAGACGGTGATATCGGAGCCCTGCGCAATGTGGATCGTGGGCCGGATATTGCGGGTGTCCTGAAAGGCCTCGGTCGCCAGCTGCTGGATGCCCGACGCGATGGTCTCGGAGGCGATCTCACGCGCGCGATCCTGTGACGTGGTGCCATTATCCTGCGGAACGCTGGTCACGGTTCCGTCCGTGTTGACGATCGTGATGTTGCGATCCTGTTTCTGACCGAGCTGGGCGATGTATTGCGTCGCTCCGCCGATCATCGTCATCAGCGCCGGCGGACCAAACCGTTCCCAATATTTCCGGTCGACCGCACCCGTCATGCCGGAACGGCCGAGACGATCCGTGCCGTAGGAGCCGAGCTGGACCGAAACACCGTCGCCACGGATCATCCGCGTCCAGACGATGAACAGGCGCTCCTGCCCGCGCTCGACACCGGATTTATAATCTCCAATCAGCGAGGAGCCTGCAGGTATCAAGATACGACGGCCGTCGAAGGAGTAGACATCCTCCCGGACAATCCCTTTCACCATGCCGGCGAGGTCGGAATTGATGGCCGTCTCGAGTGTCCCACGGATCATCGTCCCCTGTGGGATCCAGGCATCAATACGGCGGTTCTCGGCGGCTACCGACACCTGTACCCCCTGCCCGCCCATGGCCTTCAAGAAGGCGCGATCGCCATCGATGGCACCACCCGCATCGGAAGTAGCGCCGACGGGCGTGCCCGTTGAGCCGTTCGCGCCGAACAAGCCGGCTCCCGTGGCGTCTGACGAAGCGGCTGCGGCACCGCCTCCGCGTTCCGATTGATCGAAGACGACAGCTGTTGAGCGCACACGCTCAAGCAGTTTTGCCTGCCGGGCAAGCTCGATGCATTTAGGATCGTCCGGATTCTTCCCCCTTGAGCAATCGACATCGACCGGAGGCGCGACCTGGGCTGGGGCCGGAATGACGGGTGCCGGTGGCGGGGGTGGCGGT
>UCFC01000010.1 GCA_900471515.1 Hyphomicrobiales bacterium | reverse complement strand
CCGCCTGGAGGCGGCAAGGCCTGCTGCATCGGGAACCGGATGGGCGGCTTCGATGATCTCGATCCGATCGGTCTCGCAGCCATAGCCGTAACGGGTGACGACCACGCCTTCGAGCGGCCCGTCCCACACGCTTTCGAGCGCCCGCGCCATCTGCGCGGCCCCCTTGCCGGCGCCGATCACGATCGTTCTGCCCTTTGGTTTTTCCGGCAGATGCGCGGCAATACCGGTCAGCGGATCGGCGGCGCGAACGGCTGCGGAAAACAGGCTGGCCAGGAAATCGCGGGGTGAGGACAGGGTCATGATGATCTCTCTGGAGATACGGGCGCAAGGATGGCTTCCGCGTTCCTAGGCATGACTGTCGACATATCGCTTGTCAATGCAGGAGCCGCTGCTATCCGTTCGGTGTGATTGATAATCGTCCGGAGGCAGCTATCTATCGGCATGAAAAGCAACAATCATTTGGAGAATTTGCAATGGTCAGCGAACAGCAGTTGATCTCGAAGATCACCTGGCGGCTCATGCCATTCCTCGGAATCCTTTACCTCATTGCCTATATCGATCGTCAGAATGTCAGTTTTGCCAAGCTGGAAATGGTCGGTGCGCTCGGCATGAGCGAATATGCCTATGGCCTTGGCGCCTCGCTCTTTTTCATCGGCTATTTCCTATTTGAAGTGCCGAGCAACCTCTTCCTCGACAGGTTTGGCGCGCGTGTCTGGTTTGCGCGCATTCTCGTCTCGTGGGGCATCGTCACCATCCTGCTTTCCTACACGCAGAACGCGACGATGTTTTATATCCTGCGCTTCCTTCTCGGCGTCTGCGAAGCGGGTTTCTTTCCAGGCGTCCTCTATCTTTTGACGCTCTGGTTCCCCTCGGATTATCGCGGCCGCATGGTCGGCCTCTTCATGATCTTCAGTGCGCTTGCCAATGCTGTCGGCGCACCCGTCGGCGGCATGCTGCTCGATCTCGACGGTTTCCTCGGCCACGCCGGCTGGCAATGGGTTTTCCTGGCGACAGGCATTCCGGCCGTCATCGCCGGTGTCGTCACCTACCTCTATCTCTACGACCGGCCCGAAAATGCGAGCTTCCTCAGCGGCGAGGAGAAGAGCTGGCTGGCAGAGCGGCTCGCGTCAGAGAATTCCGGCATGGACCACAATGCCGAAAACGGCTTCAAGGCGCTGATCGACCCCCGCGTCCTGCTGATGGCGCTCTGCTACATCGCCTTTCCGCTTGCCGCCTATGGCCTCAGCTACTGGCTGCCGACCATCGTAAAGGCTTTCGGCGTCAGCAACAGCGTCAACGGCTTCCTCAATATCATTCCGTGGATCCTGGTGGCGCTCGCCCTCTGGGCGGTGCCGGCTGCTGCCGACAAGGTGAAGGCGAAGACGCCCTATATCGTCATTCCCGCCTTCATCGGCGCGGCCTGCCTGCTGCTCTCGGCGCTCGTTCCGAACCATGTGCTGCAGTTCATCTTTCTCTGCATCGCCGCAGCCGGCATCTTTGCCCCGCAGCCGGTCTTCTGGAGCCTTCCGTCGCGCTTCCTGAAGGGAGCGGGCGCTGCGGCCGGCCTTGCCGCCATCAACTCCGTCGGCAATCTCGGCGGCTTCGTCGCCCAGAACGTCGTACCCTGGATCAAGGACGAAACCGGAAGCACGATCGCGCCGATGTTCTTCCTGGCGATCTGCCTTGCCGCCGGCGCGCTGCTGGTCTTCGCCGTGGCCATGATGATGGCGCGCAGGGAGCATGACGCCGTGCCACGCAGCGCCTGAAGATCGTAAAATGTCAAACCCCGGCACATGGGTGCCGGGGAAATGCCGTGGGCGGGCGTGGCTTAGGAGGAGATTTCCTCGAGCTTGCGTCCTCCGGTTTCGATCATCTGCGTTGCCGCAAGCGCGCCGATCACGGCGACGATCCCGAACATGATGAAGACTGACTTGATGCCCTGTGCGCCGACCATGTAGCCGACCGTCGCAGGACCGACCGCCGAGGCGATGCGCAGCCAGGACGTGGCAAGGCCCGTGCCGACTGCGCGCATGCGCGTCGGGTAGATTTCCGGCGTATAGAGGTAGAGCACGGCGTTGATCGAGCCCACGACGCCATAGGCGAGCGTCGCCAGCAGAATGAGCGACCAGAGGCTGCTTGCGCCACCTGCGGCGAGTGCTGCGAGCAGAACGGCGCCGACAAGGAACGAGACGACGGCCCAGGTGCGCCGCCCGATGCGGTCGATGTAGAAGGCGCAGGCAAGCAGAATGATGACCTGCGCGACATTGGTCATCGAGGCGGCCCTCAGCGCACTGCCGAGTTCCAGCGAATAGACCGTGTGATAGAGCGTCGGCATCCAGTTGTTCAGGCTGTTGGCCACGAAGAACGAGCTTGCCCAGAGGATCCACGCGATGATGGTGCGCATGCGGAAAGTGGGCGAGAGCAGTTCGCGCCAGCGGCTGCGCACCCGCGGTGCAGCGGCCTGGCTTTGACTGGCAAGCGCCAGTGTCGCTTCGTTATAGGCGCGGTCGTCGAAGGAATAGCCGGGATCCTTGCGCCTTGCGCTGTCCTCGGCCTGGCGGATCACCTTTTCGGCTTCGTCGAACCGTCCTTGGCCGATCAGCCAGCGCGGTGATTCCGGCAGGCGGTAAAGCAGGTAGGCGATCAGTAGCCCCGGGATGCCGCCGATCAGGAAGAGGGACTTCCAGCCGAAAACCGGCACGATCAACGTGCCGAGCTGGCCCGTCACCATCAGCCCGACGGGGAAGATCAATTCGTAGAGCATGAAGTTGCGTCCACGTCCCTTGGCGCGCAGGAGCTCGCTGACATAGGCGGCCGCAACGGGCATTTCCCCGCCGACCCCGATACCCTGGATCAGGCGGCAGACGAACAGCATCTGGAAATTGCCGGCCATGATGCAGGCAAGGCTCATCACCGACATCAGCGCGGTGGCGCATGCGGCCATGTGAACGCGACCGAGCGTTTCGGCAAGGCGGCTGAAGAGGAGGGCTCCGATGAGCTGGCCGATGTAGCTTGCCGCGATCATCCAGCCGATCTGAGCCGGCGTCAGCGCCCAGAGTTTGATCAGGATCGGCAGGACAAAGGCGAGCGAAAGCGCATCGAAGGCATCGAGAAACGTCGCGCTGCCCATGATGATCCGCGCCCGGCGATGCCAGGGTGTAAACGGGACCGCTTCGAAACGGGCCGTCAGAACCGCGGCGCGGCCGGCCAGCCGCATCTGCTGCGAACCGTCTTGCGAAACCTCGCCCGCAGCAGGGCCGGCAACCAGTATGCTATTGTTATCGTGCATATCATCCTCCCAGATCAGCACGGTTAAACGGGCTGGCGGCTCCCCCTGCCGCCAGCTTCACCCTAATGGGCGGCAGCTTCAACCATCTTGCCGATCGCCGCGGCGATGACATCGCTGCATTCGATCGGCGTCAGGTGCCGGGCGCCCGGCAGGATCGTCAGGGACGCGCCGGGGATCGCCTCGGCGAGCTGGCGCGCGCTTTCGACCGGCGTGGCATAGTCCTCCTCGCCGACAATGACCGCGACCGGGAAATCGAAGCCGGGAAGGGCGCTGCGGAGATCGGCATCGCCGAGCATGATGCAGGTCGCTTCATAGGCATCGAGATCGTTGCGGACGAAGATTTCCATCATCTCCTGGATCTTGCGCGGGTTTTCCGCCCTGAACCGCTCGCCGAACCAGCGGGTCGCCTGGAAAGCGGCCATCGAGGCAAGGCCTTCGGCCCGCGCTTTGGCAGCGCGCGCCCGCCATTCCTCGGGCGCCTTTTCCCCGTACCAGGCCGTCGTATCGATGAGGACCATGGCCGAGACCCGTTTTGCGTGGCGCGCGGCAAAAGCCTGTGTGATGCAGCCGCCCATCGAGCAGCCCGCAACGACCACCTCATCCCAGCCGATCTTGTCCAGAACCTCGGCGGCATCGTCGGCAAAGCGCTCGATCGCCCGGGAAAGGGGGCCGCGGCTGCTCCAGCCGTGCCCGCGGCAATCGATGCAGATAATCTCGGCCTGCCCCTTCAGGGCGGAGACGACGTCCGTCCAGACGCTGCCGTCAAGAGCGAGCGAATGGATCAGCAACAGGCGCGGCTTTCCCGGCGTGCCGTATCGCCGGTAGGCGATGGTTGCCTCATCCGAGACGGTCACGAACTCGTAGCGACCGTCCATCTCAAGGGGTTCTTGCTGCAACATTGCGCTGTTCCGATCAGCCGGCCATGGCCAGTTCGTTTTCGCCGACCAGCGGCACGTTCCAGGCGTCGTAGCCATAGAGCCATGTCGTGTCGTCGTTGCCGCCCGACATCCACGTATTGGCGCTGGAGATCGCCTGGATACGCGAGGTGCGGGGCTTGCGGTTTGCCTCGTAGCGGCGGAAGGCGCCTTCGATGTCGTCATTGTCGGCAGCCTCGAGGCAGCGCGCCAGAATGGCGGCGTCCTCGATGGAGGTTGCCGCACCCTGGGCCATGTACGGCGTCATCGGATGGCAGGCGTCGCCCAAGAGCACGACGCGGCCGTCGCTCCAGCGCGGCAGCGGTTCGCGTTCGAGAATTGCCCATTTGTGGCAATCCGGGCAGGCGTTGAGCACCATCTGCACTTCCGGATGGAAGCCTTCGTAGGCGGCTCTCAATTCTTTGACGTCGCCCTTTGCCGACCAGGATTCGGCGGTCATCCAGTCGGCCGACTCGGGAACGCTGGTGACGAAATAGAGCGAGCTGCGATCGGCTGCCGTGTAATAGATGACGATATGCCGGTCGAGGCCCCACCACTTGGTTCTGGAGGGGGCGATCGTGCCGCCGTTCATCAGGCTGGCGTCGAAGACCGCGCGATAGGCGATGCGGCCTTTGTGGAGCGGCGCATCGGGACCGACGATGAGGTCGCGCACCAGCGAGTGAACGCCGTCTGCGGCGACGACCGCATCTGCTTCGACCTTGGTGCCATCGGCAAAAGAAAGGCTGACGCCGCCGTTTTTCTGGTCGAGGCCGACGAGTTTCTTGCCGAGATGCACGATCTCAGGCGGCAGCACGGAATAAAGCGCCTCATGCAGATCGGCGCGATGCATGCACAGGAACGGCGCGCCATAAAGGCTTTCCGGCATCGGCAGTTCACGCTTGAGTTCGCCGGTGTCCCAGACGCGGTTGAGGTGGGAATAGGGTTCGAAGGCGATCTTCTTGAGGCGGTCGAGCACGCCGATGCCGCGCAGCACGTGTGACGAATTCGGAAGCATCTGGATGCCGGCGCCGACGCGGGCGAATTTCGGCGCCTGTTCGTAAACCTGGACGTCGATACCGACCTTGCGCAGCGTCGCCGCGGCGGCGAGCCCGCCCATGCCGGCGCCAATGATTGCGATCTTCGGTTTGCTCTTGGCCATGTCGTCTCCTCCTTGGGTCGGTCAAGTTGGGAGGAGCCTAGAGACGTGACATGACCATGTAAAATATTTATATTGTTCAACACTTAAACTCAAAAAGTTCTAGGACGCTGGATGGAACTCAGGCATCTCAGATATTTCGTGGCTGTAGCCGAGGAGGGGAGTTTCAATCGCGCCGCCGAGCGGCTGCATATCCAGCAGCCACCTCTGGGGCAGCAGATTCGCGATCTCGAATATGAGCTTGGCGTGCAATTGTTCGATCGATCGCCGCGCAGGGTCGCGCTGAACGGCTCGGGCGAGCTTTTTCTCGAGGAGGCACGCGATATTCTGAGGCGGGCACAATTGGCGGTCGACAACGTGCGGCGCTTCAGTCAGGGCGAAAGCGGCCGTCTGTCTGTCGGCTTTACGAGTTCGGCCTCTCTGCATGTGCTCGCGCCGCAATTCCTCCAGCAGTTTCGCCGGGCCTTTCCGCTTGCCGAGATCGTGGTCGAGGAAAGCGAAACCTACGAGCTGATTCTGGCCCTGCAGCAGCAGCGCATCGATGTCGCGCTGCTGCATATCGATGCGAAGCGGTTTCCCGAATTGACGGCGCGGGCTCTTTCCGAAGAGGACATGCTGGTCGCGGTGCCGCGCAACCACCCCTATGCGGATGCGGACGGCGAGCCCCTGACGCTCGGCATGCTCGACGGCGTCGATATGGTCGTCTATCGGCGCACGGATGGGCCTGGGATCTTCGAGCGCCTGACGGAAACTTTCCGCGCCGCCGGCGTCGCACCGAGGATCGTCGACGAAGTCTCTCGAATTATCGCCGCCATCAACCTTGTGGCCGGTGGGCGTGGCCTGACCGTCGTGCCCGCGTCGATGCGGGTCCTGCACCGGGAATCGGTCGTCTATCGGGCGCTGGTGCCCGGGGAACTGCCGCCCCTGCCACTTTACGTCGCCCACCGCGCCGATGCGCGGCTTGCCCTCATCAGGAATTTTGTCGATCTGACGGAGAAGATCGCCTCAAGCTCATCCGGAAACGGCGGGTCCGGGCACACAGGCTAACGGCGTTCTACGCCGGTTCATCCTGCAGCGATCGGTTGACGAGCGCCATGAGATCGTCCTTCGCGCCGGGAGCAGCGGCGATCACCGGGCCGCCGGTCAGAAGCGTGCCCTTGCCGGGGAAGGCTTCGGTCCAGCCGCCGGCCTCACGGATCATCAGGAGCCCGGCCATGCAGTCCCAGGCGTTGATATGCGGCTCGTAATAACCGGCGAGCCGGCCGCAGGCGACCTGCGCCAGCATAAGCGCGCCGGAGCCGCTGCGGATGAACATGCCGCCCGCTTCCAGCAGCAGGTGGACGAAGACCGATACCTGTTTCAGCGGAATGCGAAAATTGGCGCCGATACCGAGAAGCCCGGTGCCTATGCTCGTGGCCCCGTCAACGCTGATCGCCCTGCCGTTCAGAAAGGCGCCTTCCCCTTTTTTCGCGACAAAAACATCGCCCGATGTCGGCTGGCAGATAAGGCCGAGTACGGTTTCGTCGCCTTTCATGACGGCGATCGAAATGCACCACTGGTCGATGCCGTGCACGAAGCAGCTCGTGCCATCGATGGGATCGACGACCCAGAGATAGCCGGACGGACCTTCGGCCAATCCCTCCTCCTCGCCGAGAACGCCGTCATCGGGAAAGGCGGCAGCGATGCGATCGCGGATCATCGCCTCCACGGCCTTGTCGGCCTGGCTCACCACATCCTGGCCGTTCAGCTTGTGGCCTGTTTCCAGCGAGGCAAGATCGGAGAAAAAGGAAAGCGCCTTTCCCGCCGCGTCGAAGATTACGTCCCTGGCAAGAACGAAGCGGGCATCATCAGGAAATTCGCAATGCATGGGAAACTTTCGAAAGGGAATCAGGGCCTGAAGCTCTGGCGGATGACGAGCTCCGGAATGACGCGTTCATAGCCCGGCGGCAAGTCCGGATTTGCGAGGCGCCGTTCCATCAGCTCGACGGCACGCATCGCCATGACGAGCGGGTCCTGGCGGAAGGTGGTCAGCTGATAGCTGAGCCAGGACGCTTCGGGAACGTCGTCGAAACCGATGATGGCGACATCTTCGGGAATCCTGAGCTTCACCACCTGGCGCACATGATCCATGAGGCCGAAGGCGATCTGGTCGCTGGCGCAATAGACCGCGTCCGGGTGCACGGCGTTCGAGAACAGGGCGCGGCCTGCGGCAATTCCGCTCTCGTAATCCGAATCCGCTCCGCGGCCGATAAAGACTTCGGCACCGAGCCCTTCGGCCGTCGACAGAAAGGCGCTTTCGCGCTCGATGATGCTCGGTGTGCCGGTGTTGGAACCGGCAACCGCCAGCCGCCGCCGCCCGGCCTCGAAGAACACGGTCGCCGCCTTGCGCGAGGCTTCCGAGTTGCCGGCGCGCACATGATCTGCATCCGGTTCGGAACGGCCGATGACGATGAGCGGCTGACCGTTACGCTGGGCAAGCTCAAAGAAGCTCGCCGGCGGTGAGCCCGACAGAATGATGATCGCCTCGGCACGATGGCCGATCAGCATCTTCTGGGCAGCCAGCAGTTCATCCTCGGTCTGGCCGGTGTTGATGAGGATCGGAATGCTGCCGCGCTGGATCAGGAATTTGGCAAGCGCTGCGGCGAGATGGGCGCGAAACCCGATCTCCGGCTTGGTGGCGACGATGCCGACGAGGCGGCTCTGATTGGCAAGCACGCCGCGGGCAAGATCGTTGACATGGTAGCCGAGCTCCTGGGCTGCGCGCAGCACCTTCTCGCGCGTCGCGGGCGCAACGCTGGCCCCTGGCGTGAATGTTCGCGATACCGCCGAGCGGGAAACGCCGGCAAGCTGCGCCACCTGCTCGGCGCTCACGAAACGCATGCGCTCCTTCTTCGGCGCCTTCCCGTCGTTCGCAGGACCATCACTCATCGGCTTTCCCTCAATACCTACATCCGCCCGCCAAAACGATGCGACGAACCGCGCCGGAGATCGGTACAGGACGGGTCGCGGAAGGATGGATGATGCGATCTGGCAATCCCCGCAGCACATGTACAGGGAGGCAATGGCAGCAAGTTGACATTGGTCGGGCCGCGGCGCTGACCACCATTTGTCGTTTCAGGAACCGGTCCATTTCTCCGCCCGTTGCACAGGTGCAATCATGTCGCACAGCCGTGCAATTGCCCGAGCCGAGAAGTAGCGGCGGTTCTTTGCAGCCGCATGACAGATGGCGGATTTTTCCGGCTGGGCGGAGCGAGCCGTAACCGACGTCGCCGGCGGCTTCCGTCTATTCGGGTGGAGCGGGGCCGAGATTGCGGCTGCAATCCCGGCCGAAAGGGGCGAAAGGCAGCGGCGATGACCAGGGATCAGGCCAGCGCCGCCTCAATGCGTCACGGATTCTCCAAATCCGCTAGTCGCAGACCCGTACGGTTTCCGTGTGATAGCCGCCGTCATAGCGGTTGCGGACGTCGCGGTCCTCATACCAGCATCTCGGGGGCGGCGGGCCGGCATCATAGTAGCGAGGGCCATCGACGTAGCGCGGACCGCTGTTGACGATTGCGCCGCCGATCAGGCCGCCGACCACACCCGCCGCAAGGCCGCCGGCAATGGCACGCCCAGTATTGTCGTGGTGATGATGGTCGCGTGCCGCAGCAGGCTGGACAGCCGAGCCCATTAGGGCCGTCGCGATCAACAGACCGCTAACAATTCTCTTCATGACATTCTCCTTAGTGGCAGATCGCCCCTATAGGAGATAAATGCCTCAGAACGGCGTTTGTTCGTCGAAATCTTGCGCCTTTTGAGGCAAGGCAGCTCAAAAGGCGGCGGCAAGGGTTCCATTTTGCGCGTTTTTACAGCGGAAAAGCGAAATTCGTCGTGGACTATGCGCAACGGCAACCGAGGGTGTCAGGTCGCCGATTCCGTCACCGTCTCTTCCAGCACGTCCTCGGGAATATCGTCGAAGGACGCGTAGTTGAGATTATAGAGCTTCGAATAGAGCTTGCCGTTTTTCATCAGCTGCTGGTGATTGCCGCTTTCGACGATCTCGCCATTCTGCAGCACGATGATGCGATCGGCTTCGCGGATCGTCGCCAGCCGGTGGGCGATGACGAGGCCGGTGCGGTTTTCGAGCAGCTTCACCAGCGCCTTCTGGATCAGCATCTCGGTATAGCTGTCGATATTGGCGGTTGCTTCGTCGAGGACGAGGATCTTGGCGTCCGCCACCAGAGCCCGGGCGAAGGAGAGAAGCTGGCGCTGACCGAGCGAAAGATTGCCGCCACGCTCACCAAGCATGCTGTCATAGGCTTGGGGCAGACGCATGATGAAATCATGCGCGCCGACCGCCTTGGCGGCTTCGATCACCTGTTCGCGCGTGGCCTCCGTCTTGTGGTAGCGGATGTTTTCGAAGACGGTGCCGGTGAAGAGGAAAGGTTCCTGCAGCACCATGGCGATCTGCTGGCCGAGAGAATCCTGCGTGAGTTCGCGCACGTCATGGCCGCCGACCATGACCTGTCCCTGCTGCACTTCGTAGAAGCGGTGGATCAGCGACATGCAGCTCGATTTGCCCGAGCCGGTCGGGCCGACAAGGGCGACCGTCTCGCCCGGATTGACCCGGAAGCTCACATGCTTGAGCACCGGATGCTTGGGATTGTAGCCGAACACGACATCGCGGAATTCGACGGAGCCGTCCATGTCGGGTGACAGTATCTTGGCATCCGGAGCATCCTGGATTTCGACCGGCACGTCGAGCACGTCGGTCAGCCGCTGGCCGGACGCCATGGCGCGCTGCATGACCGAATATTGCAGCGTCAGCGAGCGGATAGGGTCGAAGAAGCGCTGGATGTAGAAGAGGAAGGCGACGAGAACGCCGACGTCGAGCGCCTGGTTCAGCACACGCGCGCCGCCGACAACGATGACGAGCGCCATGGCGATACCGGTCAGCGTATCGACGATCGGCACCATGATCTGCGCGTAGCGCGCCGCCGTCAGATGCGTCAGCAGGTTGGCATGCGCCTTGTCGTCGTAGAGCGTGAAGTTGACCTCCTGCCGGTCCATGCTCTGGACGGCGCGCACGCCGTGGATCGCTTCGGCAAGCGCGCCGTTTGCCACCGAATTCGTCTCATGGGCGGCCATGAAGGACTTGCGGGCAAGCGGCAGCCAGAACAGGCGCACCACGAAGAGCACCGGCAGCACGGAAAGCGTCAGCAAACCGAGCTTGAAGTCGAGATAAAGCATCACGAAGACGATGCCGAAGAGCAGGAAGATATCGCCCACCGACAGCACGCAGGTTTCCAGGAATTCCTGCATCGAGTTGACGTCGCCCTGCAGGCGCGACATCAGCCGGCCGACCTCGGTCTTGTCCATGAAGGAGAGCGAAACGCGCTGGAGATGTGAGAACATCGCCTTGCGGATATCGAAGAGCACGTTTTCCGCCACACCGCCGACCAGCGTTTCCTGCCAGTAGCTGGCGCCATAGTTGATGAGGATGGCGACGAGGAAGGCGAGAATCGCCCAGGTCAGCGCCGAGCCGCTGTCGTTCGCCTGCATGCCATGGTCGATGGCATAGCGGATGATCAGCGGAATGAGAAGCTGCATGCCGGTAAAGACCAGAACCGAGATCACCGACAGGATGACGTCGCGCCGGTAGGGATGCACGAAGGCCCAGATGCGCTTGACGATGTTGGAATCGAAGACCTTGCCGAAGATCTCTTCTTCGACGCGCTGCGATCCGACGACTGCCCTTGGCGGGCGTCTGCCATCCTCGCGAACGTCCGGACGCTCGGTTTCCAGTTCCTCGGCCATCGTGTTTCCTCCTGCGCCGGTTTCTTACGCGCTCAAAGCGTCGTCGCCCGGTCGCACCTGCAAATCGTAAAGCGCCTTGTATCGCCCGCCGAGCGCCAGCAGCGCCTCATGCGTGCCCTGTTCGACGATGCGGCCGTCCTCGATGAAGAAGATCTTGTCGGCATGCATCAGCGAGCTCAGGCGGTGGGCGACGATGATCGTCACGCGATCGGCGGCATAGCGGCGCATGGCGCTGCGGATGCGCTGCTCGGTCGCCGCGTCGATCGCCGCCGTCGAATCGTCGAAGACCATGACGGCGGGCTTGAGCATCAGCGCGCGGGCGATCGAAAGCCTTTGGCGCTGGCCGCCCGAAAGCGAGACGCCGCGTTCGCCGACGACCGTGCCGTAGCCGGTCGGCAGGCCGAGAACGTAGTTATGGAGCTGCGCGCTTTCGCTGGCGCGTTCGATGCGGCTTTCCTTGGCCCAGGGATCGCCATAGGCGATGTTGTTTTCGATCGTCGTGGTGAACAGGAAGGAATCCTGCTGCACGACGGCAACGGAGCGGCGCAGCGACTGCAGCGTCGCCTTGCGGATATCCTGCCCGTCAATGGTGATCCTGCCGGCCGTCGCATCGTAGAATCGCGGGATCAGGTGCGCGAGCGTCGACTTGCCGCTGCCGGGGGGGCCGACGATGCCGATCGTCTCGCCGCGCTTTGCCTCGAAGCTGATGTCGTGCAGGACCTCGTGCATCGGGGAGGCCGGATAGGCGAAGCTGACATTCTCGAAGCGAAGCGTGCCGTCCGTGATCGTCAATTCCTTGGCATCGGGTGCGTCGCGCACGGCGATTTCAAGGTCCAGCAGTTCGAAGAGGCGTGTGCCGCAGGTCGAGGCGCGGGCAAAGGCGTTGACCATCAGACCGAGCTGGCGCACGGGCATCTGCAGAATGGTCATGAAGGTCAGGAACGAGGCGAGCGTACCGACGGTGATTTCGCCGGAATGCACTTTGCCGCCGCCGACCCACAGAACCAGACCCATCGCCGTGAAGAAGGAGAAGGTCATGGCGCTGGTGTTGACGACGCGGATGCCGACGCGCTGATGGGCGAGCTCCAGCGCATTCTTCGAGGCCGCTTCGAATTTCGAAAGCTCGTGCTCCTGCGCGGCGAAGGCGCGGACGACACGAATGCCGCCGAGGTTTTCCTCCATGATGCGCGTCAGCACCGACAGCCGCTGCTGCAGGTCGAGCCAGGTGGCGCGCAGGCGAAGCTGCGTGACCGAAGAGCGCCAGCCGACGAAAGGTACGAAGGAGAGCGCCAGCAGGCCGAGCACGACATCCGTCGACAGCAGCATATAGGCGCCGATACCGATCAGCATGGAAAGCAGGAAGACGCGCACGAGCGCGGTCGAAAAATACATTCGCACACCTTCCAGATCGAGCAGGCCGACGGTGATGAGGTCGCCCGAATGCACGCTGTCGTGGAAGGAAAAGGAAAGGCGCTGGATCTTTTCGTAGCACGCAAGGCGCAATTCGTAGCCCATATGGTGGCCGACCGCCTCGCTGTAATAGTTCTGGATCATCGTGAAGATGCCGCGCAGGACGCTGGCGCCCAAAAGCAGCAGCGCCGTCGTCAGGAGCGCATCCTGCGCCTGCTGGCCGATCGTGCCGCCATGCAGCGCCACCTGCGTATGGTCGACCGCCTGGCCGAGCAGGCGAGGGATCAGGAGCTGGAAGGTGGAGGCGATCAGCGTCGCGCTGATGGCGAGGCCTGCCTGCCAGGGATGGCGGAAGGCCATGACGGTGATGCGGAACAGCGTAAAGAGGCCCTTGCCCCACCCTGCCGCGGTTGCAAGCGCCATCGAAGCCGAAGGCTTCGTCGCGCGTATGGACGCATCGCTGCTCACGGTATTTTTTCCAATAGATGTGTGCTCGGACCAAGTGGCCCGGAAAGACGGCAAATCCATGAAGGGATTGATAGCGCACCCACATTTGCCGATTCCGGCAGGGGGTTCAAGTAAAGAATTCACCAGTCGGTTATTTTTACGTGAGCCTTCCTCGCTTTGGACGGTAGCGTTACCGTACGTGGCCGCCGCCCACACGCAGGAGGCGTATTTTTCTGCCTGAAAACGAAAGCCCCGCAGCGGCGCGTCGCCAGTGGAAATCCGCGTCCGGCGCATGTATGGTCCCCTCGCCAACCAGCAGAAGAGGGCGTTCGATGTCATCCACGGTGCGGATTGCAAATCAGTTTCTCACTGTCGACGTTTCCTCGCTCGGCGCCGAGATGCAGGCGCTGACGTCGAGCGACGGGCGCTCCTGGGTCTGGAACGGCGATGCCGCCTTTTGGACCGGCCGTTCGCCGATCCTGTTTCCGATGGTCGGCAAGGCGCCGAACGACACGTTGAAGGTCGGCGGCCACAGCGCGCCGATGGCCCAGCACGGTTTTGCCCGCCGCAGCGAATTCGTCCTGGCATCCTCTTCAGAAACGAGCTGCCGCTACGAGCTTGCCGCATCCGAAACGACGAAGGCGGTCTATCCCTTCGATTTTCTGCTGGCGGTTATCCATAGCGTCGAAGGCCGGGTTCTGACCGTTGCCGCCGAAGTCACCAACCGCGACATCAGGCCGATGCCTTTCGGCCTCGGCTTCCATTCCGCTTTCCTCTGGCCGCTGCCGGGCGCTGCAGACAAGCCGCACAGCGTCACGCTCGACAACGGCGCCGAGCCGGCGCTCGTGCGCCTGGAAGGCGGCCTGATCTCGCCGAAGAAGCTGGCATCGCCCTTCAAGGCGGGCAGCCTGGTGCTTGACCATTCGATGTTCGAGCAGGATGCGATGATCTTCCCGGAAGGTGCCGGCCCCGGCTTGCGTTATGGGGCCGAAGGCGGCCCGGCCATGCATTTCAGCTTCGAGAACCTGCCCAATCTGGCGCTCTGGACCAAGCCCGGTGCGCCCTTCCTCTGCGTCGAACCCTGGCACGGAACGGCTGCCGAAAACGGCGGTCCGGACGATCTGGAGGGCCGCCCCTATACGAAGGTGCTTGCCCCGGGGGAAACGGCGCGCTTTTCCTTCACCGTCGAAATTCTCGCATAGGCCGGATTCGTTTTCCGTTTTGAATCAGCGCGTTGAGCGGGTGGCAAAATAAACTTCTTGCCACCTCCTGTTTTTCGCGCTTTCATACACGACTAGTTTAATAGACTATGGGCTGGAACGAGAGTGCCCCTTCCAGCCAGCGGTTCCGGACGGAACCCGATTTGGTGGCGAACGTTTTGCGTGGCCGCGTGAACCTGCCCAACGCATGGCCTCAGACGTCCTGCGTTGAAACCTCGATCGAGACACATGCGGATGAGCCGCAAGGGAGTTGAGATGACGGTTCAGGGACTCTTTTCCGGGAAGGCGAATGCGGCGGCGCAGATTTCCGCGGTGCCGCGCATTGCAATCGTCGGCCGTGGCTTTTCCGGCATGATGATGGCGGTGGCGCTGATGCGCACGGTGCGTGCGCCGTTCCACCTCCAGCTTTTCGATCCGAACTCCACGGTCAATGGTGGCCAGGCATTGGCGTCGGCACGGTCCTCGACCATTCTCAATACGCGTGTGCGCGACCTTTCCGTTTCGCTCGGCGATCCCGACGATTTCAACGACTGGCTCTGTAGCAACGCCGAATTCCGCGCCGCCGTGCCGGCCGCAATCCCGGGCTTCCGGCAGATCTTCGTCCCCCGGGAAATCTTCAGCGACTACGTCTACCAGCGCTTTTCCGAAGCGCTTGCCGCCCGCCGGGACATCACCGTGCAGGTCTGTCATGATCCGGTTGTCGCAATCCGCAGGAGCCACGGCAGCCGGTTCCTGCTTGAGAGCGCCAATCCGTCCAATCCGCTTTTCGACACCGTGATCCTGGCGACCGGCTACGGCTTGCCTCGACCCGAGGCCGAGGAGCAGGAGGTCTCGCCGGTCAGGGCGCAGCGCCTCGTTGCCCGGCCGCATACGGTGCTGCTCGGCAGCGGCATCCGCGTCGTGGACCAGCTGCTGCAGCTTCGCGACGCCGGTTATGCCGGACAGGTAACGATTGTTTCGCGGCACGGTTTCCTGCCGCAGAGCCACACGCCGAATTCCGCCGATCCGGTCTTCCCCGCCGAAGCGCTGCCGCAGAGCCTGCCCGAGATCGTCAGGTTCATCCGCCAGGCCTGCCGCGAGGCGGAAGAGGAGGGACGAAGCTGGCAGTCGGTCATGAACGGTCTTCGCAGGCACGCCCGTTCGCTCTGGCGGTCGCTGCCCGCCCGCGAGAAGCGTCAATTCAACCGGCATCTGCGGGCGATCTATGACAGTCATCGCAACCGCCTGCCGGAAACCATGTATCTGCGCCTCAAGCGGGAACTTGCCGAGGGCCGCACGGTGCTCAGACGCGGCCGCGCCGGGCGCAGGGGTTTGAGCGGCCTGTTCTTCACGCCCGCCGGTTCGTCGGGCGAGGAGGTCATCCACGCCGAACGCATCATCGATTGCCGCTGCCATGCGCCTGATCTATCGGCCCCCTTGATTCAGAGCCTGATTGCAGCACGTCTCGCCATGCCTGACGAGCTTGCGCTTGGGCTGGCGGTCAACGCCCGCGGCGAACCATTCCTGGAAGACGGTTCGGCAACCGACGGGCTTTTTGCGGTCGGGCCGCTCGGCCTCGGCAGCCTGCCCGACATCGATCTCGTGCCTGAGATCGTCACTCAGGCCTATGCGGCGGCGGAACGGATCGCGGAACGCTTCTATCCGCAGAGCAAGGCCGTCTGAGGAAATTCCAGGCCGTTCTGGAACCATCGGCGCGAGCCGGCGTTATATTGCGCTGGTAAATCGTTTGAGGGGCAGATGGAAGCCGTGGATCGATATGATACGTCTCTTCGGGACGAGGGGCGTTTCCGGGTGCTCGTCGATGCCGTTGCCGACCATGCGATCTATATGCTGAGCCCCGAAGGTCATGTGGCGAGCTGGAACCCCGGCGCCCAGCGTTTCAAAGGGTATCGCGCTTCCGAAATCCTCGGCAAGCATTTCTCCTGTTTCTATCTCGAGGCCGACAGGGAAGCCGGTCTGCCCGCGCGGGCGCTTGCAATTGCCGCGACGGAAGGACGCTTCGAGGGGCAGGGCTGGTGCCAGCGCAAGGACGGTACGCGCTTCTGGGCACATGTCATCATCGATCCGATCCGTCATGCGTCCGGCGAGCTGATCGGCTTTGCCAAGATCACTCGCGACCTGACGGAACGCAGGGCGGCGGAGAATGCGCTGAAGCGCAGGGAGGAGCAGTTTCGTCTTCTCGTTCAGGGCGTCTCCGATTATGCGATCTACATGCTCGACCCGGAAGGCAATGTGGCGAGCTGGAATTCCGGTGCCGAACGCATCAAGGGTTACAGCTCGCAAGAGATTATCGGCCGGCATTTTTCCACGTTCTACACCGATGAGGACCGTCTTGGCGGATTGCCTGAGCGTGCGCTGGCCACTGCCAGCCGCGACGGACGGTTCGAAAAGGAAGGCTGGCGTGTGCGCAAGGACGGTTCACGCTTCTGGGCAAGCGTCGTCATTGACGCGATCAGGGACGATTTCGGCGAGATCATCGGCTTTGCCAAGATCACCCGCGACATTACCGAGAAGCTGGAAACGCAGCGTGCGCTGGAGAGAACCCGCGAAGAGCTTTTCCAGGCGCAGAAGATGGAGGCGATCGGCCAACTGACCGGCGGGATCGCGCACGATTTCAACAATCTGCTGATGGCGGTGCTGGGCAGTCTCGAAATCCTCAAGAAGCGCATGCCGCAGGATCCCGCTCTGTCGCCGCTTGTCGACAATGCCATGCTCGGGGCGCAGCGCGGCGCGGCGCTCACCCAGCGCATGCTCGCCTTTTCCCGCCGTCAGGAACTGCAGGTGGAAAGGATCGATGTTTCCGATCTTCTGCGCGGCATGATGGACATGGTCTCCCGTTCGCTTGGCCCGATCGCGACGCTTGAAACCGAATTTCCCGAGAACCTGCCCATGATCGCGACCGATCCGAACCAGCTGGAAACGGCAGTGCTCAACCTTGTCGTCAATGCCCGCGACGCCATGCCTGGCGGCGGGCTTATCAGGATCAAAGCCTCCGAAGAGATGGTGCCTGACGGCAGCACCTTGCCGGCCGGCCATTACGTGCGCGTCGCCGTCGCCGACGAGGGCGAAGGCATGGACGAAGAGACGCTGAAGCAAGCGGCGACCCCGTTCTTCACGACCAAGGGCGTCGGCAAGGGAACCGGCCTCGGCCTTTCCATGGTGCAGGGTCTCGCCGGCCAGTCCGGCGGCAGGCTCGTGCTCAAGAGCCGGCTTGGGCAAGGCACCACCGCCGAGCTGTGGTTTCCGGTCACGCAGGCCGAAAAACCGGCCGAACCGCCGGACCCGCCTATGCCCGAACCCGTCACCGGCCTGCGGCCGTTGCGCATCCTTGCCGTCGATGACGACGGACTGGTTCTGATGAACACGGCGCTGATGCTGGAAGATCTCGGCCATACCGTGTTCGAGGCGACAGCCGGCGCCGATGCGCTCGACATCCTCCGCCGGGAAAAGGTCGATCTCGTTATCTCCGATCACGCCATGCCCCGCATGACCGGCTCCCAGCTTGCTGCCGCGATCCGCAGCGAATGGCCGGACATGCCGATCATCCTGGCGACCGGCTTTGCCGAGATTCCGGAAGGCGCCGATATCATCGACGTACCGCGGCTCGGCAAACCCTTTTCGCAAGTCCAGCTTGCCGAAGCGATTGGCCGGGTCGTGGTTTGACGCCTGTCCCGGCAACAGGGGGCGATTTGAGATTGTGATCAATGGCGGGGCCGGGGGCTCCGCGACCGCTTACCGTCCCCGGCGCGCCTTGACCTCGTTTCTCACAATATAGGCGAGCAGCCCTGCCACCATGATTGCCAGCACATACCAGGTGATCGCATAGACGAGGTGGTTGTTCGGGAAGTCCAGGACCGTCAGCCCGCCCACAGGCAGGCCGCCGGCATTGGCGGTCGCGTCCGCGTCGATGAAGAAGGGCGCAGCCTCCGCAATTCCGCGCTTGCCGGCAATGGCTGCGACATCGCGCGAGTACCAACGGTCGGCAGCCGGATCGTTGGAGCGCAGCAGCATGCCCTTCGGCTCGCTCATGCGCATCAGCCCGGTGACATTGGCCGCTCCGACGATTTCGCTGTCCGGTCGCGAGGCCGGGTCGCGGCGGTCTGGCGGCACGAAGCCACGGTTGACGAGGATCGCGCTGCCGTCCGCGAGCCGGAGCGGCGTCAGCACCCAGTAACCGGCGCCAAGCGCCGTCGATGCCGTGACCAGCGTTTCCTTGTCGTTTTCGAAAGTGCCGGATGCCGTCACCCGCCGGTACTCGTCATCGGCGGCGTTGACCTTGCTCCAGTCCGCCTGCGCGGGCGGAGCGACAGGTTCGGCGTGGACGCGCGCATCGACGCGGGCGATCAGATCGAGCTTCCAGGAAAGACGATGGACCTGCCATGTGCCGAGGGCAATCAGCAGGGCGACGAGCGCCAGCAGGCCAAGGCCGAGGATGGCAAGTGTGACGGCCGAACGCGGCCTGTCCTGTTGCTCGGAAGAGGTGTCGGTCATGGAACCGTAACGGGCGGCGTCGCCGCCGCCCGTCCTTTTGCCGTTACGGCATGTTCTTCATCATTTCGGGGCTCATCGGCATCATGTTCGTATTCAGATGATACATGACCCAGAGCGAGCCCGAGAGCGCGATCGCCACGATGATGATCGTGAAGATCAGCGCCATGATCGTCCAGCCGCCTTCCGACTTCGTGTTCATGTGCAGGAAGTAGATCATGTGGACGACGATCTGCACGGCGCCGAGCGCCATGACCACGATGGCGGTGGCGGTCGGGCTTGCGAACACGTCTGCCATGACCAGCCAGAAGGGAATGGCAGTCAGGATGACCGACAGGACAAAGCCCGTCATGTAGCTCTTGAACGTGCCGTGGCCGGCCTGATGCCCGTGGCTGTGGCCGTGGTGAGCCTCGTGGGCATCCTCATGTGCGGGTGCTTGCGAACTCATCCAAGAACTCCCATCAGGTAAACGAAGGAAAAGACGCCGATCCAGACGACGTCGAGGAAGTGCCAGAACATCGAAAGGCACATCAGGCGGCGGCGGTTGGCCTCGATCAGGCCGTGCATGGACACCTGCACCATCAGCGTGACCAGCCAGATGATGCCGAAGGTCACGTGCAGACCGTGCGTGCCGACCAGCGTGAAGAAGGACGACAGGAAGGCGCTGCGCTGCGGGCCGGCACCCTCGCGGATAAGGTGGACGAACTCGTAGAGTTCGAGGCCGATGAAGGCCGCGCCGAAGAGGCCGGTGATCGCCAGCCAGAACAGCGTTTCCGCCTTTGCGTTCCGCTCCATCTGCAGCATCGCAAAACCATAGGTGATGGAGGAGAGCAGCAGCATCGAGGTGTTGATCGCCACCATCGGCAGATCGAAGAGATCGGCCGGCGACGGGCCTGCCGCATAGCTGCGACCGAGCACGGCATGGGTGGCAAAGAGCACCGAGAAGATCAGGCAGTCGCTCATCAGATAGAGCCAGAAGCCGAGATTGGTGCTGTTCTCGGGGTGATGATCTTCCGTGAGATAGAATTCAGGCTTTTCGGCCGTGTCGATAGAATGATCGCTCATGGTCTCTTACACCTGCTCGGCAAGCAGCTTGGTGCGCTTGCCTTCCGTTTCGGTGACTTCATCGGCGGGGATGTAGAAGTCGCGCTTGTAGTTGAACGTATGGCCGATCGCCACGACGAACATGGCGACGGCGGAGAGAACGACCAGCCACCACATGTACCAGATCAGGCCGAAGGCGAGTGCCACGCTGATGGCGGACAGGATCGCGCCTGTGCCCGTGTTCTTCGGCATATGGATCGGCTTGAAGCCGCCGAGCGGACGCTCGTAACCGCGGTTCTTCATGTCGTACCAGCTGTCGTGATCGTGAACGACCGGCGTGAAGGCGAAGTTATAGTCCGGCGGCGGCGAAGAGGTCGACCATTCCAGGGTGCGGCCGTCCCACGGATCGCCGCTGTCGTCGCGCAGTTCCTCGCGCTTGCGGAAGGAGACGACGATCTGGATCAGGAAGGAGGCAATGCCGATCGCGATCAGGCCGACGCCGAAAGCGGCGATGATGAACCAGATCTGCAGCGACGGATCGTCGAACTGGCTCATGCGGCGGGTGACGCCCATCAGGCCGAGCACGTAGAGCGGCATGAAGGCGAACCAGAAGCCGATCTGCCAGAACCAGAAGCTCATCTTGCCCCAGAAGGGGTCGAGCTTGAAGCCGAAAGCCTTCGGGAACCAGTAGTTCACGCCGGCGAACATGCCGAAGAGAACGCCGCCGATGATGACGTTGTGGAAGTGGGCGATCAGGAACAGCGAGTTGTGCAGCACGAAGTCGGCCGGCGGGACGGCAAGCATGACGCCGGTCATGCCGCCGATGACGAAAGTCACCATGAAACCAACGGTCCACAGCATCGGCACTTCATAACGGATACGGCCGCGATACATGGTGAAGAGCCAGTTGAACATCTTCGCCCCTGTCGGGATCGAGATGATCATCGTGGTGATGCCGAAGAAGGAGTTGACCGAAGCGCCCGAGCCCATCGTGAAGAAGTGGTGCAGCCACACGAGGTAGGACAGGATCATGATGACGCAGGTGGCGTAGACCATGGAGGCGTAGCCGAACAGGCGCTTGCCGGAGAAGGTCGCGACCACTTCCGAGAAGATGCCGAAGGCCGGCAGGACCAGGATGTAGACTTCCGGATGGCCCCAGATCCAGATGAGGTTGATATACATCATCGGATTGCCGCCGAGGTCGTTCGTGAAGAAGTTCGTGCCGGCGTAGCGGTCGAGCGACAGCAGGGTGAGGGTGGCCGTCAGGATCGGGAAGGATGCGACGATCAGGATGTTGGTGCAGAGCGCGGTCCAGGTGAAGACCGGCATCTTCATGAAGGTCATGCCCGGGGCGCGCATCTTCACGATGGTTGCTATCAGGTTGATACCCGACAGCGTGGTGCCGACACCGGCGACCTGCAGGCCCCAGATATAATAGTCGACGCCGACATTCGGACTATACGCTATCCCCGACAGCGGCGGGTAGGCGAGCCAGCCGGTCTGGGCGAATTCGCCGATGAAGAGCGAAATCATGATGATGATCGCGCCTGCCGTCGTCATCCAGAACGAGAAATTGTTGAGGAACGGGAAGGAGACGTCGCGCGCGCCGATCTGCAGCGGCACCACGAAGTTCATGAGCCCGGTGACGAAGGGCATCGCCACGAAGAAGATCATGATGACGCCGTGGGCGGTGAAGATCTGGTCGTAATGGTGCGGCGGAAGGTAGCCTTCATTGCCGTTGAAGGCGATCGCCTGCTGCACGCGCATCAGGATGGCGTCGGAGAAGCCGCGCAACAGCATGATGACGGCAAGGATCACATACATGATGCCGATCTTCTTGTGATCGACGCTGCAGATCCAGTCACGCCAGAGCGGACCCCAGAACCTGAAATAGGTGATGATGCCGAGCACCGCGATGGCACCGATGACGACGCCGATGAAAGTCACGACCAGGATCGGCTCGTGATAGGGGATGGCGTCGAGGGTCAACCGGCCGAAGATGAACTTCAGGAGGTCAGGATTGGAAAACATGGAACAACCCGTTCATTATGTCTTGCGACGCAAAGCGCCAGGTTAATTGTTATTGCGGCTGCGCCGGCGCAGGATCGCCGCCATTGCTCATGCCGGGCATGGAATGGCCGTCATGCTGCATGTCCATTCCGGGCATGTTCTGCATGCTGTCGCCCCCGGTGCTTTGGGCAGGCTCGCTGCCTTCTTCCGCATGGCGGTTGTCGTAAGTCAGCTTTTCGCGGTTTTCTTCGCTTTCCTTGCCGCCGCCGCCCATCATGTCGATGTGCATCATCTCGTTCATGCACATCTTGCCGGGTGTGGCACACATGTTGAGGATTGCGTCGTAAAGGCCGGCATCGGCGCTGGCATAATAGTGCACCGGCTCCTTCTCGCTCGGTTTTTCGAGCTTGAGATAAGCGTCGCGGCTCAGCATCGTGCCCCGCTGCTTGACCTGGGCTACCCAGGCATCGAAGCCCTGCTGGTTCAGGCCGTGGAACTTGAAGCGCATGTGCGAGAAGCCTTCGCCGCTGTAATTGGCGGAGAAGCCGTCATATTCGCCTTCCTTGTTGATGACGGCGTGCAGTTTCGTTTCCATGCCCGGCATGGCGTAGATCTGGCCGGCAAGCGCGGGGATGTAGAACGAGTTCATCACCGAGGAGGCGGTGATCTTGAAATTGATCGGCACGTCGACCGGTGCTGCAAGCTCGTTGACGGTGGCAATGCCGAGGTCCGGATAGAGGAACAGCCATTTCCAGTCGAGCGCCACGACCTCCACGATCAGCGGCTTGGTATCCGCCGGAATGGCGCGGTCTGCGTCGATGCGGTCCAGCGGCCGGTAGGGATCAAGCTTATGCGTGGAAATCCACGTGACCGCGCCGAGCGCGATGATGATTGCAAGCGGCGCCGACCAGATCACGATTTCGAGACGGGTCGAATGGTGCCATTCCGGCGCGTAGGTCGCAGCCGTGTTGGAGCGCCGGTAGCGCCAGGCGAAAAATAACGTGAGGAAGATCACCGGAACGATGATCAGCAACATCAGCACCGTCGAGACGATGATGAGGTCGCGCTGTTGGGCAGCAATATCACCCGAAGGCGACATGACCACCATGTTGCATCCTGCCAAAAAAAACAGCGGCAAGATTAATAGAAGGCGGGAAAACTTCGGCAGTTTTTGCACGTCTCTAAGCTCTTTTTGTTTCGTTCGATTGCCGACTAAAGCACTGGCACGAGCAGCGATATGAGGTCTTTGGTCGCAGTGCAACATGCATTTCGCACCGCGGGAGAAGTCAGCTTCCACGGCGCCCATAAAATCCTGATGAAAGAAAGAAGGAATTTTCCCGGCGCCGCCTCGTGTATAGCTGAAAAGCGAAGCTTTGCCCAATAAAACTCTGGAATAGGTTGGCATAGATATCACGCGATTTTTCCGTCGCAGCGATTTTTGAGGATTCAACGGCAACTATTTGCGCAATCAGGACTTGATAAGCTGCAAATATGGAACAAGATCAGCGTGAGGCGCTTTGCAAAAAGCACCTTAAACGAGGGAGGCGTTTCATATGGCTACTGTAGCCCATTTAGGACCATCATCATCATCGCTGGAACGGGATGCGCGGCGCATTCACGACGACAAGCCGGTTTCGCCCGGCAGCATCGCTGTCGGCGTGGTGATCGGTCGCATGTCGGAGTTTTTTGATTTCTTCGTTTACGGCCTCGCATCCGTACTTGTCTTTCCGCAGCTCGTCTTTCCCTTTGCGCCGGACCGGCTGACGGCGACGCTCTATTCTTTCGCCATTTTCTCGCTGGCCTTTCTCGCCCGTCCGGTCGGCTCCGTCGTCTTCATGACGATCGACCGTCTCTACGGGCGCGGCACCAAGCTCACCATTGCGCTTTTCCTGCTCGGCGGCTCGACGGCATCGATCGCCTTCCTGCCGGGCTATGACGAGATCGGCTACTGGTCGATTGCGCTATTGGCGCTGTTCCGGCTCGGCCAGGGCTTCGCGCTCGGTGGCGCCTGGGACGGACTTGCCTCGCTTCTGGCGCTCAACGCGCCGCCGAATCATCGCGGCTGGTATGCGATGATCCCGCAGCTTGGCGCGCCGATCGGTTTTGCGCTGGCGAGCATCCTGTTCGGCTATTTCGTGGCCAACCTGTCGTCGGAAGACTTCCTCTCCTGGGGCTGGCGCTATCCGTTCTTCGTCGCCTTCGCGATCAACGTCGTCGCGCTCTTTGCCCGTCTTCGGCTTGTGATGACCAAGGAATTCGGCACGCTGCTGGAACAGCACGAGCTTGAAGCAGCGCCGATCCTCGACGTGCTGCGTGTTCATGGCCGCGATATCCTGATCGGCGCTTTCGTGCCGCTCGCAAGCTTTGCCATGTTCCACCTCGTCACCATCTTCCCGCTCGGCTGGATGAGCCTTTACGGCAACCAGCCGATCGGGGCCTTCATGGTGGTGCAGGTCATCGGCGCGATGGTCGGCTTTGTTGCCATCATTGCCTCGGGCGTGATCGCCGACCGCATCGGCCGGCGTAAGCAGCTTGCGATCTGCGCTGTGCTGATCGCGATCTTCAGCTTCATCGGCCCGTTCCTGATTGGCGCCGGCAATAGCGGTCATGACGCCTTCGTCATTATGGGCTTCGGTGTGCTCGGCCTTTCCTTCGGTCAGGCGACCGGCTCGATCTCGTCGCGCTTCGGTCGCGGCTATCGCTACACCGGTGCGGCTTTCACCTCCGACCTTGCCTGGTTGATCGGTGCCGGCTTCGCACCGCTGGTGGCCCTTAGCCTGTCAAGCCAGTTCGGCCTGACCTTCGTCGGCTACTACCTGCTCTCGGGCGCGATCTGCACGCTCGCGGCGCTTGCCTTCAACAGGGCGCTGGAACAGCGCGAATAGGGCACAGACAGGCACAACGAAAAGGCCCGCGCGGGGAGCCGGCGGGCCTTTTTGATATCAATTTTTGAATTTCACTGCGCCATCTGCGGCTGCTTGGCGGCGCGCGCGGCGGTCAGTTCGGCGGTCGTGTGGTTAAGACGGTCGGCGAGCACGCGCATGATCTCCACGGCCATTTCAGGAAAGTCGCTCAGAAGCTTGAGGAAATGTTCCTTGCTGATACGCAGGACTTCGAGCGGCGAGGTGGCGCGCACAGTTGCAGTACGGGAAACGTCGCAGAGAATGGCGATTTCGCCGACGATGGAATTGACCTCGACATCGGCAACTTTGATCTCGCCAGCAGGCGAGGACACGATGATATCGGCCGTGCCAGACAGAACGACATAGGCCGCGTCGCCGACGTCGCCCTGACGGAACAGGTTCTGGCCGGCATTGTAAGTCATTCGGTCGGAGGTGAAAGCCAAGAGCTTGAGTTTCGCTGGTGCGATCCTCGAGAAGATCGGCACCCGCCGCAGCATTTCGACTTCATCTCTCAACAGCATGAGTGTTACACCCCCTGCCGCATGGTCCTGGATCATGCGCTAAAAACCAACTCCAAGGCGCCTTGCGGGCGCCATCTCTGCCGCCCCAATAGAATATTACGATAACAGTTCCTTGAACATACCGTTTTTCTCGGAAAGTTCCGGATAGTTGCCCGCCTCGGCAAGATCGCCGCGATCGAAGAGCAGGATTCGATCGAAGATTTCCGCCAGCTTGGCGTTGGACAGAACCCAGATGATTGCCGGGCGCTTGCCTTCCTTGTGCAGGCCCTCGATGATGTTATGGGTGATCTGGTCCTGGATGCGCTGGTCGAGCGCCGGGATCGGCCTGTTGAAGATGAAATAGTCGGAGCGCTTGAGCAGCGCGCGGGCGAGATTGAGCTTCTGCCGCTGCACGCCCGTCAGGCGCTTGCCGCCGGAACCCACATCGAATTCCAGCCCGATCGACAGGACATCGTCATAGAGATCGAGCGCATCGAACAGTTCCCCCATGATAAGGCGGATCCGGTCCGAGGCATCGGCCTGCTGATAGGCGATGCGGCCGAAGAGCACATTGTCCATCAGGCTTGCCGAGGCCGTGAAGCGATTGACGTCGTAGCGCTCGATCAGCTCGGCGAGATCGTCGGGAATGTTCTCGTGGAACTGCTTGCGGGCAGCGACGATCTTGTCCATCAGCGTCTGGGTCAGGAGACCGAAACGGTGCCGCGGCTCGATATAGGCGAAGCTCAGCCGGATGATGCTTGCGCGGTCTTCCGGCGTGGCATCTTCGAAACGCTTGCCCTGCAGCTTCTGCAGCAGTGCCTGATAGGTCGGAATATCATCCGCCGTCATGAAGGTGAGCTGCTGGAAGAAGGGATGGTCCGGCGGCAGGTCGTGGAAGAGTTCCACTGCGTTCTCGGCAATTTCCAGGCCCATCGCATAGAGGTCTGTGCTCAGCCCCGTGTCGCGGAAGAGCTGCTGGAAATAGGGATGGCCGGCAAGCCGCCGGTTGTTCATCAGCGGCCGCTTCATCGTGCCGAACAGCAGGTTTTCGCCGACGGTCGCCTGCGTGTTGTACGAGTCGAAATCGAAGGGCACGACGATGGCATCGAGATTTTCGGCGGCAAGCCGTTCGCGCAGCGATGTCCGGAGTTCGACGATATGGCTGCCGAGCGCGGTATGAACCTCGGTATTGACGGTGGAGCGCAGCGCCAGATCCAGGATATCCTGCGACATCAGCACCGCATCGAGCACCGGCCGGATCGCTTTCAGCAGATCGTCGGGGCCGTTGGCACCGGCAGCGTTATAGTCCACCCAATCGCTGTTCAAATCGAGGATCGGATTGCCGGCCTTCTGCGATTCAGCGACATGCCACTTATATTCCTGCGCCGCCTTGCCGTCATATTCCGGCTCCTTCATCGGCGCATGTTTGAGACCGTAGAGCAGGTTGTCGCGCAGCGTCCCGTGGAAGAAATAGCTGTCGGCAGAGGCGTAGGAGATGCGCCGGCCGGTGATCGATTCCGGCAGGTCCAGCAGGTCCTGTCCATCGATGGTGATCCGGCCGGAATCCGGCCAAACGAGCCGGCCAAGCGCTTCGGCGAAGGCTTCCGCGCCGCTGCCGTTCGGCCCGACGATCGCGACCGTCTCGTTCGGTTTGATCTCGACCGAGACATGGTCGACGAGGCGCGCGCCGCTGTCGTCGCTGACGGAGAGGTTGGTGACGACGAAAGCGCTTGTCAGCGGCGCGACCGGTGCTGTCGCAAGTTCCTGAATGCGGCTGTCGATCAACGGTTCGACGTTGAACTGCTCGTAGACCTGCGCATACTTGACCTGCACATCCTGGCGCATCTGGTCCCAGTCGATCAGTTCCTTCAGCGGGCCGGGCAGGTCCTTGTAGGCGGAAATGACGGCGACGAGCTGACCGATGTCGAGCCTGCCCTGCAGCGCCAGATAACCGCCGATCGCGTAAAACAGGAAGGGCGTCACCTGGGCAAGGAAGTTGTTGATGAACTTGACCAGGAACTTCCACTGATAAAGGTCGTAGCGGATCGAGAAGATACGGCCGAGGCGGGTCGCGATATCGGCGCGCTCGAAGTTGGACGTATCGTTGCCGTGGATCGTGCCGATGCCCTCGACGATCTCGCCGACACGTCCTGAAAGTTCGCGGGCGGTCAGCTGGCGCTGGCGGCCAAGTTCGAGCAGGCGTTTGCGCATGCGGGGGATGACCACCGCCTGTACGCCGACGATGGAGGCGGCGATCATGCCGAGCCAGAAATTCTGAACGATGATGAAGGCAAGCGCGGTAATCGCCTGGCCGCCGAGAAGGGCGGGCGAGACGAAGGCATCACCCGTGAAGCCGCCCATCGGCTCGACCTCGTCCTTGATCATGGTGGCGATCTCGGCGGACTTTACGCGCTTGAAATGGGCAGGCGGGAAGCGCAGCACGCGGTCGATGAGCTCGAAGCGAATGCGGCGCAGCATGCGTTCGCCGAGCCGGCCCTTATAGGTGTTGATGTAGAACTTGAAGAGGCCGTTCAGGACCACCAGCGCCAGGAAGACGAGGCTCAGCGCCATCAGCATCTGGAAGCGGTTGAGTTCCAGGCCCCTAAAGATTTCGACATGGCCGATGAGCGGGATGTCATAGGCAATGTGCATGAAGGTCTGTCTTGCGCCCGGTCCTTCGAAACCGTCGCCCTGAATAGGCCCGTTGACGATCTGCTTGGGCAGGTCGAAGGACAGGAAGTAGGGCACCATGGAGGCTGCGACGACCAGCAGGATCCAGAGCTGCTGCAGCCGCGTGTTCTTCCAGATGTAGCGGGCGAGGCTTTTTTCCATGGCTAACCGTCAGACTGTGGGAAAAGTCCGGACAGCGATCCTGGTGCCGGGCAAGGGAGAATCTCCAAGTACAGGACCATGCAGTCAGACCGCCGATATCGCAACGAAAACAAGGCGGAGCGGACTAATGTCGAAACGCCGATTCTCGCCGGAATTTTTCTTATATCACATGAATTTTAGAATAGGCGAGGGTTTCAGCCGATCATTGCGCGAATGATGGCTGCGCTTTTTGCGGCACCGTCGAGATCCAGCGAAACGGCCGGACGCGGCGGCGCGGCAAGCGCCCGTTCGACCGCGGCCTTGACGGCGTCGAGCGTCAGCCCATTCTCCGGCAGGATTTCGGCAAGGCCGAGTGCCTGCAGCCGTTCGGCGCGCACGGTCTGTTCCGTCTCGCCGGCCGCCACGAAGGGGATAAGGATCGACCGGCATCGGGTGCGCAGGAGATCGCCCACCGTATTGTAGCCCGCCTGCGAGATCGACACTTTGGCGCCGCGCAAGAGCGAGGGAAAATCCTTGCGGAACCGCACCAGGGTGACATTGGCAGGCGCATTCTGCGACAATGCGGAAAAGTCGGCTCCGGGAAGGTTGGGGCCGGCAATCAGCAGCCAGCGAAGATCGGCAGGCAGCAGCGCGGCCGCATCGCGCGCGGCGCGCATCACTTCCAGACCGACGGCACCGCCGCCGGCCGAGGCGATGATGTCGAATGCTTCGGAAGGTTCCGGCGCCGGCGGCGGAGCAACGAGACCGGTATAGCGCAGCCGGTCGGCAATCTCGGCCGTCAGCGGAAAAGTGTCCTCCAGGCGCACGAAGTCGGGATCGCCATGGATGAGCACCGCGTCGAAATGGTCCTTGACCAGCCTGACGGTTTCCTCGTCACGGCCAGGCTTGCGGTTTTCCTGCAGGATGTCGCGCACCGAACTCAGAAGCTTCGGCCGCGGATTGGCCTTTTCGATCGCATCGAGCAGGGGCAGCAGCTCGAAGCGCATCTGCCGGCGGCCGAAGGGGAAGGCCTCGATGATGACGACATCCGGTCTCGTTTCCTCGAAAGCCTTCAGAAGCAGGTCGCGGCGTCTGGAAAGAAACGCCTCGCCGGCCGCCTGACCCTCGGCGTCAGCAAGGCCGGAAAAGCCGACATTGCTGGCGACGACGGGGGGCAGTTCGATCGTTCTGACGCCTTCGCCCGGAAAGCCCGGCACAGGCAGGCCGCCGGTGACGACCGTCACGTCGAAACCGTCGCTCACCAAAGCATTCGCGATGCGGCTGGCGCGCGCAATATGGCCGATGCCGAGCAGGTGCTGGACATAGAAGAAGATGCGGGGAGCCGTCATGACGCCTTCTGCCATTCTGCCTCGAACAGGTCGCTCAACTGCCGGATGCTGGAGTGATAATCGAAATGGCCGCGCACGCGCTTTTCAGCCGCATCCCCCAGCCGCTTGCGCAGATCGGGATTGCGGATCGCCGTTTCGAGCGCTTCTGCCAGGGCTGCCGGATCTTCCGGCGGCACGACCAGGCCGTTCTCGCCATCGATCAAC
Source organism: Hyphomicrobiales bacterium (assembly GCA_900471515.1). Classification (GTDB taxonomy): domain Bacteria; phylum Pseudomonadota; class Alphaproteobacteria; order Rhizobiales; family Rhizobiaceae; genus Rhizobium. The sequence goes on along the minus strand of UCFC01000010.1, from coordinate 505,959 downwards.
AGTTCCGGCACGCCGGAGACATTGGTGGAGAGGCAGACAAGCCGCTGGCTGGACGCTTCAACCAGCACATTCGGCAGTCCGTCACGGTCGCCGTTGGCGGCGATGCGGCAGGCAAGCGCGAAGAGGTCGGCGCGGCGATAATGTTCAAGCACGTCTTCCTGCGCCAGCGCGCCCTTCCAGGCGATGCGCTCGCCAAGGCCGAGTTCAGCCGCAAGCTTCTTCAGCTTCGAAAGCTGCTCGCCGCCGCCAATATGGTCCAGGCGCCAATTCAGTTCCTTCGGCAGCAGCGCAAGGGCGCGCAGCAATATGTCATAACCCTTCTTCTCCACCGCCCGGCCGACGCTGAGGATAAGGGCGGGATCGGCGGGGTCGCTGCCGTCGCGGTTCGAGCGTTCGCCCGCGAAATGGCCGAAGCGGGCAAGGTCGAGACCGTGATAGCTCAGATGCACCGCATCCTTGCGGCCGGTCAGCGATTTCATGTGCTCGTAGCCGTTTCGCGTGCAGGTCACGGCCCAGCGGGCGCTTGCGAGCTTCTGGCCGAGATCCCAGTCGGGCGAGGTCCAGATATCCTTGGCATGGGCCGAGCAGGTCCATGGCGTGCCGGTCAGGATGCTCGCATATTCCGTCACCGAGGCCGGCGTATGGATGAAATGGGCATGCAGCCATTCGCCCTTGTCGGGCCATTCGCGCGCCAGCACCAGTGCCTGGCCGAGCCTGCGGAAACGGTTGCGGGAAATATCGCGCGGCAGATCGGCAAAGAAGCGCTTCATCAAGGCGCCGAAGCCCGGCTTCGAAAAACCGGCGAAAAGGCCGTTCAGCACGCGGATCGGCTCTTCGTGCAGATATTCCGGCAGGTAGACGACGCGTGCCTTGATCTCGTCATGCACGGGATGACGCTTCTTGTCGGTCGGCCGGCGCATGGAAATCAGCGTCAGGTCGAAGCCGGCCTTTTCAAGGCCGAGCAATTCCTGAGCGATGAAGGTTTCCGAAAGGCGGGGGTAGCCTTTCAGCACGACGAGGATCTTGCGGCGTGGCGGCAAAGGACGGCTCTTTATTCTGCGCCGACGAGAGACAGGTGGCGTCCGCGGCTATCCAGCCAGTCGCCGACGGTGCGGGAAATGTGATCCAGCCCTTCGAGATGCATGTTGCAGCCGCTCTTCGATGGCGGAAGCCGCGACGGGAGGCGCTTCAGCGATTCGGCCATCACGGCGGGATCGGCAGATTGTTCAGGCAGCAGCATATCGATGAGGCCAAGCTCGCTGGCGCGGCGGGCGCGCAGCAATTGCTCTTCGCGCGGCGCGACGCGCGGCACGATGAGCGCGGGTTTGTCGAAGGACAGGATCTCGCAATAGGTGTTGTAGCCGCCCATGGCGACGACGCCGGTCGCCCCGTCGATCAGTTCTTCCATATGATTGTCGAACTCGATCACTTCGATATAGGGGATCAGCTCCCCCTTCTTGACCAGTCTGGCGCGCTCTGCCGCCGGCATATAGGGGCCGAGCACAACCAGCGCCTTCTGCGTCAGCGTCGCGTCGGCTTCATAGGCGTTCATGACGTCGTGAACCAGATCCGAGCCGTCGCCGCCGCCGCCGGTCGTGACCAGGATATAGTCGTCCTTGCGTGCGTTGAGCGATTTCTTTCCCTTGGAAACGCTGCGCTGCAGGAAGCCGACGAAATCCATCTTGCGGCGAACGCCGGGGGGCGCGTCGAGGCCGACAAGCGGATCGTAGAAATCCGGCGGTCCGTAGACCCAGATACTGTCGTAATACTGGTCGATCTTCTGCATGACGCTGTTTTTCTTCCACTCGGCTTCGAGCAGATGCGGCGCGTCCATGATCTCACGCAGGCCCAGAACCAGCGTCGTGCCCCGCGCCTTGAGATAGGCAAGCGTTTCCTCGACCTCGCCCTTCAGGCCCAATGGCTCCTTGTCGACGATGAAGATATCGGGCTCGAAGGTCTCGGCGGTGTGACGAATGCTCGACTCGCGCATCTTCAGCGTATCCTGAAGGTCGATATGGCTGGCGAGCGAGGTATATTCGCCGTTCCGAAGCTTGATGACGCTTGGGATCTTCACGAAATCGACTCGGGCACGGTAGTCGAAGGCGCCCGCAATCGTCGCGCCTGAAATGATCAGGATGTTCAGGCCGCGATAATCCTCGACGAGCGCATGGGCAATGGTCCGACAGCGGCGCAGATGGCCGAGGCCGAACGTATCGTGGCTATACATGAGGATGCGTGCATCTTCGAGACGTCTGGCCATGGGGGTGCCCTCTGAGGTGGACGACATAGTTCTACCACCCCCGCCGATCGGAGGCCATGAGGCGGCGGAGGCGACGCGCTCCACCGGGCTCGAGGCTATTTGTAGGGATCTGCCGCATCGCGCAAGCCGTCTCCCAGAAAATTGAACGCTAAAATGACCAGCACAACCGGAACGATCGGAAACAGCAGCCATGGATAGAAAGCGATGACGCTGACGCTCTTGGCCTCCGTCAGCAGGATGCCCCAGCTGGTGATCGGTGGCCGCAGCCCGAGCCCGAGGAAGGAAAGTGCCGTCTCGCCGAGGATCATGCCCGGAATGGAAATGGTCGCGGAGGCGATGAGATGTGACATGAAGCCCGGCACCAGATGCCGGCCGATGATGCGCGGCGTACTGGCGCCCATCAGTTGCGCGGCCTGCACATAATCTTCCTCGCGCAAGGCCAGGAGCTTGGAGCGCACGGCACGGGCAAGCCCGGTCCAGTCGATGATGCCGAGGATGACGGTGATGCCGAAATAAATGACGATCGGGCTCCACGTCACCGGCATGATGGCGGCGAGCGCCATCCAGAGCGGCAGCGAGGGCAGCGATTGCAGTACCTCGATCAGGCGCTGGACGATGAGGTCGAAGATACCGCCCCAGTAGCCGGCAAGACCGCCGATGACGATACCGAGCACGAAACTGATGGCGATGCCGATCAGGCCGATGGTGAGCGAAATGCGCGCGCCGTAAAGGATGCGTGACAGCACGTCGCGGCCAAGGCGGTCGGTGCCGAGCAGGAACATCTGTCCGCCGATTGCCGGGCAGACGAGATGAAAGTCGGAAGCGACAAGTCCCCAGAACTTGTAGCTATCGCCACGACAAAAGAAGCGGATCGGCTGGATGTCGTTTTCGTTGTTGGTGTAGAGGCGGTGCAGCGTATCGATATCGAGCGTCATCTTCCGGCCGTAAACGAACGGACCGACGAAATTGCCCTGGCTGTCGAAAAGACGGACCCGCTGCGGCGGCGAATGGATGAAATCGACATTGCGGGTGTGCAGACCGTAGGGCGCCAGGAACTCGACGATCAGAATCATGAAGTAAACGGCTGCGAGGAAGATGCCGGATGCAAGCGCCAGCCTGTGGCGCTTGAATTTCCACCACATGAGTTGCTTTTGCGAAGCAAGGTGGATGCGCGACTGCGCCGAAGTCATCGTCTCCGTTGCGATCGGATCGAAGGGAGCAGTCGACACATAATGCGGCAGCGCCGCGCCAGGTGCGGGTAGGGGCGACATTATTTGGTGCTCCTGCCTTGCAGACGGATGCGGGGATCGAGGAAGCCGAGCGCTATATCGGAGATCAGCACGCCGATGACGTTCAGGAAGGCGAGGAACATCAGGAATGAACCGGCGAGATACATGTCCTGGCTCTGCAGCGCCTTGATGAGCATCGGCCCGGTCGTCTCGAGCGACAGAACGATGGCGACGATCTCCGCACCCGAAATGATCGACGGCAGGATCGAGCCGATGTCGGCGACGAAGAAGTTGAGCGCCATGCGCAGCGGATATTTGACCAGCGCGCGCATCGGATGCAGGCCCTTGGCACGCGCCGTCGTCACATATTGCTTCTGCATCTCGTCGAGCAGGTTGGCGCGCAGGCGGCGGATCATACCGGCGGTACCCGCCGTGCCGACGATGATGACCGGGATCCAGAGATGCGCGAGAATGGATTGCGCCTTAGCCCAGCTCATCGGCTCGTTCAGAAATTGCTGGTCCATCAGATGGCCGATGGACAGACCGAACCAGACATTGGCGAAATACATCAGGATCAGCGCCAGCATGAAGTTCGGGATGGCGATGCCGAGCAGGCCGAGGAAGGTCAGGCCGTAATCGCCCCAGCTATATTGATGGGTTGCCGAATAGATGCCGATCGGGAAGGCAATCAGCCAGGTGAGAAGGATGGTCGAGAAGGAGACGAGGATCGTCAGCCACAAACGGTCGCCCACCACGTCGGAAACCGGCAGCTGATATTCGAAGGAATAGCCGAAATCGCCACGCAGCATGCCGCCGACCCAGTAGAAGTAGCGCACGATCTCCGGTTGGTCGAAACCGTATTGATGGCGCAGCTCCTCGATTTCCTGCAGGTTTGCGGTCTCGCCCTGGGCGCGCAGTTCGGCGATCTGGCTTTCGAAGAAGTCGCCCGGCGGCAGTTCGATGATGACGAAGACCAGTGCCGATATCACGAGCAGGGTGGGCACCATGGCAGCGATGCGCCAGAGGATGTAGCGGATCATCGCTCAGGCCTCCTTGAACCAGAAGGTATCGGGCATATAGACGCCGAGGTAGGAGGTCGGATCGAAGCCGAAAAGCGCGTGTTCCGGCACGTTCTGCATCCTGGCAGATCTGAGGATCGGCTGCAGCGTGCTGTTGATGAGGCCGATCGAAAAGACCTGCTGGGTATAGAGGGACAGCATCTTGTGCCAGATAACCTCACGCTCTTGCGTCGTAGCACTTCTGCCCCATTGGTTCAGCAGGTCCACAAGTTCAGCCGCTTCCGGCAGATCGGGCGCTTTGCCCTCCTGACCGGCGGACAGATAGTACATGCCCCAAAGCGGCCATTGAAGCTGGTCATCCAGTGTAGGGGCTAGTCCATAAGGAGACATGTCGGCGGTCGGTACGCCGTTATCCAGCCCGTACCAGATCGACATCATGATCGAGCCGCTCATGGCGCGGTTACGGAAGACGTCGCGCTGCGAGGTGCGGGTGAAGAGTGCCAGGCCGATATTGGCCCAGTGATCGTGCACCAGTTCCAGAACGTCGGTGTCGAGGTTGCTCTCGCCGGCGGTCTCGACGGTAATCTCGCAGCGGCGGCCGTCTGGCAGCAAGCGGATACCGTCTCTGGCGCGCTTGTCGAGGCCGAGTTCGTCGAGCAGCTTGTTGGCGGTATCCGGGTCGAAATTCACGAAGGCGTCGGCATATTCCTGCCTGAAGAGCGGGCTTTCCGGCAAGACCGTATCGGCACTCGCCTTGCCGAGGCCGTAGAAGGCGACCATGTTGATCTCATGCCGGTTGATGGCCAGCGACAAGGCCCGCCGAAAACGCACGTCGCGGAAGAGAACCCGCCAGGCTTCGTCGGCGACATTGAGGTTCGGCAGGAGCGTGATGCGCGAGCCGCGCGCCACTTTCCAGAGATCGACCTTCACCGGGAAGCGCTTTTCCGCCTCTTTCAAGAAGGTATAGTCGTTGAAATCGATGCCGGTCGCTTGCAGGTCGGATTCACCCGCGCCCGCCTTGGCAGCGATGATCGAGGAGGATGAAACGTTGAGAATGAACTTGTCGAGATAGGGGAGCTGCCTGCCGTTCTCGTCGACGCGATGGAAGAAGGGATTGCGCTCGAAGATGAACTGGTCGGCCGGCGGGGCCGTGCGGTTCTGCCAGGGATCGAGCGTCGGCAGGTCAGGATTGTTCGGCCGCGAAGCGAGCGCCATTTTGATGTGCAGGTCGGCCCATTTCTTGGCCCGGTTCTTCTTCATCAAATCGTCGAGCTTGGCCTTGTCCTGGTATTCTTTATGGAACTGCTTCAGGTAGTGGCCGGGACCGTAGATGACGAGCGGCAGAGGTCCGGCGAGCGACGACAGGAAGACCGGATTGGGCTTGTCCCAGCTATAGCGCACCGTCAGTTCGTCGAGCATTTCAAAGCGCGGCAGGGAACCATGCGGGCGTAGTTCCAGCGCACCGCCGCCGGGCGTCAGTTCCTTGTTGAGGATGACGTCTTCCCACCAGTAGCGGAAGGCTTCCGCCGTGAAGGGATGGCCGTCCGACCATTTGTGCCCCTCGCGCAGGCGGAAGGTGAAAACCGTAGCATCCTCAGAGGTGAAGTCGCGCAGGATATCGGGCCGGAACTGTAGCTTGGTGTCATAGCCGATGAGCCGCGAATAGCCGTAGACGGTCATATAGCGGATATCGCGCGCGCTGCCGATGATGGTGCGCACGTTGCCGCCATAGGTGCCGGGCACGCGGCCCATGTCTTTCAGATTGATGACGCGCGGTTCGGCCGGAATGCGATCGGCCATTGGCGGCAGGCTGCCGTCGGCGAGCCGGGCCTTTAAAAATTCGGGCTCGGCGACCTGCTGTGCCCGCAACACCGAGGGTGCGATAGCCGAGCCGATCAGACCGCCGAGGAAGATGCGGCGCGTCACCATCAGACCAGTTCCTTTGCATCGGCGCCCTTGCGGGCGCGCACCAGATGACCGCCGCCGAGATCGGCAAAGGCGAGTTCGGAGGCATCGTCATGCTCGGCTGTGAAGACCTGGCCCCAATTCTGCTTGTCGGCTGCACCGTTTTCCTGCAGCGCCTTGAAGTCGAGCGGCCTGTCGAGATCCGGGAAGGGAACGGCGGCAAGCAGCGATTTCGTATAGGGATGGACCGGATTGCGCAGGATGATTTCGCGCGGGGCGATCTCGACGATGCGGCCCTTGCACATGACGGCGATGCGGTCTGCCATATAGTCGACGACGGCGAGATTGTGCGAGATGAAGAGATAGGTGAGCCCCAGTTCCTTCTGCAGATCCTTCAAGAGATTGAGGATCTGTGCCTGCACCGAGACGTCAAGGGCCGAAACCGGCTCGTCGAGGATGATGAGCTTGGGACCGAGCGCCAATGCACGCGCAATCCCGATGCGCTGGCGCTGTCCCCCGGAGAAGCTGTGAGGATAGCGGTTGAGATAACGCCGGTCGAGGCCGATCGCGCCCATCAGCGCCTCGACCTTGGCCTTGCGCTCGGCGCTGTCGCCGCGATCATGGATTTCCAGCGGTTCGCTGAGAATATTGCGCACCGTCATGCGCGGCGAGAGCGACGAGACCGGGTCCTGGAAAACCATCTGGATCTTGGTACGCAGGTCCTGCAGCTCCGAACCCTTGACGGAGAGGACGTCGATAGTCTCCTTGCCGTCGTTGAAGACGACCGCGCCGCTATCCGGAGTGATCGCACGCATGAGAATCTTGCTGACCGTGGTCTTGCCGCAGCCGGATTCGCCGACGAGCCCCAGGCATTCGCCGCGGCGGATATCGAAGCTGACATCGTCCACGGCATGCACGATGGCCGCTTCCTGGCCGCCGAAAAAGCCGCGCTTGCGCGTCCTGTAGGTCTTGGAAAGATTGGAGACGGAAAGCAGCGTGCCAGGCGCTTCCTTTTCAACCGGCTTCTTCTTGCCGATCAGCGATTCCAGATTGACCGGAACCTCGCGCAGGGCTTTCAGCCGCTCGCCCGGCTTCATGTCGAAATGCGGAACAGCGGCCATCAGGGCCTTGAGATAGGGATGCTGCGGATTGCGGAAGATTGCCTCGACCGGGCCGGCTTCCATGATCTCGCCGTGATAGATCACCACCACTTCGTCGGCCATGTTGGCGACGACACCGAGGTCATGGGTGATGAGCAGCATGGCCATGCCAAGCTTGGCCTGCAGGTCGCGCAGAAGTTCGAGGATCTGCGCCTGGATCGTCACGTCGAGCGCGGTGGTCGGCTCGTCGGCGATCAGCAGCGCCGGTTTGCAGATCAGCGCCATGGCAATCATCGCGCGCTGGCGCATGCCGCCCGAAAGCTCGAACGGATACATGTCGTAAGTGCGTTTCGGATTGGAAAAGCCGACGAGGCCGAGCATTTCCTCGGTGCGCTCGCGCGCTTCCTTCTTGTCGGCATCCGTATGGATCAACAGCACTTCGCTGATCTGGTTGCCGACCGTGTGGAGCGGCGAGAGCGAGGTCATCGGCTCCTGGAAGATGGTCGCCATGCGGCGGCCGCGCAGGTCGCGCATCTCGGCGCTGTCGCGCGACAGGGAGAGAATATCGGTCGCCTTGCCGTCCAGCGGGTCGGTAAACAGGATGCGGCCGCTCGCCTGGGCGGGTGCCGGCAGGATGCCCATGATCGACTGGCTGATGACCGATTTTCCCGAGCCGCTTTCGCCGACAAGGGCAGTCACTTTGCCTGGCAGAATGCGGAGATTGGCTTCCTTTACGACACGCAGCCGGTCGCCGAAGACGGAGAAGGCGACATCCAGGTTCTCAATACGCAACAGATCGGCTGCAGACGCCATACCAATGAAATTCCCCAGTCCTTATGTGTTCCCGTTAAGGCACACTATCGTACCGTAAACGGGGTGTCCAGTTGATGACAGACATGGGAAAAACAACGCACGGCGCCTGTTTTGCAAGGCGCCTGATGCGAGGGTGGCCATATACGGTGCAGCGGCCAACGCCGCTGCAATGTTCGCGCGTAATTACTGAATGAATTTTTCGATCGGCGTACGTTTTACCTGTTTCTTGTCGCGGTGAAGCATGATGACCTGTTCGGCTTCCGAAAGGCCGTTCTGCACGGATTCGCGGAAACCTTCGTCGACGTGGATGCCGGATGTCGGCGCTCGCGGCTGAAGCACTGTGACCTTCTGGCGGATGCCGCGCAGTTTTTCCTCGCCGAGCGTGATCCATTCGCCGCCGCAATAGCCGGCAAAGGCCTGGCTTGCGACGACCTCCCGGCCGTATTTCTTCGTCAGCACCTGCAGGCGCTGCACCTCGTTTACAGCGGAGCCGAAGGCGGAGAAGGTAAGGCGGTCCTTCAGGCCGACATTGCCGAACATGACATTGCCGACATGCAGGCCGATGCCGTAGCCGATTTTCGGCAGGCCCTTCGCCTCGCGATCCTTGTTCAATTCGGCAACCCGCGCCTGCGCATGGTGCACGGCAGAAAGCGCTGCCTCGCAGGCGATCTTGGATGGGTCCTTGTGACGGCCGCAGGGATAGACGGCCAGGAAGCCGTCACCGAGGAAGCTCAGGATTTCGCCGCCGTTGCGGTTGAAGGGCGCGGCGATCGCGTCGAAGAACTGGTTCAGCGTATCGATATAGGCCTGCCGGCCTTCCTTCTCGGCATACATGGTGGATTCGCGCATGTCGGCCATGACGAGAGCGGCACGGATCGTTTCACCGTCGCCGCGGCGAACCTGGCCGTTCAGCACGCGCTTGCCGGCGTCGCCGCCGAGATAGGTGGTCAGCATATTGTTGGCGAGCTTGGCAAGCACCGCCATCTTGGCAGCCACCGCCAGATGGTTCTGCATGCGCAGCAGCGCATCGATCATGTCGTCGGAAAAACCGGCGGAGCTGTCGGTCGACCAGGAGCCCATCATGCCCTGCACCGATCCGTCGCCGAATGGCTGCACGAAGGCGAGGTAATCGGTGATCCTTTCCTGCCTGAGATCCTCGAAGATCGGAAACTCGCTCGGGCCGTCAGGCATGATGCGGCGGCGTATATGCTGCAGGTTGTTGTCGAGAAGATGGAAATAGGGGCTTTGCAGGAAACGGTCCGGCTTCTGGCCGGCCGGCATGCGGAAGCCTTCGATGGTCACGCCGCTGGCGCGCTTCCAGGTGAAGCTCAGCGCATCGTAGAGCGGATGCAGCATCGAGAAGGTCAGGTGCACGCGCGCGAGCGGCAGGCCGGCGGCCGCAAGCCGCTCGCAGAAACCGCGCACGATGTTTTCAAGGTCGTCACCGGCCAGCGAAGAATTCGTCAGCCATTCAGCAACACGGTCCAACAAAATGGAGGATACGCTGGATTCGATCGTGCTCATTCTTGGTATTATCCTCATGTCGCACGTCCATCCCGAAATGCAAAAACGACCATGACCTGCCCGTTCACGGTGAGCAGATCACAAAAAAAATCAGGATGTACGAGCGGTATTATCGTGTCAACGATTGCCGACAACCGGCTTTGACACCCGCCGGCTTCCGACCTCCTGGAAACGGGCGAGCAATCTTTGCAAAGTGGTTCATTATCATTTGCCAAAATAGGCACGCTGAAAGTGCGAAACAATGGGATTGCGATTTTTTTTGTGCGTCCCGGTTGCCGGGATGGCCGACCCCGGGTCATTCGGGCCACACCCGGCCAATGAAGCCGGCGCATGGCGCAGTTAGGTGTCGGTTGCAGGCCGGGTTTAATTTGGCGGGATCATGCATTAGATCAGCCTTCGGATTCACTTTTCGCAAGAGGCATGGCCTTGGACGCACGCTCTTCCACTTTCGAGACACTTTCCAAGAAGATTGAGACGCGCGCGGCGCGCGCCGGCATCATCGGTCTCGGTTATGTCGGCCTGCCGCTGGCGATGGCGGTCGCCCGCAGCGGCTTTGCCGTGACCGGCTTCGACATCGATCCGAAGAAGATCGTCGCGCTGGATGCCCGCCGCTCCTACATCGACGCGGTGACAAACGAGGCGCTGACGGCCGAGATTGATGCCGGGCGCTTTGTCTCGACGACCGATTTCGCCGGCCTCTCGGATTGCGACGTGATCGTCATCTGCGTCCCGACGCCGCTTACGAAACATCGCGATCCCGATCTTTCCTTCGTGGAGGCGACGTCGCGGTCGATTGCCGCCCATCTGCGCGCGGGCCAGCTGATCGTGCTGGAATCGACCACCTATCCCGGCACCACCGACGATATCGTGAAGGTCATTCTCGAAGAGACCGGGCTTAAGTCCGGTTCCGATTTCTTCGTCGGTTTTTCGCCGGAGCGCGAGGATCCCGGCAACCAGAATTACCACACGGCCACCATCCCGAAAGTCGTTGCGGGCGATGGCGCACAAGCCCTGTCGCTGATGAAATCCTTCTACGGTGCCGCCGTCTCGAGCGTCGTTCCGGTTTCCTCCAATGCGACGGCGGAAGCCGTCAAGCTCACCGAAAACATCTTCCGCTCGGTCAACATCGCTCTCGTCAACGAGCTGAAGACCGTCTATGCGGCAATGGGCATCGATGTCTGGGAAGTCATCGACGCGGCCAAAACCAAGCCGTTCGGCTATATGCCCTTCTATCCCGGTCCCGGTCTTGGCGGTCACTGCATTCCGATCGACCCCTTCTACCTCACCTGGAAGTCGCGCGAATTCGAGCTGCCGACCCGTTTCATCGAACTCGCCGGCGAGATCAATTCGGCGATGCCGCGCTATGTCGTCGGCAAGCTGGCCGAGGCGCTGGATATTCGTGCGGGCAAGGCGCTCAGCCGCTCCCGCGTCCTCGTGCTTGGCCTCGCCTACAAGAAGAACGTCGCCGATATCAGGGAAAGCCCGTCGCTGCGCCTGATCGAGATCATCGAGGAACGCGGCGGCAAGGCGGATTATCACGACCCCTTCGTCGCCGAGATTCCGCCGACCCGCGAATATCAGGCGCTGAAGGGCCGCAAATCCATCGATCTGACGCCGGAAGCCGTTGCGGGATACGACGTGGTCCTCATCGCGACCGATCACGACATAATCGACTATGCGGCTCTTTCGAAGAACGCCAGGCTGATTGTCGATACCCGAAACGTGTTCGGCCGGCTCGGCCTCTCGGCCGATCACCTCATCAAGGCGTAACCAAAATGCCGGAAAGCTGCTTGCCGGTGATCTGGCTGGCGGCAACGGCATAACCGCCGGCGGCACCGTCGATGAAGTGCATGTGGTCGCGCGACAGCGGCGTCGGCACGAAGCAGGTCATCAGTGCCGATGACTGGCGGTGCAGGCCAAAGCGGGCCACGCCCCTTTCCTGCGCCTCTTTCAACAGCGTCTCGATACGGGCAAGGTGGGTGGCGTCGACGTCGATGGTCATCTTCAGGCCGTCGTCGAACTTGCGGAAATCCGAATTGCCCGAAACGTCCTTCCTGTAACGGCGCGCGTTGAAATGGGCGAAGGTGATGCCGAATTTGTGCAGAAGAACGGTCAGGCCGATCTGCAGGAGAATGAAGAGCCTCTGGCGCAGGCGCTTGCCCTCGGGTGCGGTGGCGTTCACCTCGCGATTGATGCCCTTCATCGAGAAGGCGAGTTCCGGCCCCTCTTCCGGCACGGGATGCCCGCTGCGGTTCTGTTCGGCGGTGATGGAAACGATGCCGGTGACGAGGGCCTGAAATTCCGGCCCGGGACCGCCCTCGCCGGGCACGGCGATGATCGAAACGATCTCGCCGTTGCGGGCCTCGATCGGGCTCCAGCGACAGGAGAGGCCGGCAAGGTTCGGCCGGGTGCCCGGCGCGGCCCTTTCGACGCCGTAACGGCCCATCTTCATGTTCTTTTCGGCCCAGCTCGTGCCGCCGCCCGAGAACATCGCATAGGTGACATAGGGGCTGGCCGAGTAGCGGGCGACACGCACATCGAGACCTTCCGCGCGGATATCGGCGATCGGCACGATGGCGATGCGCAGATCGAGATCCAGATCCTCCTTCACCCACACCTGTGTCGCCGCCAGCGCCTCGCGCGCTTCCTTCTCCAGCGAATCGGGCAAGGCAATCAGCGCGCCGTCGCCGGCAAAGACAAAGGGGTAGTCACCCTTGCCGACGGCGTTCAGCACTGCGGAGATGACGCTGGCGCCGGCCATGTTGACGTCCTTGTAGCGGCCGCCGGATATCGCTTTCGTGGAGCCGACGATATCGGCCATTGCCAGCACCCACCCTTCGGGCAGCGGCTGGTAATTGCTTTCGTCGGTCACGCCTTCGAAGTCACTGAAAACAGGCACGTTGGCAAAGAATGCGTCGTCGGACATCTCGTTCATGCGCCGAGTCTATCACAGACCCTTATTGTCGCTGCAACGGCAATTTGCGTTTCCGGCAATCGACTTGCACGGCATCAATATGGTAGCACCGCTGACATATTTTATGACGGACAGGACAAGATGAGCCGCCTCGACAGCTTCATTCGCCGATTGACGGCTCAACGCGATATTCTCAATGCCATCGTTGGTCTGGTGGAAGAGGTGGAAGGGCCAGTGCTCGAATTCGGCCTTGGCAACGGCCGCACCTACGACCATCTGCGCGAGCATTTTCCCGACCGCCGCATTGTCGCCTTCGATTGGGAAATCCGCTCCTATTCCACCTCCACGCCGCCGGCCGAAAATATGGTGACGGGCAATATCCGCGATACCGGCCAGGCCTTTCTCGGGATCGACGCCGCGCTTGCCCATGCCGATATCGGCACCGGCCATGACGAGATCGATGCCGTGACGCTGACCTGGCTGCCGCAACTGATGGCTGGCGTGCTGGTTCATGACGGTATCGCCGTCAGCGGCCTGCCGCTGGATCACCCCGACCTTTTGCCGCTGCCGCTGCCCGATGGCATCAAGGAAGGGCGGTATTTTCTCTATCGGCGGAAATAAGCCTTACGGCAGGAACAGTACGTCGTACTGGTCGAGGCCGCCGGGCAGGTCGCGCACCTTCATCTCCTGCTCGTGATCCTCGAAGAAGACGAGGCAGTCCTCGTAGAAGCCGGCGAGCCACGAGACGAAATCCCGCGTCCCCTCCGAGCCGTAAAAAAGCGGCGTGAATTCCATGTAGACCGGCGCGCGGCGGGCAAGCAGCGGCAGCATCGAACGGCAGGCGACAGGCTCGTAACCCTCGATATCCATCCAGACGAGGCCGATCTCCGCTTCGTCGATGCCGAGACCGTCGAGAATGCCCGTCACCGACCGCACCGGCACGCTGATCTTCTCGTCGCTGGCGCTCTGGCGGATGGCGCTGCTCTTGCCGTGATTGGCGCGGTTGAGGAAGAAGTCGATCTCGCCTTCGGCATTGCCGGCGGCACAGTTGACGAGGCGCACCGTGTCGGTGAGGCCGTTCTGGCGGATATTCTGTTCCAGAAGGCGGAAATTGCGCGGGTCCGGTTCGATGCTGACGATCCCGGCAAAGGCGCGGGCCAGCGCAAAATAGACCGTCTGGGTGCCGATGTTGGCACCGATCTCCAGAAGCGTGCCGTCCTTCTTCAGCAGGCCGCGCTGGCGCAGGATCACGAGCAGCCGGTCGACGGCTCCGCGTTCGAAATGGCCCTTCCGGAAGACCTTGCGGCCGATATAGTCGGCGGGCGAAAAACTCATCAGGTGATCGCCGGCATCGACCGTCATGGAGGTCACGCGCGGCCCGATATTCTCGATCAGCAGCCGGCGGCCGAAGCGGGTATCGAAGAAGCGTGTGGCCAGCGCATTGCGCGCCTTGCGCAGACGGCGCTTCCAATATTTGGCAGTAAGCCATGCTTGGCCGGGCATCATTGTCTTTCCTTGAGCGGTTCGGCCGCTTTCTCTCTCGGGACCACGTAGACTTTCAAGGGGAGCGCGCGGCCGCGCACGTTGATTTCGCAGCTTTCGACCGTCTCCGCATTGATGCCCGCGTGCCTCGCGACCGGCTCGGAAATGACGATGGCGGCGTTGAGTTCCTTGGCTGCCGTTTCCAGACGGCTGGCCACATTGACCGTATCGCCGACTGCCGTCAGGCTGCGCACGCGCCCATAGCCCATCGTGCCGACGACGGCCGGGCCGGTGTGGATGCCGATAACGATCTCCAGCGGCAAGGGCAGTTCGCCGGCAAGTTCGGAGGCGAGCTTTTCAATTTCGGCAACAATTGTGGTTGCGGCCGCCACTGCCTGCCGGCAGGCTTCCTCGGGCGTGCTGTTGAGGCCGAAGAGTGCCATGGCGCCGTCGCCGATAAATTTGTCGAGTCGTCCTCCTGCCTGTTCCACCGCCTTGCCGACGATCCCGAAATAACGGTTGAGCAGGAAGACAACGTCGAACGGCAGGCGGGTTTCGGTCAGCGTTGTGAAGTGGCGCATGTCGCAGAAGAGCACCGCGATCTCGCGCTCGCGGCCGGGACTGGTTTCCTGGCTGTTGGCGGGAAGGGCAGCCTCTGTCTGCGGCACGAGCAGCGGCGCGACGGTCAGGTTCTTGTCCGGGCGGAGCTGACAGGCGAGGCGCACGTCAGGTGCCGCATTGATGCGCTTCAGTGTCGTCTGCTCCAGCTTGTCCGGTGGCGGCAGGGTCCAGTAGTCGCCGAGGATCTGCACACGGCAGGTGGAGCACTGGCCCTTGCCGCCGCAGACCGAATAATGCGGCAGACCGCCAAGCCTGCTTGCCTCCAGCACGGTGAAGCCGCGTGGAACGCGCACGGTCTCGCCGCCGGGATAGTGAACCGCGACCTGGTTCGTCCGCTCTTTCAGCTTCCGGCGCGCCCGTGCGAGGATGACGAGGGCAAGCGCTGCGGAGAAGCTGCCGTAGAGCCCGGCGCGAATCGTCGCGATTTGCGCGCGCGCATCAGGATTATTGTAATAAAGCGTATTGATCGTTTCCTCGTAGTGCCCGGATTCTGCCTCGATATAGGAGGGATCGGACAGGGTGCGGCCCATTTCGACGAAACCGAGCAGCGCCAGCACCGGCAGCAGGATGGCGATCGCAAGAAGCAGCGATGCGGAATTGTCGTACCAGGGCCGATAGCGCAGCCAGAAGTGGATGCCGATACAGCCGTGGATCCAGACGGCAAGCAGCGCGAACGTCTGGCGCACGCCGTTGTCGGGCGAACTGATCCAGAGCGTGCGAACGATCGTCTCGTAATTGTCGGTATAGCTGTAGAGCGCATGGACGATGCGCGTGCCGACGACATGGTCGATAAGCAGCAGCGGAATGAGAAGCCCAAGAACGATCTGTGCCATCTCGTTCCTGGGCATGACGAGGCTGCGACGCATATAGAGCCCGCGCAGTACCAGGGACATGTGGACCAGGACCGAGCCGTAGAAGACCACGGTGCCGAGCGGATTGCGCCAGATCGCCAGAAACAACCGGCGCGCATCGTCGGCCGCCGTCAGTGAAACGAGCCCCAGCGCATGGTTCGACATGTGCAGGATGATGAAGACAAACATCACAAGGCCGGAGCCGAGCCTGGCCTTCCTGATTGCGCGCTCCGAAAAAATCCCTGTGGCCCAGACCGTCGTCATCAATTCCTGTTCTTGAAGCTCAAATCGCAAATGCACTAGAGAAGACCAAAAAGGGCGGAATTATCGTCTCGTCTAATCACGATCGCTTCGGTATGCCTGTCTGTATCGTTCAAGGATAGTGACAATAGCGGAAATTTTCGCTTGCGGCGCGAGCGCCGATTGTAAACACACTGTCACAGGCGGAGTGTCGCGATGCGGATCGCTTTCTACGCGCCGATGAAATCGCCGAACCATCCGGTGCCTTCGGGCGACCGGCTGATGGCGCAGCTATTGGTGCGGGCGCTGGAAATGGCGGGCCACTCGGTCGAAGTCGTATCCGAACTGCGCATCTATGCCGGTACGCCGGAAGCGGCAGCCGAACTGCGGGTGAAGGCCGAAGAGGAACGCGAAAGGCTGAGACGCAAGTGGCAGCAGGAGCCGAAACCGGAGCTCTGGTTCTGCTATCACCCCTATTACAAATCCCCTGATCTCCTCGGGCCGAGGATCGCAGCGGAATTCGCCATTCCCTATGTCACGGCGGAAGCCTCCTATTCGCGCAAGCGCGATGCGACGGGCTGGGCGGACTTTCAGACACCGGTGGGCGAGGCGATCCGTCGGGCGGCGGTCAATATCGCCTTCACGGACCGCGATCGCCGAGGGCTGGAGGACGCCTTTCCCGAAGCGCGTATCGCAGGATTGAAACCTTTTATCGACACGGCGCTCTTCGAGCCGGTAAAGCCTGATCCCGATCCGCAACGATTGATGACCGTGGCGATGATGCGGGCCGGCGACAAGATGGAGAGCTACAGGATGCTCTCTGCGGCGCTCCGCGTCATCGAGGATCGGCCGTGGACCCTCGGCATCGTCGGCGGCGGTCCGCTGAGGAGCGAGGTGGAGGCGCTGTTTGCAGGCTTTGCGCCCGGTCGTATCGACTGGCTCGGCCAGAGGGAGCCGGAGGACATAGCCAGCCTGCTATCAAGGGGCGGCATCTATGTCTGGCCGGGCTGCGGCGAAGCCTACGGACTGGCCTATCTCGAAGCGCAGGCGGCGGGGCTTCCTGTCGTGGCGCAGAGGACCGCCGGCGTGCCCGCCGTGGTAGAGGCCGACATGACCGGGCTGTTGACGGCTGATGGCGATGTGGGAGCTTACGCGCGCGCCATTGCCGGGCTGCTGGACGATGGGGCGCGTCGTGAGGCCATGTCATTCGCCGCCCGAAGCTTTGTCATCAACGAGCGCTCGCTTGCCGGCGCGGCGAGAGAACTGGATTTGATCCTACGCAATCATGCAGGGGCAACATATGATCGATAGCACCATTCGCGAGCCGTTGCATCGGGAGCTGGAGCGCTGGCAAGATGCTGGCCGCGTAGCGCGGCTCTGGTTGCGGGACGACGATGCAATCGAGCCGACGGCGGCGCTTGAGCGGCTGATTGCCGAGACGAAAAACTATCATATCCCCATCACCCTTGCCGTCATTCCGGCCTTTACGGGCACGCCGCTCGCGCAGCGGCTTGCGGAGGAAGCGCTTGTCAGCGTGGCGGTCCACGGCTGGGCGCATCACAATCATGCCGGACCCGATGAGAAGAAGCAGGAACTGGGCGGACCACGTCTGGAAGAAACCGTTCTCGGCGAGCTTTTTGAAGGCTTCCTGAAGCTGAAGGATCTCTACCCGACACGCTTTCTGACCATGCTGGTCCCACCCTGGAACCGGATCGACAAGGGCCTCGTTCCCAAGCTTCCGGCACTCGGCTTCCAATCGCTTTCCACCTACGGCCGGGTCAAGGGAAAAGGCCCGCTCGCTATCGTCAACACCCATGTCGACCTGATGGACTGGCACGGCACGCGCGGCGGGCGGCCGATGGTTGAGCTGATCGGCGAACTGGTCGCGGAGCTGCAGGACAGGTTCGAGGGCCGCAGCGAGCCCATCGGCGTGCTCGGGCACCATCTGGTGCATGACACGGCCGCCTGGAATTTCCTTGCCGAACTCTTCGAAGCGACGGCAGGCCATCCCGCAGTGGAATGGGTCTCAGCAGCGTCGCTGGTGCAGGATCAGATGTCGATCACCTGATTGTCGCGGGCGGCAAAGGCGCCGGCAAAGGCGGCCTGCGCCTCGCTTTCCATCACGGCAAGCTGTTGGTCGGTGCGCGAGGGCGCATGATGGAACAGGGCAAAGCGCTTGGCGCCTGCCATTTTCGCCAGTTCCGTGCCGTGCTGCCACGTGGAATGGCCAAAGCCCTTGAATCGCTGCATCTCGTCTTCGTTATAGGTGCAATCGTAGACGACGAGATCGGCATCCTTCATCATCTCGAGCGCCACCGGGTCATGCGTGCCCGGAACGTGCTCGATGTCGTAGATCAGTGCCACGATACGGCCTTTCCAGTGGATGCGATAGCCGATCGCGCCGCCCGGATGGTTCAGCATATAGGTCTGCATCTCGACGCCCTTGTGCGGGGTCAGCGTCTGGCCGGCGTGGAAATCGCGGAAGTTCATCGTCGCCTGGCAGATATCGGTCTTTACCGGGAACCACGGCGGGCTGATGAACTGCTCCACCATCTCGCGCGTGCTCATCTTGCCGTCAAGATGACCGGACCAGATGTTGACGTTGATCGAGGGATAGTAGATCGCCTTGAAGAAGGGCAGGCCGATGATGTGGTCGTAATGGCAGTGACTGAAGAAGAGGTCGACATCGCGAACCTCGTCCGCAAGAAGCGAAAGCCCGGCCTCGCGCAGTCCCGAGCCCGCGTCGAAGATCATCCGGTGCTCGCCGCAGCGAATTTCTATGCAGGAGGTGTTGCCTCCATATCGGTCGAATTCCGGGCCTGATACGGGGATGCTTCCCCGAACGCCCCAAAATTTTACCTGAAACAGATCGTTGTTCATTTTCCTTCAAACCAGCTTTCCCGCTTCATCATCGTAGTCACCATCGATCCCGATCCGAAGCTGCAGAATTCCACGGGTTTGCCTATATCCCCTCGCACTCTTCCAACGGCTAGCCGAAGAAGAAGTAGATTTTCCTAAGCAATCGGCTTTTGGCTCAGAATGCAAGCCGGTATGGTTCGTTTTCGGTAAACGTTCCGGCATATGCGAGGTTGCGACACGTCCGCGGGTTCGTTCATCTTAAATGGTTGTGCGCGACCGAAAATGCAAACCCCCTGATTTTACGGCCCTAACAGCTGGCATGTCGGCCGCCGGCTCGGGGAAAAGCCGCGGCTCGCTTCCGTGAAGAGTATTGTCATAAAACTGAAGCAAAACTGTCGCAAAGCTGTCATACGGGATGCCTAAATGTCGCCATACTTTCTTTAAAGCGACATTCGGTCTGCCCATGAACACCCCCTCAGTTCGATCGTCTTCCGCCGTTGCAGCGGCAGGTCTGGAATTGAGTTACGGGTCGACACAGATCCTTAAAGGCATTGATTTTTCTCTGGAAAAAGGCAAGACGCTGGCGTTGCTCGGCCCATCTGGATGCGGCAAGACCACGCTCTTGAGGCTGGTGGCGGGTCTGCTTGCGCCGACCAGAGGGTCCGTTTCGATTGCCGCTACCATGGTTGCCGATGGCGCGACCGGCGTTTTCGTTCCGCCGGAGCGGCGCGGGCTTGGCATGGTCTTTCAGGATTACGCGCTCTGGCCGCATCTGACTGTCGGCGGCAATGTTTCCTTTCCGCTGGAAATGCGCAACGTCGGCAAGGCCGAGCGCCAGACCCGGACGATGCGGGCGCTGGAGCGCGTCGGCCTGTCCGCCTATGCCGACCGGCGGCCGAGCGATCTTTCCGGAGGCCAGCAGCAGCGCGTGGCGATTGCACGCGCCATCGTCGCCGAGCCGCAGCTTATCCTTTTCGACGAACCGCTTTCGAACCTTGACCGCGAGTTGCGCGAAAACATGGTGGGCGAGCTCGCCGAACTCATCACCACGCTCGGCCTGACGGCGATCTATGTGACGCACGACCATAGCGAGGCGCTGACGCTGGCCGACGAGGTCGCTGTCATGCGCTCCGGCCTGATCGAACAGCTTGCCTCGCCCGACGATCTGATCGAGCGGCCGGCGAGCCCCGAGGTTGCCGATTTCCTGCGGCTTGGCTGCCTTGCCGATATCGAGCGGCGCGGGCACGTCTGGCACTTCAAGGGCAGCGATATCGTGCTCGGCGATGCCGAAGGTGTTGCAGGCAACAGCGCCCGCGTGCTGATCCCGGTCGCCTCTATTGCGGCCGGCGAGGTCTCTGCCGGCCGCCTTGCCGCGACTGTGCTGCGCTCGCAGTTTCGCGGCGACGGCCATCTGGCAAGCGTTTCGCTCGCGGGCTTGCCGGGCCCGGAATTGCAGGTTCTGAGCCGCGCCAAGCTGCGCGCCGGCGAGACGATCGGCCTTGTGATCGACACAGCGCAGATCCGTTGGTTTCAGCAGGAAATACCCCAATCCATAGAGGAGAAAGTGGAACATGTTTAAGTCGTTGAAGAGTATCACTTTTGGCGTTGTCGCCGCTGCCCTGATGGCCGGTGTCGCCCATGCCGACGTCACTGTTTACACCGCTGGCCCGCAGAGCCTGATCGACAAGCTGTCGGCCGGCTTCACCAAGCAGACCGGGGTCAAGGTCAATGTTTTCCAGGCGACGACCGGCAAGGTCATGGCCCGTATCGAAGCCGAAGCCGCCAACCCGGTTGTCGACGTTGTCATCTCCGCTTCCTGGGATACGGCAAACGACTTCGCCAAGCGCGGCTGGCTCGTCAACTATGCAAGCCCGAACGCTGCCAAGGTTCCGGATTTCCTGAAGTCCGAAGGCGCCGTTGCGCAGGGCATCTCGGCTCTCGGCATCGTCTGGAACACCAAGAGCGGCACGCCGAAGCCGGCTGAATGGGCCGACCTGACGAAGCCGGAATACAAGGACCTCGTCAACATTCCGGACCCGGCACAGTCCGGCTCCTCCTTCGAACTGACCGCCGCTCTCGCCGGCCAGGACGACTGGAAGCTGTTCAAGGCTCTGCAGGCCAACGGCGCCATCATCGCCGGCGCAAATGCCGACGCGCTGAACCCGGTTCTGCAGGGTGCGAAGGCTGTCGTCTTCGGCGCTGTCGATTACATCGCTCTTGCTGCCCAGAAGAAGGGCGAGAATATCGAAGTCGTGTTCCCGAAGTCCGGCACGGTCATCGCGCCGCGCCCGGCCATGATCATGAACTGGTCCAAGAACCAGGACGACGCCAAGAAGTTCATCGACTACATGCTGTCTGACGAAGGTCAGGCACTCGTTGCCGGCGAAATGCTGATGCCGTCGCGCACTGACGTTGCCGCTTCCCGTCCGCTGATCAGCGACCTGACGCTCCTGAAGTACGACACGGCCGCTGTCTACGGCAAGCGCAAGGAAACGCTGAAGACCTTCGCCGATCTCTACGGCGCCAAGTAAGGTCCGGATTGATGAGAGGAAACGGCATCGGCGGCACGGCTCCGGCCGCCTGGCTGGCAACAGCGGGCCTCGTTCTCGTCGTTGCCGTTCCCTTCATCGCGGTGGTGCTGCAAGGCATTTTCCCCGAACTCGGACAGGGCTCGTTTGCGAGCCCTTTCTCCTCGCTCTATGCAACGCTTGCCGACAGTTCCCTGATCCGCATGGGCGGCAATACGATCCTGCTCGGCTGCTGCGTCGTGCTCGCCTCGGCGCTGGTCGCCGTACCGCTCGGCGTATTCCGCGCCCTCTACAGGATTCCGTTTGCGCCCCTCTGGGACGTGCTTCTGCTCGTGCCCTTCATGATCCCGCCCTATATCGCGACACTCGGCTGGATCATGACGCTGCAGCCGCGCGGCTATCTGCAGCAGCTTGCGGGCTTCAATCTCGCGCCCTTCCTGTTTTCGATCTTCGGCATGACGCTGGTCATGGCCTTCAACACGTTCCCGGTCGTCTATTTCGCCGTATCGCGCACGGTCGAGGCGGTCGGCGCACGTTACGCCGATGTCGGCCGCGTCTTCGGCGCCTCGCCGGCGCGCGCCTTCTGGCGCATCACGCTGCCGCTCTCGGCACCCGGCCTGACGGCGAGCCTGATGCTGGTCTTTGCCGCTGCGATCGAAGAATACGGCACACCGGCGGCGCTCGGCCGACGCGCCGGTTTTCAGGTTCTGGTGACGGGCATCGACCTGCGCGTCACCGACTGGCCGATCGATCTGCCGGGGGCTGCCATCCTGTCGCTGGTGCTGGTCGCCATGTCGCTCGTCACCTTCCTCCTGCAGCGCTGGATTCTCGCCCGCCGCTCCTACCAGACGGTGGGCGGCAAGCCGACGGCCAAGGATAAACGGCCGCTCGGCGCGCTGAAAGTGCCTGTCATGATCGCTTTTGCCGTCGTCGCGTTTCTTGCGACGGGCGTGCCGCTGCTCGCGATCCTTGCAACGGCACTGGCCCGCACGATCTCCGGCGGTCTCGCCTTCGACAATGTCAGCCTGGACAATTTCACGGCGGTCTTCAACAACAGTGCCGGTGCGGTGACCGCGCTGATCAACAGTTTCTCGCTCGGCATCGGCACGGCGCTGATAACGGGCCTGATCGGCGTGACCGCCGCCTATACGGTGGTGAAGACCAGGATGTCCGGCCGCACGGCAATCGATGTGATGACCATCCTGCCGAATGCCCTGCCGGGCATCGTCGTTGCCGTCGGCCTCATCCTTGCCTGGAACATGCCGGGCCTGCCGTTCACGCCCTACAACACCGCTTTCATCCTGCTGCTGGCCTATTGCTGCATCCTGCTGCCGCAGCCGGTGCGCTACACGACGGCAGCCTTCCAGCAGATCGGCGACAACCTGGAGGCGGCAGCCCGCGTCTGCGGTGCCAGTGGCGTGACGGCATTCCGCCGCATCCTGCTGCCACTCGTCTTTCCGAGCCTCGCCTCTTCCATGCTGCTGGTCTTCGCGCTCGCCTCGCGCGAACTGGTCGCGTCCGTCGTCGTGGCGCCTGTCGGCATGCAGACGATCGCCACGTTCATCTGGCGCCAGTTCGAGCAGGGTTCGATCGGCCTCGGCATGGCGATGGCCTTTATTGCCATCTGCATCACGACGCTGCTGCCGCTCATCCTGATGGGGCTTATGCGGCGGGGCAATATGGTCGCGGATTGAGGCATGCTCCAAATTGAATAGTTCTTGTTTCCCGCCGATATTGCTGGGATGATTTCCTCAGGCAACCTTCGGAGCAAACATGGCTCCCGTCACGGAGATCCTCATAGGCCTCTCGGTCGTTTCTATCCTGATCGCCGCACTTGCCGTATTCCTGCCTTGGAACCCCCCGCTGGGGACACGCCTGCGTTTTCCAGGGCGTTTCGTTCGTGGCCGAGCTGAAGGCGGCCTCAAGTTGAGTTTCGACTGCGATGATGGAGGCGATGGCGGTGGTGACGGAGGAGGCGATTAGCCTCAGAGCGACGCCGTGATCCCGCCGTCAACCATCAGCATATGGCCATTGACGAAGGACGAAGCATTCGACGCCAGGAAGACGGCCGCCCCCACCAGTTCTTCCACGTTGCCCCAGCGGCCGGCCGGTGTGCGCGTTTCGAGCCAGCTGGAAAATTTCGGATCATCGACCAGCGCCTGATTGAGCGGTGTCTTGAAATAGCCCGGTGCGATGGCGTTGACCTGCAAGCCATGCTTGGCCCAGTCGGTCGCCATGCCGCGGGTGAGGTTGCGCACCGCGCCTTTGGTTGCCGTATAGGGCGCAATGTTCGGCCGTGCGAGTTCGGCCTGCACCGAGGCGATGTTGATGATCTTGCCGCGGCCGCGGGCAATCATCGCCTGCGCCACCGGCTGGCTGACATAGAAGATGCTGGACACATTGGTGCGGAAAAGCTCGTCCCACTTCTCGACCGGGAATTCCTCCAGCGGCGTGCGGAACTGCATGCCGGCATTGTTGATCAGGATATCGATCGGGCCGATCTCCGCTTCGATATAGGTAATGGCGGCGCGGCTGGCCTGGGCGTCCGTCACATCGAAGGCGGCGCTGACCGCATGATGTTTCTGCTCGCGGATGGTCTCGGCCGCGGCCTCCGCCTTCTGGGCATTGCGGCCATTGATGATGACCGAGGCGCCATGCTCGGCAAGGCCGAGCGCCAGCGCATAGCCGATACCCTGGCTGGAGCCTGTCACCAGCGCGCGGCGGCCGGAAAGATCGAAGAGCGGAAAGGTCACGGGAGCACTCCTGAAATCAACGGTTCTGCATAGCCGGTTTTGCCGCTGGAGTGCAAAGGCGATCAGCCTGTTCCCAGCCGTCTGATATTGCCGGCAAGTTCCCTCGCCAACCGCAGCGAGGCAGCGGTCGCCATCACCATCTGCGGCAGGACAAGCCACTCGAGCGTCCAGGCCGCACCCGAGCGCTCCTGTTCATGGACGAGCGAATGGTGGATGGCTGAAAGCTGTGTGGCGTTGAAGCGGGCCAGCGCCACCAGCGTTTCGGCCGCGACCGGATTCTGCTTGTGAGCCATGGCGGAGGAAGCGCCGCCGCCCGCAAGCTCGATTTCGCCGCCGGCCTCCGCCAGCAGCGCTATATCCTGCCCGAATTTGCCGAGGCTGCCGGTGATCAGCGAGTAGAGGTTGGCAAGGTCGGCAATATGCATGCGCCGGCTCTGCCATTGCGGTTCCTCCGTCAGGCCGAGCTCCTGCGCCAGCGAGGCGCGCACCGACGCCGCCGCGGGGCCGAGTTTTTCGAGCGTGCCGGCAGCACCGCCCAATTGGATCGGGAATGTCTGTTCCGTCAGCCGGTCACGATAGGTTTCGAGCGGGATCCGCCAGGCGGCGATACGGTCGGCCGCGGAAATGGGGATGGCGGCCTGCATGCGGGTGTAGCCCATCAGTCGGTTGGCGCCGAATTGCCTCTCGAGGCCGGCAAGCCCGGTGACGATGGAATGCAGGCGCCCGCCGAAGAGGAAGGTGACAGACTTCAGCCGCAGCATCAGGCTCGTATCGATCGCGTCCTGGCTGGTCGCGCCGAAATGGACGTGTTCACCAGCCTCGCTGCCAACGGCTTGCCTGATCTGCCTGACCAGGCCGGGAATGACGACGCCGTCTTTTGCCGTCGCCGCCTTCAGGCTGTGCACGTCGGCGGCAAAGTTTGCGCAGATATCGCCGATCGTCCGTGCGGCCTCGGCTGGAATGACGCCGTGCATTGCCTCGGCACGGGCGAGGGCTGCCTCGAAGGAGAGCATTGCCCGGATATCGGCTTCGGCCGAGAAATAGGCGGCGATTTCAGTGTCGCCAAGCAGGCCGGAAAGGAAGGGATGGTCGAAAGGGGACGTCGTCATCTGGCATCTCGGTTCATCGCTGGCCATCCACCTGCCTAAATCATCTCCAGCCGGAAAGGCAGGGCGAGATCGACGCTACCTGCCCGGCAGATTGCGGGCAAGCGGCCGGTAGATATGGCTCAAATGTCCAGGAACACGGTCTCCTTCGGTCCTTGCAGATAAATGTCGAAATTCAGTTTCGCGCCGTCGCGGGCAGCAATCAGCGTTGCCACGCGCTCGCGGTGCTCGATGCGGGAGAGGATCGGATCCGCCGCATTGGCCTCCTGTTCCTCCGGAAAATACATGCGCGTGTGCAGGCCGATATTGATGCCGCGGGCGACGATCCAGAAGGTGATGTGCGGCGCCATCTTGCGGCCGTCCTTGAAGGGCACCTTGCCGGGCTTGATGGTCTCGAAACTGTAGACGCCGTCCTCGGCGCGGGTGGGGCAGCGGCCCCAGCCGGTGAAATTCGGGTCGGCGGTGCCGCGCATTTCCGAGGGGCTGTTGTAAAGGCCGGCGCTGTCGGCCTGCCAGATCTCGATCACGGCATCGCGAACGAGGGCGCCGGCGCCATCGAAAATACGGCCGCTGACGGTGATGCGCTCGCCAAGCGTCTTGTCGTTGAGCATCTGCGTGCCGAGGTCGCTGTCGTAGACGCCTGTAATGTCGCAGAAATTCGGCGTCAGGCCGATATGCACATAGGGGCCGGCGGTCTGGGACGGGGTTTCCTTGAGATAGCCGAGTTCCTGCATGTCAGTTCCCCTCCAGCTTGTTTTCGAACATGGTCGAGCGGCGGCCGCGCAACACGATATCGAACTTGTAGGCGCGGCTGTCCATCGGGATCGTGTTGCCCCAGTCGAGCGGCGCGATGAGCTGCTCGATCGCGGCCTTGTCGGGAATCGTGCCGACGATCGGACATTTCCAGATCATCGGATCGCCCTCGAAATACATCTGGGTGATCAGGCGCTGCGAGAAACCATGGCCGAAGATCGAGAAATGGATATGGGCAGGGCGCCAGTCGTTGACGCCGTTCGGCCAGGGATA
The DNA here is from genome assembly GCA_900471515.1 of Hyphomicrobiales bacterium. Classification (GTDB taxonomy): domain Bacteria; phylum Pseudomonadota; class Alphaproteobacteria; order Rhizobiales; family Rhizobiaceae; genus Rhizobium. The sequence continues at coordinate 479,729 of UCFC01000010.1, read as the reverse complement.
GGCGCCCGGTCGCACGGTACGGAAAAAGTACCGGCCCTCCTCGTCGGTGACAAACCGGCCGCAACCGCCGAAATTCGGGTCGATGGCGGCGAGATAGGTTTCCTTCTTGTGGCGATAGCGCCCGCCGGCATTGGCCTGCCAGAATTCCACGAGAACGCCGGATTGCGGCCGGCCGCGCTCGTCGAGCACCCGGCCGTGCACGATGATGCGCTCGCCGATGGCGCTTTCGCCGGGGCGGGCGAAATTGTGGATGAGGTCGTTGTCCATCTCGCCGATCATCGAATGGCCGAAGACGGGGCCGGTGATTTCGGAGATCGTGCCGTCGAGCGACAGGAGCGCGCGCTGCGGCGAACGCAGGAGCGAGGTCTTGTAGCCCGGCGCATAGGCCGGCGGATGCCAGGCGCGGTCACGGGCGAAGAAGGCCCCGGTTTCTGGCTTGCGGTTCGGTAAATCCGACATTCTCTCCCCCTCAGGCCGCCTTGCCGGCGTCCATCTGCTCGAAAACCTGCTTTGCGATCTTGATCGCGTGATTGGCGGCCGGCACGCCGGCATAGATCGCCACATGCAGCAGCGCCTCGCGAATATCCTCCCGGGAGGCGCCGGTATTCACTGTGGCGCGCACATGCATCGCCACTTCCTCATCCTGGCCGAGTGCCGCAAGCAGGGCGATGGTAATCATCGAGCGCTCGCGTTTCGTCAGTTCCGGCCGCGACCAGACGTGGCCCCAGGCGGCTTCGGTGATCAGCTCCTGGAACGGCCTGTCGAATTCGGTCGAGGCCGCCTGCGCGCGGTCGACATGGGCATCGCCGAGCACCGAGCGGCGGGTCGCCATGCCCTGGTGATAGCGTTCGGACGCGGTGTCGCTCATGGGCTCTTTTCTCCGATGGATGAGAGGAAGGCGCGAATGATTGCGGTCAGCGCTTCCGGCTGCTCGACCGGCGGAATATGGGCGCAATCCTTGATCACTTCGTAGCGGGCGCCAGGGATCAGCTTTGCCGTCGAAAGCACCAGATCCGGCGGTGTAGAACCGTCCTGATCACCGACGACGCAGATGGTCGGTACCTTGATCCGGCCTGCGGCTTCGGTGAAATCGGCATCGCGGATCGCAGCGCAGGTCGCGACATAGCCTTCCACCGGCTGGCGGATCAGCATGTTGCAATAGCCGGCATAGGCGATGTTTTCCGGCCGGCGGAAGGCCGGCGTGAACCAGCGCTCCATCACCATGTCGACAATGCTGGCAATGCCGTCCTTTTCGACTGCGGTGATACGGTTATTCCAGCTTTCGGCCGTGCCGATCTTGTGCGCAGTGTCGCAGAGGATGAGTGCCTTCACCAGGTCCGGGCGGTGCCGATAGAGCGCTTGGGCAATCAGACCGCCGACGGAAAGACCGCAAATGACGGCGTCCTTGACGGATAGCAGATCGAGCAGCCCGGCCAGATCGGTCGCATGGTCCGCGATGGAATAGGGCACCTGGCCGACATCGGATAGGCCATGACCGCGCATATCGTAGAGAATGATGGCAAAGTCGCCGGCAAGACGTACGATCACATCGCGCCAGATCCGGAAGTCCGTGCCGAGCGAATTGGCAAAGACAATGACCGGCCTGTCAGCGGGTGCGCCGATCAGCTGGTAGTGGATCGTTACGTCGTTGATACTGGCAAACTGCACTTTAAATCTCCTCCGTTCCCAATTTGGTGAGTTGATCCGGTTAAGTAAAATGATATTTTTCGGCTTTCTGATAACCTATGAGTTATGAAAGCGATGATCGATAGCCGCATCAAGTTTCGCCATCTGCAGACCTTTGTCGAGGTGGCGCGGCAGAAAAGCGTCATGAAGGCGGCCGAACTGCTGCATGTCAGCCAGCCGGCGGTGACGAAGACGATCCGCGAGCTGGAGCAGGCGCTCGGGGTCGGCGTTTTCGAGCGCGACGGGCGCGGCATACGGATCACGCGATATGGCGAGGTTTTCCTGCGTCACGCCGGCGCCGCGCTGACGGCACTGCGGCAGGGGCTCGATTCCGTCTCGCAGGAGCAGTTCGGTGATGCTCCGCCAATCCGCGTCGGCGCGCTGCCGACAGTCTCGACCCGCATCATGCCGCGCGCGATGGACCTGTTCTTGAAGGAAAACACATGGAGCCGGGTGAAGATCGTCACCGGCGACAACGCCGTGCTTCTTGAGCAGCTTCGCATCGGCGATCTCGATCTCGTCGTCGGGCGTCTGGCCGGTGCGGAGAGAATGGCCGGCTTTTCCTTCGAGCACCTTTATTCCGAGCAGGTCGTCTTCGCCGTGCGCGCCGGCCATCCGCTGTTGACTGCCGGCAAATCGCTCTTTGACGAGCTTGGCCGCTATACGCTGTTGATGCCGACCCGCGGTTCGATCATCCGGCCGGTGGTCGAGAATTTTCTGATCGCCAATGGCGTGGCCAGTCTGCCGAGCCAGATCGAAACCGTCTCAGATGCGTTCGGCCGCGCTTTCGTGCGCGACAGCGACGCGGTCTGGATCATTTCCAACGGCGTGGTCGCGCGCGATATCGCAGACGGCGTGCTTGCCGCCCTGCCGGTCGATACTACCGAGACGAAGGGTCCCGTCGGGCTGACGGTACGCACGGATTCCATCCCCTCGCTGCCGCTGTCGATCCTCATTCAGACGATCCGCGAGGCGGCGCTGGAGATTTCCGGGCGGCCCGCACCTGCGCACTAACCTTCAAGACAGTTGCCGCTCTTGCTCGTAGATTTGCCGCCCCTGGCTATCCAAAGAGGCGGCAGCAATGAAAACAGGCTTCATCGGCCTCGGCGTGATGGGCACGCCGATGGCGCTCAATCTCGTGCGGGCAGGCACGGATCTCATCGTCTGGAACCGTTCACCGGAAAGTGCCGAAGCGTTGCGGGCGGCCGGCGCCGAGGTGGCCGCCGATGTCGATGCGGTGTTCCGCAAAGCCGGAACCGTGATCCTGATGCTTGCGACAGAGGCTGTCATCGATACGGTTCTCGGGCGTGGCGCGCCTGACTTTGGCGCGCGTATCGCCGGGCATGTCATCATCCACATGGGAACGACCGCGCCGCAATATTCGAAAGGTCTCGAAGAAGAGATCCGCTCGGCCGGCGGCCGCTATGTCGAGGCGCCGGTTTCCGGGTCGCGTCGGCCAGCGGAGGAGGGCCGGCTTGTGGCCATGCTTGCCGGGGAAGCCGGTATTGTCGAGGAGGTCCGCCCGCTGCTGAGACCCATGTGCCGCGAGGCGGTCGTCTGCGGCGCGGTGCCGAACGCGCTGTTGATGAAACTTGCCGTCAACATCTTTCTCATCGCCTCGGTGACAGGCTTGGCGGAAGCGGCCCATTTTGCCGGCAGGCAGGGGCTGGACATGGCGCTTTTCAAGGCCGTCGTCGATGCCGGCCAGATGGCGAGCGGCATATCGCGGGTCAAGAGCGGCAAGCTGCTGGAGCGGGATTTCTCCGTGCAGGCGGCAATCTCCGACGTACTGAAGAACAACCGGCTGGTCGCCGAAGCGGCGCGGCGGGCGGGCATTGCCTCGCCGCTGCTCGATGTCTGCCATGGGCTCTATGCCGAAACCGAAGGTCTGGGTTTCGGGCATGAGGACATGGCGGCCGTTATCCGTGCGCTTGAAGCGCGGACCGAGGCAATCGGCCTGTCTTGCGGCGATTGACCCTGCAAGCCTCTGGCCTTTCGCGTCATGCTGACGCAATCTTGCCTGTGCAGAGAGCGGTTTTTGAAGTTGGACGATCGAATGCGCGTCTTGCTGGCGGAAGATGAACCGGAAATGGCCGCTGTGCTGACGGCGGCGCTCCGCAACAACAATATCATCACGGACCACGTTTCGACGATCGAGGCCGCCGAGGAAGCCGTGCGGCTGAACAGCTACGACGCGCTGCTGCTCGACCGCAGCCTTCCCGATGGCGACGGGCTCGAACTCATCGCCGAAGCGCGCCGCGTTCAGGCTGCCGTTCCGGTCATCATGCTGACGGCGCGCGGCGATCTGAAGGACAGGATCGAAGGTCTCGATCTCGGCGCTGACGACTATCTCGCAAAGCCCTTTGCCGTCGAGGAGCTGATGGCGCGGCTCAGGGCCATCCTGCGCCGACCGGGCAATATGGAGATCGAAAGCCTGTGCCTCGGCCGGCTGCATTTCGACCTGCGCAACCGCGAGGCCCGGGTCGGCGACGCGGCGCTCGAACTGCCGCGCCGCGAACTGCTGGTGCTGGAGGCGCTGATGCGCCGCGCCGGCCGCACGGTGGAGCGCTCGAGCCTCGAAGAGGCGGTCTACGGCATGGATGACGAGATCCAGTCCAATGCGCTCGATGCGCATGTTTCGCGCGTGCGCCGCAAGCTCGACGCGGCGGCTGCCGGGGTCGAGATCCATACGATCCGTGGCGTGGGCTATCTGATCCGGCAGGCCCGGCCATGAAGAAGATGAAATTCTACTCGCTGAAATGGCGTCTGATCCGCCGGCTGGTGGCGCTGCAGGCCGCGACCCTGGTGCTGATTGCGATCGCCTTTGCCTTCGTCTTCTGGATCTCGGGCATGAGCGGGATTTTTGCGCCTGACGAACATGCGATCGACGCGGTAACGGAATCGCTCGCCTGGAACCCGGACGGCTCCATGCGCATCACCAGCAACGATCATCTGGACCACCAGCGCGACAAGGCGGCGGATTTCTGGTTCCTGGTGCGTGACGAGCAGGGGCACGTGCTGACCGAGGGCAATGTGCCGGCGCAATATCTCGCCATTGCGGCCTCGGGCACGGATATCGCCGAGGCGCGCTTCAACGGGGATGAGGACAACCCGGCGACGATCGCTGCACGCCTGCAGAAAGTGAAGACCGATCACGGCGACCTTCTCGTCATCGTCGGGCGCCAGGGCAGCCTTTCCGCCGGAAAGCTTCTCGTCGTCTTCATGGCGATCGCTTCCGGTATCGTGCTGCCGGTCATTCTGCTCACGGGCCTGATCACGCTTGCCGTCACGCCCTTCGTGGCGCGCGGCATCCATCGCGGATTGAACGAGGTGGCGCAGGCGGCGCAAGGAATCGACGGGACGACGCGCGGCTACCGCCTGCCGCTCGAAAACGTGCCGGAAGAAGTGGCGCCGCTGGTGATCGCCATGAACGAGACGCTGCAGCGTCTCGACGACGATCACAACAAACAGCGGCGCTTCATGCTGGCCGCCGCCCATGAGCTGCGCACGCCGATTGCCATCCTGCAAAACCGGTTGGAAACCATGCCGCCGACGGAGGCGACCAACCGGCTGCTGGAAGATGTCGCCCGCCTTTCGACGCTGGCCCAGCAGCTGCTCGACCTGCAGCGCCTCAACCAGGAGCCGGTGCCGGATTGCTCCATCGACCTTGCGACGGTTGCGCGCCGGCAGGCGGCGGAACTTGCGCCGCTCATCATTGCGGCCGGATATCAGGCGAATTTCGAACTCCGCTCGATGCCGGAGCGCATTCTCGGCGATGAGACGGCGCTGGAGCGGGCAATTGCCAACCTGGTTCAGAATGCCATCCAGCATGGCGGCCGGAGCGGCACGATTACAATTGCTGTAGAGCGTCCGGCGCAAATCTCCGTCAGCGATGAAGGTCCGGGTATCGCGCCTGAGGACCGCGAGCGGATTTTCGAGCCGTTCCAGCGCGCGAACGGCCGCAGCCAGGGCATAGGGCTCGGCCTTCATCTCGTGCGCGAGATCGTCAAGCTGCACCACGGGCGCGTATGGGTGTCGAATGCGGAGGGCGGCGGCGCGAGCTTCAACATGAGCTTCGAGCCGACCATCCAGGCCGCCTGAATCTTTCGTGCGGTGCGAGCGCACGTCATGCTCGCATCATTTGAAGGGGGGAATACCGGAATCGGATGATCGATGCTGGAGACCCGCATGCAACAGCCGCCGCTGGCCGCCTTCTTTAGTGCGCTTCTCGCCGAGCCCAGGAAAATCGGCGCGATCGTGCCCTCGGGAGGGCGGCTGGCGCGGCTGATGACCAGCGAGATAGAGCCTTCGGCAGGCAAGGTGCTGGAGCTTGGCCCCGGCACGGGGGTCTTCACCGCGGCACTTCTCAAGCGCGGCCTGCCGGCGCGAGACCTGACATTGGTGGAGCTCGAAAGCCGCTTCATCGCCCCGCTGCAGCAGCGCTTTCCCGACGTGACCATCCTCCGGCGCGATGCGTGCGAACTCGCCGCCTGCAAGGAGGAGCTTGGACCGCACGCGGCGATCGTCAGCGGACTGCCTTTCCGCAATATGCCCGCGGAAATCGTTCGCGCCATCGTCGGCGGCGGATTCAGCCTGCTTGAACGCGGCGGCGCCTTCTACCAGTTCACCTACGGCCATGCCTGCTCGGTACCGTCGGACGTGCTCGATGAGTTCGGACTGCAGGCCGAAAGGCTCGGCCGGGTGCGCCTGAATATCCCGCCGGCCAGCGTCTTTCGCATTTCGCGCCGGCCGGCATGACGGATATGGCTTTGCCGAACATCGCGACCTGTCTCCTCGCAACGGGCCTCTGCGGCGTGATGCTCGTTGCGATGCAGGAAAAACTGGTGCCGATCGTCCCCTCGGTCGGCCTCTATCTGTTTTTCGGGCTGACGGCAGGTTCGGACCTTTCCGCGGTCGTGCCGCTCGTCGTCATCTCCGCCATGGGTTCGTTGGCCGGCTCACTTTTCTGGTATTATCTGGCATGCCTGTCCGGGACCCATCCGGGGCTGCGGCCGTTATCGACATGGTTGCGGCGTCTCCCGGCAGCGCAAAAAACTTCGAGCTGGTACGCGGCAAGCATGACGCGCATGGCGCTGGTGCAGCTCGTGCCGGCCGCGCGGGTCTATTCGGGGCTTGCATCTGCCGTCGTTTCGATCGGCGCCGTCCGCTTCGCGGTCGCCACCTTCATCGGCTGCCTCATCTGGAATGGCGTGCTGATTTCGGCCGGCTGGATGGTTCGGCATTTCTGAAGAGTGTCAGAGAGGACTCTGGCGCAGAACGCCGCGCAGCGCTGCCTGGGTTTCCCTCAGCAGCGGCAGGTAGCGCGCCACCATATCGGCGGCCGGGACATGGGCGGCCGGTGCGCCGATATTGATAGCGGCGACCGTCCGGCCGCGGTCGTTTTCGACCGGCACGGCGATGGAGCAGAGGCCGAGCTCCAGTTCCTGATCGATCAGGGCGTAACCCTGCTCTCGGACCTTCCGCAACTCGGCCATCAATTCCCCGGGGTCGGTCTTGGTGTGCGGTGTGTTGGCCTTCAGCTCGCTCCGGGAAAGTATGGCCCGGGCTTCGGTCTCCGCCAGGGCAGCAAGCAAGACGCGGCCCATCGACGCGCAATAGGCGGGAAGGCGGCTGCCGGGGGTGAGATTGATGGACATGACGCGGCGTTGCGAGGCGCGGGCGATATAGACGATATCGGCGCCGTCAAGCACTGAAGCCGAGGCGCTCTGGCCGGCCTTTTCGGAGAGTGCGTCGAGGTGCGGCTGGATGAGCACCGGTAGCGGGGTCGCCTCCAGATAGGCGTGCCCGAGCCGCAGGATTTTTGGCGTCAGCGTGAAGAACTTGCCGTCGTAATCGGCATAACCGAGCTCGGCGAGCGTCAGAAGAGAGCGACGCACCGTGGCACGGTCGAGGCCCGTGAGTTTCGCGGCGTCGGTAATAGATAGCCGGCGATGCATCTCGCCGAAGGCTTCGATCACCTTGAGGCCGCGGGCAAAGCCGCTGACGAAATCATTGTCCCGCATGGGTCTGTCTGGTTCCCTCCTGGTAGCCGGTCGCCGGGCCTGCCGATCGTTGGCCTTAGCGATGATCGGGCGAGGCTTCAATCGCTGGCGTTACGGGTGGCGGTCGGTCAGCGCGCGGGAAGCCATGTCTTCCCGACCCGGCAGGCGACCGTATAGGCTGGGTCGAAGACGTTGCCTATGTCGTAGCGGATCACCTGGCCGAGCAGATGGCTCGCCGCCTCCTTCGTCAGGCCGTAGTCGGCGACAAGCAGGTTCAGCATTTCGGTCGTTGCATGTTGCAGAGCCTGATCCAGCGGCCGCGCATTGCCGATGGTGATGATGTCGTCAGCCGTTTCGGCCCTTGGCCAGGATATGGGCCTTCCCTTTTCGACTGTCAGCCGGACAGTGACCTCGAACGTCGTCTCGATACCGGTACCGACTATTTCGCCGTCACCCTGGACCGCATGGCAGTCGCCAAGAAAGAACAAGGCGCCGGGGGCGAAGACGGGAAACCAGATCGTCGCACCCGGCCCGAGCACGCGATAGTCCATATTCCCGCCATAGGCACCGCTTGTCGCCGTCGAGATCGCCTGGCCAAGGCTCGGCGCTACCCCGAAACATCCGATCATCGGGGATAGCGGCAGCACCAGACGCTCGAGACCGGCAACCGGTTCCTTGAGCCTCGCAGTCATCGCCTGGCGGTCGATATCCCACAGCATCTTCTCGGATCGCGGAAGGTCGCGGGCCGCCTCTGGGTCGACGACATTTGCCGCCAACACGCTGCGCGTGAAGCCGGTGTCCCTTGTCGGTTTCATGTCGAGGATTTCGACCTTGAGGACATCTCCAGGCTCGGCACCGTCGACGAAGACCGGTCCGTTCATCGGATTGGGACCGCTTGCCCTCTGGACGTCATTCTCGTCGTAGCCGCCGGCGTCGAGCGTCCGCGTGACGACGGTGTCGCCGCTCGCGATCTTCAAGGCCGGGGGCATGGTTCCGATGACGTTGTAAAAGGCAGTTGCGACGAAATGGTGGGTCGTCATTCTGGGTGTTCCGCTCGAATCTTTGGAATGTGCTGGCAAGATGAAGACGTGGTGCGACGAACTTACGCGTCCGTCAGGTGCCCGTCGACGTGAAATATTCGGTCCTCCATTGGTGTGCAGTGAAATATGTCATCGAGACCCCTGGATGCGAGGCGGCGGGAGATTTCAAATTGCTGCGTCGCAGGTCATCATGAGGCTGACGACGCGAAAGGAGTGAGCCAATTGAGTTCCATGCCAAACCCGCCGCGCAGTTGGCTTCAGCGGGCGGTCTACATTTGCCTTGGCCTGCTGATGACCGGTCTTGGAATTGTCGGCGCCATTCTTCCGCTCATGCCGACAACGATCTTCCTGATCCTGGCGGCGTGGTTCTTCAGTCGCTCGTCTCCGCGCCTGGAGGCCTATCTGATGAACGGTCGATTTGGTGGCCTGCTGCGCGACTGGCGCGAAAATGGCGCGATTTCAGCTAGATCCAAGACGTTGGCGCTGATGGGGATGTCGGCGGGATACGCGATTTTCCTCGTTACGGCGAAGCCGTCTCTTCCGCTCTCGATCGTCGTCGGTGCATCGATCCTGGCTTGCGCGGCCTACGTCGCTTCGCGGCCCGGTCCCGCCAGAAGCGGCGAGCAGGATGAAAGTGACGGCTAATCCGCATTGCCGGAAAGAGGCACTTTACAACGGACGTAAACTCAAATTATACGGCCCGCTCACTATTGCTCCCACACCCCAGCATTCCATCTGAGCGCCATGCCAAAAACCCACAAGCACAAGTTCCTGCGGGAACAATATCGACGCATGCTCGCGTCCGACCACCACATCGATCCGCGCTGGCGCGACAGTTTCGACGCCTTTCTGACAGATATCGACCATTTGGCGCCGAATACCGGAAGTCGCCGAATAATCGGCCGCAGAAATCCCAAGCTCGGCTTCGTGCCGGGAAATGTCGAGTGGCATTGGGAAAGCACCACACTGCCCACATCGCGGGAAGCCAGAGGACGTTAAGTCCGAAGGCGTGACGGGCTCGATCTAAATTGAGCTCGGCGCTTGCGGAGTAGCTTACTTGATGCTTATCGGTGCCTCTCCCTGCTGATATGGTGTGGGCGTTCTCAATGAGGGGATGGATCGAATAACGCGCTTTGCGATCGAGGCGTCGAGCCACAGGCTGAGCATCAATTTGATGAAACCGGCCAGGTGCAGGACATAAATGAGAGCATTGGTGAAATGGGCGAAGAACCCCACCAGGGGCCTTTCTTCTTGCCCTGCCGCAGCCGATTCTGTCTATAGGTGCCAAGCCGCCCTTCCGCTTCCGCGGCAGCGAGGCTCTACTCGGGATCGACATTGAGCCGCTGTTCGATATCCGCAACCGGCATCGCGTGCCACGCTGTTGCGCCCGCACCTGTCGCTATCGTCAACTGAACCATCGTCTTCCCCTCTCATTGCGGTGTGTCCGGTCGGCCCACTGGTCTCGATTGTCACGCGCGCGGGTCGATCGCCGCTCCCGTGTGTTCATGTCGGCCCAGGAGATGCGTCGCCGAGCGCCAGGCATGATGCGCGATCCGGTCGAGCCGCCGGACGGCGTCGACGCGGGCAAACGCTTCGGTGGCAGTCAATTTTCCGGGTGCGACGGCGGCGAGGGTCTCGGCGCGGTGATCGCGCTGCATGGCGTCGAGGTCCTTCGCCGCGCGTTCAATGTTTGCGAACGAGGCATCGACCTCAGCTGAAACGGTCCAGCCAATCGGCTCCGCCCGCGCCGTAAGCGCAGATTCTCCGGTAATCGATTCACCAACCATCTGCGTCGCTCGCATCGCCTGAATGCAAAGCTCAGCGGCGCGAAAGTCATCGGGTACTCCGGCCATCCGTTCGGGAATGTCGCCTTCCCCAAGGATCTCCACGAGCCTTGAGGCATGTTCAAGCGCGTGCAACGTGCTCGTCATGCGCAGCCGCTCCTCTTCCGTCTCGGACGGCTCTTTCAGTTCGGAGAGAAAATTCTGTGCCTGCGCGAGTGCTGCAACTGCTGCCGCGCTGTCCTGCATCGTACGACCACCCTCGGCCGAGAGGGCAGCGGCGACTGAAGCCGCCGACGTCTTGAGAATCTCCGCCACGACGCGCCGGGTTGTTTCGACCGCGATCACCGGATTGACGAGCGCGCTTGGATCAAGCGCACGTTCGAGCGGTGTCTCGCTGGAGGGCAGAATGCGCTCTACGATGTGGGTGAACCCTTGTGTCGCCGGAAGGAGCACCGCGACTCCGACGACATTATAAGCTGTGTGGTAAGCGGCCAGGAGCGTCGTCCCGTCGACTGACGCGGCAAACGCTCTCATCGTCGCTGCGGTAAACGGAAAAGCGACGATTGCAATGAGTGCGGCTATGACCTTGAACAGCACATAGGCAAGAGCGAGGCGCTTGGCCGTCGAACTGGCGCCGATGGCCGCCAACGCGGAACTCGTCGCTGTTCCGATATTCTGGCCGATGATCAGGGCCGCACCCTGCTCAAGGCTGATCGCCCCGGCATAGAAAGCCGCAATCGTGACGGCGATGGCAGCCGTCGATGACTGCATGACCGCGGTCATCGCCAGGCCGACGGCGATCAGGGTCAGGAGGCCGACCAAGCCTGAGATCCAGCCAACTCCCGGCACGCCGAGCACTGCGGGCAAATCGGATGGATGCAGGCTTTCAGCGAGGCCTCCCATGCCCTGCTGAAGGGTCGTGAGCCCGTAGAGCACCAACGCGAAGCCTGCAAGTGCGCTGCCCGCTGCCGCGCTTCGCCCACCGCCAAGCAGCTTGGCCAGCGCGCCGGCAAAGATCAGGGGTAGGGCGTAGGCGGACAGCGAGACGCGCACGCCGAGCAACGCCACCAGCCAGCCCGTGCCCGTCGTGCCGACATTGGCGCCGAACACGAGGCCAAGCCCCTGCGGGAAGGTCAGCAGCCCGGCATTGACGAGGCCGATCGTCGTCATCGTCACAGCGCTCGATGACTGCACGAGCAGCGTAATTAGGGCACCCCAGAAGGCGCCTGTGAGAGGCGTGGCCGCCGCTTTGCCGAGGACCGAGCGCAGCGCCGAGCCGGCCAGAGCCTTCAATCCGTCGGTCATGACGGTCATGCCGAGCAGGAACAACCCGACGCCGCCGAGAATGGCAATTACCGTCGACATCTGCGCCCCGCACCCATCGGTTTTCCTTTAGCGTTCGCTAAATGGGATCATACGCGAATGCCACCCTGTGTTGCGATTCCTTTTTTATACCGCGCAAGGCGGCTGAGCAGCCGGATTTCGTCTTCGACCTTTGCCGGACGCGGCACGGGTCGCGCGACACCATTGTTGCTGTGCGCTATATGAACAAATATCGTATATCGCACAAAACCCTTGCCGTTCGACTGGCTCTCGCCTTATTCCTTACACATCGGAAGGCGCGAGGAAGCCTCATCCGGCAAGGAGAGATCCAGCATGGACAAGACAATCGGGAGCGCGGCAGATGCCGTCTCCGAAATCGGCGACGGCGCTACCGTGATGATCGGTGGCTTCGGTGGCTCGGGTGCGCCGATCGAGCTCATTCACGCGCTCATCGACAAAGGCTCGAAAAACCTGACTGTCATCAACAACAATGCGGGCAATGGCCGTATCGGCATTGCAGCGATGATCGATGCCGGCATGGTGAGAAAGATGATCTGCTCCTTCCCGCGCTCATCCGATCCGCGTGCTTTTACCGATAGATATCTCGCCGGCGAGATCGAACTGGAACTCGTGCCGCAGGGTACGCTTGCCGAACGCATCCGCGCCGGGGGCGCCGGTATCCCGGCCTTCTATACGCCGACAGGCTACGGCACCGAACTGGCCGAGGGCAAGGTCATCGCCGAGTTCGATGGTCGCCACTATGTGCAGGAACGCTGGCTGAAAGCCGATTTTGCGATCGTCAAGGCACATGCCGGCGATACCCACGGCAACCTCACCTACAACAAGGCCGGTCGCAACTTTAACCCGCTGATGTGCATGGCGGCGGCAAAGACAATCGCGCAGGTCTCGACCATCGTGCCGGCCGGCGGTATCGATCCTGAGCATGTCGTCACGCCCGGCATCTTTGTCGACCGCGTCGTCGAGATCGCCAATCCGCAACAGGAAGAAGAGCTCATTCGAGCCGGGGTGGCTTACGTATGACCGTCGATACCAGAGAGGATATCAAGCTTTCCAACGCCCAGATTGCCTGGCGCGCCGCGCAGGACATAGCCGATGGCGCCTATGTCAATCTCGGCATCGGCTTTCCGGAAATGGTCGCCCGTTATCAGCCGCCTGGCCGGCAGGCGATTTTCCACACCGAAAACGGCATCCTCAATTTCGGCGAAGCGCCGGCGGCGGGCGAGGAGGACTGGGACCTCATCAATGCCGGCAAGAAGGCGGTGACGCTGAAGCCGGGTGCGGCCTTCTTTCACCATGCCGACAGCTTCGCCATGGTGCGCGGCGGCCATCTCGACGTTGCGATCCTCGGCGCCTATCAGGTTGCCCAAAACGGCGATCTCGCCAATTGGCGCGTCGGCGCCAAGGGCGTGCCGGCCGTGGGCGGCGCGATGGACCTGGTTCACGGCGCAAAGCAGGTCTGCGTCATCACCGAACATGTCACCAAGAACGGCGAGCCGAAGCTGGTCGACCGATGCAGCTTTCCGCTGACGGGTGTCGGCTGCATCACCCGCATCTATACCAGCCATGCGGTCATCGACATCAAGGACGGGCATTTCGTGCTGCGCGAGAAGCTTGCCGCAATGTCGGTCGAGGAGCTGCAGGCGATGACCGGCGCACCGCTCCATATCGAGGGGCCGGTTGGCGATCTCGTCGTTCCCGAACTTTGAGGACAAGCCCATGACCGAAGCCTTTATCTGCGATTATATCCGCACGCCGATCGGCCGCTACGGCGGCGCGCTTTCCTCCGTGCGTGCCGACGATCTCGGCGCCGTGCCGCTGAAGGCGCTGATGGCGAAAAACGCCTCCGTCGACTGGGACGCGGTCGATGACGTCATCTTCGGCTGCGCCAATCAGGCGGGCGAGGACAACAGAAACGTCGCGCGCATGTCGCTGCTTCTTGCCGGACTGCCGCTCTCCGTGCCCGGCACGACGATCAACCGGCTCTGTGGATCGGGCATGGATGCCGTCATCACCGCGGCGCGCGCCATTCGCGCCGGCGAAGCCGAACTGATGATTGCGGGCGGCGTCGAAAGCATGTCGCGCGCGCCCTTCGTCATGCCGAAGGCCGATGCGGCTTTTTCGCGGGCTGCCGAGATCCACGATACGACGATTGGCTGGCGTTTCGTCAATCCTCTGATGAAGAAGCAATACGGCGTCGATTCCATGCCGGAAACCGGCGAAAACGTTGCCGAGGACTATAAGGTGAGCCGGGAGGATCAGGACGCCTTTGCCGTGCGCTCGCAGGCAAAGGCTGCGGCCTCCCAGGCAAGCGGCAGGCTGGCGAAAGAGATCACTCCGGTGGCTATCCCCCAGCGCAAGGGCGATGCCGTTATCGTCGAGAAGGATGAACACCCGCGCGCAACCAGCATGGAAGCGCTCGCCAGGCTGCCGACGCCGTTCCGTCAGGGCGGCACCGTGACGGCCGGCAATGCTTCGGGCGTTAACGATGGTGCTGCCGCCCTCATCATCGCCTCGGAAGCGGCGGCGAAGAAATATGGGCTGACGCCGATTGCCCGTATTCTCGGGGGGGCGGCGGCCGCCGTCCCGCCGCGCGTCATGGGCATCGGTCCCATACCGGCTTCGCGCAAGCTGATGGCGCGCCTTGGCCTGAAGCAAGAACAGTTCGGCGTGATCGAGCTCAACGAAGCCTTTGCCAGCCAGGGTCTTGCAGTGCTGCGCGAGCTTGGCATTGCCGATGACGATCAGCGGGTGAACCGCAATGGCGGTGCGATCGCGCTCGGCCATCCGCTCGGCATGTCGGGCGCCCGTATCGCCGGCACGGCGGCACTGGAACTTGGCGAAACCGGCGGCCGCTATGCGCTCTCGACCATGTGCATCGGCGTCGGCCAGGGCATCGCGGTGGCGCTCGAACGGGTTTGAGCAGGGCTCATTCGAGAACCGACTGCACAGGATTTCTCTGCGCAGACCGAAATATGTCTTGAGCAGCTTTGGGAAATCGTCCGAGGCATAGAAGGCCGTCAGCGTGCGGTCGACGAGAAGCCGGAAGACGGAATCGTCGCGCCGCATCGCGATGCCATAGGGCTCGCGGGTGAAAAGCCGGCTGCCGAGCTCCCGTCCGGAAGGGTTGCCCGCCGGTCGGCGAAATAGGCGTCGTCCTGCGATCCTCCAGCGCCTTCAAACCGTGCTCATGCGTCGGGAAATCGTCGATACGGGAGCGGCGGGCCGCTGCCGAAGGTGTGCCCATCTCGCTCTTTCGTGCATTGCCCTTCTGCGATCTTGCCTGCTAAGACTGGCACATATCGTTTCATCACCTATGTCCTTGGTTTTTCGGGAGGCTATCGTCGCCATGGCAGATCTTGCTCAATCGCTTGCATCCATCAGAATTCCAGACCTCGCCGGCAAGGCCGTCTTGATTACCGGCGCCTCGACAGGCATCGGTGCGGCCGTCGCCCGCGCCTTCGCCGCCCAGGGCGCCAAGGTCGGCGTGCACTACAATGCCAGCCGCGAGCCGGCCGAAAAGCTTGCCGAAGAGATCAAGGCCGCTGGCGGTGCGGTCCATCTCGTGCAGGGAGACGTGTCGCGGGAAGGGGAGACGGAACGCGTCGTCGAAGAGACGGCCAAGACCTTCGGTCATCTCGACGGCCTGATCAACAATGCTGGCGGCATGCTCGGCCGCAAGCCGACGTCGGAATATACCGACGAGCACTATGAGAAGGTCATGAACCTCAATGCCCGTTCGGTGCTTGCGGCAACACGCGCCGCCCATCCCTGGCTGAAGAAGCAGGGCGGCTTCATCATCAACACGACCTCGATTGCCGCGCGCAACGGCGGCGGCAACGGCGCAATTCTCTATGCGGCCTCGAAGGGTTTCGTCTCGACGATCACGCACGGCCACGCCAAGGAATTCGTCGCCGACAAGATCCGCGTCAATGCGGTTGCGCCGGGTGTCATCGCGACGCCGTTCCATGAGCGCTATACGAATGACGAGCAGATGGAAATGCAGCGCAAGTCCATCCCGATGGGTTTCGTCGGCACGTCGGAAGACTGTGTCGGCGCCTATCTGTTCCTCGCCTCTCCGACGCTCTCCGGCTACATCACCGGCCAGATCATCGAGGTCAACGGCGGCCAGCTGATGCCGTGACCGGACTGCAAAGCTCGTAATCTGCGGAACTTTCGCACCGCGATGACGTTTCCCGCTTGGCCATTCATCAAGCGGGGGCGTCATGAGCTTTTCCTTTTCCGAACTCGACTTCCTGAAACCGGAGCTGGGGGCGGAATATACCGGCACAGGCACGCATTTCGCGGTTTTCTCCGCCCATGCCGAGCAGATCGAACTCTGCCTCTTTTCTTCCGACGGCAAGAAGGAAGTCGCCCGGCTGCCGCTGCCGAAGCGCGAAGGTGACATCTGGTCCGGCTATATCGCCGGCCTCGGTCCGGGCACGGTCTATGGCTATCGCGCCCACGGCCCTTACGATCCGAAGAACGGCCATCGCTTCAATGCCAACAAGCTGCTGCTCGATCCCTATGCCAAGCAGGTCCTCGGCGATCTCAGATGGCACGATGCGCTCTACGGTTACGCGATCGGCGAGGACGATCTTTCCTTCGACGAGCGCGACAGCGCACCTTACATGGTCAAGGGCGTCGTGCAGGACCCGGATTTTGACTGGGCCGGTGAAGAGGCGATACGGCGGCCGTGGCCGGAGACGATCATCTACGAGGCGCACGTCCGCGGGCTGACGATGCTGCATCCCAAAGTGCCCGATCGGCTGCGCGGCACCTTCCTCGGCATGTGCAGCGATCCGATCATCGACCATCTCGTCAAGCTTGGCATTTCCGCGATCGAACTGCTGCCGATCCAGTTCTTCCCCAACGACCGCTATCTCGAAGAGAAGAAGCTGACGAATTACTGGGGCTACCAGACGCTCGGCTTCTTCGCCCCGCAGTCGCGCTATCTGTCGGGTGACAGGATCACCGAGATCAAGACCATGGTGAAGAAGTTCCATGCCGCCGGCATCGAAGTCATCATGGACGTCGTCTACAACCACACGGCTGAAGGCAGCGAGAAAGGGCCGACAATGTCCTTTCGCGGGCTCGACAATGCGAGCTACTACATTCTCTCGCCCGACGATCCGCGCCATACGTTCGATACGACCGGCACCGGCAATACGCTGAACGTCGCGCATCCGATGGTCATGCGCATGGTGCTGGATAGCCTGCGCTATTGGGTGGGCGTCATGCATATCGATGGCTTCCGCTTCGATCTCGCCAGCACGCTCGGCCGCCAGGACCTGGAATTCGACCGTCAGGGCCTGTTCTTCGGCGCAATCCGCCAGGATCCGATCCTTGCCGGCGTCAAGCTGATCGCCGAGCCATGGGACGTCGGGGCCGGCGGCTATCAGGTCGGCGGTTTTCCGCATCCTTTCCGCGAGTGGAACGACAAGTTCCGTGACGACGTGCGCCGCTTCTGGAAGGGGGACGGCGGCATGGTGTCGGAAATCGCGCAGCGCATCACCGGCTCGGCGGTGCAGTTCAACCACTCCGATCGCGGCGCGACGTCATCGGTCAATCTGCTGTCGGCCCATGACGGCTTCACGCTGATGGACACGGTTTCCTTCAACGACAAGCACAATGAGGCAAACGGCGAGGACAACAGGGACGGTCATTCCGACAATCATTCGGACAATATGGGCGCCGAAGGCGCGAGCGATAGTGACGATATCAACAGGCTGCGGGCGCGCCGGCGCCGCAACATGATGGCGACCCTGATGCTTTCCCAGGGCGTTCCGATGATCCTTGCCGGCGACGAGGTCGGCAACAGCCAGGGCGGCAATAACAACGCCTACTGTCAGGACAATGAGATCGGCTGGACGAAATGGGACGGCCTCGATGATCCCTTCCTTGAATTCTGCCGCAAGGTCGTCGCCTTCCGCAGGGCGCATCCGGTGCTGAGACAGGAGCGATTTCTGACAGGCGACAGTACCGAGGACGGCCGCATCGAAATTGCCTGGTACAAGCCGGACGCCAATTTCATGGATGACGGCGCCTGGAATGATGACGGTCTGCAGGTGCTCGGCGTCTATCTCTCGAAGAGCGCCCATTCCCCCGATGCCGAGGAGATGGACGATCTCTATCTGGTCTTCAACGCCGGCGGCGATTGCGAAGTGCATTTGCCCGAGGTCAATGGCCTGAGCCAATGGGCGCGCGTGCTCGATACCGGCGCCGAGGAGGACGGTTTCATGGTCCATAAGCAGGAGAGCCCTGTAATGGTCTATGCCCAGAGCATTGCTGCCTTCGCGCCGGAAGGCCAGACGCGGCCGCCAAAAGATGCAGACAACGCCGAACGCCGCCGATGGTTTCATTTCGGCCGGCGCAGCAAGTGACGGGTCCGTAGCCAGCAATGAATGCCGAAATCATCAGCGAGCTCGGCCTGGTCTATGTCAGCGATACCGAACCGGGTATCCGCAGGCGCAGGAAGGGCAAAGGTTTCAGCTATCAGCTGCCGGATGGCGCAACGCTGACCGACGAACTCCAGCGGGCGCGCATTCACGCGCTGGGCCTGCCGCCGGCCTACGAGAACGTCTGGATCTGCATCTATGAGAACGGGCATCTGCAGGCGACGGGTTTCGATGCTCGTGGCCGTAAACAGTACCGCTACCACAAAGACTGGCAATCTTTCCGCAGCGCCGGCAAATTTCATCAGCTGATCGAATTCGGCCGGGCGCTGCCAAAGATCCGGCGAACGGTCCTGCGCCATCTCGATACCGGTGCTGAGGATATCGATGGCGTGCTCGCCGCGCTCACGACCCTGCTCGATGAAGCGCATCTGCGTGTCGGCAACCAGGCTTATGTCAGAGAGAACGGCACCTATGGCGCCACGACCCTGCTCAAACGCCATCTGAAGATCGTCGACGGCCGCATCGAACTGAAGTTCCGCGCCAAGGGCGGCAAGCGTGTGCAGCGCAGCCTCAAACATCCGCGCCTTCAGAAGATATTGGAGGAGATCGCCGACCTGCCGGGCAGGCAGCTCTTCGTCTGGAAAGACGAGACAGGTGCGCTGAAACCGATCGATTCCGGCCGGCTGAACGCCTATCTCGCCGATATCTCGGGCATTGCGATTTCGGCCAAGACCTTCCGGACCTGGGCCGGTTCGCTGGCTGCTTTCGGCGCTGCGCGCGCAGCCATATTCGAGGGGCGGCGACCGACCGTGAAGGAAATGTCAGAGGCTGCGGCAGAGGCGCTGCACAATACCCCGGCAATTTCCCGCTCGAGCTATATCCACCCGTCGATTATTGCACTGGCGGTCTCTGACGAGACGCTGGAGGAGAACGATGCCGAGCCTTTGCGCGGGCTCCGGGCAGATGAAAACCGTATGCTGGATTTCCTGACGCATTACGCCGCCCCCGAGTGAGAAGGGGGGCAGTCGGCGGCGGCGAAATCGAGACGAAAACGCGTTCAGGGCACTTCCATGTCGAGTTCCGGATAGTGGCGGAAAATGCCTTCGGTGCTGAAAGGCAGGCGGCGCTCCGATTTCAGGTAGCGGGCTATGTTCGGACGTTGCGCGACGCTGTCATGCAAGGCGGCGAGCAGCGGGTACCTGCTGGAGTAGTTGCTCATCGCCTTCGGGAAGGCATAGAGGAGGCCCTCGACGACCTGGAAAAGCGAAAGATCCGCATATGTGACGGCATCACCGGCGATATGTTTGGGGCCATGGGGATTTTGTTGCAGTACACGTTCGAAGTAACCCAGAAATTTCGGGATACGGTCGTTGATGAAATAGGCCGAACGCGCCTTCGCCTCTTCCTTCTGGTCCTCGTAATAGAGTGAAGTGGCGATAGGGTGATGCGTGTCGTGCACCTCAGCGACAAAGTCGGTGATCGTGAGCTGCAATCCGTTCACGACATGGCGCAGCCCCTCGTCGTCAGGCGCAAGGCCGAGTTTGGGGCCAAGGTAGAAAAGAATGTTGGCGACATGCGAAACGATGAGATCGCCGTCCTTGAGGAAGGGCGGGGCGAAGGGAATATGGGCCTCGCTGTGGCTCTGCATGATGGCCATCATCGCGCCGATGCCACGTCCGGGGCCGGATTGGCGGGTGATGTCGATATAGGCGGCGCCCGCTTCTTCGAGCGCCAGCCGCACAAATTCGCCACGGCCCTGGATGCCGTCCCAATAATAAAGCTCGTAACTCATTTGCCCTCGTTGTTCTTTGCCATCGTCGGTTTCGTGCCCGAAATCCTTGTGCAACAAGTGTATGCCGCGGCCGTTTCGTCAACCGCGCTCCGGCGCGATTGACGAAGAATTCAGGCTGGCACCTCCTCCTTATGGGCATGGGATGCTGCCCTCAGTGATGGGCGTGGTGTTCGTTGCGCTTGCGGGTGGCCGCAGCCTTCCTGGCAGAAGCGGAGCGTTCTTCTTTCGAGCGGGATGCGGAGGCCCGACCGCCGATGCGCCCGCCCTTTCCGGAGGATGCGTGCATGTCCTTCTTGCCGCGTCCCGAGCCAATCGGGACCTAATCAACCGGGCGCTGGCGGGCGGCGGCCTTGACCGCGCGGTCGAGTGCCGCAGTGGTAAACGGCTTCGGCAGCAGCACGGAGCCGGAAAAGCGGTTTGCATCCGGCAGGTTGCTGTTGCCGGTCGCAAAGATGATGCCGACCGAAGGCAACGCTTCGCGCGCCAGCGCAACGAAGGCCGGGCCGGACATGCCCGGCAGGCCGACATCGGCAACGATGATATCTATAGCCATATCGCTGCCGCGCAGGAGTTCGATACCCTGTTCGCCACTGTCGGCTTCGATCACGTCGTAACCGAGGTCCTGCAGGATTTCGGCCATATCCATGCGGATGAAGGCGTCGTCCTCGACCAGCAGAAGCTTCAACCTGGCCTGCATAATGTCGCGCGGCTGCCCGCCGTCCGGACGTGGCGCCGGGTTGGCCTGGCGGCGTTGGATCTGGTTGGCGAGGACATGGCGCACCTTTCGCGCCAGGGCCTCCCGCGTGTAGGGCTTGGAGAGCAGTTCCAGGCCGGGATCGAGCCGGCCGCCGTGGACGATCGAGTTTTCCGTGTAGCCTGACGTGTAAAGCACGGCGATATTGGGCAGGCGCGCGCGGGCCATGCGCGCAAGCTCCGGGCTCTTCAGCGGGCCAGGCATGACGACGTCGGTAAAAAGCAGGTCGATCTGGGCGCCGCTCTCGATCACCGTCAACGCGCTCTGTGCGTCCTTGGCCTTCAGCACATGGTAGCCGAGATCGGTCAGCATCTCGACGACGGTTGCGCGCACCCCCTCATCGTCCTCGGCGACCAGGATCGTCTCGGTGCCGCCGGTTGCCGGCACATTGTCGCCGGCGGCGATGCGGTCCTCGCTCTGGAAGGAGCGCGGAAGATAAAGCTTCACCGTCGTGCCTTCGCCGGGCTCGCTGTAGATCTTGACGTGGCCGCCGGACTGCTTGACGAAACCGTAGACCATGGAAAGGCCAAGGCCAGTGCCCTTGCCCTCCGGCTTGGTGGAGAAGAACGGTTCGAAAGCCTGTTCGATGATTTCCGGAGACATGCCGGAACCTGTATCGGTGACGGCGAGCACGACATATTGGCCGGCTGCGACTTCCGGATGCGTGCGGCTGTAGGAATCGTCGAGAAAGGCGTTGCCCACTTCGATCGTCAGTTTGCCTGAACCGTCCATTGCATCGCGTGAGTTGATCGCGAGATTGAGCAGCGCGTTCTCAATCTGGATCGGGTCGGCAAAACTGTTCCACAGGCCGCCGGAAACCATGGTCTCCACCTCGATTTCCTCCCCGAGCGCGCGGCGCAGCATGTCGTCCATGGCGGAGACGAGGCGGCCGATATTGACCACCTTCGGCTCGAGAGGCTGGCGGCGGCCGAAGGCGAGGAGCTGGCTGGCGAGCCGCGATCCGCGCTCGACGGCGGAGAGCGCGTTGGAGATACGCTCCTTGGCTCTGCCGTTATGCGCCACATCCTTGCCGAGAAGCTGGAGATTGCCCGAAATGACCTGCAGTAGGTTGTTGAAATCATGCGCGACGCCGCCGGTCAGCTTGCCGATCGATTCCATCTTCTGCGCCTGCTGTAGTGCCGCTTCCGCCTGCTGGCGTTCGAGGATTTCGGCGGCGACACGGATCTCGAGCGTTTCGTTCAGCTTGCGGAGCTGGTCCTCGGCCTCGCGGCGCTGGGCAATTTCAACCTCGGCGGCGCGAATGAGCCGGGCGTTGTCGATTGCCACGGCGGACTGGCCGGCCAGGCTGACGAGACTTGCCTCTGCCGCTTCGGAAAAGCGGGCGGGCTGGCTGTGACCGAAAAACAACCCGCCGATGACGCTGCCGTCGCGCGACTTGACGGGCACGGCGAGATAGCTGCGCACAGGAAGGTGGCCGTTCGGCATGCCGGAATAGGGCGCATTCTGTCCGTAGCGCGGATCAAGCAGGATATCGTCGGAGCGCACGACGCCCTCGCCACTGAAGGTCGGCGCAAAAACCTTGGTGTTGCGCGGCATTGGAAACTTGTCGAAATGTTTCCGGTCGACGCCCGACAGCGCGTAAAGCATATAGCTGCCGCCTTCGCCGTCATCGACATTGTAGAAGAAGGCGCCGAATTCGGCGCCCGTCAACGCGACGCCGGCATCGACGGCAATCTGCGTCAGGCGGTCGACGTTGAGTTCGGCGGTAATCGCCGAACCGGCTCTGTTGACGACGGCGAGCGTTGCGGATTTTTCCCGTGCCTCATCCAGCGCCATACGCTCCCGGCGTTTGGCAAGCACCTGATCCGTCACCTCCATCGTCGCGCAGAGAATGCCGGCGACCTTGCCGTCGTCATCCCGCAGCGGGGTGTAGGAAAAGGTGAACCACGTGTCTTCCGTCTGTCCCTCGCGCCGCATGGGAACGCGCAGTTCCCTGTAGAGCTGCGACCGGCCGTCGAGCGTGGCCTTCACGATCGGCTCGAACTGCGGCCAGATATCCGACCAGACCTGCTGAAACGGTCTTCCAAGGGCGGCGGGATGCCGTTCCGGAAAAATCGCGACATAGGCGTCGTTGTAGATGAAGGCGAGTTCGGGACCCCAGGCCACGAATTTCGGCTGGCGTGAATTGACGACCATTTCCGTGATGTGCCGGAGTGAACTTGGCCATGTCTCGACCGGTCCGATGCCGGCTGCATGGAGGCCGTTCCGGCGCAGCAAGTTTCCGATTTCGCTATCGCCTTCCGGCCAGCGGCCCCCAACCCTTCCCATTAAATATCGCTTTCATTCCTCTGCGGCATCATCTGCGTCAGGTCTGCCGGTCCATGCTCACAAGATAGAGGCATGAGGCACAAGGGAAAGGGCGAGCCGCAAATATCGTTAACCGGGCAAAACACCCGATTACTCGCGTGGAGGCTTTTTATATTTGTTAATCCTGGTCCAGCTTCTGCGAAGCGACAAAAGTGCGGCTCAAAGCGAAGGAACGAAGCTGGATTGGTTTGCGCGGATCTCGGAAAAATACGCCGACTATATTATCGACGAGGAGGATAAGCCCCAGCGCAAAGCCGATGTAGAGCAGGGCGGCGATGAGAAGAAGCGACATCTCCATCCCTCACACCGGCGCCGGGAAAGCCCGGCCGGAGGGCGCGGGAACTGGGATGCTGATGACATGGGCAAACCGGCTGTTCATGACGACGTCCTCCGCTTGCCCATAAACAGCCGGAGCATGTTCTTGTTCCCCGTTTCGAGGGGTGGACGCAGCTCTTTTGCAAAGCTGTCCCGACGGACGTTTCATTCGGCTTGTGTTCACCCCCGCACAGAAGCTGCCGCTTCATGAACTTCATAGCGCGCAACTAATTCAAACTTGTGACACAAAGAGTTAAGGGGCGCCGTTCAAGCGCCCTTTTCCATTAAATTTTTAACATTTCTCGTCAGGAAGCAGACTTGCGAGCCGCCGCGCGTTTCGGCGCCGGTTTGACGATGCCGCTGGCTTTGGTGCCTGTGGCTGTCCGCTTTGCCTTCGCCTTGGCTTCACCGCCGTTGGCGGACTCTGCCGGCTTCGGCGCATCGGCCTTGGCGGCTGCCGTCCGTTTCGCCCGCGGCTTCGCTTCCTTGCCGTTCGCAGACTTCGAGGCCCCCTTGAGCGCATCATGCTCGGCCCTTGCCTTTTCCCAATGGATGGAGTCTCGCCCAGTCGGATGCCCCTCTTCTTCCCAAAGGGCATATGCACGTTTTTTTATCCACTCTTCCCGAGTTTCTGCCATCGCTGATCTCCAGTCACAACATGCCGTCGTCCGAACGCGATACTTGTAGAAAAGTTCCAGACTCCGGAGCCGGTTTCAAGCGTATTTGCCGAGTACATCGGGAATATTTTTGCGTTGCGGCATTTATAGGCAATAACAAGTCCTGGTTGCCTTGATATTACGCAATTCGAGGCAGAGTGGGGGCGCCGGCGCTTTCGCCTGCGAAGATGCGGCCGAACTTTGGCGCGACGCCGCTGGCCGCCATTCCTCCGTCTTCCTCCTCAACCGCTCCTGCTGCGGCTTGCCGCTCATCTTTCGGAACAACCCGCGGCTTCAGGAATTTGATGCTGGTTGGAAATCGCACGGGGCACGAGGGATGAACCAGATTTCGAAGACCGGCACGAAGGCGCAAGGCGCGGGACGCTGGGGCGCAGAGCTGCTTGCGGGAGGAGGCGTGTGTTTTCGCCTTTGGGCGGAGGGCGAGAATGCGGTCGCGCTGCGGCATCGCGGCCGCGATATCCCGATGCAGGATGCCGGTGACGGCTGGTTCGAGGCCACGGTGGCGCAGGCCTTCGCCGGCGACGACTATATGTTCGTCCTCTCCGACGGAAGGGCCGTGCCGGATCCGGCCGCGCGGGCACAGGCCGGCGACGTGCATGGCCCGTCATTGATCGTGGATCCCGGCTACCAATGGCGGAATTCGAACTGGCGCGGACGCCCGTGGGAGGAGGCCGTCATCAGTGAAATCCATATCGGCACCTTTACGCCCGAGGGGACATTCCGTTCTGCGGCGGAAAAGCTCGAACATCTTGCGCAAACCGGCATCACGGCTGTCGAAATAATGCCCGTCGCGCAATTTGCCGGCAATCGCGGCTGGGGCTACGATGGCGTGCTCCACTATGCCCCGCATTCGGCTTACGGCACCCCGGCCGATTTCAAGGCCTTCATCGATACGGCGCATGGCCTCGGCGTCATGGTGCTGCTCGACGTCGTCTACAATCATTTCGGACCCGAGGGCAATTATCTCCACAGCTACGCGCCGGGTTTCTTCCGCAAGGATCGGGAGACGCCCTGGGGCGCGGCGATCGATTTCGGGCGGGAGCCGGTGCGGCGTTTCTTCATCGAGAATGCGCTCTACTGGATCGGTGAGTTCCGACTGGACGGGCTCAGGCTCGATGCCGTTGAGCAGATCCATGATACGTCCGAAAAGCACGTGCTCCTGGCGATCGCCGAAGACGTGAAAGCCGCCTTCGCCGACAGGCAGGTCCATCTCGTCGTCGAAGACCAGCGTAATCTCGTGGAACTGCTGGTTCGTGACGAGAACGGCGCTCCCCAAGCCTACGAGGCCGAGTGGAACGATGATTTCCACCATGCGGTCCATATTGTCGCAACCGGAGAAACCGGCGGCCATTACAAACCTTTTGCCGGTCAGCTCTGGCATAAGCTTCGTCTGGCGCTCCAGCATGGCTTCATCTATCCGGATCGCGCCGATCCGCCGCAACTGCCTTCCGGCGCGCGTCGCTACCTGCCGCCGACCGCCTTTATCGATTTCCTGCAGAACCATGACCAGATCGGCAACCGTGCCTTCGGCGAGCGGCTGGTCAGCCTTTGTGATCCCGATATGCTGGATGCGCTGACGGCGATACTCCTGCTTTGCCCGCATATCCCTTTTCTCTTCATGGGAGAGGAATATCGGGAGAGGCGCCCTTTCTTTTTCTTCACCGATTATACGGGCGAGCTCGCCAGAAGGGTCCGCGAGGGCCGCGTGGCGGAAGCCGAGGGTTTTGGTGGGTTGAAGGCCGGCCGGACTGCGGCCGATCTGCCCGATCCGAATGCCCTTTCGACCTTCGAAAGTTCGAAACTCGACTGGCAATGGCGCGAGAGCGAAGAGGGCATGAAAGGCCTGGCTTTCGTCGAGAGGCTCCTGGATGTGCGCAAGACCTATATCGTGCCGCTCTTGCGGCAAAGCTGGGCGATCGAAAGCGGCGCGCTGGAAGTGCCCGAAGGCGCGGTCGCCATCTGGTGGAAGTTTGCCAACCTGACGCTGGCGCTGCGCGCCAATCTGTCCGGGCAGGCGCTGGTCTTGCCGTCGCTCGCAGGCACCGTAATCTACGAGCGCTACGGCAAGGAAGAACGGCCGGCTGAAAATGGTGCGCTGCCGCCGCATTCGGTCGTCTTCGCCATCGATATCGAGCCGGCAAACCGGACATCTGAAAGATTCGCGTAGAAAGCGAAGCGCGGGCTGATTGAACGCAGACGATTCACGGCTATATCCTGTGGCGATGTTTCAGCTGCTGTCGATCTACTGGCCGCATATCCTTTTCGTCATCTCGATTGCCATGGGGGCAGCCGCGGCGATCCACGCCACCATGACCAAGGAAGAGGTCCGGGCGGCGACCGGCTGGGTGGGCGTCATCATCCTGTCGCCGATCGTCGGTGCGCTGCTCTACATGATTGCCGGCATCAACCGCATCCGCCGCAAATCGCTGAGCCTTCGCCGCGATGCCCTGCTGCCCGCCGCCGATCTGGACGAGCTCGAGAAATTCGACGCGGAGACCGATAGCGTCATCAGCCAGTTCGGCCGGCGTTTTGCGGCCCTGCAGACGCTTGGCGATCGCGTCACGCGCTACCCGCTGACGACCGGCAACACCATCGACATGCTGGAAAACGGCGACGAGGCCTATGCGGCGATGAAGACGGCGGTCGAAACCGCCGAACGCAGCATCCTGCTCGAAACCTATATTTTCGACCGCGACAGGGTCGGGCTTCGCATCGCCGATGCACTGATTGCGGCCGTCAGGCGCGGCGTGGAGGTGCGCGTGCTGATCGATGCGGTCGGCGCGCGCTATTCGGTGCCGAGCATTCTCGGATACCTGCAGGAGGGCGGGGTAACGGTCGACGTCTTCAACGGCAACGTCATCATGGGCCTGAGGCTGCCCTATGCAAATCTGCG
Organism: Hyphomicrobiales bacterium; assembly: GCA_900471515.1. Taxonomy (GTDB): domain Bacteria; phylum Pseudomonadota; class Alphaproteobacteria; order Rhizobiales; family Rhizobiaceae; genus Rhizobium. The sequence continues at coordinate 452,719 of UCFC01000010.1, read as the reverse complement.
CACGCACCGGAAGATCCTGATCGCGGATGGAAAGACCGCGCTGACGGGCGGTATGAATATTCGCGAAGGCTTCAGCGAGGAAATGGTCGGAGCGAATTTTGCCCATGACACGCATTTCAGTATCAGTGGCCCGGCCGTTGCCGATCTCTTCGACGTCGCGGCCGAGGACTGGCGTTTCACGACGGGCGAGATTCTGAACGGCGAGGCCTGGCGCATCGACCGGCCGGAGCGCAAACGCGGCGATCCGGTCTTCATGCGTATCGTTGCTTCCGGGCCGGACCGGAGCGTGGAAACCAACCACAAGATGCTGATGGGTGCCTTTTCCGTGGCGCGCCAGTCGATCCGGATCATGTCGCCTTACTTTCTGCCGGATCGGGAACTGATCAGCGCGCTGACGACGGCAGCCCGGCGTGGCGTGGAGGTTGATATCGTCGTGCCTGCGGCCAACAATCTCGTTCTGGTCGACCGGGCGATGACGGCGCAGTTCGACCAGATCGTCAAGAACTACTGCCGCATCTGGCGTTCGACCGGCAGCTTCAGCCATTCCAAGCTTCTCTCTATCGACGGAACCTGGGCCTATGTCGGCTCCTCGAATCTCGATCCGCGCTCGCTGCGGCTGAATTTCGAGGTCGATCTCGAAGTGCTGAATGCCGGCTTTGCTGCCGAAATCGACGAGCGCATCGACGATGCCATCAAGTCGGCCACGCCGGTCACGCTCGAGGGCCTGTGGTCGCGGCCCTTTCTGGTGCGGCTGCTCGAAAGGGTGTTGTGGCTGGGTTCGCCATATCTTTGAGTTTTCACAATTGCGGCATGGCAAGTTTTGCTGCGCTGCCTATAATCCTGGAAAAGAGCTTTTCGAGCTACGGAGCCGGCGTTCCTTCCGATGCAAGCCAAGAAGAAAGACAGTCTCCCCGCCAGTATCATCGCTTCCATCAAGAACAGGAAGAAACGCGCCGAGGCCTGGCGTGCGGGGCCGAAGCCGCGCAGTGACGGCACGCTGATCGCCTCCTACAATGTCCATAAATGTGTCGGCACCGACCGGCGCTTTGATCCCGAACGCACCAGCCGTGTCATCCATGAGATCGATGCCGATGTCATCGCGCTGCAGGAGGCCGATACGCGCTTCGGCGAGCGCACCGGTATTCTCGATCTCGCCCGGCTGGAGCGCGAAACCGGGCTCGTTCCGGTTCCGATCTCGGGGGCGGTGAAGGCGCACGGCTGGCACGGCAATGTGGTGCTTGTGCGCAAGGGACTGGTGCATGATGTGCATCAGGTGAAGCTGCCGGGGCTGGAGCCGCGCGGTGCGCTGGTTGCGGAAATAGAGCTGGAAGCCGGCGGGAAGCTGCGCATTATCGCTGCCCATTTCGGCCTGCTGCGCCATTCGCGGGCGCAACAGGCAAAGACGCTGGTCGATCTCATCAGCGACCGTCACGAAATGCCGACCATCCTGCTTGGTGATCTCAACGAGTGGCGGCTCGGCGACCGCTCGTCCCTCAATACGTTCCAGATGGCCTTCGGTCCGCTGCCGCCCGCCGTTCCAAGCTTTCCTGCGGGCCTGCCGGTCCTGGCGCTCGACCGCATCATTGCCAATCGCGAAGGCATCATCTCCTCCGTGGAAGTGCACGACACCCCGCTCGCCCGCATGGCATCCGACCACCTGCCGATCAAGGCGGTGGTCGACCTGCAGCGGGAATTGGCGAAAGCGGCCGTCGGCCCGGGTGTCTAGGCCCGGACGGGTGCAGGAAGAAGCTTGCCTCTGATCAGCAGCCACAGCGTAGCGATCGCAACCAGCGCAAGCGCGATATTGACGAGCACGAAGATCACGGGAGCCAGATGGCCGATCGCTCCGGTATCTCCGCGCGCCGTCATCCGCAAGGCGGCAGTCGAGAGCGCCGTCAGTCCGAAGGTGAAGGCCCAGTAGGAAGCCGCGAAAGGCTGCTGCATGATCCATGGCAGCTGACGGGTGATGACCAGCACCTGCAGGATGGCATAGCCGAACATCGCATGCGCGAGCATATCGGGTGTTCCGGTCGTGACACTGAGATAAGCGACGCTGCCGACAGCAGGCGGGGCGATCTGGATGCCGAGCGTGGGGCGCAGCGGCGCCGCAAGCTCAGGGGCCATCAGCAACCGGTGCAGAAGCACGGATTCGACCGCGAGCCAGGAGAAGAAACCGGCCCCGAAGGCAAGCTGCCCCCAATCGGCATAGCCAAGCGTGCCGGCTGCGATAGCCGTCACGAAAGAACCGGCAACAGTCGGCAAGTAAAGAACCGGCGTGTTGCTGGCCGGATCACGTCCGCCACGCCACAGAAGCCCCGTCCGCCACAGCAGGAAGAACAGTGCGATGGCGAAGCCCGCCAGGGCAAGCGCTTCGGCTCCGATACGCGAATAGGGAAGGATGGAAAGCCCCGCCAGCATGGTCGCAACGCCGATCAGGCCGACGAAGCAGCATTGGATCGGATGTTCCAGCTCCGCCATCGCCTCCTTCGGCGCGACAAGCCACTTTGCGGCATAGAGAACGATGAGGACGAGCCATATGGCAAAGCCGACGAGGCTGATCGCCTCGCCCACATCCGGTGCGATGGGCCAGACGGCAGCGGCGGCGCGCCAGCTGTTGCCGAGCCCGGCAACACCGAGAACAATGCCAAAGAATGCAGCGGGTATGCGGGGCAGCGACATTTTCGTTTCTCCGGGTTGGTCCGGCAGGATCAGGGTCCTGCCGGCGAGAGGGGCGGTCCGTTCACTTTGCGATGGCGTCCGCAGCGTCCATGACGCGGGCAGAATAGACAAGGGCTGCACCGGCATTCACCGAGATCGCCACGCCGAGGGCTTCGGCAATTTCCTCCTTGGTGGCGCCTGCCTTCTGGGCCTCGGTCGTATGCACCACGATACAACCGTCGCAACGGACGGTCACGGCTACGGCAAGGGCGATCAGTTCGCGCTGCTTGGCGTCGAGATGATTGGTCTTCTGCCCGGCGGTGGAGAGGGTCTGGTAGCCCTTGATCGTCTCGGGCACGACCTTGGAGAGTTCGCCGATCCGGCCGAAGAGTTCGCCCCGATATTCCTTCCAGTCCAACATGACAGTCACTCCTTCTGAAATCAGCGACGGCATCATTGCCTCGGCTGTTGGAAGCGACTATGACCTTGGGTGCCGATACTTTGAATGCTTGGAAAGCTCATTTTCTAGCGCGATCGTCTCATGGATGTTTTAAGCCGCCTTATCGAACTTGCCCGCCTGAAGCCAACGCTCGACATCCGCTGTCGCCTGCAGGGCACATTCGCGATCGATCATGAGCCGGCGGCGACCGGCACGCTGCCGTTCCACCTCATCCTTGGCGGAGATTGTCTTATTCGTCTCCGCTCCGGTCGCGAGATCACCCTGCGTTCCGGCGATTTCCTGCTGCTGCCGCGAGGGGATGCGCATGTGATCGTCGGTTTGCGGCCACGGGGCGAGACAGGGCCTTTGCGTGTTACGACGGGCGGCATGTTGCCTTTGCGCGAAAACGGCGACGGCGACGCCGACCTTGACCTTCTTTGCGGTCATTTCGATTGCGCCCCGGGATCGGCCGCCCTGCTGCTCGACAGTCTTCCCGACGTCTTTCACGTATCGCTCGCCGCGGAATCGGAGGAATTGCTGAAGACCCTGGTCGCCATGCTTTACAGGGAAACGGCTGAGGAGAAGCCGGGAGCATTGGCGATCATCACCGCAACCTGCCTTTCGCTCTTCATCATGGCGGTGCGGGCAGGCAGGGCGTCGCCCGTCGCGTCGTCTGGGCTGCTGCAATTGCTCGGCGATGCAAGGCTCGGCAAATCCGCCGCGGCAATGATGTCCTCGCCCGCCTTTCCCTGGACGATCGATGAACTTGCTCGCCATTCGGCCATGTCGCGGGCCACCTACGCCCGACAATTTCGTGAGCGCGCAGGAATGACGGTGGGTGCATTCCTGACCGATATCAGGATGATGCTGGCAAGCGACCTGCTGGTCCGGACGCGGCGGACGATTGCGGATATCGCTGCGGAGGTCGGCTATGAATCGGAAGCCGCATTCGGCAAGGCTTTCAAAGGTCGCCGCGGCATAACGCCGGCCCGATACCGTTCTGCGGAACTGGCCGCCCGCATGGAGGATCCAGGCGAGCGCTAGGTTCGCGTTCAGCAGTCCGGCCGCCGACGGTTGTTCTTGCCGTGCGATGTGAAGGTGACGAGCTGAAGGGCATCGATCAGGACGGAGATGATCTGCTTCCACATGGCTATTCTCCTTTCCCAACTGTTCTCCTCCCCTTGCGCCCGGTCTTCAAACAAGCTTATCGTTCGCTTCGAATGACCTGAGGTTATAGGATGAAGCGTGGTCGGCTGCCTCTGACGGCATTGCGCAGCTTCGAGGTGGCGGGGCGGCTTGAAAGCTTCACGCGTGCGGCCGAGGAGCTGTTCATCTCGCAGGCGGCCGTCAGCCGTCAGATCCGTGAGCTGGAACACCTGTTGGGTGAGCCGCTCTTCGAGCGCCGGCATCGGAGCGTCGCCCTGACGGCCAGTGGCCGGACGCTGCTATCCGTGCTGACATCTTCCTTCGACCGGATTGACGAGTGTCTGGAGGATATTCTAGGCACTTCACGCTCCACCGATCTGAAGATCAGTGTGGAGCCTTCCTTTGCCGCCTGCTGGTTGGTGCCGCGCCTGCCGGAATTCCGTAGGCTTCACCCGGACATAGAAGTCTTGCTCGATGCGGATTCGCGGCTTGTCGAGTTCCGCACCGGCCAGGCACAACTGGCGATCAGGCACAGCGCTACCGTTACGGCATGGCCGCGGACAGAAAGCCGGCACTTGCTCGATGTGCGCATGCTGCCGGTGATTGCATCCGATCTTCTGGAGCGCGGCCCGCCGATCTCTTCTCCGCGCGACATTTTTGCTTACGGGCTTTTACATGAGGAAAACCGCGACGCTTGGAGCCGGTGGTTTGAGGCGGCCGGTATCGCCATGCCCGAGACGGCGAGGGGGCCGGTCTATGCCGATGATGGGCTGGTCCTGCAGGCGGCGCTGCGTGGCCAGGGCGTTGCACTAATGGATGCGGCCTTTGCAGAGGAGGAAATCCGCGCCGGCCGCTTGCGCCAGCTCTTCGACCTTACAGTTCCGAACGGCGCCTATTGGCTGGTTGCCCGCAGTTTCGACCGGCTTGCGCCCCCGGCTGCGGATTTTGCGCGCTGGGTGCTTCAATCTAGCCAGGAAAGGCTCTAGCTGCCTGTCGCCATCCGCTTTCTGGCCGCCTCGCGCACAAGCTTCCATCGGGTAAGCTCAAGCATGGCGTCCGCCAATGCTCGATGCGCCGGGACGGCCTCCTTGCTCTCCTCGACGATGTCGTCGACGAGCGTCGATAGTTCTGTCTCCGTGACGGCCGCTCCGGCTACGTCGCGCGCTGTGGCCATAAAGGCATCGCGCGATTTGCCGAGCCGCAGCGCATGCCGAGGAAAGCCGGCGGCGCGCAGGAGAACGCTCAGCCATTTTCCATCCCACGAAGGGGCGCTCGCATAAAGATCGTGGCCGGTCAGGACCTCGATCATTTCACGAGCGATCTGCTCCACCGGCACGCCCTCCGAGGCAAGCAACTCTCGCGAAATCCCGTGAATTGCTTCTGCGTCTGCTGCCCAGTCGTCCCAATCGGCGGCGGGCCGGATCAGGGCGGAGTGAGAACGGCCGTCTTCGAACACCCAGGCAATTTCGATCGGAACGCTCTTCTTGCTGAGGGACGAGGCCTCGAAATCCAGGAAAACGATCAAGGCGACACGACAGACGGGGCTGTCCTCCAGCGAAAGACCCGTTCCCATCGACCGGCATCTGTCGCCTCGAAACCTGTTCGGGCATCGGGGACCGGTTCGAGCGAACGGGGCGCAGCCTACAGCTGCCCGTGTTTATTTGTCGAGGCGCATGCCATCGGCATCGAACACATGCAGATGGGCGGGATCGCTGCTGAAGGCGAGTTGGCTGCCGGTCTCGATATCGGAGGATCCCCTATATTCGACGGTCAGGGGCTGACCGTCACCAAGCTGGCAATAGAGAAATTGGGTGCCGCCGAGATATTCGTCGAAATCGACCCTCGCCAGCAGCGCCTCGTCCTGCGGTCCGGCGACGATAGCAAGATGTTCCGGTCGCGCGCCGAGGGTGATCTTCTGGCCCGGTGTCAGGCCGGCACCGCCGATCGGAGAGCGAATGCGGTTGCCGGCCACCAGAATGCTGCCGTCGCCTGCCCAGCTTGCCTCCAGAAGGTTCATGCGGGGTGAACCGATGAAACCGGCGACGAAGACATTGTTGGGCCGCTCATAGATCTCGCGCGGTGTCCCCGCCTGTTCGATCCGCCCGTCACGCAGCACGACGATCTTGTCGGCAAGCGTCATGGCTTCGGTCTGGTCGTGCGTGACATAGATCATCGTATTGCCGAGCTCACGGTGGAGCCTGGCAATTTCGATGCGCATCGAGACACGCAGTTCCGCATCGAGGTTGGACAGCGGTTCGTCGAAGAGGAAGACCTCCGGCTTGCGCACGATCGCGCGGCCGATCGCCACGCGCTGCCGCTGGCCGCCCGAGAGCTGTCCCGGCCGGCGGTCGAGCAGGTGGTCGATCTTCAGGATGGCCGAGGCCGCCTTGACGCGGGCCTCGATCTCCGAGGCCTGCGTCCTTGCCATTTTCAGGCCGAAGGCGAGGTTGTCGCGCACGCTCATATGCGGATAAAGCGCGTAGGACTGGAAGACCATGGCGATGCCGCGATCGGAAGGATCGAGATCGGTGACATTGCGGCCCTTGATCTCGATTTCCCCGTCCGTGACATCTTCCAGCCCGGCAATCATGCGCAGGAGCGTCGATTTTCCGCATCCCGAGGGGCCGACGAAAACGACGAAGGATCCCTCCGTTATGGTGAGGTCGATGCCATGGATGACTTGCAGATTGCCGAAACTCTTGCGAATTTCGGTCAGCACAACGCCCGTATCCGCCATGTTATTCACCGCGCGCCTCGCCGGCTCTCACCCAGACGAGCATCTCGCCCGGCTCGCGATTGTCCCAGAAAGGATAGGGCACGAAGCGCGCGCTTGCCTGCTTTGTCGCCGGCGGAGAGGTGCGGTAGAGCGCCGAACCCCAATCGGCCGTATCGCGGCTGACGGGAAGCTCGAGGGCGACTGCACCGCGGAGGCCGGACATTTCCGACGTTTTCGCCTGGGACACATCGGCCGACAGCGAAATGCCGTTCAGTCCGGCGCCGTTATCGGTCTCCTCGATGCAATAGACCATCGGGCCACGCATCAGCGCGGTGCGGCCGGCATCCTGGCGGACCAGCGGATTGGCGAAGAGCTTGCGGGCCGTCAGCGGGATGGACAGATCGACCCTGTCGCCGCTCTTCCAGTCGCGTTCGATGCGGGCATAACCATCGACCAGCACCGATGACAGATCGAGCCTCTCGCCGTTGACGGAGAGCGCAGCACCATCGGCCCATTCCGGAATGCGCAGCGACAGCGCGAAGTGAGCGGGGCGGTCGAGCGCAAGGTCGAAACGGATAGCGCCATCCCAGGGGTAACGGGTCTGCTGTGAAAGCTCGACCTTGGCGCCGGCAAGATCGAAGCGTGCCTTGCTTTCTCCGTAGAGGTGGACGGCAATCTCGTCCTCGGCGATCGCATACATGTAGGAGCCGACGGAGGCGAGCAGGCGGGCGATGTTCGGCGGGCAGCAGGGGCAATGGTGCCAGATCCAGCGATGGTGCTTGCCGGCGCTCTCCAGCGGATTCTCGTAGAAGAAGCGCGTGCCGTCGAGCGAAAGCCCGGCCATGGCGCCGTTATAGAGCGCCTGTTCCATGATATCCGCATAGCGCCGGTTCGGGCCGCGGCCGAGCATGCGGTTCGCCCAGAAGACGAGGCCGACCGAGGCGCAGGTTTCGGCATAGGCGCTTTCGTTCGGCAGGTCGTAATAGTCGGTAAAACCCTCGTTGGCGGCGGCCGGGCCGATGCCGCCGGTGATGTACATCTGCTTGGTCGTCAGGTCGTCCCAGAGCGTTTCGAGGGCTGCCGTCAGCGTGTCGTCGTTATATTCCGTGGCAATATCGGCCATGCCGGCATAAAGGTACATGGCGCGCACCGCGTGGCCGACCACCTTCTTCTGTTCGCGCACCGGCACATGCGCCTGGCCGTATTCATAGGTCTTCTGGTGAAAATCGGCCGCGTTGCGGCCGTCGCGTATGGCCTCTTCGGTGAAGAAATGCGGCTCGGTGCCGCGCTCGTCGATGAAGAATTTGGAGAGGTCGAGATATTTCTTCTCGCCGGTCACGCGCGCCAGCTTGACGAGCGCCAGTTCAATCTCCTCATGGCCGCAATAGCCGGGGATCTGGCCAGGGCCATGGCCGAAGACGGTGATCAGGTAATCGGCGTAACGGCACATGATGTCGAGCAGTTTCCGCTTGCCGGTCGCCTGGTAATAGGCAACGGCGCCCTCGATCAGGTGGCCGGCGCAATAGAGTTCGTGATGGTCGCGCAGGTTCGTCCAGCGCCGTCCCGGCTGCACGCGCTGGAACCAGGCGTTGAGATAGCCGTCCTCGTCCTGCAGTTTCTCATACATGTCGATGATCTGATCGACGCGTGCCTCAAGCTTCGGATTGGGCCGGCGGTAGAGCGAATAGGCCACGGTCTCGATCGATTTGCCGAGGTCGCTGTCCCAGAACATCTGCGTCGACCCGCCCCAGGGACCGATCGGGATGACCACGCCGGGGCTCGGCTGGGTGACGTCGATCGCCTGCAGCATGCCGGCCTCGACGCAGCGGTCGAGCAGCGTTTCGGCGGTGGAATCGCAGATTGCATCCTGGCGATCGCCAAACAGACCGTGCAGCTCGACGCTCGGTACGGGCAGGGGACGGAACTGGCGGTCTCTCTTCAGCTTGTTCATGGCTTCATCCATTTCGTTGAAAGATCGTTATTTCACCGCGCCGGCCATCAGCCCGCGCATGTAGTAGCGTTGCAGGAGCAGGAAGACGATCAGGCAGGGGATCGTCATGACGATGACGCCGGCCTGGACCGCGCCCCAGTTGATGGCGCCGAGGCGGCCGGCGCGCACCGCCGTCATGAGAACGGGAAGCGTGTATTTCTCGTTGCTGGAGAGCAGCACGAGGGCGGCCAGGAACTCGTTCCAGGCATTGAGGAAGGCAAAGATCGCGACCGTTGCAATGCCTGGCAGCACCAGCGGCAGCAGCACACGGATCAACAGCTTAAGGTCCCGTGCGCCATCGATGCGCGCCGCCTCTTCGATCTCCTTCGGCACGGCGTCGAAGGCGTTGCGCATCATGAAGACGGAGAAGGGCAGCTGCAGCGTGACATAAACGAGGGTGAGGCCGAGCAGGGAATTGTTGAGGCCGAGCCTCGCCAGGATGATGAAGAGCGGCGTCAGGATCGATTGGAACGGGATCATCAGCGTTGCGATGATCAGCACGAAGAGCGCGTTCTTCATGGGAAAGCGGTAGCGCGAGAAGCCGTAGCCGGCGAGCAGGCTCACCGTGACCGTCAGCAGCACCGTCGCCAGCGAAACGAAGAGCGAGTTGATCATGTGCTGCCAGATGCCGGCGCCGAACGTATCGAGCAGCGCATAGGCGTCGAAGCTGAACCCGGTCGTCGGCCATGGCGGCAGCGGCGGCAGGCTGGCTTCCGTACCGTGCCGGAAAGAGGCGAGCAGCGTGATGATGAAAGGCGCCAGGAAGAAGATCGAGATCGCGATCCCGGCGACATGATAGGCCGATTGCGACCTGAAACGCTTGCGGGCGCGCCGCTGCCTGGAGGAGACCATCAACGTTCCTCCCCGACACGCAACAGCCAGAGCTGGACGATGGAGATCGCCACCAGGATTGCCAGAAGCACGATCGAAAGGGCGGATCCGTAGCCCAGATTGAAGGATACGAAGGACTGGTTGAAGATATAGTAGACGACCGAGATCATCTTGTTCTGCGGCCCCCCGGAGGTCATGATGTAGAACTGGTCGAAGGCGAGGATCGAGCCTGTGACCGAAACGATCAGCGCCAGCGCAATCGTCTTGCGCATCAGCGGCAGCGTCAGGTGCCGGAAGCGCTGCCAGCGGCCGGCGCCATCGATGCGGGCGGCCTCCGTCAGTTCGGACGGAATGGCCTGCAGGCCGGTCAGCAGAATGATCATCGTGAAACCGGCGATCTTCCAGACGACCATGACGATGATCGTCGCGAAGGCGGTATCGAAGCTCGCCATGATATTGGGGCTGCGCTCGACGAGGCCGAGGGCGCGAAGGGCCGGGCCGAAGAAGCCGCTATCGACATTGGCAAGCCAGACCCAGAGCAGCGATGCCGTTGCGAGGCCGACCACGACGGGCAGGAAGATGATCGTCCGGTAGGTGCTGACGAAGCGGCGTTCCTTCTCGACGAAGATCGCCAGGGGGAAGGCGACCGCAAAGATCGCGATTGTCACGATGACGGTATAGTAGGCGGTGAAATTCAGGGCCGCCATGAAGCGGCTGTCGTTCCACATGCGGATATAATTGGCAAAGCCGATCCAGCGCGCCGCCCCCATCAGCGGCCAGTTGTGCAGGCTCATCCAGCCTGTGAAGAGAACAGGCATCACGAAGAAGACGATGACGAGCGCCATGGCCGGCGCGATATAAAGAAAGCCGCGCCATTGCGACCTCCGCCGTTTTCGGGCAGCGCGCGTACGCTGTGGACCGGAACCGGTCATCGAAACCTCCGCATCTTAAAAAAGCTCAGTCTGTGGATCGGCCGGGGAACAGCCACCGTCCCCCGGCCCACGGCCGGGAGAGTTATTGGCCGCTGTCGATGATGGACTGCATCTCGGACTGAGCGTTCGAGAAGGCGCCATCGACGTCATCGCCGAAGATTGCGGCGTTGGTGAAGGTTGCCCAGGGGCCGTTGGCGCTGTTGATCAAGTCGTTGAACTGCAGCGTGTAGGGTGTCTTGGCAATCGAGATCGCCTTGAGGCCCACTTGCATGCGCGGATCGAGGCCGGCAAGGACCTGGTCGGCAATGTCGCCGCGCGTCGGCAGGCTGCCATATTTCGCCATGACCTTCTGGCCGTCCATCGAATAGATATATTCGAGGAATTCCTTGACGGCATCGATCTTCTTCGTGCCCTTGGTGATGACGAAATTATCGCCGCCGGCAAAGGAGGAAGCCTTGCCGTCGACGCTCGGGATCAGCGTCACGCCGAAATTGATATCGGGATATTGCGTAACCAGCGTGCCGATGGCGAAGGCGCCGAGGCTCTGCTGGCCGATCTTGCCGTTGGTGAAGGTCAGGAAGTTCGTGCCGTTATCGCTTGCCGCACTTGCGGGGACGAGATCCTTCTTGACCATGTCGCGATAGTAGCCGACGGCCTTGCGCATCTGCGGCGTATCGAGCGTCGCCGTCTTGCTGTCTTCGGAGAGAATATCGGCGCCGGCGCCCCAGACAAGCGGGGTGAAGGTGAAGATCATGCAGCCGCCGCAGCCGCCGCCGGAGAAATAGAAGCCGTAAGTGTCGTCGCCGAGCTTGCGGATCTTTTCCGCATTGGCTTCGATTTCCTCCCAGGTCGTGGGCGCCTTGTCCGGGTCGAGACCGGCCTTCTTGTAAAGGTCCTTGTTCCAGGCAAAGACAGAGGTTTCGACAGACAGCGGCAGACCGTAGATCTTGCCCTCGTAGGTGCCGAGTTTGACATGCGACGGCGACAGCGAATTGAAATAGGGCAGGCTCTTGGCCCAGTCGGTCAGATCTTCCAGCTGGCCGGCGGCGGCGAAGGCCGGGTTATAGATCAGGTCCATCGAAAGGGCGTCAGGCGCCTGGCCGCCGGCAATTGCGGTTGCGTATTTCTGCACCAGTTCGCTGAAGGGCACTTCGGTTGCGACGACCTGGTTTTCATGGCTTGCATTGTAGGACTCGACGACCTTCTTGAAGGCGTCGCCGATTCCGGACCGGACCCACATTTCGATCTTCTCGGCAGCCGAGGCCGTCGAGACCAGGCAGAGTGTGGCAAGGCTCGTTGCCACCAATAGACGCTTCATCATGGCTCTCCTCCCAAGTTGGCGCGTCTCCTTCGCGCCGTTGCTATATTCCGAGGGTGTCACCCCCGCACGATTGCCGCACGACGAGACGGCATGGCAGTTTCCTGATGCCGGGCTCCACCGAGCGTCCCTCCGCAAGCGCCAGAACCGTCAATCCGGCCTGCCGCCCCAGTTCCTTCAATTCCATGTCCACCGTTGTCAGCGGCGGCCGGGTCTGGGCGGCGACGATCTCCCAATTGTCGAATCCCACCACCGAAACATCCTGCGGCACCCGGACGCCGCGCTCGCGCAGCGCGTCGATGACACCGCGTGCAATCTGGTCGTTGCCGCAGAAGATGCCGTCGGGCCTCTCGCCGCCGCTCCACAATTTCGCCACCGCCTCGTGGCCCCAGCTTTCGGACCAGACCCCGAAAAGCACCTGCTGCTGCCCGCCCGCCACCTTGCGATAGGCATTGGCGCGCTCGCGCACCGAGAAGAAACTCTCCGGCCCCGTGACATGCACAAGGCGTTTGCGTCCAAGCTTTGCCAACCACTCGACGGCAAGCTGCGCACCCTGCGCATCGTCGGAGCGGAAGGTTACGCTTCCCGGCGCCCCCTCCGTGAAGGCGTAGACGACGGGTACGTTCAGGTTCGACAGATCGAGCGGCAACCGTCTGTCCAGACGCTTTCCTGTCGCGATAATGCCGTCAACCTGTTTGTCGAGCATCGCCTCGACATGAATCTGCGCCAGCGCCGGGTCCTCTTCGATGGCGCACAGAAAGACCGAAACACCGTGGTCGACGAGGGCATCGGATATGCCCGCCATGACCGGCAGCGTGAACCGGCCATAAGTATCGTTGGTCAGAAGTCCGATCGTGAAACTGCGTTTGCTGAGCAGACCCCTTGCCAGAGCGTTCGGCCGGTATCCGATCTCTGCCGCGATGCGCTTGACCCGCTCTCGCGTCTCCAGCCCCATCCGGCCCGTGTCGTTCAGCGCCTTCGATGCAGTCGAGATGCTGATGCCGGCCGCTGCCGCGACATCGTGGATGGTGATCCTGCCTCTTTTTCCTCCCGTCGTGTCCAGTCGCTCCTCCCTAGAACTTGCGGTGAGAAAAGCTTTTCCCAGAAAAATTGTCAAGTGGGAAAAGGTTTTCTCACATGTAAAAGACTTTGGCCGGGAACAGCCGGAAGGGCAATTGCGGCAATAATGATGAGCCGGCTTTCGACCGAAGGCGGGGCGCGGTGAGCCTGTCAGCGTGCGATCGCAATCACTTACAGATATCCGGTGTGCTCGCCGAACGGTACATCCTCATCAAGGTTGCCGGTACCGATGCGGTCGCTTTCGCCGGAGAGGCGTTCCTCATCCCGGCTGGTCTCGTCCGGGTGCGACTGCGTGGAATGATGGTCGAGATGCCGATCGGCCGCAGGATCCTCGTTGCCGTCGGTGCGCTCTTCGTCGCCGGCATTGGCGTGATGCCCGCCTTTTCCCTCTCTGCCGGCGGTGATTTCCGCCTGCCGCCCGGCGACCCAGGCATTGTCCGGCTCGGAGCCGATGGAGGTACTATGGTTTATGTGCGTCGCCGAGGAAGCCGCGGCCGGTGAGGTGGGGGCAATCTTTTCGACCATTTAAATCCCCTGATCTGGCATCGGGGTGGGTGGGCTCCGATGCCGCTATGCATATAACACATCATGACCGAGTGGAACTGCACGACAGTCCGGGACTGTTAGGGCGGATCGTGTTGTCGTCTGCGTGTCGACCCCGGAGTCGGGTAACGTCGTGGCCTCGGTCTTGGGAATAATTATTCCAGTAATCGGAATAATAACTTCCGCATTCTGTCGATTAACGGATTCCGGTGAGTAGCTATTGTTGGCGGCGGGCCAGCAAGGATTGTTGGCGGATTTCGTTAAAAGGAGAATTGAGATGAACCGACTGATCCTTTCCCTGATGCTGGCAACCGCCAGCTTCGCTCCTCTTTCTCACGCAGTTGCCGCCCCTGCCAAGCAGGCTGCCGTCGTCCGGCAAGCACCGGCAACGGTCCACTATCGCACGGCCGAGATCGACGGTGTGAACATGTTCTACCGCGAGGCCGGGCCGGCCGACGGCCCGGTCGTCCTGCTCCTGCACGGCTTTCCGACATCCTCGCACATGTTCCGCAATCTCATTCCGCTGCTTGCCGATCGCTATCACGTGATCGCCCCCGACTATCCCGGTTTCGGCCAGACCGACGCACCCGATCACACCAAGTTCGCCTATACGTTCGGCCATTATGCCGACATGGTCGACACGCTCATGACGCAACTCGGCGCCAAGTCGTATGCCATGTATGTCATGGATTACGGCGCCCCGGTCGGCTACCGACTGGCTCTCAAGTATCCGGAACGGGTAAGCGGGCTGATCGTCCAGAACGGCAACGCCTATGAAGAGGGCCTGCGCGAATTCTGGGATCCGATCAAGGCTTACTGGGCTGACGGCTCCAGCAAAAAGCGCGAGGCGCTGTCGAATCTCGTGGTCCTCGAGACGACCAAGTTTCAGTATACGGATGGCGTCAAGGATCTCACCCGCATCAGCCCCGACAATTGGGTTCACGATCAGGCGCTGCTCGACCGGCCGGGAAACAAGGATATCCAGCTCGATCTCTTCCACGACTACGGCACGAATGTTCCGCTCTACCCGCAGTTTCAGGCCTTCTTCCGTGAACGCAAGCCGCCGACGCTGATCGTCTGGGGCAAGAACGACAAGATTTTCCCGGAGGAAGGCGCGCACCCTTATCTGCGTGACCTGCCGGATGCCGAAATGCATATCCTCGACACCGGCCATTTCGCCCTGGAAGACAAGCTGGACGAGATGGCGCCACTCATTCACGACTTCCTCGACCGCAAGGTCGCGAGGTAACAGCCGCTTGCACGAAAGACCCGCGCATTCACTGATGAATACGCGGGTCTTTCGCTTCTAGTTGAAGTGCCTGTTGGACCTCAGCCTTGCTACGGCAAAGTCGATGAAACTCCGCACCTTTGCCGAAACATGGCGTCCTTCCGGATGAACGACATGGATCGGCAAGGCTTCCTCTTCATAGTCGGACAGGATCGTACGCAGCTCACCAGCCTCAAGCTGCGGCGCAATCTGATAGGACAGGACGCGCGTCAAACCCCAGCCGCCAGCCGCCGCCGCAATCGCGGCCTCGTTGGTGCTGCAGAAGAGACGGGGGGTGACGCGGATGGTCGACTTCTTCTGCACCCCGAAACGCCATTCAAGCGACGTCCACGCGCTGGTTGAAGCGACAATGCGATGGTCCGACAGATCGTCGGGGGTCATCGGCACGCCATGCTTCTCGAAATAGGAAGGGGATCCGCAGATGACGCGTCTCACCTTGCCGACGCGTGTCGCGGTAAGTCCGGAATCGGGCAGATGGCCGATGCGGATCGCAACGTCGATGCCTTCGTCAACCATGTTTACGACCCGATCGACGAACAGGCCACGACCGGTCACATCGGGATGGAGATCCAGATATTCGCTCATCAGCGGCAGGACGAACATCGTGCCGAACATGGCTGAGGTCGTGACGGTAAGCGTGCCAGTCGGTTTGCCGTAGGCGCCGGCTGCGGCAGCTTCCACCTCCGAGAGGTCGGCGAGAAGCCTCTGGCAATCTGCAAGATAGCGGGCACCGGCTTCCGTCAGTTTGACGGACCGGGTCGTGCGCGTCAGAAGGCGCGCGCCGATAACGTCCTCCAGCGCGGACACGATACGCGTCACTGCCGGAGGGCTCATGTGGAGTTGTCGCCCTGCCTCTGCAAAGCTCTCGGCCTCCGCGACCTTCACGAAGACCCTCATTGCCTGCCATCGGTCCATGCGGTTCACGTCGTCCAGAAAAGCTGAAGTCAAAGACAGAGGTTTAAACGCTTTTGGCCCGATCGCAATCTATCGGTCCGATCGGACCAGGCCGCCGAATGGCGGTCTTTCATTCGCCGGCGACAGTTCCGGTCTCGTGACCAGGGCGCGCAGTTGCGAAGCGATGTCGGGAATGCCGAAAGCTGCAAGTTGCCGCCTGGCGGTCGCGCCCGCTTCTTCGTCACCCACGTCGATCGCCAGCGCGAATTTGACGGCGATGTCGGCAAACAGGTCGAAACTGCCTCCGCGTTTTGCTGCATCGATTTCCGCTCCGCTGAGCGCCATGTGTTTCGCCTCGATCTCAAGGGATCGAAGAGCGGCGAAATCGCGTCGCGAAACGGCAAGTGCAAGCTCGATCTGGATGCGCATGAGCGGGGTCACAAGGTCTTTGCGCATATCATTTTCCGAGGCTGCCAATAGCATCGTCTCTTTCGGACTGTTTCGAGCCCGCGGGACACTCCCCCGACACGATATAGCCGGCCGCAACGCGACTGAACCGACGTTCTGCTAAAGGCTTTGTTGCATGTGACGCAACAATCGGACGAAGCTGCATCGCGGGGCCTTTTCGCAATAGGGACCCACACCAAAGAACAGTTCCTGACAGCCGGAAGCTCTGCTAACCGTCGTGAAGATCCGATAGAGTGCTATAAGCCGAGACAACCGAATTCCGCTTGGAGGAACGCCATGTCCCAACCCGTCCTGTTTTCTCCCTTCGCCGTGCACAATCTCGAACTCGCCAACCGTATCGTGATTGCGCCCATGTGCCAGTATTCGGCCGTCGACGGCTGCATGACGGATTGGCATTTGATCCATCTCGGGCAGCTGGCACTTTCCGGCGCAGCGCTCCTGACCATCGAGGCGACCGCTGTCGTTCCAGAGGGACGCATCACCTTTGCCGATGTCGGCCTCTATGATGACGCCTCCGAAGCCGCAATGGCCCGCACGCTCGAGAGCATCAGGAAGTGGTCGGACATGCCGATTGCCGTGCAACTGGCACATGCCGGCCGCAAGGCTTCGACAGAGGTTCCCTGGAGAGGCGGCCGCCAGTTTCCGCCGACCGATCCGAACGGATGGCAGACCGAAGCGCCTTCCGCCATCGCCTTCAACCCGAACTACGTGCCGCCGACCGCACTTGACCGGGATGGTATGAAGCGCGTGCGTGATGCCTTTGCCGCTGCCGCGCAGCGGGCGGCGAGGATCGGCATCGACGCCGTTCAGATCCACGGTGCCCATGGCTATCTGTTGCACCAGTTCCTGTCGCCCTTGTCGAACCGGCGCACCGACGAATATGGCGGTTCGCTGGAAAACCGCGCCCGGTTCCCGCTGGAAGTTCTCGAAGCTGTAAGGGATGCCTTTCCCTCCGACCGGCCGGTGACGATGCGCGTTTCCGCCACCGACTGGGTCGAAGGCGGTCTGGAGATTTCAGAGAGTGTCGAATTTGCCGGGATGCTCGAGGAAAGGGGCTGCAGTGCCATCCACGTCTCGAGCGGCGGCCTGCATCCCTCTCAGGCGATCCCGGTCAGCCCGAGCTACCAGGTGCCGCTCGCCCGCGCGATCAAGAGCGCCGTCAAAATGCCGGTCATTGCCGTTGGCCTGATTACCGAACCGACGCAGGCAGAGGCTATCGTTGCAACCGGTGATGCGGACCTGATCGCGCTTGCCCGCGCCATCCTTTACGATCCGCGCTGGCCGTGGCACGCCGCCGCCGAGCTCGGCGGACAGGTGAAAGTGGCCAATCAGTATCTCCGCTGCCAGCCGACACAATTCAAGACCTTGTTTGCGAGGTAAGGCGAGGCCCGCCCGCGCGAGTAAAAGGTCGTCCGGTGTTCCGGCGGTGTCTCGGGAAAGTCCGTGATACCGCTGTTGCGGACTGGCGATCATTGGGCCGAGTACCCATATAGGCGTCAGCGAAGCGCACCTGACGATTCACGTCCATCTCGCGCATCAGGAAAGGACATTCTATGACGACAGAACGTGCGGTACTTGCTGGCGGCTGCTTCTGGGGAATGCAGGACCTTATTCGACGGTTTCCCGGCGTCGTTTCCACGCGCGTCGGCTATACGGGCGGCGAAGTTCGCAACGCCACCTATCGTAATCACGGCAGCCATGCCGAAGCGATCGAAATCATCTTCGATCCGCAAAAGACGAGCTATCGCGACATCCTGGAATTCTTCTTCCAGATTCACGATCCGACCACGGTCAATCGCCAGGGCAATGACATTGGCACCAGCTATCGATCGGCGATCTTCTATGTCGATGAAAATCAGCGGCAGACGGCCGAGGATACGATCGCCGATGTAAATGCCTCCGGCCTCTGGCCGGGCAAGGTGGTGACGGAAGTCGTTCCCGTCAGCGATTTCTGGGAGGCCGAGCCGGAACATCAGGATTATCTCGAACGCATCCCGAACGGCTATACCTGCCATTTCGCACGTCCGGGCTGGAAGCTGCCGAAGCGGCAGTCGAACGTCGCTTAAGCCTGCTACCTGTCAGGCATATTCCCCGGATTTGATCGGCGGCGGCCCCTTGGGCCGCCGTTTCGATTTGAGATCACATGGCCTGCTTCGGCGTTTGCCTTGCAAAGCCCATTGCTCACTTGCCGGCCGCAAGTGTCGGATCCCACTTGAAGTGGTCGCCGTCCGACTGGATATGGCCGACCCCGGGGAAGGGGAAGTGAGGGGCAAAGATGAGTTCCTGCGACTGTGCAAGGGTCGTCAGCGTCCCGATCCGGTTCTTTTCGCCAGTCGGGGCGTCGGTGTCGAAGCCAATTGGCCAGTCCGGCTTGGCCAAAGAGACAATAGAGCTGTGTGCCGTGTCGCCGATATCGAGCATCTTCTCGTCCCCCGAGGCAATCTGATAGCCGACATGGCCGGGCGTATGGCCCGGCAATTCCACCGAGGTGATGCCAGGGGCCACCTCGGCACCCGGCTCGAACGTCTTCACATGGCCCTCGACCGTCTTGACGACATCGGCAAGCTTGTCGTTCTTCCTGGCGAATTCCCACTCGGCGGCTGACAGGCGTATGGTCGCGTTCGGAAAGGCCAGTTTGCCATCCTTTACCAGTCCCCCGACATGGTCGGAATGCGAATGGGTGATCAGCACGTCTGTGACGTCGGCGGATTTGTAGCCGGCCTGCGAGAGGCTTTGCTGCAGCGCGCCGCCGACGCCGGTGTCGATCAGCACCAGTCGCTCCGGCATCTTGACGAGCAGCGCATCGACGCTGAGCGTCACGGTGTCCGTCGGTGCGCCGGCGCCTTTGAGGACTTCGGCCGTTTCTTCCGGACTGTGACCGACCCCGAAGACCTTGCCGTCGTTCGGCAGGACGAACTGGGCGTCATGCAAGGCCACGAGATCGAAGGATCCCAATTTGAAGGCTTTGGCATCGGGCTGTTGCGCCGGCATCTGCGCGAAGGCTGCACCGGCCAGCATGGTCGCGCCCGCGACTATGGCAAGGGACGCTCTGTGGATGGACATGATGGCGATCCTTTCAATGGGTCTTGGTGGTGAAAGCGGTGATGTCCATTCATAAGGCTCCTGCCTTCCAAGGTCATCTCAAACTATCGTCAGCATTGACGGTCCGGAGGAATTCGGTGCGGCGTCCCGTTGTGTCGCGGATGCTCAGGCGAAAGGGAATTGCCTTTTCCACACACGACCGCCTTGACGGCGCCGGCCCTTTGAGAAATGCTAAGATGTCAGACCAATTTTGAAGGTCGGCTGCCTTGGAAAAGAATTTGGGGAACCATGAAGGCAAATGACAGCGACAGGCCGGTGATCCGGCCGCTTCCGGCGATCGACCGCGCCAGGCAGGTGACGGACGCTCTGGCGCATTATGTCGAGGATGCCCGGCTTCAGGCGGGTGATCGGCTACCGGCCGAACGCGAGTTGATGGCCGCCCTTGCCGTCGGGCGCTCCACCATTCGCGAGGCAATCCGGCATTTTCAGGCGCTCGGCGTAATCGAGACGCGCAAGGGCAGCGGGACTTATCTGCTGAAACCGGTTTCTCGCGACACGATCCATGTGCCGCTTTCCTTCGAGACGCCGCATCTGCGCGATGTGCTGCTGCAGACGCTGGAGGTGCGCCGCGGCATCGAATGCGAGGCCGGCATGGTGGCTGCGCGGCGGCGCACGGCGGAAGATCTTATCGTCATCGAGGAAAAGCTTGACGAGATGGAACGGGTGCATCTTTCAAGGGGAGCATCCGGCCCGGAGGATCTGGCCTTCCATCTGGCTGTCTACGATGCCACGCACAATCCGCTGTTCCGGCAGCTTCTCG
Source organism: Hyphomicrobiales bacterium (assembly GCA_900471515.1). GTDB lineage: Bacteria > Pseudomonadota > Alphaproteobacteria > Rhizobiales > Rhizobiaceae > Rhizobium. The sequence continues at coordinate 432,554 of UCFC01000010.1, read as the reverse complement.
AGCAGATGCGCGAGACCTTCGAACGGTTCTGGACGCATCCTTTCGACCGGCAGGATTTTGCCCGCCGGTCCTTTCCCTTCCACCGCACCCTTTTCAACGCCATCGCCGCCCAGGATACCGAAGCGGCGCGGCGTGAGACATTGAAAATCCTCGACGTGGTCGAGGAAGACATCAAGGAAATGTCCCGATGACTGACGGCCTCGAACCGTTCGACCTCGCCTCGCTGATCACTGCCCATGACGAAGGCAACTTCGCCGAAGCGGTCGTACCGCCGATCTTCCAGACCTCGCTTTTCACGTTTTCCGACTATGACGACATGATCGCCTCCTATCGCGGCGAAAAGGTGCGGCCGATCTATACGCGCGGTCTCAACCCGACCGTGCGCATGTTCGAGGAAATGCTGGCAAAGCTCGAAGGTGCCGAGGATGCGCTGGGTTTTGCAAGCGGCATGGCGGCGATCTCGTCTGCCGTCTTGAGCTTCGTGGAGCCGGGCGACCGTATCGTCGCCGTCAAGCATGTCTATCCGGATGCCTTCCGCCTGTTCGGTACCATCCTGAAGCGCATGAAGGTCGACGTGACCTATGTCGATGGCCGCGACGAGGAGGCTGTCGCCAAGGCGCTGCCGGGTGCGAAGGTCTTCTACATGGAGAGCCCGGCGAGCTGGGTGATGGAAACCCATGATGTCGGCGCGCTGGCAGCGCTTGCCAGGAAGCACGGCGTCGTCACCATGATCGACAACAGCTGGGCAAGCCCGATCTTCCAGCGGCCGATAACGCTCGGCGTCGACCTCGTCATCCATTCGGCCTCCAAATATCTCGGGGGACATAGTGACGTCGTGGCCGGCATTGTTGCCGGCTCGAAGGAGATGATCGCCCGGATCAAGGCCGAATCCTATCCCTATCTCGGCGGCAAGCTTTCGCCCTTCGATGCCTGGCTGCTGATCCGTGGCTTGCGCACCCTGCCGATCCGCATGAAGGCGCATGAAACGGCGGCCATGACGATCGCTCAGCGCCTGCAGGCGCTCGACGTGGTCGAGCAGGTCTGCCATCCGGGCCTTGCCAACCGTCTGCCGGCCGGACTGAACGGCACGTCCGGACTCTTCTCCTTCATATTCCGCGAAGGCATCGATGTCAGAGCCTTCGCCGATCACCTCAAGCTTTTCAAACTGGGTGTAAGCTGGGGTGGACATGAAAGCCTGATCGTACCGGGCGAAGTGGTGCTGCAGCAGAAAGCGCAGCCGAATTCCGCGCAGGCCTTCGGCATCAGCCCGCGATCTGTGCGCCTCCATATCGGCCTCGAAGGAACCGAGGCCCTGTGGAGGGATATCGAGGAAGCGATCGCGGTCGCTTCATAACCAAACCTCACAAACAACGACGGAGGGGAACCGAAAATGAAAAAGCTCATTCTTTCAACGCTCTTTGCCACGATGATGGCAGGCACGGCTTTTGCGGACACGACGCTGAAGCTCGTCGAAGTCATCACCAGCCCGGAGCGCACCGAGACGCTGAAATCGATTGTCGGCAAGTTTGAGGCCGCCAATCCCGGCACGAAGGTCGACATCATCTCGCTGCCCTGGAACGAAGCCTTCCAGAAGTTCGCGACCATGGTTTCGGCCGGCGACGTGCCTGATGTGATGGAAATGCCGGATACCTGGCTGTCGCTCTACGCCAATAACGGCATGCTCGAAAGCCTCGAGCCCTATCTTGCAAAGTGGGAACACACCAAGGAGCTGACGCCGCGCGCCCTCGACCTTGGCCGTGACGTCAACAACACGGCCTATATGCTGCCCTACGGCTTCTATCTGCGCGCCATGTTCTACAACAAGAAGCTGCTTGCGGAAGCCGGCGTCAAGGAACCGCCGAAGACGATGGAGGATTTCACCAAGGCCTCCGAAGCCGTGTCCAAGCTGCCGGGCAAATACGGCTACTGCATGCGCGGCGGTCCGGGCGGTCTGAACGGCTGGATGATCTTTGCCGCCTCCATGGCCGGCGACAACACATACTTCAAGGAAGACGGCACCTCGACCATGAACAGCGAAGGCTGGGCAAAGGGTATCGAGTGGATGGTGGACCTCTACAAGAAGGGCTATGCGCCGAAGGACAGCGTCAACTGGGGCTTCAATGAAGTCGTCGCCGGCTTCTATTCCGGCACTTGCGCCTTCCTCGACCAGGATCCGGACGCGCTGATCGCGATCGCCGAGCGCATGAACAAGGACGATTTCGGCGTCATTCCGCTGCCGAAGGGACCGGCCGGCAAGTCCTATCCGACCATCGGCTATGGCGGCTGGTCGATGTTCACGACGAGCCAGAACAAGGATCTCTCCTGGAAGCTGATCGCTACTCTTGAGGGGCCGGAAGGCAATATCGAGTGGAACAAGAAGATCGGCGCGCTGCCGGCCTACACGGCTGCGGAAAAGGATCCGTTCTACGCCGGTGATCAGTTCAAGGGCTGGTTCGAGGAACTGGCCGACAAGGACACCGTTCCGACGGTCATGCCGACCTATCTCGAGGAATTCGCCTTCTTCAAGGATTCTCTCGCGATCAAGACCTCGCAGCAGGCGCTGCTCGGTGACATTTCCGCCAAGGATCTCGCCGACCAGTGGGCCGACTATCTCACCAAGGCCCAGCAGAAGTTCCTGGCAAAGAAGTAGGGCCGACACCGCAAACGGCGGCGGAGACTTTCCGCCGCCGCTCATGCAACGACAGACGGCGCGCCGAAGCGCTGCAAGGGGAATTATCGGGCAATGACCATCACCGCCGAAACGCTTCAGATGCGCCACGACCGCCGGCCATGGCTGCGTCGTCTGGCCGAGGCTTCCGAGCCCTATCTCTATAGCGCGCCTTCGCTGATCCTGATCATTGCGGTGATGCTGGTGCCGCTTGTCGTCGGCGTTTCCTATGCCTTCCGCGACATCCAGCTTCTCAACCCCTTCTCCGGCGGATTCGTCGGCATCGAGCACTTCCGCGCGCTTTCCCAGGACAAGGCCTTTTACGGCGCGCTTCGCAACACGCTCTGGTGGACCGGTGCTTCTGTCATCCTGCAATTCATCTTCGGCCTCATCCTGGCTCTGCTGCTCGACAAGCCGTTCTGGGGCAGGGGTGTCATCCAGGCGCTGGTCTTCCTGCCCTGGGCCGTACCGTCCTTCCTTGCCGGCCTCAACTGGGCCTGGCTTTTCAACCCGGTCATCGGGCCGATCCCGCACTGGCTCTTTGCACTGGGATTGATGAGCGAACCGGGCAATATTCTTTCCGATCCGCAATATGCGATGTGGGGGCCGATCATCGCCAATGTCTGGTGGGGCATTCCCTTCTTCGCCATCACGCTGCTTGCTGCGCTGCAGGCGATCCCGCGCGATCTCTATGAAGCGGCGTCGATCGACGGCGCCGGCTGGTTCCAGCGCTTCTGGTCGATTACCTTGCCGTTCCTGGCGCCGACCATCGCCATAACCGTGATGCTGCGCACGGTCTGGATCTCGAATTTCGCCGATCTTATCGTCGTCATGACCGGCGGCGGGCCGGCGGACAGGACGCAGATCGTCGCCAGCTACATTTTCACCCAGGCCTTCAAGCGGCTGGACTTCGGCTATGCCTCGGCGATCGCGCTGGTGCTGCTGGTCCTGCTTCTGGCCTATTCCATGCTGATTATCCTGCTGCGGCAGAGCCTGCTTGCAAAGGATTGAGCCATGAGACGCTCCATTCTCCCCGTTGTCGCGCACCGTCTGGCGATCCTCGCCTACGTCGTTTTCGCACTCTTCCCGCTCTTCTGGCTTCTGAAAGTCTCGGTCACGCCGAACGACCTGCTCTACACGGAGGGTGTGCGCATGTGGCCGTCGCGCACCACATGGGAACATTACAGCTTCGTGCTGGAACACAGCGCCTTCCCGACCTTCTTCAAGAACAGCCTGATCGTCTCGGCTTCGACGGCGGTCACGGTGACGATCTGCGCCTCGCTGTCCGGTTATGCGCTGTCGCGTTTCACCTTCCGGGCGAAATACTGGATCGTGGCGCTGATGCTGCTGACACAGATGTTTCCGCTCGTCATGCTGGTGGCTCCGATCTTCAAGATCCTGTCGCCGCTGCACCTGACGAACAGCCTGACCGGTCTCGTCATCGTCTACACCGCCTTCAACGTGCCCTTCGCGACCTTCCTGATGCAGTCCTTCTTCGACGGTATTCCGAAGGATCTCGAAGAGGCGGCGATGATCGACGGCGCCACCCAGTTCATGGCCTTCCGCCAGATCATCCTGCCGTTGACGCTGCCGGGTATCGCGGCGACCCTCGGCTTCGTCTTCACCGCGGCATGGAGCGAGCTGCTCTTCGCGCTGATGCTGATCAACGGCAATGATGCGGCGACCTTCCCGGTCGGCCTTCTTACTTTCGTTTCGAAATTCTCCGTGGATTTCGGGCAGATGATGGCGGCGGGCGTCATGGCGCTCATTCCAGCCGGCCTCTTCTTCCTCCTCATCCAGCGTTATCTCGTCCAGGGCCTGACGGCCGGCGCGGTCAAGGGTTAGTCACATGGCATCGATCGACATCAAGAATATCCAGAAATCCTACGGTCATTTCCCGGTGCTGCACGGCGTCGATCTGGAGATCAAGGACGGCGAATTCGTCGTTCTCGTCGGCCCCTCCGGCTGCGGCAAGTCCACCCTGCTGCGCATGATCGCGGGCCTCGAGGACGTGACCGGCGGCGAGATCCGCATTGCCGGCAACCGCGTCAACGAGCTGCATCCGAAGGACCGCGACATCGCCATGGTGTTCCAGTCCTATGCGCTCTATCCGCACATGAATGTCGCCGGCAACATGAGCTACAGCCTCAAGCTCAGGAAGACGGCGAAGGAGAAGATCGCGAGCGCCGTTGCGGGTGCTGCCTCCAAGCTCGGCCTCGATCCCCTGCTCGAACGCCGGCCGAAGGCATTGTCCGGTGGTCAGCGCCAGCGCGTGGCCATGGGCCGCGCCATCGTGCGCCAGCCGAAGGCCTTCCTGTTCGACGAGCCGCTGTCGAACCTCGACGCAAGGCTGCGCGAACAGATGCGCGCCGAAATCAAGAAGCTGCATGGCGACCTCAAGGCGACCTCGATCTACGTGACCCACGACCAGATCGAGGCGATGACGCTGGCGGACCGCATCGTCGCCATGCATGGCGGGGTCGTGCAGCAGGTCGGCAGCCCCCTGGAGCTCTACGACCGCCCTGCCAACCTTTTCGTCGCGGGCTTCATCGGTTCTCCGGGCATGAACTTCCTGGAGGCGAGCTATGAGACGGGCGGCGTGAAGCTGAAGGACGGCACGATCGTGCCGCTCGACAAATCGCTCCCCTTGTCGAACGGCGAAAAACTCACGCTCGGGATCCGGCCGGAGCATGTCGTCATGACGGACAACGGAGCCGGGATCGCCGCCGATGTCGAGCTCGTCGAGCCGACCGGCTTCGGCATCATCCTGCATCTTTCGCTGCACGGCCTTCCGTTCAAGATATTCACGCTCGATCGCGAGGCTCTGAGTGCCGGGCCGAAGGTCAAGGTTGCCTTCCCGGCCAAGCATCTGCATGTCTTCAACGGCGAGGGCAATCGCGTCGACTGAACGCAGCAAGGCGATAGAGCATCGCCGTCGCTTCCGGCATATTGCCTTCACTAGGGAAGGAGAGGGCGATATGCTTATTGCGCAGATATCCGATATCCATGCCAGCCCGGACGGTCCGTCCTTGCTCGCATTCGAAAGAGCAATCGACTGGCTGAAGGCATTTCGTCCGGACGCGCTTGTCCTGACCGGAGATCTGGTGGACGACGGATGGCAGCAAGGCTATCGCCGGATTGCCGAAGGCCTGCGGGCGTTGAATTTTCCCGTTTATCTCCTGCCGGGTAACGGTGATGATCGATCGGTGATGCGGGCCGAGCTTTCCGAAGTCGGACGCTGGACAGGTATGTCGGGGCCGATGCATTTCCGGGCGGCTGTCAATGGCGTTTCCCTTGTCGGCGTCGATGTTACGGTACCCGGCCAAAGCTATGGCGAAATCCGGCCGCATCTGCCGTGGCTGAGGAATGCGCTTTCCGATGTCGCGATCCCGGTTCTCCTCTTCACGCATCAGCCGCCCTTCGAGGTCGGCATAGAGGTGCTTGATCAGGTCGGGTGCAGAAACGGCGATGCACTGCGTGAGTTCCTGGAAGCGGGGACGCGTCCGCCGCTTGGCGTTCTTTGCGGTCATGTGCATCGGCCGGTTTCCGGCAGATGGGGATCGATTGCGCTCCAGACCTGCGGTTCGCTTTGTCCGCCCAATCCACTTCTCTTCCGAGGTCGGCACGATCTTCCGCTTCTCGACGCCCCCTCGTTTCTGGTGCATGAGCTCAGGAAGGATCAGCTCCTGTCGCATGTGGTTTCGATACGGTCGATTGCCGACAATGTATAAGACGGGTTGAATGGCGGGTGCCCGTCTGCCTGGAGTGGAAAAGAGCTTTCATCATAGGACCTTCGGTGGCTATATGATCGGACGATGATCATGCTGGACTGGACAATATGACAAACGCCGTTATCGACCGCTTTCTCCGCTATGTCGTTATCGATACGCAATCCGATCCTGCCTCGTCCACGCAGCCGACCACCGAAAAGCAGAAGGATCTCGGCCGGGTCCTGGTTGCGGAACTCCTGGAGATCGGCCTTTCGGATGCGCATCTGGATGAGCATGGTTATGTCTATGCGACCATCCCGGCCAACACCGACAAGAAGGTGCCGGTCATCTGTTTTTGCTCGCATATGGACACGGCGCCTGATTTCACCGGCAAGAACGTCAAGCCGCAGATGGTAAGAAACTATGCCGGCGGAGATATCCAGCTGCCGGGCGATCCGAGCCGGGTGATCCGTGTTTCCGAACATCCGGAACTCAAGAACCAGATCGGCAACGACATCGTCACGACGGACGGAACGACGCTGCTCGGCGCCGACGACAAGGCCGGCCTGGCCGAAATCATGGCCGCAGTGCAGATCCTCGTCGATAATCCGCAGATCAAGCACGGAGTGATCAAGATCCTCTTCACCCCGGATGAAGAGGTTGGCCGCGGCGTCAACAAGGTCGACCTGAAGAAGCTCGGCGCGGATTTCGCCTATACGATGGATGGCGAAACCGCCGGTCATATCGAGGACGAGACCTTCTCGGCTGATAGTGTCGATATCGTTATCGCCGGCGTGGCGATTCATCCGGGTTTTGCCAAGGACCGGATGGAAAACGCCATCAAGATCGCCGGCGCGATCATCGACCGGTTGCCGAAAGAGATCGCCCCGGAAACGACTGAGGGCAAACAGGGCTTCATCCATCCGACGGGTGTGGCGGGCTCCATGGAAAAGGCTGCGATCAGCCTCATCATTCGCGATTTTACCGACGAGGGCCTGACCGAAAAGGAAGCTATGCTCGAAGCGATCGTCAAGGATGTGATGAAATCCTATCCGGGATCGACCTATCGTTTCGACGTGAAAGAACAGTACCGCAACATGAAGGTGGTGCTCGACCGTCATCCCGAAATCGTCGAAAATGCCGTCGAGGCGGTGCGCCGGGCGGGCATGACGCCGGTGCGTGGCAGCATTCGAGGCGGCACTGACGGCTCCCGTCTTTCCTTCATGGGCCTGCCGTGCCCCAACATTTTTGCCGGCGGCCACGCTTTCCACTCCCCGCTCGAATGGATCAGCCGTCAGGATATGGAAAAGGCTGTCAGCACGATCGTGGAGCTTGCGAAAGTCTGGGAAGAGCGCGCCTGAAGCGTCTCGCCATCCTTTCAGATCCGCCTGCCACGCCTTGGCTTCGCGTTTTTGCGATGACGCGCTTTCGCGCTTTTTGATCTTCCCGGTCAGCCGCCGTTTGCCGGAATGCTCGGTCGCAGCATCACGCTGTCATAAGCAGGGCGCGGCGTCGGGATGGCGATGGGCGTGCCGGGTTCGGGCACGATCGCGGTCGCCGCTGCCGGCATCGGCAAGGGGCTGATGCTTGCCGTCGGTGTTGGGTCGGGAGACGGGAGCGGTACGGGAACGTCCGAGGGAATCAGCACCTCGAACTGCGGCGGGAGCATGCTCTCGCCGGGTATGTAGTTCATTGCAACTTCGTAGGAGGGCAATGGCGGCGGCGTTTCGAGCGTGCCGTCCTCGTCGCGCTTCTCGTAGAAGGCGTTGCCGCCGGCGACCGTCACGTAGTGCATGTTGTTGTAGGGAAATTTCAATCCTGCCGTGTGGAAGAACATCGCGTCTCCGACTGCCGGATGGCGTTCGCCGCTCAGGATAGCATCGGCTGCGGTCGTCAGCTCCGGTTCTGCCTGGGGTTTGACCTCGCGCGTCATGACGCCGGGCGCGAATTGTTTCCTCTGGGCTACGACGCCGCAGATGGAGTCGGCATAGGCGCCGGAGGTCAGCCGGTTCATGACGACGCTGCCGACGGCCATGTACCCGGCCTCATCCGAAGGCCGCGATTCGAAATACATGGCCCGCTTCAGGCAGTCGCGATCCTTGGTGGTGTAATTGAATGTGACCTTTGCCGGTTGAACCTGTTTCGGTTTGGTTTTGACCGACGCAGTTGCCGGTTTCGGTGTCGTCGTGCAGCTCGCGGCTGCCAGTCCTACGAACAAAATCCCAACCAGGGATTTTCCAAAGGAAATCTCCGCCCTCAACGCCAGGTGCCTCCTATTGGATTAGTCCAGCCCTTTTCGATCCAAGCGAAAACGTTTTACCCGGCATGTGACAAAAATACAAACAACCGGAGATCACAAAAATAACAAAGGGTTCCCGCCGGAAATACGATTCTGGCGGGAACCGTTGTTGCGGCAATATCAATGCCGGAAAAGCTTCCAGCGTGTCGGCTTGAAGGCGACGCGCGAGCGGTCGAGCCTGTCGGCCTCGCTCGGCGGAAGCTCGATCTCGATATGCGGGCGGTCCTTGCCGATGTCGAGTTCGATATGGCGGGTGCCCGCGACGCGCCGGCTGGAGACCGGCTGGCCGGCAATGCAGTTCTCGGCCGATTCGCAGAGCCGGACGTCGTGCGGGCGGAAATAGAGCTGTGCCGCTCCATCGGCCTCACCCTCGGCGTTGAGACCCAGTGAGCGGCCTTCGAAGCGGATATCGCCGCCGGCGATTTCCACCTGCAGGCAGTTGGACTGGCCGACGAAGCCGAAGACGAAAGGCGAGTTGGGACTGTCGTAGACCTGGTCCGGCGTGCCGACCTGTTCGATCGCGCCCTGGCTCATGACGACGACACGGTCGGCAAGCTCCATTGCCTCGTCCTGATCGTGGGTGACGAAGACGGTTGTATGGCCGGTGCGATCGTGGATTTCGCGCAGCCATTTGCGCAGGTCCTTGCGCACCTGCGCATCGAGCGCGCCGAACGGTTCATCGAGCAGCAGCACGTTCGGCTCGACCGCCATGGCGCGCGCCAGCGCCACGCGCTGGCGCTGGCCGCCGGACAGCTGTGCCGGATAGCGTCTTTCGAGGCCGGAAAGCTGCACGAGATCGAGCAGTTCCAGCGCCCGCTTGCGGATCTCCGCCTTCGGCGGACGGCGCGACGCATTGCGCACCTTCAGGCCGAAGGAAACGTTGTCGAGCACCGTCATATGCCGGAAAAGCGCATAATGCTGGAACACGAAGCCGATATTGCGCTGCTGGACCGTCTTTCTCGACGCATCTTCCTCGCCGAAGAAGATCTGGCCTTCGGTCGGGCTTTCAAGGCCGGCGATGAGGCGCAGCAGCGTGGTCTTGCCGGAGCCCGACGGGCCGAGCAGTGCGATCAGTTCTCCGGAGCGGATGCTGAGCGAGACATCGTGCAGGGCCGGAAAGCGATCGAATTCCTTGCGTAGGTTTTGGACGCGTACTTCCATTCTATTTCCTTCAGTGCCGCCGGCTGGCGGCGATTTCCGCGCTGTAGCGCATTTCCAGCAGCGTCTTCAAAACAAGGGTGACAAGCGCAAGCAGGGCCAGAAGCGAAGCGACCGCAAAGGCCCCGGTGAAATTGTACTCGTTATAGAGGATTTCGACCTGCAACGGCATAGTGTTGGTCTGGCCGCGGATGTGGCCGGAGACGACGGATACGGCGCCAAACTCACCCATGGCGCGGGCGTTGCAGAGGAGCACGCCGTAGAGCAGGCCCCATTTGATGTTGGGCAGCGTGACGTGCCAGAAGGCCTGCCAGCCGCTCGCGCCGAGCGAAAGGGCAGCCTCTTCGTCCTGTGTCCCCTGTTCCTGCATGAGCGGGATGAGTTCGCGCGCCACAAAGGGAAAAGTGACGAACATCGTCGCCAGGATCAGCCCCGGCGCCGCAAACAGGATCTTGATGTCGTTGGCGCTCAACCACTGGCCAAGCCAGGTATTGGCGCCGAAGAGCAGCACGAAGACGAGGCCCGAGATAACAGGCGAGACCGAGAAGGGCAGGTCGATCAGTGTCGTCAGAAACGCCTTGCCCTTGAATTCGAATTTGGCGATCGCCCAGGCGGCGGCGATGCCGAAGACAAGGTTCAAAGGCACGCTGATGCCCGCCACGATCAGCGTCAGGCGGATTGCCGAAAAGGTTTCGGCATCCTGAAGGGCTGTCAGGAAGGAGCCGGCCCCCTTGCGGAAGGCCTCGACGAAGACGGCCGCCAACGGCAAGAGCAGGATCAGCAGCAGGAAGACGAGCGAGATGACCACGAGTGTGATGCGGGCGATCCTGCTTTCGGTGACGGCCGAGTGGACCTTGCGAGGCTCGGCGGCAGAAGCGCTTGCGAAACGATCAGACGCCATAACCGTACCTCCGTCTGCTCCAGCTCTGGATAAGGTTGATGACGAGCAGCATCGTGAAAGAGATGATCAGCATGATCGCGGCAATGCCCGTCGCGGCCGCGTAGTTGAACTCTTCGAGCTTGATGACGATCAGAAGCGGCGCGATCTCCGATTTGAACGGCAGGTTGCCGGCGATGAAGATGACCGAGCCGTATTCGCCGACGGCGCGGGCGAAGGCGAGCGCGAAGCCCGTGAGCACGGCCGGGGCAAGGCCCGGCAGCAGCACGCGGGTGATCGTCTGGAAACGGTTGGCGCCAAGCGTGGCGGCAGCCTCTTCGACTTCCTTGTCGATCTCTTCCATGACCGGCTGCACCGTTCGCACGATGAAGGGCAGGCCGACGAAGATGAGGGCGACGACGATACCGGCCGGCGTGAAGGCGATCTTGATGCCGAGCGGCGTCAGGAACTGTCCTACCCAGCCGTTCGGCGCGTAGAGGGTTGTCAGCGCAATGCCGGCGACGGCCGTCGGCAAGGCGAAGGGCAGGTCCACCATGGCGTCGATGATGCGCTTGCCGGGAAACCGGTAACGCACCAGCACCCAGGCAAGGACGACGCCGAAGACGGCGTTGAGACAGGCAGCGATGAAGGCGCATCCGAAGCTGATGCGCAGTGCGCTCAGCGTTCGCTGGTCGAACGCAATGCCGAAGAACTTTTCCCAGCCGAGTGTGCTCGACCGCCAGGCAAGGCCCGACAGCGGGATAAGGACGATGAGGGTCAGCCAGATCAAGGTAAGGCCGAGCGCCAGTCCGAAACCCGGAATGACGCTCGGCCGCTTGAACCGCCACCGTGTGGGGTTATGTGCGCTCATAAGACCTATTATTGGGCAGGCTTGTAGATCTGGTCAAATATGCCGCCATCGCCGAAGAATTTCGGCTGTGCATCCTTCCAGCCGCCGAAGTCGTCGATCGTGGCAAGCGTCAGCTTCGGGAAGCGGGCGATATCGGCTGGGTCGGCAGCTTCCGGCTTGATCGGGCGGTAGTAATGCTTGGCCGCGATCTTCTGGCCTTCATCCGAATAAAGGTAATTCAGGTAGGCTTCCGCGACCTTGCGGGTCCCCTTCTTGTCGACGTTGACATCGACGATTGCGACAGGCGGGTCGGCGCGGATGGAGAAGGTGGGAGTGACGATCTCGAACTGGTCGGGGCCGAGTTCCTCGAGCGAGAGATAGGCCTCGTTTTCCCAGGCGAGCAGCACATCGCCGAGACCGCGCTGCACGAATGTGGTGGTCGCACCGCGTGCGCCGCTGTCGAGAACCGGAACGTGCTGCAGGAGCTTGGTCACATAGTCCTGCGCCTTGGCTTCGTCGCCGCTGTTTGCCTGCTTGGCCCATGCCCAGGCGGCAAGGAAGTTCCAGCGGGCGCCGCCCGAGGTCTTCGGGTTCGGCGTGATGACCTGGACGTCGTCCTTGATGAGATCAGCCCAATCCTTGATGCCCTTGGGGTTGCCCTTGCGCACGAGGAAGACGATCGTCGAGGTGTAGGGCGTCGAATTGTTCGGGAATTTGGTCTTCCAGTCGGCAGGGATCTTGCCCGTCGCCTTGGCGATCGCGTCGATATCGCCTTCGAGAGCCAGGGTCACGACGTCGGCGTCGAGACCGTCGATGACCGAGCGCGCCTGCGCGCCGGACCCCCCGTGGGAGGCCTGGATCGTTACGGCTTCGCCAGTGTCGGTCTTCCACTTCGCAGCGAAGGCAGCATTGAAATCCTTATACAATTCGCGCGTCGGATCATAGGATACGTTCAGAAGTGTCTGGTCGGCGAATGCCGGTGCGACGCTGCCGATCGCAAAACTGCCCGCCATGACCGCGGCCGCGATGAGCCGGGTGAACCGTAAAGTCTGCATAGGAACCCTCCGTGGTTATACGCTAAACTCTATCAACTAAGTCGTATAATGAAACGAAGATTGTTTCGGTTCCGGGGACCAACCTTAGAAAGTCATCCCATTTTCAGCGGGTGATTGCGAACGGGACATACTGTCAGTTGGCCGCGGCCAATTAAGGCACCGCGCCGCAGCCGTGATTTTTCTGCCACAGTTCGACCCCGAAAGTGTCATTGGTGTGTCGATTTTTAGTCTTCTTTTGCAGCACTGACGTTTTCGAATGCCTACATGGACTTCCGGTCGTTGGGATTCGGCGACCGATGGCAGGGGTGCCCTTGAAGCATTGCTTGCCTCTTTCAAACCGTAAAAGGTCTTTCTGATGTCTATTAAAACTATCCTTCTTGGCTCTGTTGCCGCCCTTGCAGCGGTTTCCGGAGCACATGCAGCAGACGCTATCGTCGCAGCTGAGCCGGAGCCCGTAGAATATGTTCGCGTTTGCGACGCCTACGGGACTGGCTACTTCTACATCCCCGGCACCGAAACCTGCCTCCAGATCAGCGGTTACATCCGTTTCCAGTTGAATGCTGGTCCGGGCCAGAGCGGCGACGCTGACTGGGATGCCACTACCCGCGGTCAGGTCACCTTCCAGACCAAGAACGACACCGAGTACGGCACGCTCACGGGCGTTATCACGCTGCGTACCAACGCTGACAACGCTACCGATCAGGTCACCACGCTCGACGAAGGCTACATCGACATCGCCGGCTTCCGTGTTGGTAAGCAGTACAGCTGGTGGGATGACGATCTGAGCGGCGAGACGGACACGCTCTCGAGCAACGAAACGACCCACAACTCGATCCGTTATCAGTACGAGACCGACACGTTCGCGGCCGGTGTCTCGCTCGACGAACTTGAATATACCTACGACGAGAAGCCCGGCGAAGGCCCGAACAACTTCGGCGTCGCAGGTCAGGTTTCGTTCAAGAGCGGCGCATTCAGCGGCTACCTGCTCGGCGGTTACGATACCGACAACGAAGAAGGCGCCATCCGCGCAATCCTCTATGCCGACATCGGCCCCGGCACCCTCGGCCTCGCTGGCATCTGGGCTAGCGGCGCTAACTACTACTACGAAGAGTCCGAATGGACGATCGCTGCCGAGTACAAGGTCAAGCTCACCGACAAGTGGGCCGTTACCCCGGCCTTCCAGTACTTCGACAAGATCGAACTCGATGCTGACGGCAAGGGCTTCAGCGGCGGCAGCGCCTACACGACCGGCGTCACCGTCGATTACCAGATCGTTGACAACCTGCGCAGCAAGCTCAGCGTTCAGTATCACGACGAAGAAGACGGCGACGACGAAACCTTCGGTTTCCTGCGTCTGCAGCGCGACTTCTAATAAAAAGGGGCCGAAGTGGCCCCTTGTTTCCGCTTTGACTTCTCCCCGCCACGGCGGGGAGAAGGTCGAAAGTTAAGCGAATTTTCCTCAGACGCGCGAATCCGCGATGAAATCCGAATAGAATTCATCGGTGCTTCTGGCCTTGCGCATGGCCGCCAGCACGCCGTCCGATTGAAGCCTGCGGGCGATGGCGGCGAGCACGTTCAGATATTCCCCGCGATTGTTTTCCCCGAAAAGCAGCACGACGGCGATATCCGTCGGGATGTCGTCGATCGCATCAAAATCCAGCGGCTGGGCAAAGCGGATCAGGAGACCGCGTGGGCTTGTCATGCCGTCGATGGCTGCATGGGGAACGGCAATGCCGTTGCCGATGCCGGTGGAACCGAGCTTCTCCCGGGATTCGAGCGCTTTCAGAACGGTCTGGCCGTCAATTCCGAAGGCGTTGCCGGCCCTTTCGGCGATGGCCTGCAGCGCGCGCCACTTGGTCGTCACCGACAGGCCAATGAAGGTGTGCTCCGGCCGGATGATGTTGGGGAGGTTCATTTCATTCTCGATGCTGTTCTTGGCAGGTATCAGTCGGGCTCGCGGAGCCGATAGCCGACCCCGGTCTCTGTGGTGATATAGTGCGGCTGGTCGGGAATCTGCTCGACCTTTTGCCGCAGCTGGCGCACATAGACGCGCAGGTACTGCACGTCCGCCGCCGGACCCCACACCTGCTTCAGAAGAAATTGATGTGTCAGTACCTTGCCGGCATGCTGGGCGAGCACGCGCAGGATGTCGTATTCCTTCGGCGACAGCTTGATCTCCCTGCCGTCGACCTTGACGATGCGCTTGACAAGGTCGATCGACAGGCCGCCGGTCTGGAAGATCGCCTTTTCGCCCTGCTGCTGCAGCCGGTGGCGGAGCGCGACGCGGATGCGGGCGCCGAGTTCGTTGATACCGAAAGGCTTGGTCACATAGTCGTCGGCTCCGGTTTCCAGGGCCTTGACGATGCCGGCTTCGTCGGTGCGGCTCGACAGGATGACGACGGGCATGGTCAGCCCGTCCTCGCGCCATTCCTGCAGGAGATCGTGGCCCGGCATGTCGGGAAGGCCGAGATCGAGCACGATGAGGTCGGGCTGGTCGTCCTTGACAGACTGGCGGGCCGCACCGGCGTTCGGCGCCTCGTGGACCTCATAGCCTTGCGCGGTGAGGCCGACACGCAAGAGCTTGCGGATGGGTGGCTCGTCATCGACGACGAGGATCTTGACGGCTGAACCGGTCATTTGAGTTCATCCAGTTTGGGAATGTCATTCGGTTTGGGAAGGCGGATGGTGAAGACGGCGCCGGACCGGTCCGTCCGGTTGCCGGCGGTGATCGTCCCGCCCATCGCCTCGATGAAGCCCCGGCAGATCGAGAGGCCGAGGCCGGTGCCGGCGCGCACCTGATCGCCCTTGCGCACGCGGTAGAAGGTATCAAAGACACGGGTAAGGTCTGCAGGCGGGATGCCCGGGCCTTCGTCGGAGACCTGTACGACGACATTGTCGGCATCCGCCCAACCCTCGATGCGGATGACGGAACCTTCGGGCGCATATTTCGCGGCGTTGTCGAGCAGGTTGAAGAGCACCTGCTCGAAGAGAACAGGATCGACGCGGACCATGGGCAGGTCGGCCGGGATCGCCATCTCCGTCCTGTGATGATCGAGGATCTTTGCGGCGCGGCGCAAGGCGCTGCCGGCAATGTCGCCGGCATAGTGCAATGCATAATTCGGTTCCATGGCGCCGGACTCGATCTTCGTCATGTCGAGCAGGTTGGCGATGAAGCGGTTGAGCCGCTCGGATTCGTCGACGACCGTCGAGAGAAGGTCGGCGCGATCGTCTGCCGACATGGAATCGAAATAGTCGCGCAGCGTGCCGGACGCACCGAGAATTGCCGCAAGCGGCGTTTTCAGATCATGCGAAATCGAGGTCAGCAGCGCAGACCGCAGGCGGTCGGCCTCGGCTGCAAGTTTCGCCCGGTCGACATCGGCGACGAGCTGGACGCGCTCGATGGCGAGTGCCGCCTGGTCGGCAAGAGCATCCAGAAGACGCTGCTGCTCGGGCGTCAGCAGCGGGCCGTCACGGCGGTCGCTGTCGAGGCCGATGACGCCGACGGCGGTGCGGCCGGTGCGCAGCGGTACATAGAGGCGCTTGGCGCCGGGCAGCGTATCGGCGCCGCGACCGGCGGCATGATTGTGCTCCCATGCCCAGCGGGCGGCGGCAATATCGGCATCGTCGAGCGTATCGTCGGGCGGATAACCGGCCTTGACCGCAATGGAATTGTCCTCCGGCAGCAGCAGAACGACACGCACCTTCAGCATCGAGGCGATCTGGAAGGCGGTGGCCCAGAGAACGTCGTCCAGCGTGCCGGTGCCGGCGAGCTTCTTGGAAAAGAGGTAGAGATCTTCCGTCGTTCGCGCCCTCTGTCGGGCCGCGGCCGCCTGCCTCTGCACGGTTGCCGTCAGGTTGGAGGCGATGACGGCGACGCCGAGGAAGAAGAAGAGCGCCAGCACGCTCTCGGGGTCGCTGATCGTCAGCGTATAGCGCGGCGGCAGGAAGAAGAAGTTGAAGGAGAGGGCACTGGCGATACAGGTGTAGAGCGCCGGTCTCAGCCCGTGGATGACTGCCGATGTCAGCACGGCCATCAGGAAGACGAGGGCCAGGTTGCGCACGTCGAGGACCTGATCGAGCACGACGCCGACAGCCAGCGCAATGGCGACATAGGCTGTCGAGACGATATAGGCCCTGAAATTCAGCGCCGGGGCAGCCGCCGCGGCCTTGACGCCACGCTGGGAGCTTGTGTCCTTCTCGTTTCCGGAGATGACGTGAACGCTGATGTCGCCGGCCCGCCGGATCAGCTCGTCGGTCGTCGAGCGGCTCCACCACCATTCGCGCCATGTCGGCGTCTTCGGCGCGCCGATGACGATGTGGGTGACGTTGTTGGCGGTGGCGTGACGCACCAGCTCCTCGGTTACCTCGCGGCCGGGAATGGTGATCGCTTCGCCGCCAAGCTGTTCGGCCAGCCGGAGCGTCGCGGCAATCGTATCGCGCTGTGTTTCAGAAAGATTGATCGAGCGGTTGGTCTCGATATAGACGGCTGCCCAGGGTGCGCGCAGCCGCGCGGCCATGCGGGAGGCGTAGCGAACCAGCGAGGCGGAGCGGGGATGATCGTCGATCGATACCAGCACGCGCTCGCCGGCCGCCCAGGGACCGGAAATGGCGTGCGCCTGCATATGGTTGAGCAGCTGGTCGTCGACGCGCTGGGCGGTCTTGCGGAGCGCAAGCTCGCGCAGCGCCGTCAGGTTGCCGGGCGTGAAATAGTTGGTCAGCGCCCGCTCGGCGGTCTTTGCCACATAGACCTTGCCATCGTGAAGGCGCTTGATGAGGTCGTCGGGCGTCAGGTCGATGATCTCGATATCGTCGGCCATATCGATCACGGAGTCCGGGACGGTTTCGCGCACCCGGATGCGGGTGATCTGCGAAACGACGTCGTTCAGGCTCTCCACATGCTGGATGTTCAGGGTCGAATAGACGTCGATGCCGCGGTCGAGCAGTTCCTTGACATCGAGATAACGCTTCGGGTGGCGGCTGCCCTCGGCATTGGTATGGGCAAGCTCGTCGACGAGAACGAGATCGGGCTTGCGGGCGAGAATGGCGTCGAGATCCATCTCTTCGAGCGACTGGCCGCGATAGGCGATCTTCACACGCGGTACGATCTCGAAACCGGCAAGCAGCGCCTCGGTCTCCTTGCGGCCGTGGGTTTCGACGACGCCGATCACCACATCGAGGCCGTCGGCCATCTTGGCGCGGCCGGAGACCAGCATTTCATAGGTCTTGCCCACGCCGGGGGCGGCACCCAGGAAGATTTTCAGGCGCCCGCGCGACTCCGCCCGGGCCTTTTCGAGAAGCGCATCGGGCGAGGGCCTGCCGGCCTGGTCGCGGTTGTCGTCTGGCATGCGGTTCGGTCTTTCTTCGCAAGCAAGCCCCGGCGCGCCTTGCAGCGCTCCGGGGCTCTCAACCTTCACTGAGTCATAGAAGCATCAAGGCTCTGGTTCAACGCCAGAACATTGACGGTCGGCTCCCCGAGCAGGCCGAGTTCGCGGCCGGTGACGGCCGCATCGACCAGCGCCTTGACCTTGGCTTCATCGACGCCGCGGGCCTTGGCGACGCGCGGCACCTGGAAATAGGCGGCATCCGGCGAAATATGCGGATCGAGCCCGCTGCCCGAGGCTGTCACGAGGTCAGCGGGAACCGCGGCATTCGGGTTGGCTGCTTTCGCCGCTTCATAGTCGCCCTTCACGCGGTCGATCAGTTTCTGGCTGGTCGGGCCGAGGTTGGAGCCGGAGGAGGAGGCGGCATTGTAGCCGTCGCCGGCAGCCGAGGGGCGGCCGTGGAAATACTTGTCGCTGGTGAAGGCCTGGCCGATCAGCTCGGAACCGACGACCTGGCCGTTCTTTTCGACAAGGCTGCCATTCGCCTGGAAGGGGAAGAGAGCCTGGGCGGCTCCCGTCATGGCAAGCGGGTAGAGAAGGCCGGTGATGGCGGTGGTGGCAACGATCATGACGATTGCCGGACGAAATTCTCTAAACATTGTCTGGACTCCTTAGGCGAGGCCGACGGCCGTGATGACGATGTCGATCGCCTTGATGCCGATGAAGGGGACGATGATGCCGCCGAGGCCGTAGATCAGCAGGTTGCGGGAAAGCAGCGCACCGGCACCGATCGGACGGTAGCGCACACCTTTCAGCGAGAGCGGGATCAGAGCGATGATAATCAACGCATTGAAGATGATCGCCGACAGTATCGCGCTCTGCGGCGTGGCAAGCCCCATGATGTTGAGCACGCCGAGCTGCGGATAGAAGGTGAGGAACATCGCCGGGATGATGGCGAAATACTTGGCGATGTCGTTGGCGATCGAGAAGGTCGTCAGCGCGCCGCGGGTCATCAGGAGCTGCTTGCCGATTTCGACGATCTCGATGAGTTTCGTCGGGTCGGAGTCGAGGTCGACCATGTTGCCGGCTTCGCGGGCAGCGACCGTGCCGGTGTTCATGGCGACACCGACGTCGGCCTGGGCGAGAGCCGGGGCATCGTTCGTGCCGTCGCCGCACATGGCGACGAGCTTGCCCTTGGCCTGTTCCTCGCGGATCAGCTGCAGCTTGTTTTCAGGCGTTGCCTGGGCAAGGAAGTCGTCCACGCCGGCCTCGGCTGCGATGGCGGTCGCCGTCATCGGGTTGTCGCCCGTGATCATGACGGTGCGGATGCCCATGCGGCGCAACTCGTTGAAGCGCTCGCGGATGCCGCCCTTGACGATATCCTTGAGCTGGATGACGCCAAGCAGCCTGCCGTCGCGGGCAACGGCGAGCGGTGTGCCGCCGGCCTTGGCGATCTCGTCTGCGATCGACTGCAGTTCGCGCACGACTTCGGCGCCGTTCTTCGCGGAGGCATCGCCGTTCACATAGGCGAGTACGGCATCGACGGCGCCCTTGCGGATGGCAGAACCTTCGAGATCGACACCGCTCATGCGGGTCTGGGCGGTGAAGGGCACGAAGGTAGCCTTCAGGCCGGCCATGTCGCGGCCGCGGATGGCATATCTTTCCTTGGCGAGCACGACGATCGAGCGTCCCTCCGGCGTCTCGTCGGCCAGCGAGGCGAGTTGCGCCGCATCGGCGAGATCCTGTTCGGAGACGCCGCGTACCGGGCGGAAGCTGGTGGCCTGGCGGTTGCCGAGCGTGATCGTGCCGGTCTTGTCGAGCAGCAGCGTATCGACGTCGCCGGCAGCTTCGACCGCGCGGCCGGACATGGCGAGAACGTTGAAGCGAACGAGACGGTCCATGCCGGCAATGCCGATCGCCGAGAGAAGGGCGCCGATCGTGGTCGGGATCAGCGTGACGAAAAGGGCAACGAGCACGATGATCGGGATCGAGCCGCCGGCATAGGCCGCAAAACTCGGGATCGTCGCGGTGGCGAGCACGAAGATCAGCGTCATGCCGGCAAGCAGGATGTTGAGCGCGATTTCGTTCGGCGTCTTCTGGCGTTCGGCGCCTTCGACGAGCGAAATCATGCGGTCGAGGAAGGTCGAACCGGCAGCCGCGGTGATGCGCACGCGGATCCAGTCGGAGAGAACCTGCGTGCCGCCGGTGACGGCCGAGCGGTCGCCGCCGGATTCGCGGATGACCGGGGCGGACTCGCCGGTAATCGCCGCTTCGTTGACCGAGGCGACGCCCTCGACGACTTCGCCGTCCGATGGGATGATGTCGCCGGCTTCGACGAGAACGAGGTCGCCGACTTTCAGGCTGGTGCCGGGCACCATGCGGTAGCCGCTGCCGTTGTTGGCGGTCAGAAGCTTGGCCTGGGTTTCGGTGCGCGCCTTGCGCAGCGAATCTGCCTGCGCCTTGCCGCGGCCTTCGGCGACGGCTTCGGCGAAGTTGGCAAAGAGCACGGTGAACCAGAGCCAGAGGTTGATCTGGAAGGAGAAGCCGAGATTGCCGTTTCCGGCGATCAGGTCGCGGACGAAGAGGATGGTGGTCAGTGCCGAGACCGTGGCCACGACGAACATGACCGGGTTCTTGGCGAGGGTGCGCGGGTTGAGCTTGGTGAAAGCAGCACCCACGGCCGGAATGAGGATGCGAGAATCGAGGATACTCGCGGATTTTGCCTGGCTCATGAGAGACTCCAGCTTTGAAACGAGGATGGCGAACCGGACGGCCGGTCAGCCCTGTAAAATTCTGATGGCGCAGACGATCACGAGCAGGCCTGCCATCATCACCAGGATGATGTCGGAGGCGCGCGGTGCCCGCTGGGCTCCACGCCCCGGCAGACCGGGACGTGGATGGAAGGCTTTTCGGAGCCTGTGGCGGATGAGCATGACGCTTACCTCAGAAGGTCTGACCGGCGATCATGACCAGGTGCTCGACGATCGGGCCGAGGGCCAGCGCCGGGAAGAAGGTGAGACCGCCGACGATCAGGATCGTGCCGATCAGCAGGCCGACGAAAAGCGGCCCGTCTGTCGGGAAGGTGCCGGCAGAGGCCGGAACCGTTTTCTTCGCAACCAGCGAGCCTGCGATGGCGAGCGCCGGAATGATGACGAGGAAGCGGCCCATCAGCATGCCGATACCGAGCGTGACGTTGTACCAGGGCGTATTGCCGGTCAGGCCACCGAAAGCCGAGCCGTTATTGGCCGCAGCCGACGTATAGGCATACAGGATTTCGGAGAAGCCGTGCGGGCCGGCCGTGCCGATCGAGGCAACGGCGGACGGCAGCACTGTCGCGATGGCCGTGAAGACCAGCATGGCGAGCGGCAGGCAGAGGATGGCGAGAACGGCCATCTTCATCTCCTTCGCCTCGATCTTCTTGCCGAGATATTCCGGCGTGCGGCCGACCATGAGGCCTGCCACGAAGACGGCGACGATGATGAAGAGCAGGATGCCGTAGAAGCCGGCGCCGACGCCGCCGACGATGATTTCGCCGAGCTGCATGTTGATGAGCGGGATCAGGCCGCCGAGGGCGGTGAAGGAACCGTGCATGGCGTTGACGGCGCCGCAGGAGGCGGCCGTGGTGATGACCGCAAAGAGCGAGGACATGGCAACGCCGAAGCGGACTTCCTTGCCTTCCATGTTGCCGCCGGCCAAGCCGAAGGCATGCATCAGCGGGTTGCCGGCAGCCTCCGCCCAATAGGTAATGCCGACGCCGACGATGAAGAGAACGCCCATCGTGGCGAGGATTGCCCAGCCCTGCCGCTGGTTGCCGACCATGCGGCCGAAGACGTTGGTCAAGGCTGCGCCGATCGCGAAGATGGAGACCATCTGGATGAGGTTGGAGATCGCATCCGGGTTTTCGAAGGGATGGGCGGAGTTGGCATTGAAGAAGCCGCCGCCATTGGTCCCCAGCATCTTGATGGCGAGCTGGGAGGCAACAGGGCCGACGGCGATCGTCTGCTTGGCACCTTCAAGCGTGGTTGCGTCCACATAGGGGCCGAGGGTCTGCGGCACGCCGAGCCAGACATAGACGAGCGTCAGCACGATGCAGAGCGGCAGCAGCACGTAGAGCGTGGCGCGGGTCATATCGACCCAGAAATTGCCGATCGCCTTGCCCGATGCGCGCGAGAAGGCGCGGATGAAGGCAACGGCGATCGCTATGCCTGTCGCGGCAGACACGAAGTTCTGAACCGTAAAGCCCATCATCTGTGTCAGATACGACATGGTGCTCTCGCCACCGTAGTTCTGCCAGTTCGTGTTGGTCACGAAGCTGACGGCGGTGTTGAACGTGAGCTGTTCGGGCACGGCGGTCATGCCGGCCGGATTATAAGGCAGAACCCCTTGCAGGCGCATCAGCGCGTAAAGCACGATGACGCCCATCAGGTTGAACATCAGAAGAGCGAAGGCGTAGGAGGTCCAGTGCTGGTCTTCGCGCTCGCTGGTGCCGGCAACGGCATAAAGTCCCCGCTCGATCGGAACGAGGACCGGTGAAAGGAATGTGCGCTCGCCGCTGAAGACGCGCGTCATGTAGCCGCCGAGCGGTTTGACGAGCACAAGGACGATCCCGCAATAAAGCAGGATCTGAAGCCATCCGTTGAGGGTCATGGGAGGAAACTTTCAGTACCCGGCCGCTTCCACAGGAGAAGCGCCGGCGCTTTCAGAAACGTTCTGGGCGGATGAGAGCGTAGGTGAGGTAGACGGTGAGAAACACGGTTACGGCACCGCTCAAGACATAATCGAGGGTCATCGGTTCTCTCCTGTCAGAGCCTGTCACAGGCGCGCGTATAGGCAAAGCAAAGGCCGAAGAATATGATTGCAGTGCCGAGTAGAATTATATCCATCATCGATCGTGACTCCGGTTTGTTATTCTTGGAGTCAGACAAGACAAAGGGCGCCGGCTCCTGGGAGGCGGCACCTTTTATGCTTTCTGGCGTGGAGATGATCTTTGCGATCTCTCGGACATTAATATGCAGCCGAAGCGCATAAAGGTTCGAGATTGAGCCGGAGGCATCAATATAAAAATCTTATAAATGTCTTTATGCGGCAAGGACCAGTCCGGCGCTATCCGGCGACAAGCCCTCTGTTCGGGGGCCCGCCTCACCCTTTCGGTGTCTTCGCCAGCATTTCGCTCAGCGTTGCCGCCGACAGCATGGCTTCGGCCAAAAGCTTCTTGAGCTTCTGGTTTTCTTCTTCCAGTGCCCGCACCCTCTTGGCGTAGAGACCGACATTTCCGGACTGGAGGGATTGCCACCGATAGAAGGTCGGTTCGCTGATGCCATGCTTGTGGCAGACATCCGCCACCGTCACCCCGGCCTGATGCTCCTTCAAGATACCCGTGATCTGGTCGTCGTCGAATTTTCTCTTGCCCATCACCGCGTCAGTCCTCACGAAATGCTCTGTTGAAACTGTCGAGGAGCGGTCTGATGGCATAGAGCGCCACGCTGCTTTGGCCGGTTTCGATCAGTGTCTGTGCGGGCATGCCCGCGATCAGTTCGACATTCCTCATTTTCGCCAGCCGTGCGTCCGTCACACGGATCGTCGCGGCAAAGTAGGGCTGGCCGCTCTGCGTGTCGGTGAGACGGTCCGCTGACACATACTCGACCCGACCTTTCAGGAGTGGAACGCGTCGCTGATTGTATGGAAGCAGGTGAACCTGTGCCTCAAGCCCCGCACGCACGAGGTTGATGTCTTCCGGCCTGACATGGGCGGACACGATGAGGCGATCGGCGCGCGGCAGAAGATCGACAAGCGGTTCACCCGCGCCGATCACGCCACCGGTCGTGTGGACGCGCAGGTTCATGATCGTCCCATCTTCGGGGGCACGGATATCGGTTCTCAAGAGCTGGTCGTCGATTGCCCGCAGGCGTTCGCGCAGTTGCATGATCCGGCTTTCCGTCTCGCGCATGCCCTGGGCGATTTCGCTCAACCGGTCGCTTTCGAGTTTTGCGATATCGGCCTGTGTCTCGCTGATGACCTGATGGGCGCGAGAGATCTGTGCTTCAATTTCACCCTGTCGACCATCGAGGTCGGCTTTTTCCCGCTGGAGGTTGAGAAGCCTGCTCTTTTTTTCCAGTCCCTTCGTGTTGAGGGTTGTTACCTGAGCCAGTTCCTGCTGCGAGATTGCGGCTCTGTCGGCCAGCGACGCCTTCTGCGCACCAAGGCCGATGATTTCCTGCCGCACCTGCGCGATCTTTTCATTGGCAATCTGGATTTCAGCCTGCATGACCCGGCGACGGGCTTCGAATATTTTCTGCTGGCCGGTCAGGATCGTCCCGACGGAAGGATATTTGTCCATTGCCGCCCTGAGTTCTTGCGGATAGGCGACATGGTCGGCGCCTGTCTGCTCCGCAAGCAGGCGGGCGCGGTTTCCTTCGGCGTCCCAAAGTTGCCCTAGAATGCTGTCGCGCTCCGAGCGAGCCTTCGTGTCGTCAAGTTCAATCACAATCTGCCCGGCCATGACCGTATCGCCGTTTCTGACGAGTATCCGTCGCACGATGCCGCCCTCCAGATGCTGAATGGTCTTGCGGCTGGACTCCGGTTCGATAACGCCCGATGCGATCGCAGCACTTTTCAGCGGTGCCATGGCCGACCAGGTTCCCAATCCGACTATGAAGACCAGGATCAGCATGTTTCCCGTCCAGGCGACGCCCCTGAGCCTCGACATCGGCGACGCGGGGGCGGGTGCGCGCTGTTCCGGTTCGATGACCGGCCAATAGGTCGTCTGCCGTCTGGCTGCCGTTGCCGACCGTCGAGCCAAACGCAGACCCGTCCTCGGCAGGTTTGAAAGTCTCGCCAGCATCGGCTCCAGTTGAACAAGGGTCATGGCGGCGTCGCTCCCTATGTTCCTGTTCGAGACGGTGGCTGAAGGTAGGTTTCATAAATTCGCTCACTGTCCCCGAAGGCGGCCACCGTCCCGTTGCGCATGATGGCAATCTTGTCGGTGACGGACAGGATTCCCATCCGGTGGGTTATGATAACGACCGTCATCCGTCTCGATTTCATGCGCTCGATCGCCTGGAACAGCATGCGTTCGCCGTCATAATCCAGGCTTGAATTCGGATCGTCGAGAACGACGAGCGACGGATTGCCATAGGCTGCCCGTGCCAGCCCGAGCTGCTGGCGTTGTGCTCGAAGGAGCAGGTTGCCACCTTCGCCGATATCGGTCTCGTAGCCTCGGGGCAGCCGCATGATCGCCTCATGCAACCCAACCAGCTTTGCGGCGTCGATCGCTTTGCCGGGATCTCCACCGTCCAGCCGACCAATCACATCCTTGATGGCGCCGCCGAAGAGTTCGATGTCCTGCGGCAGGTATCCGACGTGGCGGGTTCCGCCGCAAAGGCGCAGGGCTGAAATATCGACCCCGCCGAGAAGAACACATCCGCTCGTTGCCGGCAGGACGCCCGCCAGGATGCGGCCGAGTGTCGATTTTCCCGACCCCGACGGGCCGATGAGCGCTATGCATTCGCCTGGCGCGAGGCGCAATGTGATATCAGTCAGTATCGGCCGATTGGCGAATGGCTGAATATAGCTGACATGGTCGAGCACGAGTCCGTTGGGTTCCGGCATCGGCACCATTCGGGCGTCCTGCCCGGATGCGACTGTTATCAGCATTCTGTTCAGGCGATCGAAGGCGCTGCGGGCAAACGTAAAGGAGCGCCATGCGCCGATTGCGCCCTCGATCGGTGCGAGCCCGCGGCCGAGCAGCAAGCTCGCAACGAAGATGATACCCGGACTGCCGTTGCCGGCGAGCACCAGCCATGTGGCGGACCCCATCATGAGGATCTGCGCGAGCGTGCGGATCGACTTGGAGAAACCAAGAATGATCTCCGTCCGGTGCATCGCGACGTCCTGCGATCTTCTTGCCATTTCCGCATCGCGATAGACGATCAGCGCTGCACCGTCCTGCATGCCCATTGCCCGGATCACCTCGATGTTCTTGAGGGCGGTCGCAAACCGCAGGTAGCTCCTTGAAAGGGCGAGATTGGCATGGGCAAGCGGCTCTCGCGTCGCCAGCTCCGTCAGAAGCGCAAACAGAAGGAGCGCAGTTGCGCTCACGAGGCCGATGGTCCCCAGCAGCGGATGAACAAGAAAGAGCAGGAGCAGGAATACCGGCGCCCAGGGAACGTCGAAAAAAAGCGAACTGGCCGGTGAATCGAGGAATTGGCGCAATGCGGCCAAATCCCGGTAGCATTCCGAGGCGGCCCCCGTATCGGCGCGAGCGGCGTATTCGAATGACGCGGTGAGCACCATCGGCCGCAGCCTGTGGTCCAGCCAGCTGCCGATACGCGAAAGCGCTGCCCTGCGAACGATGTCCAGGGTGGATCCGACCAACACGGCGATGGCAATGATGATCGTCAGCATCAGCAGCGTGTCGGCGCTTCGGCTCGACAGGACCCTGTCATAGATCTGCAGCAGATAGATGGAAGGCGCCAGAAGAAAGAGGTTGTAGCCGCAGCTGTAGAGGAAGACCAACCCGAAGGCTCCGGCGCACGCCCGGAGCGCAACGACCAGATGTGTCTGAGGGTGCGACGGCTTTGTGGAATTCGTTGTCATTATCAGATCTCGCTGCACTTGATACTGACAAGAAGAGGCTGCCTGCTCGTTCAGCAACCTATCGGGGTCGCCGGCCGGAACCGGCGACCCTCGGCACTTGAGTTCATGAGCCAATATGGCTGAGATCGATGTCGCCGAAGGCGTTTACGAAATGATCGAGAGCGTTGTTCACCGTCGTCGTTTCCGGATCCGTGTGAACCAGAGCTGATGCGATATCGCCGCCCCGGGCCATGTTCCCGTTACCACCGTTGCCGCCGACACCGGCGAGAATCGTGGCATGCTGATCGGCCATCAGTTGCGTATATTGTGTCGCGGTCGTTGCCGCATTCACCGTAGCGGTGTCGCCGCCGCTGGTGTTTCCCTGGTCGCCGTTGGAGTTGGAATCTCCCCCCGCGCCGCCGGAACCGCTGTTCGTGACCGCCGCCAGGAATCCGTTCTGGGCCTGGGCAAAGCCACCCGCTCCGCCGTCGCCGGAGCCCCAGCCTGCCGACTGCCAAACGTGATCGCCGTTGTGCAGATCGGTATATGCTCCCTCGACCGTTTGTACGGGCGAGACATATGCGACCGGGTTGTAGTCAATGTTTCCATAGTTGAAGCCATCACCACCGTTGCCGGCATTCGCGTCGCCAGCATCCGGGTTGTTGAGGTGAATCGTGTCAGATACTTGTGGAATAGGCATCGATGTTACTCCTTCTACTCCGTTTCGTCCGTGATTGTTCTACGGCGTTCCCCCTACGGTGTGGGTGTTCATCATGTCACCGCCAGCCAATACAACCGCGGGTGAATATTGCTCGCAATTTAATCTGCGAACTATCTAGATATTCGGCGACGTTCCTTCGGGCGTATGCTTGGGCGGGCCGTTGTTTTGCAATGATACTTGGCGGCTGGCGCCGGACGGCGTGAACAAGGTCATATCTGCGATCGCATCGGCCCGGAGAGACCCGGGCAAACCGCCTGAATTTCAAGGTCCCGATCATGGGGCGCCCGGCGGAGGAAATCCTGTTCGGGACCAAGAAACATATCCAGGATGTCTGTCCCAGAAGGGGCCGTCCGCTGCCGATCTCCCACAAAGGAACGCTGCGGCCATGACAGCCAAACGGCTACAGAACTAGCCGACAGGGCGTAGACGAATTGCAGGCTCTGCTTTTTTCCCGTTCAGATGCAAAATGCCGGAGCAATTCAGGTGCAAGCCGCTGCGCACACGATGGCCGTGTGGCTGCCGGCAGACTGGAGACGGTAATGACGGAAGCTCGTCCCTTGCTGGAAGACCCGCCCAAAGCGGGCACCGACCAACACCTCGCCTCCAACGTGGCTGCGGGGCATCTGGCGCTGGTGCCGACCTGGCTTCCGTTGGATGTCGCTTCCGGCCCGAGCTACAATTCAGCCGGCAGCGGAGGGGATGGAATAAGCGAGGGCGTGATCAGCAGCAACGCGTTGGCCGTCTTCATGCCGTCCAACGCGGCTATTGCGGGACCTCATTCGGCTGCGGATGCCTTCCAGGGCAACGACGCGCTCATCAACCAGCATCCCACCGAAATGGCCGGGATCGGCGGAAATGGCGGAAGCGGTAACGTTTCCATCGGCGGCGGCGACGGTGCCAACCATGCTGGCGCCGGGGGTGACGGTCTCTTCTACGGCGGCCTCGTAAGCACCGCGGTCGCGGTGTTCACCCCCGTCAATACTGCGGTGGCCGTTGGCCCCGACGCGGTGGCGCATTCCGAGCAATCGAACAACGCACTGTTCCTGCAGGGGGCAACCCAGATTGGTGGTGTCGGCGGCGCGGGCGGGGACCATAACATCGCAAGCCACGGCCCGTTGATGAGCCCCGGAACGGCGCTCACGTTGACCGGCGACAATTATGCAGGCCACGGCGGCGATGGATATTTCATCGGCAGCATGGTCGATGTGAGTGTCGCCATATTCTCACCGATCAACATTGCCATAGGCGCCGCAGGCGGCTCTGCCGAGGCTCATCAGACGAACAATGTGATTTTCGACCAGGGTACGGTGCAGATTGCGGGTATCGGCGGCGATGGCGGCGGCTTCAACCTGTCGTCGGACACGATTTTTACCGGCAGCCAGGTGGGCGGCGGCGGTGGCGTCGGGTCGTCGACCGGAAGCATGCTGGACGTCAATTTCGCCTATTTCCATCCCATCAACATCGCCGTTCCCGCCGGTGGGACGGCGGACGCCCAACAGATCGACCACGTTCTCTACGACCAGCATGCGCTTCAACTGGCCGGCATCGCGGGCCACGGCGGAGATGGCAACCTTACGGACGCCCATTCGGCTCTCGTAGACGACATTCTAGGCTTCATGCACAGCTAGCGGATCGCCTCCGGCCGGCAAAAGCCATGTTGAATGGTATCAACACGTTATCGGAGCCTCCGGTTTCCCTAATCATAATGGGCGATTGTCAGCCCCGTGCCCTTGTCGCTTTTCCCGTTGACCGACTTGCTGTCAGGGTCTGCGACTGCTTTGGGTTGAAATATCGAAACAAATCCGGGCTGATCGGCATCTCGCCATATTCCGCGGCTTCTTCCTGAACCGGTCCGTAATAGATCGGTTGTATTTTCAGTGCCTTTGAAAGCTTTGTTGACTCCGCTTGCCATACGTGAATTCGGCGGGGAATGGAAAGTTTGCGCCGATAAGTCGAACCGGTGGCCCTCATAGTAAGCTCGTGAACGCGCTCCGCAGCCCCAGCTATCTCTCGCCGAGATCTCATAGACTATAAGAATTATGCTGAGAGATCAGACTATTGATATGGATAATACACTCGCTTTTTATCATGACATGAAGCGAGAACAGGAATAATATGGATCGCTGTTGGGTCGCACATATTCGGGGGAGCACGCAAGTGTCCGACAGTGCTGGAACTAAGCGCCGCATGGGGCGCAATACACCAACTGTGATCATCATTGAGCATTCTACTCTGGCGCGCACCACCGTGGTGAAGCTTCTTGAGCGAGAGCTTGCAGGGTGGAACTTCATCGATCTGGTCTCGACCGAGAGTCTCGATAGGGCTCTTGGAGCGGAAGTGCGTCTGATTGCATTGGATCTGGCCGGCAGGAGCGTTGAGAGCGCCAGCCTGCGTGATGATCTGGCAGCGATTGCCGCGCGGTTTCCTGAGGCTCCTATCACGTTGCTCTCAGGTACGGATGACGTCGACATAGCCCGTCAGGCGCTGAAGATCGGCATCCGCGGCTTTTTCTCGACCTCACTTCCCGTTGACATCGCCCTTGCCGGACTTCGTCTCGTGCTGGCAGGGGGAACATTCTTCCCGCAACTGCTGGGCGCTGTGACAAACGGCTCAGACGAGCACGTTCCGGCCAGAAACGAGGCCGAGAAAAGCCTGGAGGACAGGACGCAGTACCTGGCGATCGCCGATTTTACCCCTCGGGAAGCGGATGTCCTTGCCGAGTTGCAATGCGGCTGCTCAAACAAGGTCATTGCGGGAAAACTCAATCTGTCCGGCCATACGGTGAAGATGCATCTACAGCACATAATGCGCAAGTTGCAGGCACAGAACCGTACCGAAGTGGTCGCCCGCCTCGGTCAGCGCGCCGCCGGCGGCCACGACGCTTCGCCGAGTTAGTCAGCGCCGCCAGTATCGGAGGTGTCGCATTGTGCTCGGGTTCGCAGCACGGTTTGATTTCTCCGTGGGCGCGACAGTTGCCTCCGCACGCCCGAAGGTTCAGGGCTCGACCCGGAACTGGTAGCGGCCTTCGGCGCTGCGGCCATCCATCGACAGTACCCGCCAGTTAAGCGTGTAGATGCCGGGCGCCATCGCCGGATCGAGCGGAACCTTGAAAACGGAACCGTCCGGTCCCGACAGGAAGGGTTTTCCGGTGGGCAAGGTAAGCCCCTGCTCGTCGAGCAGGGTCGCGGTCGAGCGGGCAAGATCGACAGGGCCGGTGAAGGTGAGTTCGAGATTGGCCGGCACCAGCTTTTCTTCCTGTTGCGGTGGCGGAAGCGATGCTTCTTCGATTGCCGCAGACGCCTCGTTTGCAGCAAGGAAAAGGGATGCGAACAGGCAGAATGACACAATCGATTTCATGACGGTCTTCCTTACGTTGCCGTCCGCATGGTGCCGGGCGCGTCATGCTCCCGCCACGCCATGCCGGCGCATGCCTAATAACGCTGCGGCGGGCGATTTCGATCCCGCGCCCGTGCAATAACCCGCACCGGCTGAAGCAGGGGCTGCGCCTGGCGGTCCGGCTGGAGGAGAGCAATCGCCTCGTCGAGCACGTTGCGCCAGAATTTGCGGAGTTGACGCGTGATCTGCGCGTTGGATGACGGGTTTCTGCGGATGTTGTCGTTGTCGTGCTTCATCGCTTTTCTCCTTCCGCCTTGTCGTCGTCGTCATTGATAAATGTAGTCCTCGCCGGGCTTTTCCGGAATCATACGGATGTCTAGGCCGGGTTTATCTTTCGGGTGATGCCCATGTGAGCATTTCGTCACACGGCGGGCAAAAGCCTCTCGGATATGATTGAACTGCGGGGCCATGCGGTCCTATAGTCGCAGCAACGGCGCCCATGAATCGCGGGAGCCATAGGGAAGGAAACCGATCATGACCAAAGTCCGCGCGCTCGTACTGGAGCGTCAGCATGAGCTTGCGCTTCGCGAAATCGATCTGCCTCTGGAGACAGGCCCCGGGCAGGTGAAGATCAAGATCCATACCGTGGGGGTCTGCGGCTCCGACGTGCATTATTATACGCATGGCAAGATCGGCCCCTTCATCGTCAACGAACCGATGGTGCTCGGCCATGAAGCGGCAGGCACGGTCGTCGAGGTCGGCGCCGGTGTGACGCATCTGAAGGTCGGCGATCGCGTCTGCATGGAGCCCGGCATTCCCGATCCCAATTCCAAGGCAAGTCGCCTCGGCATGTACAATGTCGATCCGGCCGTGACCTTCTGGGCAACGCCGCCGATCCATGGCGTGCTGACGCCCGAGGTCGTCCATCCCGCCAACTACACGTTCAAGCTGCCGGACAATGTCAGTTTCGCCGAAGGCGCCATGGTCGAGCCTTTCGCCGTCGGCATGCAGGCGGCAACCAAGGCGAAGATCGCGCCTGGTGATACCGCTGTCGTGCTCGGCGCCGGCCCGATCGGCACGATGGTGGCGATCGCTGCCCTTGCCGGCGGCTGCGCCCGCGCCATCGTCGCCGACCTTGCCCAGCCGAAGCTCGACATTGCCGCGCAATATCAGGGTGTTATCCCGGTCAATATCCGCGAGAAGAACCTCGCCGAAGAAGTCGCTCGCCTGACCGACGGCTGGGGGGCCGACGTCGTGTTCGAGTGCTCGGGCTCGCCGAAGGCCTGGGAGACGATCATGGCCCTGCCGCGCCCGGGCGGTGTCATCGTCGCCGTCGGCCTGCCGGTCAATCCGATCGGCTTCGACGTCTCGACGGCTTCGACGAAGGAAATCCGCATCGAGACGGTATTCCGCTACGCGCACCAGTACGAGCGCTCGATCGCGCTTCTCGGATCGGGTCGTGTCGATCTGAAACCGCTGATCTCGGAGACCTTCACCTTCGAGGATTCGATCAAGGCCTTCGATCGCGCCGTCGAGGCACGTCCCACGGACGTCAAGCTGCAGATCGTCATGGAGTAAGGTGCCTTACGGGTGCCTGACGCCGGGTTTCATCTTGCGAAGCATCAGCGCCGCGCCCGCCACAAGGGCGCCGGCGCCGAGGGCGATGAGCAGATGATGATGCAGCGGCAGGCGGCCGAATATCTGGTGGATTCCATGGCCGAAGGCATAGCCGAGCGCTGTGAAGAGCTGACCCCAGATGAGTGCCGCAAGCAAGTTGAGGACGAGGAACTTCTGCGTCGATATGCGCGTCGTGCCGATGACGATCGGGCTGATCGTCCGCAACCCGACCAGAAAGCGGAAGGCGAAGATGAAGCCGGTCGGATATTTTTCGAGAAGCTGCGTGACGCGTGCGAGCGCCGGCGTCTCCATAACGCGGCGAACGAAGGTCCAGTGGGCGGCATAGCGGCCGGCAAAGAACCACATTTGATCCCCGGCGAAGGATCCTGCCGAGGCTGCCATCGAGGCCGCCCAATAGGTCAGAAGGCCGCGATGGGCGATGACGCCGCCGAGAAAGGCGGCGGTTTCGCCCTCGAACGCGGTGCCGAGAAAGATCGCCGGAAGGCCGTAGTTCTCGATCAGCAGTTCGATATTCAATGGCTGGCCTCCGGCTGATTGCAGTTTCGGCGGATCAGACCGCCTTCAGGTCACCCAGCAGCGTCGGGATCAGTTCTGAAACCGTCGGGTGGATCGGCACGGACCATTGCAGTGCCGGATAGGTCGTGCCGGCATTCATGGCGTCGATGAAGCCGTGAATCGCTTCGTCGCCCTCGATGCCGAGGATGGCGGCACCCAGGATTTCCTTGGTTTCCGCATCCGCAACCACCTTCATGAAGCCCTTGGTTTCACCGCGCTCGTTGGCGCGGCCGACACGGCTCATCGGGCGGGTCGAGACCATGATCTTGCGGCCGGAGGCGCGCGCCTGCTTTTCCGTCATGCCGACGCGGCCGAGCGGCGGGTCGATATAGAGGGCGTAGGCGAGAATGCGGCTCGAAACCCTGCGGTCGCCGCCGTCGAGCAGATTGGCAGCGGCAATCTCGAAATCATTGTAGGACGTATGGGTGAAGGCGCCCTGACCGTTGCAGTCGCCAAGCGCCCAGATGCCTTCCACGTTGGTGGCCAGCCGGTCGTCGACGGTGATGAAGCCGCGCCTGTCGACGGCGACGCCCGCGGCATCGAGCCCGAGGTCGTCGGTATTCGGCGTCCGGCCGGTGGCGACAAGCACGTGGCTTGCCTCGATCGTCTTGGAATCGACCGTTACGGCTGCGCCATCGGCGCTCCTGGCGAAGCGGATGTCCTTGACGTCGGTATGGATCCTTATGCCCTCGGACGTCAGGATATCGGCGATCGCGTCGGAAATGTCCTCATCCTCGCGGGAGGCGAGCTTCGGGCCGCGCTCGATCACCGTCACCTCCGCCCCGAAGCGCCGATACATCTGTGCGAATTCCAGGCCGATATAGCTGCCGCCGACGATGACGAGATGGCTCGGCAGGCTGTCGAGATGGATGATGCCGGTGCTGGTCAGATAGTCGATATCGGCAAGGCCCGGCATGTCGGGGATGGTCGGGCGTGCGCCGACATTGAGGAAGATCTTCGGCGCCGTCAGCGTCTCGCCGTTGACGACGATTTCTTTCGGGCCCGTGAAGCGGGCATGGCCGTAGATGACGGTCATGGTTTTCATGCCGGCGAACCAGCCGCCCAAACCGTTGCGGGCATTCGCGATGATCGTCTCTGCCCGATTGCGCACGGTCTTCATGTCGATTGCGATTTCGCCCGGGATCTGCACCCCGTACTCGGCGCCGCGTCGCGCCACATGGGCGGCGCGCGCGCTGGCGACCAGCGTCTTCGTGGGCATGCAGCCTGCATTGACGCAGGTGCCGCCGAGGAACTTGCGTTCGATCAGCGCCACCTTCATGCCTTTTTCCGCCATGCGGGCGGCGAGGAACGGGCCGGACTGGCCGGCGCCGATGAAGATTGCGTCGAAGCTCTTCATCAGACTGCCCACGCGATAATAAGGGCGCCGATGACGGCGACGGCATCCTCGATCAGGGCTGCCGGGCGATCCTGGCCGAAGGAGGCTGCGAGCCTGGCGCGGGCGGCCGCACCGCCGAGCGTGCCGATGACGGCACCGATGACGCCCGCGATCAGGCCGCCGAAGAGCAGGCTGTTTGCGGCACCGATGACGGCGCCGCACAGCGCGCCGACGATGATGCGGGTGCCGAACTGGATCGGAACCTTACGCGAAGGCGTGGTCGGCAACTGATCTGTAATGAGTTCAATGACGGCAAGCGCCGTAAAGACCCACGGCGTCCACCGGTAGCCCATGAAGGCGAGCGGCGTCTGAGAGATATCGAACCAGCCGAGTGCCGCGCCCCAGGCGATGGCTGCAGGCGCGGTCATGGCGCGAAGACCGGCAACGATGCCGATCAGAAGTGCGAGCAGCAGAAACATGCGCAGATCCCCCTTGAACCGCCGGCCTCTCTGCCGCGGCAAGGGAAGGTTTGCACATTGTCATCCAGGTTGCAATTCGCCTTGCGCGCGATTGAATCAGTTGGAGAAGGCCGCAATGCCCGTGATTGCGCGGCCGAGGATGAGCGCATGAATGTCATGCGTTCCCTCGTAGGTATTGACCACTTCGAGATTGACGAGGTGGCGGGCGACGCCGAATTCGTCGGAAATGCCGTTGCCGCCCAGCATGTCACGGGCCGCACGGGCAATCTCCAGTGCCTTGCCGCAGGAATTGCGCTTGAGGATGGAGGTCAGTTCCACAGGCGGATGGCCCTCTTCCTTCATGCGTCCCAGGCGCAGACATCCCTGCAGCCCAAGCGAGATTTCCGTTGCCATATCGGCAAGCTTCTTCTGGATCAGCTGGTTGGCGGCGAGCGGCCGGCCGAATTGCTGGCGGTCCAGCGTATATTGCCGGGCCGTGGCATAGCAGGCTTCAGCCGCACCGAGCGCACCCCAGGCGATGCCGAAACGGGCGGAGTTGAGGCAGGTAAACGGCCCCTTGAGGCCGCTGACCTTGGGCAGCAGGTTTTCTTCCGGTACGAAGACATTGTCCATGACCACTTCGCCCGTGATCGAGGCACGAAGCCCGACCTTGCCCTGGATCTTCGGTGCCGAGAGGCCCTTCCAGCCCTTTTCCAGAACGAAGCCGCGGATGAGGCCATCCTCGGTCTTTGCCCAGACGACAAAAACGTCGGCGATCGGAGCGTTGGAGATCCAGGTCTTGGAACCGGTCAGGCTGTAGCCGCCATCGACTGTCTTGGCCCGTGTTGCCATGGAGCCCGGATCGGAGCCGTGATTGGGCTCGGTGAGGCCAAAGCAGCCGATCCATTCGCCGGTCGCAAGCTTGGGCAGATATTTCTTCTTCTGCTCCTCGGAGCCGAATGCGTCGATCGGCACCATGACGAGCGAAGACTGCACGCTCATCATCGAACGGTAGCCGCTGTCGACGCGCTCCACTTCGCGGGCGATCAGGCCGTACGCGACGTAGCCGAGGCCGGCGCCGCCGTATTCCGGAGCGATCGTCGGGCCGAGCAGGCCGAGTTCGCCCATCTCGCGGAAAATCCGGGGATCGGTCTTCTCGTGCCGGAAGGCTTCGAGCACGCGCGGTTCAAGCTTTTCCTGCGCATAGGCATGGGCTGTTTCCTGCACCATGCGCTCCTCGTCGGTCAGCTGCTCCGCCAGCCGGAAGGGATCGGCCCAGTCGAAAACCTCGCGCGTACGCTGCATGTCCAGTCTCCTCGCCGCTGTTCAGGGGCCATTGTTCAGCCATGCCTGATTGAAGGTCGCATAGACCCGCCCGTTTGCGGCGTCAACAAGGCGGCGATCGCGTCGAAGATGCAAAACCCATCTTTTCAAACGGCAGCAGCTGCGCCAGTTTGCGCGCGACAGATTCTTGTAGGAGGCAGACAATGTCAGCGAGCGATCTTTTCGTATCGGCCGAAGGCGCCGAATGGGTGAACCCCGAGCCGGGCGTGACGCGCCGCATCATGACCTATCTGCCGGAGATGATGATGGTAGAGGTCGCCTTCGAATCCGGCGCCGTCGGTGCGGCCCATTCCCATCCGCACATCCAGGCAAGCTATGTTGCCGAAGGCAGCTTCGAGGTCACGATCGACGGGCGCACCGAAGTGCTGCGGCAGGGCGGCAGCTTCATCGTGCCGCCCAATCTTGTGCATGGCGTCAAGGCGCTGGAAAAGGGCCGGCTGATCGACACGTTCACGCCCCACCGCGCCGAATTCCTGAAATAGTCAGCCTTCGGCCTTTGTCTTTCGAGCCGCCGCGCCGATATAGGGCGGGATGAAACGCGCGTCCTCGCTGCGCACGGCTTCACGCAGGAAATCGATCACGGCGCGCACCCGCGGCGCCTGCCTCAAATCCTTGTGGCAGGTGATCCAGTAGTGGCGCTTGAGATCGATCTCGTCTGGCAGCACGCGCACCAGCTCGGGATAACGGCAGGCAAAGAAATAGGGCAGGATGCCGAGGCCAAGGCCGTTTCTGGTGGCCGTCAGCTGCGCGAAGATGCTGGAGCTCTGGAATTGCGGTTTGATGCGCGGATGCACGTCGCCGAGATAGTCGAGCCCCGGTGCGAAGATCATTTCCTCGATATAGCTGATGAAGGGGTGGTTCAGCAGGTCGCCACGTGTCCTGATCGGCTCGGAGCGCGCAAGATAATCGCGCGAGGCATAGACCTGCAGATGATAGTCCGTCAGCTTTTCCGCGAAATAGGGGCCGCCCTTCGGCTCGTCCAGGACGACGGAAATATCCGCCTCCTTGCGGGAAAGCGACATGATCTGCTGGATGGTGACGAGTTCCAGCGCCAGATGCGGATGACGGGCGGCAAATTGCGGCAGGACGGTCGCAAAGAAGAAATTGGCGAAACCTTCCGGAGCGCTGAGGCGCACGAGGCCGCGCTGGCTGAGCGATCCGTCGGCGAGATCGGCCCGCAGCCGTTCCGTTTCCTGTTCCATCCTCTCGGCGGTTTCGACAAAGCGCGTGCCCATGGCGGTCAGCACATAGCCGCGCGGGTTGCGCTCGAAGAGCTTGACCTTCAGCGCAAACTCCAGCCGGTCGATGCGTCGCGAGACAGTCGCATGGCTGGAGCGCAGCTGCCGCGCGGCGGTCGACAGCTGGCCGGTGCGGGCGACGGCTAGAAAAAACTGCAGATCGTCCCAGGTAAATTGTGATGCATGGCTCATCGGCGTCGTCCATCGGTCTACGTCTTTGGTCTAATGCCGCCCGGCAAGCAGCGCGTCGGGACTGTCGCTGGAGCGGCGTTATGACGGGTTCTGTTCAAAAACGAACAGATACTGTTTGGAATTAGATGTAAACCGCCAGTTGCCTCATGGAGGAAATTCCGTGATCGTAGGCGCGGAGCGGCCGCTTTGAGGAGGGTTGGTCGCCAAATTTGAACAGATTCGCAATCTGGCCAATCTCTGGGAGGAGAGACTATGCGAAAGAATCTCATTGCGTCCGTTGCATTTCTGCTTGCAAGCAGCACCGCCGTGTTTGCCCAAAGTGCTGCCATTTCCGATGGCAAGGTCAAGATTGGCATTTTGAACGACCAGTCGGGCGTCTATGCCGACTTCGGTGGCAAGTCCTCTGTCGAGGCTGCAAAAATGGCCGTCGAGGACTTCGGCGGCAAGGTGCTCGACATGCCGATCGAGATCGTCGATGCCGACCACCAGAACAAGCCCGATATTGCCTCCAACATTGCCCGCCAGTGGTATGACACCGAGCAGGTCGATGCCATCATGGAACTGACGACGTCCTCCGTGGCGCTTGCCGTGCAGGCCATCGCCAAGGAAAAGAAGAAGATCGACATCGTGACCGGTGCCGCGACGACCGACCTCACCGGCAAGGCCTGCTCGCCCTACGGCTTCCATTGGGCCTATGACACCCATGCTCTGGCCGTCGGCACCGGCGGGGCGCTCGTCAAGCAGGGTGGCGACAGCTGGTTCTTCCTGACGGCGGACTACGCTTTCGGCTATTCGCTGGAACAGCAGACCACCGACTACGTGAAGGCGAGCGGCGGCACGGTCGTCGGTTCGGTGCGCCATCCCCTGTCCACGCAGGATTTCTCGTCCTTCCTGCTGCAGGCGCAATCGTCAGGCGCCAAGGTCATCGGCCTTGCCAATGCCGGTCTCGATACGTCGAACGCCATCAAGCAGGCGGCCGAATTCGGCATCACCCAGGGCGGCCAGCACCTGGCAGCCCTGCTCTTCACGCTTGCCGAAGTTCATGGTCTTGGCATGGAAGCGGCGCAGGGCCTGACGCTGACCGAAGGTTATTACTGGAACCGGGACGACCAGAGCCGCGAATTCGGCAAGAAGTTCTTTGCCCGCACGGGCAAGATGCCGAACATGGTCCACACCGGCACCTACTCGGCCGTGCTGCAATATCTGAAGGCGATCCAGAAGGCCGGCACGGATGAAACCGAAGCCGTCGCCAAGCAGCTTCACCAAATGCCCGTCGACGACGTTTTCGGCCGTGGCGGCACGGTTGGTCCGAACGGCCGCATGATCCACGACATGTACCTGCTGCAGGTCAAGAAGCCGTCGGAAAGCAAGGAGCCGTGGGACTATTTCAATGTCCTGGCCACCATTCCGGGCAAGGAGGCTTACATCGATCCCGCCAAGAGCGGTTGCAATCTGGTGAACTGAGCGATGGCGGTTTCCGCGATTGAAACTGGGGCCAAGCCGCGGGTGGTGCTTTCCGCCCGCGGCCTGCGCCGTGATTTCGGCGGCTTCACGGCCGTCAAGAATGTCGATCTCGATGTGCATGATGCGAGCGTGCATGCGCTGATCGGGCCGAACGGCGCCGGCAAGACGACCGTGTTCAATTTGCTCACCAAGTTCCTGCAGCCGACATCGGGCACAATCACGCTGATGGGGACGGATATTACCCGAACGCCGCCCGACCGCGTGGCGCGCATGGGTCTTGTCCGCTCCTTCCAGATCTCGGCTGTTTTCCCGCATCTTTCCGTACTCGACAATGTCCGGGTTGCCCTGCAGCGGCCGAACAATCTTTCCACGCAGTTCTGGCGGCCGCTTTCGGCGCTCGACAGCCTCAACGACCGGGCCGAGCAATTGCTTGCCAGCGTCGGGCTTTCCAAGGAGCGCGATCATATTGCCGCCGACCTCTCCTATGGCCGCAAGCGCGTGCTCGAAATCGCCACCACGCTGGCGCTTGATCCGAAAGTGCTGCTGCTCGACGAGCCGATGGCCGGCATGGGGCAGGAGGATGTCAGCGTCGTTTCCGCCATCATCCGAGACGTTGCGCGCGACCGCGCGGTGTTGATGGTCGAGCACAATCTCTCGGTCGTCGCCAATATCTGCCAGCAGGTCACCGTGCTGCAGCGCGGCGAAATCCTTGCCGAGGGCGACTATGCGACCGTCAGCCAGGACGAGCGCGTGCGCGAGGCCTATATGGGGACGGAGGAACACCACTGATGGCGGCCCTTCTCGAAGTCCAGGGCCTGAACGCCTGGTATGGCGAGAGCCATATTCTGCACGGTATCGACATGACGGTCGGCGAGGGTGAGACGATCACCATTCTCGGCCGAAACGGCGTCGGCAAGACGACGACGCTGCGCACCATCACCGGCATCGTGCGTTCCCGCAGGGGAAGGATCAGCTTTGCCGGCACGGACATGATGCAGGTGCCGCTGCACAGGACGGCGCACAAGGGCATTGGTTTCGTGCCGGAGGAGCGCGGCATCTTTGCGACGCTGACGGTTTCGGAAAACCTGATGCTGCCGCCCGTCGTCGCACCCGGCGGCATGAGCCTCGACGAAATCTACGAGCTTTTTCCGAATCTCTACGAGCGGCGCACGAGTTCCGGCACCAAACTTTCCGGCGGCGAGCAGCAGATGCTGGCGATCGCTCGCATCCTGCGCACCGGCGTGCGCATGCTGCTGCTCGACGAACCGACGGAAGGGCTGGCGCCCGTTATCGTGCAGCGCATCGGCGAGGTGCTGAAGGCACTGAAGGAGCGCGGCATGACCATCGTGCTCGTCGAGCAGAATTTCCGTTTCGCAAGCCGTATTGCCGATCGTTTCTATCTGATGGATCATGGCCGGATGGTCTCGGAGTTCCCTGTCGGCGAACTGCCGCAGCGCATGGATGTGCTGCACAAGGTTCTGGGAGTGTGACGCGATGACGACGATCTTCGGCATTCCCCTGCAGGCGCTGTTCGGCCAGCTGCTGATCGGCCTGATCAACGGCTCCTTCTACGCGCTCCTGAGCCTCGGTCTTGCGATCATTTTCGGCCTGTTGCGCGTCATCAACTTCGCGCACGGCGTCCAGTATATGCTCGGCGCTTTCGTCGCCTATCTGCTCCTGAACTACCTCGGCATCGGCTACTGGCCGTCGCTGATCGTGGCGCCCGTCATCGTCGGGCTTGCGGGCGCCGTCGTCGAACGGCTGTTCCTGCGTCGGCTTTATGATCTCGATCCGCTCTATGGCCTGCTTTTCACCTTCGGCCTGGCGCTCGCGGTCGAAGGCACCTTCCGCTATCTCTACGGCTCCTCCGGCCAGCCCTATGCGACGCCGCCTGCTTTGGCGGGCGGGACGAATCTCGGCTTCATGTTCCTGCCGATCTATCGCGGCTGGGTGGTGGTCGTCTCGCTTGTCGTCTGCATCGGTACCTGGCTGCTGATCGAAAAGACCAAGCTCGGCGCCTATCTGCGTTCGGCGACGGAAAATGCCACGCTCGTACAGGTCTTCGGCGTCAACGTGCCGGTCCTTCTGACCTTCACCTATGCGCTCGGAGCGGCGCTTGCCGCCTTCGCCGGCGTACTCGCCGCACCCATCTATCAGGTCTCGCCGCTGATGGGTTCGAACATGATCATCGTCGTCTTCGCGGTGGTCGTCGTCGGCGGCATGGGCTCGATCATGGGCGCCATCATCACCGGCTATGTGCTCGGCATCGCGGAGGGCCTGACTAAGGTCTTCTATCCGGAAGCCTCCAACATCGTCATCTTCGTCATCATGGCGATCGTGCTTCTCATCAGGCCCGCGGGCCTCTTCGGCCGGGATGCGTGACATGGCTGACATCACCGAAACGATCCGCACGGAAAAGAGCCGCACCGCACTTTCGGTGCAGACCGGGTTCCTGATCATCGGGCTCTTGCTTCTGCTGCTTGCGCCCTTCTTCTTCTACCCGATCTTCCTGATGAAGCTGCTCTGCTTT
Source organism: Hyphomicrobiales bacterium (assembly GCA_900471515.1). Lineage (GTDB taxonomy): Bacteria > Pseudomonadota > Alphaproteobacteria > Rhizobiales > Rhizobiaceae > Rhizobium. The sequence continues at coordinate 391,230 of UCFC01000010.1, read as the reverse complement.
GCGCTTTTTGCCTGCGCTTTCAACCTGCTGCTCGGCTATACGGGGCTGCTGTCCTTCGGCCACGCGACGTTTTTCGGCGGGGCGGCTTATTTCACGGCCTATACCGTGAAGAGCTGGGGTTTCCCGCCGGAACTCGGCATTCTCGTCGGCGTTGCCGGGGCGGCATTGCTTGGCCTCGTCATGGGCTTCTTCGCGATCCGCCGGCAGGGCATCTATTTCGCCATGATCACGCTGGCGCTGTCGCAGATGTTCTTCTTCTTCTGCCTGCAGGCGGAATTTACCGAAGGCGAGGACGGTATCCAGTCGGTGCCGCGCGGCCACCTCTTCGGCTTCATCGATCTCAACAGCTCGACCAACATGTATTATTTCGTGCTGGCGGTGTTCCTGATCGGGCTGCTCATCATCTGGCGCTTCATCAATTCGCCCTTCGGCATGATTTTGAAATCGATCCGCGAGAACGAGCAGCGGTCGATTTCGCTCGGCTATTCGGTCGCGCGCTACAAGCTCGGCGCCTTCGTCATGTCTGCGGCGCTTGCAGGCCTTGCGGGATCGGTGAAGGCTCTCGTCTTCCAGTTTGCGACGCTGACGGATGTCGCCTGGCAGATGTCGGGCGAGGTGATCCTGATGACGCTGCTCGGCGGTATCGGTACCCTGATCGGACCGGTCTTCGGTGCGGGCCTCGTCGTGGCGCTGCAGAATTATCTGGCGACCTCGGAATTTCCGGTGACCATCATCACGGGCGTTGTCTTCATGATCTGCGTGCTGATCTTCCGCCGGGGCATCATCGGAGAATTCTACGCCTCCCGGCTCGGGCGCATGTTGGGCTTTGTCTATCGCCGCTGAACGGGCGGACCTTCTTTCCTGCAACGGGAAAGATGTGCAGCGGCGCCGCGAAATCCCACCTCCCTCTGCCTCGGACGGGGGAGGCGGGATGCAGCCATTTCGGAGTGCATGATCCATGGATCGTTATGACTATATCATCGTCGGCGCAGGCAGCGCCGGCTGCGTTCTCGCAAACCGGCTGTCGGCCGACCGTAATGCAAGGGTCCTGCTGCTGGAGGCGGGCGGCAACGACAACTACCACTGGATCCACATTCCCGTCGGGTACCTTTATTGCATCAACAATCCGCGCACCGACTGGTGTTTTACGACAGCGCCCGAGGACGGCTTGAACGGGCGGGCGCTGAACTATCCGCGCGGCAAGGTGCTCGGCGGCTGCTCGTCGATCAACGGCATGATCTATATGCGCGGCCAGGCCCGCGACTACGATCTCTGGCGGCAGATGGGCTGCATCGGCTGGGGCTGGGACGACGTGCTGCCGTTTTTCCGCCGGTCGGAAGACCACTACAGGGGCGGGGACGACATGCATGGCGCCGGCGGCGAGTGGCGCGTCGAAAAGGCGCGCGTGCGCTGGGATGTGCTCGACGCCTTCCAGCAGGCAGCCAAGGAGGCCGGCATTCCCGAAACGGCGGATTTCAATCGCGGCAGCAACGAAGGCTCCGGCTATTTTGACGTCAACCAGCGCTCTGGCATCCGCTGGAACACGACCAAGGCCTTTCTGCGACCGGCCATGAAACGCGGCAATCTCCAGGTGCTGACCAAGGCGCAGGTGCGCCGGTTGCTGGTCGAGGAGGGCACCGTCGTCGGCGTCGAATTCCAGCACGGCGGCGCGGCCAAACGCGCCTATGCGACGAAGGAAACCGTGCTGTCGGCCGGCTCCATAGGCTCGCCGCATATTCTGGAACTGTCGGGCATCGGCCGCGGCGAGGTTCTGCAGCAGGCCGGGATCGACGTGCTGACGGAAGTGAAAGGCGTCGGCGAGAACCTGCAGGATCATCTCCAGCTTCGGCTGGCCTATAAGGTGACGGGCGTGCCGACGCTCAACGAAAAGGCCTCCAAGCTGATGGGAAAGGCGGCGATCGGGCTCGAGTATCTCATGCGCCGCTCCGGCCCGATGGCGATGGCGCCCAGCCAGCTTGGCATTTTCACGCGTTCCGGTCCCGACAAGGAAACGCCCGATCTGCAATATCATGTCCAGCCGGTCTCGCTCGACAAGTTCGGCGATCCCGTGCACCCCTTTCCGGCGATCACGGCGAGCGTCTGCAATCTGCGGCCGGAAAGCCGTGGCTCCGTGCATGTCTCCAGCCCGGATTTTGCCGCCCAGCCGACAATTGCGCCAAAATACCTCTCGACGCAGCGCGATCGCGACATAGCTGTTCGATCGATAAAGCTGACACGCCGGATCGTGGCGCAACCGTCCTTCGCCCGGTTTCGTCCGGAGGAATTCAAGCCGGGGCCGAGCTATCAGAGCGAGGCCGAGCTGGAAAAGGCGGCCGGCGATATCGGCACGACGATCTTCCATCCTGTCGGCACCTGCCGCATGGGCATCGACAGGGAAAGTGTCGTCGATCCGCGGCTGAGATTGCGGGCGCTGGCAAAGCTCCGGATCGCCGACGCTTCGGTGATGCCGGCCATCACCTCGGGCAATACCAATTCGCCGACGATCATGATCGCCGAAAAGGCGGCGGCCATGATCCTCGAAGACAACAGATAGGAGATGACCATGGCAAGGATCGGATTTATCGGGCTCGGCAATATGGGCGGGCCGATGGCGGCCAACCTCGTCAAGGCCGGCCACGAGGTGCTGGGTTTCGATCTGGCCGCTCCCGTGCTGAAGGCGGCCGAGGAAAGCGGTGTGAAGCCCGCCAGCCACGCCAGTCAGGCGGTCAAGGAGGCAGCAGTGGTCATCACCATGCTGCCGCAGGGCAAGCACGTGCTGACCGCCTGGACCGATATCCTGCAGTCGACCGCGCAGGGCACGCTCGTCATCGATTGCTCGACGATCGATGTCGAAAGCAGCCGCAGGGCGCATGAAATGGCAAAAACCGCGGGCTGCCTGTCGCTCGATGCGCCGGTTTCGGGCGGCACGGGCGGCGCGAGCGCCGGTACGCTGACCTTCATGGCCGGCGGCTCGGAAGAGGCTTTCGCCCAGGCGAAGCCGATTCTCGAGGCCATGGGCAAGAAGATCGTCCATTGCGGCGAGGCGGGGGCCGGACAGGCGGCGAAGATCTGCAACAACATGATACTCGGCATTTCCATGGTCGGCGTCTGCGAAGCTTTCGCGCTTGCGGAAAAGCTCGGCCTCTCGCATCAGGCGCTCTTCGACGTCGCCTCCACCTCATCCGGCCAATGCTGGTCGATCAACACCTATTGCCCGGTACCGGGGCCTGTGCCGACCTCGCCGGCCAACAATGATTACAAGCCGGGTTTTGCCGCCGCACTCATGCTGAAAGACTTAAGGCTTTCCCAGGAGGCCGCACTTGCGAGCGGGGCGTCCACACCGCTTGGCGCGCAGGCCGCGCAGCTCTACGCACTCTTCGAAAAGCTCGGCAATGGCGGCCGGGATTTCTCCGCGATCATCGAGATGTTCCGCGAAAAGGCATAAGACGGATCTACCGCTCCCAGTAAGCGCCGATGCTCATCCTGTGGCGGTCGTGGCCGCGCTCGGTCTTCAGGAAATCCCGGATGCGCTTGGCTTCGGACCGTTCGCAGCCGGCCCAGACGAAAGTGTCGCCATCAGCGTCCGCCAGCGCGTTCCTGATGGCGCCTTCGACCAGGCCGAGCGTGCCGGCGGGTGCGCCATTGCGATGCATCCAGGTGAGGTCGACGATACCGGCGGAGACCAGCGGCAGCTCTTCCGAAGGACTGTCGACTTCGAGGAATATCCGCAGCCGTGTTCCCGCGGGAATTTCCGCGGCCATGCGGGAAATAGCGGGCAGCGCCGTCTCGTCCCCGGCAAGGATCATCGATGTGGCGTCCGGAACCCCGCCGCCACCGGGACCGAGCGCACCGGCGATGTCGCCGGGCCTGGCATTCACGGCCCATTCGGCGCCGGGCATGTTTTCTCCCTCATGCAGCACGATCGATATCGATCTCGCCACGCTCCAGGTTGATGTTGCGGAACGTGTAGATGCGCACGGTCAGCGCATCCTCGCCCTTTGCCCATTCGATGCGGCCGTCTGCGCGCAGTTTCGGCCAGACCGGAACACGGCCCTTCGGCGGGATCAACAGGCGGAAATGCAAGCCGCCGTGCGCGAAATGTCTGGCATCGTCGCAGGCAACGGTCACCCGCCGCATATGCGGGCTGATATTGTGGGCGCTGACCACGCGGATTTCGCGCAGGTCCGGCAGGCGGTCGGCTTTCGGCGCGTCCGACCACGTGAGTTCCAGCCTGTCTTCGCCGGCAAACTCGAAGAGATGTTCGGCAAGAACCGATCGCACGTTCTGGAGTGCCCGGGCGCTTCGGCAGGAAAGCTCGATAGCAAGCGCGCGCCCCTCATGGCGGATATCCGCCTTGCCGATTGTCATCTCCAGTGTCACGAGATCGCCGTCGCGATTGACGGTGCTGTGTTCGACGAAATGGGCGCAAAGCTCGTCGAGCATCTTGCCGGGATCGACGGCGATCGCGACGCCGGATGCGGTAAAACGTTCAGCCATCATTGCCTGATGTCCTTTCGCGAGAGCAGCCAGATGAGATAGGGGCCGCCGATCAGCGCCGCGAAGAGACCGACCGGCACCTGGTAGGGGTAGATGACGATGCGCGAGAGCCAGTCCGCCGTCATCAACACACCGGCTCCGAAGAGCACGCTGGCAGCAAGCTGCTGGCCCGGCCGGTGGAAACCGGCAAGGCGGGCAAGATGCGGTGCGATGAGCCCCGTGAGGCTGAGCGGGCCGACGAGGAAGGAGGCGATCGCCGTCATCAGCGCCGCCAGCGTCGCCAGCGCCAGACGGCTTGTCCCGACGCGAAGTCCGAGCGCCCGGCTGGAATTGCCGCCGAGCGGCAGCATCGTCAGCCAGCGGCCGAGGAAGGGCAAGGGTGCCACCAGCACAAGGAGCGAGATCACTGCCGTCCAGGCTTCAAAGGCGCCGGCGCGATTGGTCGAACCGGAGAGCCAGGTGAGCAGGACGTAGCCGCGCATGTCGCCCTGCGCGAGCACCATCGTCACGATTGCCATGGCAAAGGCGCCGATGCCGACACCCGCAAGCAGCATGCGCTCCGGCGAAAATTGCGCGCGGGCGGACATGGCGATCATGGCCGCAAAGGCCGCGAGCGCGCCGAGCGCCATGGCAGGCAGCATGACGACCGGCGGGGGAAAGCCGAACAGGAAGAGCGCGACTGTCAAGCCTGCGCCTGCACCGCTGCTGATACCGAGCACTTCCGGGCTTGCGATCGGATTGCCCGTCACCCGCTGCATGATGAAACCGGCCGCCGCGAGCATGCCGCCGGCACCAGCCGCGACGATGAGGCGGGGCAGGCGGAAGGGCAGAAGATCGGTGAATAGCGGGCCGGTTGCGACATGCCAGCCGTCGTCGGCCGGCCCGAGCGCGAGGAAAGTGACGAAGAGCAGCAGGATGGCGACGCAAAGTGCGGCCAGTACGGCAAGCGGCTTTGTGAGCCGCCTCAAGCTCGGTGCCGGCTCTGCGCCAGCGGAGGAAACGGAATGCAGACGCGGCAGCAGGAAGAGCAGCAGGGGGCCGCCGAGCAGGGCGGTTGCAGTTCCCGTCGGCGCGAGATCGGTAAAGCCGGGACCGAGGATCTGCATCAGGCAATCGGTGAAGAGCAGCAGACCGGCGCCTGTTATCGGCGCCGATATCATCAGAGTAGCGGTGCTGCGCGCGCCGAAAAGCCGGGCAATTGCAGGGGCGGCCAGCCCGAGGAAGCCGATTACGCCGACCTCTGCCGTGACCGAGGCCGCAAGCCAGACCGCGAGCGCGAGGATGGCAAATCGTGCCGAGTGCAGCGCCAGCCCGAGGCTCCTGGCGCTGGTGTCGTCGAGCGTCAGAATGCGAAGTGGCCGCACGAGAAGCATTGCCGCCGCAAAGCCGAGGATGAGGCGGGGACCGAGCGAAAGCACGCCGCTCCAGTCCTGCTGGCTGAGCGAGCCGGCGCCCCAGATATAGATCGACATGGCGTATTCGCCGCGCGCCAGAATGAGCGTGACGCTCAAGGCTGCGGTGATCATGCTGACGATCATGCCCGACAGGGCCACGGTGACGGGGTCGAGCCCGCGTCGCCAGCTGAGTGCCAGCACGATCGCGACCGCACCGAGCCCGCCGCCAAAGGCAACGATCTCCCGCGGGAAGCCAATCAGCAGCGGCGAGACGCTGAGCGCCGCCGTCATCGCCAGCTCGGCGCCCGACGCAATGCCGAGCGTCGAGGCATCGGCAATCGGATTGCGCAGCACCTGTTGCAGCAGCGCGCCGGAGAGGCCGAGTGCGGCACCGGCAATCAGCGTCAGGACGGCCCGCGGCATGATACTGTTCCAGAGCAGGATGCCATCGAGGGTGGCGGCCTGAGCCGCATCGCCCGGCACCTGCGGGCGCGTCGCGATCAACAGCACGAAGGCGGCGATGCACAGGGCTGGAAGCGCAACCGCGGCAAAGGGAATGCCGGCGCCGCGGGCTGGCCTTGCGTGACTAACCGTTCCATGCATGGGCAAGCCCCTCCCGAAGAAGATCGGCAAAACGCATGGCAGCTGGCAGTGCGCCATAGGGATTGATGGAGCCGAGCACGAGTACCCGCTTCTCGCGCACGGCCGGCAGCGCATTCCAGAAGGCACTTGTCGAAAGTGCGGCAAGCGCATCGGCAGGATGCGGCGGGATCATGACGATCCAGGCATCCGGCATCGAGGCCAGCGTCTCGATGCCCACAGGAGCGGCGGCCGAATAGCTGGTCGCGCCCTGCCAGGCATTGGTCAGGCCGACACGTTTCAGAACCTCGCCGAACATGCTGTCGGAGCCGAAGACGCGGAAATGCCTGCTGTCGCCGAGATTGATCGGGATCAGGGGGCGGCCGTCGCCTGCAGCAAAGGTTGCCCGGCAGCGGTCTAGCCTGCCGGAAAGCTCTTCTGCGAGCTGCCTTGCGGCAGCCAGCTGCAGCCGTTCGCCGATCGCGAGCGTTGCCTGTTCGGCAAGCGCGTAAGGGCTTTCGCCCGGCTTATAGATCGCATGGCTTTCCACGGGGGCGATCGGCCGCATGCGGGCATCCGCCCAGGCGTAGAAATTCGAATTGAAGATCAGGTCCGGACGGACGAAGCGCAGCGCCTCGAAATTCGGCGTGCCGCGCAGGCCAAGATCGGCAATGTCATCGCGAGCAACAGGTGTCACCGCCACTTCGCGGAACTGTCGCAACTCCGTTCCGGCAACGACATTGGCGCCGATCGCCAGCAGGGTCTCCAGCAGAGCCCAATCAAGGGTCGCCACGCGCGGGCTTTCGCCCGCCCGCAGGAGTGCGGGGGCCGACAGCGTGGCCGCCGCAGCGGCGAGAAACTGCCTGCGCGAGAACAATGCCATGGTCTACAAAAGATAGCTGACCGGCTCGTTGCGAACCGGATGCGGGAAGACGCCCATGCCGACGCCGAAGATCGACTGCAGCTTGTCGGCCTGCATGATATCGACAGGCTTGCCTTCGGCGCTGATCCGGCCACGGTTGAGCGCGATGATGGCATCGCAATAGCGTGCGGCGAGATTGATGTCGTGCAGCACGATGATCACGGTCAGCCCGCGTTCATGGCTGAGTTCATGCACCAGCGAGAGCACGCTCGCCTGATGGGCAAGGTCGAGTGCCGAGGTCGGTTCGTCGAGCAGCAGGCAGCGGGCGTTCTGGGCCAGCATCATGGCGATCCAGGCGCGCTGACGCTCGCCGCCGGACATGCTCGCGACAAGGCGGTCTGCGAAATCCTCCAGCTCCGTGCGGACGATCGCTTCCTCGACCATGTCTCGGTCGGTGGCGCTGAAACGGCCGAGCGTGCCGTGCCAGGGGAAACGGCCGAGTGCCACGAGCTCACGCACGGTCATGCCGTCGGTCGCCGGCGTAAATTGCGGCATGTAGGCGACGTGGCGGGCAAAAGCGCGGCTGCCCCAATCGGCGGCGGCCTTGCCGTCGAAAGAGATCGAGCCGCTCTTCGGGGCGATCTGCCGGGCAATGATTTTCAGAAGCGTGCTCTTGCCGGAACCGTTCGGGCCGACAAGCCCGTAGATGCGGCCGGCCTCAAGCGTCAGATCGATGCCATTGAGAATGGATCTGCTGCCGATCGCATAATCGATCCCGGCAAGGTTCAGGAAGGGCGTGGACACGAGGAAACTCCGGCTTTGCTGCAAAGGTTCGGGAGGGCCGAGCCCTCCCTTTATCGCAGCTTCCTGAAAAACTGAACTCGATTTGTCAACTTACCATTTCTTGCTGAGCTTGAAAGTGACCGTGCGGGCATCGCCGTAACCGCAGACCGTCAGGCCCTGGCAGCTTGAAACATATTCCTTGTCGAAAAGATTGGCGACGTTGAGCGAGGCGGCCCAGTTTTCCTTCTCGTAGCGGATTGCGGCGTCGAATACGGTCGCGGCCGGCACCTTCTCGGTGTTGTTTTCGTCTGCCCATGACCAGCCCTGATGCCGGACGCCGGCACCGAAGCTCAGGCCCTCCAGCGTGCCCGTCGTGACGAGGTAATCGACCCAGAGCGAAGCCTTGACCTTCGGCGTGATATAGGGGGATTTGCCGATGAGGAGAGGATTGGCTTCGTTTTCCAGCACTTCCATATCGGTATAGTCGAGGCCGGCAGTGACCTTCCAGTTGTCGTTGACGTTGACTTTGCTCTCGAGTTCGAAGCCGCGCGAGCGGACCTTGCCGAGCTGGCTCTGCTCGAACGTGAGCGGATTGGTCACGGCATTGTTGCGCTTGTCGATCTGGAACACAGAGGCGGTGATCGTTCCGTCGAAGAAGGTCGGCTCGTATTTGACGCCGCCTTCGATCTGATAGCCTTCCTCGGGCTTGAGAGGACCGGAAATGCCGGTGCCGATCAAGGGGTTGAAGAAGCTTGCGACACTGACATAAGGGGTCAGGCCGTTGTCGAACTCGTAGGCAAGGCCGGCACGACCGCTGGCTGCGCCGTCATCGAAGCTGTAGCTCGTTCCGATCGCGGCATCGGAATCGATATCGACATGGTCGTAGCGGCCGTTCAATGTCAGCAGCCAGCCATCGCCGAAATGGATCTGATCCTGAGCGTAGATGCCGATCTGTTTCATGGTGACGATGCCATCGGCATAGACGAAATTGGCGCCCTGGGGCGTGCCGTAGACCGGATCGATTGCGCTGATCGGGTTGGAGCCGCAGCAGGCCTGCCAGTTGTCCAGCCGGTAGTACTTGTAGTCGATGCCGGCCAGCAGGTTATGAGTCGAGCCGCCGAGTTCGGCCTCGCCCTCCAGGCGGTTGTCGATGCCGACGGAATCGACGCCGGAGCGGCCTTCGAAGCCGATGCGGGCAAGGTCGTAGTCGGGTGGCCCGCCGACATAGCCGTTGAGATATGGGCCTTGCTCATGCTTGTCGAGGTGGCCGTAGCGGAAGTTCGAGGTGAATTTCACGCCGCCGTCGAATTCATGCTCGAATTCGTATCCCACCATCTTCTGGACATAGCTGCCGTCGTCGAGGTCGGGCTCGCCGTAGAAGGCGTCGCGCGGGATCTTGCCGAAGGGTGCGTCCACGACCGTGCCGACATAGGGGAAGAAGCCGTTGCCGGTATGGACCTGGTCCAGGCCGCCCAGATAACCCCAGACGGTAAAGCTCGTCGCGTCGTCAGGCGCGATCTTCAGCTGCGGCATGATGAAGCCGCGGAAATCATGCGAGAAATCCGAGTAATTGTCGCCGCCCGCGACCTTGCCGGTGAGGCGATAGGTCATCGTATCGCTGGAGCCGACCTTGTCGGAAATGTCGAATCCGGTAAAGGCATTGCCGTTACTGTTGATGCCGATATCTGTGTAATACAACGGCTCGTCCAGCGGGCGCTTGCGCACGAGATTGATGATGCCACCGGGATTGGAGCCGCCGTAAAGCACGGAGGCCGGGCCTTTGAGAACTTCCACACGCTCGAGCATGAACGGGTCGATCTGGAAGCCGCCGAAGCCGTAGCTGAAGAGGTTGAGGTTGTCGAAGAAAACGCCGGTCTGCGTGGCGTTGAAGCCGCGAATGTAAAACCAGTCGGTGTCGGGATCGTTGCCGAAGGGCTGGGTGGTGACACCGGGCGTATAGAGCAGCGCCTCGTCGACCTTGTTGGTGATGCCGCGATCGTCCATTTCCTGCTTGCCGATGACGGAGACCGACTGCGGGATTTCCTTGAGTGGCGTATCGCTCTTGGAGCCGGTAGACGAGTTCCTCGCGACATAACCTTTGACCGGGCCGGTGGCACTGTCATCGCCGCCCTGGATGACGATCGGCGCCAGTTGCGTCGGATTGGCATCCTGAGCAGGAGCGGAGGATGCCGCCATGATGCCGGCGACGGCCGTTCCTGCCAGTAATGTCCTGAAGATGAGCCCTTTGGTCTGCGCTCGCATAGATTACCCCACTCGTGCCACGGCCCTTGCTGCCGCGGTATGGCCTTGAATAAGTCGAGTGTTTAACTCAAATTTAATCAGGCGGATTGTCGCGATCGGGTGGAAATTGAACGTTCTTGGGCAATTTTCCGCATTGCAAGCAAATGCCCGGAAGTGTTGCAATCAGGCAAGCTGCGCCTTTTTCCAGTTCGCCGGCGTGGTTCCGAGATGCTTGCGAAAGACTCGGGTAAAATGCGCCTGATCGGCAAAGCCGGTTTCCACGGCGATGGTCGTCAGGGGATATTCGCTCGTGATAAGCAGATGCTTTGCGCGCTCGAGGCGCGTATTGGTCTGATACTGATGCGGCGCCACGCCCGTCGAAGCCTTGAAGGCATGGCTGAAATGCGATTGCGACAGGCCGGTGACGGCGGCCAGTTCTTCGAGGCGGATATTGCGCAGGCAATTCTCTTCGATGAACTCCGTGGCGCGCCGCAACTGCCAGGCGGCAAGCTTGCTGCGCTTGCGTGGCTGCACTCTTGTGAGTTTCAGGACATCGATGATGAGGGCGAGCGACAGGCCGTCGCCATAGAGATCATGCAGCGGCTGCGGATTGACGCATTCGGCGGCGATCAGCTGGGCGAGCGACAACAGGCGCTCGTCGGAAAACAGAAGCTGCGCGCTGGCAAGCCGCTGGGGGTCAAGGTCGTCGCCGAGCCGGCGGCTGATGGTCTCGACGTCGAAATGGATGTCGAGATGGCGCACGGAATGCACATCCACCAGATCGGCCCAGACTTCCATGTCGGCAGGAACGTAGGAGATCGGCCGCTTTTCTGCGTCCTGCACCGTGCCGTGCGCACGCGGCGAAAGTTTCACCCGCGAATCGCCCGGCCCGCGCTTTTCGAGGAGGATGAAAAGCCGCGGGTCCCGGGATACATAATAGCCGCCGGAACGGGGAGCGCAGTCCACATCCCAGACATCGGCCACGATACCGTTCCACACCCGGCGGTTGACGCCCTTGGTGACGGAAAAGCCGTGGATCCTGTTCTGCATGCGCGGTTGAAACGTCATTTCCACTTCCGCCTCCGGCCCGATGGCCGGCATAAACCTTCGTCATAAACTCAAGTTTAATACAAGAAGCGGGGCAGCATGACAATCACCCAGTTTGGGCGTGAAAAAATGCCGAGGTCAAACGACGGAGAACACCAGCCGTGCGCCGTCGCCAAAGCGGATATCGATCTCGCCGGGTTCGGCGAGTTCGACGGCGCCGCTGAGCGTGCCGGTCGTGACGAGCGCGCCTGACTTCAGTGAACTTTCCGGTCGCAGAGGATCGTTGGCATAGTCGAACAGCCAGGACAGGACGTCGCCCTTCGGGTGCTTGGCGAGGCCGTCATAGATCGTCCTGCCGCCATGAGTGACCGTCAGCGGCGTGCTTGCGGCGGTATCGATGAAACTCTTGGATATGGAGGGACCGAGCACGTAGCCGCTGTTGCCGAGGCGGTCTGCAAGGAAAAGCAGGAAGGAGACGGCGCCGCTTTCCTTGACCGCGCTGACCAGCAGTTCGGCGCCGAGATAGGCGGTGGAAATCGCATCGAGAACTTCGGCGCGGCTATAGGGGGCGCCTTTGCGATAGGGCAGGTCCCTGCCGAAGCGGACGGCAATTTCGGTTTCGAATTTCAGGCCCGGATACCAGGCAATAGTGGCGCCGGAGACAGTCTCGGCATAGGGATGGAGGGGCGCAGTGACCGGCTGCCCCTCGGGAGAAACCGTCACCTTCCAGGCGTTGCTTGCCACACCTTCTTCGGCCTTCAGGGCATTCTGCGTTTCCATCGCCTGCTGCAGGTCGGCCGGCAGCGGGAAGGCGCTCGTCGGTGCCTGCTTTCCGGCCTGGCGCAGGCCGTGGAGCTTGGCGGCCACGGCGCGCGGGTCGAATGAATCAGTCATGCTCTTTCCTCCATCAGATCGGGAGGTGCCACACTAGCGGCGCAGCCGACTTGAACAAGGCCACTCTTGGAAAGACTGTTATTCCATCGCGGCGTACCAGAGCTTCCGGTAGTCGGGAAGGCCCGGAATCGGCCGAGGCGGGACGTGTTTTTCAACCCCGGATACCGGCTTGATGCCGGCAAGAAGGGCCGCTCCCTGGCTGGTGCCGGTCGATCCCGGCAGCGCCATCGTGTCGCGGCCGGTGATTGCGGCAAGCAGCGACAGGTAGGTTTCGTTCAACGCGAAGGGACCCTCGACGATGATCGGGCCTTTGGCGCCGATCAGGCCGAGGCAGGCCTCGGTCATCAATGCGAGATAGAGGCAGGCGGCGGCAAAGCGCTGCTCACGGCTGGCGCTTTCCGCCCCGATCCAGCGACTGACCTTGCCGGGAAAGGGACCGGAGCCCGGTGCCACATTCGGCAGCAGCATGATGCCCTTCGCCACAACGTCATTGATGACCGCACTCGCTGCCGCATCCCCGACCTGGCCGATCTCGGCCGACAGCATTTCGAATTCACGGCCGCCCATGAAGCGGGAGGAGGGCACGGCACGGCCATAGGCATCGACATTGGCAAGCGCGTCGCGCGTCGCGTCGAGATGGTCGAGATCGCCGCCGACGCCGAAATTGATGACCCATGTACCGGTCGAAACGACGGCAAACGGCGATTTGCGGCCGACGAGATGCGGCAGCAGCGAGGCATTGGAATCATGGATGCCGCAATAGACGGGCACGGAAACGCCGATCTCTTCGGCGATCTCCGGCCGAACGCGGCCAAGCGCATCGAAGGCCGAACGGATCGGCGCCATCCGGTCACGAATGGCAAGTGTGTCGACCAGGGAGGAATAGGCGCCGGTTTTCGGGTTCCAGAGATCCGTATGGCAGCCGAGCGAGGTCGTCTCGTTTGCGGCGACACCGGTCAGGCGCGCCGACCAGTATTGCGCATAGGTCAGGATCTCAGCCGCTTTCGCGAATTCTTCGGGGAACGCAGTCTTCTGGTAATGAAGCTGCGCACCGATGTTCAGCCCCATCGACAGACGCGGAGAGAAGGTCTCGGCAAAAGGCGGGCGCAGCGCATCATAGGCCTCGCGGATATCCTGCGGATATTCGTGCTCATAGTCGATGACCGGCATGGCAAGCTTGCCGTCAGCCCCCAGCAGGACAGCGGCCGCACCATGTGTGGTAATCGAGATCGCGTCGAAGCCCGGCTCGCTGGCAAAAACCTTCAGAGCGGCAAGCGCGAAGCGCCAGAGCGCTTCGATATCGTAATGCGGATAGAGGCCGTCGCGGATGACCGCATTCGGCTGCTTGCGGACCGCGATTTCAGCACCTGTCGCGCTGTCGAGCACGACGACCTTGGCGTTTGTCTTGCCGATATCGAGAACGGCGATGTGGCGGTAGTCGCTCATGGCATGTGGAAGACGGTCACGAGGTCGCTCTGGACGGGCGAATTGTCCGGATTGGTTTCCATGATATCGGCCATATGCGCCCACCACTTCTTCATGACGGGATGGTCGGGCAGGTTTGCCATCGTGTGATCCTTCGGCCGGGTCAGCACGCCGAAAAGCGTGTTGGTCTCGCGGTCGAGGTGGATGGAATAGTCGCTGGCGCCGGACTGGTGCAGAAGGTCGACCAGTTCCGGCCAGATCTCGTCGTGCCGCTTCCTGTATTCGGCCTCCATGCCGGGATTGAGCTTCATCTTGAAGGCGTGTTTTTCCAGGGTCATTTGGCGCTCATGGCTTTGATGCGGCGGGCGATGATCGGGATGGCGATGGTGATGATCAAAAGCAGGCCGATGAAGATCGACATGACGATGCCGGGCACGTTCAACAGGCCAAGCCCGAAGGTGACCAGCCCCATGACGAAGGCGGCAATGACGACGCCGCCGATCGTGCCGGAGCCGCCGAGGATCGAGATGCCGCCGAGCACCACCATGGTGACGACTTCAAGCTCCCAGCCTTGCGCGATCGACGGACGGGTCGAGCCGAGGCGCGAGGTCAGGCAGACGGCGGCCACTCCGCTCATCACGCCGGTCAGCAGGAAGAGGATGAATTTCACGCGCTCGACCGGAATGCCGGAGAAGCGGGCGGCGAAATCGTTGTTGCCGATCGTATAGACCTGCCTTCCGAAGTTCGTCGCATGCAGCAGGATGGCGAAGAGGATCGCCAGCACGATGAAGAGCACGAATTCGAAGGAGAAGACCCAGACGACGTAACCCTGGCCGAAATAGGCGAAATCCGCCGGGTATTTGCCATAGGCCTGATCGCCGAGCACGATGTAGGAAATGCCGCGGAACAGGCTCATCGTGCCGATCGTGACGACGATCGACGGCAGCTTCAGCACCGAGACAAGGAAGCCGTTGAAGATGCCGCAGAGCAGGCCCGTGCCGATGCCGATCAGCACGAGGCCCGGCGTGCCGACGCCGACCTGAGCCGCAGCCCCCATCGCCGTCGAGGCAAGCGCAATGATGGCGGCAACCGACAGGTCGATCTCGCCGGCAATGACGAGCAGCGCCATGGCAAAGGCGATCATTGCCTTTTCGGTAAAGTTGAAGGTCGCGTCCGAGAGGTTCCAGGCATCGAGGAAATAGGGCGAGGCCACGGAATTGAAGATGAAGATCAGGACGGCCACGCCGAAAAGCAGCACTTCCCAGCTCGCCATGATGCGCCTGAACGGCGTGCCGAGACGATCGGGAATGACGCGCTTTTCGGGACTGGAGGAAACCATGCTCATGCTGCGACCTCCGCTGCGCGGTCACGCAGGATGATGCGCCCGCGATTGCGCTCGCGCCTTGCGTTGAAGACGACGGCGAGGATGATGACGGTTCCCGAGATCGCCATCTGCGTGAAAGGCGAAATGCCGATGACGGGAAGGGCGTTCTTGATGACGCCGAGGAAGAGTGCGCCGAGCACGGTGCCGGCAACCGAGCCGACGCCGCCGGCAATGGAAATGCCGCCGATCACGCAGGCCGCGACGCTGTCGAGTTCGAAACCGTTGGCGATATCGACATAGGCGACTGCGTAGCGCGAGACCCAGAGGTAGCTGGAAAGGCCGGCAAGCGCGCCTGACAGCACGAAGGCCAGGAATTTCGTCTTGCCCGTATCGATACCGGCATAGACGGCGGCCGTCGGGTTGCCGCCGGTCGCATAGGCCGAGCGGCCGAACTGGCTGTAACGCAGCAGCATGTACATCAGCGCGACGATGATGATCGCGACCCAGCTCAGGACCGGCAGGCCGAGGATCGGTGTGCGCGGAACGGAGAGGAAGATGGGCGTCATCTGGTGTGCGTTGACCCAGGCGCCGCCCGACAGCACGAAGGCCATGCCGCGATAGATGGTGAGCGTGCCGAGGGTGACGACGATCGGCGGGATTTCGAGGCGCCAGACGAGGAAGCCGTTGATCGAACCGAGAGCCGCGCCGATCACGACTGCGGCAAGGATCAGCACGATCAGCGGCAGTCCGGGAAAGGCCGCATTCATCATCGCGATCGCCATGCCGGTGAAGGCGAGGTTGGCCGCAACCGAAAGGTCGATCGATTTCGTCAGGATCACCGTCATCTGGGCAAGCGCCAGGATGATGAGGATCGCCGTATCGTTGAAGATGCCGGCGAGATTGTCCGGGGTCGCGAAATCTGCCGCACGCGTCGAGAAGACGGCGATCATCACCACGATGATGGCAAAGAGCAGGGTTTCGCGTTTTCTGATCAATCTCATCATGCCGTCACCTCACGCATTTCCGGTCGCCGCGCGCACCAGCGCTTCCGGCGAAAGCTGATCGCGCTCGAAGAGCCCGGCCGACAGGCCTTCCTTCATGACCAGCACACGGTCCGACATGCCGATGATCTCGGGCAGTTCGGAGGAGATCATGATGATGGAGAGGCCTTCGGCCGCAAGTTCGCTGATAAAGCCATGAACGGCAGCCTTCGAGCCAATGTCGATACCCTTGGTCGGCTCGTCGAGGATGATGACCTTCGGTTTGGTCGCCAGCCACTTGCCGATGACGACCTTCTGCTGGTTGCCGCCCGAAAGCGTACCGACCGGCACGGAAAGGGCAGCGGCACGCAGGTCCAGCCGCTCGGCATATTTGCGGGCGAGCGCGAATTCTTCGGCCGCCTGCAGGAAGCCCTTGCGCGACGTGCGCGCCAGCGATGGCAATGTCATGTTCTGGTAGATCGGCATCGGCAGCGCCAGGCCGTGACGGCCGCGTTCTTCCGGCACATAGACGATACCGGCGCGGATGGCCTCATGCGGCGAGTTGATCGAAATCTCCTGGCCTTCAAGCGTCAGCCTGCCGGAGAGCGGCCTGGTGATGCCGAAGAGCGATTGGGCGAGTTCCGAGCGTCCGGCGCCGATCAGGCCGTAGATGCCGAGGATTTCGCCCTTGCGCAGCGTCAGCGAAATATCGCGGAATTCGGTGCGGTGGCTGTATTTCTCGACCTGGAGCACCGGCGCGCCGATTGCCACGTCGATCTTCGGGAAGGCGTTTTCAACGTCGCGGCCAACCATCATGCGGACGATTTCGTCCTGCGGCGTTTCCTTGAGCTTGCCATGACCGACGGCGCGGCCGTCGCGGAAGACGACATAATTGTCGGCGATCTCGTAGAGTTCGTCGAACTTGTGACTGATGAAGAGAATGGCCTTGCCACTCGCCTTCAGGCCCTCGACGATCCGGAAGAGGTCGTCGATCTCCTTGCGCGAGAGGGCGGCAGTGGGTTCGTCCATGATGACGATGCGGGCCTCGATCGACAGGGCGCGAGCGATCGCCACCAGATGGCGCTGCGCAATCGAGAGGTCCTTCAGGCGGATCGTCGGATCGATATTGCTTTCGAGCGAGGTCAGCAACGCCCGGGAGCGGTTGTTCATCTCGCTCCAGTCGATCGTGCGCCAGCGGGTGCGCGGCGCGTGACCGAGGAAGATATTTTCGGCAACCGAAAGCTCGTCGAAGAGCACGGTTTCCTGATGGATGGCAGTCACGCCGGCGTCGATGGCGGCCTGCGCCGTCGCAAAATGTGCCGGTTTGCCATCGACGATGATTTCGCCCTCGTTGGGGCGGTAGATGCCGGTCAGGATCTTGACGAGCGTGGACTTGCCGGCGCCGTTTTCGCCGATCAGTGCCGTCACCTTGCCGGGATAGAGCGCGATGCTGACATTATCGAGCGCTTTGACGCCCGGAAAGATCTGCGAGATGCCGCGCATTTCCAGAATGGCGGGTACGTCATCGGCTTTTGCGTCCGGGACGGGGTGTTGAAGGGCAGGGGTCATCAGCAAGCTTACCACCATCGAAAGAGAAGCCCGGCGGCAGGGCCGCCGGGTGTCTGTTCATGATCTCTGAAAATCAGAAGACCTTGGAGAACTGGTCGATGTTCGAGGCATTGTAGACGAAGGGATCGGCCATGGCAGCTTCGCCGTTGTCGCCAACCTTGATCTTGCCCATGCGGCCGGCTTCGATTTCGCTGCCGGGCTTGCCGTCGGTGTCACCCTTCACAAGGCGATAGGCGATCTGGGTTGCGGAATAGCCGAGGTCGATCGGGTTCCAGATGGCGAATTCCTTCGTCGCGCCGGACTTGATCGCACCGGCCATTTCGGACGGCAGGCCGAGACCGGTCACGTAGACCTTGCCGACCAGACCCTTGTCTTCGACGACCTTGGAGGCGGCCAGAACGCCGACCGTCGTCGGAGCGACGATGACCTTGACGTTCGGGTTGGATTTCAGCAGGCCTTCGGCTTCACGATAGGACTTGTCCGAGAGGTCGTCGCCGTAAACCGTGGTGACGAGGTTGAGGCCCGGGAAGTCCTTGAGCTGCTTCTTCATCTGGTCGATCCAGATGTTCTGGTTGGTCGAGGTCGTCGTCGCCGACAGGATGGCGAAGTCGCCCTTGCCGCCGTCCAGATGATCCTTGGCGAGCGTCAGGCACATCTTGCCGATCAGCTCGTTGGAAGACGGGTTGAGCTGCAGGATGCGGCCTTCCGGAGCAACGCCGGAGTCCCAGGAAATGACCTTGATGCCGCGCTGGGCAGCCTTCTTCAGAGCCGGAACGACGGCGTCCGGGTCGTTTGCCGAGATCGCGATGGCGTCGACGCCCTGCGCGATCAGCGAGTTGATGACTTCGATCTGGCCTTCGGCCGTCGTCGTCGTCGGGCCGGTGTAGATCACCTCCACGCCGCCGAGTTCCTTGGCCGCTTCCTGAGCACCCTTGTTGGCGGCGTCGAAGAAGCCGTTGCCGAGCGACTTCACGACGAGGCCGATCTTGATGTCCTTGGCGCTGGCGTTGCCGGCCATCATGGCGACGGCGAGCGCTACGCCGAGCGCAAGTGTCTTTGCAAGTTTCATGTCATGTCCTCCCACTAAGATTAGACTTCCACACCCCGGCGGCGCCTCATGCGACCGACGAGGAATCCTCCTTCACAACCTGGGCCACCGGGCTTGCGACAACGAGCCGGATGCCGGCATTCTCGATCATGCGCGCCGCTTCCTCCGAGATGCCGTCATCGGTGATGACCACAGAAACGCGGTCGAGCGGGCAAAGAATGAGGCTCGACCGGCGATTGAATTTGCTTGAATCGACCATGACGACAAGCTCGTCGGCCTGGTGCATCAGTTTCTGCTCGCTCTGGATGATGAGGGCGTCCGCCTCCATGATGCCGAGCGGGCCGACGCCCTGGGCGCCGATGAACATGCGCCGCGCATAAAAGTTGCGGATCGCATCATTGTCGAAAGGCGACAGGATCAGGCTCTGCTCGCGATAGATCGCGCCGCCCGGCACCGTCACCGTGTTCTTGGAATGCTTCACCAGATGTTCGGCGATAGCAAAGGAATTGGTCATGACCTGCATGCGGTGGCCGGCCATATAATGCACCATCTGGAAGGTCGTGGTGCCGCCATTGATGATGATGGCGTCGCCCGCTTCGCAGAGATCGACGGCTGCGCGCGCGATTGAGCGCTTTTTATCGATGTTGACGGATTCTGAAACCCTGAAGGGCCGCCCCGCGAGATTGCCGAGCTGCGGCGGGTGTACGGCTTCCGCGCCGCCACGCACGCGCCGGATCTTGCCCTGCACGTGAAGAGCCGCAATGTCGCGCCTTATTGTCGCTTCAGAAGCATCCGTCAGCTCGGAAATGTCCTGAATCGTAACGACGGACTTTTCCTGAACGGCGCTTAAGATAATGCGATGGCGTTCGCGTTCGTGCATTGGGCTCCTCCTCTTGTCATATTTATTTCGTATCCGTTAAAGCCTGTCAATCAGAAACGATCATAAATTTTCATACTGCGATGCAACATAATCGATTTTGATCGTTTTCGATTGACAAGCGCCATTTCGATGCGCGATACCGTGAGCGAAAGGGCGCGCTCATCGCCGCGCCCCGCAAGCCTATATGGGAGGATGACATGGCGGCAAAGGTTCGACTTCT
Source organism: Hyphomicrobiales bacterium (assembly GCA_900471515.1). Taxonomy (GTDB): domain Bacteria; phylum Pseudomonadota; class Alphaproteobacteria; order Rhizobiales; family Rhizobiaceae; genus Rhizobium. The sequence continues at coordinate 371,487 of UCFC01000010.1, read as the reverse complement.
CGAGAACCGGTGGGATGATGCTTACGCGGCGGGCCTCGATGAGCCCGGCAAGCTTCTCTATCGCTCGAATCTGCTCGGCGCCGACAAGCGCATCACCAATTACGGTGGCGGCAATACCTCGGCCAAGGTCATGGAAACCGATCCGTTGACCGGCGGCAAAGTCAAGGTTCTCTGGGTCAAGGGCTCGGGCGGCGACGTCGGCACGATCAAGCTCGACGGCTTCGCAACGCTCTATCAGGACAAGCTGGAATCGCTGAAGGGCATCTACAAGGGTGTCGAGGATGAGGACCGCATGGTCGGCTTCCTGCCGCATTGCACCTTCAACCTGAACAGCCGCGCCGCCTCGATCGACACGCCGCTGCACGGTTTCGTGCCTTATACGCATGTCGATCACATGCATCCGGACGCGATCATCGCGATTGCCGCCTCCAAGAATTCCCGGGAATTGACGAAGCAGGTCTTCGGTGACGCGATCGGCTGGCTGCCCTGGCGCCGTCCGGGCTTCCAGCTCGGCCTCGACCTCGAAGCCTTCGTCAAGGCGAACCCGAACGCCAAGGGTGTCGTCCTCGAGAGCCACGGTCTCTTCACCTGGGCTGACGATGCGAAAGCCTGCTACGAACTGACACTCGATATCATCAACAAGGCGATCGAATGGTTTGCCGGCCAGACGGAAGGCAAGACGATCTTCGGCGGTGCTGCCGTCGAGAGCCTGCCGGTCGCCGAGCGTCGCGCCATCGCTGCCCGGCTGATGCCGGAAATTCGTGGCCGCATCGGCAAGCAGGAGCGCAAGCTCGGTCATTTCGACGATCAGGACGCGGTGCTGGAATTCGTCAATTCCAGGAACCTGCGCCCGCTCGGCGCGCTCGGCACCAGCTGCCCGGACCATTTCCTGCGCACCAAGATCCGCCCGCTGATCGTCGATTTCGATCCGGCAAAGCCTGACGTCGATGCCATCATCGCCGGCCTCGACAAGGCGCTCGAAGATTATCGTGCCGATTACGCCCGCTATTACAATGCCTGCAAACATGACAATTCGCCGGCTATGCGTGACGCCAATCCGGTCATCTTCCTGGTGCCGGGCGTCGGCATGCTTTCCTTTGCCCGCGACAAGGCGACGGCCCGCATTGCCAGCGAATTCTACGTCAACGCCATCAACGTGATGCGTGGTTCCTCGACGGTCTCCGAATACCAGGGCCTGCCGGAGCAGGAAGCCTTCGATATTGAATACTGGCTGCTCGAAGAGGCTAAGCTGCAGCGCATGCCGAAGCCGAAGAGCCTGGCCGGCAAGGTCGCCTTCGTCACCGGCGGCGCCGGCGGCATCGGCCGCGCAACAGCAGCGCGTCTGGTCGGTGAGGGCGCCTGCGTGGTGCTTGCCGATATCGATCAGGCGGCACTGGAATCGACCGAAGCGGAATTCGTCAAGAAGTACGGCGCTGACGCTGTGCGCACGGTAAAGCTCGACGTCACCAAGGAAGATGCGGTCATCGCTTCCTTTGCCGAATCCTGCGTCGAATTCGGCGGTATCGACATTCTCGTCTCGAATGCCGGCATCGCTTCCTCGGCGCCGATCGAAGTGACCGAGCTTTCGATGTGGAACCGCAATATCGACATTCTCGCGACCGGCTATTTCCTGGTTTCTCGTGAAGCCTTCCGCCTGTTTCGCCGTCAGGCGCTCGGCGGCAATGTCGTCTTCATCGCGTCGAAGAACGGTCTTGCCGCTTCGCCCAACGCGGCTGCCTATTGCACCGCAAAGGCCGCCGAAATCCACCTTGCCCGTTGCCTTGCGCTCGAAGGCGCAGAAGCCGGTATCCGCGTCAACACGGTCAATCCGGATGCGGTGCTGCGCGGCTCGAAGATCTGGAGCGGCGAGTGGCGCGAACAGCGGGCGGCCTCCTCGAAGATCGAGGTGGACGAACTCGAGGAACATTACCGCAAGCGCTCCATGCTGAAGCTCAACGTCTTCCCGGAAGACATTGCCGAAGCCGTCTACTTCCTGGCGTCCGATCTGTCTGCCAAGTCGACCGGCAACATCATCAATGTCGATGCGGGCAACGTTCAGAGCTTCACGCGCTGACAGCAAGCGGCGGGCTTTGCCAGCCGCCATAAATCTCTGGGAGGAAGACATGGTTGAATTCAGGATTGCGCCGGATCTGGTCGCGACGGAAAACGACAGGCGCGCCGCCGCGCTGAAGGCTGACTATGAGGCGCTGGGCGCAACGCTCGCCCGCCGTGGCGTCGATATCGAGGCGATTACCCGCAAGGTCGCGGAATTCACCGTCGCGGTCCCTTCCTGGGGTGTCGGCACCGGCGGCACGCGCTTTGCCCGCTTCCCTGGCACGGGCGAGCCGCGCGGCATTTTCGACAAGCTCGACGATTGCGCCGTCATCAACCAGCTGACGCAGGCAACGCCGACCGTGTCCCTGCATATCCCCTGGGACAAGACCGATGTGAAGGAGCTGAAGGCGAAGGGCGACGCGCTCGGCCTCGGCTTCGACGCGATGAATTCCAACACCTTCTCGGACGCGCCCGGCCAGAAGCTGACCTACAAATTCGGTTCGCTCAGCCACACGGATGCGGCGACCCGCCGGCAGGCAGTCGAGCATAATCTCGAATGCATCGAGATCGGCAAGGCGCTCGGCTCCAAGGCGCTGACCGTCTGGATCGGCGACGGTTCGAACTTCCCGGGCCAGAGCAATTTCACCAAGGCTTTCGAGCGCTATCTCGCCTCGATGGCCGATATCTACAAGGCGCTTCCCGACGACTGGCGGCTGTTCTCCGAGCACAAGATGTACGAGCCGGCCTTCTATTCGACGGTCGTGCAGGATTGGGGCACGAACTATCTGATCGCCCAGACGCTTGGTCCGAAAGCCTATTGCCTCGTCGATCTCGGTCATCATGCGCCGAACACCAACATCGAGATGATCGTTGCCCGCCTGATCCAGTTCGGCAAGCTCGGCGGCTTCCATTTCAACGATTCGAAATATGGTGACGACGATCTCGATGCCGGCGCGATCGAGCCCTACCGGCTGTTCCTCGTCTTCAACGAGCTCGTGGACGCCGATCAGCGCGGTGTGAACGATTTTCACCCGGCCCATATGATCGACCAGTCGCACAATGTGACGGACCCGATCGAAAGCCTGATCAACAGCGCCAATGAGATTCGCCGCGCCTATGCACAGGCCCTGATCGTCGACCGCAAGGCGCTCGACGGATACCAGCAGGACAATGACGCGCTGATGGCGTCGGAGACACTGAAGCGGGCCTACCGTGCCGACGTCGAGCCGATCCTGGCCGAGGCCCGCCGCCGCGCCGGCGGCGCGATCGACCCGGTCGCGACCTACCGTGCCAGCGGCTACCGCAGGAAGGTCGCCGCCGAACGCCCCGCCTCCGTTTCCGGCGGCGGCGGCATCATCTGATTGAAGGCAAGCCGCCAGTTACGGCTTCCACTGACCTGCAACCTGCCGGGTGGCAACGTTCAGCCGGTTCCAGACGTTGATATTGGCGATTGCGATGACGAGGGCCGCAAGGCTCTTGCCGTCGTAATGGCGGGTGCACTCGTCCCACACCTCGTCCGGCACCGGATCGGCGCGGTCGCCGAGACGGGTGACGGCCTCCGTCAGTGCCAGTGCCGCGCGTTCGGCATCGCTGTAATAGGGCGCGTCGCGCCAGCCGGCGACGGCAAAGAGCCGTTCGTCGGTCTCTCCGTGTTTGCGGGCGATGCGCCAATGCCCGTCAATGCAAACGCTGCAGCCATTGATCTGGCTGGCCCGAAGATAGACGATTTCCAGAAATCCCGGCGCAAGTCCGGCTGCGGTCGGCAATTTGCCAAGCGCATTCAGTGCCTGCATGGCTTCCGGGATGACGAGGGCCGGATTTCCCATTCTCTCTTGCATGTTCGATCTCCTGATAACGTGGTCCGTTTGACGCGCAGCCCGCTGGTTGCCGGCTTTCGTTCGTCATGGCGTTGACGGATCGAGATGAGAGAATGTGACGAGGACGGGGAAAAAGCTGAGAAGCAAACCGCGGCAGCTGCCCCTCGGGCGGCAAGGGGCTTGTTCGGACGCGCACCGCCGATTTCCATCATCCCCGTCGGGTGTGGACCTTATAGCGCAGGGCAACGGCGCCGTTGTCTTTCGTCTCTGCCGAGAGCAGCGAGAGCTGTGTTCTGCCGGCCAGTCCGCCCTCGAAGGTGACGACAGGCTGGCCGCCGCTGCCGTCCAGGGCCGGGGCGACAAGCAGATGGAATTCATCGATCAGCCCCGCGGCAAAGAAGGCGCCGTTGATCGCCGCTCCGCCTTCGAGCAGCAGTTTGCGGATGCCGAGTTCCTTCCCCAGCACGTCGAGCGCTGCGGCCAGGTCGATCTCGGCGGATGGCGAGACGATGTAGGAGATGCCATCGGCGGCAAGTTCCGCAAGATGCCGGTCCGGCACGCTATTGCCGAGGATGACGACGATATGGTCGCCGTCGATGTCGGGCTGCGTGAAATGCAGCTTGCCCGACGTGTCGAGGGCTATCGCGTAGCTGCCGGCCTTGCGATCGGCAAAACGGTGCGGCCGTTCCACCGCCCCGGCGGATTGCGGCGGATGCGGCTTGCCTTTCGCCATTTCGGCCATCGTGACACGCCCGACGATCCAGGCATCGCCCTGGAGTTCCTCATGCGCCTTCTGATAGAGCGCCGTCCATTCCTTGCGGCCGCCATCAGGGCTTTCCGTCCACTTGCTCGGGTGCAGGCCACCGTCGAGCGACGACATCATCAGGCAGATGACTTCCGGTTTCATGGCACTTCCTTTCCGGCAGGCGCGGCAGGCAATCAGAACTTGATTGAAAGGTGGCCGCTGTCAGCAATGACAACGGTCGCGTCGGCATAATGTTCGATCTCGGGATAGCCTTGCAGCGAATGTTTGTGGCCTGCCGCCGTGATCAGCATGACATCGGCGCCCGCTGCCGTCCCGGCCTTCACGCCGGCTTCGACGTCTTCAAAGACCAGGCATTCATGCGTCGCGAAGCCGAGTTTCTCCGCGCCGAGAATATAGCATTGCGGGTCGGGCTTGCCGATCGTCACGTCTTCCGCGGTCACGATCGCCTGCGGTAGAGGAAGGCCGGCGGCCTCGAGGCGCCGCTCCGCAAGGCGGCGCGGGGAGGAGGTGACGATCGTCCACCGGTTCGGCGGAAGCGAAGCCAGGAAATCGGCGGCACCCGGCAATGCCACGACGCCCTCGACGTCGCGGATTTCCTCTTCGGTGATCTCCGCTGCTTCCGCTTCGGCATCGACACCCGGAAGGTTCAGCCGGCGGATCGTGTCGATCCCGCGCGATCCATGCATGGTCGGCAGGAATTTCTCCACATCCAGCCCGTGTCGCGCAGCCCAGCGCCCCCAGACGCGTTCTGCCGACGCAGTCGAACTCAGGATCGTCCCGTCCATGTCGAACAGGAAGGCGGCATATTGTTTGGAACTGTCAAATCGGAGGGACATCGGCAAACACCATTGGGAGGGATAGGCGCGCCATCAGCCAATGAAAAACGCGGCAGGTCAAGTCGCCGGCAAAATTTCACCGGGCTTGATGTGATGCCTTTCCTGTCACATCGTCCCGCTTCCGTTCGTCATGGTCTTTGACGCAACAGGATGAGGAATGGGCAGATGGACGAGAAAAGATGGCTGGCCGACGAATTCGAGGCGAACCGCGGGCATCTGCGGGCTGTCGCCTTCCGGATGCTCGGCTCCCGCTCGGAGGCGGAGGATGCGGTGCAGGAGGCGTGGCTGCGCCTGACAAGATCTGACAGGAGCGATGTCGATAATCTCAGCGGCTGGCTGACGACGGTCGTGGCACGCATCTGCCTCGACATGCTGCGCGCGCGCAAGACGCGCCGCGAAGAGCCGCTCGACCTGCCGGCGCATGGCGCGATCGTCGATATCGCCAGCAATCCGGAACGGGAAGCGGCCTTTGCCGATTCGGTCGGCCTTGCGCTGCTCGTCGTCCTGCAAACCCTTTCGCCAGCCGAACGCGTCGCCTTCGTGCTGCATGACATGTTCGATCTGCCCTTTGAAGAGATTGCCACGGTCATCGGGCGAAGTGCCGCCGCCGCCCGCCAGCTTGCCAGCCGGGCTCGCCGCAGGGTGCAGGGGCAGCCGGAAACCCCGGACGTCGATCTCGCGCGCAAGCGGAGCATCGCCGAAGCCTTCCTCATCGCCTCCCGCAACGGCGATATCGAGGGGCTGATCGCAGTCCTTGCGCCGGACGCCGTGTTCCGGCCGGATGCAGCCGCCACCCGTCTCGGCAACGTCGTTCCGCTTCGCGGCGCCGCTGCCGTCGCCGAAAGCTTCAAGGGACGGGCGACGTCGGCACGAGTGGCGCTTGTTGACGACGAAGTGGGCCTCGTTGTCTTCATCGAGGGCCAGTTGCGCGTTGTGCTGACGCTGAGCTTCGAGGGCGACCGGATATCGACGGTCGATGCGATCGCCGATCCGGACCATCTGCGCGACATGGCCTGGTCGATCTTCGAAGGCTGAGGGATTTCGATCCGCTCTCCTTTCCAGACAGGCGACCTCCGGCGGGTCGCCTGACCCCATGAAAAAATCGCTAATGTCAAGCAGATCGTCCGCTTTCTTGACTTCTGTCAAGGCGAGGGCCGGCGAATACGGCTACTTATTCGGCGCGGACCGGAGACGGATTCTCCAGCTCGCAGATTTCAAGCCTTTCTGGGCTCCGCCCAACGAGATTTTCGCTGTTCTGTGATTGTGCTTCGGAGAAACGTAGTGCCCATACGAGAGGCCTTCCTAGCATGCTGTCTTTTCTTCCTGGGCGCAAGTCTTGCCTCCGCCCAGGAAGCCAGACCCTATCCGGCCGATATGGCGGAGCGCGTCCAAGCCTGCACGCCCTGCCATGGGGTGGAAGGGAAGGGCACGAACGACCCTTATTTCCCGCGGCTTGCGGGCAAGCCGGCCGGATATCTCTACAACCAGCTGGAAGCCTTCAAATCCGGCCGGCGCAAATATCCGCCGATGAACTATCTGCTCGCCTATTTGAGCGATGATTATCTGCGACAGTTTGCGGAATATTTTGCCGACCGGCGTCCGGCCCTGCCTGAGCAATCTCCGCCTGACGTCAGCCAGGCGGTTCTCGATCATGGCCACGCGCTTGTCACGCAGGGCGACCTCGACCGTTCGATTCCGGCCTGCGTGAGCTGTCACGGCGGCGCGCTGACCGGACAGGCGCCCGGAATTCCCGGCCTGCTCGGATTGCGGGCGAGCTATATCAGCGCGCAGCTCGGCGGATGGCGCTACGGCACGCGCACGGCGATTGCGCCCGACTGCATGCAACTCGTGGCCGGGCGCCTGACCGAAGACGACGTGCGTGCGGTCGCCGCCTATCTCGCCAATCAGCCCGAGCCGGCAGATCCCGCGCCGTCTCCTGCGGGATCCTATTCCCTGCCTTTCGCATGCGGCAGCCAGCCGGAGGGCAACAAGCCATGAGCGCATATATGAGAGTTCTGTCTGCCCTCGCCCTGTCGTCGATGCTGGCACTCGCGGCAGCTCTGTCGCCGGTTGCGGCGCAGTCCCCGCAGCAGGCTTCCTCCGACGTGGTCAAAAAGGGGGAATATCTCGCGCGCGCCGGAGACTGCGTGGCCTGCCACACGGCGCCCGAAGGCAAGCTCTTCGCGGGTGGCCGCGCCATGCCGACACCGTTCGGCACGCTTTATACGTCAAACATCACGCCGGATGAAACCGGCATCGGCAGATGGTCCGCTGACGACTTCTACAATACGATGCATCATGGCCGCTACCCGGATGAAGGCCTGCTTTATCCGGCCATGCCGTTTGCCTCCTATACCAAGGTCACGCGTGAGGACAGCGACGCGATCTTCGCCTATCTGAAGACGATCGCGCCCGTGCGTCAGCCGAACCGCGCGCATGAACTCGACTTCCCCTACAACAACCGCTCCCTCATTCTCGGGTGGAGGACGCTCTTCTTCAAGGAAGGCGAGTTCAAGCCGGATCCCAAGCAATCCGACGAATGGAACCGGGGCGCCTATCTGGTCGAAGGCCTCGGACATTGCGGCATGTGCCACACGCCGATCAATGCGCTCGGCGGAAGTCGTGAATCGGAAGCTTTCCAGGGCGGGCTGATCCCGATGCAGGACTGGTATGCGCCGTCGCTGACCTCCAACAAGGAGGCCGGGCTGGGCGAATGGTCGATCGAGGAGATTTCCGATCTCCTGCAAAAGGGCATTTCGACGCGTGGCGCTGTCTACGGCCCGATGGCGGAAGTGGTCTTCAACAGCCTCCAGTACATGACGGACGAGGATATCCGCGCCATGGCGGTCTACCTCAAGAGCATCGCGCAGGATGAGCCGACGCCGCCTCGATCATCTGTCAGGACCGAGGAGGCGAGCCTTCTCATCAGTCTCGGCAAGTCCGTCTATGACAAGCAGTGCGCCAGTTGCCACGGCGCCCAGGGTGAAGGCCGGCCGCCGCATTATCCGCCGCTCGCAGGAAACCAGTCGATCCAGATGGAATCGGCCGTCAATGGCATCCGCATGGTGCTGAACGGCGGCTATCCGCCGGCGACGGAAAAGAACCCCATGCCGCACGGCATGCCGCCCTTTGCCGTGACACTGTCGGATGACGAGGTAGCCGCGGTGGTGTCCTACATCAGGACCGCCTGGGGCAATCGCGGCACGCCGGTCAGTGCGGCCGAGGCAAACAAACTCCGTTCCGCTCCACTCCAATGAGGACGTCATGATCAATTCGGAAGATCCTGCAGGCGCCCCTGACGATGCTCTCGTCGAACAGATCGTCGCCGAAGGGCCGCGTGGTGCCGTCGTCGTCGCGGGTATCGCGACCGCGATCGTCGTTCTCATGTGGATCCTTTTTTATCTGCTTGTCTTCGTGCCCAGGAGCGGTTGATGACCGATATGCATAATCAGGCAGTGGCAGTTTCCGAGCGCATCGAACGGCGCTGGGCGACCGTTGCAGTCCTCATCATCGTGTTTCTGGCGGGAATGGCGGCTTATGCCGGTGTTCACAACGCGACGATGCCGCAGACGACCGTCGAGACGATCGACCCGACCACGATCCATCTCGCGGGCGAGTTCGTCGAATCCAATCTCGGCAGCGCAATCGAATCCGATGGCTCGGTAACGGTACGGGCGATCGGCCAGCAATATTCCTTCTCGCCGCCCTGCATCGTGGTTCCTGCGGAAACGCCGGTCACATTCCGCGCGACCAGCGCAGATGTGGTGCACGGGTTCCTCATTCAGGGCACGAACATCAACACGATGCTGGTGCCGGGCTACGTCTCGGTCCAGAAAGCAAGTTTCGCAGCACCGGGCGACCATCTGATGCCTTGCCAGGAGTTCTGCAGTGTCGGCCATGAAGGCATGTGGGCAAGGGTGAAGGTCGTGGACAAGCAACAGTTCCTCTCGGAAATGGCGGACAAGAGGAGGCTTTCCTGTGCTCCATAATCGCAGACTGATCCTCGCGCATTTCTGGCTGGCCTTTGCGGTATTCGGCGTCGCACTGCTGCTCGGCGCCTGGCAGATGTATGTGCGCAGCCCCCTGTCGCCCTGGGTCAACAATCCGGAATGGTATTACCGCTCGCTGACGGCGCATGGCACCGTCATGGGCTATGTGTTCCCGACCCTTGTGGCAATGGCCTTCGGCTATGCGATCAGCGAGTCCTCCCTGAAGCAGCATCTGATCGGCGTGCGCTGGGCGTGGGCCGGATTCTGGCTGATCGCCGTCGGTTCGGTCATCGCGATGATCCCGGTGGCCCTGGGCATGGCTTCTGTTCTCTACACCTTCTACCCGCCGCTGATCGGAAGTCCCTTCTACTATATCGGCGTCGTGATGGTCGTCGTCGGTTCCTGGATCTGGGTGGCGCTGATGTCCGTCAATCTCGCGGCCTGGAAAAAGGTCAATCCCGGTGTTCCGGTGCCGCTGCCGATGTTTGCCAATGTCGCCGGATCGTATCTCTGGGGCTGGACTGCGGTCGGGGCAGCACTCGAGCTTCTGCTGCAGATCATTCCGGTGGCGCTCGGCTTCAAGTCGACGATCGATGCAGGCCTTGCCCGCGTGTTCTTCTCGTGGACATTGCATGCCATCGTCTACTTCTGGCTGATGCCGACCTATATCGCCTACTATACGATTGTCCCGCGTTCGATCGGCGGGCGAATCTACAGCGATACGATGGCGCGGATTTCCTTCATTCTGTTCCTGGTCGTCGCAATGCCGATCGGCATCCACCACGCCTTTGCCGATCCGCAGGTGGGCGCGGGCTTCAAGTTCATCCATTCCGCCTTTACGGCCCTCGTCGCACTGCCGACGCTGCTTACGGTTTTCACTATCTGTGCGTCGGTGGAGATCGCCGCCCGCGCGCGGGGCGGCCGGGGCATATTCGGCTGGCTGAAGGTGCTGCCCTGGCGCAATCCGATCATGCTGGCGGTGACGTTCTCCTTCATCATGCTCGGCTTCGGCGGTGCGGGCGGCCTCATCAACATGAGCTACCAGCTCGACGCGTCGATCCACAATACGCAGTGGATCACCGGGCACTTTCATCTCATCTTCGGCGGCGCGATCGTCATCATGTATTTTGCGATCGCCTACGATCTCTGGCCCCATCTGACCGGTCGCCCGATCGCAAGCCTCCGGCTCGTCAGGCTCCAGCTCTGGCTGTGGTTCATCGGAATGATCGTGACGACATTCCCGTGGCACTATGTCGGCATCCTTGGCATGCCGCGCCGAATGTCGTTCTTCGACTATACGGATCCGGCGCTTGCCAACGAGGCTTTGTCTGTCGTGTTCTCGGCATTCGGCGGGTTCATTCTGGTTGCGGCCGGCATTCTCTTCATCGCCATTCTGGTCCGTACGCAGTTTGCAGAGCCGCAACAGGCCGAGGAATATCGTTTCGCGGTTGCTGTTCATCCGCCGACCCGGGTGCCTGCGGCACTCAACAGCTATGGGCTGTGGATAGCGCTGATGATCGGGCTGACCATCACGAATTATGGATATCCAATTCTTCAGCTTGCCGTCCGTGACGATACGTCCGTGCCTGCAGTCTATGTCGGAGAACGGTGATGGCCGGGGAAAAACTGATCAGCTTCCGCAACCGCTGGACAGTCGCGAGCGTCAGCCTCACGGCCGGGATCTTCGTCGTCGCGGCAGGTCTGGGTTTCGTGCTGCTGCCGCGCCTGGAAGCAGGAGAGCAGGTGGCCGGCATTTGGGATTCCATCTGCCGGGCTGCCGGATTGCCGCGACCGGGAGCGCCTTCCGAAACGGTCAAGCCCGATTACAGGACGTCCCTGGTCAAGGTCGCGACGGCGGTGCCGAGAAAGCGGGACGAGGAGGCGATCGGGCGAGGCGCGACCCTGGCCCAGCAATGCGCGATCTGTCATGGCCCGACCGGCGTCAGCCGCGCCGACTCTCCCAATCTTGCGGGTCAGTATGCAAGCGTCATCTACAAGCAGCTTCGTGACTTCAAGGACGGTGTGCGCGTCAACGCGGTCATGAGCCCGTTTGCCGTGAAGCTGACTGAGCAGGACATGCAGGACCTGGCCGCATATTATTCCTACCTGCCGCGACTGCCGGGTTTCCATCCGCCCGGCGGCAATCCCGTTCCGCGGATCGTCGCCAGCGGCGCGCCGACACGCGGCATCGCGCCTTGCGGTTCCTGCCACGGGAGCATCGAGAACAAGCTCGGCAGCCCCTGGCTGGAAGGCCAGTCGGAATTGTACCTGAAGACGCAGCTTCTGGCCTTCGTATCCGGTTCGCGCCAGAACGATATCAGCAGCCAGATGCGCAATGTCGCCCGCGCCATGACGCCGGAGGAAATCGACGCGGCGGCGAAATATTACGCGAACAAGGAGCCGCCTTATCTGGCGGGCGAATAAGCCGGTAGCGCGGGGCGCCAGGGCCGATCTCGAGAAGATGGCGGCGCTTCGCCCCCTTTGGGCAGAGTTCAGTGGCCGCGCCAGCCCATCAGCTTTTCGATGCGTTCGGCAGAACTGCGCACATGCGCGGTATAGTGGCTTTCGTCCGAAAAGGCCTTCTGCTCCGGGAGAACGATGGAAATGGTGGCAACACACTGGCCGTCGCGATCGCAGATTGGTGAAGCGATGCAGGCGACCGCATAGTCGGATTCGCCAGCCTGGATCGACAGGCGCGATTCGAAGGCTTTACCCGCTGCTTCAGACAGGGTTGCCGCGTCGATTTCGGCGCGCCCCGTCGGCGACGAGCGGGCGCAACGCTTGAAGAGTTCGATGCGCTCCTCTTCCGGGAGATGGCCGACGAGAAGACGGCCGGATGCCGTCCAGTTGAGCGGTACGCGTGTGCCAACGCGCGAGGCGACCTGAAAATGGCTCGGACCGTCCGCCATGGCGAGAACCAGCATGTAGTCGCCGTCGCGGCCGCACACCTGCACGGTCTCCCCGGCCTGACGGCAAAGGTCATGCATTTCATGCGTGGCAACGCTCATGAAATCGAGCGAACGGGCATAGGCAAGGCCGTAGTGGTAGAGCCGCGAGCCGAGCCAGATCGAACCGTCGGACTGGCGTGTCAGCATGTTCTTTTCGACAAGATCGTCAACGATGACATAGACCGTCGAAAGCGGTGCCTTCACCGCCTTGGCAATGGCATAGACGCCCGCCGGCGATCCCGTTTCATAGAGGTGGTCGATCACCTGCAGCGCGCGGTCGATGCCGCTGACGCGCGCGCGGCGCGCACCCTTGGCGCCGTTCTCTTCAGCCTGGCTTTCGTCTTCGGGATAGACTGCGGGGGATGTTTTGCCGTCCAATTCAACGCACCTCTGATATCACGCGAACTTGTTACATTACTATGGCATAGCGGCTCGCGAAGCAAATCCCAAAATCTTTGGAGACAAAAACCGCCGTCCGATGCGCGATCGCTCGCCGGCGCAATACGTCCCGAGCTTATGCCGGAACAACCAGCCGCAGCGCGAGTTTTGTTTCATCAGAGCAGGTACCGGCTGATCGGATGCAGGCTATGTCTCCGGCCAGGCATGGCGGTCAGCGGCGGCAAGCTGGCGCCCCCTCTGCGGCCTGCCGAAGCCACCGCCGGTGGGCGTCGTCATGATGACGGCGTCGCCGGCGGCGAGCGTCGACTGACCGCGGCCGGCAGAACCGTTCGGATTGTCAGGGTTGCCATCGGACAGGTCCGTCTTGACGGGAGCGACAAGCGTGAACCGGTATCGCCATATCGCAAGGGCTGCCGCTTGCTAGCGGCAGCCCGTCTGGGGCAGGGCTTAACCCCAGTGCCGATCGGGCCTTGTTGAGGCCAGCGGTCAGGTCAGCCGAAGCAGGGCATCGCCGGCAGATTGGCGCGGCTGGCAAAGGACCCGATCATATCGCTCACCGTGGAGGAACGCGGCTCGCGTTTACGTGCGGCCGTCTCAAGGAGCTGCTTGAAATCGTCAAGCTTCACGCCATCGGCGCGCAGCACCATGGCGATCAGCGGGTCGCGAAGGGCTTCGGAAATGGTCAAGTCTTCTCTGGTCTTTCTCATGGTGCAGTCCTCCTTTCGTGGGCGGTCGCCCGTGTTCCACTCCCGCTGCCAAACGCTCCTGGCATTGACTTCTGCAGAGAGTGGTGTTACCGGTAAGTAACAATAGACTTGTTACCGATCGGTCACATCGATGTCAAGGACTTCGTCCGCGAAAAAAGCAGAATCATTGAACGAAATCTCCACAGTTGTTTCAGACGATCGAATCCCTCCGCGGGAGCGGATCGTTTCGACCGCTTCGGAGCTTTTCCGCGAGCGGGGCATTCGCGGCATCGGCGTCGATGCCATTGCGGATGCGGCGGCCACCAACAAGATGACCCTCTACAGGCATTTCGGCTCCAAGGACGAGCTGGTCTGCGAAACACTGCGCCGCGCCTCCGAAAAGGCCGAGAGCATATGGCGCGATCTCGAGGCAGCCCATCCCGGCGATGCCCGCGGCCAGCTGCTTGCCTGGGTCGAGAACCGGGCGCACTGTCTGAACGGCGAGCCGGCAGGTTGCGATCTCGCCAATGCCGCTATCGAACTGAAGGGCGAAGGCCATCCGGCACACGAGTTGATCGAGCGCCACAAGGCGATGCAGCGCAACCGCCTCGCGGCGCTGTGCGTGGCAGCCGGCGCGCGCGAGCCGGAACTTCTGGCCGATACGCTGACGCTGTTGCTCGAAGGCGCGCGCGTCACCCGCCAGGCCATGGCGGATGGCGGCTGTTCCTGTCATTTCGAAAAGGCCTGCAACGTGGCGATCTCCGCCTTCGGCTGAGATCGACGCGGCGGGGGAACCTTGTGGTTGCCAGGCCGTTTTTCTGCTGATCTGGAAGCAATCTGGAGGCAGAGATGAACTACACTTATCTCCGGCGCCTATATGCCAGACGTGCCGAGCTTGAAGCCAAGCTCGAACTGTACGACGCGCGTTATTGCTTCGGCGAGGAAGAAGTGGATGACGGTACGGAAAACGAGCTGAAACAGCGAATTGAGGAAATCTCCGAGGAGATTGCCGCGCTGGAGCATTCCCCCGGCTAATCCTTGCCGGCGCTCAGGATGGCGATCGTCCGTTCGTCGAATTTTCCGTCGTAAAAGCGATCAATCGCCTTGTGAAAGGGCGAGCCGTGATCGCTGACCGCGGCAAATAATGTCATGGACGAACGCAGCTTCAGGTCATCCGGGGAGCCCATGATATCGTGAGCGCTTCGACCGTTGACGGAGAGGACTGCCTCGACACAGCGCAAAAGGCGGCTGCCGAGGATCGGATCACCGAGATAGGCTGAGGCCTCCTCCGCGGAGCGAATGGCATATTTCTCCGCCATGGAAGACGTTCCGAGACCGGCGATCTGGGGGAAGATGAACCACATCCAGTGAGAGCGCTTGCGACCGGCTCGCAACTCCGCAAGAGCCTGTTCGTAGATGCCGTTCTGCGCGTCGATGAAGCGGTGGAGGTCGTAATCTATGTCACCGGTCATGGCTCTTTCCCTTTTCTATGCTTCTCATGCACGTCAGACGAAAGATTTCCATGCCCGGCGAAAATCGCTGTGGCTCTTAGCAGACCTTGTCTGCGTAGGGGCTCGTTTCACGGCAATGGCCGTAGCGCTGGTGGTGCGGTACCAGACTATCACCCGGAGATGTCGGCTCTTCAATAGCCGAGGTCGTCATCGGATCGGTCGTCGATGTCTGTGCCGAAGGTGCTGTGAAGCCGACAAAGCTCAGCAGTACGAGGGCACCCACGACGACGACCCGCTCCAGGACCGACAGCTTCTGTGCGCTGACGTGGTCGGCGTAGTCGCGTTCAGCTTCGCCGGAACTCACGTCCTCCTTCACATGCTGGTGCACCATATCCTGGTGACCGGAGGTCCAAGTTTCAGATTGTGTCATTTCAAGTCTCCTGCAATGCACTGGGATGCGGCTTGGGAAGGCAAGCTTGTGGCGCGCCTGTCCGCTCCCCGCGTGCAGGACCGCATGTGTGTCTTAAATGCGGTAAATTGAAGGGTGCTAAATCAAACTCAGTGTTCACAATATCGTACCAATCATTGTGAAAAGCCGTGCAAGGGCTGGTCCCGCGAAACGATAGGCGGTAAATCCTGTGTGATATCCACAGGACTCTCCCCATGCCCCTTACTTTCGGTGCGATGTCCATCGCTCAGCTTTCCCTGCTCATCCAGAGCGGCAAGGCCGATCCGGTCGACGTTGCGGAGGCGATCTTCGACGGAATCGATCGATATGCCGACAAGGCCGTCTTCACCGTGTTGCTGCGCGAACGGGCGATGCGGGAGGCGCATGCGTCTTCAAAGCGCGTTCGTGACGGTCGTTCGCTCGGTGCTCTCGATGGCATTCCGATTGCGTGGAAGGACCTTTTCGACGTCAAGGGTCTTGCCACAACGGCCGGATCGGTGGTTCTGGCCGACAATGCGCCGGCAAGTCGGGACGCCGCCATCGTCACGACGCTGCAGAATGCCGGCATGGTGGCGGTCGGCCGCACCAATATGAGCGAGTTTGCTTTCTCCGGCCTCGGCATCAATCCCCACTACGGCACGCCTGAAAATCCCCACAGCAAGGACGAACCGCGTATTCCCGGCGGCTCGTCGTCCGGCGCGGGCGTGGCAGTCGCCGCCGGCCTGGTGCCGGTCGCCATGGGCACGGATACCGGCGGCTCGGTGCGTATTCCAGCCGCCCTGAACGGTATCGTCGGCTACAAGGCGACCCGCGGCCGCTACGCCATGGAAGGCGTCTATCCGCTGGCGACGAGCCTCGATTCGCTGGGCCCTCTCTGCCGCTCGGTGCAGGACGCCGTCTGGATCGATGCCGCCATGCGCGGTTTGACGATGCCGACCGTCGCCCGGCGACCGTTGCAGGACGTCGAGATCGTCATTCCCCGGAATGTCGTCTTTGACGGTCTGGGTTCGGGTGTTGCGGACGCCTTCGAAAGCGGTATTTCGCGGCTGCGCGCCGCTGGCGCGCATATCAGCCCGATCGAAATCCCGGCCTTTGACGAGATCCTGTCGTTGATGGCGAAACATGGTGCGCTCGTCACTGCCGAGGCCTTTGCTCTTCACCGCGAGCGGCTGGCGGGGCCGGAAGCTGCGCGCATGGACCACCGCGTCGTCATGCGCACTCGACTTGGCGAGAAGACGAGCATGGTCGACTATATTGCCATTCTTGCTGCGCGTGCCCGGCTGATCGCCGATACGGAGCGGCTGGTCGGCAGCCGCCTGGTCGCCTTCCCCTCGGTCGCCCACGTTGCGCCGCCGATTGCTGCGCTGGAGCGGGACGACGAACTGTTCGTTGCCACCAATGGCAAGACCCTGCGCAACACCGCGCTCGGCAATTTCCTGGACTGGTGCGGCGTTTCCATTCCCTGCGGCACGGGCGAGGCGGACATGCCGGTCGGTTTCCTGTTGTCGGCCCCGGCAAACCGGGACGAGGCGCTGCTCGCCGTCTCGCTGGCAGCGGAAACTGTCATTCGCGGCGAACGGATCTAGGCCGTTGCGGGCTTGATGCCGCGCACCATTCTTGCCAATCTCCTCCCAAGGAAATGGGAGGAGTTGAATGATGCAGGTTTTGCAGAACGGCCGGTTTGCGGTTTCCACATGGTCGCTTCACCGGATGCTGGGGCCAACCTACCCCCATAATCCCGATCCGCAGAAAAGTGCTGCACGCCAGGAGCCTTACGGGCCAGGCACCGTGAACCTCCTTGATGTACCCGCTATGCTGGCCGAGCGTGGGCTTGGCCGGCTTGAGGTCTGCTCCTTCCACCTGCCGAGCCTCGATGTTTCCTATCTCGCCGAATTCCGCGATGCGCTGAAAGCCTCGAGCATCCTTTTCCAGACGCTCCTCGTCGAGGATGGCGATCCCAGCAATCCCGAGACGGCGGAGCGTGATATCGGCTGGATTGCCGGCTGGATCGATATCGCAAAAGCTCTCGGTGCCGAGCGTATCCGCGTCATCGCCGGCAAGCAGGCGCCGAATGGGGAAAATCTCGAGCGTTCCGCAAAACATTTGAAATGGCTGGCCCGGCAGGCGGAGGGAAGCGGCGTGCGCGTCGTCACCGAAAACTGGTTTGCGCTTCTGCCCTCACCGAAGGAAATGAACTGGCTGCTCGATGAACTCGACGGCAAGATCGGGCTGAACGGCGACCTGGGGAACTGGGCGGCGCCGGCGAAGTATGAAGGGCTCGCCAATATCATGCGCCGTGCCGAAATCTGCCATGCCAAGGCCGATTACAATGCCTCCGGACTTGATGCCGAAGATTACCGCCATTGCCTGGAAATGTGCGAAGAGGCTGGTTATGCCGGTCCCTACACGCTGATCTACGACTCGCCGTTCTTTGCCGATGAATGGGACGGTATCCTGCTGCAGAAGCGCTTCATCGAGGAGTTCCTGCAGGGGACGCCGGCCCGCCGCACGGCCTAGGCGCGCTCCAGGCTGCTTTTCTGCCGTTTGCGCCAGTCCTTGGGCGTCTCGCTTGCATGTTTGAGAAAGAAGCGTGAGAAATAGGCCGGGTCGGCAAAGCCCAGCCGGTAGCTGATCTCCTGGACGCTCGCCAGCGTGAAGACCAGTTCCCGCTTGGCCTCGTCGACGAGCTTGCCGGCGATCAGGTCGTGGGCGGTCCTTCCCGTCATCGAGCGGACGATGCGGTTGAGATGGGTCGGCGAAACGCCGATTTCCCTGGCGTAGAACGAAGCGGGTCTGTGCGAACGGAAATGTCGCTGGATAAGGCCGGTCAGCTGCTCCATCCGCTGTTCGTTCTCATCGGCGGGAGACTGGCTGACATCCTCCTGGTAGGAGATTCTCGCCGTCAGCCGCAGCGCCAGGGCGACATAGGAGGCAAGAAGCTCGCTGCGACCGCTGCGGTTGCTCCGATATTCTTCGCCGAGCCGCTTGAGGCTCTGCATGAGATAGGCGGCGTCGGGATCATCTGGATCGAGCGCCGTCAGGTGCGGGGCTGCAAGCCACTCGCCGAGCCGGCTGCGGTCGCTGGGAAGGTGGCTGAGATTGGCGCTCAGCATGGTGATGACGATACCGTCGATATCTCGCGAGAAACGAAAGCCGTGGTCGAGCCCTGGAGGAACGGTGACGACCGCCGGCGGCTGGATGGCATGGCTCCGATCACCGAAAATGGCATCGCCTGCGCCGGCATCGATGTACAATATCTGAAAGAAACTCGCGTGCCGATGCAGCTTGATCTCCCAATGATGCAGGCTGCTGCGCGAGGGAATTGTCTCGCAGTGCAGCCAGAAATCGGGCTCCTTGCCCGATGTTTCGCCGTAGAGCTCATAGGTCGGTACGTATCGCGTCATGGGCTTCCTCCCGTTCCCATGTTCGATTTGTGCAATTTTTCGGTCGGAAAGTCCATTGTCGCCCCGCGGCCGGCGGTTCAAAATTTGGCAAAAGGCAAATTGCAGGGAGGAAGCAATTGCGCACGCAAATCGCCATCATCGGCTCGGGGCCGTCGGGTCTGCTGCTCGGTCAGTTGCTGAGCGGCGCCGGTATCGACAATGTCATCCTCGATCGCGTGGGCAAGGACTATATTCTCGGGCGCGTACGCGCCGGTGTTCTGGAAGAAGGCACGGTCGGCCTCCTGGACGAGGCGAAGTCGGCCGAGCGCCTGCATGCGGAAGGCCTGCCGCATGACGGTTTTTCACTGGCCTTCGACGGACGCGATCACCGCATCGACCTGCACGGCCTAACCGGCGGCAAGCGGGTGACGGTCTACGGGCAGACGGAGGTGACGCGTGACCTGATGGCCGAGCGGGAGGCAAGTGGCGCGCTGACGATCTACGACGCCGCCAATGTGACGCCGCACGATTTTGATGGCAGCGCGCCCTATGTGACCTACGAGAAGGACGGCGCCACCCACCGCATCGATTGCGATTACATCGCCGGCTGTGACGGCTTCCACGGCGCAAGCCGCAAGGCGGTCCCGGAAACGGCGATCAGAACCTTCGAGAAGCTCTATCCCTTTGGCTGGCTTGGCCTGCTTGCCGATGTCGCGCCCGTCAATCACGAGCTCATCTATGCCAATCACCCCCGCGGTTTTGCGCTCTGTTCCATGCGCTCGGAAACCCGCAGCCGTTATTACATCCAGTGTTCGCTCGGCGAGAAGGTCGAGGACTGGAGTGACGACCGCTTCTGGGACGAACTCCGCCGCCGCCTGCCGGCCCATCACGCCGAAGCGCTGAAGACTGCGCCGTCCTTCGAGAAATCAATCGCGCCGCTGCGTTCCTTCGTCGCCGAGCCCATGCGCTTCGGCCGCCTGTTCCTGGTTGGCGATGCCGCCCATATCGTGCCGCCAACCGGCGCCAAGGGGCTGAACCTTGCTGCGAGCGACGTGCACTATCTGTTCGAGGGCTTGCGGGAATTCTATGGGGATCGCTCCGGTGCCGGCATCGACGCCTATTCGCGGAAGGCTCTCGCCCGCGTCTGGAAGGCGGTACGCTTTTCCTGGTGGATGACGACGATGATGCACCGTTTCCCGGATACCGGCGATTTCGACCAGAAGATCCAGGAAGCCGAACTCGACTATCTCACCCATTCCCGCGCCGCCTCGACGGCGCTTGCGGAAAACTACGTCGGATTGCCGTTCTGACGGGATGATTTAAGACCGGTGTAATGCCATGGAGGGCTGCACCTTTGACAAAGGGAGGAATTGTCACAATGAAAAAGCTGCTAATCGCCGCCGTCGCGGCCATGGTCCTTAGCGGGACTGCCTATGCCGACACGATCAAGGTCGGCGTGATCGGGCCGTTCTCCGGTCCGTTTGCCCTGCAGGGCAAGAATTTCAAGGCCGGTATCGACGCCTATATGGCGCTGAACGGCAACAAGGTCGGCAATGACACGGTCGAGGTCGTCTATCGCGACGTGCCGCAGGCCGACCCGGCCCAGTCCAAGGCGCTGGCTCAGGAACTGATCGTCAAGGAAAAGGTGCAGTATCTCGCCGGCTTCTATTTCACGCCTGACGCCATGGCGGTGACGCCGATCCTCAAGCAGGGCAATGTGCCGATGGTGATCATGAACGCCGCGACCTCGGCGATCGTCACCAAGAGCCCGCTCGTCGTGCGCACATCCTTCACCACCTGGCAGACCTCGACCCCGATCGCCAAGGTCGCCTTCGATTCCGGTGTGAAGAAGGTGATTTCGGTCGTCAGCGATTACGGTCCGGGCATCGATGCCGAAAACGCCTTCAAGGCCGGTTTCGAAAAGGCGGGCGGCCAAGTGGTCGATGCGATCCGTATGCCGCTTGCGACCAACGACTTCAGCCCGATCATGCAGCGCATCAAGGATTCCGGCGCGCAGGGCGTTTTCGCCTTCCTGCCGTCTGGGCCGACGACGCTCGGCTTCGTCAAGGCCTACAACGAAAACGGCCTCAAGGCCGCCGGCATCAAGTTCTTTGCGCCGGGCGACCTGACGCAGGAATCCGACCTGCCGGCGCTCGGTGATGCCGCACTCGGCATCCAGACGACGTTCCACTATGCGGTCTCGCACGATTCGCCGGAAAACAAGGCTTTCGTCGATGCCGCTGCGAAGGCGATCGGCAACAAGGCCGAACTCTCTTTCCCGGCCGTCAGCGCCTATGACGGCATGTACGTCATCTACAAGATGATCGAGGCGACCGGCGGCAAGCAGGATGCGCAGAAGGCTGTCGATGCGGTAAAGGGCCTCTCGTGGGTCAGCCCGCGCGGCCCGGTATCCATCGATCCGGAAAGCCGGCACATCACGCAGAACATCTATCTGCGCGAAGTCGCCAAGGCCGATGACGGGACCTACATCAACAAGGAGGTCCAGACTTTCGAAAAGCAGGGTGATCCAGGCCTGGCGGCGGCCAAGTAAAGGCCACGGATTCCGAAAGAGACATGCGACGGGCCCGGCGGCGTCTTCCGCCGGCTTCCGGCAGGGTCCGTCGCATCAAAGCAGGGTAGTTCCATGCAGACAGTCTTCAGCATAGCCGTGGATGCGCTTGCCTATGGCATGGTGCTTTTCGTCATATCGATCGGCCTTTCGGTGACGATGGGTTTGATGCGCGTCGTCAACCTGGCGCATGGCGCCTTCGCGATGATCGGCGGTTATGTGGCCTCCTACGTCGCTCGCGATCTTGGGCTTGGCTATGCGGTCGCGATCATTGCTGCGGTGGCGGTAACCATCATCATTGCCATTCCGATCGAGCGCTTCCTCTATCGGCGCATCTATGGCGCTCCGGAGCTGACGCAGGTGCTGATGACGATCGGCATCACCTTCTGCGTCATTGGCATCGCCAATTATCTGATGGGGCCGACGCTGAAGACCATTCCGCTTGCCGCAGCGCTGCAGGGGTCGGCCGATCTTGGCTTCCGCACCATTCCTGTCCACCGGCTCTTTGCCATCGTCTGTGGTCTCGCCGTCGCTCTCGGCCTCTGGTTCGTGATCGAGAGGACGAGTTTTGGCGTGAAGCTGCGCGCCTCGGTCGATAATGCGGCGATGGCGGCTGCCCTCGGCGTGCGCACCGAGATCATCTATGCCGTCAGCTTCGGCGTTGCGGTCGGCCTTGCCGCGCTCGGCGGCGTCGTCGGCGCGGAATTGCTGCCGGTCGAGCCTTATTATGCGCTGCGCTACATGGTGACCTTCCTCGTGGTCGTCTCGGTCGGCGGTGCGGGCTCCATTCCCGGCGCGCTGATCGCTTGCCTTCTGCTTGGCGCAATCGATACGACAGGACGTTATCTCATGCCGGAATTCGGCGAATTCTTCTTCTATCTCGCTGTCATCGCCATCATCTGCATCTTCCCGCGCGGCCTTGCCGGGAGGGCGAAATGACGCTTGCCCTGCAAGACAAGGAAATCCTGATCCAGCGTCGGCGCACCGCGTTGAGCCGCGATCTCGGCGGCATCGCCGTCATCATCGCCGCTGCCGTCATCGGCTATTTCGCCTTTCCGGACAATCTGGCGCTCCTGACCCGCATCATCGCCATTGCGCTTCTGGTCCTGTCGCTCGATCTCGTCACCGGCTATGCCGGCATCGCCACGCTCGGCCATGCGGCGCTGTTCGGTTCGGGCGCCTATGCGGCTGGTATCTTGTCGGCCCATTACGGCATCAACGATCCGCTGCTGATGACGCTTGCCGGCATTCTCGGCGGGGCGATCGCCGGCCTCCTTTGTGGCGCCGTCATCCTTCGTGCCCACGGCCTGCCGCAACTCGTGCTTTCGATTGCGCTCATCAATCTCTTCCATGAGTTTGCCAACAAGGCCTCCTCCTGGACGGGCGGCAGCGATGGTCTTTCGGGCATTTCGCCCGATCCGATTTTCGGCTTGTTCGAGTTCGATCTCTACGGCCACACGGCCTATGTCTTCGCCGTCGCGCTGCTCCTGATCGTCTTCGTGCTGCTGCGTCTGCTCGTGCGTTCCCCCTTCGGCATGCTCTGCCGGGGGATCAAGGAGGATCCGCTGCGCATCCGCGCCATGGGCGCGTCTCCGCAAGCGGCGCTTGCGAAAATGTATGTGCTGTCAGGAGCAGTCGCCGGCGTCGGCGGCGCCTTGAACGCGATCTCCACGCAGGTCGTCGGCCTCGACAGCCTCTCCTTCACCCAGTCGGCGGAAGCGCTGGTCATGCTGGTGCTCGGCGGCACCGGTTCGCTGTTTGGGGCGCTGTCGGGCACTGTCATCTTCATGCTGTTTGAAGATTATGTCTCGGCCGCCAATCCCTTCCACTGGCTGACGATGATCGGCGCCTTGCTGATTGCGGTCGTGCTTTTCGCGCCCAAAGGTCTTTACGGCACTGCCGCAGCCTTCGTCGCCCGCCGCAAGGAGGCCCGCCCATGAGCCCCGTTTTCGAAGTCGCCCATCTTAAAAAGGCTTTTGGTGGCCTTGCTGTGACCAATGATGTCTCGCTTTCGCTGTCATCTGGCGACCGTATTGCCCTGATCGGCCCGAACGGTGCGGGAAAGACGACCTTCGTCAATCTCGTCACCGGCAATCTGGCGCCCGATTCCGGCGAGGTGCGGCTCGCCGGCGAAACGGTGACGAAAGTGGATGCGATCGGTCGCGTGAGGCGAGGGCTGGTGCGTTCGTTCCAGGTCACCCGCCTGTTCCAGGATATGACGCCCGCAGAACATGTGGCACTCGCCGTTCTGCGCCGCAAAGGCCGGACCGGCCGCCTTATCGGAAACTTCCTGGCCATGCCTGACGTGATGACAGAGGTGGACGAGTTGCTGGACAAACTCGGCCTTGGACCACTCATGCACCGCAAGGTGGCGGAAATCGCTTACGGCCAGCAGCGGCTTCTTGAAATCGCGCTCGCACTTGCGCTCAAGCCCAAGGTACTGCTGCTCGATGAACCGGCGGCTGGCGTGCCGCAGAGCGATACCGGCCGTATCGAACAGGCGCTGGCCGATCTTCCGGCCGATCTCGCCGTCCTGATGATCGAACATGACATGGACCTGGTTTTCCGTTTCGCCAAGCGCGTCATCGTCCTCGCGGCCGGCGCGATCATCTTCGACGGTGCGCCGTCTGAGGTGACGAAGGATGCGCGCGTCCGTGAGGCCTATCTGGGGAGCTATGCCAATGCCAGCCATGTCGCTTGAGGTCGAAAATCTCTCTTCCGGCTATGGTCCGACAAAGGTGCTTGAAGGCCTCTCCTTCTCCGCACCCTCGGGCTGTCGGCTTGCCGTGCTCGGGCGAAACGGCATGGGCAAGACGACGCTGCTGGCAACGCTCGCCGGCCAGACGAAACGCTATGAGGGGCGCATCCGGCTTGGCGAGACGGATCTGACGGATGCACCGAGTGCTGCGCGTGCGCATCGCGGCCTAGGTTACGTGCCGCAGGCGCGCTGCGTCTTCCCGACGCTGACAGTCGAGGAAAATCTGTTCGTCGGCCTGAAGGGCCGGCCGAAGTCGGCGCTTGAGGAAGCTTACGCGATGTTTCCGCGGCTGAAGGAGCGGCGCAGGAACCTCGGAAACCAGCTTTCGGGCGGCGAACAGCAGATGCTTTCGACGGCCCGCACCATTCTCGGTCGTCCTTCCGTGCTGCTGCTCGACGAACCGCTGGAAGGATTGGCGCCCGTCATCTGCGAGGAATTGATGGCAGCTTTCACCGAGCTCGCCGAGGCCGGCGACATGACCATCCTGCTTGTCGAGCAGCGTATCCAGAGCGCTCTCGATTTTGCCGATCGCGTCATCATCCTTGAGCGCGGGCGGCTTGCCTGGAGCGGTACACCCTCTGAACTGTCAGCCGATCACGATGCCGTGGAGCGGCTGCTGGGAGTCGGCGGCCTGCACTGATTGAGACCTAGCGGAAGGGACGAGCCCATTGCGTGCTTGCCAGCCGCAGATAGGCTTCCTTCGATGGCTGGATATGGCGGCCGACGATCTCGACGAGTTTTTCGCGGTCGCCTTTCTCCATATAGTCGATCATCAGTCCATGTTCCTCGCGGGCGCGGTTGACGAGCCTTTCGTCGGTGATCGCATGGAAGCGGATCGCATGGGCGCGCGAGGCGAGCGCATCGATCTGTTCGGCCAGATAGGGATTGCCGCAGGCTCCGAACAGCACGCGGTGGAATTCCAGGTTGGCGCGGAAAACCGTGCGCGGTTCCTGGTCGTCGACCGCCTTGCTGTGGCGGGCATGGATGAGGCGCAGCTTCTCCAGCACCTCGGGTGCCGCCGGCAGCGGCATGATCGAGGCGGCGTGGCCTTCAAGCAGCAGCCGCACGTCATAGATCTGCTCGACCTCCAGAGGCGAGAAATCGCGCACGGCCGCGCCCTTGTTCGGCTGGCGGACGATGATGCCCATCGTCTCCAGTTCGGCGAGCGCTGCGCGGATCACGTGGCGCTTGGCATCGAAATGCTTGGCCAGTTCCTCCTCAAGCAGGCGCTCACGTGGTCTCAGCCGCCCGAGTACGATTTCTTCCTCAAGGCTGCGCACGATCCGTTCGATGGGGGCTACAGATGAAGTGTCATCCTGCGTCTCGATCTGATCCACGCTGTCTCCTGTCGCATATTCATAGTCTTCCGCGCCCTACACGCGTGCGGCGAATATCGCAACAATATTGTCGAGAATCTTGGCTTCTGGTGCAAGAACTGAGCGGCCCTGTTGCGCCGAAAGTTCAATGCCGCGGCTGATATTTCAAATCCGCACGCCGTTTTCGGCTTCGAAGAAGCTTACGCGTTCCGGCGGAAAGTGGAAGTCGACCGTATCGCCAGGCGCAACGGTCGGATCGCCGGCAATGCGCATGCCGCGCAGATCGCCGCCGAAATCGACCCAGACGACGGTATCCGCCCCCATCGGCTCCACCACCTTCACGGTTGCCTTGCCCGCATGCATGCGGGTGTCGGTGGCAGGCCCAAGAACCATGTGCTCCGGACGAATGCCGAGAATGACCGGCTTGCCGGCATGGGAAGCGATATTCGCATGGGAGCTGACGTCGAAACGGGCCTCGGCCGTACCGATGAAGGTCAGGGTATCGCCGGTCCTCTCCAGCGCGCCCTTCAGGAAGTTCATGGTCGGTGAGCCGATGAACCCGGCAATGAAGGTGTTGGCGGGGCGGTGATAGATCTCGTGCGGTGTCGCAAACTGCTCGATCACGCCCTTGCGCATGACGGCGATGCGATCCGCCAGCGTCAGCGCCTCGATCTGGTCGTGGGTGACATAGATCATCGTGTTGCCGAGTTCCTGATGGAGCCGCTTGATCTCGACGCGCAGTTCGTTGCGGAGCTTGGCGTCGAGGTTGGACAGAGGCTCGTCGAACAGGAAGACATCGACATTGCGCACCAGCGCGCGGCCGATCGCGACACGCTGGCGCTGGCCGCCCGACAGTTCCGACGGTTTGCGGTCGAGCAGGGCCTCGAGCTGCAGCATGGATGCGGCCTTGCCGACGCGCCGTTCCGTTTCCTCGCGCGGCAGGCCGGCGACCTTCAGGCCGAAGGAGAGGTTCTGGCGCACGCTCATCTGCGGGTAGAGCGCATAGGACTGGAACACCATGCCGATGCCACGATCCTTCGGCTCGGACCATGTGACGTTCTTGTCCGAAATCCAGACCTCGCCGTCGACGATATCGATCAGGCCGGCAATGGCGTTCAGAAGGGTGGATTTGCCGCAGCCCGACGGGCCGAGCAGGACGACGAATTCGCCGCGTCCGACATTGAGATCGAGCTTCTCGATCACTTTGACGGCGCCGAATTCGATGGCCAGATCCTTGATCGCAACGGAAGTCTGCATGTCTTTATCCCTTGATGGCGCCGGCTGCGATGCCGCGCACGAACCAGCGGCCGGAGACGAAGTAGCACAGCAACGGCACGGCGGCGGTCAGGATGGTCGCGGCCATGTTGAGGTTGTACAGGCGCTCGCCGGTGACTGAATTGACGATATTGTTGAGCTGCACGGTCATCGGCTGGTTCTCGCGCCCGGCAAAGATCAGGCCGAGGATGAAGTCGTTCCAGATGCCGGTGACCTGCAGGATGACTGCGACGATGATGATCGGCGTCGACATCGGGATCATCACCCAGAGAAAGATGCGCCAGAAGCCCGCGCCGTCGATGCGTGCCGCCTTGAAGAGTTCCACCGGCAGGCTGGAATAATAGTTGCGAAAAAGCAGCGTCATCAGCGGCATGCCGAAGATCGTATGAACCACGACGACGCCGGCGACCGAATTGTAGATGCCGATCTTCGAGGAAATCAGCACCAGCGGGTACATGAAGACCTGATAGGGAATGAAGGCGCCGAGCAGCAGGCTGGCGAATAGGATATCGGCCCCCTTCACCCGCCAGAAGGACATGGCGTAGCCGTTGAGGGCGCCGGCGGCGATCGAGAAGAAGACGCTCGGCACAAGGATCTTGATCGAATTCCAGAAGCCGACACTGATGCCGTTGCAGGCAAGGCCCGTACAGGCGCTCGACCACGCGGCCCGCCACGCCTCGAGGGTCAGCGTGTGCGGAAAGGCGAAGATCTGGCCGTCGCGGATTTCGTCCATCGGCTTCAGCGAGGTCACGACCATCACATAGGCCGGCAGCAGGAAGAAGGCGGCAGAGACGAGCAGGAAGACATAGAGGCCGATGCGGCCGGCCGTCAGCGTCTGCCGCTTGCGGCCGCGCGCGGTCACGGCGCTTCCCTTGGCGGCGGATAGGGGTGAGGTTGCCGTGGCGGAGAGGCTCATGCCGGGCTCCTTCCGGATTTGCGGAAATATTGGAAATAAAGCCAGGGCACGAGAACTGCGAGCACGGTGATCAGCATCACGGTGGAAGCCGCAAGCGCAAGGCCGATGTTCTGGCGTTCGAAGAGATAGTCCATGACGAACTTGCCGGGCAGTTCGGACGACATGCCCGGGCCGCCGCCTGTCAGCGCGACAACAAGGTCGTAGGACTTGACGACGCCGATGCCGAGCAGCACCACCGAAGTGACGATCATCGGGCGGATCAGCGGAAGGACGATCGACAGATAGACGCGCCAGGCCGGAATGCCGTCGACGCGGGTCGCCTTCCAGAGTTCGCTGTCGACGCCACGCAGTCCCGCCAGCATCAGCACCATGACGAGGCCCGCCGCCTGCCAGACGCCGGCGATGACGAGCGCGTAGATGGCAAGGTCACGGCTGACGATCCAGTCGAAGGTAAAGCTTTGCCAGCCGAGATCGCGCACTCCCTTCTGGATGCCGAGCGTCGGGTTCATCAGCCATTGCCAGATGAGGCCGGTGACGATGAAGGACATGGCGTGCGGATAGAGAAAGATGGTGCGGAAACCGTTCTCGAAGCGGATGCGCTGGTCGAGCGAGACCGCCAGAAGAAACCCGAGCACCAGACAGATGACGACGAAAAGGATGCCGAAGATGACCAGGTTCTCGAGCGAGATCAGCCAGCGCGAAGTGCTGAACAGCCGCTCGTACTGGTCGAAGCCGACATAGTTCGAAACCGGCAGGGCTCTCGACGAGGTAAAGGAGATCTGGATCGACCATATCATCGATCCGGCATAGGCAACCAGCAGCACCGCCCATGCAGGCAGCAAGCTCAGCGTCGCCATGATGTTTTGCCAGAACCTGGGCTTCATCACCGTCCTCGGGAACAGGGGAAACGCCGGCGGGCATCGGAGACGCTCCGCCGGCTTGTGTATGGAGCGATCAGCCAGCCGTCTGGATGGCGTCGGCGAAGCGGGAGATGAAATCATCGACCGCGAAATTCGGGTCGGTGAAATATTCGCTGACCAGATCCTGGATGCTGCCGACGACATCCGGCGGCATGACGAGACCGTAGTCAGGAAGCTGGTTTGCCGGATCCTTGATGTAGGAGGCGGCATCCTGCGCACACTGGTCGAATGCGGACATGTCGACGTCGGTTCGTGTCGGAATGCCGCCCTTCTTGAGGTTGAAGGCGATCAGGGCCTCAGGCGTCAGAAGCGTCTTGGCGAGCAGATCCTGCGCTGCCGTCTGCTTGGCATCAGAGCTCTTCGGGAAGATGAAGACGTCGCCGCCAATGATGTAGTTATGGGTGCCGGGGCCGACGATGCAGCCGTAATCGGTGCCCTGCTTCTTCTGCGCAACCGTGAACTCACCCTTTGCCCAGTCACCCATGAACTGCACGCCGGCAGTATTCTTGATCAGCATCGAGGTCGCGTCGTTCCACAGGCGGCTGGTGAAGCCGGCATCGGTATAGGCGCGGAACTTGCCGAAGCGCTCGACGATCTTCTTGAACTCGGGCGAGTTGACGGCATCGGCGTCGTGATCGCGATAGACCTTCAGGTAAAGGTCATGGCCGCCTTCTGCCAGCAGCAGCGAATTGAAGATCAGCGCCATGTGGCGGGCCTGACCGTTGAGCGCGAGCGGCACGACGCCGGCTGCCTTCAGCTTGTCGAGGTCGGCGAAAAGCTCGTCGAAATTCGCGGGCGGATTGGTGATGCCCGCCTTCTCGAAAGCGGGCTTCGAATACCACATCCAGTTCTGGCCGTGGATATCGATCGGCGCGGCATAGATGTGTCCGTTGCGGGTGATGGAATCCAGAACCGGCTTCGGAAGCGTTTCCTTCCACTTGTTGGCCGCAGCAATATCGTCGAGATTGCGCAGCAGACCCTGGTCGACGAGGTCGTCGAACTGCTTGCCGATATTGAACTGCACGGCAGCCGGCGGATTGCCGCCGATCATGCGGTTGACGGCTGCGGCGCGAGCATTGTCACCGCCGGCGATTGCCGCATCGACCCAGACGCCGCCGGCCTTTGAGAAGGAATCGGCAAAGGTCTTGACGGCCGCGGATTCACCGCCCGACGTCCACCAGTGGATGACTTCTGCATGCGGGCCGTCCTGGGCGATTGCTGCACCCGTTCCGGCAAAGATAACGACGCTTGCGAGCGCCGACTTCAGGATATGTTTCACGTCTCTTCCTCCCATTTTGCGAAATGCCGCTCCGCCCGTTCCTCGTCGGGCATTCGGCCCGGGCATGATCTGCCGGGCCAAATTCATGGTCTTACGCGGCTGCGGCGGGCCGCTTCAGCGCGCGCAGATAGTTGGCGCTGACGATGGCGCTCTCGTAAGGCGGCATCGTCGGACGATCGACTTCGGCAATAAGCCAGCCGTCGAAGCCGGCGCCGAGCTCGGCGATCATTGCCTTGATGTCGAGATTGCCGTTGCCGGGCTCCGCCCAGAGGCCGGCGAGTGCGGCTTCCGGATAACTCTTGCCCGCCTTCATCGAGGCTTCGCGCACGTCGAGGCGGATATCCTTGAGGTGCATGATCGAAATGCGGTCGCGATAGCTGCGGAAAAGGCCGATGACATCAGCGCCTGCCCAGGAGAGATGGCCGCTGTCCGGGCCGAAATTCAGCGTGCCGGCGCCGATCGCGTCGAGCGTCTGCCGGGTCTCGTCTTCGGTTTCGATCCAGGTGCCGACATGCGGGTGCAAGGCCGGCATCACGCCTTCGGCCTTGACGACCTCCGCGGCCTTGCCGAGTTCGTCGATGACCTGGTTGAGGCGCCCCTGATCGAAACCAACGCCAATCGCAGGTGTATCGACACGCGGGCGAACGACCGGCGGCATATGAACGGCAATGAACGTGTCCTTCAGGCCGAGCGAAGCCTGACGGGCGCCGAAAGCCTTGGCTTCTTCCAGTGTGGAGGCGAGCGGAACGCCTGCTTCCGGGCTTGGCGTGCCGAAATAGGCGGGCGCAGGCAGCATGCCGGCATCGGCATAGGCCCTCTTGTAATCGTCCAGCGAAACACCCGGCGCGGTAACGACGGCGGCGGGGAAGCCGGCTTTCTTGATCTGAGCAAGCAGGTCGGGGAGCGGCGGTTGAAGGCTGCGGTCGAGGTGGCCGTCGTCGGAAGCGACCCACTGAATAGGGTTGATGGCAATGCGATATCCATCGGGCGTGACGCGCGGCGAAAGGGCAGTCATTTGTGCAACTCCTCCAAAGACTTTGGCTAGACGGACCGGCCGGCCCGCTTTCCGGCCGGCGCTGCGGCGTGTACCGCCAGCGCCGGTTATCCAATGAAATTAAGGCCGGCCTCAGAACCATGCCTAAATGCATTTTTTCTGGTATGCATTGATGGCAACAGGATTGTCAACATTCGTGGTATGCAACAAGCCACAAAATTCGGGACCCGTCAACCCTTCTCGCGGCAATGGCGCGATCACATCGCTGCGCGTCGAATAAAAGGGACAAAAAGAAAGCCGGAGCGGATCGCACATGATCCGCTCCGGCCTGGCCGTCAGCCCTTGGGAGGATGCGTTTCAGACGGTGAAGACTTCCTCGTCGGTGCCCTTCGGCACGGCGGCCGGACGTTCGCAGGGCGTCGCAATTTCGATGTGGCGTCCTTCATTGGAGGAGCGCTCGAAACCTTCAAGAACTTCGAGAACATGCATGCACATATCGCCATTTGCGCGGTGCGGGCGGTTATTGCGGATTGCCATCGCCATGTCGACGACGCCGATCATGCGGTAGTCGCCTTCCGAGCGACCGTCATCCATCACGCGGTTCGGCTTGCCGAAGGCGTAGGCCGAAGTGTCGATATCGGTCCAGTCGCCGTTGCCCCTGGTAATCTGCGGCGTGCCGCCGAAGAAATTCGGATCGGTCATCGTCAGGCTGCCCTCGGTGCCGTAGATCTCGGTATGCGAGCGGCGGTGGCGATGAACCTCCCAGGACAGCGAGATCGCCACATTGGCGCCGTTGGCGAACTGGATCGCACCATTGTGGAAGGTCGGCACTTCGACATCGATGACGGAGCCTTTCAGCGGGCCTTCGATGACCTCACGGCGCGGGATGCCGTTGGTCGAGACGGCCGTGACGCGCTTGACCGGTCCCATGATGTTGATGAGCTGCGTGATGTAATAGGCGCCCATGTCGAGCATCGGGCCGCCGCCTTGCTTGAAGATGAAGAATGTCGGATTGGCGTAGCGATGTGCCGAGCTGCGCGTCATGAAGGTGACGGCGCCGCCGACGGGCCGGCCGATCGCGCCGGCATCGACGAGACCGCGCGCCGCCTGGTGCGCGCCGCCGAGAAACGTATCTGGCGCACCGCCGATGCGCAGGCCTTTTTCCCTGGCGAGCTTCAGGATCGGGCCGGCTTCGGCGAAGGTCGCGGTGATGGGTTTCTCGACATAGACGTGTTTGCCGGCCTCGAGGATCCTGCGGCTGACTTCGGCATGCACCATCGGCAGCGTCAGGTTCATGACGATCTCGATTTCGGGATCGGCCAGCAGGTCTTCGACGGTAACGGCCTGCGTGCCGAAGGTCTCGGCCTTGGCCCTGGCGACATCAAGGCGGATGTCGGCGATGGCCTTCACCTTGATGAGGTTCGAGCGCGCAGCGCCGCGAAGGTACCAGTCACTGATGTTGCCGGTGCCGATAATGCCGATTTTTACAGGTTCCACGTCTCACTCCCATGGTAATGGCGGCGGAAAACGCCCGCCGCCTTGCAATTGAAGAACGAATAGAAATCAGAGGCGCTCGACCCAGTGCTCCGTTACGAAGGGGGCGAGCTGTTCCTCGGTCAGTGTCAGGCCGAAGCCGGGACCGTCGGGAATGGCGATGCAGCCGTCGGCATCCGGGTTGACCCGGCCGGCGAGTTCCAGCAGCGGGTTGTGCGTCGCATCGCATTCGATGAACGGATAGGGCAGCGGACCGCCGCCGCGATAGGCCTTCAGTGTCGCGGCCATCTGCAGCGAGCTGTAGAGATTGACGACCGTGCCGAAAACATGCGGCATGACGGGAATGCCATAGGCTTCCGCAAGTGCTGCGACCTTCTTGAAGCCGGTATAGCCGCCGCAAATGCTGAGATCCGGCTGCAGTACGGAAACGCAGCCGGCAGCAAGGAAATCACGGAAGCCGGCAAGCGTGGAGAGCGACTCGCCGCCGGCGATTGCTGTCGCGCTCCCCTCGGCCATGCGCCGGTAGCCTGGAATGTCATCCGGCCGCACAGGCTCCTCGATCCAGAGCAGGCCGGCCTCCTGCATGTGCCGCGCGGAATCCAGCGCCGCCGCAGCCGTATAGCCCTGATTGATGTCGGCCATCAGCGCCCGGTCCCAGCCGAGCTGCCGTCGCAGCGCCAGTGCCATGCGACCGTCGGCTTCCGGCGTGTAGCCGCAGCGCGGCTTGATCGCCCTGAAATTCCGCTCCAGCAGCGCATCCGCGTCCTTCTCGAAATCGCGGTAGGGATCTCCGTCGGGCTTGAAGAAAGGCCCGCTCGCATAGGCGAGCATGCGCTCGCGGAGCGCGCCGCCGAGCATGGTGGCGATCGAGACGCCCTGTTCGCGGGCCGCCGCATCGTGCAGCGCCATGTCGACAGCCGACACGGCCAGCATCGCCGTTCCCTGCCGGTCGTAACCGAAGCCGTCGGTCATTTCCGCATAACGCCTACCGGTTTCGTGCGCTGGCCTGCCGAGCACGAGCTTGGCGAGCTTCTGGCGAATATAACCCGAAACCGCCTGCTGGGCCGCACTTGCCTCGCCCCAGCCGCTGATGCCGCCTTCTCCTTCGAGGCGCAGCACGAAGGACTCGCGCCGGTCGAAGAAGCCGGTCGAATTTCCGACCGCTTCCGGAAGCTGGAAGGCGAGGTGATAGCCGTGAATGGATGTGATCTTCATGACGCAACTTCGAGGGCGCTTGGCCGCTTGCCTGATAAAATGTTATCTGGTATGCAAGAGCGCATAAATTGTCGCCTCCGTCAAGCGGGAGCCGGCAAAAACGACTATGAGCAATCGCAAATAACGGACCGGCGACGGCAGTATCTTTGATGGCGGACCCGACTTTTCCTCATTCTGGCACCAGCGCATTGCGCGTTTACCCGCACGATCTCGAAGCGCGGGTCGACAAGAAGGAATCGCTGGTCGAGGACGCCTATCGGGCGCTGAAGGCGAGCATCCTCGATGGCACGTTGCCGGCCGGCTACCAGGCGGTGGAGCATCGCATTGCCGATCAGCTCAATATGAGCCGCACGCCGGTGCACGAGGCGGTCATCCGCCTGCAGCACGAAGGCCTTGTGCGGGTGCTGCCGCGCCGCGGCGTGCAGGTGCTGCCGATCTCGGCGGCCGATATGGTCGAGGTCTACCAGGTGCTGGTCGCCATGGAGGGCATGGCGGCGATGCTGCTGGCCGAGCATCCGGAACGGGCCGAAGCTTCCATCCGCATGATGGAAGATGCGACGAACCAGATGGAGCGGGCGCTGAAGGCCGAGGATCTGCGCGGCTGGGCGCGCGCCGACGATCAGTTCCATCGTGTGCTCGTCAGCGAGTGTGGCAACCAGCGCTTGGCAAAGATGGCGGCGACCATGGTCGATCAGGCACAGCGCGCCCGCACCGTCACCTTGCAGTTCCGCCCGCTGCCGCACGCGTCGGTGCAGGAGCACCGCGTCATCATATCCGCAATCCGCGCCGGCGACACGCTCGGCGCCCGCGCCGCGGCCGAAGGGCACCGCACCCGCGCCAGCGGCGAGATCATCAAGGCGATCGAGCGTCTCTGACGTCGTCGTCCCCACCTTCTGTCCGCGCAAGCGCGGGCAATCAGTCATGAAGCCGGGAGGAGCGGCAGTCATATGGAAAGGACTCAGTTCCCGAGTCTCAAGGGCCGGACGGTTGTCGTCACCGGCGGAGCCTCGGGCATCGGTGAAGCGCTCGTTCGCGCCTTTGCCGGCAACGGATCGAATGTTGCTTTTCTCGACCTGCAGGAGGATGCTGGAAACAAGCTTGCTGCGGAACTGTCGGCCGGCGGCGCCAACGCCAAATTCCTGCAATGCGACCTGACCGATATCGAAGCGGTGCGCGCGGCGATGGCGGACGTGAAGGCGCACTTCGGGCCGGTCGGCGCGCTCGTCAACAATGCCGCCAATGACAAGCGGGCGAATTTCCTCGATGTCAGCGTTGAGGAGTTCGACTGGATGATGGCTGTCAACCTGCGCCACGTCTTCTTTGCCGCGCAGGCGGTGGTGCCGCAGATGCGCGAGCTCGGTTACGGCTCGATCATCAACATGACATCGGGCGCCTGGGTGCGCGGCATTCGCGAAATGCAGGCCTACAGCACCGCAAAGGCCGCGATCGTCGGCTTTACCAATTCGCTCGCCCGGCAGGTCGGCGAATTCCGCATTCGCGTCAATGCGTTGGCGCCCGGCATGGTCATTACGCCGCGTCAGCGAGAGCTCTGGTACCAGGATGAAAGCAAGATCGCCGACGGGCTGAAGCTGCAATGCATCCCCGAAGAGATCAAGGTCGAGGACGTGGCCAATGCCTGCCTCTTCCTCGCCGCCGATGACAGCCGGATGATTACCAAGCAGATGCTGCTGATCAATGGCGGCCTCATCTGACGATTTAGTGGGGGTCCCATGAACGCCAATACCAATCAGCCTCGCCGCTATCGCATCGCCTCCGTTCCGGGCGACGGCATCGGCCCCGAAGTCATCGCAGCCGGCCTCGAAGTGCTTGAGGTGCTGGCCGCGCGCGCCGGCACTTTCACGCTCGATGTCGACCACTATGACTGGGGCAGCGAGCGCTACCGGAAGACCGGCGCCTTCATGCCGGACAACGCCCTGTCTCTGCTCAAGAAAGCCGACGCCATCTATTTCGGCGCCGTCGGCGCGCCTGACGTGCCCGATCACGTGACGCTCTGGGGTCTGCGCCTGCCGATCTGCCAGCGTCTCGATCAATACGCCAATATCCGCCCTACCCGTATCTTTCCCGGTGTGAAAAGCCCGCTGCGCGGTGTCGAGGAAGGCGATCTCGACTGGCTGATCGTGCGTGAAAACTCCGAGGGCGAATATTCCGGTCATGGCGGCCGCGCCCATATCGGCCTGCCGGAAGAGGTGGCCACAGAAACCTCGATCTTCACCCGGCGCGGCGTCGAGCGCATCATGCGCTTTGCCTTCCGCGAGGCGCAGAAGCGGCCGCGCAAGCTCCTGACGGTCGTCACCAAGTCCAACGCGCAACGCCACGGCCTCGTGCTGTGGGATGAGATTGCCGCCGAGGTCGCCGGGGATTTCCCGGACGTGACCTGGGACAAGGAACTGGTGGATGCCATGACGTTCCGCATGGTCGCAAAACCGAAGAGCATAGACACGGTCGTTGCGACCAATCTGCATGCCGACATCCTCTCCGATCTTGCGGCGGCACTCGCCGGCTCGCTCGGCATTGCGCCGACGGGCAATGTCGATCCCGAAGGCCGTTTCCCGTCCATGTTCGAGCCCATTCACGGTTCGGCCTTCGACATTACCGGCAAGGGCATCGCCAATCCCGTCGCGAGCTTCTGGACGGCCTCGCTGATGCTGGAGCATCTTGGCGAGACGGCTGCGGCAAAGATCCTCATTTCGGCGGTGGAACAGGTCTGCGCTGCCGGCATTTTGACGCCCGATCTCGGCGGCAGGGCAACGACGGCGGAGGTGACGCGCGCCGTTTGCGACGCGTTGCGAGGATCGAATTTCGCCCCTGATGACGAGAATATTCCGGCGGCCTGATCTTCGGGCTGCGTTTCATGGAAGGTATCCAGTCATGATCAAAAGACTTTCAGGCTACAAGCTCCGCCGCCCGGAGCTTTTCCGCGAAGCGAATTATATCGGTGGCCAGTGGGTCCAGGCCGATAGCGGCCGCACCTACGATGTCACCAATCCGGCGACGGGCGAGGTGATCGGCACTGTGCCGGCCATGAGCGCGGTCGAGACGAACCGCGCGATCGACGCTGCCTATAAGGCGCAGAAGGCATGGGCGGCGCTGACTGCCGAGCAGCGCGCCAATCACCTCTGGAAGCTCGCCGAACTGATGCACGAGAACCTTGAGGACCTTGCGGCAATCATGACGATCGAGCAGGGCAAGCCGCTGTCCGAAAGCCGCGGCGAGGTCGTCTATTCCGCAAGCTTCATCGAATGGTTTGCCGAGGAGGCAAGGCGCGTTTATGGCGAGACGATCCCATCTCCCGTTCCGGGGCGCCGCCTGATCGTCCAGAAACAGCCGATCGGCGTTTTTGCGGCCATCACGCCCTGGAACTTTCCTTCGGCGATGATCACCCGCAAGGCCGGCCCGGGCTGGGCGGCAGGCTGCACCGGCGTCATTCGTCCGGCAAGCCAGACACCCTATTCGGCGCTCGCACTTGCCGTGCTGGCCGAGGAGGCGGGTTTTCCTGCCGGCGTGTGCAATGTCATCACGGGACCGTCCTCTGAAACAGGTCCCGCGATCACCGGCAGCCCGAAGGTGCGCAAGCTTACTTTCACCGGCAGCACCGCGGTGGGCGCCAAGCTGCTTGCCGAATGCGCGCCGACCATCAAGAAGACCAGCATGGAACTTGGCGGCAACGCGCCCTTCATCGTTTTCGACGATGCCGATCTCGATGAGGCGGTCAAGGGTGCCATCGGTTCCAAGTTCCGCAACACCGGGCAGACCTGCGTCTGCGCCAACCGCATTCTCGTTCAGGACAAGGTGCATGACGCCTTTGCCGAGAAGCTTGCTGCTGCCGTTGCCAAGCTGAAACTCGGCGACGGCATGGAGGAGGGCGTCACTCTCGGCCCGCTGATCGACGAAGCGGCGGTCAGGAAGGTCGAGACGCATGTCGAGGATGCCGTCAAACACGGTGCCAGGATCGTCTCCGGCGGCAAGCGCGATCAGCGCGGCGGCAATTTCTACCTGCCCACCATTCTCTCGGATGTCTCCCGCAAGGCGGAGATCTTTTCGGACGAGACCTTCGGCCCGGTGGCTCCGCTTTTCCGCTTCAAGACCGAGGAAGAGGCGATCGAAATGGCGAACGATACGCCCTTCGGCCTTGCCGCCTATTTCTACGCGCGTGACGTCGGCCGCATCTTCCGGGTTGCCGAGGCTCTTGAATTCGGCATTGTCGGTATCAACGAGGGACTCATCTCGACGGCAGTCGCTCCTTTCGGCGGCATGAAGCAGTCCGGCATCGGCCGGGAAGGTTCGAAATACGGCATCGAAGAGTTCCTCGAGGTCAAATACATGGCCATTGGTGGCCTGGCGAATTGAGGAGAATGCCATGAGCGCAGCGGATATCGACGGCTTTGCGGCCCGGATCAGAACCCATGAAAGCCGGATGATTTCTGCCTGGGTGGGTATTCCCGATCCGCTGCTGGTCAATCATCTGGCGCAGGAGGCCTTCGATGCCGTCGTGCTCGACATGCAGCACGGGATGTGGGACCTGCCGTCTGCGGCCGCCGCCGTCGGCCATGTGCGCATTGCCGGCAAGCCGGCGATTGCACGCATTCCGGTCGGCGATTTCGCTTCCGCCTCGCGCCTGCTCGATGCCGGTGCGTCCGGCATCATCGCGCCGATGATCAATTCGGCCGAGGATGCGAAGGCATTCGTCAAGACCACCAAATATCCGCCGGTCGGCGAACGCAGCTGGGGTCCGTCGCTCGCGCTCAACCATACCGGCCTGTCGGCTGACGACTATCTCAAGAAGGCCAATGAC
Organism: Hyphomicrobiales bacterium; assembly: GCA_900471515.1. Lineage (GTDB taxonomy): Bacteria > Pseudomonadota > Alphaproteobacteria > Rhizobiales > Rhizobiaceae > Rhizobium. Next base: position 333,160 of record UCFC01000010.1, on the reverse strand, counting down.
CTGACTGTCGCAATTGCCATGATCGAGACGCGCGCAGCGCTCGAAGCGATTGACGATATTCTTGGCGTGCCCGGTATCGACGGCATCTTCATCGGCCCTTCGGATCTCTCCATCGCGCTCTCGAACGGCGATCAGGTGGCGCCGAATGCCGCCGAGATCGACAGCGCCATGCAGCACGCCGTCGCGCGCTGCCGCGCACACGGAAAATTCGCCTGCGCCTTTGCCGGTGACGGCGAACGCGCCGGCGAGCTTCTGAAATTCGGCTTCGCCTTCGTCATTGCCGGCGCCGAAACCGCGCAGCTGCGCTCCGGTGCCCGCAAGGCGATCAACGCCGCCAGGAAGATTGCTTCCGGCGGCTGATCCATCCCAGTCCCCTACGGAGTTCGTCCATGCGTACCATCAGAGGTCCCGCGCTTTTCATCGCGCAGTTCGTCAATGCCGATGCCCGTCTTTCCACCCTCGACGGGCTCTGCGAATGGGCGGCGGATCTCGGCTTCAAGGCTCTGCAGGTGCCGACCTTCTTTCCGCATATGTTCGACGTGAAGAGAGCGGCCGAAAGCCAGGCCTATGCGGACGACTTTCTGGGCACGCTTGCCAGATATGGTCTCGAACTCACGGAACTGACCAGCCAGCGGCAGGGCCAGCTCATGGCCGTGCATCCTGCTTTCGACGTGACGCAGGATGCGATTGCGCCCGTCGAGGTTCGCGGCAGTCCGGAAGCACGACGCCAATGGGCCGAAGAGCAGCTGAAGCTGACGGCGACCGCCTCTCGCCGTCTCGGCATCGACCGTATGGTCACGTTCTCCGGCTCGCTGCTCTGGCCCTATCTCTATCCCTATCCGCCGGTACCGCAGGAACTGGTTTCGGCGGGTTTCGCGGAGCTTGCCAGGCGCTGGAGGCCGGTGCTCGATCATTGCGAAAGCGAAGGTGTCGATATCTGCTTCGAATTGCATCCGACCGAGGATCTGCACGACGGGTCGACCTTCGAGCGCTTCCTCGACCTGATTGGAAACCATTCCCGCTGCAAGCTGCTCTACGATCCGAGCCACTTCCTGCTGCAGCATGTCGACTACATCGGCTTCATCGATCTCTATGCCGATTACATCAGGGCCTTCCACGTCAAGGATGCCGAATTCGTCAAGTCGGCGAAAACCGGCGTCTATGGCGGTTACAACGACTGGGCCGGCCGCGCCGGCCGATTCCGCAGCCCCGGCGACGGTCAGATCGACTTCAAGACGATCTTCTCGCGGCTGACGGGGCTTGGCTACGACGGCTGGGCGACGCTGGAATGGGAATGCTGCTTCAAGAACAAATATGACGGTGCGCGCGAAGGCCGCCAGTTCATCAGCGACCATCTGATCAAGGTCACAGAATCCGCCTTCGACGCCGGCATGCGCAAGACGCTGGAAGACAAGACCGTCGCGTCGATCCTCGGGATCGGGAGCCGCTGAAAATCAGCGGCTCCGGCCTTCTTATTCTACCGGTCTCACATCGGCCCAGGTGCCGGTCTCGGTCGATTGCAGGCAGGCATCAATGAAGGCGAGGCCGTCGACGCCCGTCCATGCGTCCGGGGTCAGGCTGGCGAGCGGATCGGGTGCTGAGCCGGCGATACGCGCGGCGACCAGTTCGGCGAAATCCGTATAGATATTGGCAAAGGCCTCGAAAAAGGCTTCGGGATGGCCGACGGGCAGGCGTGTGGCGCGCTGCGCCAGCGGATGCAGAGACGGCAGGCCGCGGGTGCGGATTTCGTCGCCACGATTGGCGCGCATGACACGAAGGTCGTTGGCGTCCGACTGGCTCCAGTAGACGCCGCCTTCCTCGCCATAGGCTTCGATGGCGACGACATTCTGGGCGCCGGTGGCGACCTTGCTCACCAGCATCTGTCCGCGCGTGCCATCATCGAGCCTGAGAATGATCTGTGCCGTGTCATGGGTCGTGCGGCCGGGCAGCGACGGGCCGACATCGGCGAGCACGGAGGTGATGCGCCGCCCGGTGACGAAGCTCATCAATTGGTGCGCATGCGTGCCGATGTCGCCGAGCACATGGCTCCTGCCGCCCTTGGCCGCATCGAGACGCCATTTGACGCGGGACGAGATCTTGTCCGGCTCGGCCTCGACATATTTGGCAAGCGAGCCCTGGACATAGCGGACATTGACGAGGCGCAGCCGCCCGATCTCGCCGGCTTCAATGGCGGCGCGAGCTTCGCGCACCATCGGATAGCCGGAATAATTATGGGTGAGCGACAGGATGCGGCCCTTTTCTCGAGCCTTGAGAGCAAGCGCCTGCGCACTGTCGAAATCATTGGTGAGCGGCTTGTCGCAGATGACATCCAGCCCGGCTTCGAGGGCTGCGGCAGCGTAGTCGTAGTGGCTGTCGTTCGGCGTCATGATGGCGACCGCATCGATACCGTCGGGCCGCGCCTTCTCCGCCGATATCATCGAGGCGATATCGGCATAGCCGCGCGGAATGCCGAAAGCGGCCGCCGATTCCAGGGAGCGCGTCGCGTTGGAGGAGAAGACGCCGGCGGCGATCTCGAAGCAATCGTCCAGGCGGGCGGCAGTGCGGTGGACCGGGCCGATCAGCGAGCCCTGCGCCCCACCGACAAGACCGAGCCGGACCCGCCGGCCGAGGAGGTTCAAAACCGCAGCCTGTGACATGGATTTACCTTTCCTGTAATCGAATGAAGGAGTTGGCGGAGAGTTGCGGTCACACTAGCAGCGGCTCGTGAAATGTCATCTATTTTATCCACAAAATTGTTGACAAAATTCGCTGCCCTTGGGCACGGTCCTTTTATCGCATGGATCGGGGGGCGGGCAAAGGATGAGACTGAAGGCTGAACTGCTGCTGGCGGCCGGAAACGAGACCGGGGAATCGCCGGTCTGGGATGAACGAAGCCAATGCCTCTGGTGGACGGACATTCCGGCGAAACGCCTTCACCGGATCGATCCGGCGACAGGTCTCGTGGGGAGTTTCACGATGCCCGGACGCGTGGGGTGCTTCGCGTTGCGGCGCAGCCGCGGACTGGTGCTTGCCATGGAGCACGGCTTTTCCTTCTTCGATCCGGATAGCGGTGCGATCGAGACAATAGCAGAGCCCGAGGTCGGTCTTGCAAACCACCGCTTCAATGACGGGCGCTGCGACCGGGAGGGGCGGTTTCTCGCAGGTTCGATGAATCTGGCGCGCGATGCCGCCTCGGCGCGGCTCTGGCAGCTCAGCCGGGATAAATCCGTTCGTCCGCTCGCCAATGACAGCACCATCGCCAATGGCCTCGCTTTCAGCCCGGAGGGACGGGTCATGTACTGGGTCGACGGCGGCCGACAGCAGGTGTTCCGGTTCGACTACGGTTCCGACGGTATCGCCTCCAACCGGCGCCTTTGGCTGGAGCGGGAGAGTGCACCGGGAAGGCCCGACGGCGGCGCTGTCGATGCCGATGGCTGCTATTGGAGCGGCCGCTGGATGGGCGGCTGCGTCGTCCGCTTCACGCCCGATGGCCGGGTCGATCGCGTTGTCGAAGTGCCGGCGAGCCGCGTGACCATGTGCGCCTTCGGTGGCGCGGATTACCGCACGCTGTTCATCACCACGGCAAACGAGGGCATGAGCGCTGCGGAAAAGGAGGCCGAACCCCTGGCGGGCGGCCTCTTTGCCATCCATCTCGACGTCACGGGCCTGCCGGAGCCGCTGTTCGAAGGCTGATCAACGGCTGGCGGCTGCCACCGATGCCTTGCCGCGTTCGTGAATCGTCTTCCAGTCGGCCTTTTCGATGAGATCGCGTGGCGCGAGAAAGGCGCCGCCAACGGCGAAAATGTTGCGCAGTGCCAGATACTGGCTGGAGTTCTCGTCCGAAATGCCGCCGGTCGGGCAGAAGCGCACGTCGGGAAAGAGCGGATCGACATGCTTGATGAAGCCCATGCCGCCGAAAAGGTCGGCGGGAAAGAACTTCTGTTCGAAGAAACCGCATTCGCGCGCGTAGAGGGATTCGCTCGGCGTGCAGATGCCCGGCAGGAAGGGAAGGCCGGAAAGCCGGATCTGCTCGGCAAGCGCGGGTGTGAGGGCAGGGCTGACACCAAACATCGCGCCGGCTTCGACGACCGGTTTCAACTGATCGGCCTTGGTGACGGTACCGGCTCCGATGACCGCATCGGTGTTCATCTTGCGCATACGGCGGATGACTTCGGGGCCGGCCGCACTGCGCAGCGTCACTTCGAGGATCTTGATACCGGCGCTGACAAGCGCCTCCAGCAGCGGTTCGGCATGATCGGCATTTTCCACATGCAGAACCGGGATGAGCTTGGCATGCGGGGCGATGAGGGCGGCGACGGGATATTGGGTCATAGGGGATCACATCTGAAACGGGAAAGGGTGACGGAAAGACCATATCACCACACGGCGAAGAAAAACTGGCACGGATGAAATTTTTCGGCAACTATTTTGTTGACAATTTTGTGCGCAATTCGGAATGTGGAGCCGACAGGAATTGTCCGCGTTCGCCGGCAGAGGCCGATAGTGCAGAGATTATAGGCACATGGCAAATCTGACGGAGGCGGGACAGGGAGGAATGATGACATATCAGGCGCCTGCGCTGATCATCGGCAACGAGCTTCGAAAGGGCCGCAGCCGCAGTGATTTTGCGGTGATCAATCCCGCAACCGAAGAGGTCCTCGGCGAGCTGGCTTTCGCCAGCGGTGCCGATGTCGCTGACGCATTGGCATCGGCCGAGCGCGGCTTTGCCGAATGGCGCAAGGTCGGTCCCTGGGCGCGCTCCGACATGCTGCGCAAGATCGCCGGCCTGATCCGCGAACGCATGCCGGAGATCGCCCGGCTTTTGACGATGGAGGTCGGCAAGCCGATCGGCGAAGCCGAGGCGGAGGTCATTTCCGGCGCTGAGCATTTCGAATGGGCCGCCGATCAGGCCCGCCAGCTTTCCGGCGAAACCGTCAATTCGCGTGGCCCGGGCGGTCGCGGCCTGATGACCTATGAGCCTGTCGGTGTGGTGCTGGCGCTGACGGCCTGGAATTTCCCGATCAACCTCTCGGCCCGCAAGATCTGCATGGCGCTTGCCGCCGGCTGCAGCGTCATCGTACGTCCCGCCGAGGAAGCGCCGGCCTGCGTTGCCGCCATGGTGCAATGTTGCGTGGACGCCGGCCTGCCGGCAGGCGCCATCACCTTGCTCTTCGGTACGCCGGAAGAGGTGATTGCGCCACTGATGGCAGCAACCTCGGTACGCAAGGTTTCCTTCACCGGCTCCACCCGCGTCGGCAAGATCCTGATTCACCAGAGCGCCGATACGGTGAAGCGGTTGACGATGGAGCTTGGCGGCCATGCGCCGGTCCTCGTGCTCGAAGACGCCGATGTCGCCTTTGCGGCGGAAACGGCGGCTCTCGCCAAATTCCGCAATTCCGGACAGGTCTGCGCCGCTCCAAGCCGCTTCTATGTGCACGAAAAGCTGGCCGATGAATTCGCCGATGGTTTTGTGAAAGTCGCCAAGCGTCTCAAGCTCGGCAACGGGCTCGACCGCGCCGTCACCATGGGACCGATGACCACGATCCGCCAGCGCGACCGCGCCGAAGCGCTGGTGGCGGATGCCCGCCAGCGCGGCGCAAATATCCTGTGCGGCGGCGGGCGTCCTGCCGATATCAATGCCGGCTATTTCTTCGAGCCGACCGTGATGACGGATGTGCATCCGGACTCGGAGATTCTGCGCGAGGAGCCTTTCGCGCCGGTCGCCCCCATCCTGCCTTTCTCCGACGTCGAGGAAGCGATCGCCCGGGCCAATGCGCTTGAGGCCGGCCTTGCCTCCTATCTCTTCACCAGTTCGCTGAGTGCGGCGACCATGGTCTCCGAACGCATCGAGGCCGGCATGGTTGGCATCAACACCTGCGCTGTTGCGATCCCAGAAGGGCCTTTCGGCGGCGTCAAGCAGAGCGGTTATGGCCGCGAGGGTGGGCCGACGGCGATCCACGATTATCTCAACATCAAGTTCACGCATACGCGTCTGCTCTGAAGGCAAGCCGATGACAAAAGACAAGAAGATTGCCCTTGCGGATCTGCGCAGCCAGCGCTGGTTCGGCGCAAGCGGCCAGCCCGGCAACCACAAGTCCTACCGCACCAAACAGATGGGCTATACGAGCGAGGATTTTCAGGGCAAGCCCGTCATCGGCATCCTCAATACCTGGTCCGATCTCAATTCCTGCCACACGCATTTCCCGCAGCGCGTCGAGGAAGTGAAGCGCGGCATCTGGCAGGCCGGCGGCTTTCCGGTGGAACTGCCGGCGCTTAGCGTCGGCGAGACCTATGTGCGCCCGAGCACGCTGATCTATCGCAATCTGCTCGCCATGGACACTGAGGAAATCCTCCGCTCGCATCCGATCGACGGCGCCGTATTGATGGGCGGCTGCGACAAGACCACGCCGGCCCTGCTGATGGGCGCGGCCAGCATGAACATTCCGGCGATCTTCGTGCCGGCGGGCGCGATGCTGAGCGGCCATTTCCGTGGCCGTCGCAATCTCGGCACGGGCTCCAGCACCTGGGCAGCACTTGCCGATTTCCGCGCCGGCAAGATCGACGAGAAGACCTGGCGGGCCTTCGGCGAAGGCACGGCACGTTCGCCCGGCACCTGCAACACGATGGGCACGGCTTCCACCATGACCTCGCTTGCCGATGTTCTCGGCATGACGCTGCCGGGCGCAAGCTCCATTCCGGCCGTCGATTCCACGCATTCGCAGATGGCGAGCACGGCCGGCCGGCGCATCGTCGAGATGGTCTGGGAAGACCTGCGTCCGCGCGACGTCGTCACGCGGGCAAGCTTCCTCAATGCTATCGTCACCGACATGGCGCTGTCGGGCTCCACCAATTCGCTGATTCATCTGATCGCGATGGCAAGGCGCCTGAATATCGACCTGTCGCTCGATGACTTTTCCGCGGCGGCCGAGGCCGTGCCCGTCATCTGCAATCTGCAGCCGTCGGGCAAATACCTGATGGAAGACTTCTATTATTCCGGCGGGCTTCGCGCGCTGCTCTCCGTCATCAGGGATCATCTCGATCTTTCCTGCATGACCGTGACGGGTCGTACGCTCGGAGAGGAGATCGAGGGGGCGGCACCCTACGATGACGAGGTCATCCGGCCGCTGTCCAATCCGGTCTATGCGGCCGGCGGGCTTGTGGTGCTCAAGGGCAATCTTGCGCCGCGCGGCGCTGTGCTGAAGCGCGCTGCGGCAAGCCCGAACCTCCTGCAGCACACCGGTCCGGCAATCGTCTTCAAGAACTTCAAGGAGATGCTCGCACAGATCGACAATCCCGATCTCGACGTGACACCCGATAGCATCCTCGTGCTGCAGGATGCCGGGCCGACCGGCGCGCCGGGCATGCCGGAATGGGGCATGCTGCCGATCCCCAAGAAATTGCTCGAACAGGGCGTGCGTGACATGGTGCGCCTCTCCGACGCGCGCATGAGCGGCACGAGCTATGGCACCTGCATCCTGCATGTCTGTCCGGAAAGCCGCGTTGGCGGCCCTCTGGCGCTGGTCAAGACCGGCGATCTCATCAGCCTGGACACAGAGGGGCGCAGCCTTGATCTGCTGATCTCCGAGGAAGAATTTGCCCGTCGCCGCGCCGAATGGGTCCCGCCGCCACCGCATTACGAGCGGGGTTACGGTGCGCTCTTCTCCCAGCATGTGCTGCAGGCGGATGAGGGCTGCGACCTCGATTTTCTGGCCAAGCCTGGCGATACGCCGGACCCTGAAGCACGTTTCTCCTGAAAGGCCGGCCCGCATGACCAAGACCGGAAAAGGCATTGCCAACGGCCTGACGAACTACGGCGATCCGCGCTTCGCCGCCTATCTGCGCCGCTCCTTCGCATCCTCCATGGGCTATTCCCGCAAGATGCTGGAAAAGCCTGTCGTCGGTATTACCTGGACGGCAAGCGGCTTCAACAATTGCCATCGCGGCGTGCCGGAGCTGGTGGAAGCCGTCAAGCGCGGGGTTCTCGCCGCGGGCGGCCTGCCGCTCGATTTCCCCGTCACCTCGCTCGGTGAGGTCTTTCTGAACCCGACCAGCATGGTTTTCCGCAACCTGATGGCGATGGACGTGGAGGAAATGGTCCGCGCCCAGCCGATGGATGCCGTCGTACTCGTTGGCGGGTGCGACAAGACGCTTCCGGCGCTCGTCATGGGGGCCGCCTCGGCCAACAAGCCGGCAATCGTGCTTGCGACCGGGCCGATGATGACGTCGCGCTATCAGGGCGAGCGCCTTGGCGCCTGCACCGATTGCCGCCGTTTCTGGGCACGCTATCGCGCCGGGGAGCTGGAAGACAAGCAGATCGATCAGGTCGAGGGTTCGCTGGCGACCACGGCCGGCACCTGCGCCGTCATGGGCACGGCCTCCAGCATGGCGATCATGCTCGAGGTCATGGGTCTGATGCTGCCGGGAACGGCTGCCATTCCCGCCGTCCATGCCGATCGCCTCCGTGCCGCCGAAGCCACGGGCACGGCGGCCATGGGTCTCATCGCTTCCGGCCGCACGTTCAAGGAGACGGTGACGCAGGCGACGATCGACAACGCGCTGAAGACGCTGCTTGCCATCAGCGGTTCCACCAATGCCATCATCCATCTGGCGGCCATCGCCGGCCGGCTCGGCCTCAAGGTCGATCTCGACAAGCTCAACGCCATGTCGGACGCCACACCCGTGCTTGTCGATCTCAAGCCCACCGGTGACGCCTATATGGAGGACTTCTTCTATGCCGGCGGCGTCGGCGCGCTGTTGCGGCGGCTTGGCGACCATCTCGACCTTGCGGCCCGCACGGTGACGGGCGAGGCGCTGGCCGACCTCGTGCCGCCTGACGACAGCTGGATCGACGGCAGGGTCATCCGGCCGGTCGAAACGCCGATCCGCGCCGATGGCGGGCTTGTTGCCCTCTTCGGCAACCTGGCGCCGAAGGGCGCGATCCTGAAACGTGCGGCAGCCGACGAGCGACTGTTCGAAAAGACCGGCCGCGCGGTCGTGTTCGAAGGGCTGAAGGATCTTTCCGACCGCATCGACGATCCCGATCTCGATGTCACGGAGGACGATATTCTGGTGTTGAAGAATGCCGGGCCGAAGGCATCGGGCATGCCGGAATCGGGCTATCTGCCGATTCCGTCCAAACTTGCCCGCAAGGGTGTGAAGGACATGCTGCGCATTTCCGACGCGCGCATGAGCGGTACGGCCTATGGCACGATCGTGCTGCACGTCTCGCCGGAATCGGCAGCCGGGGGACCGCTGGCGCTGGTGCGCAACGGTGATATGATCCGTATGAGCGTCCGGGAGCGCCGGCTGGAACTGCTGGTCGAGGAGGCAGAACTTGCCAGACGTTTGCCGACGCCTGCACCGGCCGCCGAAACCCGCGGCTGGCTCGGGCTTTACAATCGGCATGTAATGCAGGCCGAAAACGGCTGCGACCTGGATTTCATGCTGCCGGATGCGCAGGACGCAGCCGAGGCCAGGGTGATGAAAATGCCCGCCAAGGCTTGAGGCCTGACCGGGCAAGATCTGTCCGGCCAGGTCATGCGAAGCCTCACGCGATCATGTAGCCGCCGTCAACCGGCATCGAAATGCCGTTGACCATCGCGGCTTCGTCCGAGAGCAGGAACAGGATCACCTCCGCAACGTCCTGAGACTCTGCGAACCGCCCGACGGGAATGCGCTTCAGCATGCCGGCGGCCTTTTCCGGATCGCTCCAGGCCTTGATCGCCATCGGCGTCAGCGTGACCGTCGGGTGCACCCCGTTCACGCGAATGCCCTGTGGCGCCAGCTCCTTGGCCATGACCCGCGTCAACCCGTCCAGACCGCCCTTTGAAGCGCAATAGGCCGCATGGTCGGGGATGCCGACGAAGGCGGCGACGGAGGAGACATTGACGATGGCGCCGTGACGGCCGGCCTCGATCAACGAGCGCGCATATTCCTGGGCGACGATCATCGGCGCGCGCGTGTTGACGGCGATCAGATGATCGAAGGCCTCGACGGTGGTGTCGAGAAAGGACTGCAGTTCGGTGGTCCCCGCGCAATTGATCAGAAAATCGGCCGGGAGCACGGCGCGTGCAGCCTCCCGCGTCGCCTTCGCATCGGCAAGGTCGACCTGAACGGCCTGGCAGCCCAGTTCCTCGCGGAGCGATACGACATCATCGGCACTTCTCGTCAATGCCGCGACGTCAGCGCCCCGCCTGACCAATGTTTCTGCGACGACGCGACCGATGCCCTTGCCGGCACCGGTGACGATTACTTTCTTGCCTTGGAAATCCATCTGTTCCTCACCTTACAATCGTTGACCCGTTGCCTGATCAAAGATGTGAACGCGGCGGGGATCAATATGAAAATGCAGCACCTTGCCGGGCGTGACTTCGATGCGCTCGCGGATAAGCGCGTCGATCGGCACGCCGCCGACACGGCCGAAGATCAACGTTTCGGAGCCCGTCGGCTCATAGACCGACACCTCAACCGGAATGCCGTCCTCGGCGATGGTGATGTGTTCCGGCCGAATGCCGTATGTCACCGCCTTGCCGTCCTCGGCATTCACGCGGTCCACCGGCAGGACGACGCCCTGATCGGTGACGACGACCTGCCTGCCGTCCCGCGTTGCGATCTTGCCCTGGAGGAAGTTCATTGACGGGCTGCCGATGAAGCCGGCGACGAAGAGATTGGCCGGGAAGTCGTAGAGGTCGAGGGGCTTGCCGACCTGTTCCACCCGTCCGTCACGCATGACGACGATCTTGTTCGCCATCGTCATGGCTTCGATCTGGTCATGCGTGACATAGATTGTGGTCGTTTTCAGCCGCTGGTGCAACTCCTTGATCTCGACACGCATGGTGACGCGAAGTTTGGCATCGAGGTTGGACAGCGGCTCGTCGAAAAGGAAGACCTGCGGGTCGCGCACGATCGCCCGGCCCATGGCGACGCGCTGCCGCTGCCCGCCCGACAGCTGTTTCGGATAGCGGTCGAGATACCGCGTCAGATCGAGGATTGCGGCGGCCTTTCCGACCTTCTCGTCGATCTCCGACTTCGGCCGTTTGGCCATCTTCAGCGGAAAGCCCATATTTTCGGCGACCGTCTTGTGCGGATAGAGCGCGTAGCTCTGGAAGACCATGGCGATGTCGCGTTCCTTCGGCGGAGCGTTGGTGACGTCGCGCCCGCCGATCCTGATGTCGCCGCTGCTGACGGTCTCGAGACCGGCGATCATGCGCAGCAGCGTGGACTTGCCGCAGCCGGAAGGGCCGACCAGAACGACGAATTCGCCATCCTCGATATCGACGCTGACGCCGTGCATGACCTGAAGAGCGCCATATCTCTTGGTGACGTCGCTGACCTGTACATTTGCCAATGTCGTTTCTCCCTAGTCCAGCACGGCTTGCGTCTTGATTTTGTTCAAAAAGACCATCGGTTCACCCTTTCCAGATAATGTAGGCGCCAAGCGCGGCGGAGATTGCCACCGCAAACCACACCGAAAGCCCGAACGGTTCGATGAACCGCATCCAGAGCAGGGACAGCGCGACCCAGATGACGACCGAGATGAACAGCCGGTCGAACCAGTTGGTCTCGATCGGCAGGAAGCCCGGCTGCTTTTCGTTGTTTTCAGAATCCGAAGCCATCTTGCTATCCTTTCACTGCGCCGAAGGTCAGACCGGCAACGATGTGACGCTGCACGACCGAGAAGACGATGAGCGCCGGGATCAAAGTCAGCATGGAGATCGCCGCCATGATGCCCCAGGCCGTGCCAGTCGTCGTCACATATTCCGACAGGCCGGTTGTAAGCGTTCGGGCGTTGAAATTGGTCAGCGTGGCGGCAAGCAGATATTCGTTCCACGCGAAGACCCAGGTGAGGATGAGCGTCACCGCAAGGCCCGGTCGCGCCAGGGGGAAGACGATGTCGTAGAGGACCATCCAGGGACTTGCGCCATCCACATAGGCCGCCTCGTCCAGTTCCTTCGGAATGCCCTCTACCGTCGGTCGCAGCGTCCAGATGGCGAAGGGAAGGTTGAACGAGCAGTAGACCAGGATCATGCCGAGCCTGGAATCCGCGAGTGAGAAGTCGCCGATCTTGTAGACCTGGGTCAAAAGCAGGAAGAGCGGCAGCAGGAAGACCGCCGGCGGCGCCATGCGGTTGGTGATCGTCCAGAAGAAGATGCTTTCCTTGCCGGCGAGGTCGAAGCGCGACAGCGCGTAACAGGCCAGGAAGCCGAGTGTCGTGACCAGGACCGCGTTGCCGGACGAGATGACGAGCGAGTTGATCATGTATCGCCGCAGGGTCTCGTTCGTCAGCACGTCCTGGTAATTCTTCCAGAAGAAGCTCCGCAGGACGACATCAGGCGTAGAGAACAGATCGAAGGGCTGCTTCACCGAGATGACGAAGAGCCAGTAGATCGGGAAAAGGGTCGCAAAGCTGATCAGCGTCCACAGGAGAACCGAAAGCCAGGGGTTCTGTCTCTTCATGGCATCAGCCTCTCTTCGCGCGGGGAGCAATCAGGCCGACATAGAGCAGCCAGCAGACGACGATGGTGAGATAGAGCACGACGACCGAGATCGCCGAACCGTAGCCGTAGTTCGTTTTCGGGAAGACTTCCCTGAAGATGTGGACGCCGATATAGCGCGTTGAGGACCCCGGACCGCCGCCGGTCAGCATCAGAACCTCGTCGACCGTGCGCAGCGCGTCCATGAGCCTGATGAATACCGTTGCCAGCAGGGCAGGGCGGATCAGTGGCAGCGTGATATGCCAGAAGATCTGGCTCTTGCCGGCGCCATCGATCTGCGCCTGTTCGAAGGGATCGGGCGGAAGCGAAACCAGGGCGGCGATCAGGGACAGCGTGACCAATGGCGTCCAGTGCCAGACGTCCATGATGACGGTAATGGTGAAGGCGGCGAGCGCGCTCTGACCGATGTTCAGATCATAGCCGAACCAGCTTCGCAGCAGGTACGGGATGATGCCGATCGACGGTGTGGTCATCAGTTTCCACACCGAGCCGACGATGATAGGCGCCATGATCAGCGGAAGAGTGTGGATGGTGCGGAAGAAGGCCTTTCCCGGAAAGTCCTTCATCAGTGCCTGAGCGAGCATATATCCAAGCACGAGCTCTGAAACGACGGCAAAGAAGACGAAGGCGACGGTGATGCCGAGCGAGGCGAGGAACTGTTTGTCGAAGACGAGACTTCGGTAGTTCGAAGCCCAGTTGAAGACCATCAGCGGATTTGCGGCAAAGGGGTTCCATTGATGAAAGGAAACCCAGACGACATAGATGAAAGGAAAAATACCGAAGAGCCCGAGGATCAGGATCGTCGGTGACAGCAGCAGCCATCCAAACTTTTGCGAATGCATCGCTTCATCCTCTTTGGTGCCCGTTGGGCGACCTATCGAGCCAGGAAAGAGACGGGTCGCCAAGCGAAGACGACCCGCCAAGGTGGGGAGGATGACTTATTTGCGATAGCCGAGCGACGTGAGCTCCTCTTCCGTCTTGGCCGCCATCTGGTCGAGGCCCTCGTCGGGGGCGATCTTGCCGGTCAGAATGTCGAAGAAGATCGGCAGGGTGGCTTCACGCAGCTGGGCGTGGAACGGATACGGGGGAGCGCCGGCGAAGAGCTTGCCCTGGTCCTTCAGCATTGTATAGAAGCCGCCGAGCTTGACATCCATCGCCTTGACCTTCGGATCGTCGAAGGTCGCCGTGTTGGTGATGCGCGGTGCGGCGATCGCCCAATCGGGCTGCACGTCGTTCTGCCCCATGAATTCGAGGAAGAGCAGCGCGGCTTCCTTGTTCTTGGATGTAATCGGCAGGCCGAAGGCGCCGCCGTCATAATAGCCGATATAGCCCTTTCCGGACTTGGCATCCTCCAGAACGCCCGGTTCAAGCGGCGGCAGGGCGAAGCCCACCTTGTCGACCACCTTTGACTGCGCAGGATCGCTGGCGATCCAGGCCGCGTTCTCGCCGTAGATCAATCCCTGGGCGACGCGGCCTGCCGCGAAGGTCGTCGCCGTTTCCGTCCAGGTCGATTGCGTCGATTCCGGCGGCGCGATATCGCGCAGGTGCAGCCAGTATTTCAACGCGGCCTTCGCCTTGTCGCTGTTCATGGCGCCGCCATGCTCGACCGTCGCCGCGTAGTTGTTGCTGGCGTCGATGCCCCAGTTGTAGACGCCGAAGGTCGGCGCGATGGATTCGAAATATTCGTACCAGGATGCGGCGTGGCCCGTATGGGCCTGAGCGGTCGTGCCCCAGAGCTCGAGACCGTTGTCCTTTCCGTATTTGGTGAAGAATTCGGCGATCTGTGTGTAGTCCTCATGCGTGGTCGCCGGCTTCAGGTCCTTGCCGGTTTCCTTCTTGAAGGCTTCCTTGATCTTCGGGTCGTCGAAGAGGTCCTTGCGGTAGAGGTAGGTCTTGAGGAAGGCTTCCATCGGCACGCCGAAGAGATCTCCCTTGGCGTCCTTGAAATAGTCGGCGAAGCTGGTGAAGTTCGCGTCATCGTAGGTCGGCGCCTTCAGATCCGGCTGATCCTTCAGCGTCTGGGTGATGTCGACCAGGAAATTGCGCGCCAGATATGAATAGATGATGTCCTGCTCGATGTAGACCATGTCGTAGATGCCGGTCTTGGCCTCCATGTCCTTGATGGCCTTGTCGTACATCTGATCCCAGGACGTCGTCTCGATTTCGACCTTGATGCCGGTCTTCTTCTCGAATTCGGGCGCGAGCACATCCTTGATGTAATTGGACGGCGGCGTGCTTTCGGTCACGCCATGCAGGGTCACGCCCTTGAATTTGGCGCCGGCGTCCGACCAGAAGTCTGCCCAGGCCGGCGACGCGGCGGTGGCGAGGCTGAGCGTCAGCGCAAGCGCGCTGGCTTTCAAAGCGTAGTTCATTTCAATCCTCCCAGATAGCAGCGAGATCATTTCGCCGGGTCATTGTGTAGATGAAAATCGATGTCCGTGCAATATTTGTTGTCTAAACCTGCAAATATGCGAGCTATGTCGTTGATTTCGGTAGAAAGTAATTTTCGCATAAAATCCATGGCGACGCAGATGCGATGGAAATTGCTGCATCGCAATCAGATTTCTCGCGGAAGCAAAATTACGATCTGTAAATTTATTTGTTGCGTTGCCATACTAAATGGCATAGCTGTGGCGCAGCGACAGGCATCCAGCGGAGGAAAACGGCTATGCGTCGATTGGGTATCCATTCATTTGTATGGACAGGCGGCCAAACGCAGGAGGGGCTCGAAATGGCTCTCAACAAGACGGCCGAGCACGGATATCGTACGATCGAATTTGCCTATCTGCGCCCCGAGAGATTCGATCTCGATCGTCTGGCGAAGCTCGCCCAGTCGCTCGATGTCGAGATCGGCGTGACGATGGGCCTGCCTGTCGACAAGGATATTTCTAGCGAGGATATGGCGGCCGTTGCCGCCGGCAGACAGATGCTGGCCGATGCCGTGCGGGCGGTTCGTGACATCGGTGGAAACAAGCTCGGCGGCATCCTTTATTCCGCGCATACCAAATATAACCGGCAGCCGACGAAGAAGGGCTGGGACAACAGCGTCGCCGCGATCGCCGCGACTGCGGATATCGCGCGGGATGCGAGGGTCGATCTCGTCCTGGAGATCGTGAACCGTTTCGAGACGAACCTTCTGAACACCACGGCCCAGGGATTGAAGTTCATCTCCGAAACCGGGTCGGACCATGTCCGGCTGCATCTCGACACGTTCCACATGAATATCGAGGAAGCAAATCCGGCGGCCGCGATCCGGCTTGCCGGCGACAAGATCGGCTATTTCCACATTGGCGAAAGCAATCGCGGCTACCTCGGCGACGGCGTCATCAATTTCGACCTTATTTTCGATGCGCTGCTCGATATCGATTACAGGCGCGACATCGTGTTCGAGAGTTTTTCGACCGCCGTGGTCGACGAAGGCCTCTCGCTCGCCTGCGCAATCTGGCGCGATACCTGGACCGACAACGACCCGCTGGCCGCTCATGCCAAGCGCTATATCGAACTGAAATACGAGGAAGCCAAGCGGCGGCGCGTCACGAACGCGCGCCCGTGATAATCCTTCTGCCGATCTGCTTCGCACGTATAGGCTGGAGCAGTCGATTTGAAGAGAAATGAATATGAATGACACTGTCTCCATCGGAAGCTCGCCGCGCAGGATCCGGCAGAACAACATCGTTGCCGCCCTGCAGACGATCTACAGCCATCGCCGCCTGAGCCGGGCCGATCTGGCACGGAAGCTCGGCATGAACCGTTCGTCGTCAGGCGAGATCGTTGCCGAACTGACGGAAAGCGGCCTGGTCCAGGAATCGGAGGAGAGCAGCAAGCAGCGCTCGGAGCAATCCCGCGCCGGCCGTCCGGGAATCATGCTCGAACTGGTGCCGGATGCCGCGTTCTTTGCCGGGATCGAACTCGGCGTCGAGCATATATCTGCCGTTGTCGTGGATTTTTCGGCAGATGTCCGAGTCTGCCGCAGGCTCGCTTTCCACGCCCAGTCCTCAAGCGTGGAGGAGGCCGTGGCGCGCGGGGTCGAGCTCATCACGGACGCCATGCCGAAGCAGATGATCGAGCGCTGCAAGGGGCTCGGCATATCCGTGCCGGCCCATATCCGGCCGGACGGAATTGTCACGCTTGCGCCGATCATCGGCTGGCGGGACGTGCCGTTGAAGGAGATCGGCCGCAGCGCCTTTCCGGCCGAGGTGCCGATCGCGGTGGAAAACGACGCCAACGCTTTCGCGATCGGCGACAGCTATCGTCATGGCGTTGCCGGGGTGACGCTCTTCCTGCTCATGGAGACCGGTGTCGGCGGCGGGATCATGATCGATGGAAAACTGTTTCGCGGCGGCCATGGCCTCGCGGGCGAGATCGGTCATACCCTCGTGCCGGGAAGCGGCGGGCAGAAATTCGAGCAGCTGATCGGCCGCGAGGTGCTGATCCGGCAGTACAGGGAAGCGACCGGCCGCGCCGACGCCGACCTGCAGGAATTTCTCACCGACGTTCGCGATCGCGTTCCGGACGCGGTAAACATAGCGGAGATCTGGTCGCGGCATCTGGCCTATGCGCTGCTGCAGGCCTGCCGCCTGCTCGATCCGGACCGCATCGTTCTGGGCGGTTCCGTCGCCTCGCTTTATCCGATGGTGGCGGCCCGCGTGGCGGTCCACATGTCGGAGGGCCAGAATATTCCTTTTCCGACACCCGCGATCGTCGTCGATGACGACGCGGAATTCGGTTCCGCCTTTGGGGCGGCATGCATGCTGCACGGGCGCTTCCTTTCCCTCGAAAACGAGGAATTCGGTGGCGAAGACGGTGCAATACAACGATCAACTGCGATTTAGCGGCATCTATCGAAAGCGGGATTGCAATGGCTTCAGTGCTGGCTCCGGACCAACTCGGCCCCACGGTTTGCGTCGGTGAGATCCTGGTGGAGATCGTCGCCACGACGCTCGGAGAGGGGTTCCTTGAAGCCCAGCCGCTTGTCGGGCCGTTCGCAAGCGGGGCGCCGGCAATCTTCATCTCGCAATGCGGCCGGCTCGGCGGAGCGGCAGCAATGGTGGGGGCGGTCGGCAACGACGATTTCGGCCGCGTCAATATCGACCGCCTCAAGCGCGATGGTGTCGATGTGTCCGCCATCACCGTCGATCCCGACTATCCGACGGGAAGCGCCTTCGTCCGCTACCGCAAGGACGGCTCCCGCGACTTCGTCTACAATATAGCCAGATCGGCCGCCGCCCGCTTCGGCTGGTCCGCGGGAGTCAGCGATCTCGTGAGCCGCAGCGGGCATCTTCATGTCATGGGTTCGGCTCTCTCCGTTCCCAGCGCGCGGGAGGTCATCGACGGGGCGGTCGACATCGTGAAGGCGCGCGGCGGCACGCTCTCGGTCGATCCGAACCTGCGCAAGGAATTGCAGCTCGACGAGGATACCGAACGCCGGTTTTCCCGGCTTGTCGCCACCGCCGATCTGCTCTTGCCGTCGGGGGAAGAACTCGAGCGCGCCGCAGGCATCGCGGGCGAGGCCGATGCGATCCGGCGCCTGTTCGACATCGGCGTGAAGGAGATCGTGCTGAAGCGCGGTGCAGAGGGCGCGACCTATTTCGGCAGAGAGGGGGACCGTATCGATGCTCCTGCCTTCCTCGTCGAGGAGGTCGATCCGACCGGCGCCGGCGATTGTTTCGGCGGGGCCTACCTCACCTGCCGGCGGCTCGGAATGTCACCGGGCGAGGCACTCACCTACGGTTCGGCCGCTGGTGCGCGCAACGTGACGGTCCGCGGCCCGATGGAGGGTGCCGGCACCCGCCAGGAACTCGACGCGTTCATCGCCTCAACGCAAAGGCGCTCCTGATGCAGATTGCGCTCACCGAATTGGCTGCGCTCAGGGCTGAGGGTCGTCCGGCCGGCATTACCTCCGTCTGCTCGGCCCATCCGGTCGTCTTGCGGGCGGCACTGCGTCACGGGCGCGACCGTTCGAGCACGGTTCTGATCGAAGCCACCTGCAACCAGGTGAACCATCTGGGCGGCTATACCGGGATGACCCCCGCAGACTTTGCGGCTCTGGTTTTGCGGATTGCCAAAGAGGAGGGCTGCCCGGAAAGCCTCATTGTGCTGGGCGGCGACCATCTCGGACCGAACCCCTGGCGGGATCGGGCGGCTGACGAGGCCATGGCTGAAGCCGAGCGGATGGTGGCGGCCTATATCGAGGCCGGGTTCCGCAAGATCCATCTCGACGCATCGATGGGCTGCCTGGGGGAACCCGCCGCATTGGACGACGAGGCGACCGCCCGTCGCGCGGCCCGCCTTGCCGCTGTCGCGGAGACCGCGGCAAGGCTGGCAGGGGCTGCCATGCCGGTCTATGTCATCGGCACCGAGGTTCCTCCTCCTGGCGGCGCGGATCATACATTGACTGCGATCGAGCCGACTGCCGCTTCGGCCGCCAGGCGCACCATCGACGTCCATCGTCGTGTCTTCGCCGAAGCCGGTCTGGCGGAAGCTTTTGCGCGCGCCATTGGCCTTGTGGTGCAGCCGGGCGTCGAATTCGGCAACCACAATGTCGTCAGCTACGACCGCAGCAAGATCGAGGCGTTGAAGCAGGTGCTCGACGACGAGCCGCAATTCGTGTTTGAGGCGCATTCCACCGATTATCAGGGCATCGGTCCGCTGGCCGCGCTCGTCGCAGACGGATTTCCGATCCTGAAGGTCGGGCCGGAACTGACCTTTGTCCTGCGCGAAGCCCTCTACGGGCTGGATTTGATCGCATCCGACCTTGTGCCTGATTATGGCGAGCGTCCGCTATATGCCGCGATGGAGGCTCTGATGCTGGCGCATCGGGACAATTGGAGCCGCCACTATCACGGCAGCGAGGACGAGCGGCGCTGGCTTCGGCATTATTCGCTGTCCGATCGCATTCGCTACTATTGGACATCCGAGCAGGCGCAATTCGCGGTCGCACGTCTTTGCGGCGCGCTTGCGGGAAAATCCGTACCGCGCCCGCTCTTCTGGCAGCACATGCCGGCTGCCGAGCAGTTTTCCGATGCGCCGCTCGACCCGGAGGCGTTGTTGGTCTGGCGGGTGACGAAGAGCCTTGCCGAATATCATGCAGCATGCGGCGGAGCGAGATAGGCCGCCCCAACCAAGGAGGAAGGAATGAACGAGTTGAAAGGGAAGGTCGCCGCGATCACGGGCGCCGCGTCCGGTATCGGAATGGCATCGACGGAGGCGATGATCGCAGCAGGCGCCACGGTCGTTCTTGTCGACCGCGACGAGAAGGCGCTGGCGGCAGCCAGCGAGCGCCTTGGCGAACGGGCAATACCTCTCGCTTTGGACCTGCTGGATGCGCAGGCATGTGCCCAGCTTCTCGACCGCGTGTTGTCGAAGGTAGGGCAGCTCGACATTCTGCATGCCAATGCCGGCACCTATATCGGCGGCGACCTTGCGGATGCCAATCTCGACGCGATCGACCGGATGCTGAACCTCAACGTCAATGTCGTCATCAAGAACGTCCGGACCGTCATTCCGCATATGATCGAACGCGGCAGCGGCGACATCGTCGTCACGAGCTCGGTCGCAGGCCATTCGCCCGTTCCGTGGGAGCCCGTCTATTCGCCGTCGAAATGGGCGATGCACTGCTTCGTTCAGACGATGCGCCGCCAGCTTTTGAAAAGCGGTATTCGTGTCGGCTCGGTTTCGCCCGGACCCGTCATCAGCGCGCTGCTTGCCGACTGGCCGGAGGAGAACCTGCGCAAGGCGAAGGAGGCCGGCGCCCTGATCGAGCCCAAGGAGGTGGCCGACGCCATCATGTTCATGCTGACGCGTCCGCGCAACGTGACGATCCGCGACATCGTCGTTCTCCCGAGCGCGTTCGATATCTGAGGAGCAAACCATGAGCTATCAGGAGAAATTCCGTCTTGACGGCGAGCGCGCCGTCGTCACCGGCGGCGGGCGCGCCATCGGGCTTTGCTGCGCACACGCGCTCGCCGAAGCCGGTGCAGCCGTCGTCGTCATAGAGCGCAACGAGGCCGATGCAGAACAGGCGCTGGCGCTCAAGGACAAAGGATATGACGTCGAACTTCGTGTCGGCGACGTGACCGATTCCGCCCGCATGGAGGCGATTGCCAATGAACTTGCCGAGGGTGGTCGTCCGGCGACGATCCTGGTCAACAATGCCGGGATCGGCCAGAACGGGATTGCCGCAGAGGACGTCACGGACGCCGATTGGCTGCGGATGATGGATGTCAACGTCAACGGCGTCTTCTGGTGCTCGCGCGCCTTCGGCCGCCATATGGTGGCGATGAAACGGGGCGCGATCGTCAATCTCGGCTCGATGTCGGGCATCATCTGCAACCGGCCGCAGCCGCAGACCGCCTATAACGTCTCCAAGGCTGCCGTTCACCATCTCACCCGTTCCATGGCCGCCGAATGGGCGCAGCACGGGGTAAGGATCAATGCGGTTGCCCCGACCTATATCGAAACGCCGATGGTCGCGGCAGTCGAGGCCAATCGCGAGCGGATTCCGATCTGGCTTGCCGACACGCCGATGGGGCGCATGGGCACGCCCGAGGAGGTCGCAAGCGCGGTTCTCTTTCTTGCGTCCGGCGCGGCAAGCCTGATGACGGGAGCAATCGTCAACGTCGATGCCGGCTTCACCTGCTGGTAGACCGGCCTAAACGAGAGCCTCAAGGCGCCTGCCGTCCCGCCGGCGCCTCGCCTCCTTCCGGCTGCGCCGACAGGATATGTCGATCTGACAGGGCGGCTCGACCCTGCTCATCTGCGCGGCATGCGTCAGCCCTTGACCGGATCATCCTTCACGGCATCGGCAAACTTCTGCATCAGGCGGACCAGATTATCCAGATCATCGGGATCCCATGTCTTGAATATCTCGATGCCTATCCTCTCGCGCGCTGCATCGACGCGGTCCGTCATCGATTTGCCCTTCGCGGTGACCACCGCTTCGGTGACGCGCCGGTCCGTCGTGCTCGGTTGACGCTGGATGAGGCCGAGGTTCTCCAGCTTCGCGACTTGGCGGTTGGACATCGGCTATATCGGCTCCAGCCTGTCCCTTGACGCTCCTCGGCGTCAGGCGCGCGTCCTTGCCGGCAATCGCGCGCCCGACGTCCTGTTGAAGGGGGCCGCAGGTCAACCTGCACGGCTGTTCGACCTCTTGAAGGGACCCCATTGGACCCTGCTGGAATTTGAAGCAGAGACGGTCGCCGTCCAACCGCTCAAAGCACTGCACATCCACCGCATCGGGCAAGGTGGAGACTATACCGACAGCGAGAACCGGTTCCGCGACACCTACGAGGCTGCGCCGGGCGACCGGATTCTTGTTCGTCCGGATGGTTATGTCGGCGCGATCATCTCGCAAGGGGAGGTGACGGCACTCGAAGCCTATCTGAGGAGTGTCGGATTGCGGGCCGGGGCGGCGGCCGGGCGGTGAGAATGCATCCGCGGCATCGCGTCTCCGGTCAAAGCAGAGATATTTATGGCGCGGAATCTTCAAAGCTTTTCAGTCGTGTTCCGCTATGATCGCGATGACGCTGGCGTTGGGCAACGGGTGGCGCGGCAGGTAATTCCTGTCTCGCGCTGCCGCTGTCCGCGCCGGAAATGATGCAATCACGGATCATGCAATGCCGAAATTCCTGTCCGCTTCGATATCCTCACGTTTCAACCGCCTCGTCGGCTTTCGCCTGCTCGCATTTTTGCTTGGATTCCTGACTTCGGTTGCCCTCGCTCATGCGCAGGACGTCCTGCGGATTCCCTATTCGTCGGACATCGGCACCCTCGATCCGGACAATGGCTTCGAGGTCGCCGGACTGACCGTTCTGGACAGCATCTACGAAGGTCTCGTCAAATACGAGGCGGGCTCGACCAGGATTGTCGGGTCACTGGCCGGGGATTGGGCGATGTCCGGCGATGGCCTCGAATACACGTTCCACCTCGTCGAGGGCGTCAAGTTCCATGATGGAACTGCCTTGGATGCCGAGGCTGTCGTCACCTCGTTCAAGCGCCGCCGCGACGGCGGGTTTGTACAGAACTATACGCTCGCCAACATGGCCGATATCGTGGCAACGGACAGGTCCACCGTCGTCATCACGCTTCGGCACCCGCAGCCCTCCTTCATCGACAGCCTTGCGAGCCCGTGGGGACCGAAGATCATCAGCCCGACCGCACTTTCCGGTCACGCCGGCAAGGATTTTGCGACAGGGTGGCTGACCGATCACGCGGTCGGCACCGGGCCGTTCAGGCTTGCCGAATTCAAGCGCGGCGAACGCTACGTGCTCGCACGCAACGACGATTATTGGGGCGCCAAGCCCTATTTCAGCAAGGTGGAATTTCCCGTCATTCCAGATATCGGGCAACAAATTCTCAAGCTGAAGGCCGGCGAAATCGACAGCGTTCCGGCCAATTTCCCGTTTGCGCAGCTCGCCAGCCTGCCGGCCGATCTGGAGATAACGTCCGCACCCAGCATGGCGCAATTCGAAGCCTTCATCAAACCGGGATCGCCGCTCGATGACGCCGAGGTCCGAAAGGCGGTCCTGACCGCGATCAACCCGAATTTGTGGGCAAACGATGCCTTTGGCCAATATGCCCATGTCTCGAAATCGCTCTACCCGAACATCATGCTGGATCCGGCGCAGCCGGTGCAGTTTCCGACCGATTTCGACGCGGCGAAGTCTGCCATCGCCAAGCATGGTCCGATTGCGCTGACCATCGGGCTCTATAGCGCCAATCCGAGCTACGGGCGTATCGCCGACCTGATGATCGCGCAGCTGTCGATGATTGGCGTCGAGGCAACGTCCCGTATCATGCCGCCGGGGGCAGCCTATGCCATGAAGGGCGACCCGGCGGCCCCCGATATGCTGCTGATCATCGCCTCTCCGGACGCCGCCCATCCGGACAATCAGGCAAAAGCGTTCTTTACCGGCGATGCGCCGCTCAACCTTTACGGCAGCACGCTTCCGGAGGCCGACGCCGTTGTTGCTGAAGGTGCCTCGGCGACGGATGTGGCCGCGCGAAACGCACTCTATGAGAGGGCAGGGCGCATGTATTTCGATGCGGGCCGTTTCATTCCGCTCGTCGATGTCGACGATGTGGTCGTCCATCGCAGGGGCCTGAAGGACCTGGGCCTTCGCCCGGTCTTCCCGAGAGGCAGTATCGACTTTTCAAGCGTGAGGCGCTGATGGTCGGACGGGCGGCTTTCGGCAGGATTAAAGGCTGCTGTTCAAGCTGAGGGAGTTGCTGACGCTGTGACCGACGCTGCGCTTTCCATCGCTGATCTCCGTGTCGTCCTCCGGCGAAACGGTCGCGATCACCTGGTGCTCGACGATATCAGCTTCGAGGTCATGCCAGGCGAGATCATCGCGGCCGTCGGGGAAAGCGGCTCCGGCAAGACCACGCTCGGCGCGGCAATCCAGGGCCTGCTGCCGGCGTCCGGCCAACCCGATATCAGCGGCTCCATTCGTGTCGCCGGCACGCAGATCGTGGGCGCAAGGCCGCGGGTGTTGCGGGCTGCCCGTCACGGGCTCGTTCGTGCCATTCCGCAGGATCCGATGGGGGCGCTCAACCCGACGATGACGATCCGCCGTCAGCTCCGGGAATCTGCCGGCGGAGACGATGGTTTCATCAGGCATTGGCTGGGTCGGGCCGGACTTCCGGATGCGGACGCGATCCTCGATACGTTTCCATATCGTCTGTCGGGCGGCCAGCGTCAGCGTATCCTGATCGCGATGGCGCTGATGGCTCAACCGAAGCTGCTGATTGCCGATGAATCGATCACCGCGCTCGATTTCGCCTTGCAAGGCCAGATTCTCGAACTGTTGCGCAAGATCGCGCGCGAACAGCAGACCGCAATTCTTTTCATAACGCACAACCTGACGGCTGCAGCTTCGCTCGCAGACCGCATGCTCGTGCTCTACAGGGGGCGTGTCCTGGAAATCGGCGGTACTCGCGATGTCTTGGCCAAGCCCGGCCATCCCTATCTGGCCGGCCTGCTTGCGACCCAGTTCGATTTCGACACGGATCGTCAGCGCTCTCTCCCGACCCTGCCGGACGAACGGATGCGCCTGGCAGATCCCGAAAATGCCTGCGGTTACGCTTCCCGTTGCCCCGCCATCCGGGACGCGTGCATCACCAGTCGGCCCGAACTGATGCCGCTTTCGGCTGCTCGCCATTCCGTCGCCTGTTTCTTCCCCGACCTCGCGCAATCCAGCGCACGGCAGCTTTGTTCTACGGAAATCTGGCCAACCGCGGCCGTGACGGAACCTGCTGAAGCGCTCAAGCTGACCAATGTCAGCAAGAGTTTCACAGTGACCGTCGGCCCATTCGGCCGGCGCCGGCCGCGGAGGGTACTGGAATCGGTCAATCTCCGGGTCGGGCTCGGCGAATGCGTCGCCCTGCTCGGTGAAAGCGGCGCGGGCAAATCGACGATCCTCAGGCTCGCGGCTGGGCTGCTGGCACCAGATAGCGGCGAAATCATCCGGATCGAAGAGGCGCCGCAGGTTGTTTTTCAGGATGCGGTTTCTTCCCTGACGCCCTGGCTGCCGATCGGCGAACAGATCGGCGATCGGTTGCGCCCTCTCGGCTTCGACAAGGCGGAACGTCTCCGCAAAGTCTCCGCTGCCTTTGATCTGGTCGGTCTCGATGAGGAGCTGATGTCGTCACTGCCGGCCAGCCTGTCGGTCGGCCAGTGCCAGCGTGCCGTTTTTGCCCGCGCCCTTGTTGTGCCTCCGAAACTTCTGCTTTGCGACGAGCCGATCAGCGCGCTCGACGTGTCGCTTGCCGCCACCACGCTGAACCTGATCGGCGAGTTCAGACGGCGGCTCGGCATCGCTGTGCTGTTCGTGACCCATGATCTGGCTGCCGCCCGGATAGTCGCCGATCGGATCGTCGTACTGGACGGGGGCAGGATAATGCGGGAAGGAGACCCCGACACGGTAACTGCCGGCTTCAATCCTCGGCCGATGGCCGCCATTCTTGCTTCGCTATCGAAAACACATGCAAACACGGGCGGGCAGGGCGATGACCGTTCCTGAACAGCTTCCCGAGGAACGTCTCGTTCGCTGGCCCGTCGTCCTCGGACGCATCGGCTGGATCGACCGGATTGGGTTGTTTGGGGTGGTCGCCATCACGATCGTTGCCGTGTTCGCGACCTGGCTGACGCCGTTCAATCCCCAGCTTCGGGTTGCGGCGGCCTATCTGCCGCCGTCGTGGGACCACTGGTTCGGGACGGACGAGATCGGGCGCGATCTGTTTTCCCGCATCATCCTCGGCATCCAGTACACCTGGCTGCCCGCAATTGCCCTCGTTGCCATCAGCCTCGTCGTCGGTGGATGCGTCGGCATGATACCGGGCCTCATCAGCCGCAAGCTCGATATGCTGGCGCAATGGGTCGTCGATTTTTTCCTGATCCTGCCCTCAACGGTGGCACTGGCGGTGATCGCGACGCTCGGCGCGGGGCTGATGAATACGATGATTGCGATCGGCATTGCCTGGTGGCCGTGGTATGCGCGCATATCGCGCGACGAACTGCGCCGGCTGAACGCCCGCCCGCATGTGGAGGCCGCAAGGGCGGCCGGCATCCGCGGGCCGCGCCTGCTGCTGCGCTATATTCTCCCCGGTGCCGTCCCGGCCCTGCTGGTCGCCGCGACGCTGGACGTCGCCAACGTGATCATGACGATATCGCTCATGTCCTTCATCGGCCTCGGCCAGCCGGCGCCCGCACCCGAACTGGGGTCGATGACGTCCAGGGCGCTCGATAGCCTCTCTGCCTATTGGTGGCTGCCGACATTGCCGGCTGCCGTCATTTTTCTCATCTGCCTCTTCGCCAATCTTGCGGGAGACGGCCTCAGGACAGCATTGCGAGGGGCCTAGGAGATGCTGGCCTATCTCGTCAGGCGAATTCTGGGCCTTGCTGCCGCTCTCCTGGCGATGAGCTTTACGGTATTCTGCCTGCAAAGCATCATTCCAGCCGACCCGGCGCGCGCCATCGCCGGGCCGCTGACGCCTCTGTCGAATGTGCAGGAGCTTCGCCAGCAACTCGGCCTCGACGACCCCGTCATCGTCCAGTACGGCCGGTTCCTGTCGCGGCTTGCGCAGGGCGATCTCGGGATATCGGTCAGGACCCGTCAGCCGGTGGCCGCCGATATCAGGCAATATTTGCCGGCATCGCTCGAATTGTCCTTGGCGGCTCTCTGCATCGGTCTTCTGCTGGCTGCCATTCTTGCGATATCGCCGCATATTGTCGGCGGCGCGGGAGGATTGCGGCTGCTCTTCATAGCGGCGGGCTCGGTGCCGATTTTCATGTCCGCCTTGCTTATCGTCTATGTCTTCTGGTTCCGGCTCGGCTGGCTGCCCGGATCGGGCAGAATGAGCGATAGCGATGTCGGCGGTCCAACCGGCTTCAATCTCATCGATGCGCTGATCGACCGGAGGGGCGATCTCGGCCTGGATGCGATCCGCCATCTGCTGCTGCCCGCCTGCTGTCTGGCGCTGCCGATCGCAGTCTCGGTGGGACGCAGCCTCACCAGCGCGCTGCATGACGTGATGCAGCACGCCTATATCGCCACTGCGCGGGGCAAGGGCCTTCGTGAGACCACAGTCGTTTTGCGCCATGGTCTTCGCAACGCCGCCTCGCCGGCTCTGGCGATGATCGGTCTGCAGATACGGCTTCTGTTCGGCAACCTGCTGATCGTCGAGCTTGTGTTCGGGTGGCCCGGCCTCGGGCTCTATATGGTTCAGTCCCTGGCCAGCGCCGACCTTCCGGCGGTTCTCGGTGTCACTATGGTGCTCGGAACATTCTACATCCTGGTGGGCATTGTCGTGGAGATCCTGCAGACGCTCGCCGACCCGCGCATCGAGCTATAACACGCCTGAAACCTATCCTTTCGGCCTAGTGCGCTAGACTTTCACCTTATGGATTTCCCGGACGATCAAAGTTCATCTGGACATGGCGATCCCGCCAGTTGCAGGGGGTGGTCCGATGGATGGTGAGATCAGGTTGAAGCAGGCTGTTTTGGTGGTATCCAGGTATTGTCATTCGTCCGAGGAGGCAAATACCCCGGAGAAGAGCCGCCGCAGGTCCGGGCTCACCGGCTGGCAGGTCAAGCGCGTCACCGATTATGTCGATGCAAGACTGGAAGGACCGGTCCGCGTCGACGATCTGGCCGCGGCGGCAAGGCTCAGCCCCGGCCATTTCCGTCGTGCCTTTTCCATCAGCTTCGGCATGTCGCCCTATGCCTTCGTCATGCAGCAGCGGATCGAACGCGCGCGGGCATTGCTGCTCGCCTCCGAGCATGAAATGGGTGATATCGCCTTTGCTTGCGGCTTGTCGGACCATGCGCATTTCAGCCGGCTGTTCCGGCGTTTCGTCGGAACGACACCCAGCCAATGGCGCCATCAGCTTGCAACGCAAAGCGCCTCGCAAGACGCCATCCGGTAGTCCGGATCCCTGCCGCTGCGATTTACCGACCGCGAAACCAGGCGGGATGCGAACCTTCTGACGGTCACGCAGACAGGGCTTCGAGCTCCCTGACTGCCGGCCTGGCATGGATTTCGCGCGGCGCCGGCTTGGCCTGGAGGTCGCGTACGGGCAGGCTGAACGTGATCGATGCACCGCCGTGAGCGCCGTTCTCGGCCCACAAGCGCCCGCCGTGGGATTCGATGATGGAACGGCAGATCGCAAGACCCATGCCCATTCCCTCCTGCTTCGTCGTGTAGAACGCCTCGAAAATTTTCTCGGTGTCGCTGATCCCGCTGCCCTGGTCGATCACTTTCACCTCGACCGTATCGTCGGCCCGCAGCCTCGATTCGATCTTCAGGGTTCGCGCCGTCGGCTCGATATCGTGCATCGCTTCGATGCCGTTGCGGATGAGGTTGAGCAGGACCTGCTCCAGCTGCACATGATCGACGCTGGTCGCAGGCAGATAGGGATCGAGATTGATATCGAGCTTCACCTTGTTGGAGGCGAGCTTGTCGGCGATCAGTTCGCAGGCATCGTTGATCAGCTTGTTCAGATCCACGGCGGTTCTGGGGTAGGCGGTCTTGCCGAACAGCGCCCTGATGCGGCTGACCACTTCGGCTGCCGCATCGGCATCACGCACGATCCAGTCGGCGGAACGCAGCGCGCGTTCGAGGTTCGGTGGTTCCGCGCTCAGCCAGCGGCGAAACGCATTCGCATTGGCCACGACCGCCTGCAGCGGCTGGTTGAGTTCATGGGCGATCGAGACGGAAAGTTCGGACATGCTGGCAGCGCGCAGCGCCCTTGCCAGCCTCTCGTCGGACTGGCGCAACGCTTCATGCGCGCGCACCTCGTCGTCAATGTCGAGATTGACGCCATACCAGCGAATGATCTTGCCGCTTTCATCACGCAGGGGTTCGACACGTGAATCCATCCACCGGTATTGACCGTCCCGGTGGCGAAGCCGCCCTTTGTGGTTGATGGGCTGCCCCGTCGCAATGGCATTCCTGAACGCTTCCGTCACTGCGGCGCGATCGTCGGGATGGACGAGTTCCGCCTGCGCGGCGACATGCTCCGTCGTCTTCAAATGGATGTCGCCCTCCTTGAGCCCGGCCCATTCGGAGAAGCGCTTGTTGAGATAGCAGGGAAGCCCTTCGGGGGTCATGAGCCAGATCAGGGACGGCACCGTATCGACGATCAGGCGCAGTTCCGCTTCGCGCTGGCGGGCTGCTTCGTGGGCTTCCATTTCGTCATGGATGTCGAGGCAGACGCCGTACCACTGAATGATCTGGCCGTCGGCATCGCGAAGCGGCTCGGCCTTGCCGTCGATCCAGCGATAGGCGCCATCGAAGCGCCGCTGCCGATATTTCAGGGCGAAGCGTTCGCCGGTCTCGAAGGCCCGCGATAGGCTCTGCTGAAACAGCGCCCGATCTTCGGGATGAATGGCATCGATGATCGCTGTCGCGAACCGTCTTGTGTCGGCGCGATCGTTGCCCGCAAGCGAAATCCCTGTCCAGTGCATGAGGGGCTTGTTGATGTAGGAGGTTTCGCCCGCCGGGCTGGCGCACCAGATGAGAGCCGGCACGGTGTCGATCATCTGCTGCAGCTGCTGCTGGCTTTCCCGCAGGGCCGCTTCCGCCTTTCGCTGATCGTCGATATCGACAGACGTTGCAAACCAGGCCGTGATGCGGCCGTGTTCGTCGCGCGAGGCGATGGCGGAATCGCGAAGCCATCGGTAGGTCCCGTCCGCGCGTCGCACGCGCTGCTCCTCGAAGATCGGCTCGCCGGTCTTGAGACTGTGCTCCCACCTTGCCTTGCATCCCTCGACATCATCGGGATGCACGAAGAGGCTCCACCATGAATGATTGTCGAGCTTGGCGATCCTGCTCATTTCTTCCGCGCTCACGCCGACGAAATCGAGCGCTTTCGGGTTCAGGAAGCGCAGGCGACCGTCGGGATAGGCCGACCAGCCGAAACCCGGAATATCTTCGATATTGGGCTGAATATTCTTGTAGACGCGGTCGAACAGGCTCTGCGGCTTGAAGACGTTGATAAAAAACCACAGAGCGGTGGCCGAGCAGGCAAACATGACGACGCGGGCCGGTTCGTCATTGCCGAAATTGGCAGGGGAGAGAACGACTGTCGCTGTCAGCAAACAGCCGATGAGCAGCACGGCCAGACCGGTGCGCCAGCTTGTAAAGAGCCAGATTGCGACCATTGCGACCAGAATGCCGGAAGGATCCGCGAAAAGCCCCGCCAGCAGGATACCACTTCCGCCAACAGCCATGGCCGTGACGATCCGTTCCTTTGACGATGTCAGCTGCATGGAAGTCCTCTTTGCTCTTGCTGTCGTTATCTTCTCGTGAGCCGGCGCTGACGCGTCATCTCAGCCATCGTTCATTCGAACATGCGAAGGCAGCGCCTGCCAGACATTGAAAAGCTGCGCCACCGAACTGACCTGCATTTTCTTCATCATATTGCTGCGGTGAAGTTTCACCGTAAATTCGCTGATCCCGAGGGAGAAGGCTATCTGCTTGTTGACCTCGCCGGAGACGACGAGTTTCAGAACCTGGCGCTCGCGTACGGTGAGGGTTTCGAACAGGGAAACGTATTTATCCGCCGCAGACAATGCGTTCCTGCGGCTGATATCGGTGGCGATGGCTTTCGATACGGCATCGAGAAAGGTCTGGTCCCGCACGGGTTTGGTGAGGAAATCCTGCGCACCGGCCTTCATCGCCTGCACGCTCATTGCGATATCGCCGTGCGCCGTGAGAAACAGGACGGGTGTCGCGACGCCGTTGCGCGTCAGGTGGTGCTGCAGATCCAGGCCGCTGATGCCGGGCATGCGGACATCCAGCACGACGCAACTCGGGCGGTCGGGCAGCTTTGCTTCGAGAAATTCCCGGCCCGATAAAAACGTCATTGCGTCGATGCCAACCGAATTCAGCAGGTTCTCCAGCGCCGCGCATACGGTCGCATCGTCATCAACCAAAATCGCGACCGGCGTTTTCGACCCTTTGGAGGTGGTCACCCCCATGCATGATCCTCCAATTGCCGGCAGACATGCCGCTTTCCGGAACGGCATGAGAATACAGTCGCAGATCAGGAAATTGAAGGAGGGAGCGATTAAACCAAATATATATGGCGCCGGGCGCGATTTTATGCGTCTGGGTCTTGCAGCTTCGTTCCCAGCCTTGGGGTGCTAACGAGACGCGAGCCTGAGCGGCATCGGCCGACGATCGGGTGACGAGGCGAACGTTGCGCCATTCACGGAAAAATGCGCACTCACCGGCCCGGCTTGCGCTGATGAGGATGTCGCAAGCGGTACGTAGACTTTCGCGGCCGCCCTCGGCGCCGATGTCGCGCCGCAGCCGAGATAAAGCAATATCCCGGCAATCAGGCCGGCAATGACCAGTAGCGGAAACCTCGGCGTCTCGAGGGGCCTGTACTGGGGGCTTGGGTCATGTCTCATGATCATTGCCTTTGATCGATCTTCGACAGGATCAGCTTACAGGCGGTTTGCGGGCCGGCGAGCTATACGAAGGTGTGCGCAGGGGGCAACGAAAGTGTACCTTGCGGCAGTTCCGCGCGGCCGCGCCAAACTGGTCAGTCCGCCGTGACTGTCGAAACTATCTGCCTGCAATCACAAGAGAATCGGGCAGGTCCGCGGATCGGTCCTGTCGCTTAACCTAAACCCTTGGCGTATTTTTGTGATAGGCTCCGCATGTTAATATCGCAGGCAGGCCATCGCGAAGCCGGATGCGATTCCGGCGTGGAGGCTGCGGAGCGAGGCAATGTCGAATTCGGGCTTGGCCGTGGTGTCGGCAGTGGGGAGATATGCAAGGCCGTCGTTTGGAGGCGCAGAAAGCCATGACGATCGATCAAGTCGGCACGAAGGACGAACCGATTGTCTGTATCGTTGACGACGAAGGCCCTGTCAGGGCCTCGCTGGTGGACCTCTTCGAGTCTGTGGCGATGAAGGCCGTCGCGTTCGAGAGCGCTTCGGATTTCCTGGAGAATTGCGATATGGGGCAGGCGGGTTGCATTCTCCTTGACGTGCGGATGCCCGGTATCAGCGGCCTGGACTTCCAGGACCAGCTCGCCGCAGCCGGCAACACCATGCCGATCGTCTTCATGTCGGGCCATGGAAGTATTCCGCTGACCGTAAAGGCGATGAAGGCAGGAGCGACGGATTTCCTGATCAAGCCATTTGCCGGAAGCGCCGTGATTGCCGCAGTCGCCGAAGCGATCAGGCGGGATGCCGAGAACCGCAAAGAGGCCGCCGTCCGCGCCGAGGTGAAGAACTGCGAGGCCAGGCTTACCCCGCGTGAGCGGGAGGTCTTGCACCATGTTGCAGCCGGGCTGATGAACAAGCAGATTGCGCATGAAATGCAGATCAGCGAAATCATGGTGAAACTGCATCGGGGAAGAATGATGAAAAAGATGCAGGCGGGCTCCCTGGCGGAGCTTGTTCGCAAATTTGACATGTTGCAACCGGATCTCAAACTCTATCAGTAACCTGCGTGGCGCCTAGCTCATTGCCCGAAAAAGAAGAATTGTGCTGACGCAATGGCAAGTTCCCCCAACAAGATTGTCGCCGTCATCGATGACCATCGCTACCTCAGGGAATCCCTCAAGGATCTGCTCGAGGCGGCCGGTTACGAATGCGAGCTCTACGAGTCCGCCGAGACATTCCTCACAGGAAGAGGTTATTCGCTTGTCGATTGTATCCTCGCCGACGTGAGAATGCCGGGAATGTCCGGCGTCGAGATGCTGCAGGCATTGAGCAGAATGCCATCGCATCCGCCTGTCATCATCATGACTGCGCATGGGGACAAGGACGTCGAGGCCGCCGTTTTTCAGGCCGGTGCGATCGCCTTTCTGAAAAAGCCCGTCAATGCCGATTTGCTCATGTCGTGGCTGGAGCGCGCGATCAGCAAATACCGCGGCAGCTGAAGCAATTCCTGCAGGAATGTGCAGCAGTTTTACGTGTCAGGCGTGAACGGCCTGTCCGACATCGACCGGCAGGGTGAAGATAAATGTCGCGCCGTGCGGGTCGGCCTGCTCGACGCTCAATCGTCCGCCGTGAGATTCGACGATGGAGCGGCTGATTGCCAGTCCCATGCCCATCCCCTGTCCTTTGGTGGTGAAGAAGGGCTCGAATATCCTGTCGGGAAATTCGACGCCCGGCCCGCGGTCGCTGATTTCGATCTGCACCGCATTGGTCGCACGACGGGCGCGGATGCGCAGAACGCGGTCGTCGCCGGCAGAATCCATGGCTTCCAGGCCGTTGCGGATAAGATTGATCAGAACCTGCTGAACCTGAACCCGGTCGAAGGCGATCGGCGGCAGGTCACGTTCGAGCTCGACATCCATGCGCACCCGCCGCCGCAGCGCCTCCTCGGCCATGAGGTCGCGGGCTTCTCTCACCACGCTGTCGAGGGCGGTGTAATCTCTCGTCGTTTCGGAGCGTTTGAACAAAGCGCGGATGCGAGCGACGACCTCGACGGCGGAATGGGCGCTTTCCGAGATGCGCTCGACTGCTTTCTGCGCCCGTTCGATATTGGGCGGCTGCTCCGAAAGCCAGCGCTGGCTGACATCCGAGCTTGATATGACGGCTGCGAGCGGCTGACTGATCTCATGGGCGATCGAGGCGGAAAGCTCGGCAAGGCTCGCCGCCTGACTTGCGCGCGCGAGATTCTGCTGGGCGAGGCGCAGGGCATCCTGGACACGAACCTGATCCTCGACATCGATGGACAGGCCGTACCACTCCACGATGGCACCGTTCTGGTCACGAAGAGGCTCGAAGCGGCCTTCCGTCCAGCGGAACAAACCGTCCGGCCCGTGCCGTCTGTATCGCATCATGAACGGTTCGCCCGCTCGGATGCAATGAGCGGCCCTGCCTTGTACCTCCAACCGGTCCTCGGGATGGACAAGGTCCAGCGCTGCCTTCGCGAGTTGCTCGAAATTCGCTTTGGAAAGGCCCAGTTCCCGCATGTAGCGCCGGCTGACATAGGAGACCTCACCTGCCGGCGTCCAACTGCAGATATGCACGGGCAAGGCGTCGATGAGCCGCTGAAGGTGCCGCTCGCTGCGTTGCAGCGCCTCTTCGGCGCGGATCTGATCGTCGATATCGTGGCAGAGGCCGTACCACTGGCTGATGCGTCCATGACGGTCGTGTATCGAATCCGCTCGGCTCGACATCCAGCGATAGATGCCGTCGTGACGACGCAGGCGGTACCGCGTGGAGAAGCTTTCCCCGGAGGCGAAGCAGTGCCGGAGCGTGGTCCTGAAACGCGCGGCGTCATCGGGATGGATCGCCATTTCGATCATTGCGTCCAGCCCGCTCATGCCCGGCTGGCGGATATCGGCGATATCCAGACCGAGGTAGTCGACCATCCGTTTGTTGAAGAAGATCGGCTCGCCGTCCGCCGTCAGCCGCCAGATGTGAGACGGCACCTTGTCGACGAGTTCGGCAAGCGCCCGTTCCCGTTTGCGCAATGCCCTGACGCTCCGGCTGACGATCATCCCCTGCTCCCGGCGACACGTTCGCGTCTTGCAGGCCTCATGCCTGCAGCAGGATTTATCCTACGATACAGCGGAAAACGGAAGCAATTCATGCGGGAAGGACGCGCCTTCGGCAGCCGCTCGCCTCCTATCCGCCTGCAGATCGCCGCCGCCGGGCGGCAAACTGAATGCAGTCATCGGCCCATTTGTCTGTTCCAGGCAAAGTTCCTTGTCCTCTGGCCCGGCTAATAGAGGCCGGTGCGACCGATTATCTCCTGCGCGTCAACAAGGAGAATTCAGATGCAAAGCCTGAAGGATAAGGTGGCCATCATCACCGGTGGCAATAGCGGCATAGGAAAAGCGACGGCGCGGCTCTTCGCCGAGGAGGGCGCGACAGTCGTCATCACCGGACGCCGCCAGGATGTC
Source organism: Hyphomicrobiales bacterium (assembly GCA_900471515.1). GTDB lineage: Bacteria > Pseudomonadota > Alphaproteobacteria > Rhizobiales > Rhizobiaceae > Rhizobium. Next base: position 298,291 of record UCFC01000010.1, on the reverse strand, counting down.
GTCGATGGAGCGGTCCGGGAGATCGGCCGCGGCGCAATCGGAATTTGCGGCGATGTCGCCAGCATCGATTTCCATCACCGGCTCGCGGCCGAGGTAAAGGAGCGCTTTGGCGCCATCGATGTCTATATGGCCAATGCGGGCGTCATCAATCTCGCGGCTTCAGAGACTGTCAGCGAGGCCGAGTACGACCAGCATTTTGCGGTCAACGCGCGCGGCGTCTTCTTTGGCGTCCAGACCATCGCTCCCCATATCCGCGACGGCGGAAACATCATCGTGACGAGTTCACTGGCCGGGACGAAGGTCTTGCCGAACCACACCGTTTACGCCGGCACCAAGGCTGCGCTCGCCGCGTTTGCCCGCAATTGGGCGATTGAATTCAAGTCGCGCCGGATCCGCGTCAACATCCTGAGCCCCGGTCCTGTCGAAACCGAGATTCTGGGAAAACTCGGCGTCAGCGAAAGCAACCGCCCGCAGTTCGAGCAGCAGATGGCGGATCTGATACCGGCGGGACGTCTCGGACGCCCCGAAGAACTGGCTCAGGCAGCACTCTTCCTGGCGTCCGCAGGCACGTTCGTGAACGGAATCGAGCTTCACGTCGATGGCGGCATGTGCGTGGCCTGACCCAGGCCCGCCAGATCTTTGTCCGGCCGGCTCTCTCGCCGGCCGGAGAAGCAAATCTCATAGCCCGGCAGAGCTCCGGCAAAAGCACCCGGAAAGTGGTTCGCGGGCGCAGTTTCCGCGTCAGTGCCGCTCTGAGATCTCGCATCTAAAACAGAGGTTTGGCTTGCGGCAGAGGGCTTGCCAATACAACCATACGGCTGCTCACGGTGGTGATCGCAGCGCCTGACCCGGCATCCGGAGCGCTCCTTCACCAGTTGCTCGCGATCAGTTGAACAAAACGTGAGTCGACATATGATTGCGCCATATTAAATTGTGCACAATTCAATAAAGGAGACCAACCCATGCATAGAATCCTGAAATCCGTATTCGCACTTGGCGCACTGGCGGTTCTTGCCGTTCCCGCAGCCGCAGAACCCGCGGCAAAGCCGACGGTGGTGCTCGTGCACGGCGCCTTTGCCGATGCGTCGAGCTGGAATGAGGTTGTCGCTCGTTTGGAAAAGGATGGTTATCCGGTTGTTGCCGTCGCCAATCCGCTGCGCGGCGTGAAATCCGATGGTGATTATGTCGGCCGCATCGTCGCCGGCATCAAGACCCCGGTCGTCCTTGTCGGCCATTCCTATGGCGGGTCGGTCATCAGCGAGGCCGCTGTGGAGACGAAGAATGTCGAGGCGCTGGTCTATGTCGCTGCCTTTGCCCCTGAGAAGGGCGAGTCTGCCGCTGACCTCTCGGGCAAGTTCCCCGGCAGCACGCTCGCGCCGACGCTTGCCGAGCCGGTGGCCTTGGCGAATGGCGGAAAGGATCTCTATATCCGGCAGGACAGGTTTCATGACCAGTTTGCCGCCGACGTTCCGGCAAAGGCGGCAAAGCTGATGGCCGCGACGCAGCGTCCGATCACTGAAGCGGCCCTGACAGAAGGTGCGCCCGGCGCAGCGTGGCAGACCATTCCTTCCTGGTTCATCTATGGCGATGCGGACAAGAACATTCCCGCCAAGGCCCTCGGCTGGATGGCCGAACGCGCCCATTCCAGGGAAACTGTCGTGGTCAAGGGCGCGTCGCATGTCGTGATGGTTTCTCATCCCGACAAGGTTGCGAAGATCATCGAGGATGCGGCTTCTGCCAAGTAGGGCCGAAACTTCGTCCTGTTCTTGCGTGGGCTCCGCCGATTGGCGCAGCCCACGGCAGCGTTTCGATGAATGTGCAGCCCACGAGGGCCGGGTCGGCGACCTTCTGCCGAAAACGCCTTGCGGATGGTGATCGCCGCACGGCTCTTCGCTGCCGCATCGCAGTCCGCCCCAACCTTGGTTTGGGAAGTAAGCCCTGGCCTCGAATGTTAATTTTGAGGTCCGCTTATCCAAGGAGGTTGCGATGCAGGTCACGAAATTCATTGTCTATGGCATGGTCGGTTTCAACATATTGCTTGCCGGCTGGCTCGCCCTTTACATGCTCTACGATCCCGAAAGCTGGTACTATTTTATCCCCGGCGTCACCGATACCGGGATGTTCAACCAGCATTTCATTCGCGATATCGGCATCATCCAGGGCTTCATTGCGCTTGCCTTTGCCTTTGGCGCCTGGAAGCCGAACCGTCGGGTCGAGATGTGGGCCGCTGCGACGCTCTGGCTTATCGCGCATGCAGCGTTCCATCTTTGGGAAGTCGCTGTCGGGATCTGCTCTTCGTCGGTGATCCTGCGTGACTTCCCGGCCGTGAGCCTGCCCGCGATATTCGGGATCCTTGCAACGCTATGGGCGGTTCAGCAGGCGGCTGCCTCATCGAGCCGGCAGGGAGTTGCAGGCATCCGGGCGTAGAGCGCATATTCCGGCCACAAGAAAAGGAGGCGCTTCTCAGTGCCTCCTTTTTCGCTCCCGGTTGCTGCCCTCCGCAGAGGCGTCGCCGCTAGGCGGCCATCATCGATCGGGAAAGCCAGTCGTGGAACGTGACGGTTCCGGCAACGGCATTTGTTCCCGGAAGCAGTGTCGTTCTTGCAAGCTCGACACCGAAGAACGGCGCGTCTGGATCGATCGCGATCGATCGCGGATCTTCGGTTGCCGTCAGGATCTCGCGGGCCAATTGATCCAGCTGGATGGCTTCCGGACCGGCGATCTCGACGATGTCGTTGCGGGGCGCGCCGACCATGATCCTGGCAATCAAGGTTGAGGCTTCATCCGCTGAGATCGGTCTTACCAGGGAGGGGGACAGGCGCAGATCATTGCCGTCACCTGCCAGATTGATGATGCCGTCGAAAAATTCAAAGAATTGGGCGGACCTGACGATGGTGTAAGGCAGGCCCGAAGCCCTTATGAGATTTTCCTGAACCATCTTGGCGCGGAAATAGTCGTTCTCCACCAGCCGGTCCGTCGCAACAACGGACAGGGCAAGGTAGTGCTCGACGCCGGCATGCTTCGCGGCTGCCAGCAGGTTCTTGCCCGCCTGCTTGAAGAAGTCGAGCGCGTTTGAATCGCCGAATGAGCCGGAATTGGTGACGTCGATCACCACGTCCGCCTCGGCAAGCGCCGCCTGCACTCCATCGCCGCTAAAGGCATCGACGCCGGTGCTGGTCGATACTCCATTGACGGTCTGCCCCGCCCGCTCCAGTTCGCGAACGATCTTGGACCCCATTATCCCGCTCGCACCGACAACCGTAATCTTCATCTCACGCCCCTGGGAAGTGACCGACATGCCGGTAAGGATAACTGTTTGCGGGATCGGATCGATAAAACGAAGTTTTGGGTTGACCGCCAGAAAGGGTAGCGCACGCGTTGCTATTTCCCAGCGAGAAAAGGTTGAATGTCCGGCGGGATAGGGTCGGCCCAAACCAAGGTTTGGCAAAACTTATGTTAGGGATGCCAGCCACGGCATCGATCGGTATCTGAAGTCCCGTGAGCCGTGTTAACCGGGCACGATGGGGATGATGAACGCAGGGTTTTTCCGGTTTCATCCTGCGGCCAACGAAATGGCAGTCGAGCGTCCAACCCATCCGGCTTGCGTCGTCGAGCAGGCAAGACCGGCAGCCTCTGCTGCCGGTCTTGTTTGGCTTTGGCGGCCAAGCAGTTCTCCTTGCGGCGGCAGGCGATGGTAAACCAAGGTGTACCGTCCGCCGTCGCCTGTCCTATGGTATCAATTGGCGTCTCGTTGAGCAGGTTGGCACCATGCAGACCGGCGCGGCGATCTATTTGCTCCGGCGGCTGGCATGGTCTGCCGCCGGGAGCCGACAAGGGTGGCGAGAGGGATACAGGCGCAGTCACGGCCGGGATCTCCCAGATACCAAAGAGGTAATTCGATGCAGAACGCTCAGGTAAAGACGGACAGGAGTGCCGAGCCGATCGTTTACGTCATCGACGACGATGCAGAGATGCGCAGCGCCCTCGTCGATCTCTTCACGGTCACGAACAAGCGCGCATCAGCCTTTTCAAGCGGCCACGAATTTCTCAAATGGGCTGATGTAAACGCGCCCGGCTGCATTGTCGTCGACATGCGAATGCCGGGGGGCTCGGGCCTCGATCTTCAAAGCCAGCTTCTGGCGCTTGGCAGCAAGCTGCCGCTCATATTCCTTACGGCCCACGCGGACGTTCCCACGAGCGTCAGGGCAATGAAGGCAGGGGCGACCGATTTCATCACCAAGCCCTTCATCAACCAGGTTCTCCTCGATGCCGTCGATCACGCCATCAGGTTGGATGACGAACGCCGCAAGTCAAACGAAGAATTGAAACGTGTTCAGACGCTTGCCGATAGCCTCACCCCGCGGGAGCAGGAGGTCATGCATGCGGTGGCGAGCGGTTTGATGAACAAGCAGGTCGCCTATCAGCTCGGCATCAGCGAAATGACGGTCAAGCTTCACCGCATGAGCCTCATGCGCAAGATGCAGTGCCGATCGCTGGCGGATCTGGTGCGCAAGGTCGAGCAGCTGCAGCGGGGCTGACCGCTTTGCGGAAAGCTGGCATGGCTGCCGGTTACTGGCCGGGCATTTCCTGCTGAACCCCGGTCAACCGCATAGGCCGCCGACAGATCCCCAACGTATGTTTGGCTATGCGTCCGACAGCAATCGCTTAGGTTTAGATCCGGGTAGCCGATCCGAGACGGCAGCATCCATGCACTAGAACCCAGGACCGAAGCGATGGCGCAACCTGTTCATTCTACAGAGAAATCGCCTGAATTTCTCGAGGCGCGCATCGGTCTTGTCACCACTCGCGCATCGTCCGGTCCGGACAAGCCGGCCTGAACTGGCGGCTGCCCCGTCTCGCCTGTGTGGCGAAGCGTATTTTCAACACTTTGGTACAGCAAGAAGGAGCAGATTATGAAAATCGTCGTTATCGGCGGAACCGGATTGATCGGTTCGAAGCTCGTCAAACGCCTCCAGGCCAAGGGCCACGAGACAATTGCCGCCTCTCCGGCAACCGGTGTCAATACGATTACCGGCGAAGGGCTCGCGGACGTTCTCAAGGGCGCACAGGTCGTGGTCGACCTCTCCAACTCGCCGTCTTTCGAAGACAAGGCAGTGATGGAATTCTTCCAGACCGCGGGCCGCAACATCGCCTCCGCTGAAGCGGCCGCCGGCGTCAAACATCATGTCGCGCTCTCCGTTGTCGGCACCGAACGGCTTCCTGACAGCGGATATATGCGCGCCAAGCTGGCCCAGGAGAAGATCATCAAGGAATCCGGGATCCCTTATTCCCTGGTTCATTCGACGCAGTTTTTCGAATTCATGTTCGGCATCGCCCAATCCGGCGTGCAGGGCGACAAGGTCCACCTTTCGCCGGCCATGATGCAGCCGATCTTCTCGGACGATGTTGCCGACGCGCTCGTCGATGTCGTCCTCGGCAATCCGCTGAACGCCACCGTCGAAATCGCCGGTCCGGAACCGATCACGATTGCGGATGCCGTCACCCGTTATATGCGGCAGATCGGCGACAAGCGCGAGGTCATCTCCGATGATCAGACCCGCTATTTCGGTGCTCTGCTGAAGGAAGGTTCTCTTATGCCGGGCAGCCAGGCGCGGATCGGCCGGACGCGCTACTCCGAGTGGGTCAAGACGGCCACCCCGCCTCCGGGTCACTGACCACCACGAAAGCCGCAAGGAATAGTCAAAGCCCCGCAAGGGGCTTTGATCGTTTTGGGGTATATTGCCCGCCGGCAGTTTTCGGACGGGACAGGATTGAAGCCCATCCTCATGCAGCCTGAAAGGGGCGCCTGGACGGCGCCCCAAATCATCAGGCCTGGAAGAAGCTCAGCAGATCCGCATTGACGATGTCGGCATGCGTCGTCGCCATGCCGTGCGGCAGGCCCTTGTAGACCTTCAGCGTGGCATTCTTGAGCAGCTTGGCCGAAAGCAGGGCGGAATCGGCGATCGGGACGATCTGGTCGTCGTCGCCGTGCATAACGAGGGTCGGAACCTCGATCGACTTGAGATCCTCGGTGAAGTCCGTTTCCGAAAAAGCCTTGATGCCGTCATAGTGGGGCTTGGCGCCGCCGGCCATGCCCTGGCGCCACCAGTTCTGGACAATGGCCTGCGAGACCTGGGCGCCCGGGCGATTGAAGCTGTAGAACGGGCCGCTGGCGAGATCGGTGTAGAACTGCGACCTGTTTGCGGCCAGAGCTGCGCGCAGGCCGTCAAAGACTTCGATCGGCAGGCCGCCCGGATTGGCCGGCGTCTTGACCATGATCGGCGGGACGGCGCCAATGAGGACGAGCTTGGCGACACGGCCCTTGCCGTGACGCGCGACATAGTGGGTTGCCTCGCCGCCGCCGGTCGAATGGCCGACATGGATCGCGTTGCGGAGGTCGAGGTGCTGCACGACAGCTGCGGCGTCGGCGGCATAATGGTCCATGTCGTGACCGTCGCTGACCTGGCTGGAGCGACCGTGCCCGCGGCGGTCATGCGCAATGACGCGATAACCCTTGCCGAGGAAGAAAAGCATCTGGTTATCCCAGTCGTCGGAGCTGAGCGGCCAGCCATGGTGGAAGACGATCGGTTGCGCGTCCTTCGGACCCCAATCCTTGTAGAAGATCTGGACGCCGTCTTTCGTGGTGACGTATTCGTTGCTCATGGCATGTTCTTCCTTCGATTTCTTCGGCTGGTCGGCCATTGCAGGCGGAGAAAATTTTAATGTTGCGGCAGCGACTGCAAGTGTAATCGCCCCCGTCATCGTATCTCGGCGCGTCGGCCGATATTGTTGCGGATCCATATACGTCTCCTTGTTCCGCGATGCTTGATGGGCGCCGCGAAATTTCGTCTTGGGAGGAATATTGCCGTCGAGTCAGGCGGGATAACGCTATCTGTTATGCAATTTGTGGGAAGCTATACGTGAGTTTCATCTGCGATTGTCCGTAGCCCGGGCCCCGGTCCGATCGTCAGAGGATTTGACGAATGGCGTTCAGGATCACCGTAAATCTGCAGAATTCCCGGTGAAACCTAAACGGACGTTTGATCGTCCGGCGGGCCTTCTTCGACTATGAACGGGGAGGGGCGCCATTCACGACAAACTGGTCGCAAGTCATTGTTATATCTGGCTGAGCTGTGCCTCCTCGCATTGCCGGATGGAGAAGCCCATGCAGCATGTCCTCGTTGCCGATGACGATCACGCCGCACGTAGTCTCATCAGTGGTTTTCTCGCGCAGCAGGCGTTTCGCGTTACCGCTGTCAGCAGCAGTGAGGAACTGCAGAAGATGCTCTCGATGGAAATGGCCGATGCATTCGTCATCGACCTCAATCTCAAGGGAGAGGACGCCCTTGAGATCGTGCAGCGGCTGGCGGCGCTCTCGACCGCGCCTGTCATCATCACCAGCGCCGACCGCATCGAGGAGGCCGACAAGGTGCTCGGGCTTGAGCTCGGCGCAAGCGACTACATCACCAAGCCATTCGGCCTGCGAGAATTCCTCGCGCGGCTGAAGGCGGCCATGCGCGGCAGGCTCGTGCCCGAGGCCGGGCGCGAGCGCCGCGCCTATATGTTTGCCGACTGGACGCTTTCCATGCGCCAGCGGACACTTGCGAGACCAGATCTCGGCGAAACGAAGCTGACCGCCACCGAGTTCAATCTCCTTGTCGCATTCCTCAATGCACCGAAACAGGTCCTGTCGCGTGAACGGTTGCTCGCGGCGAGCCGTGTCCATTCGGAGGAGGTCTTCGACCGAAGCATCGATGCGCTGGTCCTGCGACTGCGACGGAAGCTGGAGACGGACCCCTCAAACCCGAGCCTGATCAGGACGGCGCGCGGAACCGGCTATATGCTGGATTGCAACGTGACAGTGGACGAGCGCCCGAGGCTCAGGCGATGAACGAAGCTTCGCGATGCGATGTCAGGGCCGGTCTATGACAGGCGAAGCGCATGGACCTCGACCGGCTGCTCGAAGCCTCTGAGATTGTAGGCCCCCAGGCATTCCGTCTGATCCGCGCAGCCCGCAATCCGCACGAAGTCCGCCGATATCAGGACAGGGCGATGCAGTTCCTTCGTCAGGGCCTCAAGACGAGAGGCGATGTTCACGGCGGGACCGATCACGGTGAAATCCAGGCGTTTCCTGGAGCCGATATTGCCGTACATCACCTCTCCGAGATGAATGCCCGTGCCGTAGCGCACCTCGTATTCGCGAGCTGTTCCCCGGAGCCTCGCGATCGCTTCCTGCGCCTCGAAGACGGCCTGCAGCAGATCGCTGCAGGCGCCGGCCTGTTCAAGGGGAAAGACCGCCAGCAGCCCATCGCCCATGAATTTGAGGATTTCTCCGCCATGCCTTTCTATCGGATCGGCGATGGCGTCGAAATACTGGTTCAGGATGGAAATCACCTCGTCGCGCGGCCGGCGGTCGGAAAGCTTCGTGAAGTTCCTCAGATCGCAGATCATGATGGCGGCATTGACCGACATGCCGCTTCCGCGCGTCGTCGCTCCATCCAGAATCTGTTCGCCGGCATGCGGTCCGACATAGGTCTGCAGCAGCGTCAGTGCCAGCTGGTTCTTGAGGCGGATTTCGCTGACCAATGAAAACAGGGGAAGGATTTCCCGAAGAAGCGCTATCTCCTCGTCCGTGAATCCGCCGGGCTCGCTCGTCGAAAACGTCGCGAGGTGCCTCTTGCCCTGAGTATGGTCGAGCGGCCATGCGGTGTAGTCGGTATGGCCATCCGCTTTCAGCTCTTCGAAGACGGGAAATTGATGCGGTCCGTGGATCTGAAGCCGCTGCCGCAGTTCGACGCCGCTCCTGATGACGACGCGAAAGGGGCTTCTGAGAAAAGCGTCGGTCGCCTCGACGTCGTAACCGATCGTCGTGATATCTGCCTGCCTGTGATCCTTGACCCAGACCACCCGTGTTCCGAGCCACTGGGGATGATGAACGCGAAGATGAAGACTGGCGCGGCTGAGAGAGACGCCGCAGCAAACGAGACGGTCGCAGAATTGCAGAAATATGGGCTCGATCTGCTGCTCGTCTCGAATGCCCGATATCAGCCAGTTCGCGAGCGAGCGGCGGTTCGCGCCGTCAAGATTACGCATTTGTTCCTCATTCATCGCCAGCGCCCCCGTCCGGGCTCAAGCTCGAGCCCCCGGTTGTCGTTGCTGCGCAGATGGTGAGCATAGTGACCAACGGCTTCGCAGTCCCGAAGGAAATTGGCGACGTATATTCCATGATCGGGGTTAGGGCTTTGCAGCAGAGGCCACGAATTCCATCAGGTCTTTGGAGTTCAGCGGTTTTTCAAGAAACGCAGCCGCACCGGAAGATCTCGCGGCAGCTTCCGTGCGGCTATCGGCAAAGGACGTCATGATGCACACCGGCGGGCCACCATCCCTGACGATGGCAGAGAGCAGCTCGAGGCCGCTGGTTCCGGGCATCCTCACATCCGCCAATATACATTTCACATGATGCATGTCGCCGGACCTGAGGAAAGCGTCCGCGGACGTGTAGGTCCGGCTTTCAACGCCTGTGGTTTCGAACAGATCCTTGAGCGATTCCAACAGACACTGGTCGTCGTCTATGATCGCGATCGTCGTTTTTTGCCCGGGTTGCATAAGACCTCTGACCATTGCGCCGGTTCATCCGGCATTTCGAGATTATCGGTACGCCCTGCAAATCGCTGGCATCACAGAAAATGAAAACACGTCCGCTCCCAGGGCGTGCACGCTCCATTCTTCAGGCCCCGACCTCGTTGCTGCCAATAGCGGCCCGAGCAATTGCCTGTTTTCCATGATGAACCCAGTCTGCAGCCTATGGTAACAGATGGCGCCTGCCTTTCAACTAAACCGAAGTTTGCCCCTCGCTGGCATTTAACCCGGCAGAGTCGATCAATGGTTTCCTACCCGATAGGGATTCCGAACAGATTCACGCCCCACCGAGACCTGACAGCCCTGTCAAGCCCACTTTTGTTTTAATAGCTGGTCAGACGGACGAATGACTATGCTTCGCGTCATGCGCTTATTGCCAAGGCCTGACCATGCTCCGGCATAAGCCGACAGGAGCGCGAACTCGAAAACGATCGCCTTGCGACTGTCCGGTCGCTACGTTCCAGACGGCGGATGCGCATCTTTCCCCGTGCTTTTATCGATGAGAAAACCGCATGCCGCAGGAAATCGTCTCGTTTGTTATCTTGCTGAACGTCCTGGGCGTGGCGGGTATCGTCGTATGGCATCTGCAGGGGCGCTCTCGGCCAAACGCGCGCCTCATCGTCCAGATCCTGTTTTTTGCCGCGATGACGATCGTTCTGATTCTCGCGCGGATTGCCCCGTTTCGCTTCGACCCGCCGCATCTGGAAAGCATGAGTGCGCTCTTTGTCTCCGCCAAGATCCTCTGGTGGGTTCATCTCTCCTGGGCCGTCGTCGGCTTCCTGCGCATCTACATCGTGCTGGACGGCAGGCCGAGAGAGGCAAGGCTTATTCAGGACCTGTTGGTCGCGGTCGTCTATCTCGGCGTCGCCCTGTCGGTCATGGCGTTCGTCTTCGGTGTCCCGATCGGCACCTTGCTGGCGACATCGGGTGTTATTGCCATCATCCTCGGTCTCGCCTTGCAGAACACGCTGGGCGACGTGTTTTCCGGAATTGCTCTGACGCTCGGACGTCCCTATGTCATCGGCGATTGGATCTTGCTCAGCGACGGCACGGAAGGACGTGTCGTTGCAAGCGACTGGCGCTCGACGCATCTGCTGACGGCCGCTCACAATATCGTCGTCCTGCCGAACAGCGTGCTTGCCAAACTCGGGCTGACCAATATCAGCCAGCCTGACGAAAACCACCTGATCACACTCTCGATCCGGATTGTCCCGACACGCATGCCGCATGTCATTCTTGGTATCATGCAGACGGTGCTGGATAGCTGCAATTCCATCATCAAGGATCCGCCGCCGGCCGTTTCGCTCGTCGGCATCGATGCCAGCGCGGTTCATGTCGAACTCTATTTTCAGGTCACCAGCCCGCTTCAACGAGGCGTCGCCCGCAGCGAGGTGATCGATCTTGTCTACCGTCATTGCAAGTCCAGCGGACTTCAGCTTGCAATGCCGCTCAGCAAGGTCATCACGGCAAACGAGGATTCCGCGCAGAATCTATCCGCCGCCGGCGCTGCCCCGGCGCAAGGTCTCATCGAAGCGATACCGGTATTTTCGGTGCTCACCGCCGACGAAATAACGGTGCTTGCGGCATCGGCGGTCAAGCGCACCTTCTCTCCCGGGGAAGGGATCGCAAAGGAGGGAGACGCCCTCTCCAGCCTTATGATCATCAAGGCGGGCATCGTTTCGATGCGAAAGGACGACAGGGAGACGGCGCGGCTGGCGCCGGGCGACTTTTTCGGCGAAGGAGGCTTTCTTGCGGGCATAGGGGAGAGCCATGCGCTGCGGGCGGTAACACGGGTGACGGTCTATGAAATCGGCAAGGAGGCTTTTGCACCACTCCTCCACGAGCGCCCCGAACTCGCTGAAGATCTTGCGGCCAATCTCGCCCATCGGGAGGCATTGAGCGGGAATGTCGGCAATCATGCCATGCAGCATGACCACCGGCGATCCTACCTGCTGCAGGCCATTCGAGCGGTATTCCGCAATCATGCGCATGGCTGATCCTTGCGCCGCCACCGCGGCCGTGAGGAATTGGGCAGCGCGTTGCGCCAGATGATGCCAGGCTTGATGGTGGCGGATGCCCGGATGAAGGCGCCCTTGTCGGACGGCATTCTGCCCGCCGTCCGCTCGCCGGTTGATTTCCGTGACCGTATCTAGGCCGCTGCCGACACACTGATGCAGCCCTGTGCCGATGCATCATTTGTCAATTCTGGAATCGGGGACGAATAGATAGATGCGTAGTTTGTTGGGCGAGACGGCGGGGCTGGTCGCCTTTGTGAAGACCGTGGAAACAGGCTCCTTCAGTGCCGCGGCGAGGAACCTTCGGACGACGCCGTCGGGCGTGTCGAAGAGCATTTCCCGGCTGGAGAGCCTGCTTGGACTGAAGCTCTTTCGTCGCTCGACGCGCGTCCTGACGCTCACGCCCGATGGTGAAACCTTCTATGCGAGGATTTCACCGCTTCTGCGGCAAATCGAGGATTCCGGCGATATCTTTCAGCCGGAACATGGGGCGACGGGCCATCTCCGCGTCAGTCTGCCGAGCGAACTCGCAAGACTGCTCCTGCCGGCGATTTTCACGCGTTTCGTGCCGCTGCATCCTGGAATCACGCTCGATATCGGAACGACTGATCGGCACGTGGATCTGATCCGCGAAAATTACGACATCGCCTTCCGCGTCGGCAAGCTCGAAGGAAGCGATCTGATGATGCGAACGCTCGTGCATCTGGAGATGGCCCTGGTCGCTTCGCCGTCCTTCGTCAAGACATGGGGGCCGATCGACCATGCGGACAGGCTGCGCGACATTCCTTTCGCGCGCTATGCAATCGACGGCAATGCGTATCCGATCCGCTTTGCCGATGGCGCGACGATGATGCCGGCGGGCCAGGTGGATCTCGATACGGGTACTGCGATCCGCATGGCGGCGGTGGGCGGCGTGGGTGCGGCCTATCTGATGAAATGCATCGTTCAGGATGAGCTGGATCGTGGCGAACTGGTCCAGCTGCTGCCCGGTGTCAAACTGGAAAGCCCGCCGTTCCAGGCCGTGCATGCCTTCGGACGGATGCCGACCTACCGCCTGCGGCTCTTCTCCGACTTCATTGAAGCCGAGATGCAGAAGCACGCATTGACGTGAGAATTCTCTGGACCGTCGGATACCCGGCGGTCCCCCGCCTGCTCGTTCGTCGCTTAGTTTGTTGCCGGCTTGTCTGCCCCAGCCGCGCCCTCGGCGGGCCAGGTGAAGTAGTAGTATTTCCCGTTCACCTTGCCGAAATAGGCATTCTCGCCGGTTTTCGCGTCGATATAGGCGCCGTTCTTCGATCGTTCGAAAGATCCGTCGGGGCCGCGCTTCAGGTGCTCGTTCAGAAAGGCGCTCCACTCATCCTTGCCGACCGTTTCCGGCTTGTTGGCGGTCGCTCCCTTCACGGACGGATCCCAGCCGATGATGGTCTCGCCATTGACCGGGTCGGTGATCTTCAGGGTGCCGTCCTTAAGCGCCTGCAGCATGTCCTGCGAATTGATGTAGCTGGCGGGATCGTCGCCGGCTTGAGAGAGCTTGTCCTTCAGCGCCGTCATGAAATCCTTGGAGCCCATCGTCGTGAACGGGGGTTCCGCCGGTGGGTACTCGTCACTGCCATAGGGATTGTTCTGCTGGTTCTGAAGCATCGACATGAGCTGCATCAAGCTCCTGGAATCGAGCCCGCCGGCACCCCCGGACGAGATGCCGAGCGAATCCAGAAGTCGCCCCGCAGTGCTGCTGGAATTGCCCTCATCGGATGACGAACTTCCATCCTTGAGAACACCCAGTGCAATTCGGGCGCTGTAGTAACGCGTGAGGCCAACTGGAGAAACCATGTCTTTTTTCCTTGGTGATATGAGAGGGTTTGAATAGGCATTGCTTCCGGCCCATTGCCATTCATTGGCAGCCTTCAGGAATTCCCGAACGTTGCTCGGGTTGTCGCAATATCGCTCTGCAAATACAGCCGTCTCAGACTGTTGTTACTGCTCCCGGGCTATGGGCGGTAACTTGCTTGAAACTGGCGCTATCAATCAAAAATTGTTGCGCCGTTCGAAGCGGATGCTGCGCGCCAATGTTCAAATAACTAATTGTATATCAGATACTTGATCGCAAATCCGCTGCAACGGTTTCACGGTGCCGGCCCGTCCGCGGGCTGGCCTTCTGTTACAACCATAACGAAATAGTTCGGGCAGTCCGCTGCGAAGGGGTGAGAGGGCGGCGGACATGGCGCGCCTATACCCCAACCGATGGTTAGCTACCGCTTTTTACCGCGCTTGTTACTCATCATACGACCGCGCGTGGGCGTTTGCCTTGGCGGTCCGCCCCCAACATCAGCATTTTCGAAGGACGAGGATGACATGACGCAAAGACTGAACTACGCGCAACTTTCGCCGGAACTCGTTAAGAAGCTCACCGCCTTCACGATGGAGCTGAAAGACAGTTCCATCGAGCAGACGATCCGCGATCTGGTCGAAATCCGCGCATCGCAGATCAATGGCTGCAGCTTCTGCGTGGACATGCATTCCAAGGAAGCAAAGATCCACGGCGAACGCGAACTTCGCCTCTATCACGTCGCGGCATGGCGTGAATCGACGCTCTTCAGCCCGCGTGAGCGTGCAGCGCTTGCCTGGACGGAAGCCGTTACCAAGCTGTCCGACACCGGCGTTCCGGACGAACTCTACGAGAAGGTTCGCGGTCAGCTTTCCGAGAAGGAAGTGTCCGACCTGACTTTCCAGATCATGGCAATCAACGCATGGAACCGCATCAGCGTAGCGGTCAAGGCCGTACCGGGTTCGGCCGACAAGCTCTACGGTCTCGACAAGGCCGGGCTGCAATAACTCCAAATCGGTGAGGTTGCGGCCGCACTGGATGCGGCCGTAGCGACGTCCGGATGCCGAAGGGATCAGCGATCAGCCGGTGATCAGATCGCTATATTCGGGGTGCTTTGCAGCGTAATGCGCCATGAATTCGCATTGCGGAACGACCTTCAGACCGCTTTTCCGGATCAGCGAAAAGACACCGTCAGCGAGTTTCGTCCCGATTCCGGCGCCGGAATATTCGAACGGAACTTCGGTATGGGTGAGCACGACCTTGTCGCCCTCCATCCTGTAATAGGCCATCGCCATCGCATCGCCGTTGATCGGCAGTTCGTAGCGCTGCATCCGGCTGTTGTTCTGGACAAGAAACGGCAAGATCATTCTCCATTCTATCGACGCACCAGCCTCCCGCCATCCGGCTGTCGGGTCAACGCAAACGATCGTTTGGCTCGTCGATTGGCCCAGGGGCGTGCCTGCGGCGCTTTCCGGACATGAAGCGCGCAGCTTTTGATTTCAATTGTAACACAACACGCCAATTCGTTGTTTTGGCAAGGTCTGGATAAGCCCCGCTGCCTTTTCTGGCCCCGTTCCGCAGCCAGAAAGGATATTACAGCGATGAGAGTAGGATCGGATAATTCAGTTTATAGCCTCTTCGTACCGAAGCCCCGCAAGGCGCCTTCCGTCAACGACGAGAACATCGAGGTTGCACCCAAAAGGACGGTCGATGAATCGTCGCTGCCGAGCGAGGAGGAGCGTATCGCGCAATTCTACGACGGCCTTGCCAGTTCGCAGATGCAATGGGCCGACATCGACAAGGACGGCAAGGTCACGAGGGACGAATATCTGGCAGGCCAGGCGCGCTTTGCAGACCAGAACGGCCATGCCTTTGATGCCATCGGCGCCGAAAATCGCTGGTCCGTCATCGATCCGAACAACAAGGGCTATGTCGATCAAGCCGAAATGCGCGAAGGCATGACCAAGCTCTTTCACGTCAAGATCGGACATCTGCCGCCCGGTTACCGGCTGCCCAACGGTTGAGGCCGGCGGGACGTGCTTAAGGATTGGCCGTCGCGACGCGCAAGCTGAGCGACGGCCGTCACGGCGGGGGGCTCGAGCGGGTAGCCTATGTCGCTGTGGCGCGATGTTCGAACCGCATCACATGGAAGCTCTTTTCCAGGGATCCGGCAATCTGATCGGCGCCAGGGACGCCGTGAACGGACTTCCACCTGATCTCGTAGACCAGTTCGCGATGCCCGTCTTCAATATCCCTCAAGCCCGTGAAAATCGCCTCGGAAAGATCCGGCGCCGCAGCCTTCACATCGGGAATTCCTGCGCCCCTTTCCAGCCTGATCGCTACGGTGCCCCTCTGATCGCCTGAAATCCAGCGATCCACATGCTTGAGAGGAGAGAGGATCAGCACGGCGAGGATTGTGACGATGGCGCCGATGATGATCTGTCCTCCGCCGAAACAGAGACCGATTGCGGTGATGAGCCACAAGGTTGCCGCCGTCGTAATACCTGTCGTGATATCGCCACGCCGCAGGATGGCGCCGCCGCCGATGAAGCCGACACCGGTCAGGACGCCGAGGGGAAAGCGCAGAATATCCATCGATCCCTCTGCGCTCTGACTCGTCGCCAGGAGAATATTCGCTTGAATCATCGAGAGACAGGCGGCGAGTCCGACAAGGATGGTCGTGCGCAATCCTGCGGAATGTCCCCCTCGCTCCCTGTCGAGGCCGATGAATGCTCCGGCTATGACCGTTGCGGCCAGACGAACGGCAATGTCCACCCATCCGGGTGTTATCGGCATCAGGTCTACCAGATCCAATTCGGCCGCTCCCCTTATCTTACCTGCGATCGGTTCAAGTGCGGGAAGCTAGAGCGCAGCCTGCGGACTGGCCAGTGGAACAGCCGGAATCAGCCGTCGAAACCGGCTTGTGCGGGAAGTGAGGACTGACGCAGGCCCGCGGCCGAATGGCGGATGACTTCCGATATCTGCAGGAGCTGTTTGACCAGGGGCGTTGAGTTACGCCAGATGATCCCGATCGTCCGCAGCGGCTGCGGGGTGCGGAACCGGGAGATGGACACATCAGCCGAACGCGTTTCCACGGGCACTGCCATTTCGGGGATGAGGGTGATGCCGATGCCGGCGCTGACCATCTGCACCAGCGTAGACAGCGAACTGCCTTCCATGATTTCCCGCGGACGTGTGGATTCGATGCCGCAGAAGGATAGCGCCTGATCGCGAAAGCAATGCCCTTCCTCCAGCAGCAGCAAGCGCATTTCCCGCAGGGCCTCCGGTTCCGGCACCGGTTTGCCCTCGTCTTCGCGTCTGCGGACAAGCAGGAACTCTTCTTCGAACAGCTTGATCTCGGTCAGCGACGGTTCTGATATCGGCAATGCCACGACCGCCAGATCCAGCTCGCCCTGCGCCACTTCGTGGACCAACCGCGCCGTCAGCGTCTCGCGGACCTGAATTTCGATATTGTCGAAGGTTCTGTTCAGATCGCTGATGATTGCCGGCAGAAGATAGGGGGCGATGGTCGGGATAATGCCGATCCTCAACCGTGTCAGCAGCCGGTCCTGCGATGCGCGGGC
This sequence comes from Hyphomicrobiales bacterium, assembly GCA_900471515.1. Taxonomy (GTDB): domain Bacteria; phylum Pseudomonadota; class Alphaproteobacteria; order Rhizobiales; family Rhizobiaceae; genus Rhizobium. The sequence continues at coordinate 281,228 of UCFC01000010.1, read as the reverse complement.
AAGGTCGCCGAGTTCATCCACGGCCCGGAGAATGTCGCGGACCCGAAGGGCAAACAGCTGCCCGAAGGCGGTAAGCCTGACCTCGCGTGCGCCGCGCTCGAAGAGATCTCCGCCCAACTCTTCCTCCAGTTCCTTGATCTGCATCGACAGGGCGGGCTGGGAAATCGCACAGGCATCGGCCGCATGCCGGAAGCGGCCATGCCGCGCCAGGGCTTCAAAATACCGAAGCTGTTTGAGTGTCACATTGGTCATAAGGCAAGCTTATCGCGGTCATCAGTAAATCCAACTTAAAATTATCACACGCTTCCGATAAAAAGGAACGAGAGGGAGGATGCGTGCCGACCCCGATCGAACCGGGCAAAGCCCGGGCACGCAATCAGGCCCAATAGTTTAACGGATAGGGCGGCTGTCGAGCGGTCGTCTGGAGCAACAGGAGAAAACTATGGACCAGAAACCTGACAGCACGGGCAAATGTCCCGTCGATCATTCCGGAGCACGCGGCAGGCGCAATCGCGACTGGTGGCCGAACCAGCTCGACCTGCAGGTGCTTCACCATCATTCCGCCCTTTCCAATCCGATGGGCAAGGATTTCAATTATGCCGAGGAGTTCAAGAAGCTCGATCTCGATGCGCTGAAGAAGGATCTTCATGCGCTGATGACCGATTCGCAGGACTGGTGGCCGGCAGATTTCGGCCATTACGGCGGTCTCTTCATCCGCATGGCCTGGCACAGCGCCGGCACCTATCGCATCACCGACGGCCGTGGCGGCGCCGGTCAGGGGCAGCAGCGCTTTGCACCGCTCAACAGCTGGCCTGACAACGTCAACCTCGACAAGGCCCGCCGCCTTCTCTGGCCGATCAAGCAGAAATACGGCAACAGCATTTCCTGGGCCGACCTTTTGATCCTCACCGGCAACGTCGCGCTCGAATCGATGGGCTTCAAGACCTTCGGCTTCGCTGGCGGCCGTGCCGATGTCTGGGAGCCGGAAGAACTCTATTGGGGTCCGGAAGGCACCTGGCTCGGCGACGAGCGCTATAGCGGCGAACGCGAGCTGGCGGAGCCGCTCGGCGCCGTGCAGATGGGCCTCATCTATGTCAATCCGGAAGGCCCGAACGGCACGCCCGATCCGCTCGCTTCCGCGCGCGACATTCGCGAGACCTTCGCGCGCATGGCAATGAATGACGAAGAAACCGTGGCGCTGATCGCCGGCGGCCATACCTTCGGCAAAACCCACGGCGCCGGCGATCCGTCCTTTGTCGGTGTCGATCCGGAAGGCAGCGAGCTCGAGGCCCAGGGCCTCGGCTGGGCGAGCAAGTTCAACAGCGGCGTCGGTCGTGATGCCATCGGCAGCGGCCTGGAAGTCACCTGGACGACGACCCCGACCAAGTGGAGCAATAATTTCTTCTGGAACCTGTTCGGCTATGAATGGGAGTTGGAAAAGAGCCCGGGGGGTGCCCATCAGTGGGTCGCAAAGGGCGCCGGCGCCACTATCCCGGACGCCTTCGATTCCTCGAAGAAGCACCTGCCGCGGATGCTCACCTCCGACCTCGCGCTGCGCGTCGACCCGATCTACGAGAAGATCTCGCGCCGCTTCCTCGAAAACCCGGATCAATTCGCCGACGCTTTCGCCCGTGCCTGGTTCAAGCTGACCCACCGCGATATGGGGCCAAAGGCCCGTTATCTCGGCAAGGAAGTCCCGGCAGAAGACCTGATCTGGCAGGACGTCATCCCGGCCGTCGATCATCCTCTGATCGACGACAAGGATATTGCCGATCTCAAGGTTAAAGTCGCTGCTTCCGGCCTGACGGTGCAGGAACTGGTTTCGACCGCATGGGCATCCGCGTCGACCTTCCGCGGCTCCGACAAGCGCGGCGGCGCCAACGGCGCTCGCATCCGCCTTGCGCCGCAGAAGGACTGGGAAGTCAACGAACCGGCGCAGCTTGCCAAGGTTCTCGGCGTTCTTGAAGGCATCCAGAAGGACTTCAACGCGGCACAGACCGGCGGCAAGAAAGTGTCGCTCGCCGACCTGATCGTGCTAGCCGGTGCAGCCGGTGTCGAAAAGGCTGCGAAGGCCGGCGGTCACGATATCGTCGTGCCGTTCACCCCCGGCCGTATGGACGCTTCGCAGGAGCAGACGGATGCAGCTTCCTTCGCCGCGCTCGAGCCGCGCAGCGACGGCTTCCGCAACTATGTGAACGGCAAGCGCCTGCAGTTCATGAAGCAGGAAGAAGCGCTCGTCGATCGTGCCCAGCTGCTCACGCTGACCGCGCCTGAAATGACCGTGCTCATCGGCGGCCTGCGTGTGCTGACGGTGGGCAAGCCGGAGCATGGCGTCTTTACCTCGCGTCCGGAAACGCTGACGAACGATTTCTTCGTCAATCTGCTGGACATGGGTACCGTCTGGGCGCCCGTTGCCGGCAAGGAAGGCGTTTACGAGGGGCGTGACCGCAAGACGAACGAACTCAAGTGGACCGGCACTCGTGTCGATCTGATCTTCGGCTCGCACTCGCAGCTTCGCGCGCTCGCGGAAGTCTATGGCCAGTCCGATGCCAAGGCCAAGTTCGTGAAGGACTTCGTTGCAGCCTGGAACAAGGTCATGAACGCGGATCGCTTCGATCTCGTCTGATCGGAATTCTGTCTGGACGCGGCATCCTCGCCGCGTCCAGACATAGACTGCGGTCGGATTTGCGGCCGGATCGCATTGCGTTCCGGCCATCATTGCAATCCGCATATCTGTAAGCTGCCAACCGGCCGAATCGAGCCCTTCGAATTCGCAGCCCCGGCTCTTCGATCATCCTGACTGAAACCAATCCCGGCATCGACGCGTTCCCCGGCAACGGCTTTGGTTTGCCGTGATTGACCACCGAGTTGCGGCCCCGATACCTCTCGGTAGTGATTTCCCGCTAATAACATCAGCTGTTACTCGCAAACGGCCATAGCAACAGCGGTGTGTCAGAGATGCCTTTAGTTGTCCTTCAACCCGATTTCGTTAGCATGGCGCCATGAGAATAAGGACGATCACCAACTGGGCTTACGGCATTACCGTGATCCTCACGGCGCTTTCGGCTGCCGCCTTCATCATGTCGTCGCGCAGTGCCGAGGACGAGCGGCGCGCGGTTGAGGAACATCTCGCGCTCGATACGCTGACCGAACAGCTTGAGACAGGCGCCGAGGTTTCCAGCGATGAGGCGCGGCTCTACGTCATGCGCGGCGAGCAGCGCCATCTCGATGCCTTCAAGGCGGAGACGGAGAGCGAACGGCAGCGCGAAACGGCGGCCAAGCAGATTGCGGCAAGAGACATATCCGTCGTGGAACGGAACATTCTTGCGGATATAGACAGGCAGGCCGAGGCGCTCGATGCGGTCGAGGCTGCCGCTGTCGACACCTTCCAGAAGGGCGACCGGCAGGCGGCGCAACAGGCGCTTTTCGGGCCGGAGCACGAACGGCTGCAAACGGCCCTGCTGGAATCGGCCGGTCATTTGCGCGATATCACGGCGACGCGCACGGGAGCGGCCCTCGACGACGCGCGCCGGCGCAGCGATCAGTGGAGTTTTGTTGCCAAGGTCATGCTGGCGATGACCGGCCTGCTCTTCCTTGCCGTCCTCTACTTTATCCTGCGGCGTCGCGTGGCTGTGCCTCTGGTCCGCATGACCGGCATCGTGACCCGGCTCGCCAGGCAGGATTATGCGGTCGAGGTCCCTGACGACCGCCGTCGCGACGAAATCGGCGAGATGAACGAGGCAATCCAGATCTTTCGGGAAAACGGACTTGAGCGTGAGCGCCTGGATGCGGAGCGACGGGCTGACCAGCATACCAAGGACCTCATCCTTCAAATGATGCATCGTCTTCAGGCCTGTGAAAATCAACAGGAACTGGCCGGAGTGGTCGCGCGCTTCGCGCCGCAGATCTTTCCGGGCATTGCCGGAAGTCTCTATATTCTCAACGAGGATAAGTCCGCACTCGCGCAGGCCGGCACATGGCTGGAGCCTGTCAACGCGCAGACGGCCTTTCCGGCCAATGCCTGCTGGGGCCTGCGGCGCGGCCGACCGCATATGAGTGGCGCGGGCGACAGTGACGTGTCCTGCCAGCATGTCGAGGGGAGTGGCGTTGCGGCCTCCTGCCTCCCTTTGACAGCGCAGGGCGATATGATCGGTCTTCTCTATCTCGAGGAACGCCACGGGCAGACGCCGGTGCTGGACAATGCCCGTCTCTACCTGGAACTGATCGCCGAGAACGTCGGATTGGCGGTCGCCAATCTGCAGTTTCGTGAAAAGCTGACCGAACTTGCCATTCGCGATCCGCTGACCGCTCTCTTCAACCGTCGTTTTCTCGATGACACGCTGCATCGACGCGGGCGCGACAATGGTCAAGAGCCGCTCGCCTGCCTGATGATCGATATCGATCATTTCAAGCGTTTCAACGACCAGTTCGGTCACGACGCCGGCGACATGGTCATGCAACATGTCGGGCAGGTGCTGCGCAGCACAGTTGCCGGTATCGGCAGCGCATTCCGTTTCGGCGGGGAAGAATTCACCGTTCTTTTGCCTGACTGCAGCGAGAAGGACGGATTCGAATTCGCCGAAAAGGTGCGGGCACAGATCGGCGGGGCGGCACTTTCGCACTCCGGTCAGATCATCGGAGCCGTGTCGGTATCGATCGGTGTGGCGACATCACCTGCGGGAGGCACCGTCGATACGCTTGTCAGCCGCGCCGACGCGGCCCTTCTCGACGCCAAGGCAACGGGCCGCAACAAAACTGTTCTTGCAAGCAGTCTGAGCAGGCCGCCGCAGGAAACGCTGCGCGCCTGATATCGACCGGGAAGCGATAGGCCGCTCAGTTGCCGACGATGCCATGCGGCGCATGTTCGGCGATCTCGCGGGCTGCGCCGTAGTCGCGTTCATGCGCGGAGCGGAAGCGATGTTCGGTGCGGCCGGTCAGATCGCGGTAGTAGCGGTCGGTCATGCCATCGGCATAGGTGCCGGTATCGGCGCCGAAGTCTTCGGTCGACGGCTTGATCGAGAAAAACTTGAACATTTTCAGGGTCCTCCACAGCATGCTGCCAACACGCGGACGCGTCGCTCTGTTCCTTCTATAAGACGTTTATAATGAAAAAATTAACCATGTTTAAACAAACGGCAGGGATGTGAGGTTCATACCGCATGATTTCTTAAGATTGTCATGCCTGCTGCAAAAGGAACATCGGCAATTGCCGCAGCGATACGCCACCGGCAGTCCCTCCTTTGACAGGACCGAGGCAGGGTAGACATTGGCGCAGGACATTTCGCGCGATGCCTCCTCGATCCCGTCTTGAAACGGTTTTCACCAGGAGCCGATGGATAGCGAGATGCCCGCCGATACCGCAAATGGACGACCGGCTTGCGGGTTTTCCAATTCGTCCGCCATATCGGGATCGGCTACGGAAGCGAAAGGGCGGCGCATTGACTTGCCTTATTCGCGACGATCGTGAGTATGGACCCGACAGGCTCGATGCCTTGGCTGAGCGGGGAGAAGAATGGCCACCATTACGATTGATGAGGCGCTCGACCAGGCGGGTGCCGGCCGATTTCAGGTCCGGTTGATGGGCATCTTCGGATTGGTGTGGGCCGCCGACGCGATGCAGGTTATCGCGGTCGGATTTACGGCGACGTCGATCGCGGCGAGTTTTGAACTGACCGTGCCGCAGGCGCTTCAGACCGGGACGGCTTTCTTCCTGGGAATGTTTCTCGGGGCTCTGGGATTCGGCAAGCTCGCGGACCGGATCGGGCGACGCCGGGTGTTGATTGCCACCGTCCTCAGCGACGCCGTCTTCGGCACGCTGTCGATCTTTGCCCCCAGCTTCGCGATACTCCTGGTTTTGCGGTTCCTGACAGGCGCTGCCGTCGGTGGAACGTTGCCGGTGGACTATGCAATGATGGCTGAGTTTCTGCCGGCAAAGAACCGTGGCAGATGGCTCGTCCTGCTGGAGGGCTTCTGGGCGGTGGGAACACTCGTCGTGGCGCTCGCTGCCTGGATACTCAGCCTTTCGGGCGTTGCCGAAGCCTGGCGGTTCATTTTTGCCGTGACTGCGGTTCCGGCGTTGATCGGTTTCGGCCTCCGGTTTTTCGTGCCGGAATCACCGCTCTTTCTCCTTCGCACCGGACGGAACGACGAAGCAAAGGCGATCGTTGAACGGATCGCGGCTGTCAACGGCCGCAATCCGCTCGGTGAAGGCGTCGATGTCTCGTCAACACCCTCCGTGAAAGGTGCCGGCATTTTCTCCGGCGAGTTGAGGCGGCGCACCATTCTGATGCTCGCGATCTGGTTTCTGGTGTCCATATCCTATTACGGGATATTCACGTGGATGCCGCCCAAACTTGCCGGCGATGGCTTCGGCTTTGTTCGCGGCTACGGCTTTCTGGTGCTTATAGCGCTGGCTCAAATACCCGGCTATGCATTGGCTGCCTATGGCGTCGAGGCATGGGGGCGTCGTCCGACGCTGGTGGCATTCTGCATCCTGTCGATGATCGGGTGCCTTCTCTTCGTCTTCGGATCGTCCGGCCTCGTGATCGGAGCCTCGTTGCTGATCATGAGTTTTGCTTTGCTTGGAACATGGGGCGCGCTCTACGCCTATACGCCTGAACTCTATCCGACGACGTCAAGGGCGACTGGCATGGGTGCGGCAGGGGCGATGGCGCGGCTTGGCGGCCTGCTCGCTCCATCGCTGATTGCGCTGTTTGTGACGCAGAGCTTCGTTCTGACCATCGGCATTTTTGCCGGCCTGCTGTTATTGGCAGCCATCGCCGCTTTGTTCGTTGATGCCGAAACGCGCAGTGTTTCGCTCGCATAACGCCGTGCATTCACATGTCGTCATCGTTGGAAGGGCGGTGAGTATGAGCCTTCTTCAGTAGGTTGTTCGCCCGCCGCTTAGGTCGAAGGTCGATGCAGTCGTGAAAGAATTCTCCTCCGACAGGAGCCAGGCGACCATCGCCGCGATTTCCGACAGTTCCGCGAAACGATCCCGCGGAATTCTGACCCGCATGTATTCGATGAATTCGGGTGTCAGGCCGTCGAGTATCGGCGTCTTCGCCGTTGTGGGAGTGATGGCGTTGACGGCGATTCCCGTCTTTGCAAGCTCTTTACCCAAGGATTTGGTGAAGCCAAGCACGCCTGCTTTCGCAGCACTATAGGCTGCGATGTTGGGGTTGCCCTCTTTTCCGGCTACCGACGAGATGTTGACGATCCGGCCGTAGTCGCGCTTCAGCATCACCGGAACGACATGGCGGCAGCAGTTGAAGGTTCCTGTCAGGCAGACGTCGATGACGTTCCTCCATTCCGTGGCGCCATATTCGATCGTCGGTTTTACCTTTCCCGTAATTCCTGCGGAATTCACCAGGCAATCGATCCGCCCGAAAATCTCCTCTGTTGCCGAAGCGACTTGGCCGACGAGATCGAAATCCGTCACGTCGACTTCGAATGCGCGGGCATTCGGACCGAGTGCGGCGGCACTGTCCGTCGAGCGGCTGCCGTTTGAATCCCAGAGGGCGACCTTTCCGCCGGACTGAATTACCCTCTCGGCAATGGCGTAACCGATCCCCTGCGCGCCGCCGGTGATGACGGCGACCCTGTCTTTCAAGTCGATGGAATTCATGAAGCGCTCTCCTCCGCCACGTTTCAAATACCTCCTCCAAAGCCGCAACTCCGGAACCTCGTGAAGCTGGCTCTCCAGATTGAAGGCCGAAAGAGGGTCCCGGGAGGCGGATGCGCGATGATCCTATCGATCTCCAGGCGTCCTGCCACCAGAAAGTTCAGCGATAGGCTTCGATCGGTCGCAAGCTGGCTCTTTCGGCCAGCGGTCGTGCGGCGGCGGCAACGCGCTGCCGGCGTGTGGCTCTGTAACGCATTGAAAAATATAAATTAAATGCGATCAGGAAGCGAGCCGGTCCGGGCGATATCCTCATTCCCGTCAAGTTCGGTTCAAGTCGCGAAAGCCGCTTGCCAGAAGTTGGATACTAATATATTACTTCTTTCATCAGGCCGAAGGGAGGCGGTTTCCGATGACATCAAGCACCAGATTTTCGATCCTTCCAGGCGAGCGTGCGCGATGAGTTCGCTTTCCGGCATCACGCGAAAGAAGCGCTCCCTGCAGGGCGTGACGGTACTTTCGCACCAGCGGGCGGCGGCTCCGAGGGCGGCAACGCTCGTCTACAATGCGCTTCTCGACGACATCGTTTCGCTGCGCCGCAAGCCGATGGATCTCCTGAACGAAAAGGAGCTGGAAGCGCAATTCGGGGTCAGCCGCACGCCGATCCGCGAGGCGATCATCCGGCTTGCCGATGACGGGCTCGTCGATGTTTTCCCGCAATCGGGCACGTTCGTTTCCCGCATTCCGCGCCGTGCGCTCTACGAAGCGATCCTTGTGCGCAAGGCGCTGGAAGACACGGCGGTTTCGATCGCGGTCGAGAAGATGACGCCGGCCGGCCTGAGAGCTCTGGAGCGCAATCTCTCGGATCTCGATGCGTGCCATCGCGAAGGCGATGTCGCGAAATTCCATGTCGTCGACAATGATTTCCACCAGCTTATCAGCAGCATCGCGGGCTTTCCCGGCATCTGGGCGATCATCCAGCAGGTCAAGGTTCACAGCGACCGCTATCGCTTGCTGACGTTGCCGCAGCAGGGCCGCCTGGCGCGTGTCATCGAGGAGCACGCCGCCGTCATCGATTGCATGCGAGCCGGCGACAAGGACGGGGCGAAGGCCGCCATGGAGTTTCATCTCGGCAAGCTGCTGCATGAAGTCGAAAAGGCCGAGATGCTCGACCCAGCCTATTTCATTGAGGATGCCCCGCAGATGGGGGCATCCGGAGGAGAGAAGGACAATTCCAATGCAGATTGACGTACGACACGCCTCCCACCCCGAAGCGGTCCGCGGCTTCGATACGGAAACGCTGCGCCGTCACTTCCTGGTCGAAACGGTGTTTTCGCCGGGTGACATCAGGCTGACCTATTCGCATTACGACCGGATGGTGATCGGCGGTGCTGCGCCGCTCGGCACCGGTCTGGCGCTGACGGCGCCCAAGGCGATCGGTCAGGACACGTTTCTGGCGGAGCGTGAACTTGGTGTGCTGAATGTCGGCGGTTCCGGCCGCGTGACGGTTGACGGCGCCAGCTACACGCTGGCGAAATACGATTGCCTCTATATCGGCAGAGGCGCCGTCGATGTCGCTTTCGAAAGTGCCGATGCCGGCAATCCCGCAAAATTCTACCTCGTCTCGACGCCTGCTCATGCGAACCACCCGACGGTGCTTCTGACTCGCGACAAGGCACGGCATCTGACGCCGGGCGAGGCTGCCACCGCCAACAAGCGCTCGATCTACCAGTATATTCATCCGGAGGTTTGCCAGTCCTGCCAGTTGACCATGGGCTTCACCAGCCTGGAGATCGGCAGCGTCTGGAACACAATGCCGAGCCACACGCATGACCGGCGCATGGAAGCCTATCTCTATTTCGACCTCGACGCCGACCAGCGCGTCTTCCATTTCATGGGCGAACCGCAGCAGACGCGTCACATGCTCGTTGCCAACGAGCAGGCGATCATATCGCCCCCGTGGTCGATCCATTCCGGTGCCGGCACCAAGAACTACAGTTTCATCTGGGCCATGGCCGGCGACAACAAGAGCTTCACCGATATGGACCATATCGCCATCGGGGATCTCAGGTGATGGCGATGCAGGCTCTTTTCGATCTCTCGGGGAAGACCGCCGTCGTCACCGGCGCCAATACCGGCATCGGGCAGGGTATTGCCGTCGCGCTTGCCGAAGCCGGCGCCTCGATCGTGGCTATCGGCCGCTCGTCCATGGACGAGACGGAGGCCCTTGTCGCGAAGGCGGGCGTGAAATTCCATGTCATCAAGGCCGATCTCGGCACGATCGAGCCGGTCAAGCCGATCGTTTCCGAGGCGCTGGAGCGTTTCGGAGCGCTCGATATCCTCGTCAACAATGCGGGCATCATTCGCCGCGCCGACGCGATCGACTTCACCGAAGAAGACTGGGACGCGGTGATGAACGTGAACCTGAAGACGGCCTTTTTCCTCTCTCAGGCGGCGGCCCGCCACATGCTCGAAAAGGGACGCGGCAAGATCATCAACATTGCTTCGCTGCTCTCCTTTCAGGGCGGTATTCGCATTCCGTCCTACACGGCTTCGAAGAGCGGCCTTGCAGGCTTGACGCGACTGCTCGCCTGCGAATGGGCAGGCAAGGGCGTGAACGTCAACGCCATCGCACCCGGCTATTTCGTCACCAACAACACGACGGCGCTGCGCGAAGATCCGGATCGCAACGCGAGCATTCTGGCCCGTATCCCGGCGGGCCGCTGGGGTGAGCCCGGCGACATCGGCGGTGCTGCCGTGTTCCTGGCGTCGGCTGCGTCCGACTACGTGCACGGCACGGTTCTACCCGTCGATGGAGGCTGGCTGGCGCGCTGACGCGACAGCCGGAAGGAGACATGACGCCTTCCTCAAGGGAAGGCGAGGTCGCGTCATCGGATTGGCGTGGTCGGAATGGAGGAGGACATGCAGTACCAGTTCGATTTTGCGGCCTTGCTGCCCTATTGGAGCGATTTCCTCTCGGGCGCGTTCGTTACGATCGAGATCACCGTCTTTTCGGTCGTCATCGGTCTGGTGATCGGCGTTGCCTGCGCCATCGCCCGCCGCTCGAACATCGGCCCGCTGCGGACCCTCGTCGGCATCTATGTCGAGACCGTACGCAACACGCCCTTCATCGTGCAGATCTTCTTCATCTTCTTCGGCCTGTCTTCCGTCGGCATCCGCTTGCCGATCATCGCGGCTGCCGTCTTCGCCATGGTCATCAATGTCGGCGCCTATACGGCGGAGATCATTCGTGCCGGCATGGATTCGATCCATCCGAGCCAGATCGAGGCGGCTGAAGCGCTCGGCCTGTCGAAGCTGCAGATCTATCGCGACATCATTCTCCTGCCGGCGATCGAACGTGTCTATCCGGCACTTTCCAGCCAGTTCATCCTGATGATGCTGTCGACCTCGATCGCTTCGCAGATTTCTGCCGAGGAGTTGACGGGTGTCGCCAACAACATCCAGTCCAACACGTTCCGGTCGCTGGAGACCTATGTCGTCGTCGCGGTCCTCTACATCGCCATCACCTATCTGATGAGGGCGGGCTTCTACGGCCTCGGTCTCATCGCCTTCCCGCGCCGCCGCCGGCTCGGCACGTCGCTCTAGAGATTACCATGCTCGGTGGGTTTTCCTTCAATCACCTGATCTATCTGCTGGACGGCCTTGTCTGGACGGTCGTGCTGTCAGCGCTCGCCTTCCTGCTCGGCGGCATTGCCGGCTTCTTCGTCATGCTCTGCCGCATCTCGCGCTTCCTGTCGCTGCGACGCGCAGCCCTCATCTACATCCAGATCGTCCAGGGCACGCCGCTCCTGATCCAGATGTTCATCCTCTATTTCGGTCTCGGGGTGGTGAACATCTCGGTGCCGCCGCTGGTGGCGGCCGGTCTCGGCATGATGATCTATTCGAGCTCCTATCTCGGCGAGATCTGGCGCGGCTCGGTGGAGTCCATCTCGCGCACCCAGTTCGAGGCCGCCGAATGTCTCGGCCTGACACGCTGGCAGGCGTTGCGGGACGTGATCCTGCCGCAGGCGCTGAGGATCGCCACGCCGCCGACGGTCGGTTTCCTCGTCCAGCTCGTCAAGAACACCTCGCTCGCCTCGGTTGTCGGCTTCCTGGAGCTGACGCGTGCGGCGCAGGTCATCAACAATTCCCTGTTCCAGCCCTTCCTGGTCTTCGGCATCGCAGCGCTTCTCTACTTCGCTGTCTGCTATCCGCTGTCGGTCTGGAGCCGTTCTCTCGAGAGGAAGCTCAATGTCGGTCGCCGTTAAACTCACCAATGTCGTCAAGCGCTTCGGCGCGCTGGAAGTGCTGAAGGGCGTCTCTTTCGAGATCAACGCTGGCGAAGTGGTGGCGCTGATCGGCCAGTCCGGCTCCGGCAAGAGCACGGCGCTGCGCTGCATCAACCGGCTGGAGACGATCCAGGACGGCTCGATCGAGGTCTGCGGCCATCGTGTCGAAGATCCGAAGCTCGATCTCAGGACATTGCGGCGCGATATCGGCATGGTGTTCCAGAGCTATAATCTCTTCCCGCACATGACGGTCGCTGAAAACATCATGCTGGCGCTGCGCCGCGTGAAGGGCATGCGCAGGGACCAGGCCTTCGAAATCGCCAAACAGGTGCTCGCCAAGGTCGGCCTCTCGGAAAAGATCGATGCCTATCCGGAGCAGCTGTCCGGCGGCCAGCAGCAGCGCGTGGCAATTGCCCGATCGCTTGCCATGCAGCCGAAGGTGATGCTGTTCGACGAGGTCACGTCCGCCCTCGACCCGAAGCTGACGGGCGAAGTGCTGCGCGTGATGGAGGATCTCGCGCGCGGCGGCATGACGATGATCGTCGTCACCCACGAGATGGGCTTTGCCAAGCGCGCCGCCAACCGTGTCATCTACATGCACACCGGCAAAGTCTGGGAGACCGGTGACGCCGGTATCCTGAGCAATCCGCAGACGCCTGAACTCAAGGAATTCATGGCCGCAGAGCTTTAGACCCCGTCATCGTGGGAGGAAATTGCCTGTCCCGGATGAGCCGGCGCAGGTTTGAGAGGAGGCCCGGCAGAGAGCGGGCAGAGGCAATCAGGTAGAGGAGACTTGGAGTATGCCGAAGACAATGATTTCGAAACTGGCACTGTTGGCGGGTGCGGGCCTGCTGGCGCTGGCAAGCGTTGCCCATGCCGATGTGCTCGACAATATCAGGAAGGCCGGCAAGGTGCGTATCGCGGTCGCGATGGGCATTCCGGAATATTCCTTCGTCGACGAAAACCTGCAGCCGTCGGGTTCCGATATCGAGACGGCCAAACTGATCGCCAAGGATCTCGGCGTCCAGCTCGAACTGGTGGAAATCACCAATGCGGCCCGCGTTCCGTCGGTCCAGACCGGTAAGGCCGACATGGTCGTCTCCTCGCTCGGCATCACCGAAGAGCGAAAGAAGGCGATCGATTATTCCGTTCCCTATGCAACGCTCGCCCTTGTCGTCGCCGCTCCGCCGAGCGCCGAGATCAAGGGATATGCCGATCTTGACGGCAAACGCATCGGCGTCACCCGAGCCACGACGAACGACCAGGACATTACCGCCAACGCGAAGGGCGCCAATATCGTCCGCTTCGAGGATGATGCGACGCTGATCACCTCGGTCGTTTCCGGTCAGGTCGATACGGTTTCCAGCCAGTCTGCCGTCATCAACGGCATCAACAGGAAGATGGCCGATCATCCGCTGCAGGTGAAGTTCACGCAGAAGGAGACGGTTCTCGGCATCGGCATCCCGAAGGGCGAAACCGGTCTCAAGACCTGGCTCGACCAGTGGGTGAAGACCAATTTCGACAACAAGGTGCTGCGGGATATCTATCGCAAGTATCACAATGCCGAACTGCCCGACGATCTGACTTCGCGCTGATCGGATCGGGCTGCCGGCGCCGGGCGCGCCGGGCATCAGCCATTGGCTATTTCTGGGTCTGTCGCCGCGGCTTGAGGGCCGCGGCGTTCGATTTTCTGCGTTCCAATGTTGGACCTTTGCTGCGCCCGCCAGCGATCAACGGCGGCGGCTCGGTCTTCTGCAAAACGTTGACGATTTATCGATAATTTCTTAGTGATATCGGAAACGAACGGCGGAGGCGATTTTGTCGGGCATTGCGGCTGGTAGCTGGGACTTCTGGATCGACCGTGGGGGCACTTTCACCGACATTGTCGGGCGCGATCCCGCCGGTGCACTTCACGCGCGCAAGGTGCTGTCCGAAAACCCGGAAGCCTATCGCGATGCTGCCGTTCAGGGCATTCGTCTGCATCTCGGCCTGACCGCAGGCGAGGCGATCCCCGCCGGACTGATCGGTGAGGTGCGCATGGGCACGACCGTCGCCACCAACGCGCTTCTGGAGCGCAAGGGTGAGCGTCTGGCGCTGGTAACGACGAAGGGTTTCCGCGACGCTCTGCGCATCGGCTATCAGGAACGCAAAAAGATCTTTGCGACCGAGATCATCAAGCCTGAAGCGCTCTATCAGGATGTGGTCGAGCTTGACGAGCGTGTTCTGGCTGACGGTACGGTCGAGACAATGCTTGACGAAACCGCGACCGAGGCAGCGTTGCGCGATCTGCGCGCGAAGGGCTACCGCGCCGTCGCCATCGTCTTCATGCATGCCTATAAATATCCCGAGCATGAGGCAGCGGCTGCGCGCATTGCCCGCGCGATCGGCTTCGAACAGGTTTCCGTCAGCCACGAGGTTTCGCCGCTGATCAAGCTGGTCGGCCGTGGCGATACGACCGTTGTCGATGCTTATCTTTCGCCGGTGCTCGGCCGTTATGTGCGCCAGGTCTCGGATGAACTCGATGTTGCAAGGACCGGTGCCCGCGTCATGTTCATGATGTCCTCGGGCGGCCTGACGGCAGCCGATATGTTTCAGGGCAAGGATGCCATCCTCTCCGGCCCCGCCGGCGGTGTCGTCGGCCTTGCCAAGACCGGCGAGCAGGCGGGCTTCGGCCATGTGATCGGCTTTGACATGGGCGGCACCTCGACCGATGTCGCGCATTTCGACGGGGAGTATGAGCGCGCCTTCGAAACGGAGGTTGCCGGCGTGCGCGTTCGGGCGCCGATGATGCTGATTCACACGGTGGCTGCCGGCGGCGGTTCCATCCTGCATTTCGAGAGCGGCCGTTTCCGAGTCGGCCCCGATTCCGCCGGCGCTTATCCAGGCCCTGCCTGCTATCGCAACGGCGGACCGCTTGCGGTGACCGATGCCAACGTCATGGCCGGCAAGTTGCTGCCCGATTTCTTTCCGGCGATCTTTGGCCCGAACCAGGATCAGCCGCTCGATGTCGAAACGGTGCGGCAGAAATTTGCCGAACTGGCAGCCGAGATCGGTGACGGCCGCCGCCCGGAAGAAGTGGCTGACGGGTTCATCCGCATTGCCGTCGCCAACATGGTCGAGGCGATCAAGAAGATTTCCGTTCAGCGCGGTTATGACGTGACGCGTTATGCGCTGAACTGCTTCGGCGGCGCCGGAGGCCAGCATGCGTGCCTCGTGGCAGATGCGCTCGGTATGAAAAGCATCCTCCTGCATCCGATGTCCGGCCTGCTGTCGGCCTACGGCATGGGCCTTGCCGATATCCGCTCCACCCGCCAGAAAGCGCTCGGCGTGCCGCTCGACGTGGCTGCACCGGCCGCGATTGCCGCGCTTGGCAGGGAATTGCAGGGCGAATGCCAGCCGGAGCTGACGGCGCAGGGCGTCGAGGCCGGGAAGATCAAGACGGTATTGCGCGCCCATATCCGCTATGCCGGCACTGATACGCTGCTGGCCGTCGAGGCATTGTTCCCTCAAAACGACGATGCTACGCGCCTTCGCCGGGAATTCGAGCTGCTGCACAGGCGCCGCTTCGGCTTTGTTGCCGAGAACAAGCCGCTGGTTGTCGAGGCCGTCGAGGTCGAGTGCATCGGCGGCGCGGCCGCCGAAATCGACGTCGATCGCGGCGAAGCGGGGGAGGGCGAGGCTTCGCCCGTCCGGCGAACCGAGTTCCATTCGCAGGGCGAAAGCCATGATGCGGCAGTCGTCTTGCGCGATCGCATCCTTCCCGGCCAGACCGTGACCGGGCCGGCCATCATTATCGAGCCGAACCAGACCATCGTCGTGGAAGACGGCTGGCAGGCGAAGCTGACGGCGCGCGATCATATCGTGCTCACCCGCATCAAGGCGCTGCCGGAACGCGCGGCGATCGGCACCAAGGCCGATCCCGTCATGCTGGAGATCTTCAACAATCTCTTCATGTCGATTGCCGAACAGATGGGCGTGACGCTGCAGAACACCGCCTATTCCGTCAACATCAAGGAACGGCTCGATTTCTCCTGCGCGGTCTTCGATGCGGACGGCAATCTCGTCGCCAATGCGCCGCATATGCCGGTTCATCTCGGTTCCATGGATGCGTCTGTTGCGACCGCCATCCGCGAAAATCCGGTCATTCATCCGGGCGACGTCTTCCTGATCAACGCGCCCTACAATGGCGGCACGCATCTGCCTGACCTGACCGTCTGCACGCCAGTCTTCGACGATGCCGGCACGCGCATCCGTTTCTGGGTGGCGAGCCGCGGCCACCATGCCGATATTGGCGGCATCTCGCCGGGCTCGATGTCGCCGCTCGCGACGCATATCGAGGAGGAAGGCGTCTATATCGACAATTTCAAGCTGCTCGATCGCGGCACGTTCCGTGAGGACGCCCTTGCCGATCTCTTGACCGGTGCGCGCTATCCGGTGCGCACGCTGGCACAGAACGTCAACGACCTGAAGGCGCAGGTTGCCGCCAACGAAAAGGGCGTGGCGGAACTGAAGAAGATGATCGCGCTCTTCGGCGAGGACGTGGTCGATGCCTATATGGGCCATGTGCAGGACAATGCTGCCGAAAGCGTGCGCCGCGTGCTCGACCGCCTGCCGGACGGCGAGTTCTCCTATGAGATGGATCAGGGCTGCAAGATCGTCGTCAAGATCTCCATCGACCGCGAAAAGCGCGAAGCGACGGTCGATTTTACCGGCACATCTGCCCAGCGACCCGACAATTTCAATGCGCCGGCGCCGGTGACGCGCGCTGCCGTACTCTATGTTTTCCGCGTGCTCGTCGAAGCGGATATTCCGATGAATGCCGGCTGCCTGCGGCCGATCCGTATCGTCATTCCCGATGGCACGATGCTGACGCCGGCCTATCCGGCAGCCGTCGTCGCCGGCAATGTCGAGGTCAGCCAGGCCGTGACCAATTGCCTGATCGGCGCCGTCGGCGCCATGGCCGCAGCTCAGGGCACGATGAACAACCTGACCTTCGGCAACGAAAAGTATCAATATTACGAAACCATCTGCTCCGGTGCGCCGGCAGGCCCCGGCTTCAATGGTGCCGATGCCGTACATACGCACATGACCAATTCCCGTCTCACCGATCCGGAAATCCTGGAGAGCCGTTTCCCTGTCGTGCTCGAGGATTTCCATATCCGGCCGAATTCCGGTGGGCGGGGTCAGTGGCATGCCGGCAATGGCACGCAGCGCACGATCCGCGCGCTTGAGAGATTGGAATTTGCCATTCTTTCCGGTCATCGCCGCATCGCTCCCTTCGGGCTGAAGGGAGGCGAAGACGGGCAGACCGGCCGCAACTATGTGCGCCGCAATGACGGCACGATCGATGAACTGATCGGTGCTGCCCATACGGTGCTGGAAGCCGGCGAAGCCTTCACGGTCGTGACCCCGACAGGGGGCGGATACGGGCCGCGAAACGCTTGAGAATAGGGATTGGGAGAGTTCGATGGACAAGGCAAAAGAACAAAGGGCGGGCCGCGATCTGATCGTGTCGTCTGCCCATCTGGCGCTCGGCAGTTCGCCGGCCCTCTCGGAGCTCGAATACGGATCGATCCTCTTCTCTCACGCCTTCAATCGCTGGATCGTGCGCTGCATGGCGGCGGCCGGCGTGCCGAGCCTGTCGCCGACCGAGATCTTGATCATCCACTCGGTGCGCCATCGCGACCGGCCGAAAACATTGTCCGATCTCTGCCTCGTGCTCGATATCGAAGACACGCATGTCGCCAATTATGCGGTGAAGAAGCTCGATGCGGCCGGGCTGGTCAAGACAGGGAAATCCGGCAAGGAAAAAGTGATCCAGGTCACTGACAGGGGCCTGGAAGCGCTGGCCCGCTATTCGGAAATCCGCGAACGGCTGCTGGTGGAGGCGACGAAAGTCTCCGGCCTTTCTCAGGACGATCTCTCCGGAATAGCTTCCCATTTGAGGGCTCTGTCGGGTTACTATGAGCAGGCCGCGAGATCGGCGGCGACCCTGTGACAGGCAATGCAAGCGAGCTGCCGATCCCGTCTTTCATTTGCAATAGGAAAGCCGTATCACCTGCATCGCTGGTAAAGCCAGCTGACGACACGCTCCGGAACAGAAGGATGCAAACATGACGACCACTTCCTGGCACGCAGATCCGCTCGTTTGGGGTGCGGGAGCGCGCGTGTTCGAGGCTTTCCTGGAGCCGACCTGTCCCTATTCCGTCCGGACGTTCAACAAGCTGGGCACGCTGCTGGAACTGGCCGGTGAAGACAAGATCACCGTCAAAATCCGCCTGCAATCCCAGCCTTGGCACTTGTTTTCCGGCGTCGTCGTGCGCTGCATCCTGGCAGCATCCACGCTGGAAGGCGGCAAGGAGACTGCGAAGAAGGTCATGGCGGCCGTCGCTGCCCATCGCGAGGAGTTCGAGTTCGAACGGCACGCGGGCGGTTCCAACATGGATGTTACGCCGAACCAGCTCATCGAACGCCTGGAACGCTACAGCGGTGTCGCGCTGAAAGAAGCCTTCGCCATTGCCGATCTCGACCGCGAAATCAAATGGCACTGCAAATATGCCCGTCAGAACGGCATTCATGTCTCGCCGACATTCATGATTGACGGGTTGGTGCGTCCGGAGATGAGCAGCGGCGACGACGTCGAGTCCTGGGTCAAGCTGCTGATCGGCTAGTTGTCTCGTCGCTTTGTCGGCTCCGGCGGAAGCTCCCAGCCGAAGACGCTGCGGCCGCCGAAATCGGAGGATTGCCGAAATTCGCCGGCGACGATTTCCTTAAGGTCCGGGCCGGTGACATAGCGCTCCATGGAGCGAGACTGATCGTCGAGCCGGCGCAATGCCTGCAATTCTTCCTCGCGGCCAAGCTTTCCCTTCAAGACGGCCGATTTCATCACGCTGATGGTTTCGTCATAGACTTTCAGTGGCACGGGGAAGGGATGCCTGTCCTTGCCGCCGTGGGCGATGGAAAACCGGGCGGGATCGGAAAAGCGACAGGGCGCCCCGTGCACGACCTCGGCAACGAGCGCCAGTGCCTTGACCGTACGGGCACCCACACCGGGCACGAGAAGCAGATCTTCGAAATCGACCGGCCCGCGATCGGCGGCCGCGGCAAGATTGCCGTGCAGCCGCTTCATGTTGATATCGCTCTCGCGCACATCGTGATGTGCGGGCATGATGAGATGCGGCAACATCGGCTGTTCTGCCGGCTCCGGCGCGGGTGCCGGATCGCTGGCCAGAGCCAGAGCTGCCGCCTCGCGGATAATGCGGTCCGGCCCAAGCGTTGCGAGAAGATCGAGTTGACCGCGGCGGGATTTCTCCGCGCGCCGGTCGGCCAGGTTGACGATCTCGCCCTGCGAGCGGCCTTCGATGGCCGCATGCGGGGAATTGACGAAACTTTCCAGTCCTTCCGAAAGCCAGTGATAGCGCCGCGCCTGTCGCTTGTCGCCATTCATGCCCTGCTGGACAATCACCCAATGGCCGTCGTCAGCGACGATGAAGCCGTGGAGATAGAGGTCGAAACCATCCTGAACCGCGGCACTGTCCACCTTGGCGACCAGGCGGCTCGTCTTGGCAAGGCCGGCACCGTCAATCCCGACGCGATCGCCGATCGCGACCAGCTCATCCGGTGTCTTGCGCGATTGCGCGCCTCGTCCGCCGCAGACATGGAGACCTAGTTCCTTCGATCGTGGTTTCAGTCCCCGTTTCAGCGCGCCCAGCACGCTTGTCGTGATGCCGGAAGAATGCCAGTCCATGCCCATGACCGCGCCGAAGGACTGAAACCAGAAGGGATGGGCGAGCCGGCGCAGGAATTCGTCGCGTCCGTAGTGGTGGACGATTGCTTCGGCAATCAGTGCGCCGAGCGTCGTCATGCGGTTGCCCAGCCACGGTGGCACGCGCCCTCCGTGAAGGGGAAGGTCGGCGCTGCCTGCTCTCTGCGACATGCTTCCTCTTTCTGGCTGCAATCTGCGGCACGACCGGATCGCCGGACAAAACAGCTATCCGTCAAAATAGGGGCGATGGCAATAAATTCCTATCCTATCAGTCCGTTCCACCATTTCAGGCGAACAAGAAAAAAACACGATTTTCGTCCCGTCCGCGGAACCGAAACCCGGTGCTCCCGATTTCTATAGGGATCGGGAATGGGAGATCGCGTGATGAAGTCGCTTGCTGCACCGTCCATCTGCCTGGCTCTGGTGGGGGCCGTCGTGGCTGGCGGTCTCGCAATTGCGTCTCGCGGGTCCGACGAAGCCAGGCCACATCATTTCGCCAATCTTGATGCACCACTCTGGACGACGACGCCCACGCGCGTCGATCCCAAGAAGCAGGATTACGAGCGCCTTCCGCCACTTCAGGCCGCGACCGAAGCTTCGCCTTCAACACCCGCCAATCTGGTTGGCGTAGCAGCCATCGCGCCCCCAGATCCGACCGTGACGGGGGCAATAGAGCAGCCGAAGCAGGAATGGATGGCCGACGGCCGACATCTCAGCCTGTGCCAGCAGCGCTACCGTTCCTACAATGTGTCTGACAATACCTACCAGCCCTATAGCGGCGGTCCCCGCAGGCCCTGCGTGATCGGGGAGGCGGAGCGTTCGGCGGGATTGCCGGCGGCTGGCGCGCCACCCGATCCGCACAGCGCATGGTGCGCCGCCCGCTATAGTTCCTATCGGACCTCCGATAACAGCTATCAGCCCTTCAACGGGCCGCGGCGTCAGTGTGTTTCTCCGCTCTCCTGATCCGCCCGAAACCCGGCGCAGCCTTACGGCGACGCACTAGATGAAGGCGGACCCGCACAATCGGTGACATCGCGACGGCCGACCTATGTCAAGTTCTGTGTTTGAGGGGTGGCCCATTTGATTGCGGCACTACCGCTTGTTGTAAAAGATGCCATCGTCCTCCCAGAATGGAGGGATCGCGTCTTCGTAATGTTCAAGCTCCTGACGGTACTCCCATCCCGACACTGTACGCCGGCGCCAAGTCTCAATAAACCAACGGGTTTTTTCTCCATCAATCGTGGGGCGCGAAAAAAATGGAGCATTGCATTTCTGCCATTCCGAATTTTCGATCATAAATACCTCCCTCAAACCTGCGAGTGGTCAGGGTATATCATGATCACCTAATTTTAACGTGACCGAGGTAACGCGCTGGTTAAAATACTTCGGATGTCTGTTGATTTGGCTGGCGGACAGATGTCGCTGGGACTTCTGCTGGGCCGCGAGCTCTATGGGTGAATAGGGACCAAAGTCCGATAGAAATTGGTACCTATGTCTGACCGTCTTGCAATTCCAGAACAAGCGGTCAATCTCCTTCCTCCTTAGTCAGGACTAATCACGAGGCAAGGATGATCTCCAAGCGCAATTTTCTGAAGAGCGTCGGCACAAGTGTTCTTGCCGTTGCGACGCTTGCGCCGCTGAAGGTGGAGATTACGGGGTTGTTCCCTTCGATCGCTAGCCAGGCAGCATTCGCCAAGAATGAGAACGGCAATGACAAAGGCAACGGAGGAGGCAACGGAAAGGGGGGCGGTAACGGCAACGGCGGCGGCAATGGCAATGGCGGCGGGAGCGGAAACGGCAACAGTGGCGGCGGGAACAGCCGATCCGGTACGAGCGGGTCCGGCAGTACGGGCAATACGCCTGCAGGAACAGGAACACGCGCGACCGAAGATGCCGGCGGCTCCATCGATATCCGTCACAAGAACGGGATAACCGAAACCCTTCGTGGCGGACGCTACATCATGCGCGATTCGAAAGGGCGCACAATCGTCAACCGCCGCGCGACATCATCCGACAGCCGGCGGCTCACGCAGCTGCTGCGCTAGTGTTTTTCGTGCCATCGCAAGGCGGCTTCCGTCCTGTTCGTGACGCCGAGCTTTGTCAGGATCTGTGTCATGTGATGCTTGACCGTCTTTTCCTGCAAATCGAGGCGCAAGCCTATATGCTTGTTTGAAAGGCCCTGGGCGACAAGGTCCATCACCTCGCGTTCCCTCGGGGTGAGCGTGTCCTTGTCCGATGTCTGGCCGCTCAAGGAATATTCCATAACCTTGGCCGACATTGTCGGCGACACATAGCGGGTTCCCTTGAATACGGTGCGAATTGCTTCGGCCAGGCTGCGCGCGCCGACGCCTTTGAGGACATAACCCTTGGCTCCACGCTGAAGTGCTGCGACCAGCGTGTCCACTTCCTCCGAGGCCGTGAGAATGAGGATCCTGGTATCCGGGCTCAGGGAAAGGATTTCGTCGATAACGGAAAGCCCGTTTCCGGGCATTGATACATCGAGAAGCAATACATCCGGACGGGCATTGGAAGCGATCATGGTCGCGTCACCTGTGTTGGCGCCCTCTCCAACCACGACAAAATCGCTGACTTCCGAGAGGCTGCGGGTGACGCCCTCACGAAATAAAGGATGGTCATCCACGACGGCGACCTTGATGGGTGTCATGCTATTCCTCCACTTCCATGGGCGCGAAGGTCATGGTGACAGTCGTTCCGCCTTCTCCGGTTTTTATGTCGAATTCACCGCCAAGGCTATCGATCCGCTCCCTGAGCCCCGCCAGACCAAGGCTCGCCGGCGCTACCACTGCCGGGTCAAAACCCTCGCCACGGTCGCTGACTTCGATGCGGACGCCGCCGCCATGGGATGTTGCCCTGACGGCCTGCTGGATGCCGCCCCCGTGACGATAGGCATTGTTGAGTGCCTCCTGAACGAAGCGGTAGATACAGATCTTGAGGGCGGGGGCAAGCTCCGAAACGTCTTCGTCGATGGTCGTGTCGACGACGGTGCCGGTCTTTTGCTGATGGGCCTCGACGACCCGTTTGACGATTTCCGCAATCGAATCTTTCTCGATTTGCGGCAGCACCAATCCCTTGCAAATGTCGCGGATCTCCTTCATCGCCTCTGCGAGGCTCGAGCGGATCCACGCTAGTTCTTTCTCGCGTGCCTCCGGCTGAGTGGCGGCATCGATGAGCAGATTGCTGTCGAGGCGCAACGAGGCATAGGCGATATATTGGGCGGGGCCATCGTGCAGATCCGCGCCGATGCTGCGCAGATAGGTTTCGTTCAAGGCTGCGGCGCGCTGGGAAGAGAGGCGCAGCCTGCGTTGCAGGCCGCGGTTTTCGGCAAGAAGTGCGGAGAGCTCGTCCACTCTGGACTTCAGCGCTCTTCGCTGGACCTCGATCGTGCGGCTGCCGCGGAAAACGAGAATGGAAAGAACGAGGAAGAAGATGGCGGTAAGGCCCGCCACCGCCAGCCAGCTCCACAGCCTTGCCCGTATGAGACTGTCGTCCAGTCCCTCCGCCGTCTCGTAGAATTCGAGTACCGCTACAGCCTCCCCGGACCAGGGCTGCAGCACCGGATTGTAGATTTCCATCAGTGCCCGTCTAAGATCGCGCTCTGTGGCGCTTTCCGGGTCGCTTGCGACTTCGTAGCGTGCGACCAGCTTGCCCGCAAATGCCTGCGCGAGCTTGCCGTTGACCGGGAACCTCTTTCCGACCAGTTCTTTTTCATTGGCATAGAGAATTGTGCCGTCCCGGCGCCACAGCTTGAACGACACGAGGCGGCGGCCAAGCGCGCCTTGGCCAAGTGTCTCGTCGAGCGCCCGGGCACTTGCCTCATCGAGCAGCGATTCCGTCTGCATGTCCGGAAGCAGGGGCGCGACCACACTGTCCACGTAGAGCGCGGTCGCTGCACCGGAATTGTGAATGACGGCGTCCTCGATGAGATGGGTGACGATGAGCCCGATCACGAACATTGCTGCAAGTGAGACGAGCCCTCCCATGATGAAGAATTGGGAGGCAAGGGAGCGGGCGTTCCAGCGTGTAAGCCAGTGCATTTCCAACCTGAGCTGCTACGGTCCATTCAAACTATCGCGCCGGCTGGATTTTTCCAGTTTACCGGACATTGACCATGCTTGCGTGAGGGATGCTGCCGATCAGCTGGTCGGTACCACCGCACATCGCGGTTCCGAAGACATAAAGCATGACGGCGAGAAAGACGATGAATGCCAGCAGAGATGCATTCCAGGCGGCGGAAATTTCCGGGATGTCGTTCGTGTCGTCCATGGCTGAGAACTCCTTTTCTGTGAGGAGCCGAACGGGCGGAAAGACAGTGCGTTTCGAACCCGGAACCTCAGTCGGGGCGGTATCGGACCAAGGATCAGGTGGCCTCGACTGAGGTCCGGAGGCAACGAGGTATGCGGGTGCTTTGGCAGCGGTCAAGGGGGCTGCCTCAAAAGCCAAAGGCGGAGAAAATGCTCTCCAAGCTTGTCGTCGGCGCGGTCATGACCGCGTCTCTCATGTCGGTCGTTGCGCTGGCCCGGTCTGCGGCGGTCAACGGTGCGGTGCCCGGCACGATCGTCGGCGGCCCGGTTGGCGCTGACGTGATCGACCGTCAACGCGACAGGGCTTGCCAAGGCGCAAGTCTTCCGAAGACGTTGGCGACGGCCGAGAGCGAAGCTGCCCGCATGCGCAACAGCCTCTGCCGGCGTAGAGCGTCGACGCGGGTGCCCGGTGCCTTCGAAAGCGCCGCCCGGGCATCCCTTACCGGTTCCACCAGGCTGGCAGCGACATCCGGCAAAGTATCCACTTCGGCCTCGAGGCGTTCGAGATAGGCATTGAGCCCATCCGCCGCGGCTTGTCGCAGCCGCCGGGTCGGAGCGTTGCGGAGCTTGCGTGTCGCCCAGCGCAAATGTTCTTCGGCATGCCGATGCAACGCCTGTGGATGCTTGTAGGCGCGGTGGTCGCCGAGCATGTCGGCAACGAATGCGACTTCCCCGAGTTCGCCGCAGCGCCACCAGAGCTCCATGTCCTGCAGATATTGCCAGGCGGGATCCCAGCGTCCGGCCTTGAAGAAAACATCCGTGCGGATCGTTGCGCCCGGCATGGCGACCATATTGTTGAGCAGCAGCAATTCCCGAAACGCCTCGCCGCTGTTGCTGTAACTCCAGCCGAAGCGGCGGCCGGGAATGGGATCGCCCTCATAGGTGATCTGCCGGAAGCGGCCATGGATCAGGGCGGGGTGGCGCATTGCCGCGCGCCCGATGGCGCGAAGTGCCCCGGGCGCGAGGCGGTCGTCGGCATGCAGGGTGACGAGGTAATCCGCGTTGGCGCCGGCGGTATAGGCGCGATTCCAGTTATCCGTGCGTGGCACTGTGTCCCGGTGCAGGGCTGGTTTCAAAAGGGGGGACGAGTAGGACGCGATCATTTCCCGGCTGCCGTCCGTCGAGCCGTTGTCGCAGACATGCACCTCGAAGTCCGGATAATCCTGTGCCAGGGCGCTGTCGAGCGCTTCGGCAAGTGTCTCGGCATTGTTGAAGCAGGGTATGATGATGGCGAGAGAGGGTAGTTTGCTCGATGTCCCGGCTGTCATGGTAAACTCCCGTTTTGCTAGGTCTCCTGATCCTGCGAACATGTGTCCGGGGATCGTCGGCAACGCTCTGCATGCCTCTGTCGAAACAGAATGGCGCCAGTATCTCCTTCACCCCGCAAGGGGCACATCCGCAATCTTGACATCGAACACGTCCCGCGCCGGCAGCGTGCGGACATCGAAACCGTGTGCGACCACGCCGTTCAGCATGGGGCAGACAAAAAGCAGTCCATTGTGCGAGAGGCTCGCCCGGTTCTGCAGGCTGTGGGCCAGGGCCAGATGAAAGACGGCGACGCTACGGAAAGCATAGACGCCCGCCGATGCGTTGTCGGAAATGACAAGCTTCTCCCTTGCCTCCAGCATCCGGCCGTCGTCTCCAAGCCTGATATAGCTGTATTGCGGATGGCGGGAGCCGAATGTGAGCGCAAGGCCGCCGAGATCGGGGTCGGCGGCAAAGATTGCGGCAATATCCGCATCGCTGTCGAATATGATGTCGCAGAGATCGACGATAACGGGCGCATCCGGAAACGCGACGAGCGCCGTACCGGCCGCAGCGCTCCAGGCAGCGCCGCCACTCGTCTCGGACAGAAAGACGGTTCGGGCCGTCGGATAACGCGCCAGCAACGTCTCGCGTGCGTAGCGCCGTGATACGGGCCTGTCCCGCAGGACAAAAACAGGCACGGCCGCATCGCTCCACCAGGGACGCGTCTCCAGCGTGGCGCCGAGCAAGGTCGTCTTTCCAACCGGCATTTGCGCCTTCACCAAGCCGTCGGGCCGCTCAAAATCATTCCCGGCCATGGGAATGATGATATTCAGCGGCGCTCTCGCCTCCGGGCTGGTTTCGATGTCATGCATAGGCAGGCTCGCGGCCCTGCAGATACTCGGCCAGATCCTCGGGCGTGCCAAGCCCGTGCATGTTTCTGACGTCGATCTCGTAAACCCCGATACGCGCACCATTGCGGATGGCGTAATTATAGGCCGGGCAGACATAGAACTCGTTGTTGGTGCGGTCGTTGTGCACCATCATGTCGAGCGCGCCCTTCATGAAATCGCCGGCGCGGCGGAAGAAGTAGATGCCGACAGTGGCAAGCTCTGAAATCGGCTGCTTTTCGGCAACCCTGAGCACAAAGCCTGCCGCATCGGTTTCGGCAAAGGACCATTTCGGATCGCGCTTCGGATCTCGGAAAACGAGGATCGACCCGTCGAGATCGCGCGACATGCAGTCGTCGATGAAATCGACGATATGCATGTCCACGACCTGGTCGGAATTGGCGATGAGAAGAGGCGCCTCCTCGTCGAGGTGCTGGCGCGCCAGCAGAACGGTGCAGGCGGTGCCCTCGGTCAGCTGGTCGACCGAGACGATGCCGACGCCCTGCGAGCGAAGTTCGGCCACCGCGTCCGCCTGGCTGTCCAGATGTTCGCGCAGCAGCAGGACCGTCGGCTGGCCGCCGGGTGGCAGGGTGTTTTCCAGTACATGTTGAATCATCGGCCGGCCAAGCACGTCGATGAAAGGTTTCGGACGGGCGAAGCCGACCTTGGCGAAGCGGCTGCCTCTGCCGGCGGCCGGCACCACGAGCTGCACGGGTCGTGCGGCCTGTGCGGAGGACAGGCGGCGGACCCCGTTCACCTCGAAATTCTCAATCATTTTCGGGTTGTAGAAGCTGTGGTAGCGGTCTGCCGGAATGCCTGCGGAAACGACCCGGCCGCCATCCAGGATCACCTCGTTGAGCGACGCGCTGACATAGTAGCGATTGTCCACCGTCACCCCGTGCCGCAAGGCAGCGGTCGCGGCCTTGAAGAAGATCTGGGCCTCGCGGAAGTAGTAGAACCCGGCGATCGCCTTGTTGCTGATCACATCCTTCTCGGACGTGCGGTTGACGAGACCGTCGTCGCCAAGCGTCACATAGGACCAGCGCGGGTGGATCGTTTCGAAGGTGATGACGCCGGCATCCGCCTTGGCTGCCTCGAATTCCGCAATCACGGATGCAAGACGGGTGTCGATAATCTGGTCGCTATTGGCGATGACGAGCGGTTCGGTGGGATCGATCCTGTCGACCGCCATCAGGCAGGTGCAGAGCGCGCCGGCCGTCGGGCCTTTCAGCATGACCACCTCTGAGCGGCCGTTGGTGCTGAGGTCGAAGATCCTCTCGTAGGAATATTTGACGGCATCCTGCTGGTCGACGAGGAAGAGGAAACGCGTATCGCCGCCGAGCGATTTCATGTTTTCGATGGCCCACAGGATCATCGGCTTTCCGGCCACTTCGATGAGCGGGCGCGGATAGGCGTAGTCTTCCGGGCTGAAATGCGGGCTCGTGCCCGTGGTGGGGAACAGGACGATCATGCCATTACCTCCGATACGCGCTTGATCTCCGACACGATCCGGCCGTAGACGACATCGGCCGGTGTTCCGATCTGCATGACGTAAGCGCCGCTGTCGCGCGCGGCCTTCAGGCCATATTCATTGTCCTCGAGGATCAGGCACTCATCCGGTCTGAGGCCGAAGCGCTCCATCGTCGTCACGTACATTTCGGGATCCGGCTTGGCGCGGGTGACATCCTCGTTGGAGACGATGAGGTCAATATATTCCATCAATCCGGCGCGCCGCATCATGGACTCGATGGTGACGCGGATCGAGTTCGAGCAGACGGCGATCTTGTAGCCATCGTGCTTCAGGCGGCTCAGCGCATATTGATGGGCAAACACCGGCTTGCAGCGGGTATAGATCAGCTCCATCGTATAGTCCTGCTTCAGTTCGTGGATCAGCTCGTTGAGCCCCTTAGGCAGGCCATTGGTACGGGAGAGGATCTCCAGCTTGCGGCGGGTCGGCAGGCCATCGAACGTGGCCAGGTGCGCCTGGCGGTCGATCGGCATGCCGAAAAGATCGAGCGCCCGGTTCAGTGCTTCATAATGCCATTCCTTGGCATCGATCAGTACGCCATCCATGTCGAACAAAACAGCACGGATCATGTGACTTCCTCCTCGACCATCCAGGCAAAGCTCTGCTCCGCCGCATCGGGCAGATCGGTACAAATCATCAGCCGCTCGAACGGAAGGCCGCTCTTGGCAGCCTGCCGCAATGCGGCAGACCAGGCGGCCCAGACCGCCTCATGCGGGCGCTTGTGCAATTCCGGCGAAACCATCGCGACATATTTGCCGCGCCTCAGGTCGTCGATGGCACGTTCGATCGAAGCCGGCTTCTCAGTGAAGGAATCCACCCATACGCCCTCGCAGCGCTCGTAGAAGGATGGGTAGAGCTCGACTTCGCTGTAGCGCGTGAAGACCGGCACATCGCTATCGAGATAGGGCCTGAGATCGGGAACCGATGCGTCGAACACGAAGGAGCGCCTCGTGACCCCATACTGGTTCAGCATCGGCACCAGGGCAGGGCAGAGACCGTCCGCCTTGATGTTGATGGCGAGCAGCCCGGGGGCACCTTTTGCTGCATAGCATTCAAGAACACGCGCAAGTGGCAACGCTCCGGTTGTGGGCGGATCGTGCGAAATTACGAGTTCGCCATTCAGGTCGCGAACGTCCATTTCAACGCCATGCCCTGACGCAAATGCCTTGTCGAATGCGCCTAAAGTGTTCCGCTCATGGGGGGCAAGCCACCAGCCACGATGTGCGAGTATCTTCATCACTATGACCCTCCGGCCCAATCGGCCAACAAACGATTTTGTGTTGTCGCAAATAGCCGGATGGAATCCATGCATCCGCCGACCAAACTTCATATGCATGATTGTAATTTCATATTAACTATGAAGATGTGAGTATAAATCGTCAATATCAAATATACATCAAAGTTGTTACTTTGGTAACACATACATTACGTGCAAAAATGCCAAGATGACATCCGGATAAACTCGAAGAAACATGTGACGATGGGCACATCTAGTATGGTATCAGCTCAATTGTCTGGCGAAGAGGAAAGTCAGGGGTCGCGTGGCGCCTCTACGTCGCGGGACGCTCTATGGGTTTCGGGCGCTCGTCTGGTCAGTCAGCTCTGCGGTATCGGCACGTTGCTGGTCGCAGCCCGGGTGCTCTCGCCGGCTGAGGTCGGCGTTTTTGCCATGGTCTCGTCGACTGTGTTGCTGCAATCAAAGATTGCTGAGGCCGGGTGGAGCGAATATCTGATTGCTGCACCGCACGATAGGGAATTGCCTGCAACTGTTCTTTATTGCGCGCTTGCAAGTGGCCTGGCCTTCACCATTCTCGGCCTGCTTGGGCTTGCTGTTTCCCTCGTCTGGCTAGCGCCGACGGGGTCGATCTTCGTCACGCTCCTGCTGCTGATGGCGACCATCGTTCCGGGCACCTTCATCATCTGCCAAAGCGGTGTCTTGGTCAGGGGGCGGCGTCTGCGCGAGCTTGCCACCTATCAGGCGGCCTCGGAATTTTCGGGCCTTCTCGTGACGACAGGGGGACTGTTGCTCGGTTGGGGCATCGTCGCCCTTGCGGCAGGACGCTGTTGTGTCGTGCTTGTCGCGCTCCTGATGTGCACGGGCTTTGCGCGCTGGCTTCCGCGTTTCGAATTCAGGCTCGCCACCGCGCGCGAGGCGCTTGCCTATTCCACCCGGCTCCTGGCGTCACGTCTCATGCAATTTGCCCAAAGCTACGGTGCGGAATTCCTGATCGTATTCTTCATCGGTGCAACGGAAGTGGGCCTCTACAGAATGGCAAGCCGGATCGTCGGGGCTGTCACGGAGCTGATATCCGAACCTGTTCGGATGCTGGCCTGGAGCTACTTTTCCCGCCAGCAGGGCGAGACGGGCGGCGGGGCGGAAGGGTTAAGCCGGCTCACGGGATTGATCATGGCGGCCACCGCTTTTGCTGCTCTTCCCGTCTTCATGGGACTTGCCGTCATATCGGAACAACTGGTCAGCGTGCTGCTCGGTGCGCAATGGCTCGCAGCCGCGCCGGTTCTCATCCTGCTGGCGGCCGCGCGCGGCATGGCCGTCATCCAGATGCTCAATGAGCCCGTATTGAGCATCATCGGCCGGGTTGCCCTTCTGCCGCGGCTGAACATGCTGTTTACGGCAACGAGCCTCGCCTGCCTTGCGATTGCCGGTTGGACCCGTCCGGATCTCGTCAATATCGCGGTTGCGCAGGTCGTGGCTGCGGCACTGACGACAGCGGTGTCTCTCTACTTTCTGCAGCGCGGTACGGGTTTCCGCTGGCCTACCCTGCTGCGCAGGATCCTTCCCGCCGGGCTGGGTGCTTGTGTCATGGTCGCTGCTGTCGGCCTGGCTCTCCATATGGCAGGCGGCAGCCTGCACCTTCCCCTGGCGGATTTGTTCATGGGAGTCGCGGTGGGAGGCCTTGCCTATCTTGTCGTCGCGTGGTCCAGCGGTCGCGCCTTGATGGCGGAACTTAACCGCGTGACGGGTGCGCGATAGCGGAGCATGGGTATGATGCCGGCAAGACCCGGCCCCCGCCGGTGACACCCGGTCCCAGATTGTGGCCGGATGCCCGTGGTCGTCGGCCCGTGGCACTGTTTCGTCAGATTCTGCTCTGCGGCAGCCCGCCTCGGGCCACCTGCCTGCCGTGACACCAGAACGGATGGATCATACCACTCATGGTCAGAATGTCGGCACATGGAATGAGTGGCGACCGTCCCTCGGCGGCATCGAGCCCGACGAAGGCCAGCCTCGTTGGGGATCTGGTGCCTGCAAGTAGATCGTCATCATCGATGCCGATAGCCACTGGCAGCACCTCCGGCGCTCGCACGGAACAATCGACCGCTTCGCGAGCGATTGCAGCTTCAGCTGAGAAGGCCGACGGCTGCGGTCATGCCACTGTACTTTCGGCATCGTGGCGCCCGGCAGCGCAGATGGTGCCATCATATTGACGCAGTGCGCGTTAACCTTGGCAATAAAGGGAGATGAGCATGGCCGGGCACGATAGCTACTATATCGAGATCACCACGCGTCTTCGATCGGTGCGATCCTTCTGCGAATTCCTGTCGAGCGGCGGCACTGTCGGCGTCGCTTCAGCGGACGGCTCGCGCTACGGCGATATCACCACCGATCTGCTGGCAAGAACACGCAAGGAGGCCGAGGCCCTCGATCGCATGCGCCGTCAACTCTTTCCTGACCGGGCGGACGAAGAGGTCTCGCCGGCACTCTATACGTGCAGGATCACCGCATTCCGCCGGTCGCATAAGGCTGGCAGAGTGCAATCGTGACGGGCGTATGATCGCTCCTATGTTTCCAGTCGCGCGGATTGCGCCGGATGCTGGTAGAGCGAAGGTTTGATATATCGGGGCGAATGCCCGCTCATTGCGAAGGGACTTGTTGCGCGATCTCGGAAGGTTCCCAATGGCCCGTCATTGAGGCAGGGCGGGTCTGTCTTGCAATAGCGTGAGGCCGTTCTTACCTAGGTGGCATCACCCTTATCGTCTGGGCAGGAACCCAAAGAGCGACCAAATCTCCGCGTGAGGAGAGGATGCGCGGTCCAGCCAAGACTTTCGCAAGCGCAGACCATTGGCGAACTCAGCCCGCGTTGATGCGCGGCAGCAAAGCGCAATCCTCTGATTGTCGCATCCAAGGCTATTTCACGCAGAGCGAATGCCGCTGGATTGCCAGGCGAGCGGGCTCAGCGCCATCATCCGAAAGGAGACAACATGCAGGTCGTCGTCAGAGACAACAACGTTGAACAGGCTCTTCGTGTACTGAAGAAGAAGATGCAGCGCGAGGGGCTTCTGCCGGTCGCAAGACGCCGCGGGTCGGCGCGCTGATAAGCGAGGCGTCGCCGCAATCTGCCGGCGGCTCCTTATTCTGGCCCTCTATTCTGGAAAGGGACATCATGGAGGAATTGCGTAGCCTGACCGTTTCCGATGATCGGCTCGACGATTGCCGGGAGGCTATCGGACCGGATCTGCAGGATCTGATCGATGCGGCTGTCGCCTCCGGTTTTACGATCGAGGAAACATTGATCGCAATCAGCGAACTGGTGGCGGAGGATTTTGCCTCGGCCGTCAAGCTCCCGAGCGTTCACTGAGGCGGAAGATCGGAAAACGAGTGCGCGAACGCTCGATCAGCCCGATCCGACGAGCTGTCGGAGATCCGGTCATTCAAGCGCGCGATACGCGGTCCCGCGGCGCCTCATGGCTGCCATCGGCTTTTTTCTCCCCATCGAGAGCGTTCTGCATCTCCTCGAGAACCCGAATGAGTTGCGCGGTCGCCGGCGCCGTATCGTCTGAGGGGGCACCGTCAGCAGCAATGTTGGCAGGCACTTTCTGGTCCGTTCGCGACAGCGCCGGCAGCAGGCTTACGATAAGTTTGGCGAAGAGCTTCTTTCGGCGTTCGGCAACTTCGGCCAGCAGGAAGCAAAGTGTGAAGCAGGCAACCAGCAGGGCTGCCGCCATCGGGACATGCTCCTCCACCGGATGCAGGAAGGACGCAAACATCAGGATCAGAGGCTGGTGGACAAGATAGAGTGTGAAACTTCCACCTGCCATCCATCTGATCGCCGGGCCTGTCTTTTCGAACAGCGGCCGTGCCCGATATAGCAGCGACGCCGCACCAATGAGGTGAAGGGCGACCGCAACGCCGATGAGATTGAAATATACGAAATTGATCGCTTCCTGCGACGCCGACCAGGTTTCGTACATGTTTGTCGCCGCCCGGTCGAAAAAGAGTTTCAGGCTGAAGAACAGCACAAGCGAAGCGATGATCATGGCAATGGAGATGCGGCGCTCGAACGGCGGGCGTTCGATGACGCATTTCATCGTCAGCCATCCCATGAGCCACAGCGGCATATACATCAGGATCTTCGGGCCGGCGACCGCAGCCCAGAGGCACAGTAGCGGTATTTTCGCGCGCCGCGGCGAAAAGGCGAACAGCCCGAAAAACAGGTAATACTGAACCTCGAAGCCCAGCGACCAGTAGGGTTCGCCGCTGCCAAAAACCGCATGTGCAAACCACAACTGATTGGTGAAGGTGATATAGGCCAGCGCGGCTTCGACCGATACCGGAGTGAAAAATCCGGTGTTGATGAAATCATAATAAAACGCGTTTGCGCGCATCCCGATACTGTCGGCCGCGAAGATGACCGCAATCGCCAGCAGGGCGACCGGCATGATCCGGGCGAGGCGGGCGACGAGATATATGCGCCATTCCCTTTCGCTCACCCGGCCGACATAGCTGATGACGAATCCCGAAAGAACGAAGAAGACGGCGACGGCTTCGCGTCCCCAGCCCAGAGGCCCGATCTTGATGGAGGGGAGCAGGAAGACATGCGCATGGGATAGAAAGACGACAACGGCGGCGCCCAACCGCAACAGATCAAGATAGATGGAAAGATTACTGTCAATCTTCCTGCCTTCGATCGCGCCCATGACTGATTTCCCGCCGGATGACAAAGCGTGTTCAACTGAGAGCCGCTTTGTTCAGGAACTGATTTCCGCGTCGATGCGCGAAGGCGCCATTCGATCAAGCAAACCTTTTAAAAGTGTTTACTGAATAAGCTCAAATATCGAGTAAACGGTTGATATGAACAGGATTATCGCGTGTGGCGAGCGCTGATCCGTTCGTCACAACCTCTCTGCCCATGCCGTCGTATATTCCGACAATTGCCGCATATGGTCGGCAACGGAATATCCCGAGATCTTCTTTCGCGGCTTGAGATCATGGTCGCCATCTTCAAGCCACAGGAGCTCGATCTGATCGGAGAGCGTATAGGACTCGACCTCTTGCCTTGATCCGAACGGATCGCGTGTTCCCTGGCAGATCAGTGTGGGCGTGCGCAGGTCTTGGAGATGTGCCGTGCGAAGCTGTTCCGGCTTGCCGGGCGGGTGAAACGGATATCCGAGGCAAAGCAGGCCCCGGATTTTCTTCGCCGCAAAAGTCTCGTCTGCGATCATGCTCGCCACACGGCCGCCCATCGACTTGCCGCCGATGATCAGGTTGCCGGCGCCCAATCCGCCGATCGCGACACGGTATTCGTCAAGGAGTTGGTCGGCGCGTGGCGGAGGCTTGACCGCTCCGCTCAGGCGACGCTGCGCCATATAGGCAAACTCGAAGCGCGCCACCCTGAAGCCGCCGGCGGCGAGTGCCTTCGACAAATCGCTCATCGATGCCGAATCCATCGCCCCGCCTGCGCCATGCGCCAGGAGGATCGTGAATCTTGCCGTTTCCAGTCCTGTGATGAGAAAGCTTGTCATCCGTGCTCCGCATGTCCGTATTGTGAGTCTGTCACACCGGCAGCGGTACTCTGCGAGCGAACATACGATTTTAGCAAGAGCACGGCTCTCATTCGAGCAACGGCTTCGCGTTTCTGCCGCCCTTGAAATCAGAAGAAGCCCCTGATTTCTTGAGCAAAGGGCAGAAACATAACTCGCAAAACGTGCGAAGTTGCGTGGGCGCGCACGACCGTTTCAGGGCCACATTTTTGGCTCCGCCAACGCCGCGTTAACGATTTGTTAACCATGAAGCAGCTAAAGCTGTTAAATCGAAATTAACCAAGTTTACTAACGTGTTAACCGACGCACGCTCCATTCGCATCAAGGGTCGATCGTTTCTTGCGGTCGTACTCACGCCCGATCTGCCGTTCGACGATTGGCTTGCACGTCTCGACGACCTTGCTGCGCGATCGGCTGGCTTTTTCCTCGGAAGGCCGGTTGTTCTGGATGTCAGTGAACTCGCGCTGGATCGTGCCGCCCTCAAGGGAATGGTTGCAGCTCTCGGCGAGCGCGGCGTCAGGGTGATGGGTATTGAAGGCGCGCGGCCATCTCAGCTCGATGCTAGCATGCCGCCGGGCATGGTTGGCGGGCGACCGGCTGCTGACGTTGAGATGCCCGCAGCTGGCGCGCAGACCGAAGTGCAAAGGCCGAACAAGGCGCAGCCAGCCGACGTGCGGGAAGTCGTTGCGCCGGTTGTTCGCGCGGCTCCGTCCTCGCTCGTGCTGCAGGAACCGGTTCGCTCGGGCCAGTCCATCGTTTTCCCGGAAGGGGACGTAACGGTCATCGGATCCATCGCTTCGGGTGCCGAAGTTATCGCTGGTGGTTCGATCCACGTCTACGGCGCACTTCGTGGACGGGCGCTTGCTGGATCGGTCGGTAATTCGGCAGCGCGAATTTTCTGCCGCAAGCTCGAAGCTGAGCTTCTGGCTATCGACGGGATATACAAGACCGCCGACGATCTGCCGGCGGAACTGCGTGGCCAACCCGCGCAATTATGGCTCGAGAACGATGCGATCATGGCGTCGCGACTGATTTAACAGGGTGAATGGTTTAAACAGGAGAGGGATATGGGAAAGGTCATTGTTGTAACCTCGGGTAAAGGTGGCGTTGGCAAGACAACCTCGACTGCGGCATTGGGGGCGGCGCTGGCGCAAAGGAACGAGAAGGTTGTCGTCGTCGATTTCGACGTCGGCCTCCGCAACCTCGATCTCGTCATGGGCGCGGAGCGAAGGGTCGTCTATGACATGATCAATGTCATTCAGGGTGATGCGAAGCTGACCCAGGCGCTGATCCGCGACAAGCGGCTGGAGACGTTGTTCCTCCTGCCGGCATCCCAGACGCGCGACAAGGATTGCCTCACGGCTGAAGGTGTCGAGCGCGTCATCAACGAACTCAAGAAGCACTTCGACTGGGTCATTTGCGACAGTCCTGCGGGCATCGAGCGCGGCGCAACGCTGGCGATGCGGCATGCCGACATCGCCGTCGTCGTGACCAACCCGGAAGTCTCCTCGGTACGCGATTCCGACCGCATCATCGGTCTTCTGGATGCCAAGACGGAAAAGGCGGAACGAGGCGAGCGCATTGAAAAGCACCTGCTTCTCACCCGCTACGACGTTACCCGCGCTGAGCGTGGCGACATGCTGAAGGTGGATGACGTGCTGGAGATCCTGTCGATCCCGCTGCTTGGCATCATTCCGGAAAGCATGGATGTGCTGCGTGCTTCCAATCTCGGCGCCCCGGTCACGCTTGCAGATCAGAACAGTGCCCCGGCAAAGGCCTATTTCGAAGCGGTTCGACGCCTCAACGGCGAGGTTCTCCCGGTCACGATCCCCGGCGAAAAGCGCGGCCTGTTCGACAAGATCTTCGGACGGAGGGCAGCATGAGCGTGTTCGATTTCTTCCAGAAGAAAAAAACTGCGCCGATCGCGCGCGAGCGCCTGCAAGTGCTCCTGGCGCACGAACGCATGTCCCCCGGCTCGGATCTCGTGTCTCTTCTCAGGGAGGAGATTCTTGCGGTTATCGCCAAGCATGTCGAAATCGAAGGCGATCGCCTGCAGATAAGGATCGATCGCGGCGAGAACGTCTCGATTCTCGAAATCGACGTGGAGATCCCCGCCAAGGCCGCCCGGGCGGCCTGAAGTCCGAATAGATCTCTCCGGGAGGCTGAATGTCTCTCGGATGAGGCTCCTGGTCTTTGAACGATCGTGGAGGGCGGTTTTGCCGTTACAGGATCACCGGGGACAGGCCGCAATCCGCGCGGAAAGCCTTGAAAGCACTGAGGGCGCGTAGCGAGCGTCCATCGTCGATCGCGGCAAGGTCGAGAATGACGGCGTTGGCGATCGTCATGGGAACGACGAGCGACTGCGATTCGCCCGCTTCCCCGCGGGAGACCGAGATCTGCCGGTCGGGCGCGGGGTCGATGCGGGCGCTGAGAAGATCGGTCAGCGCCAGCGTTTTTGCGCCCCTTTCGGCGGCGATCTCCCTGATCTGATGAATGAGCGGCGAGGCTTTGCGGAAGGCAAGCAGCCAGAGGACGTCGCCCGGCCCCAGGGTTGCCAGCGCCTCGGCGATCAGATGCATCTGGCTCGCGAGATCGACTGCCGGATAGCCCGAGCGGCTGAGCCTCAGCGCGATCAGCGAGGCGAGCGCGGCAGAATGGCCGCGCCCGAAGACGAAGACCCGCCGGCAATCACGAAGGATCTCCGAAAAGCCTCTGATATCGGCGTCGGCAACGGCGTTTCGCACCTGCTGGAGGGCGGCTATCTCGCTGTCGAGGACGGAGGAAAGCACGCCGCCATCTTCCGCTCGGACGAGTCGGGCGGCCATGCGGGCAGCCGGGCTTTCAAAGTCGCCGCCGCCTTCGATAAGGTTCGCCTGCAGGAATGTCCGGAATTCAGGATAACCCTTGAAGCCGAGGCGGCGCGCCAACCGTACGGCTGAGGCGGGGTGCACTCCGGCACGAAAGGAGACGGCCTTGCCGTTTTCCATCGCCGCGCGGATCGGGTCCTGCATCATCACGTCGAGAAGGCGAGTATCGGCCTCCGTGAGCTTGGTCGAATTGCGACTGATGAGATCGCCGAGAAGTTGCGGAATTTCGTTCTGTCTTTCCATTGCGTCACTTCTTGCGGGGCACTTTTCTTCAACCGCGGCCAGGGGCGTCTAGATATCACGATCCTCGGCTGAAAGATCGACGCGCTTCCCGCTCTGGTTATCGAAAAACACGGCGCGGTCAAGGTCGCACATGACCCAGAAGTTGTCCGCATGCCGCGGCACGTCCTTGCGCGGGCTGGTCAGCGTGATGCGTCCAGCCGGACTGTCACAATGCAGAATAATATCAGAACCCGTCATCTCCGACAGCATGAGCCGGGCGGGCAGGGCAGGCTCGTGCGGCTCGGTGGCGCTGATTGCCATGGACTCGGGCCTCAGTCCCGCCGTCAGCCCGTTCCGGCCCTGCCAGCCGGGGATATGTTCGACAGGCAGGAAATTCATTGCGGGAACGCCCAGAAAGCCCGCGACAAAGCGGTTCTGCGGCGCGTCATAAATGGCTTCGGGTGTGTCGAACTGCAGGAGATCGCCGTCCTTCATCACAGCAATCCTGTCGGCCAGCGAGAGCGCCTCGGTCTGGTCATGCGTGACATAGACGATGGTGGCACCAAGCTGGCGATGCAACTCCTTGATCTCAGTGCGCATGGCAACGCGCAGCGCATTGTCGAGGTTCGACAGTGGCTCGTCCATCAGGAAGATGGAACTGTTGCGCGCCATTGCGCGACCCATCGCCACGCGCTGACGCTGGCCGCCGGAAAGCGCACCCGGCTTGCGATCGAGATAGGCATCGAGTTGCAGCGTCGCGGCAACGCTTTCGGCGCGTGCATTGCGCTCGGCTTTCGGCATGCCCCGCAGTTCCAGGCCGAAGGCGATATTCTGGCGCACCGTCATGTGCGGGTAGAGCGCGTAGTTCTGGAAGATCATGGCGATGTCGCGGTCCTGCGGAGCGAGATCGTTGGCGCGTCGTCCACCGATTTCGATATCGCCCTCTTCGCAGCGCTCAAGCCCTGCAACGAGGCGCAACAGGGTGGACTTGCCGCAGCCGGACGGGCCGACGATGACAACGAATTCACCTGACCTGATATCCATGGAGACGCCGTGCAGGACTTCCGGCCCGCCGGGATAGGATTTTCTGATGTCCCGAAGAGTGATCCCGCTCATAGTTCTGCCTCAGCCCGGAAACGGTTGCGAATGGCGATGGCGAGACTGGGCCGGTCCGTCGTGAAGACCTTTACGCCGAGCGCCAGCAGCTTTTCGATCTGCCGGGCCGAATGCGCGGCCCAGCAGCCGAAATCGAGCCCGGCGGCTTCGACCTCAGCCATCAACACGGAATCCGCCGTATCCACATGCACGCCAATTTCCGGGATGCCGCGGGACTTTGCGAGCTCGATCACGGCAGCAGGTCCGAGCTGGCGCAATACGGGCGGGCTGACGAGCCAGAGTCTCGGCCGGCTGGTGGCGGCCGAAAGCGCGTTTTGCGATTCCACCAGAAAAGAGGAAAAGGTCGTCCTTTCGAGCATGCCGTGGCGGGCGAGGGTCTCGACGACGCGTGGCACGAAATTTTCGTAGGGCCGGCCGTCGACCCCCGGCTTGATCTCGCAGCGAAAATCGACCGCGCTATCGGCATAGATCGCACAGAGTTCGGTCAGCGAGATCGGATGCGCGCCGGCACCGTAGTTGATGACGGCGGCGCGAACCTCCGCCTCGCTCATGGCGGCGATCGCGCCGCTGCGGTCCGTCGTGCCGTCAAGTGTTGCGTCGTGATGGACAATGATCGCGCCGTCAGCTGTCGGATGGACGTCGAATTCCACTTCTTCGAGGGGCATATTTGCCGTTGCAGCAAAACCTTGCGGCGTGCTGTCGCCATATTCCAGAGTGCCGCCGCGGTGCGAAGCGATGCGTGTCATTCTATATTTGTCCTTCTTCATGATTTATTTGACCGCGCCAAGGGTGATGCCACGCACGAGATGGCGTTCGACGAGCAGGAAACCGAGCAGCACGGGCAACATGCTGAGAGTGCAGGC
This sequence comes from Hyphomicrobiales bacterium, assembly GCA_900471515.1. Taxonomy (GTDB): domain Bacteria; phylum Pseudomonadota; class Alphaproteobacteria; order Rhizobiales; family Rhizobiaceae; genus Rhizobium. The sequence continues at coordinate 241,723 of UCFC01000010.1, read as the reverse complement.
CGCCATGACGAGCGGCCAATCGACGAGGCCTTCGCCGGGGTTTATGCGATAGAGGCGGGCAAGGCCGATCTGCAGCGTGTAGAGGTCTTCCTTGCCGACGGCGACAAGCGGCCAGATGTAGTTGTTCCATTCCGTGATGAAGATGTAGAGACCCATCGAGAAGATGGCGGGTCTTGCGATCGGCACGATCACCCGCCAGAGCACCTGCAGCGGTGTCGCGCCGTCCATATAGGCAGCCTCGTCCAGTGCCTTTGGAATGCCCTTGATATACTGGCGCAGGAAAAACGCGGCAAAGCCGTTCGATATCGCGGGCAGGATGAGGCCGGCATAGGTATCGAGCAGGCCAGCCTTGGCAAGCGTCAGATAATTTGGGATCAGGCTGATATGGCTGGGGATCATCAGCGTGGCGACAGTGGCGCCGAAAAGCAGGTTGCCGCCCCGAAACCGGTAGCGCGCGAAAGCGAATGCGGCCATGGTCGCAACGGTGATACCGAGCAGAGTGACGAGACCGGACACGATGATGCTGTTGAGAAGATAGCGGGCGAAATTGTATTCGGCGACAGCACGGACGTAGTTGTCCAGCGTGAATTCGTATCTGCCGGTATAATAGGACTGAGCCGTCTCGAAGGACATCCAGATGGAATAAAGCACCGGCGAAAGGAAGATCAGGCCGGCGGCAAGCGCAAGCCCGGTCACGACGGGGTTTTCAAGCTTCATAATGGACCCTCCGGCCGATGACGAAGGATTTGATCAGCGCCAGTACGATCAGGAAGATGAAGAGCAGGACGGCGAGCGCCGAGCCTCTGCCGATATCGAAAAGGGTAAAACCGACACGATAGAGCAGGTTGACCAGCATGTCGGTCGCGCCTGCAGGCCCGCCATGGGTCATGATGTTGACGATGGTGAACACCTGGAAGGCTTCGATGACGGAAATCACGAGCAGGAAATAGGTGGTCGGCATGACGAGCGGCACGGTGACCCGGCGAAACACATGGAAACGCCGGCCGCCATCGACGGCGGCGGCATCGTAGAGTTCCTGCGGCACGGCCTGCAGGCCGGCAATATAGATGACGATATCGTAGCCGAGCTGCTTCCACGTATTGACGACAATCAACACCCAGAGGGCAAGCTGCGGATCTTGCAGCCATTGCGCCTTGCCGAGGCCAAGCGAGGTCAGCGCCGCATTGACCATGCCGTAATCGGTGGCGAAGACCCAGGAGAAGACGACGGCGATCGAGACGGTGGAGGTGACGGAGGGAAGAAACAGCGCGCCGCGCAGCAGCCGCGAAGGCAAGGTTTCGCGGACCAGATAACTTGCGACGGCGAGCGCCAGCGCCAGCCGGATCGGTACTGAGATCAGCGCAAAGACGGCCGTGACCTGCAGCGAATTCCAGAAATCGCGGGAATTCAGCAACAGCCGGTAATTGTCGAAACCGACGAATGGCATGGTCGGCGACAGGAAGTCCCAGTGCCGGAAGCTGAGGCTCACGCTGGTAACGACCGGAATATAGGTGAAGACCGTGATGAAGATCATCAGCGGTGCAACGAGAAGATAGGGTGTGAGTTTGCGCAGCATGGGACCGAAACGGTTGAGCCGACGGGCCGGTTAAGGCCCGCCGTCCCGCTGAAGGGAGAGGTTCAGTTACTGGAACGCTTGGCTTCCTCGCGCGTCTGCGCGGCGAAGTCCTTCATCGTTTCCGTGACGTCGCGCTGGCCGAGAGCCATGGCTTCCCACATCTTGTACTCGGTCGTGCGCATCCAGGTGACGACGGGCGGACGGGCACGGCCATGGGCGAAATCGAGCTGCTTGATGGCAACGTCGATACCCTGCTTCTTGGCAAGCGCTTCAGCGGCGACCGGCTGGGCAGCGCTCTTCTTGTTGATCGGCAGATAGCCGGTTGCGGCAAACCAGATCGCATTGGCTTCCGGCGAGGCCGCGTAACTGATGAACTTGTAGGCGGCATCCTGGACGTCCTTCGGTGACGTCGAGAGAATGCCGATACCAGCGCCGCCGATCGGAACCGAGCAGACCTTGTTGCAGGGCATCGGACGGACTTCGAGCTTGTCACCGAGCGCCTTCTTGGCGCCGCCGTAATCGCCCGTCGAGTTGAGCGAGATGCCGACCTTGCCGGCATAGAAAGCGTCGCGGCCGACATCCTCATCGGTAACGCCGTCGGGGGAGGCAACCTTCTGGTCGTGAACGAGCGACGCCATCCACTGATAGGCCTCGATCGTGTTCGGCGAGTCGAGCAGGATATCGTTGGTCTTGGAATCGATCAGCTCGCTGTCATTGGACATGACAAGACCCCAGCGGGCGAACTGACCGGGAGCGGCAATGCCGGTGACGCCTTCCGAGCCGAGCTTTTCGGTGATTGTCTTCGAAACAGCAAGAATATCTGCGAAAGTCTTCAGCGATGGTTCCGTCGTGAAGCCGGCGCGCGTCAGGATGTCCTTGTTGTAGTAGAGGACCGGCGTGGAGGAATTGAACGGGACGATATAGTTCTTGCCGTTGTAGACGCCGACTTCACGTGCGTAGTCGTAAAGGTCGTCCTTCAGCGGGTCGGCATTGAAATAGGGCGTGAGGTCGATCAGTGCGCCGCGGTCGGCAAAGAGGCCGTAGCGGGTGACTTCCATGATGACGGCGTCGGGCGCACGCTTGGCAGGAATGGCCGCCTGCAGCTTGGCGACGATATCGTTGTAATCACCGACAAACTCGCCCTCGATATGGATGCCGGGATTGGCCGCTTCGAAATTGGCAATGATCTTGTTCAGTGCGTCGCCGGAGGATTTGCTGAAGCTGTGCCAGAATTTCACCGTCGTATCGGCATGCGCCGAACCGACCATGGACATCAGGGCGACAGCGCTGGCCGCAAGCGTATTCTGCAACGTAACTGACACGATTTTCTCCTCTGCAAAAAAAATTGCATTCCGTTACGGCGACGATTAGCGGGAAGAGGAGACAGTTTCTTGAAAGTGGCGCGAAATTTTTGTGACAACGGCAGGGGCTTACTCACACGCGTTGAGCATTGTCCCGTATGTCAGCCCCCTAGTCGAGGTGCGGAGAGACGGAACATTTTCCGAGATTGAGGGAAAATGAGACGCGCTATCAGCCAAAGCTTACCAGCGGCAGTGTCGATCATCGATATTGGGAAGACACTTTGCCACGAAGCGTCGAGTACCACACGGGGAGTAAGTATTGGCGGCGACGCGCTATCACGCCCGGGTAGAGGCTATTTCATGCGACGAAGCAGCTACCAGTTGTCAGATTTTCTCGGGTTTCCTGCCGATAGCAAAGTAACCAAATCCATGTTTCGTTACTTCACTTACAGGATAGATGTTTCTGAGATCGACAATAACCGGGCTCTTCATGATAGTCTTTAGACGCTTAAGATCCAGCGCGCGGAATTCGTCCCATTCCGTGACGATGACGATTGCATCGGCGCCAGCGGCAATTTCGTAGGGGTCATTGCCGTAGCTGATGGGTCCCAGCATTTCTCTTGCCGCGTCCATGCCCTCCGGATCGTATGCGCGCACAGTTGCCCCACCATCGAGCAGGGCTTGGATGATGGTGATAGACGGTGCGTCGCGCATGTCATCAGTGTTCGGCTTGAAAGTCAGGCCAAGCACGGCAATCGTTTTGCCACGTACATCGCCATCGCAAGCAGCAATGACCTTACGACCCATGGCCCGTTTGCGATTGTCGTTAATCGCAACGGTCGTCTCGATAAGCCTGATCGGGCTGTCGAAGTCCTGCGCCGTCTTGACGAGGGCGAGTGTGTCCTTCGGAAAGCATGAGCCTCCGTAGCCTGGACCTGCATGCAGGAACTTGTCGCCGATACGCTTGTCCATCCCGATACCCTTTGCGACCTTCTGAACATCAGCGCCGATTTTTTCAGACAGGTCGGCGATCTCGTTGATGAAAGTGATTTTCATCGCGAGAAAGGCGTTCGCAGCGTATTTGATGAGCTCGGACGTGCGGCGCTCGCAGAAATAAAGCGGCGCTTCGTTGAGATAAAGTGGGCGATAGACCTCCCGCATAACCTCGATGGCGCGTGGGTCTTCCGTGCCAACGACGATGCGATCGGGGCGCTTGAAATCGGCAATCGCCGCGCCTTCACGCAGGAACTCCGGATTGGACACGACGACGACGTCTTTTTCCCGGAATTCCTCGCGAAAGATGCGCTCGATTTCGTCGCCTGTGCCGACAGGGACAGTGGATTTCGTAACGACAACCGTGAAGCCCTTGACGGCGGCGGCAATCTCGCGCGCTGCAGCGTAGACATAGGTCAGATCTGCGTGGCCATCTCCACGCCGAGAGGGTGTACCGACGGCAATGAAGACGACATCCGCTTCCCCAACGGAAGGCGCAAGGTTCTTCGAGAAATCGAGACGCCCGGCACTGCGGTTCTGTTGAATGATAGCTTCGAGCCCGGGTTCGAAGATGGGCACTTCACCCGCTTCGAGAGCATTGATTCTGGATTCTGATTTATCGACACAGGTTACGTGGTGGCCGAAGTCCGCAAAGCAGGCGCCCGAGACGAGACCGACATAGCCCGAGCCAATCATCACAATGCGCATAGGATAACCTCATTCGACAAAAACAGCGGCTCGCCGTCGAGGCGGGCCGCTATTCGTGTTACAGGGGCGTAAACTCAAGATCAAGACTGCCAAAAAGCGTAGGCTCAGCTTCGGCCGAACTCGTCGACGATGCGAATGATATCGTCTTCGCCGAGGTAGGAACCGGTCTGAACCTCGATGAGTTCCAGCAGGATCTTGCCAGGATTTGCGAGACGATGAACCTCGCCGAGCGGGATGTAGACCGACTCGTTTTCACGCAGCATCTGCACATTGTCGCCGATCGTAACTTCGGCCGTTCCCTTTACGACGATCCAGTGCTCGGAGCGGTGATGGTGTTTCTGCAGCGACAGTTTCTTGCCGGGCGTCACGAAGATGCGCTTCACCTGGAAACGATCGCCATTGAAGATCGAGGTGTAACCTCCCCACGGGCGATAGGAGGTCGGATGCGTCTCCGTCAGCTTCGATGTCTTCTTCTGGCCGGCCAGCAGCTTGACGAGGCTGCCCACCTGCTGGCTTTCCGTTAGCGGGCCGACATAGACGGCGTCTTCGCTGGCAATGACCGCAACATTGTCCATGCCCTGTACGGCGAGATGCACGCCATGGGTCATGACGAGGGAGTTGCGGGTGTTGACCACAGTCGTGTTGGCGGCGGCAATGTTGCCGTTTTCATCCTGGGTGCCGGTTTTCCATATGGCATCCCAGCTGCCCAGATCCGACCACTTGAAGGCGGAGGGAACGACCGCCGCTTTGGAAGTTTTTTCCATGATTGCGTAGTCGATGGAGATATCCGGGCTTTTTGCGAATTGTTCGGCATCGAGACGCGTGAAGTCCAGATCACGCGTTGCTTTGGAAACAGCCTTGCTGGCCGCCTTCAGAACATCCGGTGCAAAGTCCTGCATTTCCGAAAGCAGTTCGGCGACCGGGAACATGAATATACCGGAATTCCAGTAGAAACCGCCGGTTGCCAGCATTTCCTCGGCCTTTTCGCGAACCGGTTTTTCGACGAAGCGCTTGGCCTCATGCGCGCCGCCTGAAAGCTGCTTGCCGATTTCTATGTAGCCATAACCGGTGGCCGGCTCGGTCGGCGTGATGCCGAAGGTCACGAGTTTACCTTTGGCCGCGGCATTCCGCGCGGTATTGATGGCGTCGAAATAGACTTCGTCGGCAACGATTTCATGGTCGGAAGCCAGCATCTGCATGATGGCGTCCTTGCCGAATTTTTCGGAAACCAGGGTTGCGGCCGCTGCCACTGCTGCAGCGGTGTTGCGGGCAACAGGCTCCAGCAGAACCGCGGTGAGCGGAATTTCGAGTTCGCGGGCCTGTTCTGCAACGAGGAAGCGAAAGTCCTCGTTCGTTACGACGATGGGCGCCTCGTAAAGCGCCGGGTCGGCGACGCGGGCCAGGGTTTCCTGAAACAGCGTCTTGTCCCCGACGAACTGAATGAATTGCTTCGGCGCGGTTGCGCGCGAGAGCGGCCACAGGCGCGTGCCCTTGCCGCCGGCCATGATGACGGGGACGATTTTCTGTGTCATGGGGTGTTTTTCCTCGAAATGAACGGCCAGATTTGTCGCATGCTTACCGGGCTTCTGCCCAGTGCTTAATTCGGGTCAATCCCGCATTCAGGAGTTGCAAGGCGGCTGCCTCATTTTCAGCTTCAACGTAACAGCGCATTTCCGGTGCATTGCCGGAAGGGCGCAAATGGATGATGCGGCCATCGCGTAGCGTGATGCGCAGGCCATCAATATCGCTTTTCGAACCGATGGTGCCGATGGGCTGCAGGAATTCCGCGAGATTGGCGTCGGAGGCGCGCAGGTAGGCCATCAAGGCTGCGCTGGTTTCGACCGGGAAATTCTCGAGACGGTCTGCGGCTGCGAAGGGCAGCTTGTAGGAAGCCGCAACAGCCGAAAGCGGCGCCTTGCGGATTGCTGCCAGCGAGAGTGTTGCCAGCATCGGCAGGAAGCAATCACGTGTCGGCAAGGCACGCATGCTGCGGCCATTGATGTCGAACGACGTTGCTGTCAGCAATCCGCCATTCGCCTCGAAGCCCATAACGAGATCCTTGCCGGCGGCAACCGCTTCTTCCATGCCGGCAATCACGAAAGGGGAGCCGACTCGGGTGCGAATGACGCTGAATGGCCCGGCTGCCTCGATGCCGGAATTGGACGTCACCGGCGTCACGACAGTGCCGGCGCCCAGGAAGTTGGCCGCGATCAACCCGAGAAGATCGCCGCGCAGCGGTATTCCGGTCTCGTCGGCCACCAGGGGGCGGTCTCCATCGCCATCGGTGGAAACAATCGCGTCGAGGCCATGCGTCGAGGCCCAGCTTTTCAGAAGGGCAATCGTCTCTTCGGAGACGGCTTCGGTATCGACGGGAATAAAGGTTTCGGACCGACCGAGGGCGACAACCTCGGCGCCATAGTGGGCGAGAATATCGACCATCAGGTCGCGTGCCACCGTGCTGTGCTGATAGACGCCGATCTTCATGCCGGCGAAGGCGGCCTCAGGCAAAAGGGTGCTATTGCGCTCGAAGAAGAGTTGACGGCACGGTGCAGAATGATCCTCCGCGGCCGTGGACGCATAGTTTACTGTTTCTCCCGAGGCCTCGATTTCGGCTGCCAGGCGGGTAATGGCGGCTTCGTCGGCCTTGTCGATCTCACCGTCAGGACTATAGAATTTGATGCCGTTGCGGTCCGCGGGAATGTGCGAACCCGTTATCATCAGGCAAGCGGCCTTTCTTTCGAGGCCATAAAGCGCGAGAGCCGGTGTCGGGACGGTGCCGCAGTCGAGAATCTTGAAGCCGAGGCTTGCCAGTGCGCCGGCACAATTGGCCGCAATCTCTGGGCTGGAATCGCGGTAGTCGCGTCCGATCAGAACGACATCGCCTGCATCCACCTTCTTGCTCTGCAGCAAATGCCTGCCGAAAGCCGTTGCATAGAGCGCCGACGGGCGCCCTTTGAGATCCGCCGACAGACCACGAAGGCCGCTTGTCCCAAACTTCATGCGAAACACCCTCGCGCTGTGAACAACCGTTTCTACTGTGCTGATTTGCTTGGGTAAACAGCAAAAATCAGGACATAGTTAAACCGGCGGACGGCATAAGCGAAGTATTGCCATCATTTCAGTATTGTTGCTAGAGATTTTGCTAATATTAATAAATTTCCGATTTATGACAGTTGTTCGCCTTTGCGAGATAGAAATATCTGCCGTCACAGTTGCGTATTGCGGGTTCAGGCATTTTTGCTAGAACGGCTGATCTACATCAGCTGTGTTGATCCCGGAGGTTTGCGTCGTGAGCGAGACGTCAGTCACTCTAGAAGCGAGCTGGAAGGCGGCTCTCGCCGGCGAGTTCGCAAGTCCCTACATGCAGCAGCTCAAGACCTTCCTGCTGGAGCAGAAGGAACTCGGCCGCCGGATTTTCCCCAAGGGCAGCGAATATTTTCGCGCCCTCGACCTGACCCCGCTTGCGAAAGTCAAAGTCGTGATCCTCGGGCAGGATCCCTATCACGGCGTGGGGCAGGCACATGGCTTGTGTTTCAGCGTCCGGCCGGGCGTGCGCATTCCACCATCACTCGTCAACATTTACAAGGAAATGGAGACGGACCTCGGCATCCCGCCGGCGCGGCATGGCTTCCTGGAACATTGGGCCAGGCAGGGCGTGCTATTGCTCAACAGCGTGCTGACGGTGGAAGAGGCGCAGGCCGCCTCGCACCAGGGCAAGGGCTGGGAACGGTTCACCGACGCCGTTATCCGCAAGGTGAACGATGAGTGCGAAGCGGCAGTTTTCATGCTCTGGGGTTCCTACGCGCAGAAGAAGGCCGCTTTTGTTGACGCAAGGCGTCATCTCGTCCTGAAGGCGCCGCATCCGTCGCCGCTTTCGGCCCATAACGGTTTTTTCGGCTCCCGACATTTCTCTAAGGCGAATGCGTTTCTGCAGTCGCATGGACGTGAACCCATCGATTGGCAACTTCCCGCCAATCCTTGAACGCTCCGGCGCGGTCGTTCACAAAATGGAGACAATGCGTGTCGACTTGCCGGACTATCAGAACCGGCCCGAAAGGCTCATCTATGGCCTATCGAAAGCCCGCCGATGCGGGCAGAAAGGGGTCTCAAATGCTCGATCAGATCAAGGGTCTGCACCACGTCACATCGATGGCGGAGGACGCCCGGACCAACAACCAGTTCTTCACCAATGCGCTTGGCCTGCGCCGCGTCAAGAAGACCGTCAATTTCGACGCTCCCGACGTCTATCACCTCTATTACGGTGACGAAACCGGCTCCCCTGGCACGATCATGACCTACTTCCCGTTCCCGAAGATGCCGCAGGGGCGTCCGGGCACCGGCGAAGTCGGTACCACGGTCTACTCGGTTCCGCAGGGCTCGCTCGGCTTCTGGAGTGATCGCCTGGCCAAGCTCGACGTCGCCGGCCTGAAGACGGAAGAATCCTTTGGCGAAAAGCGCCTGAATTTTGCCGGCCCGGATGGCGACGGCTTCGCGCTCGTCGAGACCAGGGACGACGCCCGCGCTCCCTGGACGCATGGCGGCGTCCGCGAGGATCACGCCATCCGGGGCTTCCATTCCGTTGCCTTGCGGCTGAGGGATGATGGCGCCACGTCCGAACTTCTGAAGTTCATGGGCTATGAGGTTCAGGAAGAGCATGACGGCGTCAAGCGTCTCGTCATTCCCGGCGGCAACGGTGCGCATCTCATCGATCTCGAAACCATGCCGAACATTGCCCGCGCGCTCCCGGGTGCCGGTTCCGTCCACCATGTCGCCTTCGCCGTTGAAAACCGCGAAAAGCAGCTCGAAGTGCGCAAGGCGCTGATGGATACGGGCTATCAGGTAACACCGGTCATCGATCGCGATTATTTCTGGGCGATCTATTTCCGCACGCCCGGCGGCGTATTGTTCGAGGTCGCCACCAACGAACCCGGCTTCGACCGCGATGAGGATACGGCTCACCTCGGCGAAGCGCTCAAGCTGCCGCAGCAGCACGCCCATCTGCGCGCGCTCCTCGAGCAGCATCTGCAGCCGCTGGAAGCCTAGACGGAGGCAGGACGATGACCGACAATCACTATGTGCACCGGCTGCGTGCCGGCGCACCGGGGAAACCTATCCTCTTCGTGCTTCATGGCACAGGCGGGGACGAGAACCAGTTCTTTGATTTCGGCAGCCGATTGCTGCCGGACGCAACGGTCGTTTCGCCGCGCGGCGATGTCTCCGAATACGGAGCGGCACGGTTCTTCAAGCGCACGGGGGAGGGGGTCTATGACATGGACGACCTCGCGCGGGCGACTGCAAAGATGGCGCGCTATGTCCAGGATCTGGCGGTAGCGCACGGCGCCTCCAAAATCCTCGGGCTGGGCTTTTCGAATGGCGCCAACATTCTGGCGAATGTGCTCATCGAAAAGGGTCTGTTCGATGCGGCGGCGCTGCTCCATCCGCTTATCCCCTTTCACCCGCGCGCCAATCCCGATCTCCGGGAACGACGGGTGCTGATTACGGCAGGCCAGCGCGATCCGATCTCGCCGGTTGCGCTGACGGAAGCGCTCTTCCGCTATTTCGAGGCCCAGAAGGCCGATGCGCTGTTGGAATGGCATCCGGGCGGTCATGATATCCGGCCGAATGAAATAGATGCGATCGGCAAGTTCTTTGCAGATTATGCCTAATACCAAAATGATTGTGCGGCAAATTTCGCCGCACAATCTCGCGTCCAACCTCGGCAGGAAGACTTTTCAAGTTTCGTGGTAATAGGCCGAGTAGCGATTGTAATAATACTCGCCCGAACCATACGAACGATAGAGTTTCAGTTTTTCTGTATCGACCTTGTTCAATACGACGCCGACACATTTCTCCATAAGTTCAGGATGAGCGGCGAATGTCGTGCGCACTACGCGACGGGACGTGCTGCCCCATTCGACAACCGCCAGAGACGCATCCAGAAGCGGGCTGATCGCACGAGCATCTACGACTGGCCCGAGCGGTGGCAGGTCTAGAACGATATAGTCGAAATGCGCCTTCATTTCATCGAGCAGATTCGCCATGATCTGAGATGAAAGAAGATCGGACGAATGCGGGACGCGTCGCTTGACGACAGCGGGTAAGACTGCGAGGCGTGTCTTGCTGTCAAGCAGCAACAGGTTCTGGATCGGTTTTCCTTCGAGAAGTGCCTCCAGAACACCCTCTTCAGCATGACGACCGATTGCCCGGGTCGTGCCCGGATTTCTGAGATCGGCGTCGATCAGAAGGGTTCTTGCGTCCTGCATCGCGAGGAGTTGCGCGAAATTAATCGCAACAGTCGATTTCCCTTCGCCCGGCAAGCTCGAAATTACACCGATGACCTTACTACGCTTGCCCGGGCTTTCCATGTCGATCCCGATCTTGGCGCTGCGCATGGTTTCGGCAAAGGCCGAAAGCGGATGTTCGATCACGTAGCGGGTAATCTTGTTTGCTGTCTGCAGCCCTCGTGGAGAGACAGGCTGCTCATCACCCTCATTCAGTTCCTTCGCGTCGACCATGGGGATGTGGCCGACATATTCGAGCGACAGGGCCTCGCGAACTTGCTCGCCCGTACGGAAGAAGCGGTCCCGGAATTCCCGATATGCGCCGATACCACCGCCACAGGCCGCCCCGAGCATGATGGCCAAGGCCAGGATCAACGGCTTCTTCGGTGCACTGGGCGACTTCGGAACCTGGGGGCGAGTAATAACGCGCGATTCCGTTATCGGGAACGATTGCTGCTGTGTAGCTTCCTGGAAACGCTGCAAAAATGTCTGGTAGAGGTTCTTGTAAGTATCTGCCGTGCGCTCCAGCTCTCGCAGTTGGACCTGGGTCTCGCCTGCGGCATTGGATACGCCCATTGCCTTATCGACACTGTCCTGCAACGACTTCTCGCGAGTCTGGGCAACGACGAGTTCGCTCTGATAACTCTCAGCGATACGGTTGAGTTCTTCGAACATCAGTCGCTTATATTCATCCATCTCGCCACGAAGTCGTACGGCCTGTACGTGGTTCGGGCCGAGGCGAGCCGAGATCTCAGCTTCAAATTTGGAGGCTTCGAGATATTTCTTGCGAAGATCGTTGGAAATCGAACTGTCGAGTACGTCGGTTACAATCGCGTCCGTTCGGCCCGAATCGATAATCGCTTTGACGCGGTCGTACTTCGCCTGAGCCTTGGCCGTGTCGGATTGAGCAGTGATGAGTGCGCTGTTCAGTTCAGAAAGCTGCTGGTCGCTCAGAAGCGCTGCGCCGCCATTCACGCCAACCTGAACCAGGCCGTGCTCGCTGCGGAACTTTTGCACTGCAAGGTCGGAGTCGAGAGATTTCTGCCTCAGCTCGTCGATGCGTTCCTGCAACCAGTCGCTTGCTCTGCGCGTCGCATCATATTTGGAGTTCAGCTTGTCAACCAAGTAGGCGTCCGCAATCGCATTCGCTATGCTTGCCGCAAGTTCCGGCGATTGTGAGGTGTAACTCACCGAAAGCGCATAGGAGCGCCCAATTCTATCGATTGACATGCCGCGGACAACGGCAGCTGCGGCGGCCTGACGCAGCAGATCCTGATCTGTCACGGCATCCTTATCGGCAAACCAATAGTTCGGGCTGAGAATGATGCGCAGTGTTCCGAACAACGATTGTGTTGGAGCCATGAAAACAGGATTTTCAGTGAGCTTGAGCTTGTCTACGACAGCAAGGCTGATCGTATCTGACTTGAAAAGTTCGACCTCGCTTAGGACGGTCGATTCATCATCAACCGAAACGCCCATATTGGCCAATTGGCTGACGATCTCATTGTTGCTACGGTCAATAAGGACGCTTGCCGAGGCAGTGTAATTCGGCACTGCTGTTAACAAATAGACCACGCCGAACACGACCGCGATTCCGACGCTAATTGCAACTATTCTCCATTGACGCCGTACGGCAGCCAAAATGCGATCAATGTCGATTACTTCACCGGGGCCATCGTCTGCCCAATCGCTATCTAACTTTGCCGATACCTTGTCTGGCGAGAGCAAGTCTGGACCTCCATCACAACAGCATTTCGTTTTGCGGGAGACTCGATAGCTTGAAAGAGCCCGTAGATCGGACAACTGCTACACGAGCGCGGTTTCTAATTCAATAACGACAATTTTGATATGACACTGTGCCCGAAAAATGTCGCAACCTATGATTTTTCCTTCTAACCTTGGATGGAAAAATCGGCATTCACAGTCTGTCTGGTTTCCCGTAGCCCAGCAACGTTACACCTCCTACGGCAATTAGATGAAGGTCCGATGTCAAGCAAATGAACTTCTTCGAGCCTTATTTTCATGCTAGGCACTGTGTCGAATGATATGAGTCCACGTGAGCGGTTGCATCGTGTCGGGACGGTTTAATTTAGGATGTTTTCTTGGCCGCGACCAGTAAAATTGGCCCAGGTGCCGAAAGGCGGGGCATTTCAATCGATAAGTTATTGTTTTTGTGCGCGTTTATTGCGTTCGTGGCAGTGATATTTGTTCCACGGTTTGCAACCGCCGCAGCCGCTGTCTTCATGCTCTCTGGCCTAGCCTGTGCGGCGCTCAATTTTCGCGTCACCTTATACGCGGTCATAACATACAGATATCTGCTAATTTTGCCGGCTTACTGCATATTTTCGACGTTGTGGTCGCAATATCCGGACATAACGTTTAGATATTCCCTTCAGCTGGCCCTGACGCTTCTCATCGCCCTTATTCTCGCGAACCTGTTAAAATCGCGGGTCCTCATCTGGTGTATATTCTATTCTCACGTGGCGGCGTTTCTTCTATGCGTGCTAATCGAGCTTACCTCCAACAGTGGTAAGGCATGGGCGGGCTTCTACGGAAGCAAGAATGGTTTTGCAGCACTGGCCGCAGTTTTTCTGCTCGTCTCATTGGCCGTGCAGAAAATTCCCGAGATGCGTATCGGCCGAATAATAGCACTCATTTATATGCCTCTTTCGCCGATCTTTATGATCAAGGCGCAGTCTGCCGGTGCTATTTTGGCATTGGCACCTGTCGTCGGCGCCGTTTTTTTCTTTCGGTCGATTAAATTCATGTCCAAGAAGTTCCGCATCGCAGTCGTTTGCAGCCTTGCGGTCGCATCTCTATTCGTAGGGCTTATTCTTTCGTCAGATTCCGCGGCGATCACAGGAGGCATCCTTGAATATTTTGGTAAGGATGCAACTTTGACCGGTCGCACCGACCTGTGGGATTTCGCCTATCATCTGATTGCTCAAAATCCGCTCCTGGGGGTTGGATACCGAGCGTTCTGGGTGGTTGGCAATCCAGATGCTGAAGCCCTGTGGGCAGAGTTCCTGGTTCCCTCTGGTGCTGGTTTCAACTTTCACAACACCTACATCTCCAATGCGGTTGATCTTGGATATGTCGGTGTTTTTATTCAGGTCTGCATACTTTATCTCGCCCTTTTTCGAGGGTTCAGGCTTTCGCTTCAGGCTCCTTCGCCGGAGAACATATTCTGGTTTTCCGTTGTGGCCTTCACACTTTCGAGAAGTTTTAGCGAAGTGACCGTTTTTGGCGAGTTCACGATCCAGTCGATGCTGCCGTACATCGCGTATGTCAAGATTGAGCAGGGATTGCGAAGGGGGCGGCAAATACACAGACAGCGGAATGCAGCTTCAGAGAGAGCCAACTCGCCACTGGTGCCGTCGTCGCCGGTTGGAGCCCGATATCCGTAAACTGCCTTTGGGAGCGCAACGTCACGAGCTGCGCCCCTTAATGCACGCGCGCCAAGTCGTGCTATTCTGCTTGGATCTGGATTGACGTTCTTTCCCTTACGAAGTCCTGAACCCTGTTCAAAGCATTGTCGGTAAGAGACGCGATTTTGTCATCGACGCTCAATTGCGGTTCTTGTTTTGCCAGCGTTTGCAATCGCGCAGCCGCGGTATGAACTAGAACCATGTTGAGTGGTGCTGCCAAGATGCTCTTGTTTAGTTGATAGGCACGCGGGCCGTGATTTTTCTTGCTGCCCGAGATTTTCAAATAGGTTTCAAAAACGCTGGACGGCCACAGATTGTGCTGCCTTAGAGGGAGGTCCAGCGAGTCTGCCCAATCGAACCATTTCATGCGATTCTCGCTATGGATTGGCTGCACTGCAACCCATGGCACGCGTATCGCATCGGCGACGATCGCGCCGTGCATTGCTTCGGTAATCACCATCTTTGCTGCGGTCATCTGCGACAGCACGACGTCCACAGGGTCCCGGGGGTCGATGAAGTCAATACCTGCATGCTTGCAGGCCTCTTGCCAGAAGCCGCGCGGAATGCTGTGGAAATGAGGAATGAAGGCAACCCGGTCGGTTTTGGCGGACCGAGGAAATTCCATTGTGCGGAGCAATATCGCGCCGTCACAAATCGCCTTGGACGGATCTAGGCCCAGCAGCGCAGCGGTGCGTGGGCCCCTTACGAATACCACATTCCATGAGCCGTCGTGCATATCGGGTGCATTTGTGTAACCCCCGAAGCCGGACCCCATGACATGTTTGATCGAGGTTTTGGGCAAGTTGTTCCAGATGATGGAGCCGATACCAAGAAAGATCTCTTTCTCGTTCTCATCCAGAAACTGAGACGGCAGAATCCTGTTCCATATGTATGGATTCAGTTCATCCCCGAAATTCGGAACCTTGCCCTGAAAATACGTCAGTTTCATTGTCTAATCCGCTCCTCATGCCCGTCCGCAAGCAATGCGTTCTGTGCAAGCCTGTGTCGAGATTTTCGATTCATGAACGTCAGAATAACTCTTTCGCTTTACGGGAGATTGTCTGGCCGCATTCCTCTAGGCGAATCCCGTCATTGGAAAAAGCGTCCACAATACCTGCCTCATGCATCAGCATAAACGGATGCCGCACCAATGTTCGGATCCCAGTTAACATGCCAAGCGCGTCAAATAAATGATGAAAGTGAAAAGGAGACGACGTTCAGCTGCTCATAATTGATGCATTTCCGTTAGGTGCCTTGCCCTTATAAGTGGTCTAGTGGCTGCAGGCCGACGACTGGCGAATGTGCAGAGGCTCAAAGTTGACACCCACGGAAGAGTCGGCCTACATATCCTCCGATACATGCCGTCGACCAGCGACATTGCTGCCATTTAGGATATACCTAATGCGCTCAATTCAGGAAGAACGTGATTTGTAAACGGCCTAATGTGCTCATTGATGGTTCCATTTTCATACGCCTGACGCATGCGCGGGCCAATTTGCGGAACCAGTGACTTTCCAGCCACGATAGGAGATCCATTGGAAGCGGGGTCTAGATCTTGGCGCTGCCTTTTTGTTGATGCAGCCTCTTCGAAATGGATGCTGATATGACCAATTCGCGCGAACCTGATGGTGATATGCGGTCACCGCGCCCATTGATATCTGTCGTCATGGCCAATTATCGTGGCGAAGCCTATCTCGAGCAGGCCGTGATGTCTGTCTTGCAGCAGAGCGTGTCGGATTTAGAACTCATTATTTCTGACGACGCATCGCCGGACCGCAGCGTGGAAATCGCGCGGGGCTTGATGGCAAAGGATGGCCGGATTCGGGTTTTAACTTCGGATACAAATCAGGGGCCGGCTAGGGCTCGTAACAATGCCCTCGCTGTTGCCAGGGGGCAATGGATCGCCGTTGTCGACTCTGATGATCTGTTGCATCCGAATCGATTTGAGCGCCTCCTTGCCGCGGCAGAGTACTACGATGCTGCGATAGTTGCTGACGATCTGCTTCATTTTGAAGATTCCGACAGTACGGCTGTGTCCTACCTGCTAAACGGCCAGAAATTTGCAAAACCGTTCCTTATCACGGCGCAAAATTTTCTTGGTGGTCGCGATCAGGATATTCCGCCCTTTGGCTATTTGAAGCCGATGTTTAGATCGGCAATACTGAAGGGTGTCCGATACGACGAGGCCTTGAAAATCGGGGAAGACTACGAACTAGTGCTACGGTTGCTGCTTGAGGGCGCCACTTATGTTGTCGTACCGGAACCTTTCTATCTGTACAGGCGTCATCCGAATTCCATTTCCTATCGCCTCTCTGAAGCAGCCGTGCGGGCCATGATCGCGAGCCAGAAGAAGCTTCGTTCGAAGTATGGGCCGTTCGATGATGACGTTGCCAAAGCTTTCGACGGTCAGATGGTTTCGCTATCGCGAGCTCTGGCGTTCGAACAGCTTGTTGCCGCGTTGAAGGCAAAGAGGCTTTTGGCGGCGGGGATACTGTGCATCAAGCAACCTCGGTTGATTGATGCACTCCTTGGAGTTGTCCGCGATCGAATTTCAAGGTCGTCTGGTCCACGCGAAGAGCAGTCGTCAGAAGCGCAAACTGCTGTCACGATACTGTTTGCGGACGAGCAGACGGAGCCGTTTCAAATGGCGGAGGCAAAGAGCTTCGCCGAGCAGCACTCCTCACAGTTGATTGTGGAAAAGGCCCCAAGATTGAAGAAGCCGGCCGAAGCATGGGCGGAATCTCAGGAGCAGCAGAAGGAGCGGTGGAAACGGCTGGCTGCATTCGGCAACAAGAACATCGTTGCGTTGCTTTACAGCGGGCCGGCCGGGCAATTTGACTCAGGATTTATTCCTGCTCCCGGAAAGCGCCGTAGATTGCAAAATATTGAAATATGGCAGCCTTGATGCCGGAGGGAGCATGCAGTTCTCGCGCATAGTCAAAATCGCTTCAAATTTGTCTAAAACCATCCTGCGTAGAGTTTGCGCGCAGATTGTTTGAAAGTTTGAGACAGCTAGGCAGGATATGACAGAAAAAACTCAAGAACTCGTGCACGTCCGTACTCCGACCTACAGAAGGCCGGCAATGCTTCGTCGTTGCCTTCAGTCGCTCGTTGATCAGACCTGGAGCAACTGGATTTGCGACGTTTACGATGACGATCCCGGTGCGTCCGGGCGAGGGGTCTGCAACGCCTTCAACGACCCGCGGATCCGGTATAATCACAATGTCCCGCAAAACTTCGCATCGAAGAACATCGACAGTTGCTTTACATCCCGTAACCCGCTCGGGGCGGAGTTTTTCTTCGTGCTTGAGGACGACAACTATGTTTTTCCTGATTTTGTTCGCCATAACATCGATTTATGCCGCACTCAGGGCGTGAATATCCTCCTTCGCAATCAGCTGATAGAACTGGCTAGTGGCACGGATCATGCGTCTCTCAGCGAGCATGGTGTGTTGGACCACCTCTTTCGCGAAGGCCTATATTCACCAGAAAGATTTCGGCTTTCACTGATAACGGGCATCGGGGTGTCGAATGGAGGGGTGTTCTGGTCGCGTCACGCCACCACTCGCCTTGAGATTGGTGTCAAATGCACGGCGACGGCGCAGGAGTACTTGCGCACGTACTCGATCAATGAGCCTGTCTATGTAGCGATGCAGCCTCTTGCTGTGTGGGCGGAGAATGCGGAGCAGACGACCCGAAATGCAGAGCTCAGCAGCTCATATCTGCGGCGCGAACTGGACCTGAAGAGGTGCATACAAAGCTTGCAGCGGCTCGCCTGGGAGGCGGCGGGACGAAATGAGCGAAGTGCTTACATGACGTCGAATAGTTTTGCGAGCACCGCCGCCGAGCGCGAACAAGCCCTGATAAAGGCACTGCTGCTCGGGTTTTGGAAATCCGATGCTCTGCCGTTTTCGACGAAGCTCCGTACATTCGCTCGAGGCTTGATGATTCGCATTCTCGGGCGACCCTATCCGGAGTTCGGAGAATTCCTAAAACAAATTCAGCATTCGGGAAACGCAACTGCAAAGCGCTGAGGGACCGATTCGTGGCTAGTAAATCGCAGTTAAACATCCTGGCGCCCGTAGGGTATCCATGGGACTTCAGTGGTCCTCGTCATTCCCGACATCGCGTGAGGCGAAAGCGCTTCATACCGTTCAATAAATTGCGGGGAGGGATGGATGGTTTTACTATGTTCAACCCGGTGGACAGCATTCAATCCGACTTGATCCACGCTTTCAATCGCATCCCGCTCAATGCGAAAAAATTCGTGATCGGCTTTGAGTCGCATTTGCCGAGGCTCTTCGGAAACCTTGGTGTTGGCTACCAAAGATTCCTTTATCGACAGCTTCTCTCGAAGCGTTGCGTCAAGATAGTTGGAATTTCCGAATATGCGCGGGCGAATTTTCTAGAGGCGCTGGAATCCGCAGGCTTACCCGAGAAGGATCAGCAGGCGCTGAAGGCAAAGCTTGACGTGCGATACCCCAACATGGACATCCCGCCTTGTGATCGAGATATGCCGATATACCAAGGGGAGATGCACCTGACTTTTGTCGGAAATCATTTCTCACGAAAGGGCGGTTGCACTGTGGTTCGGATGGCAGAGCTCGCTTTGGAGCGTAAGCTGCCATTTATCTTCAACATCGTATCCGCCTTGCAATGCGGCGGCAGCATATGGACAGATCCTTCACGCGAAGAATTCTATAGGCCCTATCTGCAGTTGTTGTCGTTGCCGAATGTCCGGCATCATAAGACTTTGCCCAACAAAGAGGTTGTGAACCTGTTGAAGCGCAGTCATTTCTCAATCTTGACGACTTTTGCTGACACCTTTGGCTATAGTGCAATCGAGTCAATGGCAAAAGGCACTCCGGTGATATGCACGAGCCAGGGGGCTCTTCCCGAATTTGTCAAGGATGGCATCAACGGTTTCACGCTGGCGCCGGCGGTGACAGCTGGCGCGCCGGATTGGCGCCCGGACTTCAACAGCCGAGGCGATACGGATTTCGAGAAGCTATTTGCGGAAAATGTCGAGCGGCTTGCCCAAGGCGCCATCGACAAATTGCAAGATATTCGGGATTCCGATCGCTACGCGAACATGCGCCATCAGGCTTATTCAACTGCACTCGAATTCTTCGATTCAAGAAACGCGACATCCTACTGGGACAACGTCTACGAACTATCCTCGCGATGAATGGCGGCCACCTTGTCGCGAGCAGCACCTGACGCAATCAACCGCGGCGAGATGCCGAGTGGATGCCTGAAATCGTCGGGGACTGGCGCAGGAAAGATCCTCCAGGCATTCGACGTTCTGATACAATAGTAAGGTTAGGTTTCTCGTTTGAAGATACTCTATTTGGTTCATGACCTTTCTGATGCCGCTGTGATCAAACGGTGCCGCATGCTGCAGGCTGGAGGTGCGAATGTGGTGCTTGCCGGATTTACCCGGCGGCTGGAATTGTCCAAGTCCGTTCAGGCATTTTCACCGGTAGTGCTGGGTGTGACCAAAGACGCTCAATTCTTGCATCGGGCGCTCTCAGTTCTAACGGCCAAGCTGGAAAAGCACATTACGGATATGACTTTTGATGTCGTCCTTGCGCGAAATTTGGAAATGCTGGCGTTGGCGCGCCGGGCAGCCCGCAAGGTCAAACAACCTGTCCATATTGTCTATGAGAGCCTCGACATTCATAGGCTGTTGCTTCGCCAAGACATCGTCGGTCTGCTCATGCGCTACATCGAGCGGAGCCTCGCGAAGAATACCGCGCTCCTTTTGACGAGCTCGCCGGCATTCCTGAAGAACTATTTCGAGCGTCGGCAGCATATCAAAACCCCGTCGTTGCTGGTTCAGAACAAGGTGTTCGGAGCAGACCTGAGGCGGACGCACCTGCCTGAGATAGGGGCGCGGCCACTTACAATTGGCTGGTTTGGCATCTTACGCTGCCGTAAGTCGCTGTCACTTCTGTCACAGTTTTCTCGGCAGATGGAGGGGCGCGTTCAAGTCATTCTTAGAGGAAGGCCTGCGTACCACGAATTCGATGATTTTGATGCCACTGTCGCCAGGGAGCCATATCTTCGATTTGAAGGTCCGTATGATGGTCAAAAGGATCTGGAGCGCATCTATAAGGAAGTTGATGTCATTTGGGCGATCGACTTCTTTGAAGAAGGCCTGAATTCGGCATGGCTGCTGCCCAATAGGCTCTACGAAGGATGCTATCATGGATGCGTTCCATTGGCGATGGATGGAACCGAGACAGCGAATTTCCTCAAAAACAACGAAATTGGCCTCGTTTTGAATGAAGCGACGCCCGAGGCCCTATTGAAGTTGTTCAGCGCATTGACACCGTCCGGTATTCAGGCGCTTGGGCAGGCTGTTCGGGATCGTGACCAGACACTCTTTGCCTTCTCGCAGGCAGCCTCCGCTGCCTTGGTAAATGCTCTGGCAAATCCGCATTCAAACGGCACTTTGGAGATCATCTGAGATAATGTGAAGTCCAATCATAGGGTTGCCGGATGGAGCGAGCGTTCAATAAAATAAACTATGCTGCATTGCAGCATTAATGGTATTGGATGTTGTGCATAGTGCAGCCAAGATCCGTCGGCTCTGCGCTGGCGCGTTAGGTGCCAGCATTGCCACATCGATAAGGCTGCGGTTTCGACAAAAGACATCACGAAAGTGAAATGATCCATCGAGCTTGAAGTGATAATCCCCCGAGAGTTCGCAGTTAAACGAGGCTCAAATTGACCCCAATGAAAAGCGGTGTGACTATTGTATTTGGCGGAGCAGGGTTCATCGGAACCCATCTCTTGAGGCGCCTCCAGGCGAATGGCGAAAATAGCCGCCTGATCAGTGTTGATATCAAGCGGCCGGCCCGACAAGTTGATGGCGTCGAATATGTGCAGGCCGATGTTCGTGATCTTAGCGGCTTTGAATTTCCGGACAATACCAGTTTGATCTACAATTTCGCGGCCGTGCACACCACGCCCGGGCACCCAACCCATGAGTACTATGAAACCAATATTGCGGGTGCGCTCGAAATCACCAGGCTTGCAGCGCAACACAACGTTCCCGAAATTGTCTTCACCAGTTCGATATCGGTGTATGGACCGGGCGAAGACCGCAAGACGGAGAATTCGCTGCTGACGCCGGTATCTGCCTATGGATATTCGAAGATGCTGGCAGAGAAAGTCCACAAGAACTGGCACGGGGGAGAGGATGGTCGCAAGCTGACGATCGTGAGGCCCGCCGTTGTCTTCGGTGCCGGTGAAGGCGGGAATTTTACCCGCCTCGCAAAGTTGATGAAGAAGGGATTCTTCATCTATCCTGGAAGAAAGGATACGATCAAATCCTGCATATCGGTCCACGATCTTCTGGATGCGATTGAGTTTGCAAGATCTCGAAACACGGGATTCATAGTTTTTAACGGCGCTTATCCTGAGAGATATACCCTGATGGATATTGTGAATACTTTCGCGATTGGCCATTTCAAAAATGTTAAGACTGTAAATCTGCCAAAATGGGTAGTTCTCGGCGCAGCAAAACTGCTCCGCGTTATGGATGTCTTTAAGCTTGGGGTTCATCCTGAGCGCGTGTTGAAGCTTATACGTTCAACGGATGTATACCCGGAATGGCTCGTAAGTCAGGGGCAGGAGTATCCACAGGGCCTTGCTCGGGCACTGGACCGTTGGTCGAAAGAAACAAATGGACGGTTTAACTAATCTTGGGACAACGACCTTGGATAGCACCATAGCGATAGAAGCCAAAGACAGCGGCAAATCGTTCGATTCCAGCGCATTTCTCCGAAATGCCAATGTGGTGGTGGTAATTCCCACGTTGAACGAAGAGCGAATGATTGGAAGCGTGTTATCGACGCTCATGGAGGAGCAAAAGACAGTTCCGAATCTTGAAATTGTTGTTGCCGATGGAGGTAGTTCCGATCGAACGGTGGAAATTGCGCGGCGCATCGCGACAGAGCATTCGTTTGTTAGTGTGCTGGACAACCGCAAGCGTCTGCAAAGCGCAGCTGTCAATCTTGTTGCTCAAGCGTGGCGCGGCAAGGCTGATTTTCTTATCCGCTGCGATGCGCACTCCATTTATCCGGAAAGCTTCGTAAGTCGGCTGATAACTACGCTCACCGATACAGGGGCGGATTCCGTGGTCGTGCCAATGGACTCCGTTGGGCGAAACTGCATCGAAAAGGCTGTCGCATGGGTTTCAGATACGCCCGCCGGATCGGGCGGTTCGGGACATAGGGGTGGAGCGAAAAGCGGTTTTATCGATCATGGCCATCATGCCGCATTTCGACTCGACAAGTTCCTGTCTGTCGGAGGCTACGAAGAGACATTTAGCCACAACGAGGATGCCGAGTTCGACTGCCGCCTAAATGCTATGGGAGGGCGGATCTATCTCGATGCCAGCATTCGCATTGGATATCATCCGCGCGGCAGCTTCTCGAAGCTGTGGAGGCAGTACTATAATTATGGCAAGGGAAGGTCTCGCACCGTCCGGCGTCATCCACATACAGTGCGAGTGCGGCAGGCGGTCGTGCCGGCGCATTTTTTGCTGTCAGTTGCCTCCTTTGCGTTGGCAACAATCACCGGATGGTGGTTGTTTGTGGCTTGGCCGGTGATGTATGCGGCTGCTTTGACGGCTGTATCAATCATGATCGTTGCCAAGAAAAGATCTGCCTGTGGCTTCCTCGCGGGCGTTGCTGCCTGCATTATGCACACCGCTTGGGCCTGCGGCTTTTTCAAGGGGTTGCTATTCTCACGTGAGAAGCGCTGGTCTGCCATAGAGATTCGGCAAGATGCTGCTGGCGTAGAGGGGCTCGTCGAGTAAATATTTGCCGATCTGACAGGGATTGTTGCGGATGACGGCCTCTGCTTGCATGGCGTCGATTACTTTACGCAGCCGGTCGCTGTATCAGCCGTAGCAATGCCGGAGGGCAGCTCTTTGACGAGTCTGTCGGCTTGTGAAACATCGTCTTTTCAGCATGAAATGAACAGACATCAAGGTTGCGCGCGACCATGTCGATCTTGGTGTTCAGGCGGCCACGAAAAGGATCAAGGCCTGATCTTGAGCGCGCTGTTTGCGCCTGATGCATGCCGATGAGCGCGGATGATCGTACCGCCGATGATCTGATACTTGAAGTCGTCATCATCTGTCATCGCGCTCAAAGAGCGGCCGCCAGGCCTTTCTCGCTCAAACGACTGAAGCGGCGAGATACACTGTTCTAGTCACCGAACACGTCTGGCAAATCGCGCCTAGGGGAGCCCGTCCTGACAATCCGGAACACTGCTTCAACGAGCATCCAATTTTCATGCTCTGACGAGACACGTGTTCGCCCGTTGCCAATGACGTGATCCGACATCCGTTTTCGCTGATCATCATAGCGGATCAAACGGTCCAAGACGCCTATCTCTACGTCCGGAGAAAAGCTATCAACTAGGTAGTGGACTCATAAATTCGCATCCACAGCCTGGCCGAGGCGAGAGCGACGGCAGCAAGGAAGTTGGTGGCGAGCTTGTCGTAGCGGGTGGCAGCCCTCCTGAAGTGTTTGAGTTTGCAGAAGAAGCGTTCGACGAGATTGCGCTGTCGGTAGAGGCTTGGATCGACTGATCTCTGGACCCTGCGGTCGCGCTGGGTTGGGATGTGGGCTTCGCCGCCGCGTTGTCGAACCAGGTCGATTAGGTGCTGCCAGTCGTAGCCACGATCGGCGATGACGACAGACGCTGAAGGAAGCCCTTCGAGCAGGCCGGGCGCGGCGGCCGTGTTGGAAGCCTGCCCTTGCGTCAGCGCGGGCCGAACCGGCAAGCCCCGTTCGTCGACCACGATCAGCTCCGAACCCATCTCCAAAGCTTCATTGCCGCATATAACTTCGGCCGCCGCCTCAAGACGCTCAAGGGGCTCACGCCCTACGAATTCATCTGCAAACGATGTGACCTTGCCCCCAAGTTTTATCCAGTTTTGAGTTCGCTCCAGCGGTTTTGGGTTGCTGTGTTTGGGGCGGTAGCGGCGGGTTGCGGTGCGGAGCCATTGCGGCTGCGCAGCACCGCATCACGTCGCGGGTTGATGGTCTGAGCGAACTCGGCAGGTGTCAGCCAGCCGAGGCCGGAATGCGGTCGATGATCGTTGTAATCGCGGCGCCAGTTTGAAAGCGCTGATCGAGCGTGCGTCAGTGACGAGAAGAGGGTCTCATTCAAGAGCTCATCTCGCAGCCGCCCATTGAAGCTTTCGATGAAGGCGTTCTGGATCGGCTTGCCAGGTGCGATGTAGTGCCATTCCACCTTGGTCCGGTCCGTCCATTGCAGGATCGCGTTGCTGGTGAACTCGCTGCCATTGTCGCTGACGATCATCTTTGGCTTGCCGCGCGCCTCGATGATCCGGTCAAGCTCACGGGCAACCCGAAGACCGGAAAGTGAGGTATCGGCGACGAGTGCCAGGCACGCCCTGGTGCAATCGTCCACGACCGTAAGCACCCGGAACCTGCGTCCGTCGGTGAGTTGATCCGAGACGAAGTCCAGCGACCAACGATCATTGAGGGCAAGCGGGATCAGCATTGGCGCTCGTGTGCCGATCGCTCGCTTTCGACCGCCACGTTTGCGCACTGTCAGCTTCTCCTCCCGATAGAGCCGGAAGAGCCGCTTGTGGTTCACAAGGTGACCCTCACGCCTGAGCAGCACATGAAGGCGTCGATAGCCGAAGCGGCGGCGTTCATGCGCCGGCGCCCTCATCCGCTCGCGAAGATCATGGTCATCACTGTGCCTGGTTTCGTGGCGGATCGTCATCCGGCAAAGGCCCATGGCTTTACACGCCCGCCGTTCGCTCATCTGGTGGTGACCCATCAGATGCGCAACAGCTTTCCGCTTTGCTGCGGGCGTCACCACTTCTTTCCCAAAAGGTCTTTCAAAGCAGCATTGTCGAGCATGGCGTCTGCCAGGAGCCGCTTCAGCTTCGTGTTCTCGTCCTCCAGCGTCTTCAGCCGCTTGGCCTCGGACACGTCCATGCCGCCGTATTTGGCTTTCCACTTATAGATGCTGGCATCGCTGACGCCGTGCTTGCGGCAAAGCTCCGAGACCGGCGTACCCGCCTCGTGCTCCTTCAGAATGCCGATGATCTGCTCGTCTGTGAAACGATTGCGCTTCATTCCCTGGTCCTCTCAATGGGCCAGAGCTTACTTCAAAATGGATTATTTCAACGGGGCAAGGTCAGATGGACAATAGAACCAGAGAGATTCATCGTCGATCCGATCCATCAAATACCGGGACTAAACACCTAGAACCGTCGAATTTGGAAGTCCTAAGAGTCCACTCTTCCTAGAGTGGTGCAGTGAATCAAGAAGCTGGTTTAGGCTTGCTGTTATTCTTCCCGCATTGCTCGTTGCATCTGATCAGTCAGTGGTTTCATGAGATATGAAATGACGCTGCGATTCTCGGATTCTATGAAGACCTCCGCCGGCATGCCCGGATAGAGTGCAAGTCCAGCAAGGTCTCCGTCAGCCGAGATATTCTGTCCGATCATGACCGGATAATAGGTTTTCCCGGTTTTGTCATCCTTTACAACGTCGGGGGCAATTCGAGTCACCGTTCCTTCGATTGCCGGCGTTGTCGTCTGACTGAATGCCGTGAACCTTACCTTTGCAGACTGTCCGAGGTGGATCTGGTCGATACTGCTCGGCAGGATCTGTGTTTCGACCGTCAACTGACGATTGGTGGGAACGACAACCATAATTACCTGACCGGGAGCTACAACCTCGTTGACGGAATGTATCGTCAACTGCGAGACGGTTCCGTCAACCGGCGAGCGGATGTCCAAGTGGTCGATTTGATCAATGGTCGCAAGCCGCTTCTGCTCATACTCGGCAATGTCTGCATTGCTCTTGGAAATCTGTTCGGAAACATCCTTTCGTTGATCCTGCTCAAGTTGAAGGACCTGCAGATTGGTTTCACTGATCTTGGCTTGTGCCGCGGCCTTATCGGCGGTCTTTTCCCCTATTTGCCCTTCGAGATCTGCCTCCGACTGTTGCAGTGCAAGTAACCTCGGCCGGGTCATCAGTCCCTTTGAAAGCAATGCTTCCGCAGAGCTGCGATCCTCCTTCAGTAAGGCCAAGGCCTTGCCAAAAGATTGCAATTCCACTTCCAGGCCGGAGATCTGTTCTGCTAGCTGTTGACGGCGAGATAGCAGCTGCGCCTTCATTCCCTCCTGGGCTTCACGCCGGCTGGCGAAGAGGCGCTTTTCGTCCTGGAAGAGTGCATCAGCATCTATGTCGCGGAATTTGGCGACTGCGTCGGGAATTGTGAAACTACCAGTTCCATCTTGCTCGGCATGCAATCGGGCACGTTGAATATAAAGGCGTGCAAGATTTTGTTCGATAATAGCCAGATTTGCGTTCGAGAGTGTCGCATCAAGGGAGATGAGGATATCGCCAGCATGAACCCTTGCTCCTTCCGTGACGGCTATTCTCCTGACAATCCCACCTGTAAGGTGTTGAATTTTCTTGCTAGAATTCTCGATCACGACGGCGCCCGGCGCAACGACGGCGCCTGACAGTCGGGAGTTTGTTGCCCAGGTGCCGACGCCAAACAGAAGGCTGGCGGCGAGTGCTGGTATGGCAATGACATAGGTTCGCACGCCAGGGCCGGATTGCTGCAACCGCTTTCGTTTTCTGCGTGCCATCAGCCCGCCCCCTGTCCCTCAGCGACGATCCGCATCCCCGCGACGCGGCTTGGCTCGGCTGGTCTCTCGACGGGTGACACACGGGAAAGTACTTCCTCCTTGGGGCCAAACAGCCGCATCCTGCCGTCCTCCATCACAAGCACTTGGTCAACGGCGCGCAGTGCACTCGGCCTGTGCGCGACGATCACAACGATACCGCCCCGCTGACGGACTCCAGCGATCGCGTGGTTGAGTGCCTCCTCACCATTTCCGTCCAGATTCGAATTGGGTTCGTCGAGAACGAGGAGGAAGGGATCTCCATATAGTGAGCGTGCGAGTGCCACTCTCTGTCGCTGCCCTGCGGACAAGAACATGCCTCCGTCGCCGATATCGGTATCATATCCCTGTGGGAGACCGACAATCAACTCATGAACTCCTGCGGCCTTCGCTGCTGCGATGACGGATTCCGGTGACGATCCCGTTGAGAAACGAGATATGTTCTGGGCGATTGTGCCCGAGAAAAGT
Organism: Hyphomicrobiales bacterium; assembly: GCA_900471515.1. GTDB lineage: Bacteria > Pseudomonadota > Alphaproteobacteria > Rhizobiales > Rhizobiaceae > Rhizobium. The sequence goes on along the minus strand of UCFC01000010.1, from coordinate 214,265 downwards.
TCGACGTCCTGTGGCAGGTAGCCAATCAATTTGCCGCGGTCATCTTCCGACCACTGATTGATTGTTGCACCATCCAAGCGGATACTGCCGCGGAATATGGGCCAAACACCGATAAGCATTCTTGACAAGGATGACTTACCGCACCCGCTTGGGCCGATCACCCCCATGGCGCTGCCGGCCTTCAATTCAAACCGCACGTCAGCGACGATCGGACGATTGAGTGTCGGCGCCCCGCCTGCAACAATCTCGACAGATAGGTTGTTCGACGGACGTGGCAGCCGGATCGGCTCACTGTGGGAATAATTCCTATTGATATATTCAGAAAGGCGGCGACCGCTCTGCTTCGCGGCAATGATATTTCGCCAATTGCCGATAATGGCCTCAACGGGGGCCAAGCATCGCGCGGTCAAAATAGACCCAGCAACGATAATGCCCGGGGAGGCCAGATTGTCAATGACGAGCACCGCACCCGCACCCAGAATCCCGGATTGGAGGCCAAGCCTGAAGATCTTGGAGAGAGTACCGTAGATTCCAAGCAGATCCGTAATCTGTCTGTTCTCTGTTCGATAATCCTTATTGATCTGAAGCCAGTTCGTGGACAGCGGTTGAACCATACCCATCGAGATCATCGCCTCCGCATTGCGTTGGGTCGCGATGATTTTCGACGATCGGGAGCCTTGTGATCTTGCCGCGGACTCCGTTTTTTTATGTGTTGTGACATATGTGAGCAGGGTGAAAACTATCAGCATCACCGCCCCAAATATCGCTACGTAGCCGATCAGAGGGTGAAATACAAAGCAAACGACTAGGTAAAGAGGAAGCCATGGCAAATCCAGGAGGGCCGTCAGGGCGCTTCCGGAAATGAATGCGTGGACCTGATCTAGATCTCTTACGGCCTGAACGCCGTCGCCGATTCTGCCGCCGGCAACCGGCGCATGAACAACGGCGTTGTAGGTCTTCTTTGCGAGATTGGCGTCATACCTGTCCGCGACACGAGTCAGAAGTCTACTTCTCAGCACCTCGAAAAGGCCGTGATAGAGATAGAGGCCCGCCGCCAAAATGCTCAAAACAACCAGGGTCGGAATGCTTCCACTCGGTATGACGCGATCATATACCTGAAGCATAAATAGAGATGATGTCAGATATAGAATATTTATCAATACACTGGAAAGTGAGATTGCTACGATAGATCCTTTTCCTACCGTTGGCAGCATGCCCATACTCCACCTCTCGGACCCTTGGGAAAATTTCGTTACGCGCTACAAGTAGTCTATAGAGTGGCCGTTAGGGCTAAATAATATAATACTAGGCGTGGTGACTTTTCTAGCCATTTCTTCTGGTGAAGAATTTGCTAGCATAGAACGCCGGAAACAGCTCCGGATGGAGCTGTTTCTCGGTGCTTCGCTCAGGGAGCGTGTGCTTACGATTAGGCGTAGAAGCCGTAGTCGCCAGCACCGATCGTGTGACCGTTGGCCGATTTGATCTGGAGGTAGTAATCAGTGTTCGTCGCTGTGTCGTGAATGACGTAAACATCGACGCCCGGGTTATGGGCCTGGCTCTGCGCACTCAATGCATCGTCCTTGGCGAAGGTCGAACCAGCACCGAAGCCGGTGAAGCGCAGGAAGTCGTTGTTCGTGGAAGACCATGCGCCGGCCCCCTGAAAGTCCCAAATGAAGTCCTGAGCCTTGGTGCCGAGGCCGGCATCGAAGTCGTTCTTGCCGAACGCGAAAGTATCATTGCCAGCGCCGCCATAGAGATAATCTACGCCCTTGCCGCCCATGATGAGGTCGTTGCCAGCGCCGCCGTCGATATGATCCGTGCCGATCGTGCCGTAAATGCTGTCGTTACCAGAAGTTGCCATCAAACGCTCCTTTGTTACTGTCGCCGTCATGGTTAAGGATTTATTACGGCGGCCCTGAACGTATTGGTCGCTATATTCATAGTCAATACCCCCGATGCGTCCATTTCTATGCTCTTCCCGTTAAGGTAAAAGCGAAAAATCCGATGTATCTGCCGGCTGTGTGGTGTTGTGTCTTTAAATGAAAACCTTGGCTCTTGCATTTGCCGATCGGGTTGTTTCTCGGGGAAGACGCCATGGACGACAAGGCGCGTTGCACGAGGAGAAAAAACAACTATACGGTGACTTATAAATGCTGCGATGCTGCCAATTCTGTGCTCACCGAGTTGGCGTGGCAAATTGGCGCAGACAAGCTTTGGTAGAAATCGACGCATTCTGTGGCTTAAAGTGGAGCCCTCGCGCGACGCCCTGGTGTCTGGCTATTGGCCCGCTTGTCGGGTGTCGACGTGTATTAATGCGCGATCCCAACAGATGATCGCTCTTCTTCGGCGGGCTGGATTCGTCGATCAACACCAACGCAACTGAGATGGCGACGATAGTGTAACTATCGGATCGATCATGACCGCGGATGCAAGAGGCGGGTGTTAAAGTAAATCAAATCACATGAGCCAAGCTCATTGATTTCATTAGTGGATGGAAGGCTTTGCCGTCCCGAAGCCAGGAGTGAGCCAAAGGCGTTCCGCGAGATGCGGCAGCCAGATTTCTGCGATGGCCAGTGGAAGGAGCACTTCGAAGGAAACTAGCGGGTTGTCACGAACGGCACGCGGGGTATGGGGCCTGTCATCGAAAAGCGGCGATTGCCATATGACAACCGAGCCTTCAGCGACGCTCTGCCGGCCACACTGGCTCACCGCCCGCCATTCCTCGTCATGTAAGTCGCCTCACGCCATTGCTGCTTCTTAAAAGCAGACTTGAATCACGGTTCAACTGATCCAGGAATCCATTCTGTCAACAGGAGCTAGCTCGCGCAGATGATGCTAGAGCTCGAACCATTCACGAGGGTTGTCACCGGACTGAATCTTCAGCCATCTCAGACCCGCATTCCTCCATGGCTTTATCGTATTGGTTCGGTTGTCGAGCACCAAGTCGCCGCGATCGGTCCTCACCACCAGGACTGCATGGCCTTCTCCTTCCGCCGTTTTGGTAATCGCGATGCGCAATGCTTTAGGCGACCAGCCCATTGCAATCAGGTGATCTCGTTTTGTCAGTGCGAAATCCTCGCAGTCACCTGAGCTAACATTGACCTGCCAGATATCGTCGGCGGGAGAGTCTGACGCATCGTTGACTGGAATGATGCTGCGATTGACAATGTTGTTGACCGAGTGGAGCTGTTTGTCAGCAAGAGCTGTAAGGATGATTGTTGACGCGCCATTGCGGGCCTCGCATTCATTGGGGTTTTTTGCGCAGAACATTATATGAGCAAACGGTGCCATCGCGCGGCGCTTCTCCGAGATGTAGCTGTAGGCCGGTGCCTTTTGGAGGCCGCGTGCCATGCCGGCTGGACCTGCGGCAAACGCACAGTTAGCGCCCAGCAGCGAGAAGATAGCAACAGCAATAAGCCCATTCTTTAGCATCGTCACATCCCGGTCTTCTGAGTGTTCTTGCGGCATTCCCATCGGAGCGACCACGAAACTGGTGGCTTGCCGAAGGAATAGCAAAAACGCTTCGTTTGTTGCGTTGCGAGGACCATAAGGACGGAAGATCGAGATCCGCTTAAGCGGTTACGGAAGATTTTAACGAAACGGCACTTCCACCGAATTTTTCTACCTGTATCCAAGATACAACTAATCGAATTCGCATTGTGTAGAGCTAGGGCTTGATAAATCCGCCGGCTTCCCTCAGAAAACCTGCCGCCCCACAGAATTCGTGCGGAGAGGCTGTCAAGGACATCGATGGACAAACTCGCTAAAGGCTTTGCGTATCTATACGGGGGTGTCGTAATTGCGGCCGCGATACCTTACGGTCTTGTGCAGACCGTTGCCTTTACCGGCATTTGCGCCATTATGTTTGTTCTTGCTTTTCTTGCTATGCTGATCTTCGGCAAGCCGAAGCGTGGCGGGCATGTGTTCTCCGGTGCCCTAATCATTTTTCTTATCTTATGTGCATGGATCCTTCTTCAATCCTATGGCAGTTCCCCGATTGCGCTCCCGGAAGGATCCATCTGGAAGGACGCTTACGATCTGGCTGGGCTGGCCGATGTCAGAATATCGCTGGAACCCTCGGACACGCTGAACGCGCTGCTTTATCTGGCGCTGCCCGCCATGACGTTCCTGACAGGTCTGATCGTTGCGGACACCGATGAGCGCTCATTGATCATTTTGCGTGTTCTCGCAATCGGTGGTGGTTTGGTTTCTCTTTTCGGACTACTGCAGTTCTTGCTCGCGCCTCATAGTTTGCTTGCGGTTGAAAAGGACGCGTATATCGACAGCCTCACGGCAGTGTTCGTCAATCGCAACACGGCTGCCACCTATTTAGGGGTCGTTCTCCTGCTGCTGATGACGTTCGCAGTGCAGAGCGGCCGGGAGTATTTTGGTCGGTCGCCGTCTCAGGGTTCCGAGGATGGCCTGAGAGGAATTCCTTTGGCTGTCTATTGCGCACTTACAGTGGTAGCATTCACATCCCTGATGTTGACGCAGTCGCGGGGAGGTATCTTTGCATTTGGAACAGCGTCCCTGGTCTATTTTCCCATGCTCGCATTTCATCGAACGCAGAGGTCTTCCCGGGAGTTCGGGGAGAGGCCGGGAGAGGGCGCTGCAAGGCGTTGGAGCCGCGTGATTATTGCAATTGTGCTGATCCTCGGAATCGCCGATCTCTTGGCCAGCCGCGCAATCTTTCGGGCCAGTGTAAATGGGCTAGACGACGGCAGGTTCTGCGTGTGGCCGGATATTGTTAAAGCGGTGGGGCAGCATTGGCTTTACGGGACAGGTTTCGGTACGTTCCGGACGGCCTTCTCGGCCTACCGCGATCCATCATGCGGCATAGCTGGGATCTTCGATCGTGCTCACAATTCATATCTCGAGGGCTTCCTCACTCTGGGCATCGTATTCCCTTTGACTTTGGCTGCATTTCTTCTTTTGATCGGGACATCTTTCTGGCATGGCTACGGCCAGCGCAAACGACTGAGACCGATTCCGTTTGTCGGTTTCGCCGGCACTGTTCTTGTCGCTATCCATGCTTTGGTCGATTTCTCGTTGCAGATTCCCGGATTTGCGGTGTTATATGCGGCATTCTTGGCGGCTACTATTTCAGTCTGTCACGGAAGGGATACGAGACAGGTGAAGAAGAAACACAACCCGTCGAAAATGACTATACAAAATGCATCTCAGCTATAATCAATGACTCGATCAGTTGCTCGATTCGCATTTCAACCACATTGTTCTCTATAGTTAAGGTGTCGTTGTATTAGAGGTGTGTAAAATGGCGGAATATTAACCACGTCCGTTAACGCTTTCTGTGGCTTCACTGCAACAAGAACAAGGCGTTGGCCGTAATCGCCCAGGTCCGTGGAAATACTACTTGTGTTTTGCGACTGCGAAGGGCATGGAACATTTAGGGACATTTGAACGGGTTGAATATGCGCATTTCCGCCATGTACCGTCGCGGCATCGTTTTTACGACCGTGATCGCGCTATCTAGCTGCACATCTTTACCGCGATCGGGACCCGATCATGTTGATTTTGACAAGAAGGCGTTGATTAAAGTCACCACGCCGGAACGTAAGGTGGGAATCGATTACGTCCTGATTGATTTCAACAAAGCTATTCTTCCGTATTTTGAGGATGTGAAGCCCAATACGCTTCAGGCCGGCTTTGGAGGCGGGCGCGGTGGTGCGCCGGATATACCGCTGGGCTATGGTGATATGGTTCAGGTGTCGATATTCGAAGCGCAGTCCGGTGGTCTTTTCATTCCGTCAGACGCCGGTAGCCGCCCTGGCAACTACATTACCTTGCCTCAGCAGACCATTGATCGGACCGGGACGATCAGTGTTCCTTATGCTGGGCGCGTGCCGGCAGCGGGCCGCCTCAAGGAGGAGGTGGAGCGGGATATTGAGGATAGGCTTGCAACGCGCGCCATCGAGCCGCAGGTCGTTGTGACCACGACGACAAGCCGCTCCAGCGAGGTTGCTGTTGTCGGCGACGTGAAAGATCCGCAGAAGGTTCCGGTGACGCCGGCAGGTGATCGCGTTCTTGACGTCATTTCCACTGCCGGCGGTCTGACGACTCCCAATATTGAAACCAACATCACGCTTCAGCGCCGAGGCAAGATCGCCACGGTTGCCTATGAGACACTTCTGAAAAATCCGGCGGAGAATATTTTCGTGGCGCCGGGCGATACGATTTCGGTAGAACACGAGCGCCGAACATATATCGCTCTTGGGGCGTCGGGGCTGAATGCGCGCATCGAGTTTGAAGACTCGAATCTTACGCTTGGTGAGGCTATCGCCAAGGCTGGTGGCGTCCTCGACAATCGAGCTGATCCGCGTGAGGTGGTTGTATACCGACAGGTCGATCGCAATATTCTCAAAAAGCTGAACATCGACGTGTCGCGTTTCCAGGGCGCTCAGGTTCCTGTTATATTCCGTGCTAACATGCGGGATCCAGCGACGCTATTTGCGATCCAGCAATTCCGGATGGCGGACAAGGATGTTCTGTATATTTCGAATGCAAGCTCGGTTGAGCTCGTCAAGTTCCTGGATATCCTGAACTCGATTACGTCTACTATCTCTGGTGTATCGGACGACGCGAATTCTACTAAGAATTCGATCAACGATCTTGGAAACTAGTGTATTAACAATAATATTCCATTTTTGGGATTATTACCCGGAAGCCGATTGCCTGAAAGGCATTTCCGGGTAATATGTCCTTAACGGTGATTTAATCATGGCGACCAATATGACCAAAGTGATCGCAAGAGTTTTCTTTATGGCGGGCGCTCTTTTTTGCTCGGCAACGCTGTCTTTTGCTGGAAGCTGCTTGTTAAATGGTGGTGCTGCAACAGACGCTACATTAGCTGAATTTAATAATTCTCCATCAAGTCTTGTCGGGGGTAATCGGGCCGAGAGTGAGATTATTGATCAGGTCCGCTTGCTGGCGGCAACTGAAACGGATCTTACAGGGAAGATTCTGGAACTCGGGGCTAGCGATGCGACAACTGTGTCGCAGAAAGCGGCGATCGGTGCTGGTCTTGGGCGCGCAGCAAATGTATGCCGGGCGGCTCACCCCGATCTCGCAGATGCGATTGCCAAGGCGCTTGCAGAGGCGCTCGTGACGAATCCCGCATTGGCCGGTGTGCAGACTGCATTCCTTCAAGCGCTCGGAGGTCAGACTGCTGTGGCCGCGCTTGGACCCGGTGGTGCTGCGAGTCAGGCTTCGGGTATTACCTCCAATTCGCCTGCTACAATTACCGGCGGCGGGGAAGGCGGAACGGGAACAGGCATCAACGGAACGGCCACCGATACCGGCAACTTGCTTCGAGTCGGTCGAGCAGGCGGCGGAAACTTCACGACCGAAATCGTAGAGCAGGTTAGCCGCACGGGTATCTAAGGCTCCATTCATTTTTTGATTTGATTGATGACAGCCGCTCGCCAAAGGGCGGCTGACCTTTAGGTAATACACCTCTGGAAAGCCAATCCCCATCAACGTTTATTTTGAAAAATATCCATGCGGAAAGCATTAGTTTTGGGTGAGCGGATATTTTTCCTGGTCGTGGCGGCACTTCTTTTCTCACTCGCATATTCAGAGATTGCCCAATCTGCGCGATTTGCGAATGTGTTTGTCATCGCCGAGCGTCTTGAAAAGACGGATCAAGCCAGCAAAATCAATCTATCGAAAATTCTTGCTGACACAGGTGCGATCGTCGATGAGGGTTTCTGCCGATCGGATATATTAATGGCTGGGGCGACGATTGCCCTACGTCATTTTGATGAAGGCGATGAGATTGCAGATTATGCTGCGTGGTCGAAAGCCCTAGCCTTCAACGAGAAATATTTCCGACACGCTATTTCCTGTATGCCGAGCAATAGCAATTTTTGGCTTAGACTCGCTATGACCCGCGCTGTTCAGGCAGAAGAGCCGACCGATATAGCGCGCTTAATGTCCATTTCAGTGAGGCTGGCACCGGCCGATCAATTCTCGCTTATTGCGCGGCTCTATTTCTGGAACCATTTGAGCGCAGCCACACTCAAAGAGGCGTCACGCGATCTCAGGAAAGACCTGAAAACTCTCTTCACGAGTGGCGATCCGAAGAAAATTGCAGCGGCTCTTCCAATCGTCAGCGATGCGCTCCTTCCATATCTTCTCGAGGCCACTCGCGATATGGTGGAAGATCGCAAGAAGAGTTTTAGCTGGGAGGGCCTGGATATCAAGAAGCTGGGCGAGCGCTATGCCCACAATGAGAATAGCCAGCCATCAGGTTAGAATTTGTGCCGATTTGCCGGCAATCTTCAAAACTGTAAGATTGCCAGTTGCGAAAGCGGCGGTGTCGATGCCTATGCGACCATTTCCAAAGAAAGGTTTCCCCACGGGCGTATGGCCATGAATAACAATAACAGGAAGTTGCGGACCCTCGTCGAGGAACGGCGTTCGGATCCACAGGAGATCCTGATCGCTCTGACTTTGTAGGGGTATGCCGGGCCTGACGCCCGCATGGACGAATACCAGATCACCAACTTCAAGCATCGTCGGAAGTTGCCGTAGAAATTCCGCATGGTGCGTCGGCACCTGTTGCTTCAGGGCAGCGTGCAAAGCTTTTACACCGCCGTGTTCGAAAATATATCTTACATCAATGCCGTAGGATAGAAGAGTTTCTTGTCCCGCAAATCGTAGCCATTCCTCGGCACAGTGCGGATCATCGAGCAGCCGTGCAAATGCGGCGTCATGATTGCCACACAGGGCAATTTGATGGATCTTGTCGTCGCCGTCGTTTGCCAGGTAATCGATAACCTCGCGTGATCGCGGTCCTCGATCGACGTAGTCACCCAAGAAGACGACAAGGGCTTTGGTATAGCTCGCGGCATCGATGCGTATCTTGTTCACTGCCGCCAGAAGTTCTTCATAGCACCCGTGAACATCACCGACTGCATAGATTGCGGAATATTCATCGAGAGGAAGCGATAATCGACGACGCTGCCGCAAGTTGCTCTTGCGGGAGCTCCTAGCCTTTCGGCTGAAAATTCGCTGAAAAATTCTAGATGGATGACCTGCTGCCATTTTCAATTTGCCGATAGCCGATTAGGAAATGGCAGTATTATCATGATGCTGCGCCGATGAGCGATCTGAACAGAAAGAGCTTAAATGTCCGTAAAGCTGCTCTCGCGTTGCTGTAATATTGGTGACAGCAGCCGTCGCGTTTGACTGTATTTGGAAAGCTTTGTAGGGTGACCCCTTCGGGACAGATTCATGATGGGGATTTCGCAACGTTGTTATGTTCTCCCCGGAGGCGCTCGGGATTATCTGCGGAATTCTACGCCGTGTCTATCGCGGGCAATACGGGCGCTCTTTGGCAAGTGCGCCCGCAGATCGGTGGTTAGAGATATGCTTTCTTATGCGCGTGCCACGCTCTCGGTACGGGTGGAGACAAAGCTGAAAATCGCTTCCTGAGCACGCTGTGTCTGACGTTCGATCACGTCGTCGCGGCTGAGCTGCGGATCCATTTTGGCGAGCTGCTGGAGTCTCTTAGCAGCTGCATAGGTCAAGATTGCGTTTGCTGGAGTGGCAACAGCGCGCTTGTTTAGCCGCCCAACGATGCTTTCTGGCGAGCCTCGTCTCGTGAGGCGCGTATAGAGTTCCGCGATGCTCGATGGCCAAAGTCGCGGCTGGCGCAGATCCAGCGACAGAGCCTCGGCCCAGTCGAGCCATTTTGCGTGGTGTCCACTATAGATAGGTCTCGCCGATACCCAAGGCGTTCGTAGAGCATCTGCGACTATCGCTCCGTGCATGGCCTCGGTGACGAGCAGCTTGGCGCCTCGAATCTGCCCGATAATCTCATCAAGATCTCGGGTCGGATCAATGAGCTTAATTCCGGCCAGTTTACATGCCTCCGGCCAGAAACCTCGATTGAGGCTCTCGTAGTGGGGCATGAACGCAACTTCGCTTTGCTCCCGTGGTTCCGGCAGGTCGATAGTTCGCAGCAGAATGGCGCCGTCGGCTATCGCCTTTTCGGGTGGCAATCCAAGCGTCGCGGCCGTTCGGGGGCCTCGCACGAATACTATGTTCCAGGATCCGTCATTAATCTCCGGCGGACTGCCGTAGCCTGCGTAACCTGAGCCCAGGACATGCTTGATAGCTTCGCTTGGGTAACCGTGCTTGTGAAGGATCGAGCCAATGCCGAGAAATAGTTCGGAACTGTCTTCGTTCAAGAAACCGGGGGGGAGTATTTTGCTCCACATATACGGATTAAGTTCGTCGCCAAAATTCGGAACTACGCCTTGAAAGTAAATGAGTTTCACTTAAGAGCCCTCGTTTTCTCTTCGTCACGTCGAATGGTTTGGATTGACGAAACTGGCAATCCCGTTGTCGGTTATCTAGTTAAGTTCCTATTCGAGAGTGCGATGAAATGCAGTTTTGCGATGCACCTCGCGCCAGCTAAGCATTCGAATGTGTCCTTTTGACAATTGACATCAACTCAACAACCCTTCGCCACCCTAGGGAAAGAATTGCTACGAGATAAACCACCGCTCCACAGCCGATTTCCGCCGCGAGACGCACCACGGGATCAACATCAGCTAGTGATCGCTGGGCAAGAATAACGCATAGGAACATCAGCAAGGCCGCGAATGTCGGCAAAAGGAACGGCCTCAAATAGCTCAACGGACTGATCTTCAGAAGCTTGGCGGTCATCACCGCCGATACTGGCCAGTAGAGGCATGTTTTTAAAGCTATGGCGCAGACCATTACACTCACGCCGAAGCGGTAGAAGCATAAGACTACAGTAGCTGTCAGTACCTGATTTGCCACCATGTACCACATCCACCAGTCAACTTTACCCTGGCTGCGTATCAGGGAAGATTGCAATACACCGACACAGGCAAGCAGTCCAATCAGACAAAAGGCCCTCAGCGCCCACAGTGCATCGATCCACTGTGGGCCGAAGACGAGTGGTATCAGGTCGCTGGCGACAGAGGCTAGGCCGACAAATATCGGGAATGACGCTGCAGACGAAATGAAGGTTGCCGACAGATAAACCTCTCGGAGTTTTTCGTGCTCGTTTCGCAGCGTTGAAAGAAGCGGAAAAGAAACGGAACTCAGTACCCCAACCAGAAGCTGGCTGAGGATTTGATATATCCGTTGCGCAAATCCGTAGAGGCCGAGCGGCCCAGCCCCAAGAAGAGAGCCGACCATCAACTGGTCCACATTTATCGTCGTCAGGATGCGATTGCCGGACGCAAACAGACCGAACCGCTTGAGGTCGGCCAATGCAGCCCGGTCGAAATGCCATCCTGGACGCCATCTGACGGAAACGAGAGCTGCGATCGAAGCGGCCACCGCAGCAGAGAGCTGCGAGAGCGCGAGAGCCCAAGCTCCGTATCCCATGGCAAGAACTGAAAGGCACACGATGGCAGAGACGATAGAAGCCATTGTCGTGCGTATCGCCAGACGGTTGAAGGACATCGAACGCGTAAGCAGCGCATTCGGGACGGTGGCTGCTAAGTCAAAAATCACTCGCGCTCCGACAATCGGAACAAACAAGGCGAGTTCGGCTTCTCCTGTCATGAAGGATAGAGGCCATGCTGCCATCAAAAGAGCGACATAGATAACCACTGCAGAGGCCATGCACAGCCAAAAAACAGTGTCGAGATGTTTCTTGGTAATGTCCCTGTGTTGGACAATTGCCTCTCCAAATCCGACCGGTGCAACCGCGCTGGCAAATCCAGCTATGCTCGCGGCAAATGCAACAATGCCGAATTCGCTGGGCGAGAGGAAACGTGATGTGATCGTAAACACACCCGCGCCAACCGCGGCAGGGGCAAGGCTGTTGAAAGACGACCAAATAATGCCGCTCAATGCGGCTTTGGCCCTTCCTGTCTTCAAATGCTGATAGGAGTGTGCCGGATCCTTTGTGGTCGCGTCGGTTTCATCGGCCGACATTGGCGCTTTTCCCATCCGTCAGCACTGCTCCGTATTGTTCGATTTCCCGTGCACCTATCAACGCACTGATGGCACCCAGATGTAACATGCCACGCAGATAATTCCGACGCCACTGTACTGGGGAAACCAGGCCGAAAGCGGTCGTTCCAAAGCAATACGCGGCCTTCGCTGCCGCCATCATAAGAGCGCTCAATCGGGCCATCAACTGTGGATTGTCTCTCGAGACGATTCGGCCGTGCGTTTGGCCTGAGCGGAACCGCCTGCTCGACAACCATTTAAGGCTTGCGCGTGATTGCGGGACAACTTCTTCTATCCATGCATTTTCCGCGTAGCTGATTCGGCCACCACGGCGATGGAGCCGCGCAAAGAAATCTGTGTCTTCTCCACCGCTTTTACCACGGGACAGATCGAAACGAAGATCGCTGATTTTGTCTGAACGCCGATCCATGAGCACGTTGCAAGTATAACCTGTAACGATCTCGCCTTTGACAAAAACCGGAAAGGTGGAATGAAAGTCGCCTTGAATCATCCATTCGGGCATTCCGGCATCATAGAGAGCACGCACCGGCCCGAGTACTGCTTGCGCCCCGCTTTTTTGTGCGACCGCAACCAATTCAGTAAGCCATCGGCTCGTGACTGTCTCGTCGTCGTCAATGAAAGCCATGTAGTCGCCAGTAGCCGCTTCCAGACATGCGTTGCGCGCTATCGATATATTGTTTGCAGGGGCGTGAAGGTAGGTAACCGGGAACGACAATTGTTCGGCGGCTTTCGCGACAATGCCACGCGCCGTGGGCTCAAAATCGTTGTCAACGACGACGACGCGTACATTCCAGTTCGGTTCAAGCTGAAGTTTTTTCAGTGAAGCCAAGGTAGCTGCGATCTGAGGCCGACGAAACGTGCAGATGCATATGGTAATCGCCGTCTCTGGCATCATGAGGCGTCGTCCATCCATTGGTACTGCCGAACCTTCTACCCAATATCCAACGACAATGCCAGCCGCATTTCGCAGTGCATCATGGTTTTTGACGTCCTCTGTGACGACATCACATATCGAGCCCTTAAGCGCTGGAAATACAACGGAAATTCCATGCCTGCCGGGTGTGTTTCGTTTCCGGGCGAGTGACCTTGGTGTACGAAACCGTCTGCAGTGCGTCCGACTTGCGAGCGCATGAAAAGATCATTTCGGCCATTTTTGCGTTCCGATTGATTGTCCGGTAGCACAGCAAAAAGCCATACCGCCGAGCAAAATCTCTGGGTTGCCGCAGCGTTTAATGCAACTATGAGCCTCCATGGAACCTCACAGATGCCAAGACCTGAAGATTGGAGCTATCATGCGCACCTCCCGACGGCTAATGTACTTTCTAATATTCTCATTTGTTGCCGCAAGCTCGGCCGCGAATGCGCAAACTCTGCCCAATTGGGCTGGGGTGCAGTTGAAGCTATGGAACTATGCTAACCCATTCTTTCCTGCCGAGTGGAACGAGGCGAAGCTTGGTGCATACAATTGGAAAGCGGCCAACGCGGAAATTGTGAGCGGTACGTTGAATTTAAGTGTGACCGAAAGGGCATCTGGCGAAGTTCAGGGCAACACTTTCGCGGCCAAGGGGCGCTGGGAAGTGGAGGTCACTCTTCCCAAGATGGCGCCGGGGTTGGTCGCGGCGCCGTTATGGCTGATGAGCAAGGACGCTAATGCCGACGAGATCGATTTTGAGTTCGTCGGAACAAAGGGGCTGACGATCACAGCTTGGACAAAAGTGAATGGAGCCAAAAAAGCTGTCTACAGCATGGGCTCTGATGCGCCGCTTATCAAAGGCGATCTTTCCGGAAAGAGTTACAAGCTGGGGATCGAGTATGACCCCGGCAATTCGATTACCTGGTATGTGAATGGGAAACAGGTTGCCAGAATCACTCCCGTGGACACCGGCGGGCTATTCTTTCCTTCCCTGCCGCTGAAGCCTTATTTCGACCTTTGGGTTGCTGACGGGCTCGATCCTCTTTGGGCGGGCCAGTGGACGCCGATGGCATCTGGCTCAAAGCTCACGATGAAAGTCACAGGATATAAATTTACGCCGCTGTAGGCAGCCATATTGCGGTTACAACGTGAGCGCAACGAGCGACCGATGGGTTTCGTATAAGTGCGGGAATTGCGTTTTGCGGGATTTGGCTTGCAACTATAGAAAAACCGTTGTCGCCCCCTAGGTCTTTAAATGCGAGTTCACGCCAGTTGAAAGTCGCTGATGGTCAGCGCAGGCGCGTGCGGTTCTATCAGCATTCATGCCGTCGATTTATGGAGGGATCTACCGTGCCTGAAACCGTATCGCGGGCAAAAGATCTGGAATCGATAGCTCGGTCCGGAGGCACTTTGCGTCGGATCAGTGCTCGCATTCCTACCTATCTCAAGGATGTCTGCGAAAACCCGGCCTGGCTGCTCATGTTTGTCTTAGCGCGTATACTGCCTTTTCGTCGCGCCCACTGGCTAACGGCGAAAGCTGCCCCGAAATTAAGTTCCGCGGAGTCAATGTTCGGTAACGTTGACGCTCGGAAAGCGGCCGAAGACTTGCGTCGGGGCGGGATATTTACTGGTCTCGATCTACCCTCCGAAATCTGTATGGCAATCTCGGATTTTGGTTGGAAAACTCCTTGTTTTGGTAATTTCGACCGGCGTATTGAGTTCCTCCCCGGCGACCATGGAATGGCCGAAATGCAATTTGGTCGCTCTATCCTAAGCGGCCATCACTTCGAGCGCGTTCTGAAGTGCGAGGCAGCTCTAGCCGTCCAGCAGGATCCGATTCTGCTTGCCATAGCGCAAAATTACCTGGGCGGGGAGGCACGAGTCATTACGACCCGCACGTGGTGGAGCTTTCCGACACGATCGGCCACAGAGGCTGAGCTGAGCCGTGCTTCATTCAAGTTTCACTTCGACCTTGATGATTGGAGAATGCTCAAGTTCTTCTTTTATCTCACTGATGTTGATGTTGACGCGGGACCACATGTGTATGTGCGTGGCAGCCATCGGCGAAGACGTTTGAAGCATCAATTCACATTGGTCGTCGGCCATCCCGCCGACGAGGTCCTAAGCTTCTACGGCGAGAAGGAGGCAATGACACTGACGGGGCCGGCCGGTACCGGTTTCGTCGAAGACCCGTTCGGATTTCATATGGGAACACTCGCGAGAAGCACGCCGCGTCTCATGATGGAAGTGGGATTCGGAGTGTCTAAACCGTCACAGCGACGCTATCACGGGGAACCAGTAATACGCTGACGCGTCTGGGTTTGACCGAGTTGCCGCCACAGCTCTGAGTGCCTCTGTCTCAATCGTGCAAACATTGCCCCATAGAATCCATTTTTTGAAGCTTAGTTGCTCTGATGCTTCGTCACAAAGGAGAGCCGATGTCCGTCGTCAAGCGATTAATGCTCGCTTTAACCATTGCTTCGGGGCCATTGGTTTCGATGGTTCATGCGGAAAGCTTGCCAAACTGGAAAGGTGTTCAGCTCAAGGCTTTCAATTACAGGAACCTGTTCTTCCCTTCCGAGTGGGGTGAGGGAAAGCTTGGTGGTTACAATTGGAGGTCTGCCAACGCGCAGATTACAAATGGCACTCTCAACTTGAGTGTGAGCGAAAGAGCATCCGGACAGGTCCAGGCCAACGACTTTCGCTCCAAGGCGCTGTGGGAAGTCGATGTTACCCTTCCTAAGATGGCGTCTGGGCTGGTTGCTGCGCCTCTCTGGGTAATGGGACCCGATGTCAACGGCGATGAGATAGATTTCGAATTCGTGGGTGTGAAGGGCCTAACGATCACAGCCTGGACGAATGTTAACGGCAAAAAGAAGGCATTTTGGAGCAGGGGCTCGAACGCACCATTAATTCCGGGCGATTTATCCGGGAAAAGCTACCGCTTAGGGATCGCCTATGAAGCAGGAAAATCAATCACCTGGTACGTAGACGGAAGACAGGTTGCGAAGATCACGCCCCAAGATACGGGCGGGGTTTTTCCTTCGCTTCCGATGAAGCCGTTTTTTGACATCTGGGTGGCCAATGGTGCCGATCCGGGTTGGGCTGGAAAATGGACACCAATGGCGCCGGGTACCAGGCTGACGATGCAGGTCACGGGCTATAAGGTCACTTCCATCAAATGATATAGAATGTCGTCTTGATAACGGAGACTATCCAACATCGAAGTTTAGCCGCGATCAATGGCATTGCGTCACCATCACTGACAGTGATTGGCCGGGTTGGCTGACGCAGAGCGTGAAAAATCGGAAGCGGCGTTACTAGCTTCGACCTGAACATCGCCCCGTTGTTGAGCGAATAAGAAAGGAGGGCTTCGAATGCAGTTACTCATCGGCAGGTTATTCGACGCGCTACGACTATTTGCTCGCTGGTGGATGTTTGCGCCGCAGCAAATAGAGAGGCGTCGTCTAATTGTGGTTCATAACTGATCGGAGGGAGTATGAGGCTGGCGTTTATTATTCCCGTCAGGCATCAAGACAATGCCAAGGACTGGCAGGAACTGAAGAAGAGATTGCGGGAGACATTTGCATCAATTTCCAATCAGACTTCCGATAACTGGCGCGCAATTGTCGTTTGCAACCATGGCGCGGATATACCACCTCTGCCGCCAAAGTTTGAAGTTCTTCGCGTCGACTTTCCTCCGAATAGAAATCACGAGTTACTTCCTGGCGGCGACAGGCAGGTGTTTTATGATGCTTTCCGGTTGGACAAGGGCCGGCGGGTAATGGCTGGTCTGATCAAAGCGAAGGACAGCGATTACTTCATGATTGTTGACGACGATGATTTCGTCAGCAATCGTATCGCGCAATTCGTTGGCGAGAACAGAAGCGAAACCGGCTGGGAAATCACACGGGGGCTCGTGTGGAGCGATGGCGGTCGCCTTGTCTGTATTAACAACAATTTCTCCCATTTCTGCGGAACTTCGCTCATTTTGAGCCGCGATATTTTTGAGTTACCGGAAGATGTCGCAGAGGCTGATGACGACTATATAAAAGAGATGTGCGGGAGCCACGTCTCCGTGTCTTCGCGAGTGAAAGAGACCGCCAAACCACTTGTTGCCCTACCATTTGCGGGAGCCATTTACCGAGTGGGGCACAGCGGCGCGCATAGCCAGTCGGGCTCAGTCATGGACTTGATATTTAACGCTCAGGGGCCGCGACGCTTCATAGATGCGCTGACGCGGCTTCGTCCGGTCACGAACCGGGTTCGAAGAGAATTCAAACTGCCGGCCCGTTCATCGCTGGCTGGCTAGTTAGCGGGCGGCGACATGTTGCAATCAGTTCGCAAAGGATTCCTCAAACATGTAGGTTGCTTGGGCTCCGGTCACCTTATCGGCAAACCGAGCGCCTTTCGAGCCCGAATGACAAAACTCGTCCACCGTGAGGGCGTGGATACACCAATAAAGGCGTAGCCGCGCTTCGTCATGATGTAAGCTTCCCAGGCGCCGCTTTTATGCTTGGAGCGGGTTATGAGTTGCTCACGTTCAGCGGCATCAAGAACCTTTTGATCAAGGGGCTCAAATCCATCGCCTTCCACTGTCGCGAATCCGCCGCCATTGGCTGCGAGAAACTCTAGAAGACGTTTGATCGACAGGTTGCTTGGGGCTTCTGACGAGCCCGTATTCGATTTCGGCTGGTGCGTCATGATACCTCGAAGGTTGCAGTCGCCTGAGAGCGCCACATAGTGAGATTTCTCTCTCTCGCTCGAAGTGACGCAGTAATCGAGGCCACATCTTTGTGCAAAACGTGTTGTAATCCATGCCGCCTTCAATTCTCATTGGAAACTTGGCCCCGAATTGGGGGCAATTGCAAGCCTCCAATCGGAGGTCAACTTCTGATGCTGAAAGCATCGCTCTCACCGGGAGCAAGCTCCAGCGGCCAGATACGGTTGCGGACATCGTTGCGATAGATCTCCGAATAGGCGGGCATGCTTGCAAGCAGGGTTTCGGCGAGTGCTGCGCCGAGGTCTGGCAGGGACATGCGGAAGCATGTCAGCGTCGGCTGCAGGAATCTGGCGCGGGGTTCCTCGCGGAAGCCGATGACGGCGAGATCGCGGCCGGGGACGACGCCGGCTTCAACGAGGCGGCGGTAGAGGCCGATCGCCATCAGTTCGTAGATCAGGATGATCGCCGTCGGCCTGTTGTCGATCCGCAACAGTTCTTCGCCCGCCTGATAGCCGCCCTGTTCGCTGGATTTCACGCGGATCACCAGCTTCGGATCATACTTGATCCCATGTTTTTCCAGAGCCTTCCGATAGGCGTCGACAAAGACATAACCGAGATTTATCTCGCCTGACGGCGCGGCGATCGCGATACGGCGATGTCCCTTGGCGACGAGCCGGTCCACGGCGCAGGTCGCGACACCTTCGAAATCAAGGTCGATCCAGGTGAAGTTGTTGCCGCCGGAAGAGCTGCGGCCAAGTGCGACGAAGGGAATCTTCGCCTTGATCAGCAGGTCGATGCGCTTGTCGATGCGTTGAGTTGCGGAGATGATCATGGCATCGACGACGCGGCGCGCCACCATGCGCTTCAGATATTCGTAAGGATCCTCGTCGCTAGGGCAGGGGAGCATGACGAGATCGAGTTTATGGCGCGACAACACGCTTTGGAGGCCGCCGGTGACGCCAAGGAAGAAGTTGTCGCTGTTTTCGACCGTCTCCTTGCTGGATTCGATCATCAGGCCGATGACGTTGGTCGTTCCCTGACGAAGGCTGCGGCCGGACTGATTGGCGACGTAGCCGAATTCTTCGGCGGCAGCCAGCACCCGCTTGCGTGTTTCCTCGTTGACATCGGCCTTGCCGTTCAGCGCGCGCGAAACCGTCCCGATCGAAATGTCGAGATGTTCTGCAAGCTGACGGATACCCTTCATATGAGCGATCTTTCTTCCGGTATGCGCGAGTATCGTACCTTATTGCCATGGGAAAACGTTTACGGAAAGCATTTGGGGCAGGGGAAGATGTATTTTTGCTCGATCCGAAAAAATCTTCTGCTGCATTGCCGAAGATTTTTGCCTAAGCGCCCGATCACATTGAGATTTTTCGCAGCATTTTGTCGAAAGGCGCTGGCATTGACAGCAGTAAACGTTTCCGCTTAGTATCGTAAACGTTTACGGAAGGCGTTTTGGGAGGATTCTGAAGCGCACCGCTGGAGGAAATCGTGAAATTGAATGCCGTTTTGTGCGGGTGCGGAGCTATGTCCAAAGGCTGGCTGCGTGCTATCAAGGAAACGCCTGATCTTGCCGAGGCAATCGAGGTTGTCGGTCTCGTTGACGTCAATCCGGCTGCCGCCGAGACGCTCGCTGCGGAATTCGGCTTGAGCGAGGCTCGCATCGGTGCCGATCTTGCCGCCGTCATCGCCGCAACCAAGGCAGACATCGTCTTTGACGTCGTCGTCCCGACGGCACGTTTTAATGTTGTGTCGACGGCCATGAAGGCCGGCTGCCACGTGCTGAGCGAAAAGCCGATGGCGACTTCGCTCGCGGAAGGTGCGGCACTGATCGATCTCGCGGCCGAAACCGGCAAGATCCATGCGATCATTCAGAACCGTCGCTTCATTTCCGGTGTACGCCGCATGCGCCGCCTTGTCGAAAGCGGAGCGATCGGCGAGCTGACCGGCATTCACTGCGATTTCTTCATTGCCCCGCATTTCGGCGGCTTCCGCGAAGAGATGGACAATGTCCTGCTGCTCGACATGGCGATCCATACGTTCGATGCCGCTCGTTATGTGGCGGGCAAGAAGCCGCTCGCCGTCTACTGCGTCGAGCGCAATCCTAAAGGATCGTGGTATCGGCATGGCGCTTCGGCCAACGCGACTTTCGAATTCTCCGACGATGTGGTCTTCACCTATCGCGGCTCCTGGTGCGCCGAAGGTGAGCGCACGAGCTGGGAAAGCCAGTGGCGCATCGTCGGCTCGAAGGGAATGCTGACCTGGGATGGCGCCGATGGCTTCAAGGCAGCGGTTTCCGGCAATGAGCCGGGCCTGCTTCACGGTTTTTCGCCTGTCGAAGTTCCCGCGCCTGAACGCGAGGAAGAGACGCATGGCCATGCCAGCGTGATCGCAAGCTTCGTCGAGGCGATCCGCACCGGCAAGCGGCCGGAGACAGTCAGTTCCGACAACATAAGAAGCCTCGCCATGGTCTTCGGTGCGATCGAGAGCGCCAGGACCGGGCGTCGCGTTGAAATTTCAGCATAAGGATAGATGACGTGAGCAACCCCGCCAAAGCCATTCGCATCGGTACCATGGTCAGCGCCTCGAAGGGCGGCGCCGACAAGCGCATTGCCCAGATCGCCGATATGGGTTTCGAAAGCTTCGAGCCTTTCTTCTGGCAGACGACCAACGGCCAGGATCTCGCCGAACTCGGCAAGCGCAGTGTTGACGCCATCGGCGATCGCGACATTACCATTTCAACGCTCGGCATGTTCGGCAATCCGCTGGAGGAAACCGACATCGACCTGCAGACCCTGCAGGGCTGGAAAGATTGCATCGACAACGCCCACCATTTCGGCGCCACCTGTGTCGCGGGTTTCACCGGCCGCATCCGCAACAAGCCGCTGACCGACAGCCTGCCGCGCTACAAGCAGGTGTGGAGCGAGCTTGCCAAGCGTGCGGCCGACAAGGGCATCAGGATCGCCTTCGAAAATTGCGCCATGGACGGCAACTGGGCAACCGGCGACTGGAACATCGCCCATAATCCGGATGCCTGGGAACTCATCTTCAACGAAACGCCGGACGACAATATCGGCCTCGAATGGGAACCGTGCCATCAGATGGTCTACCTGATCGAGCCGTTGCCGCAGATCCGCAAATGGGCGAAGAAAATCTTCCATGTCCATGGCAAGGACGCGACCATCCGCTGGGACGTCATCAGGGAGCACGGTATTTTCGGCAAGGAGAAGTTCGTCTTCATGCGCACGCCGGGCTTCGGCGACAGCAATTGGACCGACATCATTTCCGAGCTGCGGCTCGCCGGCTGGTCCGGCTCTATCGACATCGAAGGCTGGCATGATCCGGTCTACCGCGATGCGCTGGAAATGACCGGCCAGGTCTACGCGCTCAACCATCTCAAACATGCCCGGGGCGGCGATTTCGTCGTGGATCCGGTCTGAGTGAATATGGCCGGCAGCGAGGACATGCCGGCCATTCCGAATGGATAACCACAAAGGAGGAGAACATGGCTATCCGCAAATTTGCAGTTCTGGGCGCACTGGCGCTCGC
Source organism: Hyphomicrobiales bacterium (assembly GCA_900471515.1). GTDB lineage: Bacteria > Pseudomonadota > Alphaproteobacteria > Rhizobiales > Rhizobiaceae > Rhizobium. Next base: position 193,098 of record UCFC01000010.1, on the reverse strand, counting down.
AGGCGTTTCGCTCTTCGGCGTGTCCGCCAAGGCCGAAGACGTCAAGCTGACGCTCTGGTCGCTGGACAAGGACATTCAGCCGGCGCCGAACCTGGTCAAGGAATTCAACGACCAGCACAACGGCATCACCATCGAGTACCGCCTGATCCAGTTCGATGATGTCGTCACCGAAGCGATGCGCGCCTATGCGACCGGCCAGGCGCCCGATATCATCGCCGTCGACAATCCGGAACACGCGCTTTTTTCGTCGCGCGGAGCCTTCCTTGATCTGACCGACATGATCAAGAACTCGAAGGTCATCAAGCCCGAGAACTACTTCCCCGGACCGCTGAAGTCGGTCGAATGGGACGGCAAATATTTCGGCGTGCCGAAGGCGACGAACACGATCGCCCTCTACTACAACAAGGACATGTTCAAGGCGAAGGGCCTCGATCCGAACAAGCCGCCGCAGACCTGGGATGAGCTGGTCGAGGACGCCCGCAAGCTGACCGATCCGGCCAAGAACGTCTACGGCCTTGCCTTCTCGGCAAAGGCGAACGAGGAAGGCACCTTCCAGTTCCTGCCCTGGGCGCAGATGGGCGGTGGCAGCTACGAGAACATCAATGCCGACGGCGCGGTCAAGGCGCTCGAAGTCTGGAAGACGATCATCGACGAAAAGCTCGCTTCGCCCGATACGCTGACGCGCGGCCAGTGGGATTCGACCGGTACCTTCAATTCCGGCAATGCCGCCATGGCGATTTCCGGCCCTTGGGAACTGGACCGCATGGTGCAGGAAGCCAAGTTCGACTGGGGCGTCACGTTGCTGCCGGTTCCGAAGGAAGGCGCCGAGCGCTCCTCGGCCATGGGTGACTTCAACTGGGCGATCTTCTCGACCACCAAACATCCTGCCGAAGCCTTCAAGGCGCTCGAATATTTCGCCTCTCAGGACGACAAGATGTTCAAGAATTTCGGCCAGCTTCCGGCTCGTTCCGACATCTCGATCCCGGAAACCGGCCAGCCGCTGAAGGATGCGGCCCTCAAGGTCTTCCTTGAGCAGCTGAAATATGCGAAGCCCCGCGGCCCTCATCCGCAGTGGCCGAAGATCTCCAAGGCGATCCAGGACGCCATCCAGGCGGCGCTCACCGGCCAGATGAGCCCGAAGGATGCGCTTGACCAGGCTGCCGACAAGATCAAGGCAGTCCTCGGCTAACATCACCATCACCGGATGGCCGTCGGCCATCCCATCTTTTCCTCCCGGCAGGGGCTGTCTCCCGCGAAAGCGCCAGGCAGCCCCGTTCGGAGCAATGGAGGACCCATGAGAAGGATCCTTTCCAGCGTCAGGGACGGCCACGGTTTCGATATTGTGCTCGTCGCCTTTCCGCTCGGCTTTCTGTTCCTGATGGCCGGCCTGCCGCTCATCTACAATGTGGTGATGAGTTTTCAGGAGGTTGACATGTTCAGCCTCGGCACCTTCTCGCGTCCATGGGTGGGCTTCAAGAACTACCTGGACCTTTTCGCGCAGCCGGAAACGCTGCCGATCCTCTACAACACGGCGATCTTCGTCACCGGCTCGATTGCCGGGCAATTCCTGATCGGCTTCGGACTGGCGCTGTTCTTCTGGGTCAACTTCCCGGGCGCCTCCTGGCTGCGCGGCCTTTTTCTCGTCTCCTGGGTCATGCCCGGTCTCGTCGTCGGCGCGATCTGGAACTGGATTCTCTCTGGCGATTTCGGCGTGCTGAATTTCATCCTGAAGGAAAGCGGCATCATCTCCGGCAACATCTTCTGGCGCTCAGACCCGCACTATTCGCTCTACGCCGTCATCATCGCCAATATCTGGCTCGGTACGTCCTTCAACATGATCCTGCTCTCGGTTGGTCTATCCGGCATTCCGGGCGATCTCTATGAGGCCGCCGAACTCGATGGTGCCACGGCTTGGCAGCGCTTCTGGACGATTACCTTGCCGATGATGCGTTCGACGATCGGGGCCATCATCGCACTCGGTCTGATTTTCACGCTGCAGCAGTTCGACCTCTTTGCCGCCATCACCTCGGGCGGGCCGAACAATTCCTCCAACGTCACGCAATACTGGGCCTGGGATTTGTCTTTCCGCCAATATGATTTCGCCAAGGGCGCGACCATCTCCGTCATCATGATCGTCTTCGTGATGTTCGCCTCCGTGGTCTACGTCCGCTCGACCCGGCATGAGGTGCGCGGATGAGCGAGACCGCACGCAACCGCCTGATGCTCGCCATCGCCATCATCATGGCGGCCGTCTATCTCTTTCCACTCTACTGGATGTACATCACTGCACTGAAGAGCGGGTCGGAGATGTTTGCGACACCGCCGAGCTTCTGGCCGGCCTCGCCGCAATGGGGAACCTATGCCTATGTCTGGGAAAGCCGGAACATGGGCCTCTACCTCTGGAATTCGCTGATGATCGCGATCGGTGCGGTCGTCATCATCACGGTATTGGGTGTCGGCTGCGCCTATGTGCTGGCCCGCTACCGCAATATCTGGGTGGATATCGGCCTCTTCCTCATTCTCATGCTGCAGGTCCTGCCGGCCTCCCTGATGATCACGCCGATCTTCGTCGGCTTCTCGCAGATCGGCATGCTGAACTATCCGCGGCTTGCCGTCATCATCGCGATTGCCGCCAAGAGCATGCCCTTCTTCGTCGTGCTGGTGCGCGCCACCTTCATGGCGGTACCGATGGAACTTGAAGAGGCGGCCCTCGTGGACGGCAATTCGCGCGTTGGCGCCTTCTTCAACATCGTCCTGCCGCTTGCCCGCAACGGTATCCTCGTCAGCGCCATCCTCATCTTCATGCAGGCCTTCGGTGAGTTCGTCTATTCCAAGTCGATGATCCAGGCCGCCGAGCTTCAGCCGGCAAGTGTCGGGCTCAATTCCTTCATGGGGCCAAACACCAATGAATGGAACAACATCATGGCCTACGCCACGATGTATGTAACGCCGATCCTTGCCATCTTCGTTCTCTTGCAGCGCCGCATCGTGTCCGGCCTTACCTCGGGAGCCCTCAAATGACCCCTCAGATCGAGCTTGCCGGCGTCAACAAATATTACGGCGCTTTCCATGCGCTGAAAAACATCGATCTCTCCATCGCGAAGGGCACTTTCGTCGCACTCGTCGGCCCTTCGGGTTGCGGCAAGTCGACGCTGTTGCGCTCGCTGGCCGGCCTGGAAACGATCTCCGACGGGAGCTTGAAGATTGCCGGCGACCTGATGAACGGCGTGCCGCCGCGCAAGCGCGACGTCGCCATGGTGTTTCAGTCATATGCGCTTTATCCGCATATGACCGTGGAGGAAAATCTCACCTACAGCCTGCGCATGCGCGGGGTCGCCAAGGCCGAAGCGAAGAAGGCTGCCGAAGAGGTTGCGGCCACGACCGGCCTTTCACATCTTTTGAAGCGCTATCCGCGTGAACTTTCGGGCGGCCAGCGCCAGCGTGTCGCCATGAGCCGCGCCATCATCCGCCATCCGAAGGCCTTCCTGTTCGATGAGCCGTTGTCGAACCTCGATGCGGCGCTGCGTGTGCACATGCGCAAGGAAATCCGCGCCCTGCACGACCGTCTGCACGCGACCTCTGTCTATGTCACGCATGACCAGATCGAGGCCATGACCATGGCCGATCATGTCGTCGTCATGCGCGAAGGCGTCATCGAGCAGCAGGGCCGGCCGCTCGACCTCTACGACAAGCCCGCCAACAAATTCGTCGCCGGCTTTATCGGTTCGCCTGCGATGAACTTCATCCCCGCAATTGCAGGCGAGGACGGGAAAAGCCTGACACTCGATCTCGGCACGGTTCGTCAGCAAGTTGCCATCGACCATCAGATCCAGCCCGGCCGCAAGGTTACTGCCGGCATCAGGCCGGAGCATATCGGTATCACCGATCAGGGGCAGGGAAGTTTTGACGTGCCGGTCGCGGTCGTGGAATCCACAGGGTCCTCGACCTTCATCACTGCGGCGACGACGCCCGAAATGACGATCGTCGAAACGGGCAGGGGATCGGTTCAGCCGGGCCAGACGATCGGCGTCACCGTCGATCCGGCACAGGTGCATCTCTTTGACGAGGCGAACGGCGTCAGAATTTGAGAGATGGTTTCAGGCTGATCGGTTGCCGTAACAGGCAGCCGCTCGACCGTCTTTTTTGATCGACGGATCTCGTTGCCATATTCTCGGCCGGAATGATCGTCGGCCGAGGCCTCGCGCTATCGCGCGAGCGAAGCCGGCGCAGCTTGCTTGGCTGCGACCTCTGTATCGTGCGGTTGTTCGCTGGAATTTGCCCAAACGGCCACAGCAAGTCCTGCGACGATAAAGTAGGGCAGTTTGCTTGAAAGCTTGAGCTTGCCGGAAACGGCATTGCCGCGGGTGCATTCAAAGCCGGACATTTCTGGGGGCATCAGTACCTGTCTCGTGTGAATATCACGCCGCAAACATAGTATATGTGGCGATTCGAATGAACCCCCAGATTGGGGGATAGGCAAAAACCTGCCGCCATGGGGCAGATCAGTGCCCACCCGGACGGCTTGAGAATTGAGCCGGCACCGAATGGCTGCTATCGATCAACGTCGATCGTCATCGGGTTTTATCGTCAGGGCAGGCATGACGGAGAGAAACTGAAAAAGCTGGTCTTTGCCACGTGCGGCAAGATCTGATGCCAGCCGGCTCTCAATGCGGATGGGTCGATCTGGTTTACGATCCGCCTAAGTCCTACCTTTGCCGTGCGACAACAATGCCGCCACCGCGTACGAAAGCTGCAGGTCCTGTGGCTAACCCGCCCGCATTCGGAGGTCCTATGAGAAGTTTGATTTTAGCCGCAGCCTTCTTGCTCCCGACGGGCGCCCTTGCCGTCGAGGCGGTGGAAGTGAATGCGCGTGACCATTCCTGCCGTGAACTCGCTCAGATTATCCAGCAGAGGAAGGCGGTCTTTGTCCGCATGGGTATTGGGGGCCGGAGCTTCCGCTACCCGCCGGCGCGGTGCCGGCTGGGCGACAAATACGATATCGCCAGGGTGCGCGCGGCCAACGGGGAAATGTGCGTTTTGAACTACGAGTGCGTTTACGACCCGCAATCCTTCTACAACCGCTTTCCCAAGTAACGCTTCTTACCGCTCTGCTGCTGCGGCGTAGACGACCTGAAGCTCCATCTGTACCGCATCCATGAACAGGGCGGCCTGCCGCGAAAGCTCGGCATCGCTGCAGCCCTGTTCTCTTAAATTGGCTGCGAACCCGGCCATCTCCGACCGCCAGAAGCGGTTGGCGGCCTCGCCGTGAAGGTTCTGAAGGGCCTCGGCGCAGCGCCTGATATCGGCTGTGCGTCGGTCGGCGGGAAACTGCAGAAGCGGCATGCTATCTCCGTCATTGCTGGGCGAATCGCCAAGTGTCCCGCAGAATGGCTATGAGTTCTTCACAAGTGGTGAAGCCGGTCGCGAGGCACGCCTGCTCAAATGCCGCCCGTTCCTTCGACGGCACCCCACATCACCGAAATTTGACAGAATGCTTTCCGGCAACAGTCGCCGTTGCGCCAAGCTGTGTTAGAGTTCCAGGCATGACGCAGTGATGGGAAGTGATGATGCTGACAACACTTGCGATGCTCGCGAGCCTGTCCGGCGCTGCCGCCACGCTCGCACAATCAGGCCAAAACGAAGTCGATGTCGAACTGGTGCTGGCCGTCGATACCTCCCGCTCGATGGATTATGAAGAGGTTCGCATCCAGCGAGAAGGCTATGTCGAGGCGTTGCGGCACAAGGAGTTCCTCGATGCCGTGAAAGGCGGGCTGACCGGGCGGATCGCCATCAGTTATTTTGAGTGGGCCGGCTATGTCGTGCCCGGTTCCGTGCTCGATTGGCAGGTGATCGAGACGGAAAAGGATGCGCAGGATTTTGCCGACAAACTGGAAGCCCGACCGATCGCCACCCAGCGCCGCACGTCCATATCCGCTGCGATCGTTCAAGGCGCGTCAATGCTTGCCGCCAGCCCTTACAAGGGCAATCGCGAAGTGATCGACGTCTCCGGCGACGGCCCCAACAATTCCGGCGACCCCGTCACTCCGGCGCGCGATGCCGCTTTGGAGGCGGGCATCATCATCAACGGCCTTGCCATTATGTTGCGGCCGTCCGATGTGCCCGAGGGGCTCGACAAATATTACGGCGATTGCGTGATCGGCGGCCCCGGCTCATTCGTTTTGCCGGTCCACAAGATCGAGGATTTCGCCGTGGCCGTGCGCAGGAAGCTGGTCTGGGAGATCAGCGGGCTCGAAGAGCCGGAACAGATCCGCGAAATTGCGATGAACCAGCCGACGACGGACTGCCTTGTCGGTGAGAAGCTTTGGCAGAATTTCTTCGATCGCTAGCTCGCCAGCCCGCAGGCTATCGCGATACCTGCAACTCGGTGGCCTGCTCCAGTCGCGGCAAAACCTCTCGTGCGATGATCTCGAGATCGCTAAAGGCCTTGCGTCCATCGACGAGCAGGTTGAAGGCAACGTGGTGAACGCCGAGATTGCGCAGGGCGGTGAGAGCGGCAAACAGTCCCTCCGGTCCGGCTCGATATCCAAGATTGATATCGTCGATACGGTCGGATGGCGTATCCAGAAGATCGAGAGCCATGGCCTGCCCCATGCCGCGGAACTCGGTGGTGGTGCGCTGCACAGCCCCGTGCCACAGGGCTATCCGGTCCTTCTGGGCGGCAAGGGGCCGGTGGTACGTCATCCAGGCACCGGCGTTTCTGGCGATCCATTCGAGCGACTGCGAGGATGAGCCGACGGCGACCAGTGGAACGCTGCGCCCGCTGCGCGGGCGGATATCGAACCGGTTCTCGCCTGTCTGGCCGAGACGTCCCTCCAGCGCATTGACGAGTGCGGCCCAGTTTGACCGAAACAATTCCCGGCGGACATCGACATTGCGGTCGAAGGCAGCGAATTCCGACGGACGGTCGCCGGAACCGAGGCCGAGCACGAACCTGCCCGATGACAAGACATCCATCGACAGGGCGGCTTTGGCCACATGAAGCGGATGACGCAGGGGCAGAACGATTGCGCCAGTCGCCAATGCGATCGAGCGGGTGGATGCCGCCAATGCGCCGAGCAGCACCCATGGGTCGGAATGCCCGACGGGGTCCGGATAGGCGGCGCTGTTCAGGGGAACGTCGCGGACCCATATTGCCGAGAAGCCGAGCTCATCGGCGCGGTGCGCAAGCTCCAGCTGAAGGCCGAAGTCGATATCGTGCCGCTGTCGCTCCTGTATCGGGAGAACGACACCGATCGTCAGCCGTGAATCGTTGAAGATCATCAGTCATGTCCAGCGCTGCCCACTTGCACTTGGGGCATCCGGGCAAGCTTTGCAATAGGATGAGATGCTGCGCTACCAGAGGGCGGCCGGCGCGTTTGCGAGAAACCGTTGGAGAGCGGAGGCGATCGCGGGGGCGGCGGCCGTGATTTCCTCATGGGCGGCGAAGATGAGCAGCCCCAGCAGGGAAACCGCCGATCCGACTTCCACGACAGATATCGGATTGGCCGCGGGCAGCGGAAGACTGGCAGGCAGATCGACGATGGCTGGCCGGGTCGCATTCTGTCTGTTGTCGTTTGCGGGATGGAAGAGGCGGACGGGGCGAGGGTGAGCGAGGCGGGATTTGCTGCATATTCCAGGATAGGTTTCGCAGACTGAGCTGGACATCGAATGTACCCCTGATCGGCTTTGGAGGATCGCAGTCTTCACGTGGGATTTCGGCTCGCCTCCTTCAACTATACTCACGGATAGGCGCCTGCCTCCGAAGATGCCACTTCATCGTCGCGCCATGCGTAAAATGCATAGGTGCGCTGTGGTCTGAACGCTACTCATTTCCACCGGCCCATATTATATATTTCTCATCAAAGCGAACGAAGCGCCGCTAACTGGCAGCTGTCGCTGGACCCACGGAAAGGGGATTGCAATGAACATCGCACGCACTTTCAACAACTGGCGCAAGTACCGTCAAACCGTTACTGAGCTTGGCCGTATGTCGAGCCGCGAACTGAACGACCTGGGCATTGCTCGTGGTGATATCCGCGACGTCGCACGCGCTGCCATCGGCCGCTAAGAGCGGCTCTTATGAATGCAAAACGCGCTCGCCTGAGGAAGGCGGGCGCGTTTTTTGTGTCCGGAGAGCTCTTCGCTCAACGCATAGCGCATGGCACCCTTGCAAATATGTGCCTAGCAGACTGGCAGCCATCGGCCTATATTCCAAGTCAACGAAGCGATGAAACTCCTCCCTCGTCGCTTCGTCTCAGACGCGGCCTACCTCCTCCCGGGCCGGCGTCTACGTGGCGACATCCTCCTCCCGTCGCCATGCCTCATAGAAGGCGTCTGCTGGATCTCCTCCCCCGGCAGACGCCTTGTTCGTTTTCGGCGGCAGCCACAGTCTCCATCAATCTCAGTCGGCTCTTCTCGGGTTCTGCGGGTGTCGCTCGGACTGAACGCTGATGCCGCCGGGACATCGATAAACATGATAATTGAACTCATGTTATTTTTGCCTTAGAAGGCGATAGGAAAAGCGTGATATCGCCCTCGGAAGGCCGTCGGGATAATGGCTGCAGCGGGCGTCTCCGCCTTTCGGACGGGCGCGATCATGCCGAGCAAGGATGGATCCCAATATTGAGTTTCTGGCATTCCATGGTCTGGCACACCGAAGGCATCCGGGTCATGGCGCCGGCCAAATGGCGCCAGTTCGACGGTCTCGTCAGCGTCTTCTGGGAAGCCGAAAGCCAATCCGGGGCGAGGGGCTACTACCTCTCTGACGATCCGCGCATCATGATTTTCTTCAGCGATGTCTCGTCCCAGATCCGCATGTCGAACCGGGATGGCGATTTTCAGCAGCATTACAGGCCGATGACGCGAGCCGTCTATGTTCCGCCCGGCATGCCCATGTGGACGACGAGCGGCACGACGCACCGCTTCTCCCACCTCAATCTGCACATGCACAAGGACCGGCTGCTGCGATACCTCGCGCCGTCGGTCGGCAATTCGGCGGCGATGACGGCGCTGCGCAATTCGGTCGAGATGCAGGACACTCGAGCCATCGAAACGCTTGCCCGCCTTGTCGTCGACGAGGTCTCCAGCCCGTCGAGACACGAGATTTATGGCGAGAGCCTTGTCGGCAGCATCGTCAGCGGTCTCCTGGATATTCCCCGCCAGGGTGGCGAGCAGCCGAACGGAAGGCTGACGCAGGCGCAGATGAACAAACTGATCGCGCGGATCGACAGGCCGAGCGATTGCCGCCTGACCGTTGCCGAGATGGCAGAGATCGTCGGCCTGTCGGAAAGCTGGTTTTCCAACGTTTTCAAACAGACGACCGGCAAAACGCCGCTGCAGTGGCAGCTTGGAAAACGCATCGATCATGCCAAGCGGCTGCTCGTCGAAAGCGATATCGCCGTCGCCGATATCGCCGCCCAGCTCGGTTTTTCCGATCAGGCGCATCTGACCAAGGTCTTCCGTCAGATCGCCGGCGATACGCCGGCTGCCTGGCGGCGGATGCGGCAGATCCGTTAGCTCTGAGGGGGAGGTCGTCCCGTCCGCAGGGATGCGAACGGGACCGGCCGGCTACCAGGTCTGGCGCAGTGTTGCGTAGATGGCGCGACCCGGATTGTAAAAATCCGCACCGAAGCCACCATAGGCCACATGCTTCTCATCAAAGAGATTGCTGACGTTGACGTCGAAGGACGTGTTTTCCTGGATCTTGTAGCTGAAGGCGGCATCGAAGATGATGCTGCTGCCCGTCGACTGGGTGTTGGCGTCGTTGAAATAATAGGAGCCTGTGTAGCGCGCACCGAGGCCGAAGTTCATGTCGCCACGGAAGCCGTTGCCGGGAATGCCGTAATTGACCCAGAGCGAGGCGATGTGGTTGGGCACGAACGACATCTCGTTGCCCTCGTTGCCCAGCGTGCCGTTCTCGACAATGTCGGAAACCATGTAGGAATAGGCGGCCGTCAGGCTGATATTGTCGGTAATCTCCGCCTTCGCCTCGAGGTCGATACCGCGCACGCGAACCTCGCCGATCGTCTCCTGGAAGCCGGTTGCCGGGTTGGTGCGGGTGATGTTGTTTTTGGTCAGGTCGTAGACTGCGGCGCTGAAGAGAGCGGGGAATTCGTCGGGCCGGTATTTGACGCCGACTTCCCATTGTTCGCCGCGCTCGGGATCGAGCGTCAGCGAGGCTGGAAGCACCGATTCCGCGTAGCTGACATAGGTCGCGACCTGATCGGTAATCTTGTAGCTCAATGCGGCGCGTTTGGTGAATTCGCTGAGATCGGCGTCGGTCGTCGAGCCCGCCATGTTGTCCTGCTGCTGCAGGTCCAGCCAGTCGTTGCGCAGTCCGACGGAGGCGGTCAGCCTGTCGAAGAAAGTGAGATCCTGCTGCAGATAGAGGGCCGTCGTCTTCTGGTCGTTTGTCAGGCTCTGGTAGAGCGGAACCGAGGCCGGCGCGCCGGTATAGACGGGGTTTGTCCAGTCAATGCCGGGGGCGCCGCCGAAATAACCGTCATTGTCGGATTGCAGGTTATTGTACTGCAGACCGACAAGGCTGCGGCTGTCGATATCCTCGAAATTCGTCTCATATTGCAGGCGGGTATCGATGATGAAGTTCTCTGCCGCCTGGTCGTTGGCGAAGAAGGCGCGATCGGCGATGGTCGAGCCGTTCGTCGGTGTCGCCGAGATATAGGCGTAGCCGAAATTGCTCTTGGTATTGCTGTAGCGTGCATTCGAACTCAAGGTCAGGCCCGAACCGAAGTCGTGGTCGAACATGACGCTCAGCGTGTTTCTGTTGATGTCGCGGTAGTTGAAATCAGGCTCGCCGAAGAAGCGGCTTCGCGCGAAGTCCGAACCGACCGGATGACCGCCGCCGCCTGGAACGCCGTTCTTGTCCAGATGGTCATAGACCACGGTCAAATTGGTATCGGCGCTCGGGCGCCAGGTCAGGCCGCCCATGATGAAGTTCTCGTCGTCCTGCGAATAGTCATATTCGTCGTCGGCACGCCTCACCTTGCCGGTGATGCGATAGGAGAACGTATCGTCCTCGGTGATATTGTCGCCGAAATCGACGCCGGTCTCCCGATGGTCGAAGGAGCCGCCGGTGACATAGGCCTCGCCGAAGCGCTCGCTCTTCGGCCGCTTGGTGACGAAGTTGACGGCGCCGCCGGGATCGGAAACGCCGAAAGTGGTGGAGTTGGCGCCCTTCAGCACTTCGACGCGCTCAAAGGCGAAGGGCTCTTCGCGGATGCCGCCGAAGGGATCGCCGAGCGTCAGGCCGTCACGATAGGTATAGGCATCGAAGCCGCGGATCTTGAAATAGTCGAAGCGGTCGTCCGAGCCGTAGAAATCGGTCGTGACACCGGATGTATATTGCAGAACCTGTTCGGTGTCCTGGGCGCCGCGCTCCTGGATTTCCTTCGATGTGATGACGGAGACGGAAGCAGGCGTGTCGAGAAGATCGGTCGCCATGCCGTTGCCGCTGATGGTCTTGGTCGCAACGATCGATTTCGAGTCATTGTCCGTGTCGAGGCCGCTGCCCTGGATCACGATGGGCGCAAGAGGTGTGACCGTATCGGAATTCGCGCCGTCCTGGCCGAGCACCGCGCCAGGTGTGAGGGCGACAAGCGCCGTGCAACCGAGAAGGACCGCATTCCTGTAGCGGAGGAGGGTCTGTCGCGAGTGAGCGCCTGTTCTTTCGATGTCCATGTTCACGTTCCAGAAGTTGATATCGCCGTTACGGCTCTTCGGCAGGGGATGCCGAATGGAATGCCGTTTTGAGGATCGAGCTGAGCGGCATGCCGACCGCCGGTGCCAACGAGAGATTTGCCCCGGACTGGACGCCATGATGGCTGCTCGATGTCCCCTGCGACGGCTACTAACTTGAGCGCGCTTGTCCAGTATTGTAAATTTCCCGGGTTTTGTAGGATCCCACGGAAATCTCAACGCTGCAGCCTCGAAGCGCCGGCCTGACCGTTGACGCAGGTAGATTAACCTGAAAGTGGAGGTCAACTTAAAACTGGCGGAGTTTGCACGATGCTGCGCTTTTTACGTCTGGCCGCAAAACTGGCCGTGATCTATGGCTGGCTGATCGCAGCGGCGTCCGGCAGCGTCTGGGCTGACGAGAGCACGTCCTATCCCGTTACCATCAGACATGCGTTCGGCACGACGGTCATCACAAAGAAGCCGGAGCGGGTCGCAACGGTCGCCTGGGCCAATCACGAAGTGCCGCTGGCGCTCGGTATCGTTCCCGTCGGTTTCGCTGCCGCCAATTTCGGCGATGATGACGGTGACGGATTGCTGCCCTGGGTCGCCGACAGGCTGAAGCAGCTGCATGCGGGAAAACCCGTCCTGTTCGATGAAGGCGACGGCATCGATTTCGAGGCGGTCGCTGCCACCCGGCCGGACGTGATTCTGGCGGCCTATTCGGGCCTCAGCCAGTCCGACTACGATACGCTGAGCCAGATCGCCCCTGTTGTCGCCTATCCGGATGCGCCCTGGTCGACCGACTGGCGCGACATGATCCGCCTGGACAGTGCCGGGCTTGGCATGGCCGCGGAAGGCGAGGCCCTGATCAGGAGGATCGAGGGTGAAATATCGGAGACGGTCGCCGGCCATCCCGAACTGCATGACAAGTCGGCGATGTTCATCACGCATCTCAACGCCACCGATCTCAGCACGGTCAACTTCTACACGACCAACGATACGCGTGTGAAATTCTTCGCCGATCTTGGGCTGAAGTCTCCCAAAAGCGTCGTCGAAGCCTCCGCGCCTGGCAAATTCGCAGGTTCGATCAGCGCCGAACGCATCGATTCCTTTGATGATGTGGATATTGTCGTCACCTACGGGAACCAGCAACTGCTCGAAGCGCTGGAGAAGAACCCGCTGACGGCGAGAATGCCGGCAGTTTCCAGGGGGGCGCTGGTCACGCTCGGCCGCGATCCGGTCGGCACCGCCGCCAATCCGACGCCGCTGTCGATCTCCTGGGTCCTCAAGGACTACGTGGCGCTGCTTGCGGATGCCGCCAGAAAATCCCCCAGCAAACCCCGATGATTGCACGCAGTCCAAAATTATCGCCCCGGCGGCCCCTATCAGCCCGGTCGAACCGGGCCCGCGGCCTCTGGCTATTCGGGCTCGCCGCGGCTCTTGCCGGCCTCTGCGCGCTTTCGATCACGATCGGCACGCGCGATGTCGATTGGGTAGATATTTCGGCGGCTCTTGCCGGTCGTGCTGATACGATCGGCCAGGCCGCGGTGACGATGCGCATTCCGCGCACGCTGCTCGCTTTGATCGCCGGAGCGGCACTCGGCCTTGCCGGGTCGGTCATGCAGGGGGTGACACGCAATCCGCTCGCCGATCCCGGTATTCTCGGCGTTAATATGGGTGCGTCGCTCGCCGTCGTCGTTGCGGTTGCCTGGTTCGATATTTCTTCGAACGAAGCCTATATCTGGACAGCCATCCTCGGGGCGGGATGTTCGGCGGCCTTCGTCTATACGATCGGTTCGCTCGGACGCGGCGGCGCAACGCCCTTGAAACTGGCGCTCGCCGGTGCCGCAACCTCGGTCGCCTTCGCCTCCATGGTCATCGCTGTCGTCCTGCCGCGCAACGATATCGCCGGCGGCATCCGGTCCTGGCAGATCGGCGGCGTTGGCGGGGCAACGTTCGAACGCATCGTGCCCGTTCTGCCCTTTCTGGCGGCCGGCTTCCTCATCAGCCTGCTGTCGGCGCGCAAGCTGAATTCGCTTGCGCTTGGCGATGATCTGGCCGCCGGGCTCGGCGAACGCGTGGCGCTGGCGCGCGGTGTCGCAGCGCTCGGGGCCATCCTGCTTTGCGGCGCCACGACCGCGGTCTGCGGGCCGATCGGCTTTCTCGGCCTCGTGGTTCCGCATCTCTGCCGCCTGCTGGTTGGCGTAGACTACCGCTGGCTCCTGCCCTTTTCCGCTCTGGGCGGCGCCTGCCTGCTGCTGGCAGCCGATGTGATCGGCCGCATTGTCGCCCGCCCCGCCGAACTCGATGTCGGCATCGTGACGGCACTCATCGGCGCGCCCTTCTTCATCGCCATCGTTCGGCGCCAGCGGGTGCGAGAATTATGACCGTGCTTGTCTCCTCCCTTAATCGCATTGCCGGCAACCGTCGCCGCAGGGCGCACCGGCATAGGCTCCTCGTCGCCATGCTGCTCTGCCTTGTCGTGGCGATCTTCGCACTCACCCTGTCGCTCGGACAATCCTTCACGCCCGCCGGGGACGTGATCCGGGTGCTGCTGGGCGAAAACGTGCCGGGTGCGGCCTTCACCGTCGGTCAGCTCAGGTTGCCGCGAGCGGTGCTTTCGGTGCTTGCGGGCCTGAGTTTCGGGCTCGGCGGTGTCGCCTTCCAGATCATGTTGCGCAATCCGCTCGCAAGCCCCGATATTATCGGCATCAGTTCGGGCGCGAGTGCGGCTGCCGTCTTCGCCATCGTCGTCCTGTCGCTGAAGGGGCCGATCGTTTCCGTCGTCGCGGTCGCCGCCGGGCTCGCAGTAGCCCTCATGGTCTACGGGCTGTCGTCTCGCAACGGCGTGGCCGGCACGCGGCTCATCCTCGTCGGCATCGGCGTGTCCGCGATGCTGGAAAGCATCATCGCCTATATCCTGTCGCAGGCGCCGGCCTGGAGCCTGCAGGAGGCGATCCGGTGGCTGACGGGCAGCGTCAACGGCGCGCAGCTTGGTCAGGCGGCGCCGCTCCTTCTGGCGCTTGGCATTTTCGGCGGGCTGCTTCTGGGCCGTGCACGCGATCTTGAAGCGTTGCGGTTGGGGGATGACACCGCGGCCGCGCTCGGCGTCGGCGTGTCGCGCACTCGTATCATGATTATCGTCGCAGCCGTCGGCATGATCGCCTCGGCAACGGCAGTGACTGGCCCGATCGCCTTCGTCGCCTTCCTTTCGGGGCCGATTGCCGCCCGCATCGTCGGAAATGCGGGTTCCGTCCTCATTCCGGCAGCCCTTGTCGGCGCCGTGCTGGTGCTGGCAGGCGACTATGTCGGCCAGTTCCTGTTGCCCAGCCGATACCCGGTCGGCGTCGTCACGGGTGCGCTCGGCGCTCCCTACTTGATTTACCTGATCGTGCGCGTCAACAGGACCGGAGGTTCACCATGACCATCCATACTCTTGCGGCCAGCGGCCTTTCGGCAGGTTACGGCGAAGACGAGATCCTGCATGGTCTCGACCTTGCCGTGCCGCCCGGCAAGATCACCGTCATCGTCGGGGCGAACGCCTGCGGCAAGTCTACGCTGCTGCGTGCCATGTCGCGGCTGCTTGCGCCTCGCCGGGGACAGGTGCTGCTCGACGGCAAGTCGATCCACCACACGGCGTCGCGGGAGCTTGCCCGTACACTCGGCCTGCTGCCGCAATCACCGATCGCGCCGGAAGGCATCACCGTTGCCGATCTTGTCAGCCGTGGCCGCCATCCCCACCAGAGCCTGTTTTCCCGCTGGACCCGCAGGGATGACGAGGCGGTCGACGCTGCGCTCAATGCGACCCGAACCGCGGATCTTGCCGAGCGGCCGGTCGATGAACTCTCTGGAGGGCAGCGCCAGCGCGTGTGGATCGCCATGGCGCTGGCGCAGGAGACGCAAGTGCTGCTGCTCGACGAACCGACGACCTTCCTCGACATCAGCCATCAGGTCGAGGTGCTGGATCTCCTGACCGATCTCAACCACGAGCGGGGCACTACCGTCGTCATGGTACTGCACGACCTCAATCTCGCGGCGCGCTATGCGGACCACCTTGTCGCCATGACGGATGGCCGCGTGCACGTCTCTGGTCCGCCGCAGCAGGTGCTGACGGAAGACAACGTGCGACAGGTCTTCGGTCTGGAAAGCCGTATCATCGCCGATCCCACGTCCGGCCGGCCCATCATGCTGCCGATCGGCCGGCACCGAATGGTGGCGAGCGAACGCGAACTGCAACGTGAATTCCATAAGGAGGACAGATGACCACGGCTCAGGAATTCAAGCTCTCGGGGATCGCGCTTCCCAGGGATGCTGCGGCCATGCTTGGGGAAATCTGCGAGCATTTCGTGGAGCATGCCGAAGTGCATCGCAGTCACGACCTCGCGTTTCTGAAGAGCAAGGCCGGCACGGCCGCAATCCGCATTCAGGACAGCAAGTTGCTGATCGAGCTTTCCTGCCCTTCGGAAAAGGCGCTGCAGATGAGCCGGACCATGCTTGCCGAGCATCTTTTCTACTTCGCCGGCGAGGATCCGCTGGAGTTGACGTGGTCCGATCCTACGGCACTCGCCGTCTGCCGAATATCCATGAGGCGACAGTGGTCTCGGCCGAGGATGTGACGCCGCATATGCGACGGGTGAAATTTGCCTGCGTCGACGTTGCCCCGTTCATCGGCGGCGACATGCATGTGCGCCTGCTTGTGCCGCCGAAGGGCAGGATGCCGGTCTGGCCTGGCCTGCGGGCGGATGGCCGCGTTGCCTGGCCCGAAGGCGAGGACGAGCTTCTGGTACGCGTCTACACGATCCGCGCGGTCGATGTCGAAAGGCGCGAAGTCTGGATCGATTTCCTGCAGCACCCGGCGCCCGGCATCAGGACGCCCGGCGCCGATTTTGCCCGCGATGCCGAACCGGGCCAACAGGTTGCCCTTCTTGGCCCCGGCGGCGGCAGCCTTCCGGCGGCGCGGTCCGTCCTGCTTGCGGGTGATGAAAGTGCGCTTCCTGCCATTGCCCGCATCGCCGAGGAAATGCCTGCCGGAACCCGGCTGCAGGCAATCATCGAGGTCGCCGACGAGACGGAAGAGCAGCCCTTGTCGACATCGGGTTTGATGGATGTACGCTGGCTGCATCGAAAAGACTATGCCGATGGCGCGAAGGGCGTCCTTCTGGAAGAAGCAAAACTGGCGGTCGCCGCCGCCGCCAGCGAGACCTTCGTCTGGTTTGCCTGCGAGAAGGAGGATGTGCGCGCGATGCGGGCTTTCCTGAAGGCTCGCCGGCACGACAGGAAGAACATGTATGTCGCCTGGTATTGGGAGCGG
Source organism: Hyphomicrobiales bacterium (assembly GCA_900471515.1). GTDB lineage: Bacteria > Pseudomonadota > Alphaproteobacteria > Rhizobiales > Rhizobiaceae > Rhizobium. The sequence continues at coordinate 176,093 of UCFC01000010.1, read as the reverse complement.
GAACCGGATTAGGCCTGCACAACCGGTCGTCGGTCGCAATCTGTCAGATGGAAGACCTATCTTTTGACCGTTCTCGTGTCGGGCGACCGGGCGCGATCGGATCGCTTGCCGGAAATGTTTCCTCGAGGGCTTCCTCCAGAAAGTCGTCCTGCTCCTGTTCGGAATTGTCGGTTTCGTCCGGTGTGTCGGTGGCTCCGCCGGCTTTCGTCATCTCAATCCTCTTGCTGGTTGGCATCGCGAACGTAACAAGCCTGGCGGCGCTTCGGCACTAAACTGTCGGATAGGTCGGGCTGCGTTGCGCTTCAAATCAGCGGTTTCGGAAGACTGTGCAGGCAACGCCGGCAGCGCGGATCGTGCTGCAAAGTTTGGTCGCTTCGGCACGGCTCTCCCGGCCGATTCTGGCGGCATAACGCGGGCGGTAGCCGAAGTTTCCGCCCCTCTGCCGCACGATCAGGGCGCGCTCGGCGTTCAACGGTTCGGGAAGTTTTGCCAGCGACATGGTGAACAAGCGGTCCGCCACGGACGGATTATAGTGAGCGGCAAGCTGCACGCCCCATGGCGCCCAGTCGGCGGACCCGGTCAATACGGGCTCGTTCATCTGCCGCGTCTCTGCGAGCGCCACGCATGCCTCACGGAAAGGCATCGCGTCCCGCAGCTCCGGCGCCGCTTTTTCCGGCGGGCTGTCCCGCCAGGTTTCGACTGTCTGCCCGGTAATCGCGAATACGTAGTCGCGTGTTTCGATCGGCAGGCGACCGGAGGAGAGGAACCGGCTGAGGCCGGATTCACCGGCGTTGTAGGCAGCGGCCGCAAGTCCGAGATTGCCGAAGCGTAGCCTGAGTTCGTCGAGATAGGCGGACGACGCTTTGAGTGCCTGAATGACATCGAAGCTGTTTTCCAGCGCTCGCAATCGGGCGGTGCCCGGCATGAATTGCGCGATGCCCTCCGCACCCTTCGGACTGACCGCTTCCGGGCGGAACAGGCTCTCGCGCCAGATCAGGCGAGCGAAAAAGGCGGGCGGAATGTTATGGATCGCGGCGAAACGGTCCATGACCGCGCAGAGATCGGCATTGAAATGATCTTTTCGAATGCAGAGAGTTTGCCCGTCGTCAGCCGGCCCCCGGTAAAGGCAAGCCGCTTCAGGCGCAGACGGCTCGGCGGCGCTCGCCGCGGTCGCCGCGCTAACCCACGCTGCAGAAACCAGCGCCGCAGCCAACAAGCCTATGCCGCATCTCATCATCGCCAAACCTTGCCCCGCGACATCGTCGCGGTTTTCGGGCAGGACGGCAAGCATCCTTCGTCACCCGCGGATCCTGCGCAGGGTGACCGGCTTTCTTCAGTGCACAACCGTCAAGATCGCAATGCCGGCTTCGGCTGCCGCACGGCGAATGGCGTCCTGCAGTTCCTCGACATCGATCTGTCCGCTGATCGCATCGACGCAGGCCTTGACGGCCACGACATATTCCTCGCCGTCCTCGGACGGCCAGTCCGCTATCAAAACCTCGGCGGCGTCTCTCAGCGTCCTGAGGACCCTGTATTTTTCCCGACCACCCAGCATTAGCACCAGAGGAGGAAAGCGTTCGTATGTGTTCCATTCCATTACACTTGGTCTCCCCAACGTAAGGATATTGGTAACGGTGCAAAAACCATACCGACCGCGTGTGAAAATCGTGCATCCGACAACTTGCAGGTTGCGGGTCGATTGCAGCGTTCGAACAATGTTTCAAAATGGATATAAATACTCAAGTTTCTATTGCGTCCTTTTCCGTCCTTCGATAAGAAGGATCGTCATTGGCCGGAGCGATCCGGCCACGTAAGCGTTAACGTCACCCAACGCGTATGATCGAACGGCTTTGCGGCTTCGATCTGCGCGGCTGTGTCCTGCGGATCGTTTCCCGAAGCCCCGGAAGGACATGATGGATAACAGCCAATCCATACATCACCAGTTTGCTGCACCTGCCATCGAACGGGTACGCCATGAATTGCGCCGCCGGTCGCTGACGGTCGAAAGCGTTACCGACATCACGCCCGGCATGCGGCGCATCGTGCTTGCGGGCAGGGACCTTGCCGACTTCAGCAGCCTTGCGCCTGACGACCACATCAAGGTCATCGTGCCTGGCATCGATGGCGTTGAGGAGCGTCGGGACTACACGCCGCGCCGCTACGACAACGCCGCCTGCAGCCTGACGATCGACTTTGCCCTGCACGAGGCCGGCCCGGTCACGCAATGGGCGATCGCCGCCCGGCCCGGAACCTCTCTTGAGATCGGCGGCCCGCGCGGCTCAGCCGTGGTCGCAGGCAGCGTGAAGAGATGGCTTCTGATCGGCGATGAAACGGCTTTGCCCGCCATCGGCCGCCGGATCGAGGAGAGCGCGCCCGATACGACCATTGTGGCGATCGCCGCGGTCGCCGGCCCGCAGGAAGAACAATCCTTCCAGACGGCCGCAGCGCTTACAACGCGTTGGGTCTACCGCCCTCTCGCCGATGCGACGAATGCCGAACCGCTGATTGCTGCCCTGGCAGGGATCGACATCATTCCACAGACATTCGTGTGGATTGCCGCAGAAGCGTCGGTGGTGCGGGCGATCCGTGCCTATCTTGTCGAAGAACGCGCCTATCCGCTGGGCTGGATCAAGGCCTCGGGCTACTGGGTCAAGGGCAAGGCCGATACGACCGAGAAGTTCTGATCGCGGAGGAGGGCGGCCCGGAAGGCGCCGCACTTCGGCACTGGCTGCACGCATCCGACGAGTTCAGCGAGGATGACGAACACGAGGCCATGCAGGAGTTGGTGGACGACGACGATCGTGACGATGTGACCCTTCTGCAGGGAACCGGCGAGAGCGGTGACATTCCTGGCGCCGCTAGTCGCGCATAGGTAGATTACTTCTCGGCCCGCTCCAGCAGAATTCGGGCTTCCTCAAAACGGCGCTTCCGATCGGCGTCATCTTCGCTCGACGAATAGCAGGTGCTCGAAACGCAAAACCGCACAAGCTGATGCGGCTTCTCGACCTTGTCGAACTCGCATTCGAACGTATCGGTCATCTCGCCCGGCGCGGTTCCCGGTCGGGTCGAATAGGTCATGCGAACACCCGGCGGCTTGAGCTCCGGGAAGGATTGAACCATGCCGATCGAAATCTGATCGCTCATGAAGAAGCCCTTGGCGACCGATTGGCATGTCGCCTCCAGATCCGGGGATTGCGCGAAACCTGCCGTCGGAAACAGGATAATACCGAATAATACTAAATGTTTACGCAAGGGCGTCTCCTCCTGATATCGTCCAGAATGAGGTAGAGCCAATACGGCAAAAACAAGTGGGGCGCCTCAGGCGGCGCCGGAAAAATCGTCCGATAACAGGCCCAGCAATTCCTCGCGATCCCGCACGCCGAATTCGAACCAGTCGACCAGCGCTTTCGCCTTTGCCATCCCGAGATCGCTGTCACGCCTGCAACGCGCCGCCGAGCACCACTCCCGGTGAAGGCCGTCGAGAAAATTCATCGTCTCCGAGGTCAGCGCTTCCTTCGGCCAAACCGTTCTTGTCATCGCCTTTCTCCCCTGGTGCGATCCTACACTAGATGACCTATGGTTGAGGGCAATGGCCAGAATGCAACACCGGCCGATTAGTTGCCGCCGGCCGCCGCGTTGTCGCGCAAAAGAAGAGCGGCAGGCACTCGGGCCCGCCGCTTGTCGTCATGGGCTCTCCGGGAGGGGCGATCAGGCCTCCAGCCACTTCACCTGTTCGGGCGTGAGCTTGATGTCCAATGCCGAAAGGCTGTCTTCCAGTTCGGCGATCGTGCGCGGCCCGATCAGCGGAATGACAGGGAAGGGCTGAGCAACGACATAGGCCAGCGCGATATGGATCGGATGCCGGCCGAGTTTCCTGGCGAGTTCGATCGCCCTGTCACGCCGCTCGAAATTGCGATCCGAATACCAGCAACGCACGATCTCCTCGTCGTCGCGCTTGTCGCGGCCGGCCCGGTCGGTGAAGAAGCCGCGGCCCTGGCTCGACCAGGCGAAGTTCGGGATCTGCTTTTCGTTCAGCCACTTCTTCCACTCGTCGTCCGAGGCGGCAACGCAGCCGGCCCAGATCGGATCGAGCATTTCGGCGAGCGAGAAGTTGTTGGAAAGGGCGGCAGGCGCCGCCCTGCCGTTCTTCTTCGCATAGGCGATCGCCTCGTCGAAGCGCGCCCGCGTCCAGTTGGAGCCACCGAAGATGCCGCGAATGCGGCCGCGTTTGACTTCCGCATCCATGGCATCGACGAATTCGCCGACCGGCACGTCGGTATTGTCGCGATGCATGAAATAGATATCGACATAGTCGGTCTTGAGGCGATTGAGAGACTGGTCGAGCTGCTTGCCGATAATGTCGGGATAGCAGAGCGGCGAATGGGCGCCCTTGCCGATCAGCACGATCTCTTCGCGGGGCACCTTTCGGCTCGTATGCCAGTCGCCAAAGATGCTTTCCGTCTTGCCGCCGCCATAGACGAAGGCCGTATCGAAGACATTGCCGCCGGCTTCATAGAAAGTATCGAGCGTCAGTGAGGCGGACGCGAAATTCGGGAAAAATTCGAAGCCGAGGGTGACGACCGAAGCCGGCTTGGAAATGCCGGGGATCCGACGCTGGGGAATGGAGTTACCGCGCCGGACAGTGCCGCCGGCGATGTTCAGGGTACGCCCGGCGGCCTTCTCGACGCCATATTCGAGGCCGACCGAGGCGCGCCACTGGTCGAGCACCTTGAGGTTGTTGATCGAATCCGTCCAGCTCATGCCGGGCGAGCGGAATTCCTGCTCGCCGGCGCGGATCGCGTCACCGGCCGCATCCGCTTCGAAGGAATAAAGCCAGCGATCCTCCTTGACCTCGACCGTCTGCTGTTCGCCGCCCTTGAAGATTTCGATCTTGCCGACGCCGCCCTTGTGGCCGGAGGCAAACCAGAAATCCTTGACTTCGATGCGGCCCTGAGAGCCGATGATGCGCAGCACGTTGTCCTGCTGCGCCATGATCGAGCACGAGACCTCCGCTATGATCTCGTTCGGGAATTTCAGGACGGCAGAGGCCCATTCATCGACGCCGGACTGGCCGAGATGCGCCACGCCAGCGACCTTTTCCGGCTCAAGGAACGGCTTTCCGGCAGCCGTGCCGGCAATCAGCCGGGCCATGGAAACGGGATAGCCGCCGACATCGAGGATGCCGCCGCCGGCCGTCTCATTCGCAAACAGCCGGTGTTCCGGTTTGTAGCTGCCCATGCTGAAACCGAAGCTGGAGCGGATGATGCGGATTTCGCCGATCGTGCCGCTCCTGATGAGTTCGACCAGCTTCTCGGTCTGCGGATGCACTCGGTACATGAAGGCCTCGCCGGCAAAGACGCCGGCCTTCTTGGCCTCGTAATAGATTGCCTCGGCATCATAGGCGGACAGGGCGATCGGCTTTTCCACCAGCACATGCTTGCCGGCGCGGATTGCCTTGATCGCCCATTCCGCATGGCCGGTATGGGGCGTGGCGATATAGATCGCATCGACTTCCTTGTCCGTCAGCAGCGCCTCATAGCCGTTGACGATGCGTGCGCCCGGAAAGCCGTCGGCAAGGCCAGGCTTGTCGGGATTGCGGGTGGCGATCGCCACGAGTTTGCCGGTGCGCGAATGCGCGACACCGTCGGCAAAGGTGCGGGCGATGGTGCCGGGGCCGATAATGCCCCAGCGGATCGGATTATCTGACGTCATAATTGTCCTCTTTCGTCTTTCAGTCCTGGGATCACGTTAGCGGAGCCGCCTGCCGGCGGCATCGAACAGGAAGGTGCGGGCCGCAGGCAGCGAGACCGTCAATGTCTCGGCCTTGCCGAGGCTGCGGGATTCCGGCCGCTCGATGATGAGCTGGTCGCCGCCGAGATTGGCATAGATATAGCTGGTATTGCCGAGGTGTTCGGCAACGTCGACGGCGACCTCCAGGTCGGCTTCGCCTTCGCCGGGTTCACCGAAATGTTCGGGTCGGATGCCGAGCGTCACAGCCATGCCCGATGTGACAGACGGATCGGAAAGCGGCAGCTGAAGGCGCACCGTCTTGTCGCTGGCCAGCACGACCGTTGTCTTGCCAGCCTGCACATCTGTCACTTCGGCCTTCAGGAAATTCATCTTCGGCGAACCGACGAAGCCGGCGACGAACTGGTTGGCCGGATCGTCGTAAAGGTCGAGCGGCGCGCCGATCTGTTCGATATTGCCGGCCCGCAGGACGACGATCTTGTCGGCAAGCGTCATCGCTTCTGTCTGGTCGTGGGTGACATAGATCATCGTCGTACCAAGCTGCTTGTGCAGCCGGGAAATTTCGACGCGCATCTGCACGCGCAGTTCCGCGTCGAGATTCGACAACGGCTCGTCGAACAGGAAGACCTGCGGTTCGCGCACGATGGCCCGGCCGATCGCGACACGCTGGCGCTGGCCGCCGGACAGCTGTTTCGGGCGGCGTTTCATCAATTCGGTGATCTGCAGGATCTCGGCGACGTGGCGCACGCGCCGTTCGGTATCGGCCTTCGGATTGCCGTTCATGCGCAGGCCGAAACTCAGGTTCTCCTCCACCGTCAGATGCGGATAGAGCGCATAGGACTGAAAGACCATGGCGATGCCGCGATCGGCCGGCTCGACATCGTTGACGACGCGGCCGCCGATCTTCAATTCGCCGCCGGTAATATCCTCGAGGCCGGCGATCATGCGCAGAAGCGTGGACTTGCCGCAGCCCGAAGGGCCGACGAAGACGACGAATTCGCCGTCCTTCACGTCCAGATTGGCGCCGTGGATGATCTCGAATGCGCCGTAGCGTTTGACGATATTGTTGAGTGAAAGCTCTGCCATGGGCTCCCCGACTATTTGATTGCGCCGGCCGCAATGCCGGCGATGAAGTGACGCTGCAGGGCCACGAAGACGACGAGGATCGGTGCGGTCAGAAGCACCGCCCCGGCCATGATGCCGCCCCAGGATACCTTGGTGAGGCCGATCAGCACGCCAAGCGCTACCGGGGCGGTCATCATGCCGGGCTTGGAATTGATCAGCAGCGGCCAGAGGTAATTGTTCCAGGAGGCGAGGAAGAGGATGATCGCCAGCGCCGCCATGGTTGGCCGGGCGAGCGGCAAGGCAATGCGCAGGAAGATCTGCCATTCCTTGACGCCCTCGACGCGGGCTGCGTCGAAAAGGTCGTTCGGCATCATGGAAAAGGACTGGCGCATGAAGAGCACGCCGAGCGAATTGAAAAGCGGCGGCACGATGAGGGCAACCCAGGTATTGGCGAGCTTGAACTCGCGCGCCACCATGATGAACTGCGGAATGACCACGACGAAATAGGGCAGGGTGATCGTGCCGAGAATGATGGCAATGACCAAGGAACGGCCGACGAAGCGATAGCGGGCGAGCGCCCAGCCGGCCATGGAGGTCAGCAGCACGGACAGCGTGGTATAGACGGTGGCGACGACGATGGAGATCACCATCGCACCGACGAAATTCGTGTCTGCCTGCAGGTTCTGGAAATTCGCGATGAAGTTGGTCGAGGGCCAGAGAACGATTTGCGGGCTGAAGATGCCGTAGTCGGGCATGGTCGAGAAGACGAACATCATCCAGAGCGGAAAGAGCCAGATGATGGCGAGCGGCAGCAGGAAGGCGTGCAGGGCGATCTGGCGGACGAGAAGGGATTGCGATTTGGATCTCATTTCGGTTCCCTCCCGACCCAGAGATTGAGAAGCGAGATCGCCACCGCCAGTGCGGCCATCGTGTAGGCGATCGCTGAGGCGTAGCCGAAATTCAAGGATGTAAAGCCCTGCCGATAGAGAAGCAGGCCGAGTGTCTCCGTACCGCCCCCCGGTCCGCCGCGATTGGTGATCAGGAAGGGCTCGGCGAAGAGCTGCATCGTGCCGATGACGGATAGAACCACACAGAAGAGGATGATCGGTTTCAGCAGCGGCAGGGTGATGTGGAAGAACTGTTGCAGCTTGCTGACACGGTCGAGTGTCGCTGCCTCATAGACGTCTTCGGGGATCGATTGCAGGCCGGCCAGGATGATGATGGCATTGTAGCCCGCCCATCGCCAGGTAACGGCGATGATGATGACGACCATGGCGGCATTGGCATTGTCGAACCAGGAAACGGGTGCCAGGCCGGCTGCGCCGATCAGCTTGTTGACGATGCCGAAATCGAGATTGAACATCAGCCGGAAGACGGCGGCATAGGCAACCTCGCCAACGACGACAGGCGCGAAGAAGGCAAAGCGGAACAGCGCGCGCGCTTTCAGAAGCGGCGAGTTCAGCAGCACCGCCATGACGGTCGCAAGGGCGATCATGACGGGAACCTGGATGACCAGGATGATGAGCGTGTTATAGACGGCGTTGTAGAAGGCAGGGTCGGAAAAAAGGCGCCCCCAATTGGCCTGAAGGCTGAATTTCCACGGATTGATGCGCGTATTCTGGAACGAGATCAGGAACGAATTGATGATTGGCCAGACCCAGAAGGCGGCGAAGACCAGAAGATAGGGCGCAAGGAACGCATAGGCGCTCCGGTTTCTGATCGGCATGGTACCTCCTTACCAAAACGAATGTGCCGGCCGCCTCCCGCGGCAAGCGAAGCCGGGCGCTTTGGCGCCCGGCCTGTCATTCACTGTGCGATCGGAAGACCGGTTGCCGAGGCGATCTGGTTGGCGGCATCGTCGAGGGCCGCCTTCGCATCGGGATAACCGCCGGCGAGGTATTTCGTCTGCGTCGTCTTGTAGATGGCATCGGCATCCGTCTGGAAGGCCGTGCCGCGGCTCGGCACGATCTTCGGCAGGGTGGCGAGGATGTCGGCCCAGATCTTCTGGCCGTCCCAATAGGGCTGCGGCTCGTTGACGAAGGGATCCTGCACGGCCGACAGCAGTGACGGCACGAGGCCGAACGATTTCAGCATCGTGACCTGGCCCTCATTGGTGGTGAGTGCATAGGTCAGATATTTGAAGGCCGCTTCCTTGTTTTGCGAATTGGCGTTGATGGCAAGCGAAGAGCCGCCGAGATTGGCCGCATGCGGGCTGTCTGCCGTCATGCCGGGCATGGGATAAACGCCCCACTTGCCGGACAGATCGGGCGAGCCGGAGCGGATCGTGCCTTCGTACCAGCCGCCGTAGACCTGGCTTGCGACCTTGCCGGCGGTGTTGGAGGAGATCTTCTCGTCCCAGTTTGCCGCCGTCAGCGTGCCGGCATCCTTCATCGCCTTGACCTTCTCCAGCGTCTGGACGCAGGCAGGCTGGTTGATGGTGATCGATTGGCCGTCGGTCGAGAAGTAGCCGCAGCCCTGTTCATTGGCGAGCATGCGGAACCATTCGCTGTCGCCGTTGAAATCGGCCTGGCCCATCACGACACCGGGATTGGCTTCCGATACCTTCTTGCCGGCGGCAATGAAATCGTCCCAGGTTGCGATCGACTTCGGATCGACGCCCGCCTTTTCATAGTAGTCGCGACGATAGAAGACGGCGACCGGGCCGGAATCCCAGGGCATGGCATAGGCAACGTCGCCGATCTCAAGTTCGGTGCGCTTGAAATCGGGGAATTTGGCCTGCATGTCGGCGGTATAGCCAAGGTCCTTCAGATTGGCGAAGCAATCCGGGAAGCGGCTCCAGAAGATTTCCGCCTCGAAATTCTCGATCGTTACGATATCGGGAAGTCCGTCGCCGCCGGCGGCGCAGGCGGCAAGCGTCTTGTCGAAGACCTGCTGATTGCCGAGATCCTGGACATCGACCTTGATGTCGGGGAACTGCTTGTTGAAGCCTTCGAGCGTTGATTTGAGAGCGGAAGCTGCGACGTTCCAGCTCCAGACGGTTAGCGTAGCGGATTGCGCATAGGCAGATCCGGATGCAAGCAGCACGAGCGCTGTCGTTGCGGTGATGAGTTTAGAGCGCATGAAAATCCTCCCTTTTCAATTGCCGTCGCTGAGCGAACATGGCTAATCTAGCGCGGAGGGAACGGCTGTCTCATAAAAAGGGAATATGGAATTGGCGGAAAGTAAGGTCGTCGGCAAACCTGTTTACCAGCCCGGTGCCAGCACGATTGAAGGCATGCCGATGGCGCTGCAGATGTTCTATGCCCATCCTCCGGTCATGGCGATGCCGCACTGGCATGCGCAGGTGGAGGTCAACTACATCATGCGCGGCAGCGTTCATTACCGCATGAATGACCATGACATTACCCTCAAGGCCGGCCAGATGTGCCTTTTCTGGGGAGGGCAGCCGCATCAGATGGACGAATCCTCGGATGATTCTCTTTATGCCGGCGCGCACCTGCCGCTCGTCTATTTCTTCAGGATGCGCCTGCCTCCGGCCATAGGCACACGTCTGATGAAGGGAGAAATCCTGCTGACATCGGCCACCGATGCGGCCGACGAGGCTAATTTCCCGCGCTGGTATGACTACGCCAGATCCAATGATGTCAGGAAGACGCAGCACGCCGTCGACGAATTGCTTCTGCGCATCGAACGCATAGCGCTCGAGTCATATCTCATGGTGCCGGGCATCAGCGTCGAAGAGCTCGAACAGCCCAATTCGCATCTTTCCCGCAGTGTCGCGCGCATGTGCGATTTTATCGCGAGCAACTTCCTGCAGGATATCGATACGGCCGAAATCGCCCGCGCGGTCGATCTTCATCCGAAATATGCGATGAACCTGTTCAAGAAGACGACGGGCATGACGATCAGCAAATATATCAATCTGTTGCGTCTTTCGCATGCCCAGGCACAGTTGATGGGCGAGGGGGCGAACGTGCTCCAGATCGCGATGGATAGCGGCTTCGGCTCGATCAGTGCCTTCAACAAGTCCTTCCGCAACATTGCCGGCATGTCGCCATCCGACTTTCGGCGGGATATGCGCTCGGTGATCGGCACTATCTCCGCCACGGGTTGAGACAGCTCCGAATCTGCCAGATGAAAACGTCTGGCGACGCCCGGCATGGCCGGCGGTACAACACGACCCTTGCAATCAGCGCTGGCAGCACCATCATCATTGGTTGTCGGAGACGGATTCAGATGACCGAAACCCAGGATGCTTTTCGTGTGCGTATCACCGGTGGGGTGCAGGGCGTCGGCTATCGCGCCTGGACCCGCGGCCAGGCGCTGCAGCTTGGCCTGACGGGCTGGGTGCGCAATGAAGCCGACGGCTCGGTCAGCGCCCTGATCGTCGGTTCTCAAAGCGCCACCGGCTCAATGCTCGAGCGTTTCTGGAGCGGACCCGCCGGCTCTTCGGTGTCGGACGTGAAGGCGGAGGAGGCCACTCTCGACGAGGTGCCGGGCGATTTTCGCATCGTCCGATAGAGATCAGGTGAACCTGTGTTCCTTACCCGCAAGCGGCGAGGCGAATTGCGTTTCGCCGATCCTGACCGGCCGATCGCCGTCCGTGCGAACGACGAGCGTCTGCAATTCCGGTACGTCGAGATAGACTACCGTATCGGCGCCGAGCCGCTCGATATGTCGTATCTTGCCCTGCCATTTTCCTTCGCTCGACGAGAGCGCGACATGTTCGGGCCGGATGCCATAGATCCGGCAGCCTTCCCGCGCGGCAATCTCTCCCTCGAACAGGTTCATCTTCGGCGAACTGATGAAGCCGGCGACGAATGGGGTGGCGGGATTGTTGTAAAGCGCCATCGGCGAGCCGACCTGCTCGATTGCTCCGCCGTTCAGAACGACGATCTTGTCGGCCATCGTCATCGCTTCCACCTGGTCGTGGGTGACGTAGATCATGGTGGCGCCGAGCTTGGCATGAAGGTCGGTCAATTCGATGCGCATCTGCGAGCGCAGAGACGCATCGAGGTTCGACAGCGGCTCGTCGAACAGGAAGACTTTCGGGTTGCGGATGATGGCTCGGCCGATTGCGACGCGCTGGCGCTGGCCGCCCGACAGTGCCTTCGGCTTGCGGTCGAGCAGGTGCGAAAGCTGCAGGATATCGGCGGTCTGCTTCACCCTCTCGGTGATTTCGGCCTTGGGGCGTCTGGCAAGCGACAGGCCGAAGCCGATGTTTTCTGCGACGGTGAGATGCGGATAAAGCGCATAGGACTGGAAAACCATGGCGATGCCGCGCTCGGAGGGCTCGGCATCGGTGACGTCCTTGCCGTCGATGAAAACCTGCCCGGATGTCGTCGTCTCCAATCCGGAGATGATGCGCAGCAGGGTCGATTTCCCGCAGCCGGACGGGCCGACGAAGACGCAGAACTCGCCCGGCTCGACGGTGAGGTCGATACCCTTCATGACCTCCAGGCTGCCAAAGCTCTTGCGGACACTCTCGAGAACAACTGATGTCATGGCTTATCCTTTGACTGCGCCGGCGGTCATGCCTGCAACGATCTGCCGGTTGAAGAAGATGAAGACGATCAGGGGCGGAATAGTCACCAGCAGAATGTTCATGAACAGCAGGTTGAACTGGGTCTGGAACTGGCCCTGGAAATTGTAGAGCGTCAGCTGCACCGTGACGTTTTCCCGGCCCGGCAGATAGTAGAGCGGGTTGGTGAAATCGTTGAAGATGGCAATCGACTGGACGACGATGACAGTGACGGTGACAGGCTTCAGAAGCGGCAGGATGACGCGAAAGAAGATCTGGAACGGCTTTGCGCCGTCGATGATGGCAGCCTCGTCGAGATCCCGCGGAATGGTTGCGATGAAGCTGCGAAACAGCAGAACAGTGAAGCCGAGACCATAGGCGACCTGGATCAGCACCATGCCGGACAGGCTCTTGAAGAGGCCGAGCACTTGCAGCACCCAGATGGTCGGCACTACGGCCGGCGGGATCATCAGGCCAGCGAGCACGCAGCCGTAGATGAGTGTGTTCCAGCGCGATGGGCGGCGTTGCAGCACATAGCCGACCATGGCACCGAACAGCACCAGGAGGGTGACGGCGGCTACCGTGATGACGGTCGAATTGAAATAGGCGAGCAGCAGCATGTAGTTGCGGGTCTGCACAACCTCCATGAAATTCTGCCAGAGCTGCCATTCGACCGGCCAGCTGAATTTCAGCGCGGCCGCATCCTGTTTCGTCTTGGCGGCGGTAATGAAGATGAAGAGGAAAGGCATGACGAAAATCACGCCGCAGGCGGCCAGTGCAGCAATCCCGGTGTAGAACTGGCGGCGGCTCATAGGTCCACCTCCTTGCGGTTGAACCAGGCCGTCAATGGCAGAACGATGAGGCCGATCAGCAGGAAAAGGATCACGTTGCCGGCTGTCGACAGGCCGTAGAAACCCGCCTGATACTGCTTGTAGATGACGCTTGCGAGCACGTCCGACGAAAAGCCTGGGCCGCCGCGCGTCATTGCCCAGATCAGGTCGAAGCTTCTAAGCCCGCCGATCAGCGAGAGTGTGACGACCGTCACCGTCGCGGGCCTAACCAGCGGGACCGTGACACGGAAGAACATCTGCGTGCGGGTCGCGCCGTCAATGCGGGCGGCCTCGTAATAGTCAGGGCTGATTGACGCGAGGCCGGCGATATAGATCACGGTCGCAAGGCCGATGCCCTTCCAGAGATCGACGAAAACGATGGAATAAAGTGCAAGCGCCGGGTCGGTCAGCCAGCCGGGGCCGTGAATGCCGATGGCGGCGAGCGCCACGTTGATCAATCCGCGTGTCGGATGCATGAGCACCGAAAAGGTGATGCCGACGCCGATCGTCGAGACGAGAACCGGAAAGAAGATCACGGTGCGCAACAGGCCCTGGCCCCAGAGGCCCGAGGTCAGCAATACGGCGAGCAGCAGGCCGAGGACGGTTTTCGTGCCCGAGGTCAGGACGGCATAGATGATCGTATTCACCAGTCCCTGGATGAGAAAGGGTTCGCGGAAGAACTGCCGGTAGTTTTCCAGGCCGATGAACTGGGTGGTGAACAGGTCCCAGCGCGTGAGGCTGAACCAGAAGGAGGCGACCGTCGGCGCCAGGAAGAGGACGGTGAATATCACCGCCGCCGGCAGGACGAACCAGTAGGGATAGGGTGACTTGCGTGTTCTCATACGGACACCGTGAAGCGTCCCCCATCAAGGCTGGCGGGCCGGATGGGGGATCGGCTGGAAGGTTACCAGTTCGGCAGGCCGAGCTGCTTGGCCTGCTTCTCGACATCCTGATCGTAGAGGGCGGCGGCATCCTTGGCCGAACGGATGCCGGTCCCGACCTCGACCGTGATCTGCTCGAGCGCCGGTCCCTTGACGGGCGAGAGGAATTCGAGGGCGGGACCGTTATGCCCGTCGGTATTGAAATAGGGCAGCATGTCGGAAACGACCGGCGGAACGTCCTTCGGAAGTTCGCATCCCTTGACGAGATAGGGACCTGACGGGACGGCCTTCGCCATCAGATCGCAGGCTTCCTTGGAGCCGACGAAATCAAGGAATTTCTTGGCCTCTTCGAGGTTTTCGGACTTTGCGGAAGCATAGAGTGCGGAGGGCATCCAGACCGTCAGGCCGTTCTTGGCGGCATCCACGCCGGGTTGGGCGAAGAAGCCCAGATCTTTCAGCTTGTCCGGAAAGTTCTGCTGAACGTTGCCGATGCCGAAGGTGAGGTTCGGATAGTGCGCGGCCTCGCCGGTGGCCACCATCCGCATACCGTCGTCAAAGGTCGCCGCGCCGAAGTCCGCGTTGAGGAAACCGCCTTTCGCTACCTCTTCAAGATGTTCGAAGCCGCGTAGCGCGGCAGGCGTATTGGCATATTTGATCTTGTTGGCGGTGTAGTCGCTCGCGAAGTTCGGAACCTCGGCTTGAACGTTATAGAAGTCGGCAAGCACGAAGAGCTGCGAAGTCCAGGTCGTGCCATAGGTCTGCGCCACGGCCACCTTGCCGGCCGCCTTGATCTTCTCGTTGTTGCTCATGAACTCCGCCCAGGTCTTCGGCGGTGTGAGCCCGAGATCGGCGTAGATCTTTCTGTTGTAAAAGATGCCGCCGCCCATGGCGGGACCGAAAGGAAGGCCGCGGACATGGCCGTCCGGGCTGGTGACGACCTTTTTGAAACTGTCGAGAATGCCGGCTTCCGACGGAAGATCGGAAAGATCTGCGATCGTTTCCTGCGGCTTCAAAGCCTGGAAGAGGGAGCCGCCGTTATACAGGAAGATATCGGCCATTTCGCCCGTGGCGAGCCGGGTCTTGACGATATTGTCACCCTCGGACCCACCGGCGCGCTGCTCGACATCGAACGTAACGTCCGGATGCTTTTCCATGTAGGCTTTGGAAACCGCATCGAACGAGGCAATCGTCTCCGGATTGGTATCGATCAGGACGCTGAGGGTCACATCCGCATGTGCCACTCCAGCGGCAAGAGCCATGATGCTGGCTGCAAGGATGCTGCACTTCGTCATTCGCATAGTCACTTCCTCCTCTTGAAGACCGGAATGCGTTGGGCTGGCTGTTCGCGGATCAAAGACCCGCGAGCGCCGCATCAGATGGAAAACGTAATCGTGTGTTCTCCTGCTTCGAGCTTCGTCTCCTCACCTTGCTCGACCGGAATGCCGTCTGCCTTCAGCGACTTGCGATCGCCCCTGGCCTGCAGGCGCGCCGTTACGCCCAGCGGCAGCACAAGGCGGCATGTGACGGTTCCCTCCTCCAGGGTCCATCCCGCTTCGATGCGGCCAAAACGCGTGTCGTGCCAGGCCGAAACCGGCGAGAGCGCGGGCAGGATCGCGGGATCGAAGCTCACTTCCTCGAAACCGGGCTTGTCTTCCCGCGGCTTGATGCCCGCAACGTCCTCAAAGAGCCACTGGCACACGGCGCCGTAGGCATAATGATTATAGCTGTTCATGTCGGGATCGTAGATCGTCCCGTCTTCGGCAAGCGCATCCCATCGTTCCCATATCGATGTCGCACCGCGTTCGACCTGATAGAGCCAGCCGGGGACCTTCCGGTTGAGGAACATCTTCTCGGCAAGGTCCAGCATGCCGAGCCGGGTCAAGGCTGGCAGCAGGGCAGGGGTGCCGATGAAACCCGTACCGATGACGCCCTCGGTCTCCTCCGCCACCCGACGGAAATAACCTCTGGCGGCCTCTTCGTATTCGGGCGGAACAAGGCCGTAGAGGAATGCGAGAGCCCATGAAGTCTGGTCGTTATGGGCAATGCGGCCGGAGGGTGAAAAGAATTCGTGCTTGAACGCCGCCCTGATCTCTTCCGCACGTTTTTCGAGCCGCGCGGCTTCAACGGTTTCGCCGAGGATACGGGCGATCCTTGCCGTGAGCTGCGTCGAGATAAAGTGATAGAGGGTGGCTGCGCAATCGTCTGCCACGGTCGGGCGCGGCTTTCTGTTGTCTCCGACCGGCTGCAGCCAGTCGCCGAAGGTGAAGCCGTGCGCGCCCCAGAGGGCGGGCGGCCGGATGATCGGTCCGTTCGAGATGCCCCAGAGATAGTCGAGCCAGCGAAGCATCGCGGGAAAGCACTCCTCCAGCGCCGCGCTGTCGCCGTAATGCAGGTAGAGCTGCCAGGGAATGATGACGATTGCGTCGCCCCAGCCGGTCGATCCTGCCCACTCGCCGCGGCCGTCGATCGGGTGCAGTCGCGTCGGGTCCGGCGAAAAATGCGAAACCGCGCCATTGGCACGCTGATCGTGGATCACGTCGCGGAGATATTTCCTGAGGAAGGTGTGGCTGTCTGCGAGCCAGCAGGCCGTACCGGCAAATACCTGGGCATCGCCCGTCCAGCCGAGGCGTTCGTCGCGCTGCGGGCAATCGGTCGGCACTTCAATGAAATTGGAGCGTTGCGACCAGATCGTGTTGTCGACGAGCCTGTTGACGGCGGCGATGCCCGACGTGAAGCCGCCGGCGCGTGTCGGCACCGAAGTAACAGGCACCATGGCAATCGCGACAAGCTCGGCCTGTCCGGTAATGGTAACACGCGCAAAGCGGAAACCCATGAAGGTGAAGAGCGGCGCGTATTCCTCTTCGCCTTGCCCCGAAAGCGTATAGATCAGTTCGGCGCGCGCGCTGCGATAGTTGCGGTTGTCGAAGAAGCGCTCGGGGCCGAGCACTTCGGAATGCTCGACGCGCACCTGCGCGCCGGCAGCGCCCTTGAGGCGCAGCCTTATATAGGCGCCGGCATTCTGTCCGAAATCATAGACGGTTCGGCCATCCGCCTCGGTCCAGCTTTCGGTCGGCGAGAGAGCGTCCAGTTCCTTGACCGCGCCGGTCTCGTGCGGAACCAGCAGAGCCCTGTCGAACGGGAGCACATCGATACCGTGACTGTCCTGCGGGCGGATGCGGGCGTCATAATCCTCGCCGTAATAGATGCCGTTGCGCAGGACGGGAGTGAAGCCGCTTTTCCAGCTGCCGTCCGTCTTCAGCAGCAGCTCGCCGCCGGCGTGCAATTCGGCGATGGCCGCCGTCCGCTCGCCCCAGCAATTGACGATCGGATTGGCGGCCCACATCAGCTGGCTGCGATACCAGCCGTCACCCAGCCAGATCTCGATGCGGTTGCTGCCGGGTTGCAGGAGTTTTGCGACATCGTAGGTCTGATAGGCGATCCGGTCGTCGTAGCAGGTCCAGCCGGGTGTCAGAAGATCGTTGCCCACGCGCTTTCCGTTGAGGAAGGCACGATAGAGGCCGAGGGCCGAGATACGCAGCGTTGCTTCGGCGGGAACGGCCTCCAGCGTGAACTCCCGCGAAACGAACGTGCCTGGTGTTGCCTGGCCACCGTCGCAGGACGGGCCGATCATCGACGCTGTAAACTGGAAAGCAGAACCGGCAAGGCCGTCCTCCCCAGTGATGCCCTGGGCCGAAACAGTCTTCATTCAGAACCTCCCCAACCGCCAATTCCTCCGGCGATCGCTCGTGTGTATCGTTCTATGTATATCATTCTACACTATCGATTGCCGCGCAAGAGCTTTTGTGCCTATAATTTTCGGGACACGTGAGAGTGAGGCAATTTGGAATGAAAAATCAGGCCGTTAACGCGACGAGAGACAGGATCACGATCCGTGACGTGGCTCAGGATGCCGGCGTCTCCGTCGCTGCGGTATCGAAGGTTCTGCGCAATGCCTACGGCGTCAGCGACGTCTTGCGAACGAAGGTCGAGACCTCGATTGAGAAGCTGAATTACCGGCCTTCCGTGGCCGCGCGCGCCATGCGTGGCCGCACGCAGACGGTCGGCGTCCTCGTCATCGAATTGTCGAACCCGTTCCTGGCCGGCGTCATCGAGGAGGCGAACGCCACGCTGGCGGAGAGCGGCTTCAAGGCGCTGATCGGCATCGGCCGTTCCACGAGCCCGATCGAGGCGTCGATGATCGAATCGATGATTGATAATCGCATGGACGGTGTGCTGATCATCGCTCCCAGGATATCGGGCAGGGTGCTGGAGCGTTACGCGCGTCAGATCCCGATCGTCGTCATTGCCCATCACGAACCGCACGCTCAGACCTACGACACGGTCAATTCCGATGACCGCAGGGGAGCCGCTCTGGCGGTGGAGGCGGCATTGCGATCCGGTTACGAGTCCATCGCGATGCTCGGTTATGAGCTTGGCGATTCACCGCAGACCGTCGTCGCGCTCCAGCGCGAGAAAGGTTATCTGGCGGCCACGAAGGCCGCCGGCCTGGAGGGCCGCATCATCCGCCTGCCGCCCGTCGGCGTGGATCGCCGGCCCGCAATCAATGATTTCCTGGCTTTGAAGGATCGCCCCCGCGCTGTCTTCGTCTGGTCGGATCTCGATGCCGTTCCGCTCATCAATGCTGCGCGCATGAGCGGCGTGCGGGTGCCGGAAGATCTTGCGATTATCGGCTACGACAATTCGCCCATGGCGGCCATACCGCTCGTCGGCCTGACGAGCGTGGACCAGAACGCCGCCGGCCTGGGCAGAACCGCAGCCGAGGTATTGCTCGGCAGGATCGATGGTCGCGAGGAGGCCCGGCACCTGCTGATCGAACCGCATGTCGAAATGCGCGGAAGTACCTGAAGGGCAGGGGGCGGACGGCCGTCAGTCATGCGGCGGCAAAGAACGCCTTCAGCACGTCTTTCCGTTCTATGATATCGGCGACGCTGTAGCGATCGAAGACGCCGACAAAAGCCTCGGTCGCCTCTCGCAGGATAGGCGGCATGCCGCAGCCGCCCCTGATGGCACAGGAGGAGCATTCGAGAATGTCGTCGAGGCCTTCCGTATGCCGCAGCAGCTTGCCGAGGTTGGTAGCGGCGGCCGGGCGGCCAAGCCGAATGCCGCCGTGCCTGCCCCGGATCGATTCCACGAAACCGGCTTTCGCCAGATCCTGAACCACCTTCATCAGATGGTTCTGGGAGATGGCGTAGGCGTCGGCGACCTCCTTGATCGAGCGGATTTCTCCCTCGTGTGAGCCGAGGTAAATCATCACGCGGATCGCATAGTCGGTGTACCGTGTAAGCTTCATGGCACCTGCGTCAAAACGCCCAAAGAGAAATCATGCATTTCGATAGCATCTTTTTCTGGCTACGTATACATGCATCCCAGATGCATGATTATGGAGCGATGCGATGGATGCGACGAGGTTGGAAGAGGAACAGATCCTCCCCCTGCTGGAGCGATTTTACGAGAGGGTTCGGCGCGATCCGATGCTCGGCCCGGTTTTCGCCGTGGTCTCCGATTGGCCGGAGCACTTGCAGCGACTGACCGAATTCTGGTCATCGCTGATGCTGACATCGGGCAAATACAAGGGCAATCCCGTCGCCATGCACCTGATCCACGCCGACAGGATAGAGCCGGCAATGTTCGAGCGTTGGCTTGCGATCTGGCGTGAGACGACGAACGAGATGCTGCCGCTCAAGGTCGCGCAGGAGATGCAGGTCAAGGCGGGGCGAATTGCCTCGCGGCTGAACCTGGCACTGACCGGAGAGATGCTCGAGCTGCGGGCTGAAAAGCCTGCGCCGGTGCCGAAGCCGTACAGGACGACGAAGATCTTCGACGAAGCGACCGTGCCAGCGGCCCTTCTCGAAAGCCACCGGGTCAAACCCGGTGCCTGGGCGCTCATCCGCGTCCTGACGGGCAGCATGCGTCTGGTGACAGGGCAGACCGTGAGCCCCTTAAACCCCGATTGTATCGGCCGGATCCTGCCTGAGGTGGAGCATCATCTCGAGCTTCACGGCCCGGTACAGTTTCAGATCGAATTCTTCGATCGTGATCCCCTCCATGTTGATAGTAGTGAAAGGAAAGAACATGCCTAATCCGCTTTCGGCACGCACCATTGAACTGGTGAAGCAGAGTGCTCCGGCGGTCGCCGCCCATGCGAGCGATATTACCAAGACCATGTATGGGCTGCTGTTTAAAGACGAGCATATCAAGGCACTCTTCAATCAGGCCAACCACGGCGAGAACGGCTCCCAGGTTCACGCGCTGGCGGCAGCGATTGTCGGTTATGCCCAGAATATCGACAACCTCGCGCCCCTCGTTCCCGTCATCGAACGGATCGCGCACAAGCACATCGGTTTTCATATCCTGTCGGAACATTATCCCTATGTCGCCAAATCGTTGCTGGCAGCAATTCGTGAAGTCCTGGGCGACGCGGCATCCGAGGAGCTGATGGACGCCTGGGGAGAAGCCTATTGGTTTCTGGCCGATACCCTGATCGAAAGAGAGGAACAGATACGGGCAGAGCTTGAAAAGCGGGCCGGCGGCTGGAATGGCTGGCGCGAATTCAGGGTGGCCGAAAAAATCAAGGAAAGCGATGTCGTTACTTCCTTCGTCCTGCGCCCCGTTGACGGACAAGCCGTGGCCCTGCATCGCGCCGGCCAATATCTGACCTTCGACTTCAGTCTTCCCGACGGCATCAGGATGAAGCGGAATTACTCCATCTCGTCCGGCCCGAACCAGGACTTCTACCGCATATCGGTCAAGCGGGAAGAAAACGGCAAGGGCGCGTCGCGCTACCTGCATGATCACGTCGAGGTGGGGACGATCTTGAGGGTCACTCCGCCTGCCGGAGACTTCTTCCTGCCCGAGGAACCGAACAGCGAAGTAATCCTGCTGTCCGGCGGTGTCGGTCTGACACCCATGGTCAGTATGCTGGAAGCGATCGCGGCCGACTATCCTGACGTCGAAGCGCATTTCGTTCACGGTGCGCTCAATAGCTCGACGCACGCGATGGACAGGCATGTCCGCTCCCTTGCCCAACGCCATGGCCGCGTCGCCGTCAGCACCTTCTACAGCGATCCGTCGGACAGGGACGTGGCGGGCTTTTCGCATGACGAGGACGGCTTCATCACCGGAGGGTGGCTGGAGGCGAACACACCGATCAAAACGGCAAATTTCTATATTTGCGGCCCCAAGCCCTTCCTGCGGTCGGTTGTCGGTGATCTGCGGGCGCTTGGCGTTTCCAGCGATCGCATCCACTATGAATTCTTCGGCCCGACGGATGAGTTGCTGGCGGCCTGAAAGAGCCCGCGACTGAGCGGCCAAAACTCACTGCCGTAACAAAAATTCGACCGGCCGGAGCCGTGATGGCTCCGGCCGGTCGATTGCGTTTCGCGTGGCGTCGACAGAGGTGGCCGCATGAGGCCGGGGGGCCATTTTTCCTGGCTGACGGCCCGATTAATCGCCCGTTCATTTTGCCGCCGCTATTGACCACTATCCGCCATTTCGAACAATCCAAGTTTGAATGTAAACTCCCGCTAAAAAGCAATGAAGATGCCCAATTCGAAACGCTCGTGCCCCTTCTCGCATCCAGTTCCGCAAGAATGCATTGGCCGGACACGAACCCAGTAGAAGAGAAAACGCTATGTCCTCTCAAAAGATTACGGGCGCTTCGAGCGCGCATGTTCAGGCAACCGCCGCAGATCCCGATTTCGGCATCCGCGCGCCCCTGCTGTCGAATGAGCAGTTGAGGGTCAAGGCCGCGGAGTTTGCAGAAAGCCGCGCGCTGGACGTGGCAAGTTTCAAGGGATTCGATTTCTTCCAGCGGCATCGGGAAAACGAGGCGGAGATCCTGAGGGTCTATCGCGCGGCTGCAGCGGATGTCGATGCGGGCGAGAGCATCACGCCGGCCGCCGAATGGCTGCTCGACAACCACTACATCGTCGAGGAAGCGATCCAGGAAGTACGCCGCGATTTCCCGAAGAAATTCTATCGGGAATTGCGCAAGATCACGCTCGACGGGACCGAAGTGCCGCGCACGCTGGCGCTTGCCTGGCTCTATATGGCGCATGCGCACAGCAATATCAGCAATGCCGGCATGGCGGCTGTTACCGAAGGCTTTCAGGACAGGGAGACGCTGCGCATCGGCGAACTCTGGGCGCTGCCTTCGCTCGTTCGCTACGTGCTGATCGATAATCTTCGCCATGTCGCAACCCGCATCGACAAGAGCCGTGAAATGCGCTCGAGCGCCAATGCGGCCGCCACACAGGCGATCGCGCTCGGCGATGCCGGGGCCGCAGGCTACCTCGAAACGCTTTCCGCCAATCTCGACGACACGACTTTCGTCACCCAGCTTCATTACCGGCTGCGCAACGCGCTTGAGCCGACCGAAGCGGCACTGACCTGGCTTGAGACCAGGCTTGCGGCGAAGGGAACGGACGCCGAGGCCGTCATGTCGGCCGAACAGGTCCGCCTCGGCGCAGCCAATGCGCTGATGGGCAGCATCATCAAGAGCCTGCGCGAGATCAACGATACCGACTGGTCCGAATGGGTCGAAGAAGTCAGTACGATCGACAAGCTGCTCTGGCAGCAGACGGATTATGCCGAACTCGATTCCGGTTCTCGCAACAGCTATCGCCGCCAGATCGAGAAGCTTGCCAAGCGCTCCGACAAGACGGAAATGGATATAGCCGAAGCGGCCGTCCGTCTGGCCGACGGTGCGAAGGCGGGCCGTCAGGATCCGTCGTCCGCCGCCGGCAATGTCGGCTATTATTTCGTCGGCAACGGGCGCCCGGCGCTCGAAAGGGAGATCGGCTTCCGGCCGCCGCTCGGCCTGCGGTTCATGCGCGTCATCCGCAAGTTGAACTGGCTGGCAATCGCTGTGCCGGTGCTGCTCCTGACGCTGCTGGCGCTCGTCATCACCGATGCGATTTTTGTCGATGCCGGCATGCCGCTTTTTGCGACGGTCGTGCTGTTGGCGATGTTCGCGCTTCCCGCCTCCGAGGGAGCGACCGGCCTCTTCAACTTCTTCGCCACCTTCTTCATCACGCCGGATCGCCTTGTCGGCTACGAATTCAAGAAGGGGCTGCCGGCCGAAGCCCGTACGCTCGTCACCATCCCCTGCCTGATCGGCAAGCGGGAACATGTCGATGAGCTCGTTCGCAATCTCGAGGTCCATTATCTCGCCAACGCGCGCGGTGAAATCTACTATGCGCTGCTGAGCGACTGGCCGGACGCACAGGAGGAGCAGAACGCCCGCGATCTCGAAGTGCTCGATTATGCGCTGAGCAAGATCGCCAACCTGGAGGCGCGTTATGCCGAAAACGGCAAGCAGCGCTTTTATCTCCTGCATCGCCGCCGCCAGTACAATCCCGCCGAAGGCGCCTGGATGGGCTGGGAACGCAAGCGCGGCAAGCTGCATGAACTCAACATGCTTTTGCGCGGCGAGCCGAACACGAGCTTTCTGCCCGGCGCCGATGTCGTACCGCAGGACGTCAAATATGTGATGACGCTCGACAGCGACACGCGTGTCGTCCGCGACACCGTGACGAAACTTGTCGGCAAGCTGCATCATCCGATCAACCGGCCGGTCTTCGACGAGAAGAAACAGCGCGTGGTTGACGGCTATGGCGTGCTGCAGCCGCGTGTGACGCCGTCGCTCACGACAGGCAAGGACGCCTCTACCTTCCAGCGCGTCTTCTCGGTCAACCGCGGCCTTGATCCTTACGTCTTTGCCGTTTCCGACGTCTATCAGGACATTACCGGCGAAGGCACCTTCACCGGCAAGGGTCTCTACCATGTCGACGCTTTCGAAGCTTCGCTGAAGGGACGGATCAAGGAGAACTCGGTTCTCAGCCACGACCTGCTCGAAGGTTCGATGGCGCGTTGCGCGCTGGTGACGGACTGCGAGCTGGTCGAGGATTTTCCAATTCGCTACGAAGTGGAAGTCTCGCGCCAGCATCGCTGGGCACGCGGCGACTGGCAGCTTCTGCCTTACATCTTCGACGACCGTCGCGGTGTGACCGCGCTCGGCTGCTGGAAGATGTTCGACAACCTGCGTCGCTCGCTGACCCCGATCGCCTGGTTCCTGGCATCCGTTCTCGGCTGGTACTGGATGGACCCGCTCGGCGCGCTCATCTGGCAGATCCTGCTGATCTTCTCCCTGTTTGTCGCGCCGACCCTGTCGCTGATCAACGGTATCATCCCGCGCACCAGCGACATCATCCTGCAGGCGCACCTCCATACCGTCTGGAAAGACATCGAGAATGCCAACGCCCAGGTGGCGATGCGCATCGTCTTCATCGCCGACATTGCCTGCGTCATGGCCGATGCCATCATCCGCTCGCTCTACCGCCTCTTCGTCAGCCGCAAGCTGATGCTGCAATGGCGCACGGCCGCAAGCGCCCAGGCTATGGCGCAGACGACCATTGTCGGTCACTACAAGGTCATGTGGCGGGCACCGGTGCTGGCCGTCCTGGCGCTGCTCTTTACGATTTCGTCCGGCGACAGCGCCTGGATGGTCGGCCTTCCCTTCGTCATTCTCTGGATCCTTTCGCCGGCCATCGCCTGGACGGTCAGCCAGACGGCGGAAACCGAAGACCGGCTCGACGTGCCCGATAACGTGCGCAGCGAGCTTCGCAAGATCGCACGGCGCACCTGGCGTTATTTCGATCACTTCGTGGTACCCGGCCAGCATTACCTGCCGCCGGACAACGTCCAGCAGACGCCGCACGCCGTCGTCGCGATGCGCACCTCGCCGACCAATATCGGCGTCTACCTGCTGTCGGTGATTTCGGCACGCCGTTTCGGCTGGATTTCCTTCGAAGACGCGGTCAAACGCATCGAACAGACGATTGAAACCGTCGACAGGCTCGAAAAATATCGCGGCCACCTCTTCAACTGGTATCATACCGACACGCTGAAGCCGCTCGGTCGCCGCTATGTGTCATCGGTCGACAGCGGCAATTTCGCCGGCCATCTGATTGCCGTTTCCTCGGCCTGCCGTATCTGGGCGCAGTCTCCTCTCGCACACATTCACACCGATCTCGATGGCATCGGCGATGTCGCTGCCATTCTTCGCGAGGTGCTGAACGAGCTTCGGGAAGAAGACAAGTCAATCCGGTCCCTGCACGACCGGCTGGATGGCCGGATCGCCGATCTCGAAACGGCGGTCGCCACCGGCAGGCGGGAGAAGGAATTCTCCTCCGGCCTGATCGAGCGGTTTGCCGGGCAGGCGCGCGAAATTCGCGAACTTGCCGGCAGCCTCGATCGTGAGGTGAAGACGGCACAGAGCGACGAAGTCGTCTATTGGGCCGAAAAGCTAGTGGCCACCTGCGAGCTTCATCAGGCCGACAAGGCCTTCGATCCCTCACAGGAGGACGCCATCAGCGAAAGGCTGACCCGCGTCGGCAACCGCGCCCGCGAAACCGCGCTCGACATGGATTTCAGCTTCCTCTATCGCCCCGAGCGCCGGCTGCTGTCGATCGGCTTCCGGGTGGAGACGGAAGAAGTCGATGCCGCCTGCTACGACCTGCTTGCCTCCGAAGCGCGCCTGACCAGCCTTTTCTCCGTTGCCAAGGGCGACCTGCCGACGGAGCACTGGTACAAGCTCGGCCGTCACGTCGTGCCTGTCGGCTCGCGCGGGGCGCTCGTCTCCTGGTCCGGCTCGATGTTCGAATATCTCATGCCGCCGCTCGTCATGCAGGAGCGCAGCGGCGGTATTCTCAACCAGACCAACAATCTGATCGTTCTCGAGCAGATGAACTATGCCCGCAAGCTCGGCACCCCCTGGGGCATCTCGGAAGCGGCCTTCAATGCCCGCGACCACCAGATGAACTACCAGTACAGCAATTTCGGCGTGCCGACGCTCGGCCTGAAGCGCGGTCTTGGCCAGAATGCCGTCATCGCCCCTTATGCCTCGCTGCTGGCGAGCCAGTACGACCCGGTCGCCGCGCTCGAAAACCTCAACAGGCTGCGGGCCGTCGGTGCGCTCGGCATGTATGGCTTCCACGATGCCGTCGATTTCACGCCGAACCGCGTGCCGGAAGGCAAGCAGTGCGCCGTGGTCTATAACTACTATGCGCACCATCACGGCATGTCGATCGCAGCCGTCGCCAACGTCGTCTTCGACGGCATGCTGCGCGAACTCTTCCACGCCGATCCCGTCATCGAGGCGGCCGAACTGCTGCTGCAGGAAAAGGCGCCGCGCGACATTCCGGTCATGGCCGCCAAGCATGAAACCGATGCGCCTGCGACCATCCAGGGCGATCTTATGCGCCCGGAAGTGCGCCGCCTTGAAGATCCGGCGTCGCGCGAGCGCGAATTGCTGCTGCTTTCCAACGGCCGCTATTCGACCATGCTGACGGCGACGGGGTCCGGCTACAGCCGCTGGAAGAACCTCTCTGTCAACCGGTGGCGGGCCGACCCGACGGAAGATCGCTGGGGTTCCTTCATCTTCCTGCGGGATACGGCGTCGAACGAATGGTGGTCAGCGACGGCAGAGCCGCGCTCGATCGCCAATGAGCATGTCCGCGTCAGCTTTAGCGACGACAAGGCCGAGTTCATCAAGACTGTCGGCGAACTGACGAGCGAGATGGAAGTCTTTGTCGCCAGCGATCACGATGCGGAGGGCCGCCGTCTCACGATCACCAATACCGGCACGGAAGATCGCGTCATCGAAGTGACCTCCTATATGGAGCCGGTCGCGACACTCGATATCGTCGATACGGGCCATCCGGTCTTTGCGCGCATGTTCCTGAAGACCGAGATCGCCGCTTCCGGCGATGCTGTTATCGTCGAACGCCAGAAGCGCGGCCTCACCGATCCCGATGTCGCCATTGCGCAGCTTATCGTCGATACGTCGGGCGAAAACGGCCCGACGCAATTCGAGACGGACCGCATGCGTTTCCTCGGCCGCGGACGCACCCTGACCGAAGCCGCCGCCTTCGATGCCGGTGTACAGCTCTCGGGTACCGACGGTTTCACCATGGATGCCTGCGTATCGCTGCGCCGAACGCTTCGCATCCCGGCCGGCCAGAAGGTCAGCGTGACCTTCTGGACCGTGGCTGCGGCCGAACGTGCCGAACTCGAAGCGGCGCTGGAGCATTATCGCCAGCCGGAAAGCTTTGCCCAGGGCCTCGTGCAGGCCTGGACGAGAACACAAAGCCAGCTGCGCCAGATCGGCGTCAACTCGAAGGAAGCCGCCGCCTACCAGAGGTTCGCGCGCTACATCATCTATCCCGACATGGCGCTGCGCGCCGACAGCAAGGCGGTTCGCGAGGGTCTCAAGTCCCAGTCCGTGCTCTGGGGCGCGACTTTGTCGGGTGATGCGCCGCTGATGACGCTGCGCATCACCGACGAGCTCGGGACGGATCTCGTCAAGGAACTGCTGCGCGCTCAGGGGCTCCTGCAGTCGCGCGGCGTCGAGGTCGATCTCGTCATCTTCAACGAGCGCACCGGCGAGGCGGCTGCGGAAATGCAGCGCACGATCGACCAGCTTTGCGACGCGGCGCGTCATGCCAGCGAGATTGCCGGCATCCAGCGCAATATTTATGTGCTGCGCAAGGACCTGACATCGCCGGAGGCCTATGACGCCATCATCGCCGCCTCCCGCGTCGTGCTGCGGGGCCGGGACGGCAGCCTCATCGACCAGCTGCAGAAGGCTCGTTCCGTGACCGGTTCGCCGGCGTTGCTTGGCCAGTGGGGGGATTCCACCCTCGTGCCGAGAATGGTGCGCGATCCCGTTCAGCCCGTATCGGCCGACGGCAGCGATCTCGCCTTCTGGAACGGCTATGGCGGCTTTGCGGCCGATGGCAGCGAATATGTCGTGCGCCTTTCCGGTGGCGAGCAGACGCCGCACCCCTGGGTCAATATCGTGGCCAATGACAGTTTCGGCTTCCATGTCTCGGCCGAAGGCGCGGCCTTTACCTGGAGCCAGAACTCGCGCGATCATCAGCTGACGCCCTGGACCAACGACATGGTCACCAACCGTCCGGGCGAGGCTTTCTACCTCAAGGATCTCGATCGCGGTTCGGTCATCGTTCCCTATTCCTCGCTGGCGCAGCGCTCCGACACGCGCTTCGAGGCCCGTCACGGCCTTGGTTACTCGGTCTTCTCGACGGTCCAGGACGAGATCGCCCTGGAGGTCACGCAGACCCTCCATATGGAAAAGTCGGTCAAGCTGACACGGCTGCGCATTCGCAACGATGCGGGCGAGGCACGCAAGCTGCGGCTTTATGGTTATGCCGAATGGATCCTCGGCAACCATCCGACCAAGAGCAAGCCCTTCATCGTCTCCAGCTTCGACAGCGCAAGTGGGGCAGTCTTTGCGAGCAACCCGTTCAGCGTGAGCTTTGGAACGCGTGTCGCGGCATTCGCGGCAAGCGAGACCCCGTCGAGCGTTTCCACGAGCCGTCGCGAATTCATCGGCCGGCACGGGACGATCCAGCAGCCGCGCACCGTTTCGGCAGGGTCGCGTCTCTCCAACGCTTTGGATCTTGACGGCGATCCTGCAGCCGCCCTGGCCTTCGATCTGACGATCGAGCCCGGCGAGGTGCGCGAAGTCTGCTTCTATATGGGCGACGCCGCCTCGCAGGAGGACGCGGCGGCCCTGATTGCCGACATCCGCTCGGTCGCGTTCGAGGACATACTCGACCGGACCCGCGACTTCTGGAAGAAGTTTACCGGCAAGACGCGCGTTTCGACACCGGATCAGCGCCTCGACTTCATGGTCAACAGCTGGCTGCCCTATCAGACATATGGCTGCCGCATCATGGCCCGCACGGCCTTCTACCAGTCGAGCGGTGCCTGGAACCTGCGCGACCAGCTGCAGGATTCGCTGGCCTTCCTGCTGCATTCGCCCGATATCGCGCGCCGGCAGATCCTCAATACCGGCCGGCGTCAGTTTCCGGAGGGCGACTTCCAGCACTGGTGGCTGGCAGACAGCGGCGCCGGCGTTCGCACCAACATCTCCGACGATCCGGTCTGGCTTGCCTATGCGATCGATCAATATTGCACCGCCACAGGCGACGCGGCCATCATGGACGAGATGTTGCCCTTCGTCGAAGGCGCGCAGCTGAGCCCCGGTCAGTACGACGCCTTCCTGCAACCGCGTGTCTCCGAGGAAACCGCATCGCTTTACGAGCACGCCGCCCTCGGCCTTGATCTCGCAATCAAGCGGACCGGCGTCAACGGCCTGCCGCTGATGATGAGCGGTGACTGGTGCGACAAGATGGATCGCGTCGGCATGGCCGGTCGCGGCGAAAGCGTCTGGCTCGGCTGGTTCCTGGCCGGTGCCTTGCGCCGCTTCATCGCCTACGCGGAGGCACGAGGCGATACGAAACGTGTCAGCCACTGGACGGCGCATCTTGGCAAGCTCAAGGAAGCGATCGAAACGGCCGGCTGGGACGGTGAATATTATCGCCGCGGTTATTATGACAAC
The DNA here is from genome assembly GCA_900471515.1 of Hyphomicrobiales bacterium. Taxonomy (GTDB): domain Bacteria; phylum Pseudomonadota; class Alphaproteobacteria; order Rhizobiales; family Rhizobiaceae; genus Rhizobium. The sequence continues at coordinate 146,642 of UCFC01000010.1, read as the reverse complement.
GGCGCTCCGCTCGGCTCCAGCCAGTCCGAAGAGGATAAGATCGACTCGATCGCCCAGTCCTGGAGCGTATTGTCGGGCGAGGGCAATCCGGAGCGCAGCGAGATGGCGATGAAGGCCGTACGCGACAAGCTCGTGGATGAGGAAGGCAGGTTCATCCGCCTCTTGACGCCGCCCTTCGTCAAGCCGGTCAACGATCCCGGCGTCATCAAGGCCTATCCGCCCGGCGTTCGCGAAAATGGCGGCCAGTACACTCATGCCGCTACCTGGGCGGTGCTCGCCCTTGCCCGCATGGGCCGGGCCGACGACGCCTGGCGCGCTTTCGAGATGTTGAATCCGATCAACCATTCGCTCGACAAATCGTCGGCAGACGTCTACCGCATCGAGCCCTATGTGATTGCCGGCGACATCTATGGCGAGGGTGCTCTCAAGGGCCGCGGCGGCTGGAGCTGGTACACCGGCTCGGCCGGCTGGCTCTACCGGGTGGCGGTGGAGGGCATCCTCGGCATCCGCTCGGAGAATGGCCGCCTGCATGTCAAGCCGGTCCTGCCGGCCGGATGGGACGGCTTCTCCGCTGAACTCGATCTTCCGAGCGGGAAATATCAGGTTTCCGTTTCGAGGGTGGATGCGGATCGATGCTCGGTGACGGTCAACGGCGCTGCGCTCGATGATCCGAACGAGGGATATCTGCTCGCAGCCAAATGAAAACGCATGTCGGGGCAGGTGGACTGGCGTCACTGCCCCGACGCTTGCCGCGATCTGCGTCGTTCAGTCCGTTGGCAGCGTGAAGACGGCGCAGGGATCGGCAATGCCACGCAGGCGGTGTTCACCGAGGGGAACGAGCTGCATGGTCGTCTGCGCGGCCAGCGCACCTGATATCAGCACACGATAGCCAAGGGTCTTGCAGAGCCCCTCCAGCCGGCTGACAAGGTTGACGGCGGGGCCGATGGCGGTGAAGTCCAACCGGTCTGCCGCACCGATATTGCCCCAGAGCATTTCGCCAAAATGCAGCGCCATGCCGAAGGGCAGCGGCTGCAGGCCCTGTGCCTGTCGTGCCGTATCGAGATGGGCCATGCCCGCACGGGTGGCGGCAACGGCGCGCAGGCTAGCATCGCAGGCCTCACCGGGAGTTCCGGTCACGGGAAAGATCGCCAGAACACCGTCACCGATGAACTTCAGCACTTCGCCCCCGAAAGCGTGCACTGCGCCGGCCACACGGTCGAACCAGGCATCGAGGGTGGCAATCATGAGGGAGGGCTCGGTCGCTTCGGAGAGCGCCGTGAAATCGCGCAGATCGGCGCAGAGCAAAGCGGCGCAAATGGTTTCACCGCTGCTGCGGCCGAGCGCCCCGGCCTGCACCTGCGCGGCACTGCGTCGGCCGAGATAGGCCTCAAGCAGGGTTGTCAGCGCCGTTCGTGCGGCCAGTGCAGCCAAGGGGGCCGCGGCAAAGCGCGCGACCTGCCGCAAGTGATCCTCCTCGCTGCGATCAAACGCACGCGATCCGGCCCAGCCCAATATCGGACCGTCGGAGCCCTGACCGATCCTTCCTTCGTATGTCGGCCCAAGCCCGGCGAGCCAGTCACCGGCAGCCTTGTTGGTCGGGCTGCCGCCAAAATCAAGCGCTTCGATGACGGCGCCGGTCTGCGCCCGCCATAACCAGGTGCGGTGCGCAATGATCGGGTGCGGAACGGCCAGGGTGAGGCCGCCGCCTGCAAGCGGCAGGCCGGCGGCGAGCAACTGGCGGCCAAGCTCGGCTATGAATTGTTCGGGGCTCGGCGAGGCGCTGGCCTCATCGATCAGCCAGGCGAGATGGGCGGGTAAATCCATGTCCGATCATGCCATACCGGCCGTCTGATGTCAGCCGCATGGCCACAACGGTCAGCCGGCCCACTTCTTCTTCAATTGAAAAGATCGGTCACTTCCTGCCATGGAAGGGATCAGGACCGGGGTCGTGTCCAGCCGCCACGGTGCTCAGCCGGCTAAGGTAGTGAGCCCAGCCCTCGGCATGGCCGGCGCATTGCTCGGCATTCGGCAACCCGGTATGAGTCAGGCGCAGGAGCGTTCCATCCGGCTGTTCGATCAGATCGATCTCGACGAGGCTCGAGCCCGGCGGCACCACCTCGCTGCCATCCCAGCCGAAACTGTAGGCCAGACGGTGGACCGGCACGACTTCGCGAAAAGAGCCGCGAGCGAAACGTGCACCGGTCACGTTGACGAGATAGAGTCCCCCCGGTTGCGGCTCGATCTCCGCCTCCGTTCCCATCCAGCGGAGGATCTTTTCCGGATCCGTCAACAGGGCGAACACTGCCGCAGGCGGCGCGGAAAGATGTGTTTCGCGACGAACGACGAGAGCCTCTTGCATCGCTTCCTCCCCAGTTTGCTCTGCGCCGGCCGGGCGCGCGACGCGGTATCCCGGATATTTTAGGGGGAGGATCGCGCGCAACAAGGGCGTCAGCGCTTTCCTGAGAATGACTGTTCAGGACTGGAGGCTAGCTAAAGATAGTCGCGCAAAAAAATACAACCCGTAATTTATCCTCGTTTAACCCAAAGATGCTGTCATTCTGCGAGGTTTTGTTTTGCGTCCTTTTAGACCCGGTGTTGCGGAGAAGGAAGATGCGCAAATTCCAGGGTTCAACGAAAAACCCGGGATTCACTCCGGTTGCCGCGATCCCGCGGGACTTTTTTCATCAATCGCTGATCCAGGCGGCTTGCACTGGGTGCTTGTTGCCAAACTCACCCATGCGGGTGCGAGCCGGATGTGAACCAGCCAACAGATGGTACAAGCTCCGCCTGCCGCGCGTTGCGTTGCTTGGCTGCTTGATGGCTGGCACCGCATATCCTGCCTTGGCGCAGACCGCCTGGACCGGCGCAGCCGGGAACGACGATTGGTTCGACGCCGGAAACTGGGACACCTCGGCCGTCCCGGGTGCCTCAACATCCATTGAAGTCAATTCCGGCCATGCCGTCATTTCCGGCAACGCCGCTGAAGGCGACAATGTCTCCATAGTATCTGGAGGGACGGTAATCGTAACCGGGACAGGATCCACGTTGACGACCACGGAAACCCGCACGGATGGGGGATCGTTCACTATTGAGGATGGCGGCCTTGTCACCAACAGCAGCGGCGTCGTCGGTGGCATTGCCACCGTCTCAGGCACCGACGCTGGCGGCAATGCATCAACCTGGATCAACAACGACTATTTCGCGGTCGGAGATGGCGGGACCGGCACACTGAATATCCTCGGCGGTGGCAAGGTTGTCGTCAACACCGATGCTATTCTTGGCCAATCTTTCCACGGCAGTGCATTGGTCTCAGGGCCCGGGTCGTCCTGGGAAAATACCGGACGGCTGACCATCGACAACGGAAGCTTGCGTATCGAAGACGGCGGTAGTGTCTCGAACACATTGGGTATCGTCGGCGATTCAGACACTGGCGATGCGGTCGTGACTGGCCCAGGCTCGAGCTGGGTCAACACGGGACAGCTGACGGTCGGGAGCTTCGCTACGGGTACTATGCGCGTCGAGAACGGCGCTGCCGTCATCAGCAACCAAGGCTATGTCGGCGCCAGTGTCGGCAGCGATGGAAGTGTCACCGTGACGGGGAATGGCTCCAGCTGGCAGGTGACGGATTTTAACCTCACCCTGGGGCATTTCGGCGTCGGCTCGATGATCATTGACGACGGAGGGCGGGTGTTCGCGAAGACCGGGGTTTGGCTCGGTGTTTCGGCAACTGATGCAATCGGAACGCTGAACATTAACGGCACGCCGGGTGCTCGTGGGGTATTGGAGACCAGTGGATTTCGGGGCGGCATGGGAACCGCGGATCTCACGCTCGATGGGGGCATCGTGCGAGCCATCGATGACAATGCCGCGTTCTTTTCCAACTATGGCACTCAGCAGGTGCAGTTGGGGGCTGGTGGTGGCATCATCGATACCGACGGCCATGACATTGGCATCGCTCCAGTCATTTCCGGCGTCGGCCGCTTGACAAAGGACGGCCTGGGCACCCTCACCCTGACCGGGGAAAACATCTATGGTGGCGGCACGACCATCATCGACGGCACGTTGCAGCTCGGCGACGGCGGAACGACGGGCTCGATCCTTGGCGACGTGACCGATGACGGCATCCTGGCCTTCAACCGCTCGGATGTCGTGACATTCGGCGGGACTATCACTGGAACGGGAGGGGTCCACCAGATCGGGAGCGGGCGGACTATCCTCACGGCCGATAGTTCAGGCCTTGTCGGCGTCTCACAGGTCCAGAACGGCATCCTTTCGGTCAACGGTATTCTTGGCGGCGCGATGGAGGTCAGAGGCGGGCGGCTTCAGGGCATTGGCCAGGTTGGAGGCACCACCAACTTCACAGGCGGTGTGATTGCGCCCGGCAATTCGATCGGCACGCTGACTGTTTCCGGCAATTATATCGGCAATGGCGGCACCCTGGAAATCGAGACAGTGCTCGGAGACGACAGCTCCGCTGCCGATAAGCTGGTCGTTACCGGAAACACGTCCGGCAACACCAATGTCCATGTGATCAATCTGGGCGGCCTCGGCGCGCAAACCGTCGAAGGCATCAAGATCGTCGATGTCGGCGGAATATCGAACGGAAACTTCACGCTCTTGGGCAGTTACACGTTCGAGGGCGACCCGGCCGTCGTTGCAGGCGCCTATGCCTATCGCCTTTATCAGGGTGGCGTCAGCACACCCACCGACGGTGACTGGTATCTGCGCTCGGCCCTGTTGAATTCCGTGTCTCCGCTCTACCAGCCGGGCGCTCCCGTCTACGAGGCCTACGCCGGCGTGTTGCAGAGCTTCAATGAACTCGACACGCTGCAACAACGCCTGGGCAACCGCTCGTGGCCCAGCAGCGCTATCGCGGCGAACACGCCGCCCAATAATGCCGACGGTGCTGGAAGCGGCGTGTGGGGACGCATCTTTGGCCGCCATACCAGCATCGATCCAGTGAATGCGACGACCGGGGTCAACTACGACGCAGATATCTGGCAATTGCAGGTCGGGGTGGATGGTCAGCTCTATTCCATAGACGCAGGCGATCTCACCGGCGGTATCTCGGCGCGCTACGGCACCATCTCCGCCGATGTGTCTTCGAGTTTTGGCAACGGCTCGATCAACAGCTCGGGCTATGGCGTCGGCGGATCGATGACGTGGTATGGGAAAACAGGCTTCTATCTCGATGCCCAGGCGAACGCTACCTGGTACGACAGCGATCTGTCCTCCTCCACTGCCGGGATGGGTCTTGTTTCCAGCAATAATGGCTTTGGCTATGCATTCGGGCTGGAAGCAGGCCAACAGATTGCGCTCGGCGCCAGCTGGTCCGTTACTCCCCAGGCGCAGCTGACCTACTCGGCAGTCGACTATGACGACTTCACCGATGTTTTCGGCAGCACAGTTTCCCAAACGGAGGCCCACAACCTCAGGGGACGCCTCGGTATCTCCGCCGACTACGAGGCTGGCTGGATTGATGACACGGGCCAGACAAACCGTCTGCATGCCTATGGTATCGCGAACCTCTACTACAATTTCCAATCGGACACGGAGGTCACGCTTTCCGGCGTCAGGCTCGCCAGCGAACAGGACCCGCTCTGGGGCGGCCTCGGTCTTGGCGGTACCTACAATTGGGGCGATAACAAATATGCTGTATATGGCGAGGCCACGGTCGACACCAGCCTAAACGATGTTGGGGACAGCTATGCCCTGACGGGAAGAATGGGTCTGAATGTCAAATTCTAGGCCGCAAGGATCGATCGGAGATAAGGCCTTCAGGCTCCCGGCAAGGGAGGTCGTCCGATTGGCACAAGCCTGGTCACAAGCCCGGCAGGCGCGAAGCGCGGATCGATGGCGACGATCCGCGCGGGGTGCCATTGAAAGAGCAGGGCGTCGGCCCGCATGTCGGAGTGGAAGCGCTTGCCGAACCATTGCAAATTCCTGAGAACGCCCTCCAGCGGATGTTCTGAGGGAACGCCGGCCCCTCTCCAGAGCCCGATCATCTCGATTGGAAGTTTGAAGCCGGCGATTGGGCGACAACAAATCCTGTTGGATCTATCGCAACAGTTTTAAGGAACCGGTCAGCGACCTCACCCATTTCGCTGGCCCGGCAAGGCCGAGCCCGTCGATCTCTTCATCGCTCAAGTCTCTGTCCGGGAAGCTGCGTTGATAGTCGGTATAATCATGCAGTGACCGCGCAAAACCGGGGAACGGCACGATGGCGTGTTCCTCCTTTTGGTCGAGTGCCTTGAGCATGATCTGGCGGATCGTCTGTCCATCGGCCTGCAGGATCGGCACGGGCCGGTTGGAGACGATATCCGTGGTTCTGCCGGCCCGGTCACTCAATCTTTCGGCGCCGAGGAGAGGCATCTTGGCGCCCATGCCTATGCCGATGGCGCTGACGGTGTTGGCAATGAGGGCTGGCGGGAGTTTGGGATCGACGACAATGGCAATGCGAATATCGGAGAGCATCGGAAGGACCTGAGATTGCGATGGCGACAGGCTAAACGATCGCCGCAGAAGAATCCTGTCTGATATTGCGCCCCAATGCCGATATTTGGTAGAATTGACCTGATATTCGTGATCTCGGGGTAGGTATTACCGATGGCGACATTCGAGCCGGTCGAACTGAAGATCCTCTCGAGCCTGCAGGCTGAAGGCCGGCTGACCAATCAGGAGCTGTCCGAGCGCGTCGGCACATCGACCTCTCCTTGCTGGCGAAAAGTGCGTCAGCTCGAAGAGGCGGGCGTGATCCAGGGGTATAGGGCCGATCTCAACCGGCGCAAGCTCGGGCTCGGGGTCCTTGCCTTCATCCGAGTGAAGATCGACAGCCATAACGAGGCCGAAGCAGACGCCTTCGCTGCCGAAGTTGCACGATTGGAGGAGGTTGTCGCCTGTTACAGTATTGCCGGCGACTCGGATTTTCTGTTGCAGGTCGTTTCTCCCGACCTCGATTCCTATGCCGACTTTGCCATGTCGGTCGTGCGTCGTCTGCCGCGCATCAAGGAAATGCAGACCACCTTCGTTCTCAAGGAGATCAAGCCGTTTGAAGGTTTCCCGGTCGGCCTTTAAGAAGCCGATCTGAGCTTGTGAACGACAGAATAGCCGTCCAGCAGAGCTGGACGGCTGATCGTGTTGAAAAGCAAGCCGTCACGACTTCAATATAGATCGAACAATCAACGTTTTAACGGGTCTAGTCTCGCCGACGGCGCTTGCGCCAGGCTTTTCGCGCCGCACAATAAGTATGATGATTTATTTCAGGCGTGGTGTGTTGCTGGCAATCAACTTGTGCGTCGTCTTCGGGAAGCTTCATTGTTGAAGCAAGAGATTCTTGGTCTCCACCCGATTGACCCGGCCGGAAATCCTGCGCTAGCTTGATTAAATCAATTTGATTGAATCCAGCAATGAGAAGCAGGAAATGCAGAAAAATGGGCCATCGCCACGCGCGAAAGCACGCTCGTCGGCTTTCCTGCCACGAAGCGACCGCACCTGATTTCCTCGGGCCGATCGGTGTCGATGAAAGCCTGCGCGACATCGGCAGGGAGTTGCGCTCTGCCGTGAAGACGACGGGCTACGGGCATACGATCATCGGCAGTGTCGGCTCCTCCTCCCGACAGAAAGCCGTCGGCGCCACGCCCATCCCGATTCCGTTCCGGGCATTTATGCCGGCATGCTCCCGTCCTCACAGCGACAATCCGAATAGAAGGAAACGATCATGTCCACACCGCGATATCAGGCCCTGCGGCTCGAGACTTTCTGGAACCCTCCAGCCGATGGCAAGGATTTCTCCTACGTTCTGCAGCTCAAGAACCTGGCCGCCGAGCCGCTTTCCGGCTTCTCGCTCTGTGTCAGCGGGCCAGGACGGGTCGATCCTGCCGGTCGCGTCGAGGGGGCGACGGTTTCGAAAAGGCTGTCGAATTTCACCGAGTTCTATCCGCCGGAAGGCTTCGTTCTCAACAAGGGCGAAACCTGGACGATATCGGTCCATGCCCTGAGCTGGCAGTTCCGTCACTGGACGGATGGCGCAACCAGCGCCTATCTGGCCCTTGCCGATGGCAGCACCGTTTCGCTCGGCCTCGAGCCCACGCGCTCTTCCGCCAGCAACGCGCCATTGAAGCGCGGTGCGGAGGTTTATCCGGTGCCCGCGAGCGTGCCGGTGCCGGTTTCGATTATCCCCTGGCCGAACCATGTCGCCGTCGCGTCGCGTCAACCGTTGCCGGCGGGCTTTGCCCTGCAGGCTGACGATCCGGATGCAAAGGTGGCGGCCGGCCGTTTCAAGGCATTGGTCGATCATCTCTTCGCCGTCGAAGGAATCATCCGTACAGCCGCGGAGGGAGCTGCGACCGTTACTCTGAAGAAGGCTGCCGGCTATAGCCCTGAAGCCTATCGGCTGAGTTTCGAAGGGACAGCCATCACCGTCGAGGCAGCGAGCCAGACCGGTTTCCTTTACGGCCTCGTGACGCTCGGGCAGATTTGGCGCGGCGCGCGCCTGCATCCGCGGACCTTCCAGTTTCCGGCCTCGGGCGAGATTGTCGATGAGCCGTCGATGGGCTGGCGCGGGCTGCATCTCGATGTCGCCCGTCAGTTTTATGGTGAGGCGGAAATCAAGAAGCTGATGGCGGTGCTTGCCTGGAACAAGCTCAACCGCTTCCACTGGCACCTCTCGGACGACGAGGCCTGGCGCGTGGAGATCGATGCCTATCCGGCATTGACCGAAATCGGCGCATGGCGTGGCCATGGTCTGGCCCTGCCGCCGTTGCTCGGCTCGAGCCCGGCCCGTACCGGCGGCTACTATACCAAGGCTGCCATTCGCGAAATTGTCGCCTATGCTCAGGGTTTCGGCATCGAGATCGTGCCGGAGATCGACATACCCGGCCATTGCTACGCCATGCTGCAGGCCATACCGGAACTGCGCGATCCGCAGGAGGCCGGCAGCTACTATTCCGTCCAGGGCTTCCCGGACAATTGCATCAATCCCGCCCGCGAAAAGACCTATGAAGTCATCGAAACGATCTTTTCGGAACTCATCGAGCTTTTCCCCTTCAGGACGATCCACATCGGTGCCGACGAAGTGCCGCTCGGCGCGTGGTCCGGCTCACCGGAGGCGCTCGCAAAGCTGCGTTCGCTCGCCGGTGACGAGGTTGCCGATGCGCATGCCAGGCGCCTGAACGTCATCACCAATACGCATGGTGCCGATGATATCCATGGATCGGGCGCGGCCGTCCTGCAGGCCGAGTTCCTTGAGCGGGTCCAGCGTTTCCTTGCCTCCAGGGGCTGCATTACCGGCGGTTGGGAAGAGGCGGCGCACGGCGACGTCATCGATAAATCGAAGAGTTATCTTTGCAGCTGGCGCAATGTCGAAGTCGCTGCAGAACTTGCCAATCGTGGATACGAGATCGTCGTCTGCCCCGGGCAGGTCTACTATCTGGACATGGCGCTGCGGCCTGACTGGGATGAACCGGGCGCCAGCTGGGCCGGCACGTCGGATGCAGAAAAGATCTACAGGTTCGACCCGGTCGGTGGCTGGACGGAAACGCAAAAGCAGAAGCTTCGCGGCATTCAGGCCTGCATCTGGTCCGAGCCGATGACCGATCGCGCCGTTTTCGACCGGCTCGTTTTCCCCCGCCTGTCGGCCCTTGCCGAAACTGGATGGACGAAGCCGTCCGCCAAATCCTGGGAGCGCTTCAGGGCGCTTGCCGGCCTGATGCCGCTTCTCTACGGTCTGCAGCAATCCTGACAGGGGGGCTGCGCCTCGAGCGAGGCGTGGGCTAACCGACCGGCTTTTGCAATACGTCGAAACGGGGATTGGTCTCCGAAAAGATCGGCAGGGCAGCAGCGCCGAGAATGGCGGTATCCCTGCCGGTTGCGCCGATCATGACGCGCGGAACGCTTCTCTCTTCGGTCGGATCGATCGGTAGGTGTAGGGGCTCCAGTCGCTCGGCAAGCCGGCGCATCAGCAGGCTGGAGATAGTGCCGCCAAGCACGATGGTCTGCGGGTCGAAAGCGAGTTCGAGGAAATCGATGGTCTGCCGCAGCGGCTGCACGGCCTGATCCAGCCAGGCGTTGAGACCTTCGCCGTTCATCGCAATATGGGTGTCGAGATCCTCAGGTGAAAGTTCCCGCGCATTCTCTATGCCCATGAATTCATAGGCAACCGTTGCGGAGATATAGCGGTCGAGGCAGCCACGCTTGCCGCAGCCGCAGAGCCGGCCGTGCGGCTCGACGATGATATGGCCGATCTCGCCGGCATTGTGCCTGCTGCCCTTGTAGAGATGTCCATCGAGGAACATGCCGGCGCCAATGCCGCCGCCGCCGGCGAGGAAGAGATAGACGAAACTGCCGAAGCCCCGGGCAACACCATGCAGGCGCTCGCCGATAGCCGCCGCCGTTGCGTCGTTCTCGACGAGCACGGGCACTTTCACGCGCCGCTCCAGCTCGTAACCGACGGGAAAATCCTGCCAGCCAGGCAGGTTTTGCGGGCTGAGCGACGTCACGCCCCCATCCGCATAACGTCCCGGCAGCGCCATACCGACACCGAGCAGCCGATCGCGGTCAAAAGCGAAGGCCTGCTGCAGATCCTCCACGATAGCTCCCAGTACCGACATCGCCCGTTCAGGATCGGGATATTCGACATGACGTTCAATGCGGGCGCAAACGGCGCCCGAGAGATCGGTCAGTACGCCGCTGGCGCGCCGGGGGCCAAGTTCAAGCCCGATCGAATAGGCCCCGTGCGGGTTGATCGAATAGGGAATAATCGGCTGGCCACGAGCCAGTTTCTGCGCCTTGGCAGGCACGAGCAGGTGCGAACGCTGCAATTCCTCAACGATATTGGAGACTGTCTGCGCCGTCAGCGCGGTCATGCGGGCAATTGCGGCGCGCGACAGCGGGCCGTTGGTACGGATGGCCTCAATCACGACACGCCTGTTGTGTGACTTGGCCTGCTCGAGATTGGTGCCGGAAATCGCTTTCATGGTGTCTTTATGCAGCTCGAATATCACCATTGCCACAAGAAGATCACGCGGGGAAGGGGAGAAGTGTGTAGTCTTTTCAACGTGATCGCGGCGGCAATTGATACCGGTTGCTCTGTGGTCCTTAAAGTATCACTTTAACGGCCGTGTCGCTGAGTTCGATTGCCGCTGACGGCGGCGGACAGGCATCGAACGCCTCTCGACGATCAGAGATCGGCCATGAAAATCATCCGCGGGAATCGACGGCGTCGGGATGAGGTTCTATGCCAGGCGGAAGGCCTAACCGACTGGAACGAATCATGATTTTGCGCATCAGCCGCACCGGGGCAAACACGGTACTCTTCGGCGTGCTGCTGATGCTTCTCGGCGATTTCCTGTTCTCGCTGAACGACGCCATGGGCAAATGGCTGGTGGCGAGCTTTTCAGTCGGTCAGGTCCTGGTGATCCGTTCGCTCGGCTCATTTCTGATCCTTGCGCCGATCATTGCCAGAAAGGGACCTCACTCGCTGTTTCGGGTCGAGCGTGTATCCCTGCAGATCCTCAGGGTGATCCTGACAACAGGCGATGTTGCCTTCTTCTATGCCGCGGTCGCCTACCTTCCGCTCGCAGACGTCATGACCTTCTATATGGCCGGCCCGATCTATGTGGCCGCTCTCTCGCACTTCTTTCTTGGCGAAACGATCGGCTGGCGCCGCTGGCTCGCTGTCATCCTGGGATTTGTGGGCGTCGTGATTGCGCTAAGACCTTCGACCGCCATGTTATCCTGGCCATCGATCTTCGGCCTGATCGGCAGCCTTTGCTTTGCGCTGACGCTGATCCTCGGCCGCCGGTTGCGACAGACGAGCGATGCCACGCTTGTGACATGGCAGACGGTTGGCGCCCTCGTGACGGGGCTTCTTCTTGGCGCCGGCCACTGGCACGCCATGTCCGTCCTCGACTTCCTCGCGATGCTGGCGCTCGGCATCGTAGCGGGCAGCGCCCATATGATGATCACGCGCGCGCTGAAGCTTGCGCCTGCTTCTCTGCTTGCGCCGCTGCAATACAGCCTGCTCCTGTGGGCAATCGTGCTTGGCTACGTTTTCTTCGACGAACTGCCCGACAGCCAGATCCTGGCAGGCTCCGTCATCATCGTTCTCGCAGGCCTCTTCATTTTCCATCGCAAGAATATGGTGGAAACGACGTCCAGAGCCGACGTTCCGCCCGACGGGCATTAGAGATCACATGGCTTTCCGTCGCTGACGGGCGCAGCTTCTATTCTGACAGTCTTCGGTCACACGGCGTCCCGGGCGAACGACTCGGCCGTTTTCGTGTGCCCCTCTTCATTTCCACCGATGGAGCCACTTTCCCGATTGACAGGACCACTTCCGTCGTTATTCTATTATAAAAATTGACCTAACATAATTGTGGAACATTAAACCGGGAGCATGAAATGAAGACACTTGTCGCATTCCTTCTCGGCACAGCGCTGGTCGCTCTGCCGACAACTTTGCTGGCCCAGGAAAAGGGTGGCGTTATCAACGTCGCGACGATCGGCGAACCGCCGACGCTTGACCCGATGTCCTCGACCGCCGACCTTGTCGGCATCGTCACGCAGCACATTTTCGAAACGCTCTACACCTTCGACAAGAAGTGGAACGTCACGCCGCTTCTGGCTGAAAGCCTGCCGGAAATCAGTGCTGACGGTAAGACCTATACGATCAAGCTGCGCACCGGCATCAAGTTCCATGACAATTCCGACATGACTTCGGAGGATGTCGTCGCTTCGCTGAACCGCTGGATGAAGATCGCTTCGCGCGGCAAGCAGGTTGCGGGCTTCGTGGATTCCGTCACCGCCGTCGATCCGGCAACTGTCAAGATCGCGCTGAAGCAGCCCTATGCGCCGCTGACTTCGCTGCTCGCCTTCAACAATTCCGCCGCCATCATCATCCCCTCGGAAAAGCAGGATGAGCCGATGAAGGAATTCATCGGTACCGGTCCCTACATGCTGAAGGAACGCAAGGCGGACCAATATATCCAGCTCGTCCGTTTTGATGGCTACAAGTCTCGCGACGGCGAAAGCGACGGTTACGGCGGCGCCCGCCACCAGTATCTCGACGAAATCCGCTTCGTGCCGGTTCCGGACGCGAACACCCGCGTCGAGGCGGCCGTTTCCGGCCAGTACGATTATGTCGATTCGATCCCGGTCGAATCCTTCGACAAGCTGAAGGCATCGACTGCCTCGCAGCCGGTCATCCTGAAGCCTTTCGGCTACCCGGTCTTTGTCTTCAATACGAAGGAGGGTCTTGCCAAGAATGTCGAGATCCGCAAGGCGATCCGCCAGGCTCTGAGCATGGAAGACATGCTCGCCGCAGCCTTCGGCAGCACGGATTTCTATGCGCTTGACGGCGACATCTATCCCAAGCCCTATGCCTGGAACACGAATGCGGGTGTCGAGGGCAATTACAATGTCGGCGATTCCGAAGGCGCTGCCGCCGCAGCGAAAAAGGCTGGCTACAATGGCGAGCCGATCCGCATCCTGACCAGCCGCCAGTATGAATTCCACTACAAGATGGCGCAGGTCGCGGCCGAATATCTCAAGGCCGCCGGTTTTGCCGTCGATCTGCAGGTCGTCGACTGGGCAACGCTGACGCAGCGCCGTACCGATCCGAAGCTCTGGGATATCTATATCAGCCACAGCCCCTTCCTGCCGGAGCCGGCGCTGATCGGGTCCTTGTCTCCGAGCTCGCCCGGCTGGTGGGATACGCCGACCCGCAAGAGTGTCGTCGATGCCTTTACCTCCGAGGTCGATCCGCAGAAGCGCGTAGCCCTTTGGGCCGATGTGCAGAAGGCCATGTATGACGAAGTGCCCTACATGAAGATCGGCGATTTCAACGCCGTGTCGGCGGAATCGACCAAGCTCGAAGGTGTCGATCCGGCTCCGTGGCCTTACTTCTGGAACGCGTCCATCAAGAAGTAACGCTTTCTATCGCGGGATACCGGCGCGCCTGCTCCGGTATCCTTCTTCCATCGTGCCCCGCCGGCACCGGGACAGACTTCATGATACGTTACATTTTCCAGCGCCTGCTTGGCATGATCGTCGTGATGTTCCTCGTCGTCACGATCGTCTTCGTCATCGTGCGCGTCACTCCCGGCGATCCGGCAGCCGTCATGCTCGGTCCCGATGCGACGCCGCAGGACATTGCCGATCTGCGCGCCAGCCTTGGCCTCGATAAATCGATCGGCGTGCAATATCTCTATTATATCGGCCAGCTCCTGAAGGGTGATCTCGGGCAGTCGATCTTCCTCAACATGCCGGTGACATCAGCACTGCTCGATCGCGCCGAGCCGACCTTTTTCCTGACGATCTTTTCGCTTGTCATCGCCGGCATCATCGCACTGCCGATCGGCATTTACGCTGCCTATCGCCGCGGTTCCTTCATCGATCAGGCGGCAACCACGCTGGCGATGTTTGCAGCAAGCATTCCGAGCTTCTGGCTCGGCCTCATTCTCATGCAGGTCTTTGCGGTTCGTTTCGGCCTGTTTCCGGTCTCCGGTTATGGCGGACCGGGCTCGACTTTTCTCGATCGCATGTATCACCTGACGCTGCCTGCCTTTGCGCTCGGCATCGTCTCCTCGGCGCTTATCCTGCGCTTCACCCGTGCCTCGATGCTCGACGTGCTCGGCGACGATTACATCCGCACCGCCCGCGCCAAGGGTCTGGTCGAGCGCCGGGTGATCCTCAAACATGCCCTGAAGAATGCGCTGATCCCGATCCTCACCGTCCTCGGCCTCACCGCCGCGGTGCTGATTTCCGGCGCTGTGGTGACGGAAACCGTCTTCGGTCTTCCGGGTGTGGGCAATCTCGTCGTATCGGCGGTTCTGCGTCGCGACTATCCGGTCATCCAGGGTGCGCTTCTGGTGATTGCAGCGCTCTATGTCCTGATCAATTTTGCGATCGACATGCTTTATCTGCTCGTCGATCCGAGGGTGCGCTACTGATGACGGATATCGCGATCAAACCGGCCGAGAACGAAGGCCGCAAGTTCATCCGCCGCCTGCTGAAGCGCAAGACGGTCGCCGTCGGCCTGCTGATCCTGCTGGTCTTCGTGCTGCTGGCGGTCCTGGCGCCCTGGGTCGCCCCCTATTCGCCGTCGAAGCTTTCGATCGTCAACCGCCTGAAACCGCCGAGCGGCACCTACTTCTTCGGCACCGACGAGTTCGGCCGGGATGTGCTGTCGCGCACCATCTTTGCCGGTCGCCTCTCGCTGCTCGTCGGCGCTGCTGTCGTGGCGCTGTCGGCCGCGATCGGGGTCACGCTCGGTCTGCTCGCCGGCTTCTTCAAGAATCTTGATACGCCGATTGCCCGCCTGATCGATGCGATGATGGCCTTTCCGGACATCCTATTGGCGATTGCGCTTGTCGCTGCCCTCGGCCCGTCGCTGACGACGGTCATCATCGCGCTGTCGATCGTCTATGCCCCGCGTCTTGCCCGTATCGTGCGTGCCTCGACCCTCGTCATTCGCGAACTGCCCTATGTCGAGGCGGCGCAGGCGCTCGGCATCTCGACTTTCCATATCATGACGCGGCATGTGCTGAGGAACCTGCTCTCCCCCATCATGGTGCAGTCGACTTTCCTCTTTGCGAGCGCCATGCTCGCCGAGGCAGGCCTGTCCTTCCTCGGTCTCGGCGTGAGCCCGGAAATTCCGACCTGGGGCACGATGATAGCCGCCGGCCGGCAATATATCGGTCAGGCCGACTGGATGACGCTGTTTCCGGGTGTCGCCATCATTCTCTCCGTGCTTTCGCTCCAGATGGTCGGTGACGGTCTGCGCGACATGCTCGATCCCAAACTTCGAAAGGACCTTTAGATGACCGGTGAAACAGCGGGCAAGCCGCTCCTTCTCACCAGCGTAAAGCCTGTCGGCTTCGGCGCCGGCACGCCCGATGGGGCAATCGACATTCTGGTCGATGCCGATGGCAAGATCGCCAAGTTCGGCCCGTCCCTGGCTGTGGCCGACGACGTGACGCGCGTTGACGGCAAGGGCGCCTTCGTTTCGCCCGGCTGGGTCGATCTGCATGTACATATCTGGCACGGCGGCACCGACATCTCGATCCGCCCGTCCGAATGCGGCGTCGAGCGGGGTGTGACGACGCTGGTGGACGCCGGCTCTGCCGGTGAGGCCAATTTCCACGGTTTCCGCGAGTATATTATCGAGCCGTCGAAGGAGCGCATCAAGGCCTTCCTCAACCTCGGTTCCATTGGTCTGGTCGCCTGCAATCGTGTCGCGGAACTGCGCGACATCAGGGATATCGACCTTGACCGTATCCTCGAGTGCTACGCCGAAAACAGCGAGCACATCGTCGGCATCAAGGTGCGCGCCAGCCACGTGATCACCGGCTCCTGGGGTGTCACCCCCGTCAAGCTCGGCAAGAAGATCGCCAAGATCCTCAAGGTGCCGATGATGGTGCATGTCGGCGAGCCGCCGGCACTTTACGACGAGGTGCTGGAGATCCTCGGCCCCGGCGATGTGGTCACACACTGCTTCAACGGCAAGGCCGGTTCCAGCATCATGGAAGACGAAGACCTCTTCAATCTTGCCGAACGCTGCGCATCCGAAGGCATCCGTCTCGATATCGGCCATGGCGGCGCATCCTTCTCGTTCAAGGTGGCGGAGGCCGCCATTGCCCGCGGCCTGTTGCCCCACTCGATCTCCACGGACCTGCATGGCCATTCGATGAACTTCCCGGTCTGGGACCTGGCAACGACCATGTCGAAGCTGCTCTCGGTCGGCATGCCCTTCGACAAGGTGATCGATGCCGTTACTCATGCGCCGGCATCGGTGATCAAGCTGTCGATGGAAAACCGGCTGACGGTTGGCGCTCAGGCCGAGTTTACGATCTTCGACCTCGTCGATTCCGATCTGGAGGCGACCGACTCCAACGGCGACGTCTCTGTGCTGAACAAGCTTTTCGAGCCGCGTTATGCCGTGCTCGGCAGCGAGGTCTTCACATCGAGCCGCTATGTGCCCCGCGCCCGCAAGCTGGTGCGCCACAGCCACGGTTATTCCTACCGGTGATCGTTCCGGTCATTCACAAGCAATTCGCATGACAGGAGTTTGCGTGAACCAGTCTTCCGCCACCGCCGGCACCATCGGCACGTCGCCCTACGAGCGGCTTGCCGCTCTCGGCATCAAGCTTCCGGCTCCGCCGCCGCCGATCGCCAATTTCGTCACCCATGTGCAGGAGGGCAACATGCTCTACCTGTCGGGGCAGGGACCTCGTGAAGCGGACGGCTTCATGCATGTCGGCAAGGTCGGGGCCGAGATCGGCGTCGAGGCTGCTTACGGCCATGCGAAACTGACCGGCATCAATCTGCTGTCCGTCATGCATGAGGCGCTTGGCGATCTTTCGCGCGTCAAACGCGTCGTCAAGCTGCTTGGCATGGTCAATGCAGTGCCCCATTTCGCAGATCACCCGGCCGTCATCAACGGCTGCTCGGATCTCTTCATCGAGGTCTTCGGCGAGGAGGTCGGCCAACATGCCCGCTCGGCCGTCGGCTTCGGATCGCTGCCAGGCAACATCACCGTCGAAATCGAGGCTATCGTCGCGCTCAGGGATTGATGAGGATGCCTGTGACTGTTCCGGCGCAACAGATTGAAATTGGAGATACCCATGTCTGAGGACATCCGCACATCGATCGGCCTTCGTCCGGTCATCAACGTTTCCGGCACGATGACCAGCCTCGGCGCATCGATCGTCGTTCCCGAGGCCATCGCTGCCATGTCGTCGATCCTGCCGCAATTCGTGGAGATCAACGACCTCCAGCGCAAGGCGAGCGCGGTCATTGCCCGGTTGACCGGCGGCGAGGCGGGCTTCGTCACCGCATCCTGCTCTGCCGGCATTTCGCTCGCTGTCGCCGGCACGATCACCGGCAATAATCTTCTCGCCATTGAGAAACTGCCGGATGTGGTTCCAGAGAAGAATGAAGTTCTCGTCCAGATGGGCCACGTCGTCAGCTACGGCGCGCCGGTCGATCAGGCGATCCGCCTCGCCGGCGGCAAGGTCGTGCTGATCGGTCAGGCGACCTCCACGCATCGCTTCCATATGGAGCATGCGATTACCGAAAAGACGGCCGCCGCCGTCTATGTCGTCTCGCATCACGTCGTCGATTACGGCCTGCTCAACCTCAGGGAATTCGTCGAAATCGCCCATGCGAGGGGCGTTCCCGTTATCGTCGATGCAGCCTCGGAATATGATCTGCGCATCTTCCTGGAGCAGGGGGCCGATGTGGCGCTCTATTCCGGCCACAAGTTCCTGGGCGGCCCGACCTCGGGCATCGTTGCCGGCAGAAAGGAACTGGTGCGCAACGCCTTCCTGCAGAATATGGGTATCGGCCGCGGCATGAAGGTCGGCAAGGAGAGTATCTTCGGCGTCATGGCGGCACTGGAGGCCTGGGAAAAGCGCGACCATGCCGGCATTCGCGAGCGTGAGACCAGCTACCTCAATCTTTGGAAGCAGACGCTCGACGGCCGCCCCGGCGTGACCGCGCTGATCGAACCGGACCCGACCAACAACCCGCTCGACCGCCTGCGCCTGATCGTCGATGCCGAGGAGGCGCATATCACGGCCTGGGATCTCGCCGATGCGCTCGGACGCGGTTCTCCGCCGATCATCGTGCGCGACCATGAAGTCGAGCACCATTACTTCTATCTCGACCCCTGCAACCTGCATCCGGGTCAGGAAAAGATCGTCGCGAGCCGCCTCGCGGAAGAACTCGACAAGGCGCGCGCCTCCAACGAGATCATCGCAACGCCGATCGAAAACCGCAGCAAGCGCCGTTTCGAAGGCGTGCTGAAGTGGCCGGACTGATCGGAAAACCCGGCGTAAATTGAGGAAGCGATCATGGCAAGCATCCCGGCACAATCCATCGCAACGGCAGAGCCCGTTCTCTCCGTCCAGAATCTGACGACATCCTT
Source organism: Hyphomicrobiales bacterium (assembly GCA_900471515.1). Classification (GTDB taxonomy): domain Bacteria; phylum Pseudomonadota; class Alphaproteobacteria; order Rhizobiales; family Rhizobiaceae; genus Rhizobium. The sequence continues at coordinate 127,717 of UCFC01000010.1, read as the reverse complement.
TCTGGTCGATGGTGCCTGGAGGCCGGTCGTTCGCAACGTCTCCTTCGATGTCGCACCGGGCGAGACGGTTGCCATCGTCGGCGAGAGCGGTTCCGGCAAGAGCGTAACCTCGCTGTCGATCATGCGCCTTCTGCAGGCGGATTCGAGCCGTATCGAAGGCAGGATCATGCTTGGCGGGCGCGATCTTCTGGCTTTGCCGGAAGATCAGATGCGCAAGGTGCGCGGCAACGATGTCGCAATGATCTTTCAGGAGCCGATGACGAGCCTCAATCCGCTCTTCACCATCGGCGACCAGATTTCGGAGGCCCTGCTTTGCCATCGGTCCATGTCGAAGGCCGAGGCACGTGCGGAGACGATCCGGCTGCTCGAAAAAGTGCGCATCCCCTCGGCAGCCTCGCGCTTCGATGAATATCCGCACCGCTTCTCCGGCGGCATGCGCCAGCGCGTGATGATCGCCATGGCGCTTGCCTCGCGGCCGAAGCTGCTGATCGCCGACGAACCGACGACGGCGCTCGACGTGACGATCCAGGGCCAGATCCTGGATCTGATCAAGATGCTGCAGGAAGAGGAGGGCACCTCGGTCCTGTTCATTACCCATGACATGGGCGTGGTGGCCGAGATTGCCGACCGCACTGTCGTCATGTATCGCGGTGAGCAGGTGGAAACGGGAGCGACCGCCGATATCTTCCATCGCGGCAAACATCCCTATACCCGGGCGCTGCTGTCGGCAGTACCGGTGCTCGGCTCCATGCAGGGCTACGAGCGGCCATTGCGCTTTCCTGTCGTCAATACGGCAACGGGTGAATCGATCGCGCCGGTCCAGACGGCCGATACGGTCGCCGCCGCAGCCCGCCCGGTGCTGGAAGTGAAGAACCTCACCAAGCGCTTCGATATTCACTCCGGCCTGTTCGGCAAGTTGACCGGCCGCGTCCACGCGGTCGAGAACGTCTCCTTCGATCTCCATGCCGGTGAGACGCTATCGCTCGTCGGCGAGTCCGGATGCGGTAAATCGACGACCGGGCGCGCAATCATGCGATTGATAGAGGCGCAGAGCGGTTCCGTGATCGCCGACGGCAAGGATGTGCTGGCGCTCGACAGGACGGGCATGCGTGAGATGCGCAAGACCGTGCAGATGATCTTCCAGGATCCATTTGCCAGCCTCAATCCGCGCATTCGCGTCGGCGACGCCATTGCCGAGCCTTATCTCGAACACAGGATGGGAACGACAAGGCAGGCAAAGGAGCGCGTCGCGGACCTCCTCGTCAAGGTCGGCCTGACGCCCGACATGGCCTCGCGCTTCCCGCATGAATTTTCTGGCGGACAGCGCCAGCGCATCTGCATTGCGCGTGCGCTTGCGTTGGAACCGAAGGTTATTGTGGCGGATGAGAGCGTTTCGGCGCTCGACGTTTCGATCAAGGCGCAGGTCATCAATCTGATGCTGGACCTGCAGCAAAGCCTCAACCTCGCCTTCCTGTTCATCTCCCACGACATGGCCGTCGTCGAGCGTGTCAGCCATCGTGTCGCGGTCATGTATCTCGGCGAAATCGTCGAAATCGGCCCGCGCGCGGCCGTCTTCGGCAACCCGCAGCACGACTATACCAAAAAGCTGATGTCGGCCGTCCCGGTTCCGGACCCCGATCGCCGTCGTGAAAAGCGGTCAGTCGCCAATGACGAGATCAAGAGCCCCATCCGGCCCGTCGACTACAAGATCAAGCCGCTTGAGTACCGGGAGGTATCGCCGGGGCACCTGGTGGCGATCTGACCTCGGCCCGGGAACGGCGGCTCCCCCTGCTACATCATGGAGCTGGTTTGGAAAATCCTAATGCCTGATATCGTCGGCTCGTAGCTGATCGATCGCGTCGAGCGCTTCGTTCGCTGTCCAGCCGGCGCGCAAGGCAGCGGCAACAAGCCGGACCTCCGCCTCCATTTCAAGCCTCAGATAAAGCCCCTCCAAGGCCTCCTTGGCCGTGACCACGTGATCGTCATGCGGCACAACGCGAGCATTCCGTGAGGTCATTGACACGTTCCTTTCCTTCCTCGATCTGGTTGTGCTTCTTGTTAGGGCGATAACAGGTTCTTCGCGTCCCAGAGACGAATTACGCGCATGCGTTGATTTTGTTCCATGCGTTTTGCTGCCGGCGACGCGAGCACTAAGTCTTTTCGTTGCGTTCCTGCCCCATGTCCGTGAATGACGCGGCCGATGGACGGTTGACGAAATTGCGATAGAACGACAGACCTCCACACATCCCCGAGGCCAAGGGAACATATCATGCCACATTTGCAGGAACTGATCGACTGGATTATTGCCGAAGGACTATCAACCGATACGATCGAGACTGTTCTGCAGGGTGTGGCAGAACGGCTGACGGACATCGGATATTCGATTGTTCGTGCCTCGATTGCCATGCCGTCGATCGACCCCCTGCAACGCGGGTCTTCAGTCGCATGGTACCGGTCGTCAGGTTTTTTGACTGAAATTCAAGGACATGACGCAGCGGGCCAAGAGCTGTTCCAGCGCTCGCCCGTTGCTTATCTCCTGACGAACGATCTCGATTACGCCCGCTGGAAATTGCCGCCCGGACCGGGCGGGCCGCCGATTCCGCTGCTGACCGAGCTGGCCGAGCTCGGGGCCACGGATTACCTCATGAAACTTGCGCGATTTCCTGGCGACACCGCGCTTGCAGGCGTCAGCTTTTCCATGGCCGTCGATCAGCCCGAGGGCTTTTCCGATCATCAGATCGCGGGACTGCGGGAGCTGATGCCAGCCCTTACCCTTACCTGTTGCCGGATCGCCACCACGCGCGTCGCCACCGATGTGCTCGCAGTCTATACCGGTGCCGGAAGCAGCGGCCGCATCCTGAGCGGTCACATAAGGCGCGGCGACGGCACCGCGATCTACGCCGCGATCCTTCTGGCCGATCTCAAGAACTTCACGTCGCTCAACGAAAGACACGCGCCTGACCGCATCGTTGCCTGGCTCAACGAGCATTTCGAGGCGATCGGCGCTCCGGTCGAGCAAGAAGGCGGCGAGATCCTGAAGTTCATGGGCGACAGCCTGCTTGCCATCTTCCCTGCCGATATCGACAGGCCGGCCGAGGCATGCTCGCGCGCGCTTTCGGCAGCGCGAACTGCGATGGATGCCAATGCCGAGGTCAATCGCCGGCGAGCGGAAAGGGGCGAGCCGGAATTGCTGGTCGACATCGTTCTTCACGTCGGCGAGGTCTTCTATGGAAATGTTGGCGCGGCCCGTCGCCTGGACTTCACGGCCATCGGCAGGGCGGTCAACGAAGCGGCGCGCATGGAGAAACTCGCGGATGTCATTGGCCGCAGCCTGCTGGCATCAGCCGATTTCGTTTCACAGGCGCCAGGCCGTTTCGAGGAAGCGGGCACCTTTCCGCTGAAAGGCGTCGCTCGTCCAGCCGCCATATATGCCTGGCCAGATTGATATGTGAGGTGCGGTCCGGCCGAGGCCGCAGTTCAGCAAGGTCAAAGCCCAGCCATTGCGACCGGGCTTGCCTGTTCTTTCTATCGCGCACCCGTTGGCGGCGCCTGTTCAATATCCTGGTTGCTCGATTATCAGCCGCGGAAGAGCGACAGAATATTCTGCGAGGAGGAATTGGCGATCGACAGCGACTGGATGGCCAGCTGCTGCTGTGTCTGCAACGCCGTCAGCCTGCTCGATTCCTCTTCCATGTTGGCGTCCACGAGGCGGCCCACACCTGAATCGATCGAGTCGGAGAGCGCGCTTACGAAGGTTTCCTGATTGCCGATGCGCGTGGAAATCGAGCCCAGCTGAGCGCCGGCAGACGTCATGGCCGAGAGTGCCGATTCGACGGTCGAAAGCGCGGACTGGATCTGGCCGGTGGTGAAATTGGTGATATCCAGCGAGAAGACCGAATTGCCGTTTGCATCGGCCGTTCCGAGAATGCCCGTCGACGTGTCGATCGTTCCGCTGGTTGTCATGCCGAAGAGGACGTTGCCGTTGGAACTCGTGTCCAGAACATAATCGGTCATCTTGACCGAAACGTTGCCCGAGCCGTCGCGGACGAAGGAGGATACGACGCTCTTGGTGCCGTCAGCACCGGCAACCCAGTTTTCGCCGGAGAAGGAGGCGGACTGGGCAACGCTGAGCAGCTGATCCTGGAGCTGCGAGATTTCCTCCTGGACCTTCGTCTTGTCGACGCCTTCTTCCGTCGCTGCCACGAGCTTGGATTTGATCTGGTCAACCACGTCGATCGCGCTGTCCATGGCGGTATAGGCGGTATCGACCTTTGCGGCACCGAGGCCGAGTGCGTCGGACACGGCCGAGAGTGCCTTGTTGTCGGATCGCATTGTGGTGGCAATCGACCAATAGGCCGCATTGTCCGACGCCTTGTCGACGCGATAACCCGTCGATACGGCGTTTTGCGTCTGCTGCATGTTGCTGCTGATCGTGCGCAGTGTCTGCAGGGCTGCCATTGCAGAATTGTTGGTATTGATGCTCGTCATCGTGAAATCGCCCGTCTAAACTAGGTTTGAGTTCGACATTCCGGAAACGGCCGGATCGTGCTGAGCGGCTTCATGCCTATCGTCCCGACAGGTCGGGACCGATTCATCACGGGCAGGAGGAAGTCGGGAAGCTGCCGCGGCATGACTTCTCGGCGTCGGGATGATTTATAGTACCTAATGGTACCTTAATTATTAACGCGCTGGCGGTATTCAGCGGTTCACTGAATCTTCACCAGGAGTTGATCGCTTTCAGAGAAAGGGCGCCTGGAGATCATCGCCTGTTGCGATGGTAGCGTTGACACCCGAGCCGCCTGACGCCGGCCGTTCAAGAGACATGCCGGGTAAAGGAACGACAAAAAGGGAGCGATTGGCTCGCCCCCTTTTCACGTCAGATTGCGGATATTGTATCGGCCCGGCAGAGATCAGCCGGGGCGGAAACGGATCGGCCCGCTACGAATGCAGCCTGAGATACGGCTTGATGGCGCCGATTGCTTCGATCCAGATGTCGAAGGCCGAGTGAGCGAGCAGATTTGCGGCGATCCTGTCGCAGAACTTTTCGATCTCCGGAGGAACATCTTCGATTGCCATGCCGCTTGCGTCAAAGACGCCACGGCGAGGCCATGCACGCGCCTGTGCCGGATAACGGGGTTCCCCGACGAAGGGCAGCATGTCGATCAGCGAACATGCGAGCTTGTAGGCCAGCTCTTCCTGGCATTCGATGACAGGAAGGTAGTCATGAGAAAACATCGCGTCCATGGTGGTCAGGCCGTCTTCAGCTGGGCAACGGCCAGAAGCGTGTCGGCGCTGATGCCGCCCGATGAGGAGTTGCTGAGAATGGACAGCGCCGGGGAGGTGCCCTGCGTACCGTTCTTGACATCATACATCGCGGTGAAGCGCTTGATGAGCGATTCAACCTTGTCCGGATCCGAGAGGTCCTTGAGGTCGATATATTGGTTGACCATGTCCGCCTGCTTGTCGACGTCCATGCTGGAGACGTAGCTCGACAGGTTGAAGGTCGTGGTGAAGAACTCCATGAGCGCGGAATCCCCGAGAATATCATAGGCGTTGGAGATCGTCGGCGCCTTGCGCTGGAAGTAGAGCGCCAGGCGCACACCGGTATTCTCGTCGCCTTCGTCGCTTTCAAGGGTCTGCTGCAGATAGTCGTTGACCGTCTGGAGAACATCGCCGCGCTGCTGGACCGAGCCCGTCGGATCCTCAGAGATATTGCCGTCACTGTCGAAATTGAAGGATGCGACGATTTCCGCAAAACGGTTGTCGGATTGCTGATTGACGAAGCTCTTCTTGTCGTCGAGATCGGAGGCGAACATCTTCTTCAGGTCTGCCGCCTTAACGTCCTTGGGGTCGATGCCCTTGGCTTCAAGGACGAAGTTCACAAGCCGGTCGTTCGACAGGAGATCGGAAACCGTCTTGATGCTTCCCATCTGCTCGCGGAAATAGGTGGCTTCCGTATCCGCAGCCTTGCCCGCATCGGTCTGCGCGGTTCCGGTGAGATAGCGGATCTTGTTCTGCTTGTACGCGGCAGCAAAATCATCGATCACCGATTCCGACATGGCCTGCAGCGGTACGCTCGCCTTGCCGTCCTTGTCGAAATTGAAGGCCTCGCGGAAAGCGACGAAGCGGTCGTCCTTCAGGCCGTTGACATAGCTCTTCGGATCATCCGGGTCGCTCGAGAGAATGCTGCGCAATTCGCTTTTGGATACGCTTGCCGGATCGATGCCGAAGGAGCGCAACGCCATCTCCCAAAGCTCCGGCTCCTCGTCATTGGTGCTGTCGTCGTCAGCTGTATTGGACGTCAGGAAATCGTTGATGGAGGTAACGGAGGCCATGCGCGTCTTGTAGTTGGCGATCGCGTCGTCCGTGCTGAAATTGGCGATAGCCGACTGGTAGTTGGTGGCAAAGCTTGCCGACGTGGCCGCCGTCTGGTCGGCTGTCTGAGCGCTCACGTCGGAGAGACTGCCGTCCTCGTTGAAATTGAACGCGTCATGCAGGTCGCCAAGACCGATTGCATCGGCAACGTCGGCGTTTTTCAGTGCTGCGGAAATGTAATTGTCCGGATCGTCCTCGGATATGCCGTAGGCGGTGCGGATGTAGGAAACGAGTTTGGCATTCTGCATCAGATCGTCGACGGAAGACACATTGGCGATCTCTGCGGAAAAATACGTCGAATAGGCGGAGCCGGTTGTGCTCGAGGCAAATGTTGCCGAAGCCACGGTGTAGCCGTTCGTAACCAGGGAGGCCTGGTCGTCAGATTGGACACCGCCAGCCTTGACGCTGCCGTCGGTGTTGAAATTGAACGCCTTGGCAAGATCGAGATAGGTCGCATCGCCAAGCTGGTTGACGAAGCTGGCGGGATCGCTGAGGTCGCTCGTCAGGACGTCACGCAGGAAACTTGTCGATGTATAATCGGTGCTGAGGCCGAACGAGGTCAGAACATAGTTCTTCAGGCGTGTATTGCCGAGGAGATCGTCCACGGAGGTAACGTCAGAAATCGCGCCTTGGTAGTAGCTGGTTTCAGCGCTGATATTGTCCTGTTCGTCATCGAAGGAGGCCTGATAGGCGTCCAGGAGATTGGTTTCCTGGGCCGTCGACTGCGCTTCTTTCGTTTCGCCGGAAAATTTGAATGCGGCGGCGAAGTCGGCGTAACGGCTGTCGCTGAGTTTGTTGGCGAAGCTCGACGAGTCGGAGAGGTCGCTTTCCAGGACCTTCTTCATGAAGGCCTTGGCGTAGGTCATGTCCTCGAGGCCGTAGGCCTTCATCGCGTACGAGTAGAGCCGATAGTCCCCCATGAACTCATCGACTGTGGTGACTTTGTTGATGTTGTCCTTGTAATATTGGGTGTCGCTGGCAACCGTGGCCTTGGATGCGATTGCACTCAGGCTGGCATTCATATCGCGTGCTACGGTCAGATAGCTGACATAGGTCGAAACCATTCTTGCTTCCCTTCTGGACGCAGATAGCCACTTCGAAAACGACCTTGAGATCGGTTCGATCGCATCTATCGAGCAAAGTTCAATACGTTTCAGGGACGCCAATCATGGCGGATTCAGTGCGCCTAACAGCGACGCTCGTTCACCATATTTTGGGAACTAATAAGTTCTATAAATTAATTTCTCGTTAACGCAAGCCCGAAAACTGCGCGCATTCTCGTTCGGGGAACGGGCTGCTGGCGCTTTTGTGATGAGAGCGTTAACGTAAAAAAAATTCCGCGATCGCAATTTTTCATATTGAGCGAAACGTGATTCCGATTTAGAGAACTAATCAGTTCTGTAAATGACCGGTCAGGCTCCCCGCAATTGTCGGGCGGTTTCTCATCCGGGTCATTGTCCTCGTTGCTGGACCAGACAGCTCGCATTGCGCGAGTGGCCGGCTCAGCCTGATCATGACCGATCAACTCTTGTAAATCTGTTTCGGACCGCGAAGCAAGGTTCCGCGATCTCTGACGTTTCCTTTTCGGGGGAAGCGCCTGAATTGGTGCCTTCATCCATAGTCCGAATTTGCGATCCGGCCGGACTGACCGGTCGCACCCTTTGTCGGGATGAGCCCGCACGCCATCAACAACAGTGCCGAGTACAGGTTGGACTGTGACAGGTTGCAGCCAATAATGCAATTTAAAGTAGAATAACGATCAAACAAACAAGCAGGGACATTGACATGAGCATCTTCGGCAGCATGAAAACGGCAGTTTCGGGCATGAATGCGCAAGCCAATCGCCTGAGCACGGTCGCCGACAACATCGCCAACGTGAACACGACGGGATACAAGGCGGTATCGACGAGCTTTTCATCACTCGTCCTGCCGTCCTCGTCCGGCAACTACAATTCGGGCGGCGTCCAAACGACCGTCCGGCAGGCGGTCTCGCAGCAAGGCGACATTTCCTATACGACGTCGGATTACGACCTGGCGATTTCCGGTGACGGCTTCTTCATCGTTCAGGGCGCCGACGGCATCCCGGTCCTGACGCGCGCCGGCGACTTCACGGTTGACGACGAGGGCAATCTCGTCAACTCCGCCGGCTTTACCCTGATGGCCTATTCGTACAATTCCGGCTCGCCGGCAGTGGTCGTCAATGGCTTCGACGGGCTCGTGCCGGTCAATGTCGATCAGTCCGGATTGACCGCGATCGCTTCGACCAGCGGCTCCTTCAGCGGCAATCTCGATTCCGGGGCAGAAATCGTCTCCGATCCGGACGCCTTGCCAAGTGCCAACGGTGCTTCCGAAGATGTCACCACCGACACCAAGAAGATGTCACTCGTCGGATACGACAGTCTCGGCGCCACAGTCCAGTATGACTTCTACTACACCAAGACCGGCGAGACGACCGATGCCAGCGGCGCGGTCACGGGATCGACCTGGGAAGTCGCGGTCTATCGCAATGCCGATGCGGCGACCACGGGTACGACATCCTTCCCCTATTCATCCGATGCGGTCAGCGTCGCTTCGTTATCCTTCGACGCAAACGGAAACCTGACCTCGCAGAGCGGCACCGATATCGTCGATCCCAAGACCGGCCAGACGATCTCGATGGATTATTCCGGCTTCAACCAGCTCGCCTCCGATTTCGCGGCATCAGGCTCGGCGAACGGGCAGGCGGCGAGCACGGTCAGCGGCGTGACCATCAGCGCCGACGGCGTCGTTTCGGCGAGCTACTCGAACGGCACGTCGAAGCCGCTCTACCAGATCCCGCTGGCAACCGTTGCAAGTCCCGACGAGCTGACGCTGCAGACAGGCAATGTCTACAGCGCCAACGGTCGGTCCGGTGTTACCGTCACCGGTTTTCCGCAAAGCAACGGTCTCGGTTCAATCCAGTCCGGCGCGCTCGAAAGCTCGAATGTCGATCTTGCCGGCGAACTGACCGAAATGATCGAGGCGCAACGCAGCTATACGGCCAATTCCAAGGTGTTCCAGACCGGCTCCGACATCATGGACATCCTCGTCAATCTCAAGCGTTAGGGGAGGGACGGATGTCGATTACCTCAGCGCTCAACGCAGTCCAGAACATCTTCAACAATACGGGTTACCAGAGCAGCGTCGTTTCGACGAACATCTCCAATTCAGGCAATTCCGACTATGTGCGGCGCGAGGCATCCGTCACCTCCACGCTGACCGGCGCGGCGGTCGTCAAGATCAGCCGCGCCCAGGAAGATGCCCTGTTGAAACAATATCTTCAGTCGAATTCGCAGGACAGTGCGCAGCAGACCCTGCTTTCCGGACTGGAGGACCTGAAATCCATCCTCGGCGGCAACGATTATGAGACGTCGCCGAGCACCTATCTGTCCGATTTCCAGTCGGCGCTTCAGGCGTTTGCCGCCTCGCCCGGCAACACGACCTCGGGACAGGCGGCGGTAACGGCGGCACAGGATCTCGCCAACAGCCTGAATACGGCAAGTGACGCCGTACAGTCTGTGCGCGAGGATGCCGACGCCGAGATCGCCAAGCAGGTCGATACGCTCAACACGTTGCTGTCGCAGTTCGAAACCGCCAACAACGCGGTCAAGCTTGCGACGGCGACCGGCGCCGATACCTCGGCGGCGCTGGACGACCGGGAAAGGATCCTGAAGCAGATTTCCTCCATCGTCGGCGTCTCCACCACCACCCGCAGCAACAACGACATGATGTTGACGACGTCGGACGGCACGGTCCTGTTCGAGACCGTACCCCGAACCGTCAGCTTCAAGGCGACCGGCACCTATGTCGCAGGCACCGAGGGCAATTCCGTCTATATCGATGGCGTTGCGCTGTCGGCCGGCGAGGGGTCGACAACCACGGCGAAGGGCAGCCTGCAGGCTTTGCTGCAGGTTCGTGACGAGATCGCGCCGACTTTCCAGTCGCAACTCGATGAAATCGCCAAGGCTCTCGTCCAGGGCTTTTCCGAGACGGACGGCAGCACGAGCGAGCCCGGGCTGTTCGTCTGGACCACGGCGTCCGGCGCCGACGGGGCTACGCCTTCCGATACATCAGGCGTGATCGACGGTATCGCGGCGACAATTACTGTCAACAGTGCCGTCGTCACGAGCGCGGGCGGCGATCCGGCGAAGCTGCGGGACGGAACGATCAGCGGCATCACCGATCTCAACCCCGATGGCAATAGCGGTTTTTCCGACAATCTGAATGCGCTCTATAGCGCCCTGAGCACCGCGCGAAGCTTCTCGGCCGACGCGGGGATCGGCCAGACCGCCAGCCTCGTCGACTATGCGAGCGATTCGGTCGGCTGGCTGGAGCAATATCGAAGCGATGCTTCGACAACGTCGGAAAACACCTCCGCAGCGCTGTCCCGCTCCGAAGAGGCCTATTCCAACGAGACCGGCGTGAACCTCGATGAGGAGCTGACGAAGCTTCTCGATATCGAACAATCCTACAAGGCAGGAACGAAGATCCTCAACGCGATCGATGAGATGCTTCAGTCCCTGCTCGACATTGCGAGCTGAGCCATGAAAACCTCTTTTGTTTCCACAAGTGCGATACAGAACATGCTTCGCCAGACCATCGGCCAGTCCCAGAAGCTGATGAGCAGCGCGTCGACGGAAGCGGCAACAGGAACCTATGCCGATATCGGGGCGTCGCTGGGCTCCGGCGTTGCCAAGACGATCAGCATGTCGTCGGTCATCGATCAGGCGGCGTCTCTCAAGAACAGCAACGCGCTCGTTGCCCTGAGGCTGGATTCGTCGCAATCCTCACTCTCGACCATGCAGACCGCGGCGGATTCGCTTGTCTCCAACCTGACGGCCCTGCTTGGCAATCAGGATGAATCGGCCCTCGCGGTGGCGCAACAGTCGGCGACCGATACGCTCTCGCAACTGGTGTCGGCCGGGAACGCCATGGTCAACGGCGAGTATCTGTTCGCAGGCATCAACCTGTCCTCCAAGCCGCTGACGGACCAGTCCGCTGCCGTCTCGAGCCAGATCAACGACGCCTTGCAGACCTATGCGGAGGGGCTCGGCAAGTCGATCGGCGATCTCACGGGCGAGGAGGTCTCGAGCTTCATCACCGACATCGTCGAACCGATGTTTTCCGAAGCGGCTTGGACCGATCCAACGAGCGGGTGGTCCACCGCATCGAGCACGAACATGAGCAGCCGGATCAATACATCGGAGGTCATCCAGTCGTCGACGAACGCAAACTCCCAGGGAATGCGCTATCTGGCCCTCGCTTCCGTTCTCGTCAGCACTCTATCGGCGCAGGGGCTGAATTCGGATGCCCAGCGCGCGGTGACATCCGCCGCGATCAACTATGCTTCCGGTGCCTCTTCCAATCTGGTCAGCCAGCAAAGCCAACTCGGCCTCTCCCAGGAGCGCGTCGAAAAAGCCAACGACGCGCTCGATGCCCAGACGACGATCCTGCAGAACAAGCTGGTCGATCTCGAAGGGGTCGATACCTACGAGGCTTCCACCCAGGTTCAGTCCCTGGAGACGCAGCTGGAGACAGCCTATACGCTGGTCAACAAGCTGCAGAGCCTCAGTCTCGTGAACTATCTCTGATCGGACGCGCGGTGCCGCCATGCGGTACGTGCCGTGGAGAAAGGCTCGCCATCCCCGACCTCGGCGAGCCTTTTTTCTAGTCGGCCCCGACGCCCTTGCAGAAGACGGCGATACAGCGGCGCAGATGGGCAAGGCGTGTGGTCCGGTCTGGCCAGGCGCTCGTGCGCCCCTCCGGTGGTCCCATGCCTCCAAAGACCATATCCATCAGCATCCGTGCGCCGCTTGCGGCATCATCCAGCCGAAGCCGGCCCTCGGCCTGCCTAGCCTCCAGCCAGTCGGCGAGGAGTTGCCGGGACGCAAGAAGCCCCTCCTTGTTGAGGATTTCGATCAATTCCGGAAACTGCGGAGCCTCGCGAAAGACGAGTTGCAGCAGGCCGGCGCGCGCGATGTCCCTTTCCTCGTCCATGTCGATCATGAAGATCTGCTCAAGAGAACGGGAAACCGGACCCTGCTCGGGCTGGCGCGGCAGATCGAGCATCATGCGCCTGTGGTCGCGGACAACGGCGGCAAAGAGTTCCTCCTTGCTCTCGAACAGGCGGTAGAGCGTCTGCTTGGAAACGCCTGCCTCGGCAGCGACGATTGCCGTCGTGCTCGCTGCATAGCCGTGTTTGACAAAAATCTTGCCGGCGTTTGCGACGATATGGGAGCGTTTTTCGTCGTCGCTGGAGGCTTTGGGTCGGCCACGCTTGCGTTGCATTTCTTCGCCGCTGTCAGTCCCCGCCATTCACCATCAATCCCCACATGTTCTCAACCCGGAATAATCCCTCTGCCAGCCGAAAAGCAACTGCGGTTGGCAAGAGACTCACCTGACAAAGGCCAAGCTATCCAAGATGACAGCTATCCGAACGGCAATTCGATGCTGAAGAGCCGCAATGCTCGCAGCGCATTGGGGTTTTCCACAGGTTCGCGAACATGCACTACTGCCTGCGGCGAAGTGCACCACGCAGATAACAGCTTCGTCTTCTGCTGGCAAAGGATTGCGTATCCGCGTCAGGGCACGTGGCTAATCCATTGTTTGGACAAGCGAAAGCTGAGTCCAGCAGTGAATGGCCGGGAGCCGGGCGACAGCTCAGGGCTGTGCATTGGCGGAGGGCGCAAGCGGGTGACGTACAGGGCGCTCCATCCGGCCATGTTGCGGGTCCCGAAGCTTTCGCTTACCCAAAGCGGGAAGGGCGATGCGACCGTGACGGACCCTTGCCCCTCGCAAACGCGAATATCCCAGATGCCGATGCAACGCGCGAAACGTCCATTTTCAGGGGAAACACTGCAGCTGACGCTGATGCGCGTGCTCCGGCCGCTTGTCAAACTCGCGCTGGCATCGGGATTGAGTTTTCCTTCGTTCGCGTCCTTGCTGAAGCGCCTCTATGTAGATGTCGCCGAACGTGACTTCGCGCTCGCCGACAAGGCACAGACGGACAGCCGGATCTCCCTGTTGACGGGAGTCCACCGCAAGGATGTCAGCCGTCTGCGCGATGAGCCGCTCAGCGAAACGACGCTGCCGGCCGCAGTGTCGCAGACGGGCCGGATCATCGCAAAGTGGATAGCCGATCCGCTCTACTGCAATGAAGACGGAAGCCCGCGCGTGCTGCCGAGAACCTTGCAGGGTGAAGGTCCGTCCTTCGAGCGGCTTGTCGCCGAGATCACCAAGGACGTTCATCCACGCGCCGTCCTCGACGAATGGGTCGATCGCGGGATCGTATCCGTCGATGCGCAGGACATGGTTCGACTGGATCTCGCATCCATCGTCCCCAATGCCGATGACGAAGCGCGCCGGCATTATTTTACCCGCAATCTTCACGACCACGCACTTGCTGCCGTGTCCAATGTCATAAACGATGTGGCGCCCCATCTCGAGCGCGCCGTCCACTACGATCGAATATCGGCGGATCTTGCTGCCCGTCTCGACGTGATTGCCCGCGAGGAGACGATGGCAATGCTTTTGAGGCTGAACAAGATCGCCCATCAACTGGTGCAAGAGGATCCGGGTGGCGGCAGCCGCTGGATTGCCGGAGGATACGTTTTGACCGAAACGGTGGAAACGAGCCCGCTGCCGCGCTCTGGAACATCGGAGGCAAAACAATGACACCTCCGGTACTGTCGAGACGGCAACTGCTGTTGGGAACTGCTGCTCTGCATCTGTTCAGCCGCGTACCGGCCGGTGCAGGGCAGAAGGCCGCGTCCGGCGACGATCAGGGCATTGGCGGCTCGGGCCTTTCCGTCAGTGGCGGAGAGCAGGAGGATCACGGCATCGGCGGCACCGGTATCGTCGGCACCATCCAGGGCTTCGGCTCCATCATCGTCAACGATGTCCATATCCCGTTCACCGAAAGCACGCCGGTTCGCATCAACGGCAAGCGCGTCGCGACGAAGGAAATGAAGATAGGCCATGTTGCCCGTGTTCTGACCGTAGGCGGCGTGGCGCAGCGGATCGAGATCACGAGCGAAGTGCTTGGACCGATCGCGCTCATCAGTAAGTCGCGACTGTCTATCCTGCAACAGACCATCGATACGCGCACATTGGATACGAGCCGTCTCAAGGTCGGCGATCAGGTTGCCGTATTCGGGATACGGGCGGAGGACGGGACGATCGTCGCACGGCGTATTGAGCGACGCGCCGCCACGAGCAAGGCCCATGTCCGCGGCGTACCGGGTCAGCGCGGCACGAGCGCCTTCATTGGCGATCTGCCGCTCGGACCGCAATATCGTTATTTCGTCGGACGGCAGACGTTGGTGACGTTCAAGACGGTGCGCAACCAGCCCGTCATTTCCAGGGTTGTTTCGGAATCTCTGGTGCCGGGTTTGGACGAAGGCGTGGCCAATGTGGAAACCTATGGCAGCAAGAAGAACGGCTCTCTGAAACTCGGTATCGGCATGTTCGGCCCAGGTGCTCAGGTTCGATTCGGTCCGGACGGGCGGACGTTTGCGACTGTCTCGGTGCGATCGGACCGTATGACATCAATTCGAAACGGCGGTCGGCCCCCTCACGATGCCCGCTTTAACGGAGGCCGTATGCCACCCGGCCCTCCGCCACCCGGTTTCCGCAGACCTGAAGGTTTCTCGCCAAACGGATTTCCGCCGGGAGGCCCGCCCTTTGGCATGCATGAACCGCCGCGCGGCATGCAGAGAGCCCCGGGCAGAAGGCCGGGGCCACCGCCGGAGAGGTTCCGCTGACCGGCTTCACGGCAAGCGTCGATTGACACATGGGAAAATTTCCCATTTTATAGTGAAGCGATTCTGAAGCCGCTGGCAGAACGGCGGAAGAGCGCCGATCGCGGAGCCGGTCCAACCCCAGGACGGCGAGGCGATCGCTCCAGTTTAACCCCTTGTTCCTGCGTTCCCGACATGGATTGCGTTGCGATGCCTGCATCCCGACGACGAGGATGATTGCCGGTAAGTACCTTCGCACGGCAATAGTCTGAGGTGTTTTCGGGCGATTTGCCGGACCGTCAAATCGCCACGCAATCCTGTCGTTTCAAATTTGATCGAGGTCTGACGATAGAGAGATGTTGATGCGCAAGGCAGGCGAAAAGGTTTCGGCGCAAGGCAGCAGGCCGCCATATACGTTAATCACGACCTGGGAAAACCGGTCGGAACTTCTTGCGATCATGCGCAATGCTCTGAGCCTCGCCGAGCAGGTTCAGAACTTGTGGGAGCGAAGCGGCCAGCGCGGCCATCTCTCGCAGTCCGACACGGATGAGATGATATTGCTGCTGTCCGAAATGAGCGCGCTGAGCGAGGCGGCGCGTCGGTTGGACTAAGTCGGCTCGAACTGCATGAGAATGATGCGCGGCTATGTCGGCCGCGCATCAAGCAGGCCTTCCGCAGCGTTTAGCTCTTGAGCCCGAACAGGGCTTCGGCGTTACGGAAGCAGATCTTCTCCATGTCTTCCTTGGGAAGATCGAGCGAATTCAGGATCTTGAGCGTGTCGCGGATATAGCCCGGCCCCTTTTCGGGATCGAAGGGCGAGTCCGATGCGAAGAGGATGCGGTCGCTGCCATAGAATTCGAGGCCGCAGAGCGTTGCGGCGCGCGAGCCGAAGACGGCGGTGTCGGCATAGAAATCCTTGAAATAGTCGAGCGGACGCTTCTTGAGGCGCTTCAGTACGAGCGACAGATCCTCGTCCGAGGTGCGCTTGCCGAGCTGATCCCAGCCGGGACCGACACGGCCTTCGAAATAGGGCACCATCGCACCCATGTGATGGGCGAGCACCTTCAGGTTCGGCAAGCGGTCCATGAAGCCGGAGAAGACGAGGCGCGCCATGGCGGCGCTGGTTTCATAGGGCCAGCCGAAGGTCCACCAGATTTCGTATTTGGACTTGTCCTCGGTGGCATAGTCAGCCATCGAAGAGTTGCGCGATGGGTGCAGCAGCACCGGCTTGTTGTGCTTGGCGGCGGCTTCGAAGATCGGGAAGAAGCGCTCCTCGTCAAGCGGCGCACCGTTGACGTTGGTATGGATCTGCAGGCCGTTGGCGCCGAGTTCGGTAAAGGCGCGTTCGGCCTCGCGAACGGCGGCGTCCGGGGCGTTCATCGGCAGGGCGGCAACGAAGCCTGCGAAACGTTCCGGATATTTCTCGACGAGTTCCGCCTGCCCGTCATTGGCGATGCGGGCAAATTCGGTGGCGAGTTCCGGGCCGCCCATCGCTTCGAGCGGCGGCATGCCGAGCGAGATGATCTGCCGGTAGTCGGGAAACTCGTCCATCACCCGGAAACGGGTCTCGAGATCGTAGATGCAGGGTATGCCCTGCATGCGACGGCCGATATCCTTGCCGGCGCCGTCGAGCTTCTGGATACGATCCCAGAGCGCTTTCGGGAAAAAGTGATTGAACGCATCGATATAGTACATCGGACTCCTCCTCAATGTGTCGGTATTGACGCCTCAGCCGCGCTTCAGGCGGCGGACGAGATAGGCGAAGGTCGCCTTGAACATCTCTTCACGGAACATGTGCTTGCGCTTGGCCTTGATATCCTCCGGCTTGCCGAGCGCCTTGGCACCGCCGGCAGCTTCGACCCACAGCTGCATCATGCAGGCGTTCTCCAGTGACAGGGCGAGATAGATCGCCTGTTCGATGCTGGGGCCAGCCGTCACCAGGCCGTGGTTCTGCAGGAGCATGGCGCCATGCCCGCCGAGGCAGGCCGCTACCGCCTTGCCGCGCTCGGGCGTGGTGATCAGTTCCGTGGTTTCGGAAAACACCGGCAGGCCTTCGGCAAAGATCGATCCCGGATGCCCGATCGGCTGCAAGGGTTTGCCCAGTGCTGAAAAGCTCACAGCATAGGGCGCGTGCGTGTGAACGACGGCATTGACGTCGGGGCGCGCGCGCAGCACCTCGGAATGGATATAGACTTCGTTGTGGCGACCGTATTCGCCATCGACCTTTTCACCATCGAGACCGACGGTAATGATGTTGTCGAGGGTGATTTCCTCGAGGCCGAATTTCGACGGCTTCATGTAGAAGCGGTCCGGCTGGTCCGGCACACGGATCGAAATGTGGCCGCGCGTCCAGTCACCCTGGCCGGCCTGTTCGAGTATGCGGCCGGCCTCGATCATCCGCTGCTTCAGCTCTTCATGCATCGTCTTGTTCTCCGAGGAATTGTCGCACCGGAAGCCGCTACCGCTCCAGGCCGGTTCGAATGCGGCATCACCGCCTTCGCAGGCGCTACACACGGTGTTTGTCACCGCGCTTGCGGCCCTGTGATACGTCGAGGAAGAGGTCCGAGACCGCGACCTTGCGGTCGATCAGCCCCTGCTGGTGTGCGTAGCCGATGACGGTTTCCAGCGTCTTGGCGTTCTGCCCCTCGATGCCATAGGCCCAGGGGTCGTCGCCGAGGATCGCCTGCTGCTCTTCCCAGGCTTCGCGATACCAGGCGAGCGGCACGATACGCGGGTTCTCCATGCGTTTCATGGCAACCTGCTTGGCCTCCTCGAAGGCAATGTAAAGATTGATCGGCACCCATGGGTGGCGCGCGACGATCTCGGGCCGGATGCCCATGACGTGCATGATCGGAAAGATGCCGGTGCGCTTGTAATAGGCGATCTCTTCCGCCTTGTAGTCCGGAAACAGCCGGCCGACGCGCGGATCACGCTTCTTGATCGGAGCGATGAGGTCAGGGTGCAGCAGAGCGTCGATCTCGCCGTCGACAAGCATCTGCTCGATCGACTTGTCTTCGGCGATCTTGTGCAGTTTCAGGCCCGACGGCAGCGTGTAATCCACGTCCTCGTCCAGTTCCGAATACCATTCGATCGACTGATGCGGCACGCCATATTCGCCTTCCAGCAGGCCGCGCAGCCAGAGCGACGCCGTCACCAGATAGCTTTTGACGCCGACCTTGCGGCCGATCAGGTCTTTCGGCTCGCGGATGCCGCTTGCCGTATGCGTGAAGATGAAGCCGTGGCGGAAGCGCCGGTGCAGGAAGACAGGGATCGCATCGAAGGGCAGGCCGCGCGTCTTTGCCGCCATGTAGGAGGAAAGCGAGACCTCCGCGACGTCGAATTCGCCGTTGCGCAGAAAGCGCCAGTGCCGGGTGGTCGAATCCATTTCCGTCAGGATCGTCAGCTCGATCCCGTCCGGTTTGACCGTCCCTTCCTTCAGCGCCCGCACGATTTCGTAGTCACCGCAAGCAAGCGTCAGCTCGACCTTTTTCGTCACTGCACTCCTCCCAGAGCCGCCCGGCAAAATCCGCCGCGCCATCATTTACAGTCAGCATGCGCAGAACGGCAATCGTCTGTCCAGTCAATTTTCATTTTTTCCTGTATTATGGGATTTTTTAAGTTTTGAATTGACGCCTCTTTCGAACTCGCGATAAATGAAACCCGTTTCCGCCGGTTGGAGGGTGGTTAAGGGATGGAGAGTATGGAACAGACGGATGTCCTTATTGTCGGCGCAGGCCCGGTCGGGCTGACGCTTGCTATCGACCTCGGGCAGAAGGGCGTGCGCTGCACGCTGATCGAAAAGAAGGAAGCCCCGGAATTCCTGCCGAAGATGGAGCGCTGCAACGCGCGCACCATGGAAATCTTCCGTCGCATGGGCCTGTCGGAAAAGATCCGCAAGGCCGGCCTCGACGCTTCGGTGCCGATGGATGTCTATGTCGTTCTGGCGATGAACGAGCCGCCGCTGCTGCGCCTGCCGTATCCTTCCGTCAACGAGGCACTGGACGAGATTCGCCGCTCCGAGGATGCCAGCCAGCCGCTGGAAGCCTATCAGCTGATCTCGCAATATACGCTGGAGCCTCTCCTCAAATCGGTGGCCGAAGAGCTGCCGACAGTCTCGGTCCGCTACGGCACGGAATTTGTCTCGCTGGAACAGGACGAGGGCGGCGTGACCGCACGGACCGTCACGAAGAGCGGCGATATCACCTACCGCGCCAAATATGTCGTCGGCTGCGATGGCGGGGCAAGCCCGGTGCGCAAGCAGCTCGGCATCAAGCTGCGCGGGGAAGGCAATCTCTTGCATCTGCGTCAGGCGCTCTACTATTCGGAGGAGCTTTACAGCCGCATTCCGCTCGGCGACGGCCCCGGCCGCGGGCGCCACTATCACGTTGCTGATGGGCAGGCGACATTTCTCATCATGCAGGATTCGACAAAACACTGGACGCTGCATGCCGTCGTCGAGAAGGACGAGGACATGGCCGCCCAGTTCGAGAAAGCGGTCGGCGTTCCGGTCGATTACCAGATGCTCTATGTCGGCCAGTGGAAGCAGAACCTGCTGCTTGCCGACCACTATGGCGCCGGGCGTGTTTTCCTGGCCGGCGATGCCGCCCATCTCGTTATCCCGACAGGCGGTCTCGGCATGAATACCGGTGTCGGCGACGCGGTCGATCTCGGCTGGAAGCTCGCCGCTACGCTTCAGGGCTGGGGCGGGCCGAACCTGTTGCGCTCCTACGAGATCGAGCGCCGGCAGGTCGGCGACCGCAATGTCGGCGCTTCGCGCTATGCCTCGCTCGGGCGGCGCAAATGGCGCTCGCAATACCGGCCCGATATTCGCGATCAGACGCCGGCCGGCCAGGCGACGCGCGACAATCTCGCCCGCATCGCCGATGTCGAGCAACGCAAGACGAACGAGATGATCGGTGCCGAACTGGGATACCGCTATGTCGGCTCACCCGTCATCACCGACGAGCCTGGCGGGCCGGAACATCTGTTCCGCGAATATCACCCGACCACATGGCCGGGCGCCCGGCTGCCGCATCTCTGGCTCGGCGAGAACGACCCGGTGCAGGACCATATCGGCCCCGGCTACACCATGCTGCGGCTTGGCGGCACGTCCATCGATACGTCCGGCGTGGCGGCCGCCTTCAAGGCGAGGGGCGTGCCTTACCAGACGCTGGAGATTGCCTCGCAGCGCGCCCGGGATATCTATGGCTACGATCTGGTGCTGGTGCGCCCGGATATGCATGTCGTCTGGCGCGGCAAGCAGGCCCCGGAAGATGCCGGAGATCTCGTGGCCATGGTCACGGGACACTGAGAACCGTCAGCTGCGCGCCAGCGTCTTGGAAAGGACGCCGGCGCAAAAGACGACCTGCCCGGCAATATCGTCGAGTGTCTTTGCCTGTATCTGCGTGTCGCGCAGTGTCAGGCTGAGGCTGCCGATGATTTCGGAGCGACCATCGAAAACAGGCGCCGCAATACCGGTGACGCCAGGCGTCACATCGCCGCTGGTGCTCACCCAGCCGCGGTCGCGGTGCTGGCGGAATTTCGCCTTCACGTCCGGAAGGGAACTGCCGAAGCCCGCCTTGAGGAACTCGTCCTGCGCAAGCCCGTAGAACTTTCGCAGCTGGTGATCCGGCAGATAGGCGAGGATCGCGATCGAGGCCGCACCGTGGAGCAGCGAACGGCTGCGTCCGCGGTCATAATTGCTGTGAACCGCGTCTGTTCCTGCTTCCTGGTGCACGCAGAGCACTTCGAACTTATAGCGGCGGCAGAGGAGCGCGACCGCTTTGAAGCGGGCGGCGAGTTCTTCCATCATTGGGCGCGCGGCGCGGATGAGCACGTCGCCGGTCCGGATCTTGTAGTCCAGTTCGACGATGCGGGGGCCAAGCATATAGCCGACGCCGGGCAGAGACGTCAGCAGGCCGGCATCCGTCAGGATCTTGAGGTAGCGGTAGAGGGTCGAGCGGGTATAGCCGAGCCGATCGCAGAGTTCGTCGAAAGTGAGCGCCACCGTGTCTTCGCCCGCATCGAAGAGATCGAGCAGGCCGATCATTTTCTCGAGGCTGTTCAAGCTGGCATCTCCACCCTCGGGTGAGCGTAAGGCCCGATCGAGCCCTCGAAAGACCAGTCCATCAGCAAATCGAATCCCGCCTCGACAATATCAGGAAGGCCTTATTATAGAGCGATGATCAGGCGGCAAGCAATCGGCTGCGTGAGCCGGAGCATTGTGCGGAGCTCCGGCTCATCTGCATCAGGCCGCCGTGTTCCAATCTGCCGGGAACAGGCCGTCGCGGATAGCGCCGCCCGCATAATATTTCCAGAGCTTGCGGATGTGGTGGCCGCGGCGGAAACTGTGGGCGAAGGATGCCATTTCCTCCTCGGTCAGCGGCTTTATCTTGCCGAGCGAGGCTGCCCGATAGGCAGCTTCGGCGTTCTCGACCAGATGCACGGCATCGATGAAGACGCCACGCACCGTCTCGGCGGTAACGATCTGACCGTGCGCGCGAATCTGCATCGCATGACAATCGCCGAGCGTCGCCACGATGCCGCGGCCGCGCTCGGGCGTATCGACATGGGCGGGATCGGCATGAACGGGAATGCCGTTGCGCCAGCGGATGGCGTGGTTCTTGACCGGGGGAAGCGGAACGTCTTCCACCAGCGTGAAGACGTTGGTCACGTCGTGATGGAAATGGGCGACAGAGTTCACATCCTGCCGCGATCGGTAAATCTCACAATGAAGGAATGTCTCCG
This sequence comes from Hyphomicrobiales bacterium, assembly GCA_900471515.1. Lineage (GTDB taxonomy): Bacteria > Pseudomonadota > Alphaproteobacteria > Rhizobiales > Rhizobiaceae > Rhizobium. The sequence goes on along the minus strand of UCFC01000010.1, from coordinate 105,839 downwards.
ATGGCGGTTTGACGCCAGGCGTACCAGCCACGACCTTGCCGTCAAGGTCGCAGACCAGCAGATCATCGGGTGCGACATCGGCGCGGCTCTTGTCCTGCGGCTGGATCAGAAAAGTCGTTCCGCCCGGCAGGCGGGCGCTAACATGGCCACTATACTCAAGAATTTTCAGGCTGTTCAGGAGACGTGTCGCCATGGACACATCATGGCGCAGCGTATTTTCCGACAGTTCGGTCTGCGGTTCGTCCGCGTGTTTGTGAGATTGCATGATCGGCTCCTCCCGTTTGAAATTAATCCCACATTATACGACTTTTTATCTTCCGCAAGCGGCGGGTATCAGACTTCGATCAGCACGTCGTTGTTTTCGACGATGACTCTGTAGGTCTTGATAGGGATCATGCAGGGCGGGGCGACGACCTCTCCGGTGCGCACGTCGAACTGTCCGTTGTGGAAGTCGCATTCGACGTTGTGACCATCGAGATAGCCTTCCGACAGCGATCCGGGACCGTGCGTACAGAGGTCGTCGGTCACGTAGAACGTGCCGTTCACGTTGAACACGGCAAGTGTCAGATCGCCTTCCTCGACCCGGATCGCGCTATCCCAATCCACGTCATCGGTCGAGCACAGCCTGATCCGAGAACCCACTTCCGCCATTGGTCTTTCCTCCTCTGCCTGGATGGCCTTGCCAGCGCTTGACTAGCCTGCCGTCTGGATGTAGCGTTTAAAACGAAACGATGTTCTGCATAACGGAACACTCGGTAAAAATACCCGATCCGGCGTGAAGGTCAACCGCAAATCCGATCGGCCGGAGGAAACACGAGGTGGCGCGGCGCAGCCGTCGGCCACGGACGAACTCGAGGAGGAGTTGTCATGCTCAGGAAAGAACAGAACGATCTATTGACCCAGACCGATGTCGGTACGCCGATGGGTGAGATGTTCCGCTGTTACTGGATTCCGGCGCTGCTGGCCGAAGAACTGCCGGACAATGACTGTGCGCCTGTCCGCATCAAGCTGCTCGGCGAGCGCCTTCTGGCGTTCCGCGATAGCGAGGGGCGATATGGGTTGATCGACGAGTTCTGCGCCCATCGCGGCGTCTCGCTCTGGTTCGGCCGCAATGAGCATGGCGGCCTGCGCTGCCCCTATCATGGCTGGAAATACGATCATACCGGCCAGTGCATCGAGGTCCCTTCCGAGCCGGCCGAAAGCGGTTATTGCAGCAAGATCAAGCTGAAGTCCTATCCGTTGATCAAGATCGGCGACATTCTGTGGACCTATATGGGGCCGGCAGACAATGAGCCGCCGCATCCGGAATGGGAATTCGCGCTCGTGCCGGCCGAACAGACCTTCACGTCCAAACGCTGGCAGGAATGCAACTGGCTGCAGGCCATGGAAGGCGGAATCGATTCGAGCCATGTCTCATGGCTCCACAGCGGCAGCCTGAATTCCGACCCGCTCTTCAAGGGCGCTCGCGGCAACAAATACAACATGTCCGATGCCCGGCCCTTCTTTGAGGTGACCGACATGGCGGGCGGCCTCTACATCGGCGCGCGTCGCAATGCGGAAGAGGGCCACTACTACTGGCGCATCACGCCCTGGGTCATGCCGTCCTTCACCATGGTTCCGCCGCGCGGCGATCACCCGGTTCACGGCCATTTCTGGATCCCGATCGACGACGAAAACTGCTGGGCCTGGAGCTTCGACTATCACCCGGTGCGGGCGCTGACGAGCGAAGAGCGCCAGGCCATGAAGGACGGCAAGGGCATCCATGTCGCCTATGTTCCCGGCACCTATCGGCCGCTCGCCAACAAGGACAACGATTACCTGATGGACCGGGAAGCCCAGCGCAAGGGCATTACCTATTCCGGCGTCGAGGGCATCGCCATGCAGGATGCGTCGCTGCAGGAAAGCATGGGGCCGATCGTCGATCGCAGCAAGGAAAACCTGGTTTCGACCGACAATGGCATCATCATGGCACGCCACCGGCTGATGCGGGCGGCTCGTGCGCTCAAGGACAAGGGCACCACGCCGCCCGGCGTCGATCCGGCTCATCACCGGGTGCGGTCTGCCGCGATCGTGCTGCCGGCGGACAAGGCCTATACCGATATCGCCGATGAGGCGCTGACCGTGATCTCGGGCAAGGCGCAGACGAGCGTCTGACAGGGAGGCAATCATGCACCTCGGATTGAGCGAAAGTGCACGCGCCACGACGGCGCAGGAGGCGCGTTTCCGGATCAGCTATCCGAATTCGCGGCCGCGAAAGTCGCGCATCATCGCCCTCGACAAGAGCGCCGAGGCGACGCTTGAACGGCTGGCGGCCGGTTATGCCGGAGGCCATGCGCATTTCCTGCGTTACGTCGAAGCCAAGCCCGCGAGCGATTCTTTGAAGATGCTGCCCGTCGACGCGGTGCTGGAAGATCTCTCGGGCAAGCGCTCGGCGCTGGTCGACGAAATCGCGGATGCCGATGTCGTCGTCATGCTGACGACGGCCGGCAGCTCGGCGGAGGCGGCGGAGGTTATCGGCAATGCGTGCTTCGTGCGCAGCAAGATGACGACGGGTCTGGTCGTGAGTTCGGCGGACGTGCCGGCGCTCGATCTTGCCCGGACGCTGACGGCGATGCGTCCCTTTGCGGCGATGCTCGTCATCTCCAACGGCGACGACTATGTCGCCGAGATGCTGAGCGCCTTGAGGGTCTGAGAATGCTTCAAGGCGTGGCGTGAGTATTTGCAGGAGCTGTGTTATGGACGATCCCTTACTCCTTGCAAAGAGACGGAAAACGCACGCCATGAACGCATCTGTGAAGGAAACGGCACGCACGAAAAAGGCAGCGCCTGCCAAACGCAATCGCTTGTCTTCGGTCACGACGGCGATCCGTCTTTTGAAAGCGTTTTCGGAGGACGAGGTCGAAATCGGCGTCAGCGCGCTGGCTCAGAAGCTGAAGGTGGCAAAGAGCACGGTTCACCGGCTTGCCGTGACGCTGGTCGCCGAAGGGCTGCTCGAACAGAACCCCGAAACCGAGCGCTATCGCCTGGGTGTCGGCCTGTTCGGGCTTGGAACGCTGGTGCGCCGCCGCATGAACTTGTCGAACGAGGCGCGTCCGTACCTCTTCGACCTTCGCAAGCATACCGGCGAGACCATCATCCTCGGCATCCCGACCGATACGGAAGTGATGCATGTCTACGACCTGGAAAGCCCGCAGGCGGTCGGCATCAAGTCTGACCTCGGCGCCCGCCGGCCGGCCCATTGCACCGCGGTCGGCCGGGCGATCTTCGCCTTCGCGCCGGAGGAGACGGTGGAGCGCCTGCTTGCCGGACCGCTCGTTCGCCGCACGCCGCACACGATCACCGATCCCGCGCGGGTGCGCGAGATTTTCGCTGAAGTCCGCCAGCGCGGCTTTGCGATCGAAGACGAAGAGAGCGAGCCGGGCATCCGGGCGATTGCTGCCCCCGTCCGCGATTCCAGCGGTGCCGTCGTCGGCGCCGTCGGCGTCGCCGGCCCGTCGCTGCGGCTCTCGCTCGAAGCCATAGAGAATTTCGCGCCGCCGCTCTTGGAAACGGTGGCAACCATTTCGTCCCGTCTCGGCCATGGAGCGGGTTACAGACAAAGATGACAGGGAGGAAAGCATGACCGTGATGACATTGAGCGGGACCGATACGAAATGGTCCTGCGCCGACGGAGACACGATCATGCGATCCGCCATTCGCGCCGGTCTCGGCTTTCCCTATGAATGCAATGTCGGCTCCTGCGGCAATTGCCGTTTCGATCTTCTCGAGGGCGAGATCGAGGAGCTTCGACCCGATGCACCGGGTCTCAGCGATCGCGACCGCCAGCGCGGACGCAGGCTTGGTTGCCAGTCGCGGCCGCTGACGGACTGCCTCGTCAAGCTGCGGCTGATGCCGCAATATGTCAGCACGCACGCGCCGGTGCGCCAGGAAGCGACGCTGGCAGGCATCCGAGACATAACCCACGACATTAGAGAGTTCCGCTTCCGTCTCGACAGGCCCGTGCCATTTCTCTCCGGCCAGTATGCGCTTCTTTCGCTCGCGGGCGTGGAGGGCAGTCGCGCCTATTCCATGGCCAACAGGGGAGACCAACCGGAGGAATGGCACTTTCAGGTCCGGCGCGTGCCGAATGGCGCGGCCACTTCTACGCTGTTCGACAAGCTCAAGGCGGGAGATCGCATCGGCATCGACGGCCCCTATGGCATGGCCTATCTGCGCGAGGATTCACCGCGCGACATCATCTGTCTCGCCGGCGGCTCGGGCCTCTCGCCGATGATTTCGGTGACGCGGGCTGCAGCCGTTTCGCCAGCTTTGGCGGGCCGCCGTATCGATTTCATCTATGGGGGCAGGGAAGCGCGCGACATTTGCGGGCGCGAGATGCTGGAGGAGCTTCCGGGCTTCGGCAGCACACTTCACTACCACCCGGTCGTTTCCGGCATGCCGGCGGAGGACGACGGCTGGGACGGCTATCGCGGCTTCGTGCACGAGATCGCCGCAAAGCTGTTTGCGGATCGACTGCCGGAATGCGAGGTCTATTTCGCCGGTCCGCCGATGATGGGCCAGGCCATCCAGAAAATGCTCATCGACCTTGGCGTGCCGCAGGCCCAGGTCCATTTCGACCAGTTCTACTGACATGAAACTTCGCCAGCTCTCTTATTTCGTGAAGGTGGTCGAAGTCGGCAACATCACTCGTGCCGCCGAACAGCTGAACCTTGCCCAGACCGCTCTCGGCATCCAGATCCGCAATCTTGAAGATTCGCTGCAGATCCAGCTTCTCGACCGGCATTCGCGCGGCGTCAGCGCCACGCCGGCAGGCATGCTGCTCTATGAGCGGGCGCTGGAAATTCTCCAGCGTATCGAGGAGACGCGGCGTGACCTGATCTCGCTCGGCGGCGAACGTGTCAGGGTACGGCTCGGTGCGACGCCGAGCATCCTGAAACTCATCGGCACCGATCTTCTTGTCGCCGCCAACGAGCAGCTTCCGGGCATCGCGCTTCACGTCGTCGAGGAACTGAGCTTCGTGCTGACGGATGCGCTGGAGCGTGGCGAGCTCGATTACGTGCTCGCCTATGATATCGACGACAGCCCGGGCCTGAGGCGTATCGCGCTGATGGAAGAAGACCTGCTGCTGATATCGGCGCCGGACGGCAAGTCGGACGAAGCCGATGTCTCCTTCCGCCACGCGGTGGCCGGCGACCTCGCGCTGGTGTCCAATCGCGACATCATCTGGCGGCGCGTGCATGAAACCGCCTCGCGCCTCTCCGTGGACGTCAAGATCACCTACCAGGTGCAATCGATGGAGGCGATCAAGGCGCTCATCCTTCATGGCGTCGCCCAGAGCATCATGCCCTACGGCATCGTCTCCGAAGAAATCCGCTCCGGCGAACTGGTCGCCCGGCGCATCGAGCGCCCGGACGTGAAACTGACGCTCTTTCTCGCCCACGCCTCCCACAAGGGGCTGGCGGACGAGCGGCTGTTCCATTCCTTCATCTACAACATGGTTGACCGCCTGGCAGCGGCGATTGGCCCCTACGCGCACCCGATCGATCGGGTCGCAGAAGACTGACCAGTGATTTTCGTATGGGCTGGACAATATGATTTATCTTGGACATTTGCCTGTGCGAGCCCGATGATCGCAAGGAAATATCAAGGGCCGCAGACCGGGTCTTCGTGTCGGGCTAAAGAGCGCGAAAACTGATTGTCTTTTGATGTCAGTCGCTTGGCGGGAGGTTGCCAAGGTCCGTCTCGGGCTCTGCTGTTGGGGAGTGAGAATTCTGACATCGTCGCTTCGTTTGTCCTTCGGTTGCTGGAATTATGACCGTACGCGCGCCCTGATGGACCGTACGGTCGTGCCTGACGGTATCGAACTCGTCTATCTGAACATGCCGGTGGAAGAGACGTTCTTCCGCATGCTGCGCCACAGGGAATTCGATATCGCCGAGATGTCGCTGTCGTCCTATGTGATGTCCCACTTCACAGAGGAGCAGCCTTTCGTCGCCATACCGGTCTTTCCGTCGCGCTACTTCCGCCACTCCTCGATCTACGTGAATGCCGATGCCGGCATTCGCCAGCCGTCCGATCTCGCAGGCAAACGTGTCGGCAGTCCCGAATATCAGATGACCGCTCCGGTCTGGATCCGCGGGATCCTGTCGGACGAATACGGCGTCAGGGTCGATGACGTAACGCATTACACGGGCGGCGAAGAACAGCCGAACCGGCCGGAAAAACTGCCGCTCGACCTGCCGCCCTACATCAAGATCAAGCGTATCGGTCCCCAGCAGACGCTGTCGACGATGATCCGGGAAGGGGAAATCGATGCGCTGTTTACCGCACGCAAGCCCTCTTCCTATGACGGTCGGCACGTGAAGCGTCTGTTCGAGGATTTCGTCGAGGTCGAGCGCGCCTATTTCCGCAAGACCGAGATCTTCCCGATCATGCATACGATCGTCATCCGCCGGGAAATCTACGAGAAGAACCGCTGGATCGCCCAGTCTCTCTACAAGGCCTTCACCGAGGCCCAGGCCCGCATCTACCGGGATCTGGAGGAGACGGCGGCGCTGAAGGTGATGCTTCCCTGGCTGAACGCCCATGTCGAGGAAGCCCGCCGGATCATGGGAGACGACTACTGGAGCTACGGGTTCAAACAGAACCGCCAGACGCTGGATACGTTCTTGCGCTATTCCTACGAGCAGGGTCTGTCGAAACGGCGGCTGCAGCCGGAGGACATTTTCGTGCCGGAGACGATGGAGAATTTCGTGATCTGAGCCGCTCCTGTTCAGGCACCTTGGGTCGCTATGCGATGTCCGTATATCAGCATTGAAACATAGGCTCTTTCCGCAGCTGCGCCGGCAAGTTATATGCAGCGCACAATAGACGCGGAGATGAGAGATGACGACGATTGCCTACCGGAATATGCCTCGCACGGATTGGGTCCGCAGTGCATTCGGAGGTTTCTTCGACACGATGAGCCTCGTCGGCGCCGCGCATGAATGCTCGATGGCGCGCAGGGAGCGCCGTGTTCCCGACACCGCCGCTCTTCAGACCCTCGGAATCGACGCGACGGCTTTCAAGCGGACCTACAAGCGCCGCTGACCGAACTGTACCGGACATGAGAAAAGGGCGGCAATCCGTTGGATTGCCGCCCTTTTTATCACTGTGCGAAGTCTTAGATCATACCTGTCAGGATGCCGACGCCGGCAACGGCGGCAACGCCGCCAGCCGTGCGAACCGCGAAGGTGCCGTGACGTTCGCCGGCACGGCCGATCATGAAGCCAAGGCCGAGGCCAACGGCGTGAAGCACGGCCGTCGCAATCATGAAGCCGGCGGCATATGCCGCACCAGCTGCATTTTCCGGCATCTCCGCTCCGTGCGCGTGGCCATGGAAAATCGCAAACAGGCCGACGAGGCCCATTGCCACTGCGGTCGGAGCCTTCACGTTCAGCGCGACGATGGCGCCGAGGACCACCACCGAAAGCGCAATGCCAAGCTCAACGAAGGGCACGTTGATCCCGGCAATCCCGAGGCCGCCGCCAACAGCCATAACCAGGACAAAGGTTGTCGGCACCAGCCAGGTTGCGCGGCCGCCGAGCTGGAAGGCGAAGACGCCGACCATGACCATGGCGAGGATGTGATCGAGCCCGGAAATCGGATGGCTGAATCCATGCACGAAGCCCGACGTATCGCCAACGCCGGTGTGAGCGTAGGCAACGGCCGGGGCCGCGACGGCAGCAAGGGCCAGAAGCATGCGCTTGATTGATTGTCTCATTGTCATTTTCCTCCTGAGGTCTGCGTCGGCGACAATTTATGAGGGGGCAGCGTCGTCAACATCTGATGGTAATGCAAGGGGTCATTTGACGTAGGCGCCTCCCGCGCAAGCGGAGACAATTACCCTTCATCATGGCCACGGTAGGCCCTGGCGGTGCCGAAGTAAATTTTAATCTCTTTACAGTGCCGTTAAGTTTTTTTATCGTGACGTCTATGAAAAATATAAGTTTTCGTCAGCTGAGGTCGCTTCTTGCCATCGAGTCACATGGCAAGATCGTCGAGGCTGCGAAAGTGCTGCGGCTGAGTGCGCCGGCCGTGACGCTACAGCTCAAGCAGCTGGAGGCCGAGGCCGGAGTCCAGCTCTTCGATCGCATGGCGCACGGCATGTATCCGACCGAAGCGGGCAGGGCTGTCTTGTCTGCTGCGCGTGATATCGAGGATCGTCTTCAGCTTCTGAGCGACGAGCTCAACGCGTTCAAGGGCATCAAGCGTGGCCGTATTACTGTCGGTGCGGTATCCACCGTCCGTTATTTTGCGAGCGCCATGCAGAATGCCTTCGCAAACGAGTTTCCCGACATCGACCTTGATCTCGTCATCGACCGGCGGACGGAAACGATCGAACGCCTTAAGAAGCGGACGGTCGATATCGCTCTGGTTGGACGGCCGCCGCGGGATATTTCCGTGCGCGCGGCAATTTTCGGAGAGCATTCGCTGGTCGTCGTCGCGCCGCCGCATCATCCGCTTGTCGGCCGCCATGGCATTTCGAAGGCGGATATTGTGGAGGAGCATTTCATCGTGCGCGGCACCGGTTCCAGCACGCGCATATCCTTCGAGCGCTTTATGGCCGATATTCCCGGCCGGGCCGCCGGCCCGATCACCGAGATGGAACTCGTTGAAGATATCAAGCGGGCCGTCATGGTCGATACCGGGCTTGCTTTCCTTGCCGCCCACAGCGTCGCCGAAGAGGTGCGGGACGGCAAGCTTGCCGTTCTCGATGTCGTCGGGCTGCCGATCCGTCGCCAGTGGTTTGCCATCAGCCGCACCGACCGGGCCATGACCCCGGTCATGACCGCCTTCCAGGAGTTCCTGACGCGCCGAAGCGGACAGTTCCTCCCGGAAGCGCTGCCGGCCTGACATCAGGCCTTCAGGAAGTCGACGATTCGGGCGTTGGTATTGTCAGCTGTCAGCTGCGGCACCGGAATATCCCAGTAGTCCGAGCCCGGGATGCATTCCTGCAGATAGCGTGCGGCAGATGTCGCATGCGAGAAGTCGGCCCCCGGGACGATCAACGTCGGAATGTCAAGCCTGACGAGATCCTCTGGCTCGGCGCCCGGAGACGTGTCACGGTCGATGAGGCCGCGCGGCATGCCGGCGATGATTGCCTTGTAGTGATCGACATTCATCGAGACGTAACGCTTGGCGAACTCCTCGTCATGCCGCAGTACGGAAACCCAGGGGCCGCCGCGCGGATCGGCGCCGAAGGCCTTGTTGCTTTCCTTCGCCAGCGCGACGACCGCTTCCAGCCCGTTCTGCTGAACGAAGGCCAGGTGCTCGGCAAAGCGCTGATGGCCCGTCATGCGGTATCGGGCGCCGCCGACCGGCCAGAAGAGCACCATCTTGTCGACCCGTTCGGGGAATTGCGTGGCGACAGCCATCGCCACGCTGCAGCCCATGCAGCCGCCCATGATGTGGGCTTTTTCAATACCGAGATGATCGAGCAAGCCCATCGCCTGGGCGACATAATCGTGCCAGGTCACACGCTCGACCCGCCCGCCCGACTGGCCGGTTTCGCGCCGGTCGAAGAGGATGCAGGTAAAGTGCGATGGCAGGTGATCCAGAAACCGGGTCGTCACATAGATGCCCTGTGTGCGCCATTTCTCGATCGTGGCGTCGAAGCCGCCGGGCGAGAACATCAGGAGCGGCGGACCGTTGCCGATCACCTCATAGCGCGTTTTGATACCGTCGATGACTGCCGTTGCCATTCAAGTCTCCTGATCTCAAAGCCCTTCGCAGCCGAGCTTGCGCAGGCTTTCGTCGACCCAGAGCTTGGGATCGAGCTTGCCGGCAAGCGTATTGGCCACGGTTCTCGCTTCGGCCTCATTCTTGGCCTTGGCCTGCGTGTAGATCTCCTCCGTCGTGCCGTAGGGCACGCAGAGCAGGCCGTCATCGTCACCGATGACAAGGTCGCCGGGATTGATGACCATGCCGCCGAAGGCGATCGGCACGTTGATTTCGCCGGGGCCGTCCTTGTACGGGCCGCGATGCGTGATGCCGGCGGCAAAGACCGGGAAATTCCCGGCCTTGATCCATCCGTAATCGCGCACCGCGCCGTTGATGACGACGCCGGTGACGCCGATCTTCATGGCGTGCGAGAGCATCATTTCGCCGACCAGTGCATTGGTGAGATCGCCGCCGGCATCGACGACGATGACATCGCCGGGCTCGGCCATCAGCAGTGCCTTGTGGACCATGAGATTGTCGCCGGGGCGGGTCTTGACGGTAAAGGCCGCCCCCGACATCTGGCCGGAGGCATGCAAGGGGCGAAGTTCAGGCCCGCCTGCCGTCATGCGCGACATGACATCGCTGACATTGGCAACGGGCAGAGTGCGGAACTTCTCGATAGTGGCCGCATCCACCTTGCGGGTGCGCGGCACGATTCTGAAACCGAGGCTCATGGTTGCTCCTATTCCCAGGGCAGAAGCGATGCGTGGATCACGTCGGGTACGCCCTGTCCGCCGACCGACTGGATGGCGAGTGCGGCGTCCTTCAGCCCGAAGCGGTGCGTGGTGATCTTCTCAAGCGCGAAGCGGTTGGAGGCGATCTGTTCGAGCGCCAGCTCGCAGGCGCGGTAGCTGTGGCCGCGGGCGCTCTTGATGGTGATCGCCTTGGTCGTCACCTTCTCGAGCGGGAAATTCGGGAACTCCTTCATCTCGCCCTGCACGAGGATCGTGCCGGCCTTGCGCACAAGCGCCTCGACGCCGAGCAGGATCGGGATCGTGCCGGCGCCTGCGGTACAGTCGAGCGAGATATCGACACCCTTGCCGCCGGTGATTTCCATGATACGCGCCAGCGGGTCTTCTTTCTGGACGTCGATGACATAATCGGCGCCGAGCTGTTTGGCGACTTCGAGGCGGGCCGTGTCCTTGGTCGTGCCGGTCACGATAATCAGCGAGGCGCCCGCCTGTTTGCAGATGACGGTCTGCGACAGGCCCTGCTGGCCCGGACCCTGGATAAGGACGGTGGAATTATAGCCGACCCCGGCATCGAAGAGCGACCACTCCACACCGTTTGCCATTGGCGTGACAAGACCGGCAAGTTCCGGCGTGACACCCTTCGGCACGCGATGGACGACGGCGTTCCACGGCAGGTAGACATATTGTGCGAAACCGCCCCACAGATGCGGCGCGCGCTCGGCCGAGGTATAGCCGTAGCGGATGCTCTCCGGGTTGTTGCGCCAATCGGTGTTTTCGCAATGGCGATACTGGCCCTGATGGCACCATTGGCACTTGCCGCACATGACGTAATGTTCGACGAAGACGAGGTCGCCTTCCTTAAAACCCTTGCGACGGGTGAATTCGCGGCCGGCCTTGGCGATATAGCCGATATTTTCGTGGCCCATGATCGTCGGCGCATTGTTCGGCGGCGTCTTGAAGAGCTTGACATCGGTGCCGCAGATACCGGCAACTTCCATCTTCAGGAGGGCGGCGTCCTCCGGAACGTCGGGCATCGGAAATTCCCGAAAATCCATCTGGCTCGGTCCGGTGCGGACCGCGGCGAGAACCTTCTCTGTCATGCTTCACTCCCTTGATGCGGGCTGTGGGCCAGCGGCATAAGCGCCGCACGGCGAGCCCTCTGTTTCGACAAACGTTTTTGACAAGTGACGCCGTCGCGCCCTATGGTGGCGGTCAGCAGCGGCCGATCGGCCGCCGCCGAACCCAGCCGGAAACCATGCTGAAGACTGCAAGCCGCAATGCCGGAAAGATCGATGCCGTCCGCCGTATCAAGGACTGGACGCGCGCACGTTTCGGCCTCGGTGACGACATTCCGGTCATGGTAGCGGAAGTGGCCTGCGGCCTTCCGGGCTGCCCGCCGATCGAGACGATCGTGACCTTCTGGACGGCGCCGGAGGCGCGACACGCCTTCAAGGCGTTCAAACCTGCCATCGAGGTGACGGTCGAAGACCTGCCGCCCTCGTGGATGAAGAACGCCATCATTTCCGACCGCGACGATCTTTCCTGCTGCTGACCCGGCGCTGCTCATTGCGGTCGGCCCGGACGGCCGCGGTGCGTCAGCTGGGCGTCGAGACGCGGATAGACCCGGCGCGCATTGCCCTCGAAGATCTTGTAGCGGCTGGTCTCGTCCAGCGCTTCGAGCCTGTCGATATAGCGCTTCGTGTCATCGTAGTTATGCCCCGTTTCAGGATCGATGCCTTTGACGGCGCCGAGCATTTCCGAGGCGAACAGGATATTGTCGATGGGGATGACCTTCGACATCAGTTCGATGCCGGGATAGTGGTAGACGCAGGTATCGAAAAAGACATTGTTCAAGAGGTGCTCGGTCAGAAGCGGCTTCTTCATCTCCTGCGCCAGGCCGCGATAGCGGCCCCAATGGAAGGGCACCGCGCCGCCGCCGTGCGGAATGACGAATTTCAGCGTCGGGAAATCCTTGAACAGATCCCCCTGCAAAAGCTGCATGAAGGCCGTCGTATCGCCGTTGATGTAATGGGCGCCGGTATGATGGAAGCAGGCATTGCAGGACGACGAGACATGGATCATCGCCGGCACGTCCAGATCGCAGAGCGCCTCATAGAGCGGATACCACTGGCGATCCGTGAGCGGCGGGTCGGTCCAGTAGCCGCCGGACGGATCCGGATTGAGATTGACGCCGACAAAATCGAGTTCTTCGACGATACGCCTCAGTTCCGGAATGCAGTTCTTCGGCGCAGCACCGGGATGTTGCGGCAGCTGGCCGACAGCTGCAAAATTGTCCGGCAGCAGCTTGCAGATGCGATGGATCAGGTCATTGGACATCGAGGTCCACTGCTGGCTCACCGCCTCGGTACCGACATGGTGGGCCATGCCGGCGGCACGCGGCGAAAAGATCGTCAGATCGCTGCCGCGTTCCTTCTGCAGCTTCAGCTGCGGCGCCACGGATTCGCGCAACGTATCATCCGAAATGCCGAGATCGGTGGTAAGCGGCCGGCGCATCGGGTCGGCGAGCCCGGCAAGCTGCTTGTCGCGGAACTGGTGAAGCGCCTGCGGCTCGGTGGTGTAGTGTCCGTGAATGTCGATGATCATGCGCAATCCTCCTTGCGTCATCGATGAGAGCTGGTGTCCGGCATCGCTCAGATGCGGACGAAGAGCTCGTCGACCTCGTAGCGCCGCGGTGTGACCTTCTGGTCGGCGGAATAGTCGAAGGCGAGCTGCAGCGAGCGGCGGTTCTCCTCCAGGCCATAGGCCGGAGGCGGCGTCGCGCCATCTTCCTCGATCGCCACGCGGCGCGCCTCCTCGAACAGCTCCATCAGCTCTCCGGCGAGCCAGGAATGGCTATCGAGCAGTTCGTTGCGCACGGTCAGCACGTGGTTGATCGGCACGATACCAGTCCGCTCGATCCAGGCTTCGGCCGCCCTGTCGCCTTCCGGAACGACCGTGCGGATGCCCGATGGATCGACGACGCGCTCGCCCATGATCGCCGAGAGCTCGCCCGCCATCATCAGTTCGCGAAGCCCCATGGACCTGTCGTTGCGCACCGTGTTTGCGGGATCGGCATATTCGCTGAGATGGGCGTCCTCCATCGTCAGCCAGGTAATGCTGTCGAGATCGACGCCGTAGTCGTCCTTGATGATGCCGCGCACCCACACACCCGACGTCTGGGCATAGGCGCGCACGCCGACCCTGGTATTGTTGAGGTCTTTCGGCTCGCGAATGGCCGAGCCGGTCGGACAGACGAGATTGGCGTGCGGCAGCCGGCTCCAGAGCGGGATCGCGATACCCGTCAGGGGCTTGGCATAGTGATGCGCGAGAAGATGTGTGACGACGGCGAGCTCCGAGACGTCGAGTTCATCGCCGCGAACCATGGTGCGGAAGGCCTTGGGCAGGGGGTCGTAATCGCGGAACGCGAAGGTTACGCGGCTGGACGAAACGCGTCCGTCCGTCAGCGGCTTGACGTGAGCGTGTTTTCCCAGTGCCGTGCGCAGCAGCAATTTGTCTGACATCGAACCCTCCCGGATCGATTGTTCCTATATATGGAACGATGTTCTTGTTTAATGATAATAACGCGAATCGCCGACCGGTCAATTCCGGGCTCGGCGATTTTTCAAAGCCTGGTGTTGAAGCCCTGTCTTAGGCGTAGCCGCCCAGGCTCAGCAGGAAGTAGCCGACGGCGCTGGCAGCCAGGATCGGGTAAGGGCCGACCTTGGTGAAAAGCAACAGGCCGACGGCGGCTGCGACCGTTGCCACCTCGATCAGGTTGAGCTGGGCCGAACGCGCAACGGTGTAGACGCCGGCAAAGATCAGACCGGCGGCGACGGGCGCCAGGCCGCGCTCGGCGGCAATAACCCAGGCCGATTTGCGATGACGGTGCCAGATACTGCCGCAGACGCAGACGAGCAGCGATGACGGCAGGAAGATTGCAAGTGTCGCGGCAAGCGCGCCGAGCAAACCGTCAACATGCCAGCCAATCAGCGCGACGATCAGCGTGCCGGGGCCGGGGGCCGCGCGGGAGATGGCGTAAAAGTCTGTGAAGGCGCGCGCGCTCAGCATGCCGAACACGTCGACTGTCTGGTGCTGCAGGCCGGCAATGATCGACTGCCCGCCGCCGAACGATACGAGCGACAGCGGGATGCAGAGAAGGACGAGGTTGAGAAGCTTTGCGTCATCCATGGTTCTGCACCTCCTTTTTGTCCTTGACGAAGAAGGCGGCGATGATGCTGACCGGGATACTGAAGGCAACGACCGGCACCAGCGGCCAGCGCAGGAGACCGACCATGACGAAGACGGCGATGGCAATCAGAATAGGGACGACATGCCGATGCAGCCGGCGGCCGGTCTTGATCCCCATGGTCAGCGAGGAGGCGATGCCGACGCAGGCAAGGCCCCGCAGCACTGTATGGGCCTCGGAATAGCCGTTTATCTTTTCATAGAAAAAACTCATCAGCAGGATCACTGTGAGGGCCGGGGTCAGCATTCCCGTGAAGGCAAGCGCCGCACCGGTCCAGCCCCGCAGTTTCAGGCCGATATAGACGGCAAGGTTTACCGGATTGGCTCCCGGAAGGATCTGCGCGATCGTCAGCGTCTTCAGGAAATTGTCGTCATCGAGCCAGCCGCGCCGTTCGACGATCTCGCGATGTGTCCAGCCGGACATGCCGCCGCCGAACGACGACGCCCCGAGCCGGAGGAAAGAAATCAGCAGGTCGGACAACGGAACTGCGTCCTCCCTCTTCATGTGAGCGTCTACCCGCTTATCCAATTCGGCCCTCCCTTGCCTGCCTGAGATCGGCGCCCGGCCAGGAATCCCGGGCGACGTCAAGGAAGGATGCGCCGTGCTCGGCAACGAAGTCCATGCCATTTCCGCTTAGCAAGGCAGTAAGGAAAATTTATCGACTGCACCGTTGGCGGTCTTTTTCGGCAATGGGATGAAGCTTTTAAGCTGTCGATGGCGAACGGTTTCGCGTTTTCCAGACGCGAGGCCGACAGCCGGTACATAATCACGTTTTTTATCGATGATATATGTGAAAATACCGCGATTTGGTCGATATTTTATACTGAAATCAGATACTTAAATTACGTTCTTCTAAATGGAACGATGTACCCCAGTACGGAATAGCTATTGCCAGCCCGCAAGAAAAGTGATGGACTAAGCATAAATTTTTGCTTTGGACAAAGCTCTGGCGAGGGGTCCTAATGAACTCCAGATGCCAGGGGCTTGAGGCGCCGGGTAAGGATAACCGCACCTGGGGGAGTGCGGAGGATCGGCGGAGGCCTGTTGCGGTTTTCGTCGGCGGGAGGAGTGAAGCTGCAATGATTGAAACAATGTTCGGGGCGCTATTCAACCTCGTTAGTTCGCCCCACATCATGGGCCTGATGCTGATCGCGGTGGTTTTCGGACTGCTGGTGGGTGTCACGCCCGGTATCGGTGGCAAGCTGTCGATCGCCATGGCCATCCCATTCGTCTACGGCATGGATATGGTGGCAGGCGCAGTCTTTCTGCTGACCATGCACGCCGTTAACGGCACCAGCGGACAGATATCCAGTATCATGTTCGGCATCCCCGGCGACGGCGACGATGCTGCGACGACATTGGACGGCTACCCGCTGGCAAAACAGGGGCAGGCGGCACGTGCCCTCGGCGCCAGCATTACCGCATCGGGCGTTGGCGGCATCATTGGCGCCGTGGTCTTCGCGATCATGATCCCGATCCTGGAACCGGTCATCCTGATGTTCAGCCCGGCGGAATTCTTCCTGATCGCGCTGCTCGGCATCAGTTTCATCGCTTTCCTTTCGAGCGGCAACCGCATCGTCAAGGGTCTGATCGTCGGCTTTTACGGCCTCATGCTGTCAACCGTCGGCATGGACCCGATCACCGGCACGCCCCGCTATTCCGGCGACTTCCTGTTTCTGTGGGATGGCGTCAGCCTGGTTACGGCAGTGCTTGCAATGTTTGCCGTACCCGAAATGATTTCGCTTAGCACCAAGGGCGGCTCGATTTCCGCCGTTCCGATGGACTCGGGCTTTTCCTATCGCCAGCTTCTGTCCGGCGTCATGGAAGTGCCGCGTCACTGGTGGCTGGTTGTTCGCACCTCCGTCATCGGCGCCATTATCGGCATGATCCCGGGCCTCGGCGGATCGACCGCCGCCTGGCTTTGCTACGGCCATGCCGTGCAGAGTTCCAAACATCCCGAGCGCTTCGGCAAGGGTGCGATCGAAGGCGTGATTGCGCCGGAGACCGCAAGCAACGGCAAGGAAGGCGGCTCGCTGCTTCCGACATTGTTCTTCGGCATCCCCGGTTCGTCGGGCATGGCCGTGCTGCTCGGCGCGTTCCTGATCCTCGGTATTCAGCCGGGTGCCCTGATGGTAACGCAGCATCTCGATCTCGTCTGGACGCTGATCTGGGCGCTCGTCGTCGGCAACCTGATCGCCGTCGGCATGCTGCTCGTCATCTGTCGCTGGGTTGCGGTGCTGACCTTCGTGAACGGCCGCATGCTCGTACCCTTCATCCTGGTCTTCGTATCGCTCGGCTGCTTCGTCAGCGACTTCCAGTGGCAGAACCTGATCGTCCTGGTTGTCTTCAGCTTCATTGGCTACGGTTTCCTGCGTGCCGACTGGCCGCGTGCCCCCTTCGTCATCGGCCTCGTGCTTGGCGGAAAGGCTGAAGCCTCGCTCAATCAGGCGCTGCAGCTGTGGGGCTTCAGCTTCTTCCTGCGGCCTCTGTCGCTGGTGCTGATCGCCATGATCGTCGCGCTGATGGGCTACGCCTTCTATCGCAACTTCCGTCCGGCTGCCCGCCGATCCAACGTGGAGGTCAGCCCATGACCCTGAAGAACATCAACTTCAGCACAGTGCTGACCGTCATCATGCTTGCCATCTTCGCGTCCATGGTGGCCATTTCCTTCGGATATCCGGCAAAGGCGCGTTTCATGCCGCTCGTCGTTGGCCTGCCGGGCATCGTGTTCTGTCTCATCCAGCTCGGGCTCGACCTCTTCCGCTCGCCGACCGAAAGCGCTGCAGCCTCGGTCGGTCAGCAGATCGCGGCGGCGAGTGCGCCGGAAGGCAGCCAGCATGAAGAACTGCCGGAGTTCGGGCCGCATACGGCGCGTCAGGAAGTGGTGATGTGGAGCTACTTCGTGAGCTTCATCGCCGGGGTGATCCTGTTCGGTTTCTACATCAGCGTGCCGATCATGCTCCTGACATTCCTGCGCCGGCAGGGCGAAGCGAGCTGGAAGTTTGCGCTGGCATTGGCGATCGCCGCAACGCTTGCCCTTTACCTGATGTTCGGACGCCTGCTCGGCATCGAACTTCATCCGGGCTTTGTGACGCGCTGGGCCATTCACGCTCTTGGCCTGGGTGCCATCTAACGGAACGCCGAGCGCGGACACAGACCGTGCGGCGAAGAAGGAAGTGCCGGCCAACCAAACCCGCCGAGGAAACGGGATGGCCGGCATGATCGACGAGCAGGACGCCTACAGATTTTGATTGAGCTCACTGGGAGGAAACTATGAATATCAACGCAATTCGCATGACGGCTCTCGGCCTTGGTGCCGGTCTTGTAATGCTGGCAGGTTCTGCCGCTGCACAGGAAGGCCCGGATTTCTTCAAAGGCAAGACTGTCAACTATATCGTCGCCACGGCACCCGGCGGCGGCTACGACACGAACGGACGCCTCGTCGCCCAGTTCATGCAGAAGCACCTGCCGGGCTCGACCTTCGTAGTGCAGAACATGCCCGGCGCCGGCCATCTGATCGGCGCAAACTTCATCTACGCTTCCGATCCGGACGGTCTGACCTTCGGCACGTTCAACACCGGCCTGATCTACGGCCAGCTGTCCGGCAATCCGGGCATCAAGTTCGACCTTGCCCAGATGTCCTGGATCGGCAAGGTGTCGTCCGATCCGCGCGTCATCGTCGTATCCAAGGATTCCGGTATCAACAGCTACGAGGACCTGGTCAATCTGAAGGAGCCGATCAAGTTCGCCTCCGCCGGCGTCGGTTCCGCATCGACGATCGAAACGACCATGCTCGTCAAGGCGCTCGGCCTGAAGATCCAGGTCGTATCAGGCTATAACGGCAGTGACGATCAGCTCGCCATGCGCCGCGGCGAAGTGCAGGGCATCATCGGCTCGCGCTCGACGTTCCAGCCCTTCGTCGATGCCGGCAACGGCAAGCTCATTGCCCAGATCGGCGGTTCGGAAACCGACATTCCGCAGCTTTCCTCGCTCGTCAACAGTGACGACGCAAAGCGCGTCATCGCTCTTGTGGAATCGCAGAGTGACATCTCCCGCCTGACCGCCGGGCCTGCCGATATCCCGGCCGACCGCCTGAAGGCGCTGCGTGACGCCTATGCTGCCGCAACCTCGGACCCGGAATTCCTGGCCAAGGCCAAGGAGATCGGCGTTCCGGTCGATCCGAAGATCGGCGACGACGTGGGCAACCTCGTCAAGGGGGCCATGAACCAGACGCCCGAGGTTGTCGATTTCCTGAAGCAGTCGCTCAAGGAAGACTGATCGATCCATGCAGGATGGCCGGGCGGTCAGCCGCCCGGTTCTTCTCAACCGGTTGAAGGAACGCAGCATGGACAACAAGGTGACGACCGCCGCGCTTGACAAGACGGCGAAGAAGGAAGGCGTACCCTCCGCGTGGCAGTCGGATGTCATCGCCGATCTGATCAAGCAATACGGCTTTCCCTTCATCACCCTCAACCCGGGTGCCAGCTATCGTGGCCTTCACGACTCGCTGATCAACCATAACGGCAACAATCCGCCGATGCTGGTCTGCCAGCATGAGAAGATCGCCGTGCAGATCGCCCATGGTTACGCCAAGGCAACGGGGGAACCTCTCGCCGTCATCGTCCACAATGTCGTCGGCCTGCTGCATTCGACAATGGGTGTCTATTACGCCTATACCGACCGCGCGCCGGTCTTCCTGATCGGGGCGACCGGTCCGATGGACGAGGGCAAGCGTCGCCCCCGCGTCGACTGGGCTCACACGGCCAATGTGCAGGGCAACCAGGTTCGAGACTATGTGAAATGGGACTATCAGCCGGGTGGCATCGACGGTGTCGTTGACAGCTTTGCCCGCGCCTATTCGATCATGATGACCGAGCCGCGCGGCCCGATCTACATGTGTTACGACGCAGCCTTGCAGGAAGCGCCGCTGGAGGCGCCGATCGCGCTGCCTTCGCCGAAATCCGCCAAGGTGCCGAGCCGCATCGCGCCCGATCCGAAGGCGCTGGAAGAGGCCGCCGACCGTCTGGTTTCGGCTGAATGGCCGGTGCTGCTGCCGCAATTCGTCGGCCGCGACAAAAACGGATATCATGACATGGTGGGCCTTGCCGAAGCGCTCGGCGCGCCCGTCGTCGATACGCAATGGCGCCTGAATTTCCCGACCGAGCACCCGCTCGACATGCGCATGAGCAAGGACGTCTTCAAGCAGGCGGACCTGATCACGCTGCTCGACTGCCGCGACTGGGAACGCCCGACGCATGTCAACGACCGCATCAACCGCACGCTGAAGCCCTTGTTCCCAAAAGGCTGCGATTGGCTGGACATCGGTTTTGCCGATATCGAGATTTCGAAATGGGCGACCGATTACCAGCGTTTCCCGGAGACGGCCCAGCGTGTGCTCGCCGATACGGCACTTGCGATCCCGGCCTTGACCACCCTGATCAAGGATCGCGTCAAGGACAACGGCGCGCTTGCCCGGCGCATCGCCGAGCGCGCGAGCGCCATCGGCAAGATGCATGACGCCCAGCGCGCCAAGTGGCGCGAAGAGGCGCGTAACGACTGGGACGCCAAGCCGGTGACGCTCGCCCGCCTTGCCACCGAAGTCTGGGACAAGATCCGCAACGAGGACTGGGTGCTGACCACCAATGCCTTCGAAGACTGGGCTCTGAAGCTCTGGGATTTCGACAGGCCCTACCGCTGGCCTGGCAAGGCTCTCGGCACGGGGACGCAGATCGGCATGGCAACGGGCATCGCGCTGGCGCACAAGGGCACCGGCCGCCTCGTCGTCGATTGCCAGACGGACGGCGACCTGATGTTCGATGTCGGCGCGCTCTGGTTTGCTGCCAAGCATCGCGTACCGTTCCTCTGCGTCATGCACAACAACCGCGCCTACTACAACGACTGGGAACATCAGATCACCGTGGCGCGCCAGCGCGGCACGCCGGAAGAGCGCGCCCATATCGGCATGGATCTTTTCGATCCGGCGCCGGATTTCGCCACCCTTGCCCGTGGCCTCGGCTGGTATGCCGAAGGCCCGATCGAGGACGCGAACGATATCGGTGCGGCGCTCGAACGGGCAATCGCCAAGGTCAAGAGCGGCATTCCGGCCCTCGTTGACGTGGTGACGCAGCACGAAGGTTAAGCGCTCGAACGCGCATAGGCATAAGGGGAGACAGGGATGAAGGTCGCGGTCGTCGGCACGGGGGAAATGGGGCTCGCAATGGCAGGGCATATGCTCGACCGCGGGCATGAGGTTTCTGCCTTCGATGTCAGTGCCGAGCGCCTGGCCGCTGCAGCCGGGAGAGGCATCAAGGCGGCTGGCGCGCTTTCTGAGCTTGCGGATGCGGAGGCCTATATTCTGGTCGTTGCGACCGATCAGCAGGTCATCGACGTCTGCGAAACGCTTGCTGAAAGTGCTGCGAAAGGATCGATCATTGCCGTCGCCGCGACGATCAGCCCCGAGACGATGCTGCAGCTTGGGCCGAAGCTCAGGAGCAGGGATATTGGACTCGTAGACGCCCCGGTCGTCTACGGCGCTTCGGGCGCGAAATCGGGAACGCTGCTGTCGCTCTGCGGCGGCAGCGAGGAAGATGTCGAGCGCATCCGCCCGGCGCTGATGTGCTACAGCCGCGATGTCGTGCGTGTCGGTCCGCTCGGCTCCGGCCAGATCGCGAAATCCTGCAACAACCTGTTGCACTGGGTTCATTGCGTGGCCAATTACGAGACGCTGCTGATTGCCAAACGTTACGGCATCGATGCCCAGCGCATGCGTGAAATCCTGCTTCTGTGCCCCGGCACCAACGGCACGCTCGCGCGTTGGGATACGACACGCTTCACCTGGCAGGAAAAGGACATGGACGTGACGCTGGAGCTGGCCCAGAAGGGCGGCCTCATGCTGCCGCTTGCCGGCCAGGTGGACCAGATCATCAAGTCGCTGAAGGCCGACGATGTGAAGGGCCTGCTCTACGGGACCGAGGCCAACTATCTCGGCAAGACGGTGCGGCCCATGTCTCCGGCCGAAGGGGGCGTTGCCTGACGCCTTTGCCTGCAACCGAATATGCGCCCGCGCAAGCGCCGGCACCGTCCGCAATTGCGCCGAACCGCCGCTCCATCCTCCGATGGCTCCTGCGGTGAAACAGAAACAAGAAATCGAGAGTGAGACAATGTCCGTCAGTGAAAAGCCAAGCGTAAGCGATCCCGTAGCGACCAGCGATCCCGGCAATTCGAAGTTTCTGGTCGATCCCTACGGCAACTGGTCGAAGGGGGAGGGCATTCCGATCCATTTCGACTACGGCCATGACCTGCTGGCGCTGGAAACCGGCGCCTGGGACCGCTACGACGCGCGCGGCTGCTTTGCCCATACCAACGGCATGGGCGACTTCATGGCGAATTATGTCATCGAAGTCCTGCCCGGCAAGAAGACGCGACCGGTGAAGCACCTTTACGAAGCCTTCTTCTACGTGCTGTCGGGCTACGGCTCGACGACGGTATGGCTGCCGAACGGCGAAACGCGGACTTTCGAATGGGGGCCGAAGGCACTCTTCGCCATTCCGCTGAATTGCCAGTACCAGTTCCACAACGGCTCGGGCCAGGAGACGGTGCGGCTGTCCTGCACCAATGATGCGCCGCTGACGATCAATCTCTACCACAATCTCAAGTTCGTCTTCGAAAACGACTTCGAGTTCGAAGACCGCCTGGGCGGCGCCAAGCATTTCGAGGGTGAGGGCGTCCTCTACACCTATGGCGCGGAATCCGCCCGCAAGATCCAGAATGTCTGGGAAACCAATTTCGTGCACGACCTGACGAGCTTCAAGCTCTACGAGTTCGATGGCCGCGGCAAGGGTTCGCTCAACGTCAATTTCGTCCTTGCCGATGGCACGATGCATTCGCACGTCTCGCAGATGCCGGTCGGCCGCTACAAGAAGGCGCATCGTCATGCGGCGGGCACGCATGTTCATGCGGTCGATGGCGAGGGCTATTCGCTGATGTGGTACGAAGGGGAATCCGAATTCAAGGAAATCCCCTGGCGCCACGGCTACATGTATACGCCGCCCTTCTGGATGTATCACCAGCATTTCAACACCTGCGACCAGCCGGCCCGTTATGTCGCCTGCTCGCTCGGCAGCCGCCGTTATCCCTTCATCTCGCTGCGCCGCAAGAGCGCCGAAGGCGGCGGTGCGACTTCCGTCAAGGACGGGGGGCGTCAGATCGAGTACGAGGATCAGGATCCGCGCGTTCATCGCAAGTTCCTCGAGGAGCTGCAGAAGACCGGCGTGCCCTCGGCCATGGGTGACATCTTCGACGAGCCGGCTATCATGGCCCTGCCGAAGGAAAGCCTGACGGGTGTCATCAAGACCCCGATCCTTGCCGGCCCGGCAAGCTGATAGCCGCCGACGAGCCGCGCAGAGCTTGCGCGGCTCAAGCATATGTAAAGGGAACGGTGTCACGTGCACGACCTCGATTTCGACCACGAACATGGTGACCTCTCCGACGAGGAACGCCGGGTCATTTCCGAGTGGCTATGGCAGCAGGAAACGGTCGAGCTTCTGACCGTCGGTATCGATATCGGCAGCTCGACATCGCACCTACTGTTTGCTCGCGTCGTCATGCGGCGCGAAACGGAGGAACTGTCGAGCCGTTTTCAGGTGATCGACCGGCAGGTCGTCTGGCGTTCGCCGATCCTGCTGACGCCTTTTCTGCCGGACGGGACGATCGACGCCCAGGAACTCCGGCATTTCTTCGCGCACTGTTATGAAGACGCAGGATACAAGCGCAGCCATATCGACACCGGCGCCGTGATCCTGACCGGCGAGGCGATCAAGAAGAAGAATGCGCGGGCGATCGACGAGATTTTTGCCAGCGAATCCGGCCGCTTCGTCTGCGCAACCGCCGGCCACAAGCTCGAATGCATGCTGGCTGCCCACGGCTCGGGTGCGACAGAACTTTCCAGGAAGCGCAACGCCTGCGGCCTGCATGTGGATATCGGCGGCGGCACGACGAAGCTTGCGCTGATCAGCAAGGGCGAAATTCTCGACGTCGCAGCCTTTGCCGTCGGAGGACGCCTGGTTGCGCGGGACAAGACGGGGGCCTGGACGCGCGTCGATGAATCGGCAGCGCTTGTCGCAGCCGAACTGGGGCTTGCAACCGATCCCGAAACGCTCGCAAAACCGGAGGTTCGGCTGGCGATCGCCAGGAGACTCGCCGCAGCCGCTGTCGATCAGATCCTCGGCGCACCGCTCGATACGCTCGGCGAGAAGCTGCTGCTGACGGAACCGCTCGAACGCAACGTCCGGCCTGACTACGTGACTTTCTCGGGTGGCGTCTCGGAATATATCTTCGAATACGAGACGGCAGATCATGGCGATATCGCCCAGATGCTTGCCAGGGAGCTCGTCTCCCAGTTGACCCCACGCATCGAGGTGCCGATCGTCGATGCCGGGCAGCGTATCCGCGCGACGGTTATCGGTGCTTCTCAGTTCACCGTGCAGGTAAGCGGCAAGACAATGTATCGCAGCGGCGACAAAGGGCTGCCGTCGCACAATATCCCGGTCGTGCATCTCGGCCATGCCGTGCCTGAGAATGTCGATGCGGAAGCGATTGCCAGGGCTTTTGCCAGCGGGGCCGCGCGCCGCGACAGTGATTTCTCCGCGCCGCTGGCACTTGCATTTACCTTCGCCGGCCTGCCCGACTATCCGCGGCTTCTTGAGCTCGCCAAGGCGATCAAGATGTTTGCCGCACCCGACGGTCCGCGCAGGGAGTTGCTGGTGCTGGTGATCGACGGCGATATCGGCCTGACGCTCGGACGTATCCTCGACCGGGAACTGGAGATCGGCCCGCAGCTGATCTCGATTGACGGCGTACAGCTGAAGGAACTCGATTTCGTCGATCTCGGCGAATTCATCAATCCCCCGGGCGTCGTGCCCGTCGTGATCAAGTCGCTTTTGTTTTCGTGACGGACAGCCGCACGGCCTTGATTTGCAGGGCGGGCGGATGTACGTTGAGTTTAAATAGGAACGATGTTCCATATAAAGGAACATTTGGTTGGGAGGAGCGCTCCGGGACAGGAAATGCCTGGAGCGACCTCGTATCGAGAGGAGAAACCCATGCATCAGGATCCACTTGGCGGCGGCACAGGCACGCACTGGCACGAGCCGGCCGGCACGAAGAAGGCAGGCTTCGGCGAGTTCAAGAAGCAGCCGACGCCCTATGACCAGTTCATGGAAGAGGAAGGCATCCCCGTCTTCCGCGATCTCGGCGTTTCCAACGTCAAGAACCTGCCGCTGAAGCCGTGGAAGCGTACCGGCGGCCGCGGCACCTATATCCAGCTCTACGGCACCGAAACCAAATGGGGCTGTCACCTCGTCGAGGTTCCGGCCGCGGGTGAACTGAACCCGGAAAAGCATATGTACGAGGAAATCTACCTCGTCGTGGAAGGCCGCGGCTCGACGGAAGTCTGGCTCGAAGGCGAAGGCAAGAAGCACGTCTTCGAATGGCAGGAAGGATCGATGTTCTCGATCCCGATGAATGCCTGGCACCGCATCGTCAACGCCACCAACAGCCCGGCGCTGCTGCTCGGCGGCACGACGGCACCGGTGGTGATCAACGCCATCCAGAATTTCGATGCCGTCTACAACAATCCCTTCGTCTTCCGCGACCGTTTCTCGGGCGCCGACGATTTCTACAAATATCGCGAGGAGATCGAGCCCGATCCGGTACGCGGGCTTGCCATGCGCCGCACCAACTTCCTGCCGGATGCGGTCAATTGCGACCTGCCGCTCGATAACCGCCGCTCCGTCGGCTACCGCCGTGTCGAGCCCTTCATGACCAACAACAATTTCTACTACTGGATCGGCCAGCATGAGAACGGCCGCTACTCCAAGGCCCATGCACACACGTCGGCGGCAATCCTGATCTGCCTGAAGGGCGAAGGTTATACCTATACCTGGCCGGAGGAATGTGGCGTCAATCCCTGGGCGAACGGCCACGCCGACCGTGTCCGCCGCCTCGATTACGGCCCGTTCGGCATGGTGACGGCAGCTCCCGGCGGCGCGCGCTGGTATCACCAGCATTTCAGCGTCTCGAAGGATGACTTCCGCCTGACCGCCTGGTTCGGCCCGCACAATCCGGGCCGCGATCCGGGTGCGCCTGGCGAAAAACATACGGACTATACGGCGATCGACGTCAACGAAGGCGGCACCGCCATCCCTTACTGGATGGAGGATCCCTATATTCGCCAGGAGTATGAGGCGCTCCTGAAGAAGAACGGCGTCGAGGTTCGCATGAAGCCGGAATGGTACGAAAAGCCGTCCGATACGACGAAGAAGAAATCGACCGTCGTCTGATCATGTCCGACGACGAGGAAGAACAGGGCGGCCGGATATTCTTTTCGAATATCGGCCGCAGCATGGAGCTCGAGGACGAAATCGTGCTGACCAGCGTCGGCATCGATATCGGTTCCTCGACCTCGCATCTCGCCTTCTCCCGGATCGTGCTGGAGCGGCTCGACACGCGCTACATGGTCGTGGAGCGGACGCTGCTGCACCAGTCCGATGTGCTGCTGACGCCCTATCGCGGCGATGACGAGATCGACGCCGATGCGCTCGGCGCCTTCTTTGCCGATCAGTACAAGGCAGCCGGCATCACGCCCGCCGACATCGACACGGGCGCCCTGATCCTGACGGGTGTTGCCGTGCGCCGAAGCAATGCGCGGGCTATTGGCACACTGTTTTCGGAGGAAACCGGTAAGTTCGTGGTGGTCAGCGCCGGCGACGGGCTGGAGACGACGCTCGCGGCTTTCGGCTCCGGCGCCGTCGCGCTTTCCGGGCGCACGGGGCAGGCTGTGTTGAACGTCGACATCGGCGGCGGCACGTCGAAACTCGCTTATTGCGCGGAAGGCACCATCCGCCATATCGCCGCCATCGACATCGGCGCGCGCATTGTCGCTTTCGACGAAAACAGGAAGATCACCCGCGTCGAAGAGGCCGGCCGCTATTTCGGTCGCAAGACAGGCATCAACGTATCGCTCGGCGAAACGCTCTGCGAGGCGGATGCGCGGCTCCTCGCCTCTGCAATGGTCGATCAGCTTTTTGAAGCCATGCGGGGCGGCGAAATGAGTGAGGCGACGGTCGGCCTGCATCGCCTGCCGCCCTTGCCGGCAGGGCTGCTGCCTGACGTCGTGACCGTATCCGGCGGCGTGTCCGAATTCCTCTATGCCGAAGAGACAGAGAATTTCAGCGACCTCGGGCCGCTGCTTGCGCAGCTGTTGCGCGAAAGGCTGGAGAACTGGTCGCCTCGGCTCGAAAAGCCGGAGCAGGGCATCCGTGCCACCGTCGTCGGAGCGTCGCAATATACGGTGCAGGTGAGCGGCAGTACCATCTTCGTCCATCCGCTGAGCCTCCTGCCGGTACGCAATATACCGGTCATCAAGCCCGCGATCGATTTTGCCGACAGGATCGAACCGTCGGAAGTGGCGGCCCGCATCACCGAATCGCTGTCGCGGCTCGATCTCGGCAATGGCGAAAGCCCGGTCGCTGTCTGCTACGATTGGGACGGCTCGGCCAGCTATCGCCGGCTGGACGGCTTCTGCCGTGGTGTGATCGAGGGCCTGAAACCGATCCTTTCTCGGGGACATCCGCTGATTCTCGTCGGCAATGGCGATGTGGGCGGCCTTGTCGGAATGCACTGCAAGCTTGAAGCGGGCATTTCGTCGCTTGTCTCGATCGACGGCATCAAGCTCGATGAATTCGACTACATCGACATCGGCGCTATGCTGGAAACGTCAGGCGCGGTTCCTGTCGTCATCAAGTCGCTGGTATTCCCGGACAAGAAACTCGGGAGCGGGGGATAGGGTCGCCGTTGCCGCGGTGTCCGCCCTGCGGCCTCAGACGGCCGCTCTGCTGCGGACGTAGGCCCGCCAGCCGCCGTATGCGGTAATCTCTTCGGCATCCCTCACGGCATGGGCTTCGCTGAGGAAACACGACACGTTCGAGCCATCCTCCAGCGTGACCTTGCCGATGCCGAGCGGGGCGGGAATCCCGGCGACGAAACGGCCGAAGCCGTCGGGCGGCAGCGCCCAGACCTCGATCGCCAGTCCATGTCCGTCATATCCGGGTTCGCGGATCAGGCCGGGCTTCTGCGGTACGGTGTCCGGCAGCACGAATAGGCGATAATCGCCTGCCGTCCGGCAAGCCTTTACAAACGTGCCGCCCAAAGCTGTCAGCTCGTGATTGAGCGGCATGCCGGTCAAATGCGCTCCGACCACCGCAATGGCGACAGTGTCGTCCGCCGGCGAAGCGATACGGCTCTGCTCGGGGATGGTCGCGGCGCGATCGACACCCATGCCGGCTGCGGCCGCACGATGCAGCGCATCGGCGAGCGGCGCCAGAGCGTCATCGGTGAAGGCCGGCGCAACCACTGTCACGCCACCGGGCAGGCCGTTGCTGCCGAAGCCGGCAGGAACGGCGATCGCCGCGCAATCGAGCAGATTGACGAAATTCGTGTAGCGGCCAAGCCTGCCATTGAGCACGATCGGATCGGCTTGCATATCGGCGACCTTGTAAGTCGTCGGTGCTGTCGGCAGCAGCAGGAGATCGGCTTTCGCCCATTCGGCCTCCGTTCTGCGCCGCAGGTCTTCGAGCCGGTAGCGGCCGTTGAAGGCATCGACGGCGGTCTTGCTTTTGGCGCCTTCGATGATCTTGCGAACCGTAGGATCGAAATCGGCGGCATTGCTCGCCAGAAAACCTTCGATGGCGGCCAGACGCTCGGCGACCCAGGGGCCGTCGTAGAGAAGCGAAGCGGCTTCCCGAAAGGGCGCATAGTCGAAAGGAACGATGGCGGCACCGAGCGCCCTGGCTCGCGCGACAGCCTGATCATAGAGTGCCTCAACATCGGCATCGCCGAAAAACTCTCGTTCCGCCCCATCAAGGACGCCGACGCGCAGGCGGGCGGCCGGAAGGGCTGCGGACGCGGCGCGGCGCGAAAAGGCATCGGCCTCATCGAAGCCCTCGGCGACCTTGCGGATCGCGACCCCGTCGCCGACGGTTGCAGCAAAGATGGTGATACAGTCGATGCTCCTGCAGGCCGGCACGGCGCCGGTGTTCGGCAGCAGGCCCGGCGTCGGCTTGATGCCGACGAGATTGTTGAAGGCGGCCGGCACACGGCCCGAGCCGGCCGTATCGGTGCCGAGCGCGAAGGCGGCAAGCCCGGAGGCCACCGTCACCGCCGAACCGGAACTCGATCCGCCCGAAATATAATCGGCATCAAACACCGAACGCGGTGCGCCGTAGGGCGAGCGCGTGCCGTTGAGACCGGTCGCGAATTGATCGAGATTGGTTTTGCCGATCACGATCGCGCCGGCTGCCCGCAACCGCGCGACGACGGTCGCGTCCTTCTCCGGCCGGTAGGCGAAAGCAGGGCAGGCGGCCGTCGTCGGCAGGCCGGCCACGTCGATATTGTCCTTCACCGCAAAGGGGATGCCCCAGAGCGGCAGACTGTTCGGCTCAGGTGCACGTTCCATCAAAGCCCGGGCTTCTGACCGCAGCGTGTCATCAGGCGTCGGCGTGATGAAGATTGCCGGATCGCCGGAGGCGGCGCGACGGGCAATGACGATCTCGACAATATCGAGCGGGCTCTGGCCCGCCTCATAGGCTGCGCGAAGGCTTGTCAGATCAAGAATGGTCGGCAGCATGGATCAGCATTCCTCCAGAATAACAATGATAAAGGTTGTGGCGATGGCCCCGTCGTCGGTCGTAACGGCATCGCCGGCGGCAGCGACCGGCAAACCATCCATATCGGTCATGACATCAAAGGCCCCGCCCATCCATTGGTTCACCGACTCCGCATCGTCCTAGCCGCACGTCTGGAAAGTGCCGGTACCTCATCCGCCAACTCTGCCCCTTCGAAGCAAGCACCGTACCAGATTTGCTAACCGTTTGATTTTTAGAGATGGACCTATGCCGCATTCGGTTCAAAACTCAAAAAGTGTATACGAATGCTCGTTTGTTGAGCAAGATGCAAAGGCGGGCAAGCGTCGTGCATAAAATTGGCGCGGTTCGTCGGCGAAATCGTGCCGGCTATCCATCCCCAGTGAGTGACGGACGGCGGGGCTCGCGGGCGTGAGAAGGGGCGTCTGCGTCGCCGGAGCCGGAGCCGGAATTCAGCCTGCGCGTCAGCCGGGTGCAATCGGCGATTGATCGTCTGTCGATTTGGGGCAGCGCTTTATTCTTGTCTTAAAAAGACAACTTTATCTCCCGGAGGCCTTGCGTCGCGCCAAAAGCTTGTTTAGCAGCACCCCGATATAAAGTGGAATGCATGAGTCATGTTTAGGCATCCTTATGCGCGCGAGTTTTGGGGGCGTCTTATGATATTAAATCACGGAAAACTCAGGCTCTTGTCGACGGTCGCGATTGCGGGCGTCGGCATAGCCGTTGGCGATGCTGCCTGGGGCCAGGCGGCAGGCGGCGCGACAACCAGCGAAAACCCCACGACCTTGGCGCCGATCGTTCTCACGGGCTCAAGCGAGGGCGTGGCCGGTGTCGTCGAAACAGATGGTTACGTTCCCAAATCGAGCCGCACCGCAACAAAGACCGATACCCCAGTCGCGGAAACGGCGCAGTCGGTTTCGATCATCAGCCGCAAGCAGCTCGACGATCGGTTGCCGCAGAATGTGACCGAGGCGGTGAGCTACACACCCGGCGTTCGCGCCGGCCAATATGGTGCCGAGCCCCGCTACGACGCATTCAAGATTCGCGGTATCGACCTGACATATACCGGCATTTTCCGTGACGGCCTGCGCCAGATCAGCAGCCCCAACGGTCTTTTCCGGATTGAGCCATATGGTGTGGAAGCCCTGACCGTCCTACGCGGCCCGGCTGCGTCCCTCTACGGCGCCAGCAGCTCCGGCGGTATCGTCGATATCATTTCCAAGCGGCCGACCGAAGAACGGCTCCGGGAAATCGAACTTCAATATGGATCATACGGACGCAAGCAGGCTGCTTTTGACATTTCCGGACCTCTCACGGATGACGGTGTCCTTCTTTACCGGCTGACCGGCGTGGCACGCGATGCGCGCAACGAAATCGAGGCGATCAAGGATGATCGCCTCATGATCGCTCCCGCGTTGACGTGGAAGCCGGATGAGGGCACGAAGCTCACCATTCTCGGCGAGTATATGGATTCCACGACCGGCGGCACCTGGGGCTACATCAATACTTACGGTCCCTCTGGAACGTCCATCGGCGCCACTCCGGTCTATGGGGGCGATGCCAGGTTCAACGACTTTACCCAGAAGCAATGGCGCATCGGATATGAGTTCGAACACGAATTCTCCGAAGGCCTGACCCTTCATCACAAGCTGCGCTACTCCGGACTTTCAGCCAAGCAGGAATGGGTCTTCGATGCCTTCCCTGGCATTGGTTACGAAGACAATAGCGGCCTCGCGACCGATACCTATCTGGAAGGCGAGTTCGAAACCGGCGGCGCGCACCACAAGCTCATCGGCGGCGTGGATTATAGCTTCATGAAATACGATGCCCGGCAGGGCAGCGGGCCGGACCTGTTCACGGACAGCTATACCTATGTGCCGGCGATCACCTATTACGAAAAGCAGAAGCAGAATTCGGTCGGCATCTATCTGCAGGACCAGGTCGAGATCGACGCCTGGCGCATCTCCGCCGGTCTGCGGCACGACTGGCACCGAAGCGAATATACGCCGGGCGACGTTGATTATGCCCGGAACGACAGCGAGACAACGGGGCGCGCAGCGATCGGCTACGTGACGCCGTGGAACGTCATGCCCTATGTAAGCTACGGCACGTCTTACGTCGCAAATCCTGGTGTCGTGCTTACGTCGGGCGGCGGCGCCCATCAGGCCGATCCCACGCTCGGCAAGCAATACGAGATCGGCCTCAAATACCAGCTCCCGAACCAGAACGTTCTGGTTTCTGCCGCCTATTTCAATATCGACCAGAAGAATGCCTCGGTCTACGAAACATCGTCCGGCGTCAACCTGCTGCGGCAGCTCGACCTGCGCTCGCGCGGCTTCGAGCTTGAAGTCACCGCCTCGCTCGACAACGGCCTGAGCTTCACGGGCGGATATTCCTACAATGACGTCGAGATCACCAAGCTCACCCCCGAGACGGTCGGCAACCAGCTGAACTCCTCGCCTTACCACATGTTCTCCCTCTGGGCCGATTATGAGGTTCAGAGCGGTGCCTTGGAGGGGCTGGGGCTCGGCGCCGGCGTGCGTTATATCGGCTCGAGCTTCGGCGACAACGTTCACACGCCGGTGCTCGACAATGGGGCGCGCACCTTCGTCGATGCTGCCTTGCGCTACGATTTCGGCAAGCGCAATCCGGCGATGGAAGGCATCAAGCTGCAGGTCAACGCGACCAATTTGCTGGACGAGGTCAACCAGGTCTGCACGACCGGCTTCTGCTATTATGACGAAGGTCGTAAGGTCGTTGCCAGCGTGAAGTACAGCTTCTGATGAGCACGACGGAAGCCCCCGTTCAATTCCCCTCTCCGGTGGCGATCTTCATCGCCATCGGCGGCGTCTACATAGCGCAGAGCGTCATCGGCGGCGTGACGATGCTTGGCCTGCCGGCGGTGCTCAGGCAAGAGGGTTTGCCTCTCGATCAGATCGGCCTTCTCTATCTGACGGTGCTTCCATGGGCGTTGAAGTTCCTGTGGTCGCCCTATATCGAGCGGTTCCGCCTGCCGGCGGCCGGCCGCAATCGATCGAACGTCATCGTGCTCAGCGGCAATCTCATCTGCGTTGCCGGCATCGCACTGGTTGGGCTCCTCAATCCCGGCGTTCTGCTTCCCGTCATCGCCTGTCTGGCGCTCGTCGCACTGGTTGCATCAACGGTCGATATCGCTTGCGACGGTTACGCGGTGGAAAACCTTGCCAAGCGACACCATGGCTGGGGAAATGCCGCACAGGTGGGAGGCTCCTATCTCGGTTCGGCGATCGGCGGCGGTCTCTTCCTCGTTCTTGTCGATTGGATCGGCTGGCACTACGCCTGCTTTGCCATGGCCGCCGCCATCCTGGCCCTCAGCCTGCCCTTTTCCCTGGGGCCCGCAGCGAAAGAGGAAGAACGGCAGCGCAGCCATACGCCTTCTCTGGCCGCAACCGTTCGCCGCCCGGAAATACGGCGCGGCATGATCGCAACGGCACTGTTCGTCGCCGCTCAGAAATGGGGGCTTTCCATGCTTGGGCCGTTCCTCATCGACCAGGGCCTCGACCTTGCCACGATCGGCGCCCTGAACGGGGCAGGGAGCATGTTCGTCGGGCTCGCCGGCGCCCTTGCCGGCGGTGCGCTCGTCCGCATTTTTGGCGTGCGCGCCGTGATTGCGGGGGCTCTGGTCACACAGGCGGCGCTGCTCCTGGGCCTGGCCTATGCGGGCCTCACTGGCGACATGCCGCGGCATCTCATGCTCGCAATCGCGATCGCGAGTTCCTCCGGTATCATGTCGATCGGATTCGTGGCGCTCTATGCGCAGTTTATGGACTGGTCCGATCCGAAACAGGCAGGCGTGGACTTCACTGTCTTCCAGTGCATGGACGGCATCGTCAGCATCGCTGGCGGGCTGGGCGCCGGATGGCTCGCGGAGCGGTTGGGCTATGTCAGCATTTTTGCCGGAGCAAGCGGCATATGCCTTGCCGCTGTTGTCCCGATCTTCCTTTTGTTGCGGAGGACGCCGTGAGATCTCATGCCATGCTGTCCCACGGCGATGCCCGCTCGGTGGCCGCGAGCCTGCTCGACATGTTCCGTGAATATGCCGAGGTCAGGACTGACGGCGAGACGCATATCGTTCGTCTTCGATACGGACAGGCAATTCTCAAAGTCGAGAGTGATCGCATATGTGTTACAGCGGAGGCGGAAGACGCCATCCGCTTGTCCTATGTCAAGATGGCTGTGGCAGAACATTGGGCCGCGCAGCCGCTCTCGGCAGGTCGGTCAATGGCCTGGGATGGCGCTCCGCATATTGATCGCAAGCCTGCATTCTTCCAGACCATTGAGGTCGTATCCTCAAGGCTGGTCACCCCGCACATGAAACGGGTCACTTTCCGCGGAGAGGCTTTTGAGACCTATGTGGCCGGCGGCCTGCACGTTCGCCTGCTGTTTGCTCAGAAAGGGCGGGACGCTGTATGGCCTTCGGTCGGCGCGGACGGGCGGATCATTTGGCCAGGCGGCGAGGATGCGCTTTCGGCGCGCGTGTACACCATCCGCCGGCCCGATCTTGCACGCGGCGAGATCGAGATCGA
This sequence comes from Hyphomicrobiales bacterium, assembly GCA_900471515.1. Taxonomy (GTDB): domain Bacteria; phylum Pseudomonadota; class Alphaproteobacteria; order Rhizobiales; family Rhizobiaceae; genus Rhizobium. The sequence goes on along the minus strand of UCFC01000010.1, from coordinate 71,875 downwards.
CTTCGTCCTGCATGAACCATGCGGCCTCCCGGCCCCCGGCGCCGCCTTCGGCCGCGATGCCTTTCCGGGTGACGTTGTCGGGATTTTTGCGCCCGGCGGAAACGAAATTCCGGACGCACGCTCGGTTCTCCTTCTAGGCGACGAGACCGCGTTGCCAGCAATGGCGCGAATCGTCGAGCAGCTCCCCGAGCACTCGAGAGCCCGTGTTTTCGCAGAAATCGACAGCGCGGCCGATCACTATGATTTTCCCTCGGCCGCAAATGTCGACCTGACATACCTCTATCGCGACAAGAGAGGCGCCGGCACCACGATGCAACTGAGTGCGGCGCTGGCACAATACCTGTCCTCCCATCAGGGAGCTGCCCCCTTTATCTGGGCCGGGTGCGAGCGCGATGAATTTCTGGCAATTCGGCGCCTGGCGCGCGAAGACCTGAAATTGCCGCGTGAAATGCACAGCGTGACGGCCTACTGGCGAAAGCGATAGGCACGGGATATCCCGTGCCTGCCGATGCGAGTCCGCAGATGATCGCGGACCGGACGCGAAACCGGGCCGCAACCAGTCCGCCGGCAAAGGCGCAGCGTCTATTCCGCAGCTTCGATGAAGCGATGCCTTTCGTAGAGAAACTTCAGGACCGCTTCGCGACATTTGAGATATGTCCGGTCAGACGCGAGTTCGATACGGTCGCGAGGACGCTTGATGGCAACGTCGAGCACTTCGCCGATGCGGGCCGCCGGACCGTTGGTCATCATCACGATACGGTCGGATAGCAGAACCGCTTCGTCGACATCATGCGTGATCATCACCATCGTGTTGCCGAGCCGTGCGTGAATTTCCATAACCGCGTCCTGAAGATGGGCGCGGGTCAATGCGTCCAGCGCACCAAAAGGCTCGTCCAGCAGCAGGATTTTCGGCTCCATTGAAAGCGCGCGCGCAATGCCGACACGCTGCTTCATGCCGCCCGATATTTCCGAGGGCCGCTTGTCCCTGGCATGCGCCATCTGCACGAGGTCGAGATTGGCCATGACCCAATCATGCCGCTCAGCCCTGGTCTTCGTGCCGTTAAAGACCTTGGAGACGGCGAGGTTGACGTTCTCGTAGACCGTCAGCCAGGGCAGGAGCGAATGGTTCTGGAAGACGACGGCGCGTTCGGGACCCGGTTCGTTGACCTCGCGATTTTCGAGGAGCACGGCGCCTGCGGAAACCGGGGTGAGGCCGGCGATCAGATTGAGCAGTGTTGATTTACCGCAGCCCGAATGGCCGATGATCGAGACGAACTCTCCTTGGGAAATCGTCAGGTTGATATCTTTCAGGACTTCGGCGCGCACGCCGCCGCGATCGAAATGCTTGTCGATGCGATCGAGTTTCAGATAGGCGTTCATGGCTATGATCCTCAGCTGGCCGTGGCCCCGCGGGCGATGAGTTTGCCGAGCGCCGCCACCAGCTTGTCGAGGGCGAAGCCCACGACGCCGATATAGGCGAGCGCGACGATGATGTCTGGAAGTCGCGACGAGTTCCACGCGTCCCAGATGAAAAAGCCGATACCGACGCCGCCGGTCAGCATTTCCGCAGCGACGATCGCAAGCCAGGAGAGGCCGACGCCGATCCTGAGGCCGGTAAAGATATAAGGCGCCGCCGACGGCAGCATGATCTTCCAGAAAAATTCGAACTGATTGAGGCGCAGCACCTTGGCGACGTTGCGGTAGTCCTGCGGGATGGTGCGCACGCCGACAGCGGTGTTGATGATCACCGGCCAGACGGAGGTGATGAAGATGACGAAGATCGCCGAAGGGTTGGAATCCTGGAAGGCGGCGAGCGAAAGTGGCAGCCAGGCGAGCGGTGGAACCGTACGCAGGACCTGGAAAAGCGGATCGAGGCCGCGCATCGCCCAGACCGACTGGCCGATGATCGCGCCGATGACGACACCGGCAACGCCGGCAAGCCCGAAACCATAGCCGACCCGTTGCAACGAAACGAGCACGCGCCAGCCGAGACCGATATCCTGGGAGCCGTAGTTGAAGAAGGGAAAGGCGATCAGATCGTAGCTGTCCTGCCACACCTGGTGCGGCGAGGGCAGAGACGCAGTCGTGGAAGAACACAATACCTGCCAGACGAGCAGGACGAGCGCCAATACGACGGTCGGCGGAAGGACATTACGAAGTGCGGCCAGTCCCGCATGGCGGAGGTTGAACAGCGATCCCCGCCTGCCGGAAAACGGCAGGACCGTTGCCGCCGGCTTGGCGGGGGCGGTCGGGGAGGGGGTATGGTCACTAGCAAGGGCGGACATCGACGTGCTCCTCAGGTGAAAACGGGCCGGCGCGCATCACGCGCCGGGAGAGGTCAGGAGACTGCCTTGATCGACAGGCTGTCGAGATAGGCCGAAGGATTTTCGGGGTCGAAGATTTTGCCGTCGAAGAAGACTTCCTTGCCGCGCGAGGACGAGGCGGGAATGTCGGCTGCGGCGACGCCGAGATCCTTGGCGGCCTCCCGCCAGAGATCGTCGCGGTTCACCTGGTTGACCAGCGCTTTCACGTCGGTATTGGCCGGCAGGTTTCCCCAGCGAATGTTTTCCGTCATGAACCAGGTGTCGTGGCTCTTGAAGGGATAGGAGGCGCCGTCCTTCCAGAACTTCATGTAGAGGTCGGAGGCTTTGATCTCACGGCCGTTGCCATAGTTGATGTCACCCTTGAGGCGGCCGAGCACATCCTTCGAGGGAACGTTGAACCATTGGCGCTTGCCGAGAATTTCGGCCATCTCCGCCTTGTTGTCCATGCTGTCACACCATTGCTGAGCCTCCATGACGGCCATCAGCAGGGCCTTGGCGGCATTGGGATTCTTCTCGACCCAGTCGGCGCGCAGACCGAGCGCCTTTTCGGGATGGCCCTTCCAGAGTTCGCCGGTGGTGGCTGCCGTAAAGCCGATGCCCTGGTTGACGAGTTGCTCGTTCCACGGTTCGCCCACGCAAAAGACGTCCATGTTGCCGACCTTCATGTTTGCGACCATCTGCGGCGGCGGCACGACGATGGTCGAAACGTCCTTGTTCGGGTCGATGCCGCCGGCGGCGAGCCAGTAACGGATCCATAGATCGTGGGTGCCGCCTGGGAAGGTCATGGCGGCCTTGACCTCCTTGCCTTCCGCCTTCTTCTTCTCAAAGGCCGCCTTGAGCTTCGAAGCGTCGAGCTGCACGCCGGTTTCGGCATATTCCTTGGCGACCGAAATGCCCTGGCTGTCCAGATTGAGGCGGGCAAGGATTGCCATCGGCACGGGCTTGTTGTTCTGCGTCACCTTGCCGGTATGCATGAGATAGGGCAGCGGGGAGAGGATATGAGCGCCGTCGATGCCGTTGGCAGCGCCGCCAAGGACGAGATTGTCGCGGGTCGCTCCCCATGAGGCCTGTTTGGCGACATCCGTTTCCGGAAGGCCGTATTTGGCGAAGAGGCCCTTTTCCTTGGCGATGATCAGCGGGGCGGAATCCGTCAGAGCGATGAAGCCTAGCTTGACGCCTGTCACTTCTGGTCCAGACCCGGCCGCAAAGGCACCGGACGGAAAGGCGGTTTTGACAGCGCCGATAAGGGCGGCCGTCGCGGTCGTCTTGAGCATGCTGCGGCGCGTGATGCCGGGTGTCGAATTCTTTGTCATGCGCAGGTTCCCTCTACTGGCTGAATCTGGACACAAAAAAACGCCGCCGGAATGCGTTCTCGGGATTGGGGAATCCCGGATGGCAATCCTTGCGACGTCGGTGTCTAATGTAAGCGCTTATGTCGCGCCTATCTGCGTCGGTCGCCGTTGACCGATGCACCAGGAAGGATTGCAATCGGCGTGCCAATTTCGAAGAATTTTTTAACACTATGAATAAAAAGACGAATTTCCGGAAAAATCGATTGCCTATTTTATGGGCTTAAGTATATAGTGGCGATGATTTAGGCATGGCTGACGGCTCCTGTTTTTGCAATAGCGTTCTATTTGTGCACTGCACATGTGGCTGCTGGAGCAGATTGTGAATTGGATTTGCGCCGGCTGGCCCTTGGGCGAACGGCGAAAGGGACCTTTTCGGCCAGCAACGGCGTGCTGAAAACTCCGGTCCCTTGAAGGCGGAGATCGGAGCTTTCGACAATCTCGCTCCTCGTTTTCAGCGCTTCGGCAGCGGGCTGCATGGTTGTGGCCAAGCGCGCAAGTTGTCTCCGACGGACGACCTCCGCTTTCGCTAGGCGGACCCCAATAAGTGACGAGACGACAGCCTTGACGGCAGAGCACGAGCGTAAATCGCGCAAGGTACTCACCAAACAGCTGTGCGGGCGTCAGGTCGTCGCTGCTCCAAGCTCGGATCGGCCGGGGAACATCGCGTCAAGCAATTCCAAGCCCGCAGGATCAATGCAATAACCTCGCCGCGTGGTCACACAAGAAAGTTCCATAAGATACGTTATGCGATCTAAATATGTAGCCGGGTACATTCTATTTCCAAGTGCGACATGCCAATATGTAGAGGCTATTTAGTAATGCGACAGTTGGGCCAGTTAGAGATGCGACAGTCTCGCCTCTCGATGCACTGGTCAATGCCAATGTCGGGAGCAAGGATGACGATCTGCAGCTTGGTTGAGATCAGGAGCAGTCGGAGTCGTCATGTCCTGTTTGATCACCATGTCGCAGAAAGAATTGCATCGCCTCGAAGTCATCAAAAAGATCCGTGACGAACGCCTGAGCGTCATCCAGGGCGCCAATCCGCATAAGACCCACGGCAATTCATCGCCTGGACGACGGCATGATGCGCGTGGGTAAGCTGCCCAACTTTCCCAAGGGCCATCCATATGGGCATCGGCTGAACGCACGACGCCCTATCAGTTTTCCGTACTCAGCCGATCGTCATGAGGCTGGCATTGCCGCCGGCGGCGGCCGTGTTGATGGAGGTCGACACCTCCTCGACGAGCCAGTTCAGGCAATAGGCCTCGACATCGTTCTCGATCTCTTCGGTGGTCGCCGACTGGACAAGAACCAGCGGTCCCTCAAGCGCGGCGATGGCCTTGTTGACCACGAGAACGCGGGTTGCATCGCCCTCTATCAACGCCGCCGCGAACGGACCGTCCCGGTTCCAGTCGGACGTCCAGGTGACGCGTGCGGCAACTCGTTGCGGAAGATCCCCGGCGAGCGATCTGAGGCCGGAAGCTCCATCGACGAACAGGCGGTTTCCGGTTGCAAGACCGGCAGCGATCTGACGGTAGAGGCCAAGCTCCGTTAGCGGCACGAGCAGAACCTTGCCTCGCGGGTGAAGAGCGTACAGGTTCCTCTCGCCGACAGGACCTGCGAGCTCCTTTTCCAGGCCAACCGCCGAGAGGCTTCCCAGTTCGCGCGCCGCCTCCGCGTCCTGCGCCCGCCCCGTCCGGGAGAGCCAGAGCGCGAAATCCGAGAGCGCCGCATCGATATGAACGGAGCTGTGCTGGGGAGGAACCGGTGCCGTCTGGACGAGACGTCCGATGTAGAGCGGGCCGCCGGCCTTGGGACCCGTGCCCGAAAGTCCGCGCCCCCCGAACGGCTGGACACCGACGACCGCGCCGATGATGTTCCGGTTCACATAGAGGTTGCCGGCCTGCACCCGGCTGGTGACGTGGGCAATGGTCTCGTCGAGACGGGTATGAAGGCCGAAGGTCAGGCCGTAGCCAGAGCCGTTGATGTCGTCGATCAGGCGGTCGAGTTCCTCGCGCCGATAGCGGATCACATGCAGCACCGGGCCGAAAATTTCCTTCGTCAGCTCGGAGAGCTTCTTGAGCTCGATAATTGTGGGAGCCACAAAGGTTCCAAGATCGGCAGTGGCCGGCAGCGGAAGCTGGTCGACCTTGCAGCCGGCGGCGCGCATCTTTGCGATATGGCCGTCGATCTCCGCCTTCGCCTCGGCGGTGATGACCGGGCCGACGTCGATCTTCAGGCTGTCCGTTCGTCCGATCGTGAGTTCCCGAAGGGCGCCCTTGAGCATGGCCAGGGTGCGGTCGGCCACGTCTTCCTGCAGGCATAAGACGCGCAGGGCCGAGCAGCGCTGGCCGGCGCTGTCGAACGCCGAGCTTATGACGTCGGCGACGACCTGCTCCGCCAGGGCGGAGGAATCGACGATCATGCCGTTTTGGCCGCCGGTTTCGGCGATCAGCGGAATGGGCTTCCCGGATTTCGACAATCGCTGGACGAGCTGCGCCTGGATCATGCGCGCAACGCCGGTGGATCCGGTGAACATGACGCCCGCCGTTTCGGGAGAATCGATGAGCGCCGCGCCCAGACGGCCGCTTCCGGGCACGAACTGGAGCGCGCCCCTTGGCACGCCCGCTTCGTGCAGGATCTTCACGCTCTCATAGGCGATGATCGGCGTGACGCCGGCCGGCTTTGCCATGACAGAGTTTCCGGCGACGACGGCTGCTGCGACCTGGCCGGTGAAGATGGCCAGCGGAAAGTTCCATGGGCTGATGCAGACGACGGCGCCCAGCGGCACGTGAGCCGGTCCGAGCGTCTTCCTTGCCTGCTCGGCATAATAGCGAAGGAAATCGATGGCTTCACGCACCTCGCCGATCGCGTTTGCAGCGGACTTGCCCGCCTCGCGCATGATGATGCCCATCAGCTGCTCGATACGGGCCTGCATGATATCGGCTGCGCGATCGAGGCACGCTGCCCGTTCGGCAGGGGCTACAGCCGCCCACTCCCCTGCCCCGCGAGCGGCAAGGGCCGCAATCCTGGCCGCGTCTTCTGCGCGGACTTCCGTCACCTGTCCGATCGCGTCGCCATGGTCTGCTGGATTGAGGATCGGCCGGGTTTCTCCTTCTTCAGAACCGTCGGCCAGAAGCGGCAGGGCGTGCCACGACGTCTTTGCGGTCATTGCCAGGTTTGCAGTGAGCCGGCGCAGTTCGTCTTCATTGGTAAGATCGAGACCCGACGAGTTCCTGCGGTCGCTGCCGTAGAGGTCCCCGGGAAGAGCGATAAGATCGTGCGGCTTGCCGACGGGATTGTTGGCTTCGACGAGATCCACCGGATCGGCGACGAGGTCGTCGACGGAAATGTTCGGATCGGAGATGCGGTTCACGAACGAGGAATTCGCGCCGTTCTCGAGCAGGCGGCGCACGAGATAGGCAAGCAGGGTCTCATGCGTTCCGACCGGCGCGTAGATGCGGCACGGGCGGTCAAGTTTCTGTTTTCCCACCACCTCGTCGTAGAGAGGTTCGCCCATGCCGTGAAGGCACTGAAACTCGTATTTCCCGACCTGGAAATCGGGACCCGCGAGATGGTAGATCGTCGCCAGCGTCTGGGCGTTATGCGTGGCGAACTGCGGGAAGACGACATCCGTCGCAGCCAGCAGCTTGCGCGCGCATGCGACATAGGCGACGTCCGTGTGAATCTTGCGCGTATAGACCGGGAAATCCGGCAGGCCGTCAAGCTGCGCACGCTTGATCTCCGCATCCCAGTAGGCGCCCTTGACGAGACGCACCATCATGCGCCGGCCGGAGCGGCGGGCAAGATCGATAATATAGTCGAGAACGAACGGGCAGCGCTTGCCGTAGGCCTGGACGACGAAACCCAGGCCGTTCCAGCCCTGCAGTTCGGCGTCGAGGCTGAGTTCCTCGAGAAGGTCGAGAGACAGTTCAAGCCGGTCGGCCTCTTCGGCATCGATGTTCAGGCCGATGTCGTATTTTCGCGCAAGCAGTGCAAGTTCGCGCACACGCGGGAAGAGCTCATCCATGACGCGCTTCGATTGGGCGCGGACATAGCGGGGATGGAGCGCCGACAGCTTGATGGAGATCCCCGGCCCTTCATAGACGCCGCGGCCGCCCGAGGCCTTGCCGATCGCGTGGATGGCGTTTTCATAGTCCCGATAGTAGCGTTCGGCGTCCTTTGCCGTCGTCGCCGCCTCGCCCAGCATGTCATAGGAATAGCGGAAGCCCCGGGCTTCGAGCGGACGTGCGCGCTTCAGTGCCTCGTCGATCGTCTCGCCGGTCACGAACTGCTCGCCCATCATGCGCATCGCCATGTCGACGCCGCGGCGTATGACCGGCTCGCCGCAGCGGGCGATCAGCCGCGTCAGCGCCGCCGCGAGGCTGCGATCGTTAACGGTGGCGGTCAATTTGCCGGTGACGACCAGTCCCCAGGTCGCGGCATTGACGAACAGGGAGCGGCCGCCGCCAAGGTGAGACTTCCAGTCGCCCTCGGAAATCTTGTCGCGGATCAGGGCGTCACGGGTCGCTGTGTCCGGAATGCGCAGGAGAGCTTCGGCAAGACACATGAGGGCAACACCCTCCTGGCTTGAGAGCGAATATTCCTGAACCAATCCTTCGACGCCGGTTCCCTTGTGCTTGGCACGAAGCGCCTCGATCAGCCTGCGCGCAGTGTTGCGCACGGCCGCCTTTGTGTCGGCGGAAAGCCGGGCGGCCTCGACAAGAGGCGGCAGGCATTCGGTTTCCGGGCGGCGGTAGGCCGCCGTGACTGCCTTACGCAGGTCCGACTGCTCGCGGATCGGAGGTGCGAACTGCGCGAAGGGTTCGGATGAATTTGAACCAGGGCCGTTGTCAGCGACGACTTTGAGCATTGCAGAGCCTACTTAGGAGCGTTGGTTGAATTTGAAACTGTCGCAATTCGTGGCCCGAAGAGCTTTCCGGAAGAAGGCGCCGCCCCAAAGCGTCCGCCCCAGTTCGGTCGATTTTGAAGGTCCTTGGTCATCGGATATCCGCCGGAACAATGGCCACGCGATGATACGCCCCTCGCGTGACATCGTCCAATCCGGCGAACGGGATCGATCTTGCTGCCACGCGTCAGCAATTCATCCCGCCTGTGCTCCGGAAAATCCTCTCCCGATATCCATTCGCGCGCCGTTCCCATAGTCGTCCTTCAGGAGCCACGGCACAGAGGTAGCACAATGCAGATTGTCGATCTCACTGGATTTTCATCCGCAATAGAGACATTGATCTTATTTATTGATATCTGGAGATCGAAATGGCTACTGAAGGCGGCACTTTTAGTGAACTTGACCAGTTCGACAGAAAGATCATCGAGGCGCTGACCGAAGATGGCAGAATGTCCATCACGGATCTGGCGGCGCGCGTCGGTCTTTCAAAGACACCCTGCCAGTTGCGGTTCAAACGCCTCGTGTCCGAAGGGTTCATCGAGGGGTTTAAAGCGGTCCTGAACCCGTCCAAGATGCAGCTCGACCATATCGCCTTTGTGGAGGTAAAGCTGTCGAATACCACCGAGGATGCCCTCAGGAGATTCAACGAGGCCGTGAAGAAGATCAAGGAAGTCGAGGCGTGCCACATGATCGCCGGGCGCTTCGACTATCTCCTGAAGGTTCGCACACGCGATATCGGCAAGTATCGTCGCGTACTCGGGGAAAAGATTTCAACGCTCCCGTATGTCGCAAGCACATCGACGAACCCGGCGATGGAAACCGTCAAGGAGGGCTGGGATGCGTTTCCGCCGGCCCTTCCCTGACAGCCGACGCATGAGCGCCATTGTCGGATTGGCCGGTTTCTCTGTCCGCTTGCATTCTTTCGCCGCCCACGGTTAAGGAGACATGGTCCTCGAAGAGGAGTGGCGGGCGATCAGTTCACGGATGCAATCGGCTCCGCACATGCCTTATCGCGCGAAATAAACGACCGCAATTTCACCACCGGGCTTCAAATGAACGAGCATATGAAAGCGGTTGAACTCAGGAAGGCCTTTCGGCTGATCAATTACGGGCCAACGGTTCTGGTGTCGGCCCGGCACAACGGCATCGACAACGTGATGGCCGCCGCCTGGTGCTGCGCGCTCGATATCGATCCCCCGAAGCTGACCGTCGTCGTCGACAGGATTGCCCGAACGCGCACGCTGCTCGAGGCGAGCAGGCGTTTCGTCATACAGGTGCCCACGGTCGCTCAACTCCGGCTGACCCACGAGGTTGGAAATCGCAGCCTCTATGAGGAGCCGGACAAATTGCAGGCGGCAGGGGTGACGGTTTTTGACGTCCCGGGTCAGGATCTGCCCTTCGTGGAAGGCTGCTCGGCCTGGCTCGCCTGCGAACTGGTCGATGAGCCTCATATCCGGGATGCCTACGACCTGTTCATCGGTGACGTAACGGCCGCGTGGGCGGACGATCGCGTCTTTCGCGACGGGCACTGGCACTTTGAAACGGCCGGCCCGGAATGGCGCAGCCTGCACCACGTTGCGGGCGGCCATTTCTACGCGATTGGCGAAGCGCTCTCGGTTGAAGCCGAACCCGCCGAACGCGCGCCGCCCTCGCCCTGATCGGAAGGTTCATTCAGCCTTTGGTCGCCCCTGCCGTCAGTCCGCCGACGAAAAGGTTCTGGAAGAAGAGGAACAGGAGAGCGATCGGCACCGTCATCACCATGGAGGCGGCCATGACCGCTCCCCAATCGGTGTTGAACTCGGTCGAAAATTCCGCAAGGCCGATCGGCAGGGTCTTGACCGAGGAATCCGTTGCAAAGCAGAGCGCGAAGATGAACTCGTTCCAGGTGGTCACGAAAGCATAGACCACGACAGCCACCAGCCCAGGGGTGGAGAGCGGAAGCGTGATGCGAAAAAGCACGCCGAGGCGCGAGGCGCCGTCGATCGTCGCGGCCTCTTCCAGCTCGACAGGTATCGCCCGGAAATAGCTCGTCAGCATCCAGACACTGAGCGGCAGGGTGATGATCATGTAGACCAGGATCAAACCCCAATAGGTATTGACCAGGTGCAGATAGCGCAGCGTGATGAAGAGCGGCACGATGATCGCCGCCGTCGGCAGCAATTGGCCGATCAGCACCAGCGATTGCAGAAAGCGCCTGCCGCGGAATTCGAAACGGGCAAAGCCGTAGGACGCAAAGATTGCCAGGATCAGCGCAAGGCCTGTGGAGCCGACCGAGATCACGACACTGTTCAGGAAGTAGCGCGGAATGTTCGAGCTGAAGATGACGTTGACATAGTTGCCGATCGTCGGCGCCGACGGCAGCCAATGCGGCGGCACCGTGTAAAGTTCGGGAAGCGTCTTGATCGAGGACAGCGCCATCCAGGCGAAGGGGAAGAGGCAGACGGCCACGAGAACAAGCGAGCAGAGTGCAATCGTCAGCGTTCCAAGGCGGTTTCTTCGTACCATCACGCCTCTCCCGGCCTTGCCGCCAGAACCTTCAGGTAGATCGCCACGAGCACAGCCGCCACCAGGAAGAAGATGACCGACAGCGCCGCCGCCTGATTGAACTGGAAACTCTCGAAAGCGAGCCGAAAGATCTGGATCGGCGTGATCAGCGTCTTGTTAGCAGGTCCACCTTTGGTGATGGCGTAAATCAGCGTGATCGAGTTGAGGCCCCAGATGACCAGCAGCAGCGTTACCGCGGTGATGACCGGACGGACCTGCGGCAGCGTGACGTACCAGACCTCCTCCCAGAAATTTGCGCCGTCGACCTTGGCCGCCTCATAAAGCTCCTTCGGGATCGCCTGCAGACCGGCGAGAACCATAATCGCCACGAACGGAAACAGCTTCCAGACATTGATGGCGATCAGAACCGGCATGACGGTACCGCTATCCGTCAGCCAGCTGACCGGCGCCGGGATGATGCCGGCGCCGGTCATCATGTAGTTGATGATGCCGAATTCGGTATGGAACATCCATGCCCACGTTGTCGCGGCAACGATACCGGGAACGACCCAGGGAATGAGCGTTATCGAACGCAGGATGGCACGGCCGGAAAATTGCTGGTTGAGCAGGATGGCGGTCGCCGTGCCGAGCGCCACCTGGAAGACGATCGACCCGCCGACGAAATAGATGAGATTGACGAAGGCCTGCCGCGTCACCGGCGGACGCAGCACGTTGACGAAATTCCTGCCCGTGAAAGCACCCTGCGCATTGGTGGCGCTGAGCAGGGCCGTATAGGCGATCGGATAGGCGATCAGCATGGCCAGCACGATCATGGCGGGCAGGACAAACAGAAGACCTGTAGATGGGCGGCCCATGGGGCGACCTTTCCTGAGATACGGCGGAAATATCATTTGGCGTCGGCGGCGCGGACAGCGCCGACGCCGCCCGCTGCAAAACCACCTTGCCTGCTCGGCGCTTCATCAGCTGTCGAGCAGCGCCTGAATTTCATCCTTGGCCTGATCCATGGATGCCTGCGGATCCTGATCGCCGGAAAGAACCCGCTGCACGCCATCGAACAGGGCTTGCGAAATCTCCACCCAGCGGGGCGTGTTCGGCGCCGGCCGGCCGAAGGGAAGCATGGCCGCGAACTGTTTGAGCATGGGATCCTGGAATCGCGGCTGAGACAGGGCCGAAGCGCGGGCCGGGAACGTATCGGTGAAGAAGCCCTGATTGTCCGATGTCGCGAGGAACTTGATGAACTTCCGGGCATCGTCGGGATTCTTGGCATCCTTCGGGATCACATAGCTCCAGCCGCCAATGATACCGGCAGTCTGCTTACCCTCCGGGTGCGGTGTTGCCATTGCACCAAGCTTCATGTCGGGCTTTGCCTGCATGATCGGGGCGATGTCGAATTGACCGGCCTGATACATGGATACCTTGCCGGCGATGAAGAGCTGGCGGTTGGCAATGCCGTCATTCTGCAGCGTCGAATCCGGCGAGTACTTGTTCTTGTAGAAGTCCGTGTAGAATTTGACCGCAGCGACGGCTTCCGGCGTATTGACCACGGCGGTCTTTCCATCGGCGCTGATGACGTCCCCGCCATTCATCCAGATCAGCGGCAGCAGACGGGTAACGGTATTGCCGACCTCACCGCCGCCGGTGATCGCCATGCCGAACTTGCCGCCCGTCGTCAGCTTCTTTGCCGCGTCCATCCATTGAGCCCAGGTCTGCGGCGGGTTGGCAGGGTCGAGCCCGGCTGCCTGGAAGTCGCTGATGTTATAAAGCATGCCCACGCATTCGATGCGATACGGAATGCCGTAGAGCTTACCGTCATAGGTGTCGTAGTTGATTGCCGCCTTGTTGTAATCGTCCTTGTCCTCGATGACATCGTCAACCGGCAGCACCAGACCATTATGCGCATAGCCCTGAACCCAGGGATGCTGAACCTCGATAATATCAGGCGTCGCGCCGGACTGCAGCGCAGTCAGGATGCGCTGCGGCAGGCCGTTTGCCGTCGTGATCTCCATCTTGATCGTAATATCGGGATTGGCCTTCTGGAAATCGGCAGCCAGTTTCTCCGCTCGCGCCTGGCCCCAGTTCGGCGTCCACCAGACCACCTCGCCGGCCATTGCACTCGTGTATGCGAATGAAAGTGCCGAGACTGCTACGGCCGTCATGACCGTCATCTTCATCTTGTCCATTGTTCTCCTCCTTCGTGCGACATGTCGGTCGCCTCCGTCTCCTCAGACCTTTCTGCTACCGGTATCCGCCAGGGTGGCTCCTCTTTCCACCAGGCCACACTTTCATGCGACCTACGCAGATACCGGACTATTCAAATATGAACTGATGCTGTTTCATTATATAACTTTTCGGCGCAGAGCACTAGCTGTCAATCGCGCCCGCCCTCCTCGGCCTGCCCGAATGTTGCAGCTCCCGTTGCGACACCGCTCGTGTTCATGCTGCCGTCGAACAGCGGCACATCGTATGGCGCATAGGGATAGCGCGCGCAGGCTTCCTCATTCAGTTCGACGCCCAACCCTGGCGCCGTTGGCGCAAGGATTGCGCCGCTGTCGAATTGCAGCGTCTCGCGAACCAGTTCCTTGCGCCAGGGCACGTCGATCGAGACGGTTTCAAACACCGAGAAATTCGGTATCGCCACCGACATGTGCAGGGTCATCGCATTCATGACGGGTCCGACCGGATTGTGCGGGGCAACCGGAATGAGATGATAATGCGCCATATGCGCAATGCGCTTTGTCTCCCCGAGGCCGCCGGCATGGGAGACATCCGGCTGCAACACATCCACCGCCTTCTTGGCCAGCGCTTCGAGGAAGCGCGTAGGTTCGTACCAGCGTTCACCGGCGGCGATCGGCACGGCGCTTGCCGCGCGCACGTCGGCAAGCGCATCGATGCTTTCCGGCGGCGTCGGCTCCTCGATCCAGCGTAGATCGAACCGTGCGAGTTCGCGGCACATGGCAATCGCCGTCGGCACGTTCAGCCGGCCATGCACGTCGAGCATGAGGTCCACATCCGGCCCGACCGCATCGCGCACCGCGGCCACGATATCGATCGTCTGGCGTCGCTGCTTGCCGTTCATTTCGAGATCGGCGACATCGAAGGGGTCCCATTTGAGGGCGCGGTATCCCATGGCGACCGCCGCGCGGGCCTTCTCGGCATATTGTTCCGGCGTCGCCGCACCGAAGAACCAGTGATTGGCATAGCATTCGACCCGGTCGCGATATTTGCCGCCGAGAAGTTCGAAGGCCGGCACGCCGAGCGCCTTGCCCTTGATATCGAGAAGCGCCGCCTCGATTGCGCCGAGCGCGGTGCGAAAGACCGCGCCGGTCCGCCAGTAGGAATCGCGATGCAATTGCTCGACGATGGCATCGACGGCAAACGGATCGCGCCCGATCAACACCCGCTCCAGTTCCTCCAGGGCGGAGACGACCGTTTTGGTCTTCCATTCGAGCGTCGCCTCGCCGACGCCCTCCAGCCCCTCGTCCGTGTAGAGCTTCACAAAGACGAAGTTGGTCCGCGAAACATTGGCGACGAAGACCTTCTGCGCCGTAATTTTCATGGTTTCCTCCCGGCCGCGGGTCTCGCAAGCCGCTTGACGACTGTTCTAGTGGCGAACGGATCAAAGCCGTCCGTATTTCGCGTAGATATCGGCAACATCGCCGCCGGCACGGATTTCATCGCGCGAGCGGTTCTCGATCGTCAGAACCTCTTCGGCGCGGATCAGAACGGCTTCAACCTTGTCGGCGGGAATGACCATCACGCCATCCATGTCGCCAAACAGCCAATCGCCCGGATTGACCCTGATCTGCGACGTCAGCGTGCCGGTCACGGCAACCGGGACTTCGATACCGCTGATACGCGTGCGCCCCCGAGACTCGATCGGGGAAAGATAGCGGGTAAAGACCGGCCAGTCCTCCATTCCCAGGAGGATATTGCCATCGCGGATTCCACCGTCAACAACGACGCCAGCCGCGCCTCGTGCTTTGGAAGCAGTGCTCATCAGTTCGCCCCAATGGCCGGCCTTGCGCTCGCCAGCCGCGGAGATCAGCACGACGCAACCTGGATACATGCGGCGGAAAAAGGTGAAGGTTTTGACCTCTTCGAGATCATATTCTTCGTCGCTGCGCATGTCGGCAGTCACGGCGACCGTAAAGGCAGGGCCGGCAATGCGCATCGACCGGTCGAGCGCATGAACGCCGAGATCGATACATTGATTGGGCAGTCCCATCTCGTCCAGAATGTCGTAGACTGCAGCCGTATAGAGCTTCTTGAATCGCTCGGCCCTGCCCGCGATCTCTGCATGCTGCGTAACCATGGCCTGCCTCCTCCAGCTAAGCCCACTCCTGCAAGCACGTTAAGAAACAGTCGCTCC
This sequence comes from Hyphomicrobiales bacterium, assembly GCA_900471515.1. Lineage (GTDB taxonomy): Bacteria > Pseudomonadota > Alphaproteobacteria > Rhizobiales > Rhizobiaceae > Rhizobium. The sequence continues at coordinate 56,416 of UCFC01000010.1, read as the reverse complement.
TCCGATTGTTTCTTATTTGAACTTTCAAAGTTCTCTAATGAATGGTAATGGAAGGATCGGAGTCTTGTCAATCGCTCTTGAGGGCCGATGGGCGTCCAGGCGCGGACATCCGATAAAACCGATACAGGGAGGAGCGGATATGAAGATCGTCGACCTCAAATGCGCCGTCATCGGCAAGAGCCCGATCGTGCGCATCGTCACCGACGAGGGCATTTCCGGCTACGGTCAGGCCGAGACATGGAAGCCCTATCTCAAGCCGCATATCCTGGCCTTCCGCGAAGCGCTGATCGGCGAGGACCCGACCAATGTCGAGCGCGTGATGCTGAAGATCCGCCAGCGCGGCAGTTTCAAGCCCTGGGGCTCCGCCGTCAGCGTTATCGAGATGGCGCTCTGGGATGTGGCGGGCAAGGCCGCGAACCTGCCGGTGCACAAACTGCTCGGCGGGCGCGTACGCGATCGCATCCGTGTTTATAACGGCTCCATTCGCTTTCCGGTGAGCGGTTACCAACCGGAGCACATGGCCGACGATCTGAAGAAGATGATGGATCTGCCGGAAGGCTTCACCATCATCAAACAGCCGATCGGCTTTCATTCACCGATGAAACGCATCCCGGATTTCTACTATGGCGAGCCCAATGCCAGCCCCTTCCATGGCGCGCTCGACCGCGGTCCGATCACCGAAAAAGGCCTGCGGCACCTGGTTGATTGCGTCGCCGCGATGAAGGAAGTCGTGGGCGACAGGATCGGTCTTGCGCTCGATTGCGGCCCGGGCTGGATGCTGCCGGATGCAATCCGCCTTGCCCGCATGCTGGAGCCCTACCATGTGCTGTGGATCGAGGACCTGCTGTCCGGCGACTACACGCCCTGGGTCAATGCCGGTGTCTATCGCGAACTCACACGTGCCAGCACGACACCGATCCATACCGGCGAACAGATCTACCTGCGCCAGAATTTCAAGGAACTGATCGAGGGCCATGCAGTCAATGTCGTCGGCCCCGACCCGGCCGATGTCGGCGGCATCGCCGAACTGAAATGGATCGCCGAATATGCTGACCTTCACTCGATCATGATGGCGCCGCATGGAACGGCCAACGGGCTGCTCGGTCTTGCGGCGCTGATCCAGGTTTGCGCCACCCTGCCCCACAATTTCATCGCCTTCGAATATACGACCGGTGATCCGGACTGGTGGTACGACATCGTCGAGGGGCTGCCGAAGACGATCGTCAAGGATGGCTTTGTCGATGTGATCGACCGGCCCGGCATGGGTGTCGATCTCGTGCCCGAAAGGGCAAAGCCGTATCTGGCGGAAGACGATCAGGCATTCTTCGATTGACCCGCTTCGTTCCGGCGACCCAACCTCAGCGCGAATAACTGGAGCGGGCGCAGCCAATTGTCATTTGACATCGCGATTTTTTGATTCCTATAGTTGGTCTATTATGAACTAGATATTGTTCATATAAGAAACAGATCGCGGCGCACCGGAGGAGCGGAACGCCGGCGACCTGAGGAGGAGGCTCATGGGAATCCGACGGAGCCGCGTCACCCCGCATCTGGCCGTTGCGCCCGCGGCGTTGCTGACGCTTGTCTTTTTCATTGGAGCGATAGGCTGGACCGTCTATCTCTCCTTTACGGCATCCAGACGCTTTCCCGACTATGAACTGGTCGGCTGGAAGCAGTACTGGCGGCTTTTTCACGATCCGTCCTGGATCCTGTCGCTGCAGAACCTCGTCATCTTTGCCGTGGGCAGCCTGCTGTCGATCGTCACGGGTTTCATTCTCGCCGCACTGATCGACAAGGAGGTGCATGGCGAGGGCGTCTTCCGCACCGTTTTTCTCTACCCGCTCGCTGTCTCGCTGATTGTCACCGGTCTTGTCTGGCGCTGGCTCTTCAATCCGGGGCTCGGCGTCGAGAACGTGCTGCACTCGATGGGCTGGGAAAGCGCTTCCTTCAACTGGCTTGCGAGCCAGGACACCGTCATGTTCGGTGTCATTCTGGCAGCCGTCTGGCAATCGACCGGCTTCTTCATGGCCCTGATGCTCGCCGGGTTGAAGTCGATCAATACCGAGATCTGGCAGGCGGCGCGCCTTGATGGCGTTCCCTTCTGGCGGCTCTATATCGAGGTCATCATTCCCATGATGAAACTCACCTTCCTGACCTGCATCATCCTGCTCTGCATCGGCGTGGTGAAAGCCTACGACATCATCGTCGCCATGACCAATGGCGGACCGGGCGGCGCATCGGTCATGCCGGCCTATTTCGTCATCGACGCCTATTGGCAGAAGCAGAATCTCGGTTTCGCCTCGGCAGGTGCGACCGTCATGCTTTTGACGACGCTCGTGCTCTTCCTGCCGCTCATCATCATCACCGCCATCCGGCAAAGGAGAGAGGCATGACGGCGATATCCGCCACATCGCAATCCGGCCGCGAGACGAAAGTGCGCCGGCGCCCGCTGATCCGTCCGAGCCGGGTGGTGATCTTCGTTTTCCTGCTGATGGCCGCCGCCTTCTTCGCAGTGCCGCTCTATGTCATCGTCGTCACATCCTTCAAGACGATGGACCAGATCCGCGAGGGGCAGATCTTCTCCCTGCCCTCGCCCTGGACGACCGAGGCCTGGTCCTACGCCTGGATGCAGGCCTGTTCGGGCATGAACTGCAACGGTGTGCGCGTCGGCTTCATCAACTCGCTCTACATTCTCGCCCCGAGCCTCGTTCTGACCATCTCGCTGTCGATCGTGACCGGCTACGGGCTGGCGCTCTGGAACGTCAAATGGGCGAACGGCTTCCTGTTCGTGCTTTTCATCTGCGCCTTCGTGCCGTTCCAGATCATCATGTATCCGCTGATCAAGATTACCGGAGCGCTGCATATCTACGGCACGACATTCGGCATTGCCGTCATTCACAGCGTCTTGTCGATGCCGTTCCTGACATTGATTTTCCGCAATTATTTCCGGGGCATGCCGCCGCAGATCATTGCCGCCGCGATGATCGATTCCGGTTCCTTCTGGCGGATCTTCTTCGAAATCGTCCTGCCGATGTCCGGCAATATCATGATTGTCGTGCTGATCCTGATGATTACCGGCATCTGGAACGACTTTCTGGTGGGCCTCACCTTCGGCGCGCAGGACACGCAGCCGATGACGGTCGTGCTCAACAACATCACGGTCACGACGACCGGCGCCAAGAACTATGCGGTCGACATGGCCTCGGCGCTGCTCACCGCTCTGCCGCCGCTCGTCATCTACTTCGTTCTCGGCAGGTTCTTCGTGCAGGGCATCACTGCCGGCGCCATCAAGGGATAGAGGCATGCCTTCCATTGCATTCAACAATATCGTGAAGAAGTTCGGCGCGCTGACGGTCATCGAGAACCTGAACCTCAGTATCGGCGACGGTGAGTTTCTGGTGCTGCTCGGACCGTCCGGCTGCGGCAAGACGACACTTCTCAATCTCCTGGCCGGTCTGCTGGAAATCGATGACGGCGAAATCCTTATCGACGAGCGGGATGTCAGCTACCTCGATCCCAAGGACCGCGGCCTTGCCATGGTCTTCCAGTCCTATGCGCTCTATCCCACCAAGACGGTGCGCGGGAACATGAATTTCGGACTGTCTTCCCGCGGCATTTCGCGGGAGGAGGCGGACAGGCGGATCGCCTGGGCCGCCAAACTGCTGCAGATCGAGCATCTGCTTGACCGCAAGCCGTCGCAGCTTTCCGGCGGCCAGCGCCAGCGCGTGGCGATCGGCCGGGCGCTGGTGAAACAATACGGTGTGTGCCTGTTCGACGAGCCGCTTTCGAACCTCGATGCCAAGCTGCGCAACGAAATGCGCATGGAGATCAAGAAGCTCCATAACCAGCTCAGGAATACCGTCGTCTACGTCACGCACGACCAGGTCGAGGCAATGACCATGGCGACCAAGATCGCGGTGATGAATAAGGGCGTCATCCAGCAATTCGGCACGCCGGACGAGATCTACAACGAACCCGCCAATCTCTTCGTCGCCGATTTTGTCGGCTCTCCGGCGATGAACCTGCTCGACTGCACGATCAGGCGTGACGGTGGCGATCTCGTCGCCGTGGATGAAAGGGACGGCATCCGCATCAATCTCGGCGAATATAAGTGGAAGGCGAAGGCGGCCGAAGGCAAGCCCGTCAAGATCGGTTTCCGCGCCGAGGAGCTTCTGATCGAGGAGCGTCAGGATGCCGGCAATACCGTCCGCTTCGACTGCCCGGTCGAATATTTCGAAAAATCCGGACCCGACGCCTTTGCCTTCCTGACCATGTCGGGAAAGAGCGTCGCCGTGCGCATCGATGGGCGTGACGCCAACCGCTACCGCAGCCAGCCGGCTTTGCCCGTCTATCTGCCGCTCACCAAGTTGAACGTGTTCGACGCACCGACCGGCCAGCGCCTGTAATCAGAAAGATGTGACCAGATTTAACAGGGAGGAATGCTGCATGACGAAATGGAAATCGCTGAAGAGACTATCGCTTCTGCTGGCCGCGACCACGCTTGCCACCAACGCATGGGCAGATGAGGTCGTCGTCTACCACACCTGGTCCAAGCCATCGGAGATCGCGGCGCTCGGCGTTCTCCGCGATGCCTGGGCAAAGGACGGGCACCAGTGGAAAGACCTGTCTATCGCCCATGATTCCGGCGCCAATGTCAGCCTGATGAACATGATCACCGGCGGCAATCCGCCGGCCATCTTCATGAATTCCGATCCCGGCATCTATCGGGATCTGAACAAGCAGGGCCTCGGCGTGCCGCTCACCAAGCTGTTCGACAGCATTGGCGCCACGAAGAATTTCCCGCCCTCGGTTCTGAAGAACATCACCGTCGACGGCGAGATCATGAAGGCGCCGGCGACGGTGCATATCGACGGAATGGTCTATTACAACAAACATGTCGCCGAAGCCGCCGGCGTCGATCCCAAATCGTGGAAATCGCTCGACGACCTCTTTGCGGCCTTCGACAAGGTCAAGGCTGCCGGCTACATCCCGATCGCCCAGGGCGGCGACCAGTTCCAGAAAGCCTATCTGCTGCAGGCGCTGATCGCCTCCGAGGAAGGCCCCGATATCTACAACCGTTTCTACGGTGAAAAGCCCGACCGCACCGTGATCGATACGCCCGAAATGCGGGCGGCGCTGAAGCGCTTCCGCCAGATCGCCGAACACACCGATCCGGGCTCGCCCAACCGTCAGTGGAACGACACGACCAATCTGGTCATTACCGGCAAGGCCCTGCTGCAGATCCACGGCGACTGGATGAAGGGCGAGTTCCTGGCCGCCCAGAAGAAGCTTGGCGAGGATTTCGACTGCATGAACATTCCCGGCACCAAGGCAGTCGTCGTCACCGTCGATTCCTGGGGTTTCCTCAACACCAACAATGCCGACACCGCGAAAGCCCAGGAAGACTTCGCCAAGCTCGATGTCGACCCGAAGCTCAATGCCGAATTCGTCTTGAAGAAGGGCGCGAGCCCCGTCCGTACCGATGCCGATACGACCAATCTCGACGCCTGCAACAAGCTTGTCCTCGATACGTTGAAGGATCCGACGAAGCAGGTCTCCAACCCCTTCAATACGGCCGATGCCGACTGGTATCGCACCATCTGGCAGGAAGCCGACAAATATTGGAGCGATCCGAAGCGGACCGAAGACGAGTTCGTGCAGGCGATGCAGGACGCCTACGACCAGATCTTCTAAGGACCACGAAACACAAAACCCGGCAGATCATTGCCGGGTTTTCTCATCAATCCGTGATGCGGAGAAAACAGTCCAATCAGACTGATTCTGCATGCAATCTTCTGATGGCCTGCAGCTGAATGCAATCCGGCGCCATTTCCATGACCTCGATCTGCGTGCCGTCGGGATCTTCGATCCATGCGCCGCGATTGCCGTCGATGCCGATTTTGGTCGGCCTTGGCTTGCTCGGTTGGATGCCGACCTTCGCGAGCTCTTCGAACGTCTTGTCGATATCTTCGACGGTGAGGCAGATATGGAAAATGCCGATCGTATCGGGCGCAGTTTCCGGCCGCTCCACGCCCTTCGGGAAGAGTTCGAGATATTGGTCGTCGTTGATGCGCAGGTAGACGATCCACGCCTCTCCCTGATCGTTGAGCAGCCGCGTCATCTCGCGAAAGCCGAGTTTCTGGTAGAACGCCAGGGACTTGTCGAGGTCATTGACGCGCAAGGCGATGTGGCCGAGATGTTTGAAAAGATCCATGGCTCAGACCAGCCCCTTGATGCGGCGAACGGCGGCCGTCTGCATGGCGCCTGCGCCAAGCTGCATCAGTTCGATCCGGTTGCCTTCCGGATCTGCGATCCAGGCCTGGTAATTGTTGTCGACGCCGAGCTTCTTTTCGGCCGTCAGGACGACGCCGCGGCTGGTGATATCGGCAATCGCCTCGTCGATATTTTCGACCTCAAGGCAGAGATGGTTGTAACCGACATTGGCAAAGGGCGGCGCGCTGTCGCCGACGCCTTCGGGAAACAGTTCGATGAACTGGGTGTCGGTGATCCTGAGATAGACGATCCACAGTCGGCCGTCGCGCTCGAGCCGGAACATTTCGTCGAAACCGAGCTTGTTGACATAGAAGTCGAGCGAGCTGTCGATGTTCTTCACACTGACGGCCACGTGCCCGATCGATTTCACACTCTTCATTGCATCCTCCTCCGTATTTCCGTTGAACGCGCACAAGGCAGCGCCCGCCGAACCTCCGATCCGGCGCCGCTTCCGGAACGTCGCGTCGGATAACAATCGACGTGACGTTTCTTATTTGAACTGATATAAGTTCATTTATGAATTTACCGGCATTCTCATGCCGGAGTCAATCGAAAGGAGCCGCGATTGCGTGAACTCCACGCATTGCTTATGGAAGTCGAAGCGTTGCCTGACAGGCTTGGCAGGATTTGAATGACCGACATTAGTGAAGACGCCGCGCAGAAATATCGCATCCCAGTCATCGAGCAGATGGTGGAGGTGTTTGCGCTCCTGGAACGGACACCGGAGGGCGCGACGATCCGTGACGTCGTCAAGGCCGTGAAGTTGTCGCGGACGACCGTGTACCGCATGCTCAACACGCTCAGCGCCTATGATTTCGTGCATCGTTCGCCGACGGGAAGTTATACGCTCGGCCGACGTCTCCTGACGCTTGCCGCCCATGTCGCCCCGACCGTTGCGAGCTACGATCTCCTGGCGATTGCGCAGCCGCATCTGAACCGGATTTCCGAGCTTCTGGGCGAGGGCAGCAAGCTGACCGTACCATCCGGCGACAATATTCTGGTTGTCGCCTCCGCCCAGGGGCACGGCCAATACGCACTGTCGGCGACGGCCGGCCAGCGCCTGCCGTTTCATGCAGGTGCCGCCGGCAAGATCCTGCTTGCCTTTTCACTGCAGGAAGATATCGAGCGCCGCCTGACCAAGCTCGAGCGCTTCACCAACCAGACGATTACCGATCCCAGGCGAATGCTCGAAGAGCTGGCGCTGATCCGCAAGCAGAACTGGGCGCGGGACATGGGCGAGCAGATGTCCGGCGTGCACGCAATCGCAGCCCCCGTCAGGGATCACCAGGACACGGTCATTGCTGCCGTCAGCGTTCCCTTCGTCACAGGCGTGGACGAAAAGCGCGTGGCCGACATCCGGCAGGCGGTGATTGCGGCGGCGCAATCGATCACCAACGACATCCGATCCGCCACGCCCGAGATGTCGTCGATAAATCCCGCTGCCGAGAAGCCGGTTCCAAAGCGCGCAAGTCGAAAAACGGCGGCAAAGCCGAAGCAGCGATAACATCTGCCCGCCGAAGACCTTCTCCCCTCGGCAGGCGGTGCATTCGCGCGCCGCCCGACCGACCGGGAGGAAACTTCACGTGAAATTGCCTTCTTTCAGATGTTTCGGGATCGGATCCGGCCGGCCGCAACTGCTGCGGATGGCGACCGACCGCTTCGATTGGGCGGACCGCTCAAAAGCCGTCATCACCTCGAGCGCGTGAAATGCGAGTTCCGAGGAAACGCGATGCGGCCGGCCGGAGCGCAGCGAATCCACCATCTCAGCAGCCCCCAGCCCCCGGAGGCCGAGATGGCCGGGAACGCCTTCGACATAGGGATGGTCGACTGCCACCTCCTCCCAGGCCTCAACACCTTCGGCGAAGATCTCGACCTTGCCTGTGAAGTTGTTTGGGTCCGGCGTTATCATCGAGCCTTTGGAACCATAGATTTCGATCTGGTTGTGCTTGTGTTTGATGACGTCGAAACTCGTCGCGATCGTGACGGTCGCGCCGCTATGGAATTCCATCACGCCGGTCAGGTGCGTCGGCGTCAACACCTTGATCGTCTCGCCGAAGCGCGGCTCCGTCTTCACGGTCCGCTCTATGCGCGTGACCTTGGCGGCGCCGAAGACCTCGCGAACCGGCCCGAGAAGGGCGATCAGGTTGGTGACATAATACGGGCCGACATCGAGCATCGGCCCGCCGCCGCGGCCATAGAAGAAGGCCGGGTTGGGGTGCCAATGTTCGTGGCCGGGCAGAAGCAGCATTGCGGTTGCGGAAACGGCGGTGCCGATGCGACCCTCGTCGTAGAGGCGGCGCGTCAACTGATGGCCACCGCCGAGAAACGTATCGGGGGCGCAGCCGAGCCTGAGATCACCGGCGCGGGCGAGCGCCATCAGTTCCTCGGCCTCTTCCATGGAAACGCCGAGCGGCTTTTCTGAATAGACGTGTTTGCCGGCAAGCAGCGCCTTCTTGCTGATCGAATAATGGGCGGTCGGCGTGGTGAGGTTGATGATGAGGCCGATTTCCGGATCGGCGAGCATCGCATCGAGCGACACCGACTGGACGCCGAATTGCTCGGCAAGCTTGCGCGCAGGCTCCTGGTACATGTCGTAGATCGACTTCACGCGAATGAAATCGAACATATGCAGCGTTGCGACATAGGTGGCGCTGATATTCCCGGCACCGACGATGCCGACTTTCATGGGGCTGTTCGCGCTCATTCTGGCTCCTCAGGCAATAGTGATATCGAGTTCGGCGGCGCACTCACGCAGGTAGCGAATGCCGCGTTTCATTTCGGAATCGAATTCCGGCGTCGCCTCGCGGAAATGGGTCCAATGCGACGCGCCGGGCGCATCCTCGAGCTCGAGAGTGATCGGTCCGGAATAACCTATGGTGCGCAGCGCCGCGAAAATTGCCTTCCAGTCGATCTTGCCGCGACCGGGGCGCCAGTGGGCGTTGGTGTGCCCCTCATTGTCGGAGAAATGCGTGTTGTAGATCCGGTCCGCAAGCTGCAGCACGACGTAATGCGGCATGTCGCCGGCAGGAAAGAGATGGCTGGGGTCGAAATTCAGCCCGAGATTGGGAGCGCCCGTACGCTCGATCAACCGCAACATTCCCTGGCCGGAGCTGACCCAGCGATAGGGATGCGGCTCGATGGCGACACGCAATCCGGCGTCCGCTGCGATGGCGCAGGCGGCCGCGAAGCCTTCCACGACAACCTCATATTCCTCTGCCCAATCCCATTCCGGCTTTACGACAGCCGACCATTCCTGGGCGGTCGGCCGCTGCAATATCGGCCGGATATCCGATTGGAAAGGATAGGGCGTCATGCTTGTCACGATCGGCGCACCGATCTTTGCCGCAAGCTCGACGCCGCGTTTATAGGCGTCCAGATCCGCACGCGAAACCGGCGCGCCCTCTGCACGTGAGAACGGCAGGTTGTAGAAGAGATTGGTCAGCGTCAGTCCTTCGCCGTCGGCGATCGACTTGAGTTCGCGGATCGTCTCGTCGGTGTAATAGCCGAGCATGTCGACCGACCATGCCGTCAGCTCGAACCCCTTGCAGCCGGTAGCCGCCAGCCGTCGCAAGGGCGATGCATAAGGCGGGTTCCAGTTGAACGTCCAGATTGGCGAACCGAAAAATAGCGTCTGAGCACCCACGCCGTCCTCCCATCATTGTCGCAGCGTCTTTCCTGCCCCGGAGCGCTCCACCCCGCCCCATGGCCCATTCGTAACGTTACGAATGCACGGCATAGCTTCGGCTGTCAACGCCTCAAATCATCATGATCCTGCCGCATCGCGGCACGAATCAAGGAATTCGTAACGTTACGAACAACTTGCCCCGGGAGCGAATTCCCAATGTTTTTAGCGGAGGCTGAATTCGCTGCGGCGTTCGACAAAGCTGGCGCGAACGACTTCGGTCAGGCTGGATGCCGGTTCGCCCTGCATCGACCTGTAGAGGAGATTGCTCAGGCGCTGTCCGATGACGAAATTCGGAAAATAATAGGTGCTGAGCGGCGGATTGTAGAAGTCGTGGAGGCGACTGCCGGAATAAGTGAGGATGGAAAAATCCTCTCCGACCTTTCTGCCAAGATCGGCCAGCGCGGAAACGAAGCCGAGAGCCGCCTCGTCGCTTGCCACGAAGGCGCTCGTCACATCGGGATATTTGGCAAGCGCGTCGACGGCAATCTTCTTGCCGCTGTCGGGCGTGGTCGCGGTAAAGAACATGCGTTCGTCGGGAACGGTCAGGTTCCGGCGGTTGAACTCGGCTGTCCAGCCCTTGATGAATTGCAGGCTGTAGGTGAACTGGCTGGAAGGGGCGACGAGCAGCGGCGCCTTGTGTCCGGCATCGAGCAGACGCGCGGCCGCCGCTGCACCGATCTCTTCGTGGTCGATATCGATGCTCGGATGTTTGCTGAGCAGTTCGGTGCGGCCGAAGGTGACGAAAGGCATGCCGACCTCCAGCAGATATTTCACGCGATCGTCCTGTGGCCGCGTATGGGTGAGAATGATGCCGTCGACAGTTCCCTCCTCGACAAGATCGCGCACGGTTGCCAGCGGGTCGTCAGCCTGAAACTGCGGAGCGACCGTCGTGCGATAGCCATATTGCTTGATTGCGCCGCAGAAGCCTTCGATCAGGGAGGCGACGACGATGTTCATCTCCCCGTCCCGCTGAAACGGCATCACGACACCGACAGCATGAGTCTTGCCCGTTCTCAGATTGATGCCGCCGAGGTTCGGCCGGTAGCCGAGGTCGGATGCGGCCTTCTTGACGAGATCGACCGTCTCCCGGTTGACCTCGGGGCCATCCTTCAGTGCGCGGCTGACGGTCGTAACGGAAAGACCGAGGGATTTCGCCACAGTGCGCAATGTCACCCGCTGGGCCACCCTGCGGGATGCCGCCTGTTTCGCTTGATCCGCCACGCAAATTCCCTCCGATTCGACAGCCGCCTCCCTGCCGGAAGACGGCAATATCCAGCCTAACATGGGAATGCTTCGGCTAGCCACGCCGCCGTCCTTCCCCTATTAAGCGGATAACCATCTAGTTATTTCCCAACCCCGAGGTAATCATCATGAAATCCTACAGGCTTCCGCAAACCGACCTCGACGTGTCGAGCATCATTCTCGGAATGATGCGGATTGCCAATATGAGCAATGGCGAAATCCAGCAACTGATCGGCGCCGCGCGGGACGCCGGCGTGACGTTCTTCGACCATGCCGACATCTACGGCGGCGCGCCGCATCGGTGCGAGGCCCGTTTCGGCGAGGCGATCTCGCTTGGCGCGGCCGAGCGGGAAAAACTCGTCATCCAGAGTAAAGTCGGCATCCGCAAGGGATTTTTCGATTTCTCCGCCGCGCATATTCTGGCCTCGGTGGACCAGTCGCTCGCCGCACTCAAGACCGACTATCTGGACGTGCTTCTGCTGCACCGCCCGGATACGCTCGTCGAGCCCGAGGAGGTCGCGGCAGCCTTCGACGCGCTCAAATCGTCGGGCAAGGTCCGGCATTTCGGTGTCTCCAATCACACACCCGGCCAGATCGAGCTGCTCAAGACCGCGGTCAAGCAGCCGCTCATCGTCAACCAGGTGCAGCTCAGCATCACCCATGCGCCGCTGATCGCATCGGGCGTTGCGGCCAACATGGCCGGACTTGACCAGTCGGTCGATCGCGACAACGGCCTGCTCGACTATTCCCGTATCAACGGCATGATGCTGCAGGCGTGGTCGCCGTTCCAGAAGGGCTTCTTCGATGGTGTATTCCTCGGCGACCGTGAGAATTTTGCCGATCTGAACGACACCATCGACAAGCTCGCGAAAGCCTATGGCGTGACCCCGACCGGCATTGCTGTTGCCTGGATCACCCGCCATCCGGCAAAAATCCAGGTCGTTCTCGGCACCACAAAACCGGAGCGCGTCGCCGAAGCCGCCGCCGGTTCTTCTGTCGTGCTGACCCGCGAGGAATGGTATCGCCTGTTCAGGGCGGCCGGACACACCCTGCCTTAACCTTCACCGACGATGCGGCCGCCCGACTGTCGGGCGGCCGATCCGAAGCGCAGCCGATCATGCGATAATCGCCATTTTCGCATATTCGCTTGGAGGGCAGCCGACCCTCTGGCTGAACGCGGTACTGAACGCACTGACAGAACGGTAGCCGACCTTTTCGGCAATCTCTTCCAGACTGCTGCGGGAATAGCGCAAGGCGTCCTTGGCAACAGCCATCCGCCACCGCAAAAGGTATTCGACGGGCGCAAGCCCGACCGCCTCCGAAAACTTCCTTGCAAAGGCCGAGCGCGACATGCCGGCCCGGTGCGCCAGGTCGGCAATCGTCCAGCCGCGCCGTACGTCCGAATGAATGTCGCCGATTGCCCGGGCAAGCTGGGGATCGGAAAGCCCGCGCAGCATGCCAGGGTGAAGCAACCTGGAAGCTTCCCTGCGCAGGGTTTCGATCAGCAGCACTTCGAGCAATCTGGACAGGATGAGATCGCTGCCGGCGCGCGCGTTTGCCGCCTCGTCGCGGATGTAGGAGATCAGACCGCCAAGCCGGGGGCCGATCCCCTCGCCCGCCCGGACGTGAACAAGCCGCGGCAGGAGTTCAGCCAGAAGGTCTGCGTTGGTCGGATCACACAGGATGCAGCCGCCGACGATCCTGGTGGCGCTGCCGTCATCGACGGAACCGATCACGATCTCACCGTCGACCAGATGGCGAGCCTTGAAATCGTCGTTAGAGAGAACGACGCGCTCACCCAGCCTGCTGAAGAAGGAATCCGCAGCCGGAGTGCCTGAGAGGACGAAGTCTCCGGCTTCCAACCGGATGCTTTCGCCGCCGGCGGCAAACAGGGCCGCTCCCTCGATCAGGAAATACAGCATAGGCCCCGGTTGGGGCGGAACCTGAATGCCCCAGTCACCGAAGGCCACCATGCTGCCCATCAGCACCGTCCTGGGCCTCAGCAGTTGAACCACATCCGTCAAAGCGTCCAATGGTACGATCCGTAAAGCAGAGCGGGTTCCTCATTATGGATCGCACTCCGCCGCCGATCCAGCGCTGAATGCCTCTCGATCGAAGCTGCCCGCCGCATTCCTGCAAATTCGTGGACGATCCATAATGCAATATGGACATCATATTATTCATAGTCCGACCGATTGGCCATAGTCTCGTGATATCGATGTATGGAGATGAAAATGACAAAGACAGTCCTGATCACGGGCACCTCTTCCGGCTACGGCAAGGCGATCGCGGAACTCTTTCTTCGACACGGATGGAATGTCGTTGCGACGATGCGCCGTCCGGATCCTTCGGCATTTCCTCCTTCGTCCGACAGGCTGAAGGTGCTGCCCCTCGATACTACGAAGCCAGAGACAATCGAAAAGGCGCTTTCCGACAGCGTGGCAATGTTCGGATCGATCGACGTATTGATCAACAATGCCGGGATCGGGATTGCCTCTGCCGTCGAGGCAACGCCGGATCCTACGATCCAGGAGGTTTTTGATACCAACACGTTCGGGGTCTTCCGCACCTGCCGCGCCATCATCCCTCAGATGCGCAATCAGGGGCACGGCACTATCATCAACGTCACTTCGAGCGTGACGATCGGCGTCATGCCGCTCGTCGCAATTTATGCGGCCAGCAAGTTCGCGGTCGAGGGCTATACGGAATCCCTTTCCTACGAGTTGGAGCAGTTCAATATCAAAGCCCGACTGGTCGAACCGGGCTATGCTCCGACCACACGTTTCGCGGCTAATGCCGGCGAGCGCATGCAGGGCTTGATCCCTGCCGATTATGGCGCTTTCGCGCACGCCTATTTCGAGAAGATGGCGAACTACCCGACGGCATACTGCACCGAAGCGGAAGTCGCGGAAGCCGCCTATCTTGCCGCGACCGACGACGGCACCCGTCTTCGTTATCCGGCCGGCGCCGACAGCAAGATGCTCGCCGAACTGCGCTGGTCCACTTCGGAAGACCACTATCGCGCACGCATGCACGATATGTTCGCCCCGAAACTTGGCGGGGCGGTTGGCGCAGCCTGATCCGCAATCGACAGGGCGGGCGCGGGCTCACCGGCGCCGCCCTCCCCTCGCCTCTGAATTGCTTGCATGGAAAGGCTCGGCCGCCGTCCGGAGAGTCAATCCAGTCAGCCGGATTGATTTCACTATGTATCCGCTTTAAACAAATACAAATATCAAGGCGGGAGGCTTTGCTTGGGCCAGCCAAGGTTGCTGCGCGCATCAGACTTCCAAAGGAAGGAATTCATGTCCAAGTTCACGAAGCTGCTCACCGGCGCAAACCCGACGTCGCCCAGGCACTGATGGAGCAGGTGCTTACGGCAAACGACAATAAGGTCGATGCCGTGCTCAGGCGTTGCATTTCAACGCGCGGATCCTGCTCATGGACGAACCGACCGCAGCACTTGGACCGGAGGAGACGAAAAACGTCGGCCTTCTCGTTCAGGAGCTCAAAAAACAGGACCAGGGTATTTTCCTGATCAGTCATGACATGCACGATGTCTTCGCGCTGTCTGACCGGATCACCGTGATGAAGTCCGAAATGGTTGTCGGCTCGTATCCGACACGCAACCTGACTCAGGACGATGCTCTGGAAATGATTATCCTCGGGCGCAAGCCGGCACGATTTGCCGCCGCAACAGCGTGACGCCCAAAGCGAAGTGGAGGAAACAGATGACGGTAAAAGCACCAAATTTCAGCCTTCAGGGCAAGGTCGCGCTCGTCACCGGCGCCGCCCGCGGCATCGGGCGCGCATGTGCGCTGGCCTGCGCAGCCGCGGGGGCCGACGTGATCGTCGGCGTCCGCAACGTGGAGGCGGCGGCGGATCTCATCGCCGAACTGGAGACAGCAGGCGGAAGGGTCTTTGCCGTCACCATGGATATTTCCGACAGCCGGCAGATTTCGCAGGCGGTTGCTCGCTCGATCGAAGCCTTCGGCAGAATCGATATCCTGGTCAACAATGTCGGGGTGGCGCCCGGCAATCTGGCGGAACTGGTCGAGGAAAAGGACGTCGACGAGATCCTCAACGTCAACATCAAGGGCACCTTCCTCGTCACCCAGGCGGTTGCCCGCCACATGATCGAGAAAAAGAGCGGACGCATCATCAATATCAGCTCTCAGGCCGGAACTGTGACACTGCGCGGCGAAGCGATCTATTGCATGAGCAAGGCCGCCATCAACCATTTGACGCGTTGTCTTGCTGCCGAGTGGGCGCGGTACGGCATTACCGTCAATACCGTGTCGCCGACTTTCATCTGGACGGATTCCACGCGCCCGGCACTGGCCGATCAGGATTTCTACGATCGGACCGTCGGCCATATTCCGTTGGGACGGATCGGCGATACGGACGACGTCGTCGGTGCGATCGTTTATCTTGCCTCGCCGGCAGCCGCCCTCGTCACCGGCGCCAACCTGCTCGTCGACGGAGGGTGGTCGGTCGCGTGACATCGCGCCTGATGCCAATCTTTGCTTGCCGGCAGGCATCTGCTACTTCGTCAGGGATTGTTGCCGGCGCCGATTCGAAAGGCCCGCCGGCATTCCCCAATAGCTCCTGATCGGCACACGGTGTCCTGGGAGGAATATTGACGACGAACAGTGTCTTGCGACACATGAATGCGGTGCGTTGCCTGCGCGTCCTGCGCAGGGGCACCGCACTGTCGCGTGCCGATATTGCGCGCGAACTGAATGTGACGCGGGCGACCGTCGGCAATTCCATCAAACAGCTTCTCGCCGAAAAACTCGTCATCGACCTTAACGAGAGCGCCGAGGCGAGCGGTGCCGGCCGGCCTGGCGCTCTGGTGGCGCTCAACCCGGGTGGCGCCTATTTCATCGGGCTCGACATTTCCTCGGCGGATATCAACGCGGTCCTGATCGACTTCTCGATGCGCGTGGTCGCCAAGAGGATCGTGTCGATTGCGGACCGCTACCACGATCCCGAGAGGGTGATCGATCTGCTTGCATCCCTGCCCGGGGAACTTATCGAGATATCCAAGGTACGCGCGTCCCGCGTGCGAGGTGTTTGTATTTCCGTTCCGGGCATCGTACGCGACGGCAGGATCATCTCGGCGCCCTGGCTGGACTGGCAGGACGTGGATGTTGTTGCCGCCATGTCAGAGGCAATGCAGCCTTCGTTGAAGGTTCACATCTGCAACGATGCCGTCGCCCTTGCCAGCGCTGTCGCTGCGGATGCCGCCGAAGGCGATCTGAGCGATGTGCTCCTGCTCCTTCTTGCGCAGGGTATCGGCAGCGCGCATCTGCGGCAGGGCCGTGTCGTCGAGGGCGCGCACGGCCTTGGCGGCGAGGTCGGTCACATGGTGATGGGCAGCCAGCCTGGAATGGCGGCAACCCATACGTTCGAAATCCTCGCAGGCTATCAGAAATTCCTGCCTTTCATCGACCAGGATATCCCCATCCCCGAAGGATTGGCGAAACTTGCAGGTCACGAAAGTTCTCCGGCGTTTGAGGAGGCTCTTGCCGAATGGGCGCTTGCGCTCGCCACGGGCTTGCTCAACCTGATCCATATCCTCGACCCGAAAACGATCGTGCTCGGTGGCCCCCTCGCCGTTCTCTACCCGAAGGTCTCGGCCCGCGTCGAGCACTTGCTCGCCAGCAACCTCGTTCACGGTTTTCACGTGCCGCCGATAGCGGTCGCCCGCTTCGGCGGCGATGGCGCGGCGATCGGTGCGGCCGCGCTGCTGCGCGAGAGCCTATTCGACCTTCCCGAACTGCCCTCCGTTTAATGCGGCCTTGCATCCAAACCCATTTGACAATTAATTTGTATTTGTATAATACAAACGCAAAAGAGACGATCCATGGAGGAAACCATGTTGAAACTCATCGATCCGATCCTGTCTCCCGAATTGCTTTACGCGCTTCGCGCGATGGGTCATCGCCACGATATCGCCGTCGTCGATGCAAACTTCCCATGCGACGCCGGCGATGACCGGCTCATCCGCCTTGACGGTGTCTCGGGTCCGCATGCGCTTGACGCCATTCTCGGCGTCTTCCCTCTGGAGGAACGGGAGCCGGAGGTGGCGTGGCGCATGATCGCGGAAAACGACCCGGCCAAAATCCTGCCCGTCTTCGAGGATTACGGCGCAAGCCTCCGCAAGAGCCAGGGCAAGCCGGTAGAACTGACAGCTGTCGCTCCTCACGACTTCAAGGATCGCGTGCGCGCCGCCCATACGGTCGTCGTCACGGGCGAACGGCGCTTCTATGGCAGCGTCATCCTGCGCAAGGGCGCCATCCCGCCGCAGTGACGCACCGCCCGGAAGGCCATGCAGCCGATCTCCAGAAAGCTGCTATCTTCGGGGCCGAACCCGCATTGCTCTCCAACTGTCGAAACGAGGAAACTGCAGATGCCTGCGAAACAGGAACGCCGCCTTCGCGTGGGTGTGCTCGGCGCGGGGCAGATCGCTCAGGCGGCACATTTTGAAAGCTGCACGAAGGCCGCCAATGCCGATCTCTACGCCATCTGCGATGTCGCCGACGACCTGCGCGAGCGTATGGCCATCATGCACGGCGCAGAGAAAACCTATGACGATTATGACAGGATGCTCGCCGATCCGGATATCGATGCGGTCATCATTGCCACGGCCGACGCCTTCCATGTGCCTGCCTCGCTGCGAGCGCTGGAAGCCGGCAAGCACGTGCTTTGCGAAAAACCCGTCGGCGTGACCGTCGAGGAATGCCTGAAGCTGAAGGCGGCCGTCGAAAAGTCCGGGAAGGTCTTCCAGGTCGGCCACATGAAACGCTTCGACGCGGGCCTGCAGGCAGCAAAATCGTTCATCCGCGACGAAATGGGCGAGGTCATTGCCCTGAAGGCCTGGTATTGCGACAACACACACCGCTATCCGATGACGGATGCCGTCCAGCCGCTTATCGTTTCCAGCGCCAAGGCGAAGAAGCCATCGGAAAACCCGAAGGCCGATCTCAGGCGCTATTACATGCTCGCGCATGGTTGCCACCTGATCGACACTGCGCGCTACCTTGCCGGCGATATCGTCTCGGTCAACGCGCGGCTTTCCGAGCGCGCCGGCATCTGGTGCTGGTTCGTCGACGTCGAATTCGCCTCGGGCACGCTCGGCCATCTCGATCTGACCGTACAGGTCCGCATGGACTGGCATGAAGGCTTCCAGATCTACGGCAAAAACGGCAGCATTCTCGGAAAGACCTATAATCCCTGGTACTACAAGACGAGCGATGTGGACATCTTCCGCGAGGCCGACGGCGCCACCCACCGCGTTCTGGGAGCGGACGGCCATTTCTATCGCCGGCAGGTCGAGGGTTTTGCGCGCACGATTCTGGACGGCGCCCCCATGGAAGGCGCAGATGTCGATGACGGTCTTGCATCAGTCCGGGCCATGGTTGCCATCGCCCGATCCGTCGAAAGCAGAAAGGCCGTGGCACTGGCTGATGCCGAAGGTGGCGTTTGATGAAGCTCGGCATCTTCGCCAAGACGTTCGAGGGAATCGATCCTGACGGGGTCCTGAAATCCGTCGCCCAAGCCGGCTTTGCCTGTGCCCAGTATAACATGGCGTGCTCGGGCCTGCCTTCCATGCCGGACGAGATCACGGCGGCCGAGGCCCGATCGGTCGCTGAAGCAGCGGAAAGGTACGGCCTTGAGATCGTCGCCGTTTCCGGCACCTACAACATGATCCATCCCGATCCCGCCACCCGCCGGGCCGGCCATCGCAGACTGGCGGTGCTGGCCGAGCGCTGCGCCGCGATGTCCACCAGGCTCATCACGCTGTGCACGGGCACGCGCGATCCCGCCGACCAGTGGAAGGCACACCCCGACAACGATTCGCCCGAGGCATGGCGCGACCTGCTGGATGCGATGGAGACGGCGGTCGAGATTGCCGACCGCTGCGATGTCGATCTCGGCATCGAGCCGGAACTTGCCAATGTCGTCAATTCAGCCGCCAAAGCCCGCCGGCTGATCGACGAGATCAGGAGCCCGCGGATCAAGGTCGTCATGGATCCGGCCAACCTTTTCGAGGTCGGAACGCTCGCCGAGCAGCATATGATCGTCTCCTCGGCGATCGACCTGCTTGCCGATCGGATCGTCATGGCGCATGCCAAGGACCGCACGAGCGACGGGCGGTTTGCGACCGCCGGCAAGGGCGTACTCGATTACCGCCACTATCTGGGCAAACTGGCGTCGATCGGCTTTGGCGGCAGCCTGATCAGCCACGGGCTTGCGGCCGATGAAGCGGAAGGCGTTGCGGCCTTCCTCGCAGCCAGTCTCAAAGAAAGCGCCGGAGCTTGACGATGACCGATGTCAGGACTTTCACGACAAAGGACGGCACGAAGCTCAACATCGACACGACAGGCGACGGTCCGGCGGTTGTCTTCCAGCACGGACTATGCGGTGATTGCGGCCAGACCCGCGAAGCCTTTCCATCCGGGAGTGGCTTTCGGCGCGTCACGGTCGAGGCGCGCGGCCATGGCTCGTCGCAGGCCGGGGACCTCAGCAGGCTGTCGATCGCCACATTCGCCGATGATATCGCTGATTTCATCGAACAAGAGCTCGAAGCCCCGGTGGTGATTGGCGGGATTTCGATGGGCGCGGCGATTTCGCTGCGTCTTGCCGTCAAACGTGCGGATCTCGTCAAAGCTCTGATCATTGCCAGACCTGCCTGGATAACCGCTGGTGCGCCGGAGAACATGGTGCCGAACGCGGAAGTCGGGCGTCTGCTGAACCGGCTCGATCCGGATGCGGCGAAGGCCGCCTTCGCCGCCGGCGAGACCGGGCAACGTCTCGCCGGCGAGGCTCCGGACAATCTGGCCTCCCTTATGGGCTTCTTCGCGCGCCGACCGATCGATGTCACCGCGGCGCTCCTGACGGCCATATCGAACGACGGGCCTGGAGTAACGGAAAGACAGGTTCGCGCCCTCCGGATACCGACACTCGTTATCGGCCATCAGAAGGATCTCATCCACCCGTTTTCCCATGCGCGTGTCATTGCCGGATTGATCCCTGCCGCCCATCTCGTCGAAATTACGCCGAAGGCAGAGGATCGGGCTCGCTACGTGTCCGGCTTCCATGAGGCCATAGGCAATTTCCTGAAGGAGCTTTAGCCGATGTCTGCCGTCTCGAAGAGTTGGATCGACGATCTCCCGCGCGATCGCCTGATCGCCGAATTCTCCGTCTGGTCGGCCGACCTCGTGCGTCTTGCAGATGAGCTTGCCCGCGTCGATCCCTATGTCGATATTCTCCATATCGATGTTGCCGACGGCCATTTCGCGCCGGCAATCCTGTTCTTTCCCGATCTCGTCGCGGGGATCAGAAAGGTTTCCGCTCGGCCTGTCCATGTTCATCTGATGGTCGCAGACAATATTCTTCCTTCGCAGATCGACCAGTTTGCCGATGCCGGAGCCGACCTGATCAGCATCCATGTCGAGAACGAGAGCATCGCCCTCGAAGCACTCGATCGTCTCGAACAGCTCGGCGTTGCGGCCGGCATGGTCATCAAGGTCGACACATCGGTCAAGGCGATAGAACCCTACCTCTCCCGCCTCAACTTCGTCACACTGCTCGGCACGGCGATCGGCGTAAAGGGACAGGGACTGAACGAAAATGCCGGCATCCGTCTTGCCGAAGCGAAAGCGCTGATTTCCAGTGTTGGTGCGCACGGGCGCATCGTGCTTGCCGCCGATGGCGGCATCAGGGAACATACGGTTCCGTTCCTGCGTCGGTCGGGCGCGGAGACTGTCGTGCTCGGATCCCTCGCTTTCAACGCCCCGTCCCTTGAAGAGCGGATGACGTGGCTTCGTGCCCTCTAACGCATGGTTCGGAAATGCAGCAGATTGCCATTGGGATAGATTTGGGCGGGACACAGGTCAGGGCCGCGCTTGTCGACGAGAAGGGAAGCCTCATCGCAAGGCGCGAAGAACTGACGGACGCCGATGGTGGCCCCGATCGTATCCTTTCGCAGATCCGGGCGCTTTCGGATGAACTTCTGGCGGCGGTGAACCCAGCCGGTGTCGCCGGCATCGGCGTTTCCGCTCCAGGCCCGATAGACACTGTTTCCGGTATCGCCACCAGCATCCCGACGCTTTCCGGTTTCGTTGATTTCCCCCTGAGAGCGGAACTGCAGCAGCGCTTCCCCTTCCCTGTCAGTCTCGAGCATGACGGTATTGCCGCAGCGATCGGCGAGTGGACCTTCGGTGCCGGCCGGGGCGTAGAAAATCTGATCTACGTGACCGTCAGCACGGGTATCGGCGGCGGCGTGATCGCTGACGGGCGCGTGTTGCGCGGGCGCAAGGGCATGGCGGCTCATATCGGTCATATGTCGGTCGTACCCGACGGTGAACTTTGCCCCTGTGGAAACAGGGGGTGCTTCGAGGCCTATGGCTCGGGCACGGCGTTCACCCGGCGCGCGCGCGCCCGCGCCGCCGAATGCAGCGAGACAACACTTGGCAGATCGGGTGACGACATTCACAGCCGTGATGTCTTCGCGGCCGCGAGAGCCGGCGACGCGCTCGCCAACGCGCTGATCGATGAGGAGGCCGAGATACTCGGGCGCGGCTTCACCAGCCTCATCCACATATTCTCACCCGACATGCTGGTGATGGGAGGCGGCCTCTCGAATGAATTCGACCGGCTTCAACCCGGCATTCAGGCCTATATCGCTCAGCGCGCGATGCCGGGCTTCAAGGATGTGAGGATCGTGCGCGCGGCTCTCGGACAGAATTCCGGCCTGATCGGAGCAGCTGCCCTTGTCTTCCTTGCCGAGAGTGTCCGTCCCGACGCCCCTTCACTTGTTGCAGGCCTCCGATAGGGCCCTCGACATGAAACGGCCGCTCTGTGACCGGCTCCGCGCAGCAGCCGGCGGACATCCAGGGGCCGACCCCGCCGTTCAACGCATCGCGCGTGCCGATCGACGTCAGGCCGCGCCCCCGATCCAACGCCTTCGGCCATTGCACACTGCTCTCGCGCCCGTCATGATGCGCTCATCCTCAGCATAGACGGACAGCCATGCGCATCTTTCTCGTTCGACACGGCGAATCTCTCGGCAATATCAGCGAGAGCGCCTACCGCCAGTTCGGCGACCATAATGTGCCGCTGACGGAATGGGGGTATCGGCAGGCGCTGGCAGCCGGCCACGCGATTGCATCCTACCTTGCGGCGCTGCCCGGTACCAAGCCAAAGGCGGCCATCTGGCATTCACCCTATCTGCGAACGCGCCAGACCAAGGACGCGATCATCGAGGCTTTGCCCGCAGACGCGATCGGCGACGTGCACGAGGACTACCTGCTGCGTGAACAGGATTTCGGCCTCTTTACCGATATCTACGACCGGGCAGAGCAACGGCGCAAATTTCCCGAGGAATTCGAGAAATGGGCGCGGCTGCGCAACAACAGCGGCAAATTCTATGCGCGCCCGCCGGACGGTGAGAGCCGGGCCGACGTTGCCCAGCGGGTGCGGATGTTTCTTCTGACCGTCATGCATGACATTGGCCGCGGCAACGATATCGTGATCATCGTCGGCCACGGCGTCACCAACCGTGCCTTCGAGATGAATTTCCTGCATCGCAGTGTCGAATGGTTCGAGCGCTCCGACAATCCCGGCAACGCAGATGTAACGCTGATCCACGGCACGCATGCGGAAGGCTATCAGTCGACGCTTCTGCACAAGGCCAGCGACCGCGATCCGTCAGCCGCGACGGAAATGCGCGGCGCCTATGGTTCGGAGCTGACGATCGCACCGAGGACCAATGTCTAGGGCGGCGATTTGAGCCTTCGATGCACACGGTTCGGCTGCGAACAGCGCCCTCAGCCGTCCTCAATAGGAAGCCAGCAGGTTCTGCCCGAAATCCGGTTCGACGCCCAGGATCGGTGCGACGCGGCTGATGATGTCATGCACCATCGGCGCGGCCGTATTCGTCGCGAAGGTAAGCCCGTGCTGGCCGGTCAGCGGTTCATCGATGAAGGAGAGCACGACATATTTCGGTGCATCGATCGGGAAGGCCGCCAGATAGGCGTTGAAGCTCAGCGTATGTGAATAATGGCCGTTCACGACCTTGTTTGCCGTGCCCGTCTTGCCGCCGACATGAAAGCCCGGCACGTCGGCGGTGCGCCCGGAACCCTGTTCGCCATTAAGCTTGAAAAGGTAACGGATCGTATCGCTGGTGCTCTTCTTGACGATCTGCTGTTCGGTTTTCGCGGCCTCTTCTGCCGAGCGCGGCAGGAACGTGGGCTCGATCAACTCGCCGCCGTCAACCAGAGCCGCACCGGCGACGGCGGTCTGCAGCGGCGTGGTCGCCACACCATGGCCGAAGGAGATCGTGATCGAATTGATCTTCTTCCAGACTTTCGGCTGCGTCGGCGTCTTCACTTCCGGCAGCTCGGTCTGCATTTTCGTCAGCAGTCCGAAGCGGGTGAGATAGTCCTTCTGACGATCCATGCCGACCAGGTCCATCATTCTCGCCGTGCCGATATTGGAGGAGTAGCGGAAGATTTCCGGAATGGTCAGCCAGCGGCGCGGCACGTCATGGTCGTCGTGGATGGTGAAGCCGCCATAGTGCAGCGGCGCGGTGGCGTCGAAACTGTCTGAAAGCTTCACCGTGCCGGTGTCGAGCGCCAATGCCATCGAGAAGGTCTTGAAGGTGGACCCCATTTCGAAAGTGCCGTTCGACATGCGGTTCAGCCAGCCTTCGCTGCCGGTCGCCTGCGGGTCGTTCGGATCGAAATCGGGGGCGGACGCCATGGCGAGCACCTCGCCGGTATGGACGTCGAGAATGACGGCGCCGGCGGCCTTGCCCCTGTAAGTGGTGATCGCGTCGGTGACGACGTCATGAACCACATTCTGCGCCCGAATGTCGATCGACAGCCTTACCGGCTGCAGATTTTCGCGCACCGCAAGCCCGGTCGATTCCAGGTCCGAAAGACCCTGCATGTCGAGATATTTCTCCATGCCGGCCATGCCCTTGTTGTCGATATCGACATAGCCAAGGATGTGAGCTGCCGTGCGCCCGCCGGGATAGAAGCGCTTCACCTCCGGGCGGAAGCCGATCGCGGGAAGGCCGAGGGCCAGAACCTCGCTCTGCTGCTTCGGCGTCAGCTGGCGGCGCAGCCATGTAAATTGCGAACGCTTGTCCGACAATTTTTGATAGAGCGCCTTCCGGTCGAGCTCGGGGAAGAGCTGCGTGAGCTTCTCGACCGCTTCGTCGACATCGACCATATGGCTTGGCTCGGCGAACATCGATACCGTGCGGATATCGGTCGCCAGAAGCTCGCCGTTGCGGTCGAGGATATCGGGCCGGGAGGCCATGATCGGATTGGGCGGTATGCTCGATGTCGTGGTATCCACGGCAAGGCCGTAGTAGATCAGCTTGCCGAACATTCCCGCGTAGACGATGCCGAGAACGGCTGCGAGGGTGACGATACGGCTTCTGGCCAGCCGCGCCGTTCCGGTGGTCTTGCGAGCGGCCCGCGTGAACGGGGCGGATTCGAAGGTGAGCTTCACCAATCGACCGCTTCTTACGCTGATACTGTGAATGATCGACATTGCTACACACCGAAAACAGGACGCACCAGCGCAGAGCCGCCCGTCCGCCTGACCTTCAAGCGGTAAGTGGATTTAAAGCTCCAAGCGCTGGGCCAGAGTCTTGCTGCTCAGGCAGAACGTTAACACCTGCCCTCATCTGGGACCTGCATGGTTAACAAGGCCTTACTCAGCCATGTGCATTTTGTCGCAGCTACCTTGTGCAGCGGCGTCGAAAACCGCGGCCGGATTTAAAACGATCTTAAAATCATCGCCTCAAAAGCTAATCGATTTTAATTTTGTGGTTAAAATTTTCTTGTTGCAGCGCAAAAGAATCCGGGCCTAAATTCCTGCGAAAAGTCAATCTGCTCTCGGAGAAACGCTTATGACCGTGACGTTTCCGCTGACTGAAAAGCGCAATGTCGATGAGTTGTTGAAGCATCTGGTCCAGCACAACCTTTCCTATCCGGGAAACTGTGCGGTTTCGCTCAAGGCTCATGTCGCCCTTGTCACGTCTTCCCATACGTTCGCACTCGGCACTGCCCGGACAGCCTGGTAGCGCCGGCCAGCCGGGCTTTTCCTACTCTTCCCGAAACGCGCGGAAGATCTGGTCGGAAAGCGGCTTGACGAGATAGGAAAGCGCGGTGCGTTCACCGGTCTTGATCATCACCTCGGCCGGCATGCCGGGAACGAGCGTGAGGTTCTTCAGCTTCTCCTTTTCCGCTTGCGGAATGGCGACACGCACGAGGTAATAGGACTGGCCGGAGCGTTCGTCGGTGGTCAGATCGGCCGCAATCCGGCTGACAAAACCGTTGAGTTCGGGCGTCGTGCGAAGATTGAAGGCGGTCATGCGCAACAAGGCGGCATGTCCGATCTGGATCTGATCCACATCCTTCGGCGCGATCTGAACTTCGAGGGCAAGATCGTCCCCTTCCGGCACGATGAGCATGATCGGATCGGCAGGTGAGATTACACCGCCCAGCGTGTGGACGGCCAACTGGTGCACGATGCCGGATTGCGGCGCGACAATGTCGATGCGCTTCAGTTCATCCTCGGCCGCCACCCTGCGCTCGACATATTCCCCGATCTGCGCCTGGACTTCGCGCAGCTCGCGCCCGACCTCGGTCCTGAGATCCTGATCGATCTGCAGGATCTGCAGCCGCGTTTCCGTAATCCGGCCAGCGGACTGGGCCTGGAAGGCGATCTTCTCGCCGCGTTCCCCGCCGAAGGTCGCAGCCTGGGTCTTGAGACCGTTCAGCCGCTGGTCGGAAACGATGCCCTGTTCGCGCAGCCTGTTCAATGCGGATATTTCCGTATTGAGAACCTCTATTCCCTCGGCATAGGCAACCTCCTGCGCCTTCAGCCCCGCGATTTCATGCTCGAATTGCTCGATGCGCTGATTGAGCTGAGCTTTCTGCCCTTCTCTCGCCTCCCGCCGGGACTGGAAGAGACGAGATTCGCTATGAATGGCGGCGGCCACCTCCGCATCTCCATCGTTGGCAAGCAGCCAGTCCGGAAAAATGATCGCATCCCGGTCGTCCCGTTCGGCTTCGAGCCGGGCCAGACGCGCCGCCAGCTCGTTCAGCCGCTTCGTGACGATCGCCAGATTGGCACGGGTCTGCGTGGCATCAAGGCGCATCAGCACGTCACCGGCTCTGACCTTGTCGCCCTCGCGGACGAGGATTTCTCCGACGATCCCGCCCTTCGGGTGCTGGACCTTTTTGACGTAGGAATCGACGACGAAATGCCCCGGCGCCACGACGGCTCCGGCGAGATTCGTCACCGCAGCCCATGCGCCGGCGCCGCCGACCAATGCGAGCGAAGCGATGACGCCCACCATCAGGTGGCGCCGGATGGAACGGCTGATTTCGAGGTCGTCAATGCCTGACATCGGCATCCTCCTGACTGTCCGCAGCGGCATCATTTGCCGTATCGGGTGTAACCTGGGCGGCGTTTGCGATCACCCGCAGCGGTGCCGTGCTGACGCCTGTGGCTTGAAAGCCGCGGCCCGCCGGCAGGCCGGAAGCGCTCTTGAGAACATTTGAAAGAACCTCGTCGCGAGGGCCAAACGCCCTTTGCCTGCCGCCGTCGATCATCAGCACATGATCGACTATTCCGAGCGCACTGGGTCTGTGGGCAACAACGACGACGATGCCTTTGCGATCACGAACCATGGCAATCGCCCTGACGACCGCCGCTTCACCCTCGGCATCGAGATTGGCGTTGGGCTCGTCAAGGACGACCAGAAACGGATCGCGATACAGGGCACGCGCAAGGCCTATGCGCTGGCGCTGGCCCGCAGACAGCGCGGTTCCGGCTTCGCCGATCTGCGTCTCATAGCCGAGTTCGAATTTCAGAATGAGTTCGTGCGCACCGGCCGCGCGCGCCGCGGCGACGATCGCTTGCGCATCGGGCGCTTCCTCGAACCGCGATATATTTTCGGCAATGGTGCCGTCGAACAGCTCGACGCCCTGCGGGAGATAGCCGATATGTTCGCCGAGCGCGGCGCTGTTCCACTGGTCAAGGCTTGCGCCATCGATCCTGACCTTGCCTGTCGATGGCTGCCAGGCACCGACGAGGATTCGCGACAGGGTCGACTTCCCGGATCCGGACGGACCGATCACGCCGAGCGCGCTTCCCGCGGCCAGCGAGAATCCGAGCCCTGCGAGCGTCGGCTTTCTTCCGCCCGGCGGCACAACGGTCACGGCCTCGATGCGCAGCTCACGTTCGGGGCGAGGCAGAGGCGTGACAGCGGTGGGTTCGGGGATTTTTTCAAGCAGGTCCTGAAGTCTTGCCCAGCTCTGGCGCGCCATCAGGAACGGCTTCCAGTTGCCGATTGCGAGCTCGACCGGGGCGAGCGCCCTGCCCATCATGATCGAGCTCGCGATCATGATGCCGCCCGTTGCCTGCTGCGTGATCACCAGATAGGCGCCGACGGCAAGGATTGCGGACTGCAGGATCATGCGCAGGGATTTCGACACGCTTCCCAAGCCGCCACCGATATCGCCGGCCCGGCGATTGGCGGAGAGATAGGCGGCGTTGACCTTCAGCCATCGCTTGGCAAGCCGCAACTCCAATCCCATCG
Source organism: Hyphomicrobiales bacterium (assembly GCA_900471515.1). Classification (GTDB taxonomy): domain Bacteria; phylum Pseudomonadota; class Alphaproteobacteria; order Rhizobiales; family Rhizobiaceae; genus Rhizobium. The sequence continues at coordinate 28,586 of UCFC01000010.1, read as the reverse complement.
CCCGAACGACTTCGGCATTGCGACGAGTGCCTTCGAGCAGGCCGTTTCGCACCATGTTCCGGGCAATGGCTTCGCGGATCGGGGCCTGTGACAGGGCATTCGTAAGCAGGGTCAGGGAGACGAGGACGACCGCGCCGGCAAGCGCGGTAAGGCCGATCCAGACGTGAAAGAGGAAACATATGCCGAGATAAAGCGGCATCCACGGAAGGTCGAAGAAGGCGGTCGGCCCGGTACCGGACAGGAAACCGCGGACATTGTCGAGATCCCGCAGGGGCTGCAGGCCGTCACCCTGGGTTCTGCCGATCAACGGCAGGCGGATCACGGCCTCATAGACCCGGGCGCTGAGCTTTCCGTCGAACCGCTCGCCAATCCGCAGCAGGACGCGGCTGCGAACGATATCGAGCACGGCCTGAAAGGCATAGAGGCCGGTTGCAAGCATCGCCAGACCGATCAGCGTCGGAACGCTGCCGCTTGCCAGAACGCGGTCATAGACCTGCAGCATGAACAGGGGCGATGTCAGCGCAAGCAGGTTGACGACCCCGCTGATCAGGCCAATGGCGACGGCGTTCGCCTTCAGCGGAAGGATCGCCGCCGCAGCGAAATGCTGCGACGGCGCCCGAACCAGGAGCTGGTTCCTCATCGATCGATCACGCGGCGAAGATCAGATCGGAGCTGTCGAGCGTACCGCCGCCAGCAAAGGCCACGGCGATCGTGTTGCCGGCGTAGGAAATCGTCGAGCCGGAAATACTGCCGCCGGCCGAAACGAAGTCGCTGTAGTCGTCCCAGCCAAAACCGTCGAGTACGATCAGGTCGTTGCCGTCAACGAAGTCGGTGATGGTGTCGTCGCCCCATCCGCCGGCATTCAGGTCGGCGCGATAGAAGAACGTATCGAAGTCGCTTGCACCGGCACCCGTCAGCACATCGTTGCCGGCAAAGCTGTAGAGCGTCTCGCCAAGGCCGCCGCTATTGCCGGTCTGGGTCGTCCCCTGTTCGCCGAGATAGTCGTAGAGATGCGTCAGGTCGCCGGCGTTGGAGAGGTAGTAGATCGCATAGGTGAAGGCGGCCGAGGCCGTGGCGTCCGAGAGGTCCAGCGTCAGAACCGTGTTGAGATCGTAGCCGGTGGCCGTGCTGCCGGTCAGGTGCGAGCCGAATTCCAGCGTGTCGAGCGAGCCGACGAACCCTCCCGGCGGAACGTAGCTGAAATCACCGTTGAGAATGACGCCGGACTGGGCGGTTCCGGCATTGCCGGCGACCCACTGATCATAGGGCGCCGAGCCTGGGCTGAACGAACCATGGCTGCGATATGAGAAGGAGTTGAGCCACGTGGTTTCGAGATAATTGACCCAATCGGGCGCACCGGCAGGGACCTGAATTCCTACACTCATTGTCTTTCTCCATTGATGGTTGCTTGTCCGTCGATCGACGAACCTCGGACCTCGGCCCTTCGGCCGGGAAATTGCTTAGAACTTGAAGTTGAGCGATGCGGTGGCCGTGCGCCCCGGCCCTGGCAGGCTGACCGTACCGAGCGCCGGGACGTAGGCGACATCGGTGACGTTGTTGACGGCGAAGCGAAGCTTGACGGTGTCGTTGAAGGCGTAGGACCCGTATATGTCGTAGAGCGAATAGTCCTCGGTGACGTAGCTGCTCGCCAGTACGCCGATATTGGGAGATGTGCCGCCGACATGGGTAGCGCGACCGCCGATGGTCAGCTTGTCGTCGAACAGCCGCATGCCCGCATCGATGGTGAACTTGCTGCGCGGCGGTATGAAAATGATCGAGGGTTCGATCTCGTAGCTCGCGCCGTCATAGCTGTAGCTGGTACCGAAATCCGTCTTCAGATAGGTGTAGGACAGGCCGGCATACCATTTGCCGGCGTCATAGCTCGCCTCCAGCTCTATGCCTTTCATCCGCGTCGTGCCATCGACATTGACGTAGGCGGCATAATCGCGGTCCGTTTCGGCGCGATGGACGGTTCCGAGCGCGATATAGTTTTCGATCGCGCGATAAAAACCGACGGCCTTCAGGCGCAGGCTGTCGTCAGCGGACAGGAGGCCGTCGGTCGTGACGTTGACGCCAAGCTCGAACGTGTCGCCTTCTTCGGCGACGAGATCGGGATTGGGCGCGTTCTCCACGAGGTTGACGCCGGGGTGTCCGCCCGTCAGGAAGGTTTCCATGATCGTCGGGGGGCGGAAGCTGCGCGAGTATTTGGCGAAGGGCTGCAGCCAATCGACGGGTTTGACGGCGAGCATGGCGGATGGCAGCAGCGCGCCGTCCGAATTGTCGACCGGGATGAGGTTTTCGGGATAGACCGTTACGTGATCGATCGTTCCCGTCCATATCCGGCAGGTCACGCCGTCCGGGTAGTACAAACGGCAAGTGCGGTTGTCGATGGTCTTGACTTCCACGCCGTAGAGCGATGCGTCGCCCGACAGGTTGTAGTAGTCGTAACGCAGGCCGGCCTGCGCCATCAGCCAATCGTCATGTTCGAAAGTCGCATTGGCAAAGGTGCTGTAGACGTCGCGATCGCCTGACGGGGTCATGCCGGTATAGGTGGCCGTCATATCGACGCCATTCAGGAAGTAGTCCTCGAGCGTCTCCGTCTTGCCGCGATCAAAGAAGGCCTCGACACCGTAATTCAGCGAAAGCGAGCCGGTCGCGGTTTCGAAGCGGCTGGTATTGTCGATGCTGAAGCCCAGTGTGCCGAGAGCGTAGTTGACCGGGAAACCATCGTCGTTGATGGCCGAGCCGTAACGCTTCTCGCGGTTGCGCGTGTGGTTGTACCAGAGGCGGGCATTGAGATCGATAAGCTCGCTGTCGGGATCCCAATGGAGGCTGCTGGTGAGCGTATCGTTCAGGACCTGCTGCGTATCCTCGTCGAGGTCGCCGTCATTGTTGTAGGAACCCTGGCTGAAGTCGGAATCGTTGCGAAGCCAGGTCAGCGATGTGTCGATATCGTCGGCGAGTTCCGCCTCGGCCTTCAGCAGGTAAGAGTAGGAGTCCTGCCCCGTGAAGATCGCCGCGCCGTCACGTACGGAAGTGTCATAGAGCTTGATCTCGCCGTTCTTGCCGATGTCGTAGGCGCCGATCTTCTTGTGGCTGATGCCGCCAAGCACCGAGAAACTGTCCGACAGTCTCACTGCCGCCATGCTCGCGCCATCGAACTGGAACTCGTTGGTGCCGGTGGTCGCGTTCGACTCGCCACCCCATTGGCGGCCGTCCTCTATGAGGTCATCGGCCTCGATGGTGCGGAAGTTGACCGAGCCGCCAAGCGCGCCGGCCCCGCCAACGCCCGACGTACCGCTCTTTTCGACATCGATTTCGCGAATGAAGGCGGTTTCGACATAGGTGCGCTGCGTTGATCCGTGACCGTTGCGCTGAAAATTCTGTCTGGCGCCGTCGATCATGGTGACGACACGGTTCTGGTCCTGGAGGCCGCGAATATTGACCGTTATGCCGGGGTTTTGCCCCTCGGAGCGGTTGGCATAGACGCCGGCGGCCGTGTCGAGCAGATCACGCGCGTTACGGGCAGGCGAACTTTGAATGGCCTCCCTGGAGATGACGCTGACGCTTGCCGGCTCCTCATAGACCCAGTCCGGCGTGCCGCGATAGCCCGAACCGGAACTTGCGCGCCGCCCCCCTTTGATGACGATCGGGGCCAGCTGGGTAACGCCATCGGACTGCGGGATGGCATTCACGATCTCGCCGCCGCCGATCGTCGCCGCACCCCCGTCTCCGGAGACTTGTGCGGATATTCCCGTCCCCGACAGCATTCGGGCCAGCGCATCGGCGGGCGTCAGGCGGCCGATGACGGCATTGGTGTTCACAGTGCCTGTCGGCGCCGCCGTCAGCGTGACCTGCATGCCGGACTGGCGCCCGAACGAACGGATTGCACTTGCCAGGGGCTGGGACGGGATATTGAAAGCAACCGTGGCAACCTGTGCCCGCGTCTGATCGGCCGGCGCAGACTGCGCGTGAACGCCGGTCACGACCGATAGGATTGCAAAAGCCGTTGTCGCCGATAACCGTGCTCGCCGCGTATGTCCGTCGGTCCGGCGCGCGCCGTTGAATCCCAAAACCCCTACCCTCACTCGCATGCTCACTCTCGTCTCTCCAGTCGCCTGCGCCGATGTCGTGCCCGGCGCCTTCAACCAAATGACGATTAGTGCTCAGAGTTTTTTCAGGGTTTTGAGCGGATTTCGCTAAATCTTGATAATTACACTCAAATTTTTCTAGTACCGGCTGACGATGCGTGCCAGCGAGGATATCGAACGGACCTTCCCGCCATAGGGCTCGACAAGCGCGCGCAACGCCTGATCGGGCTGCTTGAGATTGTAGAAGCCCGTGACCCGCTGACGGGCGAGTGCCGCGTCGGGAACCGATATCCACGCCTGGTGGTAGCGCTGGATCTGTTCGATTACCGAGGCAAGCGTGGCGTTCACGACGTAAAGCTCGCCGTTGCGCCAATTGGCGATCTCATCGACCGGGATCGTATCCTTGGTCATGACGGCGCTGTTCGGATCGACGGTCAGCAGATCTCCGGGCACCATCCGTTCGGGCGCGATCGCGGCCGAACCGACAACGGAGGCCTCGACGGAACCGTGCGCAAGCGCGATGCTCGTCAGCCCGTCGGCAACCTGCACATCGAACCCCGTGCCGAGCACTTCGACGCGCACGCCGTTCGCCTCCACCCTGAAGGGCCTGTCCTTGTCCGGGGCCACCTCGAAATACGCCTCACCGGCAAGAAGCGTGATGCCCCGCCGTCCCTCGCCGTAGTCCAAGGCGATCGAGGTCGCCGCAGCCATCGTTACCGTGCTGCCGTCCTGCAGGGTGATTGTGCGGGTCTCGGCCGTGGAGGTTGAATAGTCGGCGCTCAAGCGCAGCATCAGACCGGGCGCAACGACAAGTCCAAGACAGAGCGCGCCGGCGAGCGCCGCCGCTACAGCCGCCCGCCGCCACGGCGCGCGCCGCCGGGTCGCGGATGGTCCGCGCATGATGGGCCGGGCATCGGACCTTGCCGCATGCTCCCATTGCGAGCGCATGGCCGGGCGCACCTGCCCCATCGCCGCCCATGCCCTATGCGTGCGTTCCCAGGCCAGGCGGTGTTCGCTATCGCTGCAGAGCCAGTGATCGAAACGCGCTTTGAGCGCCGCCTCTTCAGGCCCTTCCTGCAGGAGAAGGAGCCAGTCCGCTGCCGCCGCCAGCGCCTCGTCCGAGACGCCTGGCCCATTATCGGGTTCGACCACGATCAGCTTCCAGTCTTTGTTCCAGCCAAACCAATTCGGATCCCCCTGTTTTGCCGCGTCACGAACAATGACGTTTATCTCGCCTGTTTTTTTCACGCGGATTCGCAATTTTCGCGGATCATCCCATCTTTTTGGCGAATTCGACAATTGCGGCCTTGATCAGCCTGTGAACGCCGGCCACCGAAATGTCGAGATGACTGGCGATATCTTCCATGCGGTATCCGCCGAAGCGATGCATTTCCACCGCAATGCGTGTCTGTTCCGGCATTGCGGAAAGGATCGCCTCGACTTGCCTGACCTGGTCGCAGAAGAGCGCGTTTTCCTCCGGTGTTCCCGCATCGAGCGGCAGCCCCCACCAGGGCGTATCTTCCGGGCGGGAGCGCAAGTCGCGCTTCTGGCGCCGGCGCACGTCGAGCGCCAGGTTGCGCACCATACGGAAGAGGTAGGCCTTGAGTTTCTGCGGGGTGGCCGCATCTTCCGGCACGAATTTTATGAAAACCTCCTGGACGAGATCTTCCGCTTCCTCTCGTGAACCGACGATGGGCGTAGCGTATCGAATGAGGTCGGAGCGATGTGCCGCATAGACCGCATACCGCCGGTCGTCCTCCCTGATGCCCATAGCAATATCCATAAAGAAACGCGGAGACGAACAATCGGCCGCCAGCTAAACGCCGGATTGCAAATTCCGCATATTTCGCAACGAGAGAGGTAAATCAAAAAAACTTGACAATTTCCAGCATGTTTTTTCCGCAATTGAATTTGTAGGACTTTTTGAGCCGTACGACGGTTCGGCGTGCAGAATCGCAATCGGCACCGGGCGCAACCGCATGAATCGTAATCGCTCCCCGGTCGGGCGATGCAGTTGGGTATATCGCAGCTCATAACGAGTAACGATCAGAGCAACGCAGGCCCCGCTCATTGGCAACGAGAACTCAAACTACAGGGGATGAGAAGAGTTTTGTGTTGTGGCAAATGAAAAATCTGATTTACTGGCATCGCGCTGCTTGGCTTTGAGGGGGATTTGGCCGATGGTGTGGACTCGCAGGGATATTCTGCTTGGTGGATTGGCATTACTTGGCACCGGCGCGGTGCAGAAACCGGCTCTAGCCCAGGCCGCCTCCTATTTCGCCGGCACGGCCGTCGATAACGGCGTAACATTCCGGGCGACCAACTTCGCCAAGATCGACAGGAAGTGGCACCGCCAGGTCGTCAAATATTTCAGCAGTGAGCCGATCGGTACAGTCGTCGTCGATACGCGCCATCATTTTCTCTACCTGATCATGGAAAACAAGACAGCCATACGCTACGGCGTCGGCGTCGGCCGCGAGGGTTTCAAATGGTTTGGTCGTGCTACGATCGACCGCAAATCGCTGTGGCCGCGCTGGACGCCGCCTCCGGAGATGCGCAAGCGCCATCCCGAACTGCCTGAATTCGTGGCCGGCGGCTCGCCGAAGAATCCGCTCGGCCCCCGCGCCATGTACCTGCTGCGCGACGGCGTCGATACCGGCTATCGTTTCCACGGCACATTGGAACCGTGGAGCATCGGCAAGGACGCCTCCAGCGGCTGCATCCGCATGTTCAATGAGGACGCCATCGACCTCTATCAGCGGTGCCCGATCGGCACCGCGGTGCAGGTCCTGCCGCATATAGCCGACCAGGCGCCTCCCGCTGAGGTCAGCCAGGCAACCCCGGTTCAATGAGGAATATCACGCTGATGTCTGTTATGACCGGATATGCAACGCGCCTCTCTGCCGCGGCCATGCTTTTGGCGCTTGCCGCCTGCACCACCACCGATATCGCTTCCGTGGAGGAGCCCCCTGCGGCACCCCTGACTGGCCAGACCAACGATCCCGCGCCCGGCTTCGAGACTGTCAAGGCCGGCAGCGAAGAGGATTTCATCCTGAATGTCGGCCGCCGCATCTACTTCACGCAGGATTCCGCCAAGCTTGATACCGTCGCCATGACGACGCTGGACAATCAGGCTGCCTGGCTGAACAGGAATCCGTCCTGGCTGATCAAGCTGCAGGGATTTGCCGACGATTCCGGTTCGGAATCGAAAATGAAGACTCTGTCGCAGCAGCGCGCCGATGCGGTCATGGCCTATCTCGTCGCGAAGGGCGTCGATGCCAGCCGCATGTGGGCCAAGGGCTACGGCGCGGACCGCGAAGTCCGCGACTGCACCGAACGGTCCTGCAAGGTGCAGAACAGACGCGTCGTCGCCAATCTGCGCACCGAGCGCGATGCCACATGATTGCGGGTTCTCCATGACGTCGATCCTGCAGGCAACGCTCGATCGGCCTGCCGTCGCCAGGTTGGGTTGAACCGGCCTACCCCGTCTCATCAATAATGATGAAGCAAAGCACCCAGCCTTCATCTTCCTCAAGCCTTCTCTAGGCTGCACACTGATGCTGCCGCCCCGGGCCTGGTGTCCGGTGTGCGCGCAGCGTCTAAGGCATTGAACCAGTATCCGTTTAAGGATGCTTTGCAGGCTGGACATGTATAAGAAGCTTTCGTACCGCGTTCCTCGCATGTTCTTTCGTGCGACGTTTGCCGCCGGCGCATTCGTCTTTCTCGCCGGCGCCATGTCGCCGGCTTTCGCCGAGGGTCCGTCCTTTGCTCCGCAAACGAAAATCCGCCTGACGGTCGTCCAATGGATGCCGTCCAAAGGCCAGTTCGAGCGATGGGACGCGATTGGCGGCGAATATACGATCTCGGATGAAGGCACTGTCTCCCTGCCGTTTCTGGGGTCGCTGTCGGTCGGAAATCTCGACAATGCCGGCCTCGCGGGCGAGATCGGCAAGCGCCTGCAGGAAAAGATGGGTCTGGCCCAGACACCTGCGGTCAGCGTCGATATTCTCGACTACCCGTCCATTTACGTCGTTGGAGACGTGACCACGCCGGGAGAATACAAGTTCCACTCCGGCCTCAGCGTGCTGCAATCTCTGGCCATGAGCGGCGGACCTCTTCGGGCGGCCGCACAGCAGCGATCGAAGACGATCACGCTTGCCGGCGACTTGCGGGAAATCGACCATTCGCTGCTGCGCAGCTCCGCAAAGCTTGCGCGACTGCAGGCGGAGATGTCCGGGGCCAAGGAGATAACCTTCGACCTGCCGCCCGCCACCGACCGGCAATATGCCGAGAGTATCTATGACGAGGAGAGGGTCATATTCCAGGCCCGCGCCAGCGCGCTGGACAGGCAATCGACGGCGCTTATCGAATTGCGCAATCTGCTCAAGGCGGAAATCGATACGCTGGAAGAGAAGCTGAAGGGTTCCGACGACAATATCCAGTCGGTCGAGGAGCAGTTGACCAGCGTCAAGACGCTGGTCGAGAAGGGCCTGACGATCACCTCACGGCAGATGGATCTGGAACGGCTGCTCACCACCTACCGCTCCGACCGGCTCGATCTCGTCACGGCCATCATGCGGGGGCGCCAGGCGATCAACGAGACGACGCGCAATCTCGAGGGCCTTTCCGATACGCGGCGGAGCGAAGTCGCGTCCGAAGTGCAGGCAGAAAAGGCCAATCTCGATCAGCTGAGACTGAAGCGCGATACGACGCAACAACTGCTTCTTGAGGAACTCTCGAACGGCAGCGGCATCAGCGAGCGCGGCGAAGAAATGCCGCTGACGTTCACCGTGAGCCGGCGAGAGGGAGGGCAGGTCAACCAGTTCCAGGCCTCCGAGACGACAGAACTGGCGCCGGGTGATGTGGTCAGAGTGACGCAGCCCCGCCTCACGGATGCGCCGTCCAAAGCGGCCGTCACAGCGCCGGCCCAGACTGAGGCACATGTCAGTCAGGCAAGCCGGTGAGGTGCGCAGGGCATGGGCTGCGGCCGGACTTTCCGCGGGCGGCTGAACGCCCCGACGCGACCAATATCTAGGGGCCTCCGATGACCATGCGCATGACCCCGCCCAACAGCCAGACCTACAGCCAGATCCTCAAATCGACGATTCTGATGGGCGGCTCTTCGCTCGTGAACGTCGCGCTCAGCATCGTCAGAAACAAGGCGATGGCTGTTCTGCTTGGGCCGGAAGGCGTGGGGCTCATGGGCCTCTACAGCGCGATCCTCGACATCGCGCAGGCGGTTGCCGGACTTGGCGTTGGCAGCAGCGGCGTGCGCCAGATTGCCGAAGCTGCCGGCACCGACGACGCAGATCGGATCGCGCGATCGGCGGCAGTGCTCAGGCGCATCTCGCTGGCACTCGGCCTGTTCGGTGCGTTTCTCCTCTTGGCACTGGCATTCCCGATCTCGGATTTCACCTTCGGCGACTACCAGCACGCTGGCGGCATTGCATTGCTGTCGCTGGCGATCTTCTTTCGGCTGGTTTCCGCCGGGCAGACCGCGTTGATCCAGGGCCTGCGCGGCATTGCCGACCTCGCCCGCATCAACGTGCTTGCCGGGCTTTTCGGCACGGCGGTCAGCATTCCCTTGATCTATCTGTTCGGCATGCAGGCGATTGCCCCCTCGCTCATCGTCATTGCAGCAGCCTCGATCCTTCCGACCTGGTGGTACAGCCGGCGGATCTGCACGCGTCCCCCGCCCATGCCTGCGCACCAGTTCGGCCGGGAAGTATCGGCGCTGCTGAGGCTCGGTTTCGTCTTCATGGCAAGCGGGCTTCTGACCTTCGGCGCGGCCTATGCCATCCGCCTCATCGTGCTGAAGGAGGGCGGCGTGATGGCGGCGGGCCTGTATCAGGCGGCCTGGGGCCTTGGCGGCCTCTACGCCGGCTTCATCCTCCAGGCGATGGGAACGGATTTTTATCCGCGCCTGACGGCCGCCGCCAACAACAATGCCGAATGCAATCGGCTGGTCAACGAACAGGCGGAAATCAGCATGCTGCTCGCCGGCCCCGGCCTGCTCGCCACACTGACGCTCGCGCCGCTGATGATGAGCCTGTTTTATTCCACCGAATTTCACGGAGCCGTGGATCTCCTGCGCTGGATCTGCCTTGGAATGATGCTCCGGATTATCTCCTGGCCAATGGGCTTTATCGTCGTTGCAAAACGCACCCAGGCGATTTTCTTCTGGACCGAGGTCGCTGCCGCGGTCGTGCATGTGGGGCTCGCCTGGCTCCTCGTATCGCTGTTCGGAACGCCGGGAGCCGGCATGGCGTTTTTCGGGCTCTATGTATGGCACAGCATCCTGATCTACGTGGTCGTCCGGAAGCTTGCCGGGTTTCGCTGGTCTTGCGCCAATCGCAGACACGCTTTGCTTTTCCTGCCGCTGTCGGGACTGGTCTTTCTCGCCTTCCAGGTTCTGCCGCTGTGGCCCGCGACGGCGATCGGCTCTATCGCCGTAGCTCTCACCGGGCTCTATTCGCTGCGTATGCTGGTTGACCTGCTTCCGCCCGAGTCCGTGCCGGCGGTCATCAGAGGATGGATCGCGAAATCCGCATGACGAACAATGCGCGCATCGGGCGATGCGCGCATTGTTCGCTGTGCAAATATGACGTCATGCAAATGGCGCGTCAGACCAGAGCGGCGTCCAGGCCAGGTTGTGCGCTCCCATTGGGGGCCGCAACTTCCGCAAGCGCTGCGTAAAGTGCCTCGACAACGCGTGCGACGTCGAATTCCGTCATCTGGGCATAAAGCGGCAGGATGATCGTTTGCCGCTGCGCCGATACGCTTCGCATCAGGCTTGAGGCAGCACGATGCGAGTTCCGGTCTGCATAGGCGCCTTCCAGATGTATGTTCATCACGCCGCGCCGCGTCGATATCCCCTGATCAAGGAGGGCCTGCATGACCGCCCGCTGGTCGGCTGTCTCAGGCAACCTCACACAGAAGCTCTGCCAGTTGCTGCGCGCCCAGCGCGGCTCGACCGGGGAAAGCCCGGGGAGTAAGGACAGGCGCTTGCGATACAGCTCTGCGAGCCGCCGACGTTGCGCGATCAGTTGCGGCAACCTCCGCAGCTGTTCCCGCCCGACGGCGGCCTGCAGGTCGGTCATGCGGTAGTTATAGCCCAGTTCGTCATAATCCTCGAAGATCACCTGTTTCGAGCCGTGGCGAACGGCATCGGTGACGCTCATTCCGTGCTGGCGCCACAGCCGGAATTTTCGGTCATGATCGGAGTTGGCCGTGGTCAGCATACCGCCGTCGCCTGTCGTGACGACCTTGCGGGGATGGAAGGAGAAGCAGGCAATGTCACCATGCGCCTTGCCGATTTTTTCCCAGCGTCCGTCCCAAAGGATTTCGCTTCCTGTCGCGCAGGCGGCATCCTCGATGACCGGAATCTTGTGGCGCCTGCCGATCTCCACGATCGAGCGGAGATCGCAAGGCATGCCGAGCTGGTGCACGCAGAGGATTGCCTTGGTGCGGGGCGTGATCGCCGCTTCGATCAGGCTGGCGTCGATATTGTAGCCATCCGCTTCGATATCGACGAAGACAGGCACGCCGTCGCAGTACCGAACGGCGTTCGCGGTGGCGATGAAGGAATGGCTGACGGTGATGACTTCGTCACCGGCACCCACGCCGACGGCCTTCAGGGCGAGATGCAGTGCGGTCGTGCAGTTAGATACGGCGCAGGCATGCGCCGCACCGACGAAGTCGGCGAATTCACGCTCGAATGCCGCGACTTCCGGCCCCTGCGTCACCCATCCCGACAGAATGACGCGACGCGCGGCCTCGGCCTCTTCCTCGCCCAGAACGGGCTTGGCGACTGGAATCGTGGACGATGACGCACTCATGCAGCCTGCCCCCCTGCTGCAGTCTTCAACTGCCACCATTCGACGAGGTCGCGCAGCCCCTGTTCCATCGATATCTCCGCCTTGAAGCCCAGGAGCCTTTCGGCCTTGCTGACATCGGCAAGACGACGGGTCACACCGTTGACCGCGCGGGCCTCCTTGTGCTCCGGCGCAAGCGAGACTCCCATGATGCCGCTTAGCATCTGCGCGAGTTCCAGGAGGCTTATTTCCCTGCCGCTCGCGACATTGAACACCTCATCGGTGACATCGCTTTTCGCCGCCAGCAGATTTGCCCGGGCGATATCGCGCGCATCCACGAAATCCATCGTCTGGCTGCCATCGCCGTAGACGAGGGGCGGCATGCCGGCCGCCAGGCGCTCCATCCAGCGGATCAGCACTTCCGTGTAGGCGCCGTAGACGTCCATTCGCGGCCCGTAGACGTTGAAATAGCGCAGCGCCACATAGCGCAAGCCATACATGTCCGCGAAGCTGCGCAGCAGCCCCTCGTTGAACGTCTTGGCCGCGCCGTAAATCGTCCGGTTATTGTACGGATGATGGTTTTCGGTCGTCGGGAAACTCTCGGCAAGCCCCAGTACCGAGGCCGATGAGGCGGCGACGACCTTGGACACGCGCGCATTGACGGCAGCTTCAAGGACGTTGAACGTGCCTTCGGCCAGAACATCGAAGGCAAGCCGCGGCTCTTCCGCGCATTGCGTGATGCGAATGGCCGCCTGATGGAAAACGATATCGACGCCCTCGAAGATTTTCGCCAGCAGCGCCCTGTCGCGGATATCTCCCTCGACGATGTTGACGGCTCCGCCGGCTATTGCCGCACTGAGATTGTCGCGCCGCCCACGCACGAAATTGTCGAGGATGATGATCTCGCGCGGTCTTTCCAGCGCAACAAGATCGGCAATGTGCGACCCGATCAGGCCGGCCCCGCCGGTAATGAGTATCCGCTGATTTCTCACGATCTTCCTCCACGCGATATGTCCAGCGCAGGATCGGCTTCCTTGCGCCAGCGTATGAATTTTGCCGGTACGCCCGCGACGACCGAATAGGGCTCGACATCGGAAACCACGATTGCTCCCGCGCCCACGATCGCCCCTTCACCGATGCTGACACCGGGCAGGATTGTCGCGTTCGTTCCGATATCGGCGCCTGCGCCGATCCGAACCGGCCTGATTTCGAGGTCCGTGCGAATGATCGGCACGTCCACCGGCAACGCGGTGTGGGTCGAGCCGAGCACCTTGGCACCCGGTCCCCATCCAACGAAATCCTCGATCACCAGATCGCGCGCGTCGAAATAGGCCATCGGCCCGATCCAGACATTGTTGCCGATCTTGCAGGTGCCGTCATAGCGGCCCTGGATATAGGCCTGAGCGCCGATAAACACGCCGCTGCCGATATCGAACGTTTCGGGATGTTTGAAACCGGCGCCGCCCGCAACCTGCAGGCCCTCGCCGCAACTGCGCGCGAGCGCCTGCCAGATGGCTTTGCGCATCAGCGTGTCCACGACACCGTCGCCTGCAGCAAAGCGCCCGTAGAGTTCGATAAGGCCGGCGCGGCCATATGACTGCCTCAGTTCCTCGGCAAGTCCCGCCTGATAGGCGGGATCCGCTGGCTTGCGACTGCGTCCGTGAACCGCCTGTACAACGCGCGCCTCGCCTGCGCGATCAACTGACATAAGCGTACTCCAGTGCTGCCGCCACCTGATCGACGTGCGCAGCAGGCATCTCCGGATAGATCGGCAGGGAGAGAACCTCGCGTGCGGCAGCTTCCGAAACCGGGAAGTCGCCGGCCCGATGGCCGAGGTCGGCATGCGCCTTCTGCAGATGAACGGGAACGGGATAATGCAATCCCGAAGGGATGCCTTCCGCCGTCAGCACACGCTGAAGCGCGTCGCGATCAGGGCTTCTGATGGCATAGACGTGATAGACGTGGCGGCGATCGGCGGCCTCGACAGGCGTCGTCAATTGCGTCGCGCCCGCAAGTAGCGACGAGTAACGCCGGGCATGGCTACGCCGCGCTTCCGTCCAGGCGTCGAGATGGCGAAGCTTGATGCGCAGGATGGCGCCCTGAATGGCATCCATACGGTAATTGAAGCCCTTCAGCACATGGTGGTAGCGCTGTTCCTGTCCCCAGTCGCGCAACATGCGCATGGTCTTGGCCTGCTCGTCGCTGTCGGTCACAACGATGCCGCCCTCGCCGCAGGCGCCAAGATTTTTGCCCGGATAGAAGCTGAAGCAGCCGGACAGACCGATGCTGCCGGCGCGCTTGCCCCTGTATCGCGCCCCGTGCGCCTGGCAGGCATCCTCGATGACCGGGATACCGTGGCGGTCGGCAATGGCCTTGATGGCATCCATATCGGCCATCTGGCCGTAGAGGTGGACGGGAATGATGGCCCTGGTCCGGCGCGTAATCTTCGCCTCGAGTTGAGCCGCATCCATCGTGAGCGTCACAGGCTCGATATCGACGAAGACCGGTCGTGCGCCGGTGTAGCAGATCGCCGATACCGTCGCGACAAAGGTGAACGGTACGGTGATGACCTCATCGCCGGGGCCGACGCCCGCCGCAAGAAGCGACAGATGCAGGGCACTCGTCCCGGTATTGACGGCGATCGCATGCTTCACGTTGCAATAGTCAGCGAATTCCTGCTCGAGGCGGGCGACTTCCTCGCCCAGTATATATTGGCCCGACGCCAGGACGCCGAGCACGGCGGCGTCGATTTCGCTCTTGAGGGACTGATATTGTGCCTTGAGGTCCAAAAACGGGATCATGCGATAAGCCTCGCCTCTTCCAGCTCGATGATGCGACCGCGCTGGGCGAGCGACCGGCTTGCGGCTTCAAGAATGCGCACGACACGCAGCCCGGCATTGCCGTCGGTAATCGGCCGCGTATTTTGCTCGATGCAATCGACGAATTGATCCAGTTCGCGTTTCAGCGCCTCGGTCATGTCGAGCTTGGGCGCCCACATGTCGCCGCTGCGATAGCCGACCATCATCTGATGCACGTTCTCGCCATAGGCCTGGGAATTGGGGTTTAGCGTAATGCCCTTGTCGTAGACCTTGATCTTTTCGCTGGGCTCCAGGTCGTCGTAGACGACCATCTTGGCGCTGCCGCCGATCAGCGTGCGGCGTACCTTGACCGGCGCCAGCCAATTGACGTGGATATGTGCGATAAGCTTGCTCTCGAAGAAGAGCGTGAGGTAGGCGATGTTCTCCGGCTCGCCGAGCACATGGCTCATGCCCGTCGCGGAAACGGCTACGGGCCTCTCCTGCACCACATGGTCCAGGATGGACAGATCGTGCACGGCAAGATCCCAGATGACGCTGACATCGTGCTGGAAGAGCCCGAGATTGACCCGGACCGAGTCGTAATAATACATGTCGCCGAGACCGCTCTCGACCAGTTCCCGCATCTTGCGCACCGCGCCTGTGTGAACGAAAGTATGGTCCACGGCGAGCACGAGGCGCCGGCGCGCGGCCTCCTCGACCATGCGTGCCGCTTCTTCTGCGGTCGAGGCCATGGGCTTTTCGACGAAGACGTGCTTTCCGGCCATCATCGCCTGCATGGCAAGTTTGAAATGCGTGAAGACCGGCGTCGCGATAGCGATCGCATCCACTCGCGGATCGCGCAGAACTTCCTCGAAATTGTCGGTAATCGTTACCGCGGGGTACCGGCTTTTGACCGCCGCCAGGCGCTCGACATTGAGATCACAGACCGCGATGAGTTCTGCACCGGCCGCTTCCGAAATATTGCGCACCAGGTTGGGACCCCAATAGCCATATCCAACAACTGCAATGCCGATCATCGCATTCCTCCCAACGCTTGCATGTTGACGGACCGGTCATGAACGCGACCGGTAATCCTGGCCGGAACGCCGGCGACAATGGCGCCGTCAGGCACATTCTTCGTTACGACCGCTCCGGCGCCGACCTGCGCAGCCTCTCCGATCGTGACGCCAGGGAGAATGGTCGCATTGCTGCCGATCGATGCGTGGCGCTTGACCAGGGTGCGCACCACGGCCCAGTCGGCTTCGGTCTGCAGGCCGCCGTCCGCATTGACGGCGCGCGGGTATGTGTCGTTCGTGAACATGACGCCGTGGCCGATAAAAACGCCGTCTTCCAGCGTCACGCCTTCGCACAAGAAGGAATGGCTGGAGATCTTGCAGTTTTTTCCGACGACGACGTTTTTCTGGATTTCAACGAAGGTGCCGATGCGGGTTCCCGCGCCGATCGTGCAGCCATAGAGATTCACGAGATCTCGATGATGGATGACGCTGCTATCATCCAGCTTTACATCTGATGCAATCATACGCATGCACCCCTTACTCTTCATCAAACCCTGACTTCTAGATGAAACCGTCAACCGGATGATTGCGCCCAATATTTCATCTCGAAGAAACAAATATTTCTTCCATTCAAAGAGAATTGTTTTCGCAACCAGAGTAAAGAAACAAAACGTCTAAGCTTATTCACCTAAAGACGTATCTACTTACGACGATGTACGCCGAAATTCATAGCCAACGATCAAGATTGGTGAAGGACCAGGTCCTGGCATATCCGAGTCATGCGCCGTGGGGCGGGCATTGTTTTCATGCGTTTAGCGGCTGCGTCCGTAACCGGGGAGCAACACAATCAACCATTCCGCGAATGGCATAGTATCGTATAAGTTTATACCAAGAATTACGTCCTATTTACACCTTACGATGGAACTAATCTGACCCTTTAGCCTATATTAGCTAGTTTAAGATAACAGGAACTGTGGTATTTAAATCCTACTTTAGTGCTGCCAAACCCTCATATTTGAAGGGCTTGAGTATTCGGTTTTGTTGGGGCGTAGGGAAACTCGGCTGGGGAGGATGAAGCAGTGAATTCAGCGCTTGTTCCAAATTTAGACCTTAGACAGGAAAATGTGGCTCTTCCACTTAAAGTAGAGAATACCTCTACCGGATTGAGCTCGCAATCGAGGCCAAAGCACTCTTTGGTGATCCTCGACAACCGTGAACTTGATCGGCAATGCCTTGCTCAGTGCATGGCCGCTCACAAGACGGATCTACTTATACTGGCATTCGGAAGTATTGAGGAGTGGAAGCAGAAATGCGACGAATATCCGCCGCTTTCAGCTATCCTCCTGAATATCGGTGGCAAGAAAATCGACGAGCCTGCCGTCTCGGGGCAGATCAGAAGCCTTGCTGCGGAATTCGGCGCGATACCCGTCATCATACTGGCCGATAGCGACGATTTCGGCCAGATCGTCAAGGCGATCGAATACGGCGCCAAGGGCTACATACCCGCCTCGGTCAGTATCAGCGTCTGCATGGAGCTGATTGCACTGTCGGTAGCGGGTGGTGTTTTTGTGCCCGCCAGCACGCTCTTCGCCATGCGTCACTTGCTGGAATCCAGCAACACGACCGCCCGTCCCCTGGCCGGCATCTTCACGGACCGTCAGGCAGAGGTGGTCGAGGCGCTCCGGCGCGGAAAGGCGAACAAGATCATCGCCTATGAACTCAACCTGCGGGAAAGCACCGTGAAGGTGCATGTCCGCAACATCATGAAAAAGGTCAAGGCAACGAACAGAACGGAAGTCGTGTTCAAGCTCAACGACCTGTTTCAAAACAGCATTTCCGGCGTCAGCGCAAACAAGACACTGTGCTGACACCGTCAGACGATCGAATAGTCCGGCATGCAGCAGACGCGTTGCTGCGCCAGATCGTCCCGGCGGTACCGACCGCCGCCGGGGCCGTGATCGACAATTCCGCTGCACATCCCTGCCCGCTCATCCCGCAACCCACCGCCCGATGGAATTCAGGGCATACCAATATTTTGGTCCGATGATCCGCTTGCAGGCCAGCTTGATCCAGGGCAGTGAATTTCGCACCTCCGGAGAAACCTCGAGGGCAAAGCGCTGAATCGCCGCGGCAGTGGCAAGATCGGAATTGTTGAATGCCATTCCAGCGAGGCGAAGCGACTCTTTCCCCAGATCTCTGGCAAGGAAACGCCTCAGTTTTTCATCTGTCTTGAGGCTGTCGGCGCCCTGGCGAAACAGGATATCGAAAGCATGTTTTCTTTGCCGGAGGTCGGGGAGAATACTTTGGCCGTAGTATTGCAGCGACATGTTCGAAGCATGTCTGCGATATACTGCCTGGTCTTCGTTGATATAGCCCACCCCGGCATGCGATGCGAGCCGCAGCCACATCTCCATGTCACCGGCATGCGGCAGTTCTTTATGATAGCCGCCAACATGCTTTTGCAGCGCCGTTCTGACGACGGCCGTCGGTGTCGGAACGAGGTTGCTTGCCCCGCTTAGGCGCATGAATTGCGGACCGGATAGGACCTGCATCGGCGGCACATTCCGGTCGCCGAGAGGATCGACGCGCCTGGTTATAACGCCGTCCGGCTCGGCCACAAGCGCGTTCCCGAACGCAAACCCGACATCGGGATTGTCGCGCATCAGCGCTGCCGCGCGGCCCAGCGCACCCGGCAATAGATAATCGTCCGCGGACAGAAGCAGGAATAGGTCACCGCCTGCCCACGCGATCCCCTCATTATAGGTCGCGATGTGTCCCTTGTTTGCCGCATGCCGACGATAGGCAACCCGTTTATCCCGGGATGCCAAGGCCATTCCGACCTCGGGCGTATTGTCCGGCGAGCAATCATCCAGGATGAGCACACGCACTTCGACATTGGCCTGCGAGAGAACGCTTTCAACACATTCCCGCAGGAAGTGAGCGTAGTTGTAGCAGGGAATTACGACATCAACTCGTTGCAAGTTTCTTCCTCCACGGGCGCCACTCGGCTTCGCTTCGCTCTTCAGGCGTTCCTCGCTCCCCGGTTCATTCGCGCCAAAGTTGATGTGTACGTCTGCATTGCCGATTTCGTGCAGGACCACACGGCCCGCAACAGCGCGGATCGGGCAAGCAGCCGGGAGCCTGCGCGCTTCAGGCCACTTTGAATGCGCTCCCGGCGCGTCAGCGCAAATCGGGTCCGGGATCGGAACGCATCGTAGAATGCAACGTTCGGGCTCAAGCTTCCCGATTTCCAGGGCTTCACATTGGTTACGAAATGCACGATCCCGAGCTTCTGTTCGAGCGCGATGCGACCGATCGCCTGTGTGGGCTCGAACTGGAAATTCCAGGCGCGATCCAGGACTTTCCACTTTCCGTCGCAGGCGACGTTGAGAGCGTCCTGATCCGAATATTCCGTCGTCGGAAAGCGATCGAGATAATCCAGCGACCGTTCCGATATCCGCTCCTTCCGCCATTTCTCAAGGTCGATAAGAAGAATGCCGGCGTTGAAATAGCGCTCCACTCGGGGAGCGCCTGCCGCCCCCAGCTCTTTGCTCACCACATCGTCCAGCCAGTAGTCCGGCACCGCGCCGATTACCGCCTCGCCCAGATCGGCATTCCACAACTGTTCAAGCGCAGCCAGCACGAGGATGTCGCCGTCCAGATAGAGAGCCCGGTTGCAGCTCTCCGGAAGGAACTGCGGCAGAAGGATCCTTGCGAAGGTCATCTTCGAGACGCCGGGGCGCGTGGAAAATCCGCTCGCGAAAGACAGGGTGCCGATGGGATGCCACTGGATGACTGTGGAGTTTGCCGGCAGGGAATCAAAGATCCGGCGCTTTGTTTCTTCGCCTATACCTTCATGAATGACATGGATATCCAGAGGCCATGCATCTCTGTTGTTTTCGGCGACCGATCTAAGCGCGGTCGCCAGGGGAACAGCATAGGCCGCATCGACCGCAAAGACGATCGGCCCCAGCCGCTGTTTCGTGCCCGCAGGGGCGGCTCCTGTTGGTATCCTATGCACATTCATGTTTCCGGCACCATCCCATCGAAAGAAACCGAGCTTCGCCCCACCAGGACCGGCGTTGCCGTTCACGGCCCGATCGATACGGCTTCCTGGACGGGAAGGCCGACGGCCGGGGTCGGCAGATGGGCATAAGCGGCTTGCTGGGACCGCGCGCTAGGCATGCTCCTGGCTCCTCCAGAAAGCTTCCATTCGAAATAGGCGATGGTTTTCTCCAGCCCTTCGCGCAGATTTACTGTCGGCTGCCAGCCGAGGTCCTGTTTTGCGCGGCTGATATCCGGTTTGCGCTGCGTCGGATCGTCGATCGGCAGAGGCTTGTAAACGATGCTTGATTTCGACCCGGTCATTTCGATGACCATTTCGGCCAGTTCGCGAACCTGGAATTCTCCGGGGTTGCCGAGATTGATCGGCCCGGTGATGCCGGCAGGCGCGCCCATCAGGCGGATGAAGCCCTCGATCAGATCGTCCACATAGCAGAACGAGCGGGTTTGCGTTCCGTTTCCGAAGATGGTGATCGGCTCGTTCTGAAGCGCCTGAACGATGAAATTGGAGACGACGCGACCGTCATTGGTCTGCATGCGCGGCCCGTACGTGTTGAAGATGCGCGCCACCCGGATTTCCACGCCATATTGGCGATGGTAGTCGAAGAACAATGTTTCGGCACAGCGCTTGCCTTCGTCGTAGCATGCCCGCGGCCCTATGGGGTTGACGCTGCCCCGATATTCCTCGGGCTGGGGATGGACTGCCGGATCACCGTAGACTTCGCTCGTGGAGGCCTGGAAGATCTTCGCCTTGGTGCGTTTGGCAAGGCCAAGCATATTGATGGCGCCGTGCACATTGGTCTTGATCGTCTGAACGGGATCGACTTGGTAATGGACCGGGGATGCCGGGCAGGCGAGATTGTAGATCTCGTCGACTTCCACATAGAGCGGGAAGGTAATGTCGTGGCGAAGGATCTCGAAGCGCGGGTCGTCGAGAAGATGCAGCACGTTGTCGCGCGAGCCGGTGTAGTAGTTGTCCACCGCGAGGACATCATTGCCTTCTCGCAACAGCCTTTCGCACAGGAATGATCCCAGAAATCCGGTGCCGCCGGTTACCATAATTCGCTTTTGTCCGTGCATTGGTGTGCTCCGTTGTTGATGGTTGCCCCGCAGAAGCGAGGATGGTCAGTAAGCTCCCCTGCGCTTGAAGACCGCAGGGATCGTGCTGAGAAGAATTTGGCAGTCGAACCAGAGGGACCGATTGTCGATGTAGAACTCGTCGAGCTGCTGCTGCAGCTCGATATCCGCATTGCTTCGTTCGGATATCTGCCAAAGGCCCGTGAGCCCCGGCGTGACGGAACGGCGCTTGTCGCGAAATTCGCCGTCCATCGCCAGCAGGTGATATTCCGGAAACGGACGCGGTCCGACGATGGCCATCTCGCCCGCAATGATGTTCGCCAGTTGCGGGAGCTCGTCGAAGCTCGATGAGCGAAGGAGATGCCCAATGACCGGCAGGACGCGCGGATCGTCCTTGAGCTTGAAATGGGCCAGCCACTCGGCGCGCATCGCCGGGTTTTCCCGGAACAAGGCTTCGAGACGCTGCTCCGCATCCCGGTACATCGTCCTCAGTTTCAGCACATAGACCGGCTTGCCGGACAGTCCCTCCCTGGCATGCCGGAAGAAGACAGGACCCGGATCGATGACGTAGATCGCGGCGGCCGCAATCGCAATGAAGGGCGCGACGACAATCGCGGCAGGAATAGCGATGGCAAGATCGAGGGCTCGGCGAACCAGATCCGAATTCACCGGACTTCCGCCGGTGGCGAGGCGAATACCGATCTCTCCGCCGACATCCGCCGGCCGCAGGCCGCTGACCTTGAGGCTCGGCGTGTCGGAGAGGAGAATGACTTCCGCAAACTTCCGGCGCATGGCCGCCAGATCGGGTGCAAGCGAACCCGCATCAGCTGCGATCAGGGCAATGGATGGCCCACCGTCCGGCAATACTTCCGACGTGTCGGGGGAGAAAGATTCCGGCCTGATGCCATACTGCCAGTGGCGCTTGAAATGCGCCACGAGCGCGGGAGCAAGATTGCGCCCCCCTATGATCACCGCGCGCTCTCCCCAGATGCCAAGTTTCCAGCACAGGCCTCTCGCAAGCCAATGCACGATTGGCTGAACGATCAGCCCGAGCCCGAGGAAGCCGATGATGGCAAGCAGCAGCCGTTCGCCATCCGGCAGGATGATCGCTCCAAATACCGTCAGGACGGCCACCTTGACGGCAGCTATCGTGCGCCGGCGCAGATGTTCGTGGTCGTGCAGCCGATATCCGGGATAGAGGCCGGCCGAGGCATAAAGAACGATCGCAGCCAGTGCCGTGAGGATGAAGGCGCGCTCCGCTAGCCTGCCCTCCGCGCCCTCTGGAAGGAACGACAGAAGGGCGAAATAGGCAACCAGATAGCTCGCGATGTCGCCGGCAACCAGAAGCGACGACGTTGCAAACCGCGGAAACCGGCGCTGCAGTGCGGCCGGCATACTCAGCCCTGTCGAGCCAATGCGATCCGCCGTCCTGGCTGCGATGGGTGGCACCGACCCTGCCGGGATCGCTCGCGACGCCATGTCGTTTGTGGAAGATGCCTTCGACGGACCCGATGTCATCGCTGACGGCGCAAATGAGGACATGATGCTTTACTCCTCTACGGCCTTTGTCCCGACCCGGAGACGGCGTCCTCGATCGGAAACTTTCGAAGGCCCAGTCTCTGAAAGGCGGTCAGTGAGATGAAGGTCGGCACGACCAGCGCATAGCGCCGCCACAGCCGTCGCGGCTCGCAGAGAAGGCGAAACGCCCATTCGAAGCCGCTTCTTTGAATGATCCTGGGAGCCTGCCGCTTGAGACCGGCGTGGAAGTCGAAAGCAGCGCCGACGCCGATGAGCATCGGCGCGTCCAGGCGCTCGCGCATGCGCGCCATCCAGAGTTCCTGTTTGGGACTGCTCAACCCAACCCAGATGATGTCGGCACCCGACCGGTTGAGCCGGTCGGCAATATCCGTTTCCTCCTGCATGGACAGCTGGCGAAAAGGCGGCGCATAGGAACCGACGATCCGCGCCTGCGGATATTTTGCCAGGAGTCGCGTCTGCAGCTGGCCGAGCGTTTCGGCTGTCGCGCCGTAAAGGAAGTGGCGCAAACCCTTGGAACTGCCGGCATCGAAAACGGACAGCATGAGATCCGGTCCGTAGACCCTGTCGCTTTCCGCGTAGCCGGCATGTCTCAGCGCCCAGACCAACGGCATGCCGTCCGGGGTTACCAGGAACGCCCGGTTATGGATGGACCGAAGCTCGGGATCTTTCTGACACCGCACGACACCGTGTGCGTCGCGAACGCACACATATTCTTTCCTGCGGTCTTCGATCGCCTTTTCGATAAGTCCGGTCGCGCTTTCGAGATTGACTGCGGAAACTCGAACACCAAGGACATTCGTCCACTTCAGGGAATCCTTTGAATCAGGGACTGAAGTTTGGTTTCTGTCTGCTGGTGAATTTCTCATGATCTACGCTTTTGCCAACTGAAACTGCCGCCAGAATATGCTGGCAGGCTCGCTGCCTCCATACTTTCAGCTCCAGCTATTGGACGTAGAAAGACTTCACATTTCTGCGTTCTTCATAGAAATAGATACAATATTGGAAGTAAGGCCCTATCCCCGGGGTAGGCGCGATTGCTCTTTTTGATAAGCGTTACCCCGAAAAGAGCGGTTTGACCTTCGCGAAGCTGCGGAAGACAGTCGCTTTAGCGCGACCAAAGCTGGGGAGGTTTGAGCGCGAGAAAGCCGGGGAGAGAGACAATGGTGAATTCAACAGGGGTGAATGCAATAGACGAATTGTGGGGGCCGGCCAGCGGGCCTCCAGAGGCGCCCAGCACGACCAACCAGCTGCAGAACGATCTGACCTCCAATGGTTATACTGTCATCAGGGATGTGCTGACGCCTGAACAGGTGGAAAGATTGCGGCGGGTTGCCAGACAGTATCTAAAATCCGGCGGCAAGTATTTGTACGGCGGCAAATTCCAGCTTCATGCCATGTATGTCGTGGACGAAGTCGCAAGATTCATGACTTCCGATACGATCCTCAACCGTCTCAAGGAAATTACCCAACCGCTCGATGTCGTTCTGACAGGCGAGTGCGATCTGATGATCAACACGACGTCGTCGTGGCATAACGACGTCCCGCACCATCCGCGCTGCGTCGATGGAAGCATTTTCTTGGACGAGAATTTCAAGGTCTACAAGATCGCGTTCTACCTGCAGGACCAGGACGAGAACTCGAGCGCAACATTGAAGGTGCGGCCGAAATCTCACCTGAAAGGCTTGGTCCAGAGCCTGCCGGCAAGGGGTCTTGGAGTCCGGGCGGGCGATGCGATCATCTTCGACGTGCGCATCGAACATGCAGGGCAGATGCCGACCCTGGTTGACAGGAGTCTGCGCAAATTTTTCGAACGGATCGGGCCGCTGCTTCACCTGGACGTTCAAAAGGCATTCACCGTGACGCGATCGATCATTCGACGGATCACCGGAACGCCTGACCGTGTCGCCGTCTTCATGACTTTCGGCCCGTCGGATGCGGAGACCTATTCCTATGCCGAGGAAGGTCGCCACCGCCATCCCGGCGTTCGGGGAACGCTGAGCCCGGATGTGCTGGCCCAGCTTGCGGTCAACAAGGTTGTTCCACCGATTATCGGGGCGCCTGCCTAGCCGCGCCCGCTTTCAGACCCTGGCTGGCCTCGCGCACACGATAGACCAACTGCGCACCATCGAAACGGTGCGCAGGACTGCGCCCCTCGGCCCGCTCCCGAAGCGGACCGGCGACAGTGCAGAAAACGCAGCAACATGGCTTGTGACAGCGCAGGCGGCCTCGCGGGTATCCGCCCGCATCCGCAGCGCACCAACGCCGTGACCGCGGCATCTACGTCCAAAGCATGAGCCCATACCCCCATAGCCGCTCCGTCCTTAGGCCTTCTGCGGCTCCCTCCCCCAAAAGGTGGCGGTCAGGGCCTAAGGGATTGCCAATAAGAGCAGATGTTACGTGTGTCCATTCACCGGTAGCTTGGAGAGGAATGCATGGCGCGAAGGACATGGCTCGGCAGCAGATCCCGATAGCGCAAGGCCATGGTTCCCGCGCAGGCTGATTGTTCGTAGTTGATGCTTAGAGGGTTGGGATTCCTATGGTTTCGCGTTCTGGTCCTGGTTCTGCACATTGTGTGACGGAAGCATCACCCGTCCCGGCATTGTTGGCGGCGACCTCTTCGGTTCAATGCAGGATCCCGGCCGGGCAAGGGAGCGCCCTGCACGCCGCCATCATCGAGGTCCCAAGGAACACGTCGCGGCGCTGCGGTCCAATCCGGCAAGCCGCGTGAGAGGGTGTCATGGAGCGACCAGGCATCAGCGTTCTTATCAACAATTACAATTACGGCCGCTTCGTCGGACGCGCGATTGACAGCGCCCTGAGCCAGGAGACGGCCGATGTCGAGATCATCGTCGTGGACGATGGATCGAGCGACGAGTCGCGCTCCGTTCTGGAAGCTTATGGCGACCGGGTGAAGGTGATCTTTCAGGAGAACTCGGGACAGGCCGCCGCGATCAACGCCGCTGTGAAATCCAGCAGCGGCGGCATCCTCTGTTTTCTGGACGCCGACGACTGGTGGGCGCCCGGCAAGCTGTCGGCGACGGTTGAGACCTTCCGCTCGCATCCCGAAGTATCGCTTACCTATCATCGACTTCAGCCAATTTCGATCGACGGCTCGCCGATCCTCAAGCCGATCCCCCGAACCCTGTGTTCAGGAGACCTGTCGCCGCAATTGACGCGTTCGGCCGGCTGGTGGCCCTTCCCCATGACGTCAGCCATCTCCGTACGACGCAGCGCGTGGGATGCCGCCGGGCCGATTCCCGAACAGTTCCGCATATCCGCCGATGCCTGGCTCACGGGAATCTATCCGTTTCTGGGCGACGTTGCCGCCTTGCCGGAAACGCTCGGCTTCTATCGGATCCACAACAACAACTGGTACCGTCCAGCAGATGACGCCTCGATGCTGAAAAGGCGGATGGCCCATTGGCAGCGCAGCGTCGAGGCGACGAACCGGTTCCTCTCGTTCCACGACTTGCCGGCGAGGCTCAGCCTGAGGGATCACTACCCCTATCAGATGGCGGCGGCAGGGCTGGATGGCGTCAATGTGCGCACCCGGCTCAAGCTCGCTGTCGAAGGGCTGTTTTTCTCCGGAGAACCAAACCTGCTGCGGCGGACGCGCGACGCGTTGCGCAGCGCCTACCACCTCCCCCGCCCGGGCAGAGATATCGGCTTGTCGGAGGCGGCGAAATGAAAGCGCTGCTGCTGGTTTCCGAACTGGAGGACTATACAATATCCTTCGCGAGCGGCGTCGCGCGCCACATGCCGGTCGTCCTGGGCGTGCCGCGCCGGCGCTATGCGCATCTTGCTTCCTGGTTCGATCCGGCCGTCGATCTTCACCTTCTGGACTGGCCCCGGCACCGTTCGCTTGCCAATCCGTGGTTCCTGCACCAGCTCACGCGTCTGATCCGGCACGAGCGGCCGAACCTCATTCACCTGCTGAGCAACTCCACATTGTGGTTGAATTTTGCCGTACCCTTCTGGCGCCCGATCCCGCTCGTGACCACCGTTCACGACGTGGAAGTGCATCCCGGCGATTCCGACACGCGCACCCTTCCCGGCTGGGCTCCGGAACTGATGGTCAAGCAGTCGGGACATATCGTCGTGCATGGCGAGGGGCTGAAGCGGATGGTCCTCGACCGGTACTCGAAATCGCCCGACTGTGTGCATGTCCTGTCGCATCCCGCCATTCATCGCTATGCGGAACTCGCGCGACGGCAGCAAATGAAGCGGCGTGGCGGCGATGGGACGGTGCGTGTCCTGCTCTTTGGGCGGATTTTCGCTTACAAGGGCCTGGAACACCTGATCCGTGCCGAGGCGATGCTCAAGGATGCGCTCCCCAACCTGCACGTTACGGTCGCCGGTCGTGGCGACGATCCCTGGGTCTTCCGGTCCCTCATGGGGGAAGCCGGCCGTTACGATATCCGCAACCGCTTCATCGAAGACGAGGAGGTCGCCCAGCTTTTCCTCGACGCCGATATCGTCGTCCTTCCCTATACGGAAGCATCCCAGAGCGGCGTGCTGAACCTTGCGGCGGCATTCGGCAAACCCGTTATCGTGACCGACGTGGGCGAATTGCGAGCCACCGTCGAGCCCAACGGATTGGGAATGGTGGTCCCGCCGGGCGATGCGGAAGCGCTCGCAAAGGCGATCCGGACATTGGCCGACGACAACGCACTCAGAAACAATCTCGGCGCCAACGCGCTCGAATGGGCCAGGGGACCGAATTCGCCCGAACAGGTCGGCGCCCGGGCGGCCGCCGTCTATCGCGAGGTGGTCGGATCATGTTGATGAAGCTCTCGACGGATGGTCATCATATGGCGATGCGCCGCACGGCGAGCGTCCGTCACTACGTTCCCGGTGGCTGCGAGAACGGCGGCGGCATTGGCAGGCTGGTCGGTTACATAGTCGGCACGGCGAAAGAAGGCGGTGCAGAACATGCCGTCACCGACACCAGAGGGCCACGGTGGTCTGCGGCAACGTCCCCTCTGCGCCTGCTGGGCGCTATCCTTGCGATGGCGAAGGATCGAATCCTCGATCCCGCACGTATTCATCATATTCACGTCGCCGGCCGCGGCAGCACCTCGCGAAAGCTGATCCTGACCGAGGCTGCCCGCTGGCTCGGGTGCTTTCACATCTTGCACCTGCACGACTACGACTATGCCGGCGACTTTGCAGAACGCTCGCCGCGGCAACAATCGCTCATACGCCGGATGTTTCAGCGCGCTGATTGCGTCGTAGCGCTCGGCCAACGGGATCGCGCGACGCTCGCGACACGTCTGGGCGTGGACGAGCGCCGCCTCGTCATCGCCCACAATTGCGTTCCCGACCCCGGCCCGCACAGCATTCGTGCCGGCGAGCCGCCGTTGATCGTATTCCTTGGCCGCCTGAGCGAACGCAAGGGCGTTCCGGAACTGCTGCTCGCCCTCAGCCATCCGCTGATGAAGGAGCTAAGGTGGCGGGCGGTATTGGCAGGCGACGGACCTGTGGAAGACTATCGCCGCCAGGCTGCAGACCTGGGCCTTTCAGGTCGGGTGGAGATGCCGGGGTGGCTTGGCGCCGACGAAGCGCGTGCGCTGTGCGCACGTGCCGATATCCTCGCCTTGCCCTCGCATGCCGAGGGCCTGGCGATGGCCGTGCTCGAAGGGCTCTCTCACGGACTTGCCGTCGTGACCACCCGTGTCGGAGCGCACGAGGAGGTTATCTCAGACGGGAAAAACGGCGTGTTCGTCCCTGTCGGAGACAAGGATGCCCTGGCCGCCGCCCTGGCGAAGCTGGTTACGGATCCAGACGCCCGCAGCCGCCTCTCGGCCGGGGCGCGCGCCCATTATCTCAACTATTTCAGCATGAAGGCATATATGCGGTCGATGGAAAAGCTCTACGAAACCATCTCCGCGCAACCTCAAGCAAGGGTTAGCGCACAATGACCATTTCAACTTTTCCGCCAGATCGCAACGTATCGCTCCCGGCGATGCCCTATGAACCCCGGTTTCAGGCGGAGGTGAGGCCGGAAGAGTTTGATCTGACGTCGGGTTTGCGGTTGCTGCGCCGGCGGATGGGGATGATCGTGGCTGTGATGGCGGTTGTGATGGCGGCCTCCATCGTGCTGATATCGGGCTTGAAGCCGGCTTACCATGCCGAGTCCCGGCTGATGATCCACAAGCCCCTGGCAACCGCGCTCAGCACAGGCGATGC
>UCFC01000001.1 GCA_900471515.1 Hyphomicrobiales bacterium | reverse complement strand
CATGTCGCGCAAAAGTGTGCAGCGGTTTTGCGGTAACGACATGCGCCTAAACAAAGCATGTCGCGCAAACGTGCGAAGCGGTTTTGCGATAACGACATGCGAAAACAAGAGTTTCAATCGTTTGACTTTGCATCCCGTTAGGCATTTATTGTGCAGCGCAACATTTCGCCGCATTTGTCGATTTTCATTTCAACACCAAGGGATTAAGCTGGTCCCCGAAATGGTGTTGGGGGGAAGATGACCAAGTGGGTCTATACGTTCGGCAACGGGCAGGCTGAAGGCCGGGCGCGAGACAAGGAGATCCTTGGCGGCAAGGGCGCCAATCTCGCCGAAATGTGCAGTCTCGGCCTTCCGGTTCCGCCCGGCCTCACCATCGTCAGCGAAGCCTGCAATACCTATTACAAGAACGGCCGCAGGATCGATCCCGAGCTGAAACGGCAGGTGCTTGCGGGCATTGCCGGGATCGAGGAGATGACCGGCCGCCGTTTCGGCGCCGGCAGCCGGCCGCTTCTGCTCTCGGTCCGCTCCGGTGCGCGCGTTTCCATGCCGGGCATGATGGATACGGTGCTCAACCTCGGGCTGAACGACGAGACGGTGCAGGCGCTCGGCCACGATGCCGGCGATGCGCGCTTTGCCTGGGACAGCTATCGCCGCTTCATCCAGATGTATGCCGATGTCGTCATGGGGCTCGGCAACGACCTGTTCGAGGAGATTCTCGAAGATGAGAAGGCACGCCTCGGCCACGAATTCGATACCGAACTCAGCTCCACCGAATGGCAGCATGTCGTTTCGCTCTACAAGGCGCTGATCGAGGAGGAACTGGGCGAAGCCTTCCCGCAGGACCCGGCGGTACAGCTCTGGGGCGCCGTCGGCGCGGTGTTTGCGAGCTGGATGAGCGCACGCGCCGTCACCTACCGTCAGCTCCACAATATTCCGGAATCCTGGGGCACCGCCGTCAATATCCAGGCCATGGTCTTCGGCAATCTCGGCAATGCCTCGGCCACCGGTGTTGCCTTTACCCGCAACCCCTCGACGGGCGAGAAGATCCTCTACGGCGAATTCCTGGTGAATGCGCAGGGGGAGGACGTCGTCGCCGGCATTCGCACGCCCCAGAGCATCACCGAGGAGGGGCGGATCGCCTCGGGCTCCGAAAAGCCCTCGATGGAAAAGCTGATGCCGGAGGCTTTCGCCGAGTTCGGCCGCATCTGCGCCGAGCTGGAATCCCACTACCGGGACATGCAGGACATTGAATTCACCATCGAACGCGGCAAGCTCTGGATGCTGCAGACGCGCTCCGGCAAGCGCTCGACGCGGGCGGCCATGAAGATCGCGGTCGACATGGTGGACGAAGGCGTCATCACCGAGGAAGAGGCGGTCCTGCGCATCGAGCCTTCGACGCTCGACCAGCTTCTGCATCCGACCATCGATCCTCGCGTTAGCCGTCAGGTGATCGGTTCCGGCCTGCCGGCTTCGCCCGGTGCTGCGACCGGCGAGATCGTTTTTACGGCGGAAGAGGCCGTCGAGGCGGAAGCGGAAGGCCGCAAGGTCATCCTGCTGCGCGTCGAGACAAGCCCGGAAGACATTCACGGCATGCATGCGGCCGAAGGCATTCTGACGACGCGCGGCGGCATGACCAGCCATGCGGCCGTCGTTGCCCGCGGCATGGGCATCCCCTGCGTGGTCGGCGCCGGCACCATGCGCATCGACGCCCGCAACGAGCGGCTGATCGGCGTCGGCGTGACGCTGAAAAAGGGCGACGTCATCACCATCGACGGGTCTGCCGGCCAGGTGCTGAAGGGCGAAGTGCCGATGATCCAGCCGGAACTGTCGGGCGATTTCGGCCGCATCATGGGCTGGGCGGACCGCGCCCGCCGCATGACCGTGCGCACCAACGCAGACACGCCCGCCGACGCCCGCGCTGCGCGCTCCTTCGGTGCCGAAGGCATCGGCCTGTGCCGCACCGAACACATGTTCTTCGAGGGCGAGCGCATCCATGTCATGCGCGAGATGATCCTGGCCGAGGACGAGAAGGGCAGGCGCGGCGCGCTCGACAAGCTCCTGCCGATGCAGCGGGGCGATTTCACCGGCCTGTTCAGCGTCATGCACGGCCTGCCGGTAACGATCCGCCTGCTCGATCCGCCGCTGCACGAATTCCTGCCGAAGACGGACGAGGAGATTGCCGAAGTCGCCTATGCCATGGGCATGGAGCCTTCGGCACTGCGCCAGCGTGTCGATGCGCTGCACGAGTTCAACCCCATGCTCGGCCATCGCGGCTGCCGTCTTGCCATCTCCTATCCTGAAATCGTCGAGATGCAGGCCCGCGCCATCTTTGAGGCGGCGGTCGTCGCGGCCCAGGAAACGGGCGCAGCCGTCGTGCCCGAAATCATGGTGCCGCTCGTCGGCCTGCGTTCCGAACTCGACTATGTGAAGGCGAAGATCGATGCGGTGGCGCAGGATGTCATGTCGGAAGCCGGAATGCGCATCGATTATCTGGTCGGCACGATGATCGAGCTGCCGCGCGCGGCACTGCGCGCCCATGTCATCGCGGAAGCCGCCGAATTCTTCTCCTTCGGCACCAACGACCTGACGCAGACCACGTTCGGCATTTCGCGCGACGATGCCTCAGCCTTCATCCCCACCTACCAGCGCAAGGGCATCATCGAGCATGATCCCTTCATTTCGCTCGATTTCGATGGGGTGGGCGAACTGATCCGCATCGCCGCCGAGCGCGGAAGGCGCACGCGCAACGACATGAAGCTCGGCATCTGCGGCGAACATGGCGGCGACCCCGCTTCCATCCATTTCTGCGAGACGATCGGCCTCGATTACGTCTCCTGCTCGCCCTTCCGCGTGCCGATCGCCCGGCTTGCGGCGGCCCAGGCGGTGATCGCGGCCGCTCAGTGACGGTAGCGGTAATAGCGCGGATAGACGTAGGGGCCGTTCAGGTTATAGGCCATGTCGGCCATCACCCAGTCGCTGTCGTAGCGGGCCTGGGCGCGACGGTCGAGATCGATGCGCTGCAGGCAGGTGGCAAACCCGTCCGTTCCGCGCTTGAAGCCGTAACCGAGGCAGGTCTGTTCGTCACGCGCCCGCCGCTCCTCGGGCGTCAACGTCTGGCAGGCGGCAAGCCCTGCTGCCAGAACGGCAAGAAGCGGCAGAATAGATAGGCGCATCGGTTTCTTCCTCGAACATGGACATCCGGCCAGGAAAATCCATCTGGTGAGCGTCGTCAACCTGACTATATCAGGCCGCGCCCGCCCGGTCTCCTGTCGGCGGCAGCGCCGGATGGCGCAATCGCATCTCTGTTCGGAATGGTTGCCTCCTTGCTTGGGGGAGGAACGGCAGGATGGGTGCCTGGTTCCACTTTCGTCTTCAGGCGTTCCTATGTAAGAGCAGAAGCAGCAGCACGGGAAAGAGCACCATGGCGATCCGCGACCGATTCTCGAAGAAACTCACCTGTCCGCAATGCGGCAATAGCGGCTTTGCCGAAGCCTCCGAGATCGACGACGCCAGGCGCAAGACCCCCGACTTCAAGGTGGACCAGCTGCCGCGCGGTTTCTTCGTGCAGCGCCCCTCGGTCCATCAGGAAACATTCATGCTGAAATGCGAATGCGGCCGCAAGTTTCCCTTCCGCTCGCTGGCGGAAGCGGCGGCCGGCCGGGACTAAGCAGGCCGCGCAAAAGTGTGCAGCGGTTTTGCGGTTGCGCAAGAAGAGGGGCTCAAGCCTGTCGCGTCCGCGACATGCCCCGGAACTTATATCCGTTCGAGAACCTCGATGAAGGCATCGGCGAAACGCACCAGATGTTCGGTATCCTCGTCGGGCGCCTGCATGCGGATTTCCGTGCCGTTCTGGTCGAGCAGGGCCAGAACCACGCGCATCGTCCTGTCCGAGGCCGGAATGCGCAGCACGGCGATTCGCCGGCAATCCTCGACAAGCCCCGCCGCCGGCAGGTCGAAGAGGAATTCGCCGCGGCTTTCGGCGGCAGCCCTGCGCACCGTCTCGCAGAATCCGGCCTCGCCATCGGCATAGCCTTCCAGCGAAAGTTCCAGTTCGAGAAGTTCCAGCGGTAGGAGCGGTTCGGCACGCTCGATGCCGCCAGGCGAGGTTGCCTGCGGCCTTTCCCTCATTTCGGACGAGATCATCTGTCTCTCCTGTTTCGTGGGACACGTATCAGACCCCGGCAGAATGGCCTTTTTACGGCATATCAGCAATAGCTTACGGAAGACGGCGCTGCCGGACCTCACGCTTTGACGTGGATTGCGCTGGCAATGCTCAGACAAGAGTTTCAATTTAGACGAATCTTGCACTAGAAAAGTCGTTGGCAGCCGGCGCATCCCAAGCGTCGCCGCCGACCAACCGGTAGTTTTGATGGCCATCCGTTTCGATCGTCCCGTTTCCAGCGCTGCCCGCCTGTCGCGGCATTTCGGGGCGTTTGCGCTCGTGCTGTCGGTGGCGGTGCTGGTTGCCCATCGCTTCGGCGGCCTGGCGACCCCCTATCTCGTTCTGGTGCTGATCGCTTCGGTCGGTTGCGCAGCCCTTGCGACGCTCTTGTCGGCGATCGGCCTTCGCAGCCTCTGGATGACCGGGGCGGAGGGCGGGCTGAATGCGCTGGCGGCGCTCATCTACGCGGCCTTTCCCCTCGGAATCGGCGCCTTTGCGGCGGAGCGCTATTTCAACCTGCCGGCAATCTATGACGTGACGACGGATACGGCCTCCGCGCCCGACTGGCTCTCGCAGCCGCAGGCCGACCAGATCTGGCTGCCGCGCGATCCCGTCGTAACCGCCGGCGACCGCGAAAGGCAGCTTGCCGCCTATCCGGAGCTGACCGGCCGGCGTTACGACGGCGCGCTGGACCGCGTTCTCGAAGCCGTCAAGAAAGTCGCCAAGCAGAACGGCATCACCATCACCAGGAGCGAGGGCGACACGACGCCCGGCCGCGAACTGGAGGACAAGCCCGTTCCGGCCCAGCCCGAAAGCGGTGTCGCCGATTCGCCCGACGTCATCCCCGTGCCGACGCCGCGCCCCTATGACGACGACGTGGCCAAGCTGATCCGCGGCGCCAACGGCGTGATCCTGCAGGGCACGACGCGCACCTTCATCCTCGGCCTGCGTTTCGACATCATCATCCGCCTGCGCGAAGAGGCCGAAACCACCTTCGTCGACGTGCGCGTCGCCTCCCGCTATGGCCAGCACGACCTCGGCTTCAGCGCCGAAGTGGCCGAGCAATATCTTGGCGCCTTGGACTCCGAACTCCTCGGGATTGCGGGTGGGTGAGGTCCGGTGCCGCAAAGCGGCTGTAATCGATCCGGTGGATCGACTACAGGGCCAAATGCCCTGAGCCGCGCGAAGGGCCGGGATACGGTGAGGCAAGCCAAAACGCCCTTACCGCAAACCTATCCTGTAAGATCGATCCGGCATCTGAGCCTCGGCGATGGCCGAGCAACCAGCGGACTTACGATTCCAAAAACCGCTCCCGCACCTCGGCCGTCGGCACCATGCAACTCTCCCGCCGCCCGGCAATCTTGAGCCTGTTGCGCGCCACCACCCCATAGGCGGCATCTGCAATCCGCCGCGGCACCACCCGCAGCACACCGGCCAGAGCCCACGGCATGCCGAGCCCCTCCAGCATCCGGATCGTCGCATCGGATTTGTAATAGGCACGCCCACCATCGATCAGAAGATTGGTCTCGTAATCGCGCGTCTCCAGCCCGTAATGCCGGTAAAGCGCCTCGCCGAGCGGCGTCTGGGCGACGACGAAGCGAAAGCGCTTCTGCCTGTCCCGCTTCAGCAGGAACTGCACCCAGCCGGAACAGAACACGCATTCGCCGTCAAACAGGATCAGCGGCCTGTCGTCCGCAAAGGCGGGCACGGAAGGGTCGTCGCGATAGCTGTAATCCGGACGTGCCGCCACGCTCAGCCTCCCGCCAGCCGATAATGGGCAACGAGGGAGGGCGGCCGGTCGGCCGTCACCTCGCCGCGTTCCATCAGGTCCTCGATATGCGCCAGCACCGAAAGCGCCGCCGCGCCATGCAGCCGCCTGTCGACATCGCGATAGATCACCTCGACCATTTTGGCGATCGTGCCGTCTCCGGCGCGGATGCGCTCGACGATCGCGCGCTCCCGCAGGCGCCGGTGCGTCTTCAGCCCGCGCAGGAAGGGCGCCGGCGTCGTCACCGGGCCGCCGTGGCCGGGCAGCAGCAGGCCGTCGTTGCGGGCGATCAGCTTGTCGAGCGAGGCCATATAGTCCGCCATGGAGCCGTCAGGCGGCGCGACGACCGTCGTCGCCCAGGCCATCACATGATCGGCGGAAAACAGGATGCCGCTGCCTTCGAGCGCAAAGGCGGCGTGATTGGCGGTGTGGCCGGGCGTCAGCACGCCCGTCAGCGCCCAGCCGTCGCCCGAAATCGTCTGGCCGTCGCGAATGGCGATATCGGGCACGAAATCCATGTCCGAGCTTTCGGCGAAAGGATTGATCTCGCCTTCTCGCAGCGGCCGCGAGGGGCGGTGCGGCCCTTCGCCGACCGTCAGCGCCCCGGTTTCCCGTTGCAGCCGTCCTGCAAGCGGCGAGTGGTCGCGATGGGTGTGGCTGACGAAAATATGCGTCACCTGCCGGCCGGAAAGCGCTGCCATCAGCGCTTCGAAATGCGCCTCGTCCTGCGGCCCCGGATCGATGACGGCGACCGACGAGCCCCCGACGATATAGCTGTTCGTGCCGCGGAAGGTGAAAGGGTTCGGATTGTTCGCCGTCAGGCGCTGGATACCGTCGCCGACGCTGATCGCGCGCCCGTATGCCGGCTCGAAGAAAAGATCGAAGTTCGCGCCGGACATGATTATTTATATTCGATCTCGATGAAGGACATGGGTTTGTCGCCGGCATTGACGACGTTGTGCTCGGTGCCCGCCTCGCGGCGATAGGCGGCCCCCTTGGCGACATCCACCCGCCGGCTGCCCTGCGCATCCTCGATCAGAAACTGGCAGTCCGTCATCGGCACGACGACATAGCCGAACCCGTGCGTGTGAACGCCGGTATCGGCACCCGGCTCGAAATCCCATTGGGTGATGCGCACGACGGCATCGTCGAGGATCAGCGTGGCAAGCGCTGGCGGACGGGCGCGATATTGGCTCAACGGTATCTCCATTGGCTGTGTCGTTCGCCAAACTCCTACCATGCCGAACATGGCCGCGCATACAAATATGACGCCGCAGTGAACTTAGTGATTGTGGGCCAGACAGTCCTTTGCTAATCAGGCCACGTTTTGGCGAAGCGGCATCCGCTTCAGCTCTGGTGGGGCGTAGCCAAGCGGTAAGGCAGCGGTTTTTGGTACCGCCATCCCCTGGTTCGAATCCAGGCGCCCCAGCCACAATCAATCGACCGCCGTATTCCTGTCGCAAGCCGTGCGAGGCTTTCACCTTTCTCTCTGTCATGACAAAGAAAAGCCCGCCGATTTTCACCGGCAGGCCGCAAATCACAAAAATCAGGCAGTCGGTCTTACTTCTGTTCCGGCGCCAAGAATTCGGCGCAGTAGGACGGACCGTTCAGGCCGGGAAGATCGGTGACGGTGCGGATATCGCGGATCGTATAATCGGAATTGGTGGTGATTTCGGCGGCGCAGCGCAGGTAGAGCGTGCGGGCGCTGGCAATCTGCTTGCCGCGCTTGCCGTCGGCACCTTCGGCATATTTGGCCGGAACGCGCACCGTCTTGTAGCCACCCTTCCAGGTGTAGATCGTGGAAGATCCTTCGTCGCGGTCGCTGAGCGGCGGGCCGTAGGCGGCAAAGAACTTGCCGGCCGACTGGCCGACCCAGCGTGCCTCGATCGGGTTGCCGGCAGAAGGTATGGTGGTGCATCCGGCAAGCGCAATCGCAAGCGCGGCGGCCCCGGTCATGGTGCGGAGTTTCATCGTGTCGTCCCTGATATCTAGCCAGTGGCTGCGAAGCCGCCTTCGCGACGGTTTCGCCTGTCCCGCCGAGCCCTTTAGCGCGTAACCCGGCAAAAGAAAATTGCCACTTGGCCGCTTCTGAAGAATTTGCGCGGGGTGTGGCTTTTTGCTGCATGGCCGGCCGAAAGGCCTTGTCACAAGCCTGTCAAAAATTCCCGCGCTTTTTTGAATTTTGGTGCTTGCGCAACATAATAGGCCGGTCTATAGAGGCGCCGCTGGTCACGGAGTGTAGCGCAGTCTGGTAGCGCACCACGTTCGGGACGTGGGGGTCGAGTGTTCGAATCACTCCACTCCGACCAGCCGAAAACCCCGCCTCGGCGGGGTTCAGACTGCTGACAAACCCC